>NZ_PVBM01000023.1 GCF_002968575.1 Neorhizobium huautlense | reverse complement strand
AGACAGACCGGAGGAGCCGCCCGAAAAGCCGGACGAGGACGAGGAGGATTTCGGCGCGGGGATGGTCGAAGCGATGGTGGAAGACATCGAGGAGGCAAAGCCACCGATGCGGTCGCCGAAGTTCGAATGGGAATTGCCGCTGTACCAGCCAGGTGCATAGGAAGCCGCTGCGGCACCCGCGGCCGTTGCGAGCCATGCTTCAAAGGCGCGGCTCCACGGCTTTTCCACGCCGAGTGCCACCGCATAGGGCAGAAGCTTTTCGAAATGCTGCGGCGACATGGTCGGTGCGCCCGCCATGTTCATGCGGTCCTGTTCCGCAAGTGTCAGATAGGTGCGCAGGCCCTCGATGCCGTCCATCAGCTTGCGGCCGAGCGGCGTCGGCGCGCCCATCAGGAAAAAGAACATCACGTTGACAAGAACGATACCGCCGACGGCCACCAGGACGGGCCAATGATCGTTGCCCGTCATTTCGGACAGGAGTGCCACCATCACCGCCGACCCGATCGACAAAGCGACCAGGCCGATGAAACCGAGGATCACGACCGAAACGACCTTCGACAGCAGGGAAGAACCGCGCCTCATTCCCTTTCCGAAACTCACGGCAAAACCGCCGATAAAGACCGCGAAAAAGGCGGGCACGATCAGCATCGCGATCATGTCCGGCTCCAGATTCCCGAAGACGATCAAGGCGAGGATCGACAATACGCTGAGAGCGACGCCGCCCGCGATATAGCCCGTATTGGCCTTGTAATACTTGCCGCGATGCTCCTTTTCGATCGCCCGCCGGAAGCTCGCGCCGACCGACTGGACCGTCGTCCCGTGCGCCTCGTCGATCACGAGGCTTTCGCCCTTTCCGCCGATGGAACCCAGAATAGAGGCTTGACCGCTCGGCAGATCCCGCGGCGCGGTCTTGTCCGTCCGGCGCAGCACGATCTTTTCCTTCAAATCATCGAGCACCACATATCCCTTGACGGCAAGATCGAGCACGCCCGCGGAAAAGGCTGTCCAACCGCCGCCCGAAAAACCCTTGTTGTCGATGTAGTTGACGAGTGCGGGGGAGATGCCGTCGGGAGCATCCCAGCGCGGCACCATGACCCCGCCGGCCGGATCGCGGCCGACGCGATTCCAGAACACCGAGTAATAGGCGACGACGAGGATCAGTCCACCAAGTCCCAAGAACAGATTGATGTTGTCGCGCAGCCACCAGTCGCGCTCCTGATCGGCAGAAGGCGGCGCGACCACGCCCTTGGGAAAGCCGACAACGACGGTCAGTCCTTCCTGTTCGCCAAGCGGACGGGTGGTGGCGAAATTTGCCTCGTTCCCGTTTGTCTGCATGCGCGCGTTGCGCTGCGTGGAGCCAAGGGGACCGGTATAGGCGGCGGTCTGAGTGACCCGGCCTCCTGGAAGCGTCACACGAGCCGAAACCTGCGCGATGCGAAACTGCCAGCCGTTGCCGGTGACGTTCCAGTAGAGTTCGTCATGGTCGTCGAAGTAACGGATCTGCCGGTCGGTCCGGTAGGTGACGACGTAGGTATGTTCGCCGTCGCGAAGGAAAACATCCTCGGATCCGGTATAGATGCGGATGCCGCCGGCCACCGTTTCCGTATGATAAGGCTCGTCGCGCCCGTCGCGGGTGACCGATATGACGTCGAAACCGACACGCACGGTGCGTCCCGCAGCGTCCTGCATGGTCAGCGGGAAATCGCGGAAGATGCCGCGCCTGATCCGGTTGCCTTCCGCATTGACAACTATCGTTTCGGAGACCGTCAGGTCGCCATCGGCGGCAACCTGGATATCGGAATGGTAGGAGCGGATGTATTCCTCCGCCCGTGCCGGGAGTGCCGCAAACAAACAAAGGAGAAGTGAGACCCAGAAACCGGAGAACCACCGCATCACGACATATCTCCCCTTGGCTTGGCCGATTTTTTTCAGTTATTCGATGTTTGTATAAGCCACACCCAGCGAGGCAAGCACGTCCCAATAGGCCGGGAAGGTCTTGGCAACGCAATCGGGATCAAGAATGGTAATGCCGCCGATCTTCAGCCCCGCCAGGGCAAAACTCATGGCGATGCGATGGTCGGCGAACGTGTTGATCTCCGCCAGCAGGGTCTGGCCCGCCAGCGATGGATCGGAGGCGACGACGAGATCATCCCCCTCCTCCGTCGCGAGACCTTCGCGAATATTGTTGAGGCCGAGCGACAGCGCGCGGACGCGATCGCATTCCTTGACCCGCAAATTGGCAATGCCGGTAAACCGTACGGGGGTCTCATTAAAGGCGGCAAGCACGGCGATAGTCGGAACGGCATCCTGCATCTGAGAACCGTCGATTTCCGCCGGCAAATGCGGGAATTGCGAGATAATCTCGTAGGCCTTGGCGTCCGGCTGCGTAAAAGCATCCGCCGGCACGCCGAGATCGATGGCGCCGCCGGTCAGCACTTCCGCCGCCCAGAGATAAGTGGCGGCCGACGCGTCAGGCTCGATGGCGAAATCAGCGGCCTGATAGCCGGTCGGTTCGATCCTCCAGGAAGACGGCGTCGGCTGGGTGACCTTGGCGCCGAAGGCACGCATGACCGCGAGCGTCAGATCGATATACCCTCGCGCGCCTATATCCGCGCCCGCGAGTTCGATGAGAAAAGGTTCGGAACCGCAGGCGGCGGCCATCTGCAGCGCCGAGACATACTGGCTGGAAAGACCGGCGTCGATAACGACCGCATTTCTGGTGAAGGCTCCATTGGCATCGATCGTGACGGGAGGGCAGCCGCTCGGTGCATCGATCGTAACGCCCAGCGACTTCAGCGCTTCGACGAGCGGCTTGATCGGCCGCTTGCGCATGTGCTCGTCGCCGTCAATGACATAGCGGCCTTCCCCGAGCGCCAGAGCCGCGGTCAGGAAGCGGGTCGCGGTGCCGGCATTGCCGAGAAACAGCGGTTCAGATGGCGGCATGAGCATGCCCGTGCCGGCGACGACGAAGGTCGTCGCATCCGGCTCATCGACCTTAACGCCCATGGCCCTCAGCGCCTCTGCCATATAGCGCGTGTCGTCGCTCTTCAGCGCGCCCGTGAGACGGCTCGTACCCATTGCAAGTCCAGCTAGAAGCAGCGCCCTGTTGGTGATCGACTTCGATCCGGGCGGCATGGCGCGGCCGGACACTGGCTTGCCGGGCGGCAGGATGGTGAGTTTGGCTCTGCCCATGGTGATCGTCTCTTATGCCATCTGCAGCGCTGTCATGCCGTTCCGGCACGTCAGGGACGCCGCAACATTGATTTTACGCCGCAAAAGCGCGGCCGACCGCGCTCATAAACCGTTGCGTCCGAAAGGTCCAATAGCGGAGTTCAGAACTTGACGGCCGGCACGGCGCGGTCCGCCGCGTTCTCGATCTCGAAATATTCGCGTTTGGAGAAACCGAACTGGCTGGCGATCAGATTGGAGGGAACGCTTTCAACCTTGACGTTCAGATCGCGGGCCGCACCATTATAGTAACGCCGCGACATCTGAATTTCGCTTTCAATCGTCTCCAGCGAGGCCTGGAGTTCGGAGAAGTTCTGGTTCGCCTTGAGGTCCGGATAGGCTTCCGCCAATGCGATGATCTTGCCAAGAGCCTGGCCGAGAAGACCTTCTACTTGCGCTCGACCCGCAACATCTCCTGCAGGTACGGCCTGCGCCTGATTGCGCAGCTTGACAACCTCTTCGAACGTACCCTTTTCGTGGGCGGCGTAGCCCTTTACGGTTTCGATGAGGTTCGGAATCAGGTCGGCGCGGCGCTTCAGCTGCACGTCGATGCCGGACCAGGCCTCTTCTGCCATCTGCCGGGATTTGACCAGCCCATTATAGAGCATGACAACGTATAGGCCGACGAGAACGACTATACCGAGAAGAATATACATGCGCGAATCCCCCAGAACCGTATAATTCCGGGCGGACACTAGGCATACTTCCTTAAGGGCGTCAAACGGACCGTCGAAGGCCTTAGAGGCTGCCGTCGATCACGCAGCCTCTTTGCCGAAATTCGCGCCGCCCGCTTCCGTCAACAGGAACGCTTCGCCGCAGGCTTTGGCAAGCGTGCGCACGCGCAGAATGTAGCTCTGGCGTTCGGTCACGGAAATCACCCCGCGCGCGTCGAGCAGATTAAAGACGTGAGAAGCCTTGATGCACTGGTCATAGGCCGGGAAGACGCATTTGTGCAGCATCTGATTGGCGTTCGCGCCGGGAGCGCCTGCCGCGAGCAGAGCCTGGCATTCCTTTTCGGCATCGATGAAGTGGCGATGCAGCATGGCGGTGTCGGCGAATTCGAAGTTGTGGCGCGAATATTCCTGTTCCGCCTGCAGGAAGACGTCCCCATAGGAGATCTTTTCCTCGCCTTCGCGGCCGTTGAAGTTCAGGTCGTAGACATTGTCGACGCCCTGGACATACATGGCGAGGCGTTCGAGGCCATAGGTGAGCTCGCCCGCCACCGGGGAGCATTCGATGCCACAGACCTGCTGGAAATAGGTAAACTGGGAAACCTCCATGCCGTCGCACCAGCATTCCCAGCCGAGACCCCAGGCGCCAAGCGTCGGGCTTTCCCAGTCGTCCTCGACGAACCGCACGTCATGAAGCAGCGGATCGAGACCGATCGCCTTCAGCGAGCCGAGGTAGAGCTCCTGAAGGTTGGAAGGGTTCGGCTTCAGGATGACCTGATACTGGTAGTAGTGCTGCAGGCGGTTCGGGTTTTCGCCGTAACGGCCGTCGGACGGTCGCCTGGACGGCTGCACATACGCCGCCTTCCAAGGCTTCGGCCCGAGCGCGCGCAGCGTCGTCGCCGGATGAAAGGTCCCGGCGCCGACTTCCATGTCGTATGGCTGCAGCACCGCGCAGCCCTTGTCTGCCCAATAGTTATGGAGCGCGAGGATCAGCCCCTGGAAGGAGCGGGTCGGGGACATATGGTCGGGCAGCTCGGTCATGGCAATATCAGGTTCGGTTGGAGGGACGCGGACGAGTGCCACGCATGAGGGGCACGGGTCAAGGATTAAAGGTTTAGAAGCGCCGGGCCGCGGTGCTTACTCCTCGTCCCGCTTCACCCGGTATTCACCGGTCAACGGATCTTTTTCAAGCGTGCCGACCGCACCCGTCTGGCGCTCCTTCTCGTGCTGGCGGGAGCGCTGAGAAAGCCGTTCGGCATCCTTGGTGAACTTCTTGTACAACATCCAGCCGCCGCCGATCAGGATGATCAAAAATATGAGCTGCGCCATTTCCCCCTCACGTTTTGGCCGTTCAAAGACCGTAGCGGCTCCACAATGCCTTTTCCTCAAGCCCGGCGGCAAGTCCCGTGGTCAGCTCTGCGGCGATTTCGCCGGCCTTGCCCTCGCCAAATACCACTCCCGGCACGCGACGTCCGAAGAGCGTGCGGGCGCTGCCGATCAGTTCCAGCTTGGCATCCTTGCCATAGCGACGTTTCAGAACGTCTCGCATGTCGCCCAATCCGTCGACCAGACCGAGGTCAACGCCGCGCATGCCGCTCCAGAAGAGACCGGAGAAGATGGTCGCATCATCGGCCAGCCTCTCGCCACGCCGCATCTTCACCATGTCAATGAAAACCTTGTGGATTTCGAGTTGCAGCGCCTTCAGATACTCGATATCGCCTTCCTTCTCCGGCTGGAACGGATCGAGGATCACCTTGTTTTCGCCAGCGGTATAGACCCGGCGCTCAACGCCAATCTTGCGGAGCAGTTCGGGAAAACCGAAGCCGCCGGAGACAACGCCGATCGAGCCGACGATGGAGGTGGGATCGGCAAAAATCTCGTCGCCGGCGAGCGCAATCATGTACCCGCCGGATGCTGCGACGTCCTCGACGAACATCAGCACCTTCTTGTTCTTTTCCTCAGCGAGCGCCCGGATGCGCTGGAAGATCAGGCGCGACTGCACCGGCGAACCGCCCGGTGAATTGATGGAAATGGCAACAACCGGCGCCTCCTTCTTCGAGAAGGCCTTATCCAGCATCGGCGCAACGCCGGCCAGATTGAGCGGCTGCTTGAATTGGCTGCCACCGGCCATGATCGCCCCATGCAACCGGACGACGGGGATCGTCACGCCAGTCTTACGGAACCGCTTCGGCATCAGCCTATTCCAAAACCCGCTCATTTTTCTTCCTTCTGTCGCATTGGGCCTGCCCCAGCATGTATGTGACGGATTCGCAAACACAATGGCCGCGCCCTGAAAACAGGCGAAAACGGCCGAAGAGCGCACCGCCGGTTCAGACTTTACGCCGGCGGCAGATTTCTTTTCGGGCCGATTCGCCGATACGCGGCGCGGCCGTTGTTGAGGTCGTCCACGAACGGCGTGAAAGCGTGTCCGTCCGCGCCGTGCACGAAGAGCGGCGCCCTCAATGTCAGCCTCGCCCGCGAGCCCTTGATGGCCGTAACCAAAATGCGTGTGGCGCTTTCATCCGGACGCGGATGGAGCGCGGTTATCTCCAACCCACCGAAGCGTTTGCCGCAGGCATCGATAATCTCGGCGATCGATTGCGGCCGGGCAATCAGCGACAATTGCCCGCCAGGTTTCATGATTGCCCCTGCAGTGCGAACCCAGCCGTCGAACAGACCTTCGGTCATGGCATGAGCCTCGGCCTTCAATGCATCCGGCGTCCGGCGGTCGGCGGCATCGTTGAAGGGAGGGTTCATGATGACGTGGTCAAAGATCTCGTCCGGGAGCCCCGCAGTTATCCGTGGCTTGCCCGTCAAAGTGACATCTGCTTCGAGAACCTCAACACGCCCCGCCAGGGAAGCGTTTTCGAGCAGCGCAAGGGTCCGGCGGGCATAATCGGCCATCAACGGCGATTTTTCGACCAGCATTACTCTCGCTTCCGCGAGGCGCGCGGCAACGGCAAGCCCGGCCGCGCCGGCACCCGAACCGAGATCGGCGACCGTGACCGGCCTGTCTGACGCCACCAACGAGGCCAGCAGCATTGCATCTACGCCGGAGCGATGTCCGCCGCCCTTCGGCTGCATGATGTGGAACCTGCCGCGATGAAATGCGTCGATAGTATAGGCCGATGCCGTCATCAGGACCGCAGCTCCGCCTCCAACCCCGCATCCGTCAAAATCCGCCGCGCCTCTTCGGCCCGCTCCTCATCCACCAGGAGGCGGCGTGGCAGCAGTCCAAGCGACCCCTCCAGCACACTCATCGACTGATCCGCGATCATGCAGTGAATGCCGGCGTCTTTCATCAGGCTTTGCGCCAGCGACAGGATTACGACGTCGTTGGTGCGAATAATCTCCAGCATGACTCTTTTTGAACTCCATTAGACCATGCAGCATACGATTTGCGCTTGCCGCACTATCCGCCTCTTTCTATTGTCGCCCGAAAGATTTCGCTAGGGAGGCCTCATCGTTGGGCGTCGTCATACCGCTTGAAGAAGGCAAAAACAAACACGCATCCGTCAAGCCTCTGGTGGACCTCACCAAAGCGGACATGGAAAGGGTCAATCAATTGATCCTGTCCAAGGCCGGTTCCGACGTGCAGATGATTCCCGAGGTGGCAAACCATCTCATCTCGTCCGGAGGCAAACGGCTGCGGCCGATGCTGACGCTGGCATCCGCTTGCCTGTTCGGCTATCAGGGCGACGCTCATGTGAAGCTCGCGACCAGCGTCGAGTTCATGCATACCGCGACCCTGCTGCATGACGATGTGGTGGATGAAAGCGATCTGCGCCGGGGCAGGTCCACCGCCCGGATGATCTGGGGCAATCAGGCAAGCGTTCTGGTCGGCGACTTCCTGCTGGGCCAAGCCTTCAAGATGATGGTGGAGGTCGGTTCGCTCGAAGCGCTCGACGTGCTGTCGACCGCCGCCTCCGTGATCGCCGAGGGCGAAGTGCTGCAGCTTTCCGTCGCCAAGAGCATGGAAACGACAGAAGACGATTATCTCTCCGTCATCCGCGCCAAGACCGCCGCTCTCTTCGCCGCGGCAGCCGAAGTCGGTCCGATCATCGCCAATGCCGACAAGGCAGGACGCGGCGCGCTCAAATCCTACGGCATGAATCTCGGCCTGGCATTTCAGCTTGTCGACGACGCACTGGACTACGGCGGAAAAGCCGCCGATCTCGGCAAGAATGTCGGCGACGATTTCCGGGAAGGCAAGATCACGCTGCCGGTCATCCTCTCCTATCGTCGCGGCACCGAGGCCGAGCGGGCCTTCTGGCGCCATGCGATCGAAAAGGGTGAAAGCAGCGACGAGAACCTGGAAAAAGCACTCGGCCTGATAAACAAATACGGCGCGCTGAACGATACCATCGCCCGCGCCCTGCACTATGGTACCATTGCTCGCGACGCGCTGGCGCCCCTGCCGCACTCGCCGATCAAGGCAGCGCTTCTCGAGGTCATCGACTTTTCGATCCAGCGCGTTAACTAAAACAGTACCGGCCAACAAAGGTTTGACCGGCGCCGCCTACTGCGGCGCTGGAGATTTCCTTGCGGACCTGCTTCAAAAAAGCCATTCTGTCGTGAATCAAATGGGCGCGAACGGCAGCGGCATTTACTGCTGCGCCACGCTCTACACGAAAGGCATCTTCATGCGGCGGACATCCAGCCTTCTTCTGCTTTCCAGTGCGGCAGTCGCGACCCTCCTCCTGTTTGGTGTGGCCGCGAATGCCGCAACCGAGGAACCAAGGCCGACCGCAGCAGAGGTCGTGACCTTCAGCCCCGGCGACGTCCAATCCTTTTCGGGCGCCTTCCTCGCCGCCCGCACTGCGGATGTGGATCATGACTATTCGACTGCCATCACCCTTTACCGCAAGGCGCTCACCTTCGACCCGGCCAACCTAGAAATCCGCGAACGGCTGATGATCTCGCTGCTGCTCAACGGCGACTTCGACGACGGGCTCCAGGAAGCGGAAGCCCTCAAGAGCGATTCGGCCGTCGAGCGGATCACCAAGATCGTGCGGGGCCTTGACGCGTTGCGCGACAAGAAGTTCGACACTGCCAAAAAAGTCCTCGCCTATGAGGGCCCGAACGATCTCGACCGGTTGACCCATCAGCTACTCCTGGCTTGGGCACAGGTTGGCGCCGGCAAGGGCAAGCAAGCCATATCGAGCGTCAGCAACCTGAAGGGCCCACCGTGGTTCAAGGTCTTCACCGACTACCATCTCGGCGCCATGGCGCTGGTAGCCGGCGACATCGGAACCGCCCGGCAGCATCTCAATACGGCCGTCACCAACAAGGAAGCCGTGGCAACCGCGCCCGATACCTTCATGCGTGCCGTCATGGCGCTCGCGCGCCTGGAAGCAGCCGCTGGCAACAGACAGAAGGCACTCGACGCGATCGCCGTCGGGGATGGCATGGTTTCAAACTATGCGCCGCTCAAGGCATTGCGGCAGAGCATAGAGAAGGGCGAGAAGCCCGAACAGCAGGTCACCAACGCGGCGGAAGGCGCTGCAGGCGTTCTGTTCTCCATTGGCGGTGCATTGAACCGCCAGGGCGCCGAGGACATGGTTTCGCTCTATCTGCAGATATCTCACGCCCTCGATCCGAAGAGCGCCGATACGCTGATCCTGCTTGGCGGCATTGCCGAAAAACTGAAGCAGCCCGAGCGCGCCATCCAGTTCTATTCAAGCGTGCCGACCGATTCGCCGATGCGGCGGATTTCGGAACTGCAGCTGGGTATAACGCTGTCGGAAACAGGAAAGGTCGATGAGGCCAAGCAGCATCTGAAATCGCTGATCGAATCGGATCCAAGCGATATCCGCAGCTATATCGCCTATGGCAGCGTGCTTTCCGAAGCCAAGGACTACAAAGCCATGGCGGAAACCTACGACAAGGCGATCGGCGTTGTCGGCCCCGTACCGAAGGCCGGCGACTGGACCATCTTCTTCCAGCGCGGCATCGCCTACGAGCGGCTCAAGCAGTGGGACAAGGCCGAGCCGAATTTCCGCAAGGCCCTGGAGCTCAACCCCGAACAACCGCAGGTGCTGAACTATCTCGGTTATTCCCTAGTCGACATGAGCAAGAATCTCGAGGAAGGCCTCGATATGATCCGCAGGGCGGTGGAGGCCCGGCCTGACGACGGCTATATCGTCGATTCGCTCGGGTGGGCCTATTACCGCATGGGCAAATTCGAGGAATCGGTCACCGAGCTCGAGCGCGCAGTGCAGCTTCGTGCGGGCGACGCGACGATCAACGACCATTTGGGCGATGCCTACTGGCGTGTCGGCCGCAAACTGGAAGCGGTCTACCAGTGGAACCGGGCACTGATCTCGGAAGGCGAGGATATCAACCGCGAGCAGATCAAGGCTAAGATCGAGAAGGGTTTGCCACCGCTGGACCCAAATGCCACCACTGCCGACCGCAGCCAGATCGCACCCGTTCCCCCGACCCCACCGGCACCTGCCAATCCCGACAAGAAGTCCTGACGCATCATGTTTGCCGATGGCATGCCTTTTGAAACCGGGTCCACCGAGGAGGCGGGCCTTTTCGAGCTGGCCCCGGCGAAGATCAATCTTGCCTTGCACGTCACGGGACAGCGGTCTGACGGCTATCATCTGCTCGAAACTGTCGTCACCTTTGCCGACGCCGGCGATCGGCTGAAGTTTGCGGCAGCGGAGGGCGACGAATTCACCGCTTCCGGACGATTTGCGCACCTTCTACCCAATCAAGCGGAAGGCACCTATGGGAATCTGGTGTTAAGGGCTCGCGATCTGCTGCGGGAGAAGCTTAGAACAACCGGCTTCACCGCTCCGCCCGTCACAATCCATCTTGAAAAAAACCTGCCCGTCGCTGCCGGAATCGGAGGCGGGTCTGCAGATGCTGCAGCCGCCTTGCGGGGTCTCCTGCGCTTCTGGAAGAGCCCACTGCCGGAACCGGAAATCCAAGCTCTTGCCCTGGCACTTGGCGCCGATGTGCCCATGTGCCTCAAGAGCGAGGCCCTGGTCGCCAAAGGCATAGGCGAAGACATTGCAGCCTTGCCCACCTTGCCGTCGCTCGCCCTCGTGCTCGGCAATCCGTTGGTGGGCGTTTCGACGCCCGACATCTTCGAGCGGCTCAGCCGCAAGGAGAATCCACCGATCGGTGCCTTGGAAATGGATTGGATCCCTTTCCTCAAAAGCCTACGCAACGATCTCGAGCCGCCGGCACGCTCCCTGGTGCGCGAAATCGACCAGATCTCCAATATGATCGGCGCAGAAGGCGCCATGCTGACGCGGATGTCCGGTTCAGGCGCCACCTGCTTCGGCATATTTCCTTCCGCCGAGATCGCAGAGAGAGCCGCGGCAAATCTGACCGGCCAAAGGCCGGACTGGTATTTCCAGGCGGTGCAGACCGTTGGCCAGAACGCTGGAAAGACATCATGAGCCGGATCGACGAAACCCGTTCCTTCATTCCGGTCGGCATTGCCGTGCTGACCGTTTCCGACACCCGCACATTGGAAAACGATAAATCGGGCGACACCCTTGCGGCACGCATTGCGGAAGCAGGCCATGAAATGAAGGCCCGCGCCATCGTGACTGACGACAAGGACAAGATCGCCGCTCAGGTGCGGGAATGGACGCTCGATCCCGAGATCGACGTGGTGATTACCACCGGCGGTACGGGCTTCACCGGTCGTGACGTCACCCCGGAAGCGCTTGAGCCGCTTTTTGAAAAACGCATGGACGGCTTTTCCGAGGTCTTCCACCGCATTTCCTACGACAAGATAGGAACTTCAACAATCCAATCACGCGCGACCGGCGGAGTGGCGAATGCCACCTTCATCTTTGTGCTGCCGGGCTCACCGGGCGCCTGCAAGGACGCCTGGGACGGCATCCTGAAGGCGCAACTCGATTATCGGCACATGCCGTGCAACTTCATCGAGATCATGCCGCGGCTCGACGAGCACCTGAAGCGCGGCGCTCATCGCAGAAATAGCCGGAGCGGCTCCCGCCCAGCTAATGCACCGCCTTGGCGACCCAGGCGGGAATAATTTCGCTGACGAGCTTGATGGCTTTTTGCCCCTTCGCCAGCGTTTCAAGATCCATGCCTGACTTCGCGAGCGCGATTGCCTGGCGTTTGGGAAAAAGCAGGCCATGTTCCAGCGGAGGAACGGCCCGCCCGATGCGCTTGAAGAACGGCCGCCGGTAAGTCCGAGATGGGGCGAATCGGGCCGGTTGCCTCCCGAGTGCGAGATATTCCATGACCTCATCGATCCAGCCTGTCTGCAATCGGGCGCCGGGCTCCAGCAACAGCAGCCACTCGCCCCGCGCGGACCGCAAAATATCCTTAATGTCCCAATGGGTGTGGAAACGGCAACCGGCGGCATCGGCCACCCGGGAGGTACCATCCCGCGAGCCGTGATCAAGCACCACCACGTCGCTCACGAGCCCTTCCACCGCCGCGGAAACAAGCAGCGAGAGCGTCTGCGCCAGCTCTGATTCCTGATCGCGGCATTCCAAGATGACAGTCAGCATTCCTGACGTTTACCGCATCGCGCCACAGAAAACCAGAAACATGTCGCCAAATTTTGTTCTTGCAATGTTCTTATTTTGCGGCTAGGAATTTAATCATCAGAAACGGGACGAACACCCGTCAGGAGCACCCCATGAACGAGCTGTCCCATTTGCGGCAGAGCGCTTTGGCGCCTGCTCATACGGCCGATATTGCCGATGCACTGGTAAAGTCCTCCGGTCTCAGGGTCGAAGTGGACCGCAGGCGCGGACGTGGGGCCGGGCTCAATCCGAGCGGCCGCTTCGAGGCAGAACGCCGGGAGGTGTTCGACGACGGGTGGCAGACCATCGAAGAACTCGAACCGTTCAAGACAGAGGTGCAAGTCGAAAAGCCGCGTACTGCAATCACCCGGAATGAATCCCCCGACCTGTCTTTCGACCGCTCGATAAATCCCTATCGTGGCTGCGAACACGGCTGCATCTATTGCTTCGCGCGGCCGACCCACAGCTATATGGGTCTTTCGCCGGGGCTCGATTTCGAATCGAAACTGTTTGCCAAACCCGACATTCCGAAGCTGCTTGAGCGCGAGCTTAGCAAACCGGATTACAAGGTGCGCGCAATCGCCATCGGGACCAATACCGATCCGTACCAGCCGATCGAGCGAGAATGGCGCATCATGCGGCAGATCCTCGAGGTCCTGAACAAGGCCAATCACCCGGTCGCGATCGTCACCAAGTCGGCACTCATTACACGCGATATCGACATCCTTTCCGAAATGGCTTCGAAAGGGCTCGCCAAGGTCGGCATCTCCGTCACCACGCTGGACCGCAAGCTTGCCCGCACCATGGAGCCGCGCGCCTCGACCCCTCCCAAGCGCCTCTCAGCCATCAAGGCGCTGACCGATGCCGGAATTCCGACAGCGGTCATGGTGGCCCCCGTGATTCCGGCGCTTAACGATCACGAAATCGAGCGGATACTCGAGGCAGGCCATGCGGCAGGCGCGACGGAGGCAAGTTATGTGCTGCTGCGCCTTCCTCTGGAAGTGAGCCCATTGTTTCGCGACTGGCTGCTGCAGAATTATCCCAACCGCTATCGGCATGTGATGTCGCTCGTCCGCTCAATGCGCGGCGGCAAGGATTACGACGCGGAGTTCGGAAAGCGGATGAAGGGAGCCGGGCCTTATGCCTGGCAGATCGGCCGGCGATTCGAAATGGCGACGAAACGGCTTGAAATGGTCCGCCGCGGTCTGCCGCTCCGGGACGATTTGTTCATTCGGCCGGATGGCGGAGGTATTCAGCTTTCGCTGCTTTGAGCCTGGTGTTTCGTCTTCACTGGCCATCTCTCGAAGGCATCAAAGGTGGATAGCGGAATCTTATGGAGCAGGCGTGAGGCCTTCACTGTTGTAATTCTGTTTCCGGCGCTTGCCCGTCCTGTCAAGCGCCGGATTCTCCCCGGTTCCACCGCCGCCCCTCGGTGGATAGCGACGCCGCATCGCCTGCCGGGGGTTGCAGGAGATCGGGTCGACGTGCGAGGTTGCCGCCATGTTGCCTCGCACGTCACCCGATTCTCCGATGCTCTTCGAAGAAGTGCCGGTCGTCCCGGACTTCAGCCTGGAACTTCTGGCGCGGAAAGCCGGCCACTGGCCGGTTGCCGGCACGGACGAGGCCGGGCGGGGACCATTGGCGGGACCAGTCGTTGCCGCGGCGGTGATATTGGACCCGGAGAATATTCCAGACGGCCTCAACGATTCCAAGCAGCTGACGGCTCTGCAGAGGGAAACCCTGTTCGAGGCGATCATGGCAACCGCAGAGGTGTCGATCGCGGCCTCCGGACCGCGCCACATTGACGAACGCAACATCCTTCGAGCGAGCCTAGACGCCATGCGCCGGGCTGTCGCGGGTCTCGCGGTCACGCCCGCCTATGTTCTTGCCGATGGGCGCGACGTGCCGCGCGGCCTCTGCTGTTCCGGCAAGGCGGTCATCCAGGGCGATGCGCGTTCCGTTTCGATCGCGGCGGCATCTATTGTCGCCAAGGTGACCCGCGACCGGATGATGACGCGCGCCCACCATGTCTATCCCGTCTACGGTTTCGCCAACCATGCCGGCTACGCCACCCCGCAGCATCGTGCGGGCATCGAGGCGCATGGCCCCTGCTCACTGCACCGCATGAGTTTCCGTCCGCTCAGGAAGGACGAGTTGCCAGGCACGTAAGGATACACCTTCGGGACTAGCATCCTGCGGTCAGCTCGTCGGGATCGTCGCTCGCATTGAAGCCCTAGAAGAAATCCGGTTCCACCAGGAAGCGAGCGCCGGAACTCCCCTCATCAGGCCGGGAGCGACTGGCGCCTTCATGAAATAATCCATCATCGGCGCCAAATGAAGATCGGCAAGGCTGAGGTCGGATCCGCCTGCCCACGGCCCATCCGTCATCAGATCCTCCAGCGCCTGTAAGCAGATTGGCGCCTTGTCGAGCGCGGTCTGCAGCCGGGAAAAATCCCTCTGTTTGCCACTACGGGGTTTCGAGACCTGCTCCACGTAGATACCCCAGACGAGGGTTGGATAGATATAGCCGTCGGCGATGCTGATGATCTGGTTCATCCGTGCTCGGCTGCGGATATTTACCGGCTGCAGTGCCGGCCCCTCGAAGGCCTCGTCCACATATCTGGTGATGGCGCCGGTCTCATCCAGCGTAAAGTCGCCATGCTCGAGCGCCGGAATACGGCCGAATGGGTGCTTTTTCAAATAGGAAGCGGGCGGGCCATCCGCAGCAAAGACGTCGATCGCATCCAGTTCATAAGCGACGCGCTTTTCGGTGAAAGCTAGCCGGGCGCTACGTACATAAACGCTGTAGTCGGCGCCAAACAGTCTGGGCTTTTGCATCGATCCTCCCGGCAGTCCCATTCGCCTGAAAAACAAGCCACAAATGAAAAACCCCCGGAGGCACAGAGCTTCCGGGGGCTTCTTATCTTTCGCAAGGTATCGCAGTCAGTTCAATCGCGACTGCACCTGGCCGAGGGCGTCCTTGAAAAGGGAGTCCTGCGTGGAAGTATCGGCCTTGTTGGCAATGACTCGTTCTGCAGCAGCGATCGCAAGATCGACAGCGGCGGCCCGAACGGCACCGATCGCGTCGGCCTCGGCCTGCCGGATCTTCTGCTCCGAAAGCGCGTTCCGGCGAGCCACAAACTCCTCCGTCTTCTGACGGGCTTCTTCACTCAAGGCAGCGGCTTCGCGTTCGGCAGATGCCACGATGTGAGCGGCTTCCGCTTCGGCTTCCTTGCGCTTGCGCTGATATTCGGCAAGCAGCGCCTGAGCCTCTTCACGCAGACGTTTGGCTTCCTCAAGTTCCTTGCGGATGTTGTCGGCACGCTCGTCGAGCGATTTCGCCATCATGCCCGGAACCTTGAGATAGGCGATCAGGGCAAGAAAGAGAACGAGACCGACGAAGGCGAAAAATGTTGCATCGAATGCCATTGTATCAGGCCTCCGTCTTCGCGGCTGCGACGGCAGCCTTGATATCGTCGCCGGATGCCTTGGCGCCGATCAGCTGATCGACGATGGCAGAGGCGGTTTCTTCGGCAATCTGGCCGACCTGAGCGAAGGCCTGAGCCTTGATTTCGCCAATGCGGGTTTCAGCCACCGAAAGCTTCTGAGCCAGTTCCGTCTCGATCGCGGCGCGATCGGCGGCAGCCTTGCCCTTGGCCGCTTCGCGAGCGGTCTCTGCAATGGTGTGTGCCTTGGAACGGGCGGCCGCCAGTTCCCTTTCGTAGGTCTCGACAGCGGCGTCGGCTTCAGATTTTAGGCGCGCGGCTTCATCGAGGTCCTGAGCGATCCGGTCGTGGCGGTGTTCGAGAATACCGCCTACGCGCGGAACGATGACCTTCTTCATCAACAGATAGAAGAGGCCGAAAGTGATGACGAGCCAGAGGATCTGCGACGGGAAATAGGTCGCATCAAATGGCGGGAAGGTGCCGCCACCGTGCTCGCCGCCATGGGCGACGCCGGTTTCGGTATGCACTTCGCCAGCCGGTGCGGCATGCGGATCGCCCGCGGGAGCGGCGCCCGGTGCTGCAGGCGTTTCAGGAGCGGCCGGCGCGGTCTGCGCATATGCCGAGGTCACGAACATCATCACCTCCAGGTGTATTCCAAATGCGAAGGATCACGGCGCGCTATCTTGCAAGCGGCCGCGATCCGGATGCCTGGTCAGGTCTTAGACTGCGTAGAGCAGCAGGAGAGCGATGAGCAGCGAGAAGATGCCCAGAGCTTCCGTAACGGCGAAGCCGAATACCAGACGGCCGAACTGGCTGTCAGCGGCAGACGGATTGCGCAGAGCGCCCGAGAGGTAGTTGCCGAAGATGTTGCCGAGGCCAAGAGCCGTACCGGCCATGCCAAAGCAAGCCAGACCTGCACCGATGAACTTTGCTGCTTCCGCTTCCATGAGAAACTCCTTCGAAATGGTTGTTGCGGCTGTAGACTGACGCCTAGGACGCCAATGTCGTTATCCTTAGTGCCCGCCGGGATGGATCGCGTCGTTGAGGTACATGCAAGTCAGCACCGCGAAGACGTAAGCCTGGAGGAAGGCGACAAGGAATTCGAGACCGGTCAGGGCGACGGTCATGATGAGAGGAAGGACGGCTCCGCCGATGCCCAGCGCGCCCATGGTTCCAAGCGAGGCAACGAAGCCCGCGAACACTTTGAGCGTGATATGGCCGGCCAGCATGTTCGCGAAGAGACGAACCGACAGCGAAACCGGGCGGGACAGGAACGAGATGATTTCGATCGACACGACCAGCGGCAGAAGCGCGCCGGGAACGCCGCTTGGCACGAAGAGCTGCAGGAAATGCAGACCGTGCTTGTAGAAGCCGTAGACGAGAACCGTACCGATGACCAGCAGCGCCAGCGCGAAGGTGACGATGATCTGGCTGGTAACGGTGAAGAAATACGGGAACATGCCGAGCAGGTTCGCCGTCAGCACGAACATGAACAGCGAAAAGACCAGCGGAAAGAACTTCATCCCGTGGCTGCCGGCGCCTTCGCGCAGCATGCCCGCGATGAATTCGTAGGACATTTCCGCTACCGACTGCGCCCGGCCGGGGATCAGCCCGCGCTGCGAGGTGGAGAAATAAAGGAAGCCGGCTGCGCAAGCCACAGTGGCGACCATAAAGAGGGAGGCATTGGTAAAGGAGAAATCGATGCCGCCGATCTCAATCGGAACGATCTTGCTGATCTGGAACTGATGGATCGGATCGTTTGCCACCGTCTACCTCTTTCATTGCCGGGCCAGCGGCCCAATCTTCCTGCGGGAGGCGTCAGAGACCGCTTCCCTTTCCATTCTCGTCGCCCCGCTTGTGCATGGTCGGCGGCGGAGCCACCATACCTACTGCGCGAAGCACATTCAAAACGCCGGCACAAAAACCCAGAAGAAGAAGGACGATCATCCCCCAGGGCGACGTACCGGCAAAACGGTCGAGCAGAAAACCCAGAATGGCGCCAACGGCTACAGCGGAGATGAACTCGGAGGAGAGCTTGAAACCGAGGGCCATGCCCCTGCGGCTCTCTTCAGATTGCGCGTCCCTCTTCGCCTCTGCCGCGTCTTCAGCCTTCCTGTCCGCGAGTTTTGCAGACAGGCGCTTCCGGCGCTCTTCCAGACCATCGTCCCGATCATCCGTCATTCACGTCGTCCCTATTCCCAGCTTCCGGGCAACCGGTCCTTAGAACCGGCCGACCGCCAAAAAGTGCAGCCAGCGAGGGATTTCGCGCCTTCAGGCCCGTTTTCAAGTCGCGCGCAACATAGTTTTGAGCGCCCCCATAGTCAAGGCGTCGGCGGCGCTTCATGCAAGGTTAATTAACCTTGAAAATTCAAATTGTTAGTAGCATTGCAACCGGGAGCGGGCAAAACTGTCGCGGGAATCGCTTCGCATTTGCGAGGCAGAAGGCGGTCAGCTCCAGCCGCCGCCATAGGTGCGGTAGAAGACGTGCAGGCCGATGCGGCCAACCTTCTTCATGGTGCGAGCCCAGGCAGGACGCACATAAACTGCGTGATAGTGGGTGGAGGAACCGACTTCCGGAAGCCAGATCTTTCCGGCGGTAACGGCCATCGCCACCTCGCGGGCCATTTTCCAATGGTATTCGGAGCGGATACGATCCTTGATGTTGTCGCAGGCGAAGGAGAACTGGCAGCGGTTGCGCCAATCCTCGTTCTGGTAGACGACATCGCATATGGTGCCGGGATAGGCGGGATTGCGAACACGATTGAGGATCACCTGCGCCACCGCGGCTTGGCCGCGGGCTGCTTCGCCGCGCGCTTCGAAGTAGATGCCCGATGCGAGGCATTGCTGTTCGCGGGCGGAAAACGCCGACGGCGGTAGCGGCGTTGCGGCCCAAGCATGATCATCGGGCCCGATCGGCGGAATGAACCGTCCCCCTTTCGGTTTTTCCGTCAAGATTGCATCGAAAGGCGATTCTTCGGCGAAGTCGGGCTCCGGCGGCGCATAGGCGGTTGCGAGCACATCAGCCTGCTGGTTGTTGATAAGGCCGGCGATCATCGGCATCAAATCATCTTGCGGCTTCGGCTCTTCCTTCTTCCGGAAATAGAAGGATGCAAGCTCGATTGGCTTCTGCGCCTTGCCGGCTCTGGCAAAGGCGGCCAGTTCATCACGCCCCTCGATCGGCAGAGTGAGCGCGCTCGAGCGCTGAAGGACGGAGCCGGCGGAGAATGCCTTCGGCGGCTGCATCGGTTCGACTGCGACGATGCGGCCCTTCTTCCCTGCCCGGTTGACGCGGTCTTCGTCGGGCCGCGGATCTGCGGATTGCTTTTCATCGACCAGGGCAATCTTGCGACCATCCGCGAGCGTAACGCCCGCATTGCCGGAAACGGCGTCCTTCAATCCCGGGAATGCCAGCGACGCCTGGTGGATCGACCCTGCGGGGGAATCTGTCAGGACCATGCGCCATTGATCGGCCCGATCCAGCCCCGTCAGAAGATCGGCCAGATCGCCATGGGCGGGGGCGGACGGAAAGATTAGCCAACAGGCAAGGCCGAAGACAGCCGGGGAAGTCCATGCATCCCGACGGGATGCAGACTTGCGACGCAAAACGCTCTTCGAACGCAAAACCGTAACTCCACAAGGCAAAGACGACCCCGTGAAGATCAATCATTAACCTTGATGAGCGGTTAACGCCGGCAGTCGAAACACCTGCAAACCGGACTGAATTAGGACATTCACATAGATGTCAGCCTGCGGAACGTCAGATGATGACGTGGGAGCCGAGTTCCACCACCCGATTGGCAGGCAGGTGGAAATAATCGGACGGGTCGGTCGCGGTGTTGGCCATGGCGATGAACAGCCGGTCCTGCCACATCGGCATGCCCGACTCCGCATCCGGCACGAGCTTGCGGCGTCCGAGATAGAAAGAGGTGGACATGATGTCGAACTTGAAACCGGTCTTGCGCAGATAAGCAAGCGCTTGCGAGACGTTGTGCGATTGCATGAAGCCGAAACGGAGTTCGATCAGCGTGAAGCGTTCGGACACCTTTTCGATCTTATAGCGCTCTTCCAGCGAAACGCGCGGCTTGTTGCCAGTCACGATCGTCAGGATGACGTTCTTATCGTGCAGGACATGGTTGTGTTTGATGTTGTGCAGCAGAGCCGCCGGAGCGGTTTCCGGATCGCTCGTCAGGAAAATCGCCACGCCCGGCACCAGGACCGGGGCATGATCGCTTTTCTTCTCGACCATCGGAATGAAGGTCGCGAGCGGCACGTCGATGCGGCGGGTCTTCTCGAACAGGATCGCGGTGCCGCGTTTCCAGGTCCACATGATAATGGTGAAGATGATCGCCATCATCACCGGAACCCAGCCGCCATCATGCACTTTCAGTAGGTTTGCCCCGAGGAAGACCAATTCCAGCGCCAGCAATGGTGCCAGGACGCCAATCGCAAGGCTCTGCGGCCATCTCCACTTCAGCCGCACGAATTCGTAGGCCATCAGCGTCGTGACGACCATGGCGCCGGTCACCGATATGCCATAGGCCGTCGCCAGTGCTTCGGAGCTTTCAAACCCCAGAACCAGCGCGATCACGCCCACCAGAAGCAGTGTGTTGACCGATGGCAAAAAGATCTGACCGGTATTAGTCTCGGAGGTGAAAAGTATCTGCATGCGCGGCAGGTAGCCGAGATGGATTCCCTGGCGCACGAGCGAGAAGGCGCCGGTGATGACCGCCTGGCTGGCGATGATGGTCGCGGCGGTTGCAAGAATGACCACCGGCAGCAGCGCCCATTGCGGGAACATCAGATAGAAGGGATCGGACATGGCCTCGGGCCGCTTGAGCACCAAAGCCCCCTGCCCCAAATAATTGAGCGTGAGAGCCGGGAATACGAGCGTAAACCAAGCCCACTGGATCGGTCTGCGGCCAAAGTGACCAAGGTCGGCATAAAGCGCCTCGGCACCGGTAACGGTTAGGAAAACCGCGCCCAGCACGACAATGCCGACAAAACCTTCGTGCAGCATGAATTGGACGGCATACCAGGGATTGAAGGCGGCCAGGATGCCGTAGTCGTCGGAAATATGGGCGATACCGCCCGCTCCCATGACCAGGAACCAGACGGCGGTGATCGGACCGAAGAAGCGGGAAACCAGTCCCGTGCCCTTCGACTGGATCGCGAAGAGCCCGATCAGAATGCCGACAGAGATCGGCAGCACAGCGCTGTCCAAAGCCGGGGTCACGAGTTTCAATCCTTCGACCGCCGACAGAACCGACAGCGCCGGCGTGATGATCGCGTCACCTAGAAAGAGTGCCGCGCCGATCAGCCCGAGCAGCATCAGGAACGCCCTGTGGCCGTTGGCTGATTTCGTGAGGAGCGCCAACAGCGACAGAGTGCCGCCTTCGCCGTCGTTGTCCGCCCGCAGCAGGAAGAGCACGTATTTGAGCGTGACGATGATGGTCAGCGTCCAGATCATCAGAGAGATCAGACCGATGATCTCCACTTCGGTGACGCCGTCATGGGAAATGGGTTTCAAAGCCTCACGGAAAGCGTAGAGAGGACTGGTGCCGATGTCGCCATAAACGACGCCGACGGAGCCGAGTGCGAGTGCAAACAGGCCTTGAACCTTGGTGGTTTCGGCAGCGGAATGTTCAGCAGGATGGCCCATGGGACGTCTGGCTTGCTACAGCCAGCCTTTCCAGCGGAAAATGAAAAAAGGGACGATGGCAGAGAGGATCATCGTTAAGATCGCCAGCGGATATCCGAGGTGCCAATCGAGTTCCGGCATGAAATGAAAATTCATGCCGTAGATGGAAGCGACCAGCGTCGGCGGCAGGAATACCACCGAAGCGATCGAGAAGATCTTGATAATCGAATTCTGCTCGACGTTGATCAGGCCGAGCGACGCGTCAAGCAGGAAGGCGATATTACCGGCGACGAACGCCGCATGCTCCGAAAGAGTCTCGACATCGTGGGCGACGGTGGCGCAGAGGCTGCCGTCGCTCTTGTCTTCATGCATGAACGGCACGTTCCTCAGGAAGGTCAAGAGTCGCGAAAGGGAGCCCAGGCTGTCCCGTACTTTTCCGACGAGCCGATGACATTCGGCAATCTCTGCCAGTTTTCGCTCGAGGAATTGCGGCGGGCGCCGCTTACCGCGATCTCGGAAAATGTCCGTGGACAAGGTATCGACCCGATCCACGGCATTCTCCAGGATTTCCGCAGTGCGGTCCGCAATGGTTTCGAGAAGCCTCGCAAGCAGGGTCGTGCCGTCGCGCGCCTTGTCGGGAATACGGCCGAAGGCGGCGATAAAGAGCTGAAAGCTCTTTGGATCAGCGTAGCGGACCGTAATGAGGCGGTTGCCGGACAATATGAAGGCTACGTCGGTGAGCTCCGGGTTCGTTCGGTCTGCATGCCAGACGAGCGAAGCAGTCATAAAAGCGGAGCTGCCTTCGATATAGAGCCTGCTCGAGGGCTCGATGTCCTTCAGATCGTCGCGGGTAGGTATTTGAACGCCGACCAGGCTCTCGACATAGGCATCCTCCTCCGGTGTCGGTTCGATCAAATCGATCCAGACAACATCGTCGGAGAGCTGGCGCTGCGCCTCAACTGGCGCAAGCGTCTTCATCGACCCATTGGCACTATAGGCATTGATCAAACGTGGTCTCCGACCGAAATCCTCGGCCTTAAAGAGAAGCGGATTTGCCGGTTCCCAGATCCGGGGCCATCAACGACCCCGGCGGGACGCGCCTATAAAGACAGCCATAGTCAAAATCAAGAGGTACCGAACTCCCGATGTGGCGCCGCAACATGACTCCGGCGCGTCGGATATTCAAGAGGAGGCGGCAAGGCGAGCCTTTTCATGACCCGCATCAAAGCCTTGGCGGGCGCGCAACGGCCGCAAGCCCCGCTCAAAGTCATAGCGTTCTGGGAAAACCTTTGCGTCAAACTATTCAAAGACGATGGCAGGAGCCTGCCGCGGCGTGCGTCCGTCCAGTTCCGCCCACACCTTGGCGGCGATATCTCGATAGATCCTGGCCGACGCGCCTTCCGGATCGGAGACTACCACCGGCGTACCAGCGTCTGAGCGCTCGCGGATGTCGATCGTCAGCGGCACCTCTCCAAGGAAGGGTACGCCGATACGCTCTGCCTCTGCGCGCGCGCCGCCATGGCCGAAAATGTCATAACGCTTGCCGGTGTCGGGGGCCAGGAAGTAGCTCATGTTCTCAACGATGCCGAGCAGCGGCACCTCAACCTTCCGGAACATGGTAATGGCCTTGCGGGCGTCGATGAGGGCCAGATCCTGCGGCGTCGAAACGACGACCGCACCTGCCAACGGCACCTGCTGGGCCATGGTGAGTTGAGCATCGCCGGTGCCGGGGGGCATATCCACGACGAGAACATCCAGATCGCCCCAAGCCACCTCCCGCAGCATCTGCATCAGCGCCGACTGAACCATCGGTCCGCGCCAGATCATCGCTGTCTCTTCATCGACGAGAAAACCCATGGACATGGCTTTCAGACCATAGTTCTCCATCGGCCTGATGATGCGGTTCTCGATCTGTTGCGGACGCCCCGATATCTTGAGGAGCCTCGGCACGGAAGGGCCGTAGATGTCCGCGTCCAGGATACCGACCTTGAGCCCGTTCGCCTGAAGTCCGAGGGCAAGATTGACAGCCGTTGTGGATTTGCCGACGCCACCCTTGCCGGATGCGACCGCGATGATGGCACCGACACCGGGCACGCCAGCCTTCTCGCGCTGCGGAGGGTGGGCGTGGCCATGGCTATGGTCATGTGCCGGTCCGGCAGCGGCAGTCCGAGGCGGAACCGGTTGGGGAGGCGGCGCGGGCGAGCCTGCCTTTCGATCAGCCGTGAGCGTCACCAGCGCACCCTTGATCCCAGGCATGGCTCTGACGCTGCGTTCGGCCGCGACGCGTAGCGGTTCAAGTTCGTGCGCCCGTTCCGCCGGCACCGTAATGGAGAAATAGACCTTGTTGTCGGAAATAAAGACGTCCGAGACCATGCCGCGCGAGACGATATCGCCTTCCAAATCCGGCCCGCGAACTTTGGCCAGCACCGCCAGCACTTCTTCCTTCGTCACCTCGGACATGGCCCTAAAGACTCCTGCTTTCGTTAGAGCAGCATTCACCCGGTTAACAGGTCAGCCGCATCCGGCGATATATAGGAGTTCAATATTGTTGAGGGCAAGGAAAGAAGCGACCACCGTTCGACCGGCGGCCATATGGCGCACAGACCGAACGGTGGCTTTTCTTGTCACGCCTCTTGGGGCGCTTTTACAGTCCCCTCTGGACCTGCACTAGAGAAGCACGAAACGTGCCACTCGGGAAGATGCTTCCTTTTATTGAGCTTTTCCAACAACTATTGGCTATTGGCGCCACTGCGGCGCAGCAATTCCAGGATTGGCCTGCCTTTAACGGCGCCAAATGCTTAAGCAACGATGAAATAGTGTGCAATGCAGCACGCGCTTTATTTGATCAAGCCGATCCGCAACGCCTTGGCAACGGCCTGAGTGCGGTTAACCGTATCCAATTTCTTCGCGGCGCGGTTGAGATAGTGGTTCACGGTGTGCTCCGACAACCCCAAAATTTCCGCGATCTCCGCGCTGGTCTTGCCGGCAGCCGTCCAGTTGAGGCAATCGATCTCTCGTTCGGTCAGGACATCGGTGGCGCGTACGTCGAGATTGCGGATCTCCGCCAGCCGCTCGAACACATGGATGGAGATATACATCAACTCCATCATCTGCTGCCGGTTGAAGAGCGGACCGTCACCGGCGAACGAAACCGCAGCCCGAATGCCCGAGGCGTCGTGGACGGGGAAATAGGCGCCGCGGACCAGGCCAAACCTCCCGAAAAAATTTCGGATCAACGGCCCTCTGTCGGAACTTACACTCTCCAAATCGAAGGTGAAAGGCAGGGTCGAACTGCGGAGCCGGCGAAGAACGGGACTGGACTGCAGCAAACCTTCCCTGTCGAAATGAGATATCAGTTCGGCCGGCCAGTTCGTGATGATTGTGTTGCTGGACAGCTCGAGCGACGTCGCATGAGGAAGATTGACGACCATGAAGGTGCGGCAACCGTAATATTCCGTCACCCGCTTCATGAAGCGAAATACGTCGAACTGGGTCTTGAGGGTCGCGATCTCCTCGACGTTTCCATCGAAAACCCAGGCCTCGGCAACTTTCTCGGTCTTGGACATCACTTACTTCTTTGCTCGGCCGCTCATCTGAGCAAATGCTGGCATCCCAACTGGATTCACACCGACGGACCGTTCGTATGGAGAGTATTTGCGCAACCGGCCGAAGTCCGCGTGGAAGCTGCCTGATCGTCGTCGCGACATCCCAAGAGCCATTCCACTCATGACAGGGCTTTACCTTCGATCGGCCGATGCTTTCAAGTCTTTACTAATAAACATTTCCAAAAATGATGACATCTGCTCGGGTTTAATGTCTTCTTGCACGGTTCCAACCCCTTGTCAGGAGATAATTATTGGGGATCAAATTCGCTATGCTCAGAGTTTGCGGACTCATGTCGGAATGATACAGAGTAATTACCTCTGACTGCAATTGGAGATTTTGTATGACCACCACTTACAATTTTGAAGGACGGATCCTCTCCCCCTCTCTCTGCTCACTTGGAGAAGGGCCGGCCTTCGAAGCAGCAACTGAGACGCTCTGGTGGTTCGACATCCTCGGCAAGGCACTTCATCAGCTGCATCTGCCGACGGCACGCGAAAGCGTGCATCACCTGCCGTTCATGGGAAGCGTTCTCGCGCCCATCGATGCGGACCGACAACTCCTGGCAAGCGACAAAGGGCTCTTCATTCGGGACCGAGCCACGGGCGAGTTCTCCGTTTACCGGGAGCTGGAGCCGGAAAAACCCGGAAACCGTTCGAACGACGGCCGAGTGCATCCTTCAGGAAGCCTGTGGATCGGTACGATGGGGAAAAAGTCCGAGGACGGCGCCGGCGCAATCTATCATGTGGCCCAAGGCGTGATCACCAAGATCTTCGACAGTATCAGCATCCCGAATTCGATCTGCTTCTCGCCGGACGGAGCAATCGGCTACTATGTCGACACACGGGTAAACAGGCTGATGCGGGTTCCACTCGATCCGCAGACTGGACGGCCCAATGGCGAGCCGTCCATACTGGTGGACCAGAATGGTCGGCCGGGCGGGATTGACGGCTCGATCTGCGCGAGCGACGGGACGATCTGGAACGCCCGGTGGGGTGAAGGGGCGGTCGACCACTATGACGCCAATGGAACGCATCTTTCCCGGCACCTCTTGCCCGCTCGCCGGACGACGTGCCCGGTGTATATCGGCCACGGACGCCTTGCGGTCACCTCGGCATGGGAAGGACTTGACGAAGCGGCCCGTGCCGCAGACCCGCTGGCCGGATCGCTGTTTGAGATCGCAGCGCCCATCCACTGCGGTGCTGAGCCCGCCTATCGCCTTTGATTGGCAAAAAACGCGAGTATTTCAAACTACGCAGATCGAAAAATGTTCCGGAAAAATCGCCTAATATTTCAGGGGGATAATCCGGAACTATTCGCTTGTCATAACATTTCCCTCTCGAACCGACGCGGACAAGGATGACTCCGGCCCGGAGAACCGCGCGTTCGAACAGATAACCTTAGCAGGAGAAGGTAGGAACGTTATGAAAAAGACCATGAACATGATGGCCGCGGCAGTTCTTTTGGCCTCAACCGCCATTGCTCCCGCATACGCCCAGACGCAGCCCGCTACACCAGCACCCCCGGCTCCGGCAGCGCCTGCCGCTCCGGCTGATCCAGCCGCAAAGCCGGCAGATAGTGCTGCAACACCAGCTCCCAAGACCGGAAGCGACTCGGCTGCCGCTTCAGGAAGCTATCTGACGGAACAAGCCGAAACCCAGATCAGCGCCAATGACTACATCGGCAAGCCGGTTTACAATGCCGAAGACAAGAGCATCGGCGACGTGAACGATCTGATCATGGAAGAAGATGGCGGCATCGTTGCTGCCGTGATCGGCGTCGGCGGCTTCCTCGGCATCGGCGAAAAAGATGTTGCCGTACCGATGGAAAAGCTCACGATGACGCGCGATGCGGAAAACAACAACGAGGTTCGCCTCACAACCACGGAAACCGCCGAAGCACTGCAGGCGGCTCCCGAGTTTAAGACTCTGAAGGACAAACAGGCTGAAACCGATGCAACGACCACGTCGTCCACCGGTACTCAGATGCCCGCAACCGGCGGCACCAACCCGCCGGCCGCTCCGAGCAAATAACACGGTTCAGGCCACATAGGTCATCACTGAAACGGGCGGCACGCATGTGCCGCCTTTTGTTACAGCAACAACGCGTAGCGCCTCAAATCCGTTCAATGGTGACGAATTCGCGGAAGTGGTCGTTCAAATAACGCAACGTCGCCGCGCCGTCCGCCGGCCTGCCGTAGTAGTATCCCTGGCCCATGCCGCATCCGAGCTCCCTCAGCTTGTCGGCGTCGGCGTTCGTTTCGATACCCTCGGCCACCACCTGCAGATCGAGACCTTCGCACATGGCGATGATCGCCTTGACGATATGTTCCGAAGCGCGGTCAGTGGTGATGCGGGAGACGAAAGCGCGGTCGATCTTCACCTTGTCGAAGGTAAAGTCGCGCAGCCGGCCCAGGCTCGATTGACCGGTACCGAAATCATCAAGGGAAATGCGAACGCCCTGATGCCTGAGGTCTGTAATGATCCGTTGTGCCGTATCGGCCGAGGTCATCACGGCCGTTTCGGTAATTTCCAGCTCCAAACGGTAAGGATCGAGGCCGACGCGGGCAAGCGCCGATAGAATAGTGTCGGTGGTGCCGGGGTCCATCAGCTGCGCGGAAGACAGGTTGAAGGACAGGAATAATTCTCGCGGCCATGAGAGCGCAGCCTCGGCAGCCTTGCGCAGCAACGTTTCAGAAAGCGCGTCAATAAATCCGCGCTCCTCGGCCAGAGGTACGAAGACAGCGGGTGAGACCGGACCCAGATCCGCATCGATCCAGCGCGCAAGCGCCTCGAAACCAACGACACCGCCGTCTTTGATACGCACGATCGGCTGGAAGTGTACATCCACCGCGTCGGCGATAATGGCATTGCGTAGCGCCTGTTCGAGCTGTGTCGCTCGCTTCATTTCCTGCGCAATTTCGCGTGAATAGACGGTAATCTGGCCCCGCCCGCGCCGTTTGGAGCGGTAAAGGGCCGTCTCCGCGCTTTTCAGCAATTCTTCGAAGTCTTCTCCGGCAAAAGGATAGATGGCGAAACCGAAGGATGCAGAGAGGCGCACGTTGCGGTCGCCCAGATCGTAGGGAGCGGAAAGCACATCCTTGATCATTTGTCCGACACGTTCGGCACTGTTTCGTTCGAACACAAGCGGCAAGACGAAGGCAAATTCGTCTCCGTCATGCCGCGTTACGGTCGCGCCGTCGGGGATGCACGCTTTCAAGCGGTGAGCGACCTGACAGAGAATTTCGTCGCCTGCCTCGGCGCCGAACAGGTCGTTGATCGGCTTGAAGCCATCGAGATTGGCAATGCAGACCGTAAAGGGCGCGGGATCTTGCGCACGTTCGGCTGCCAGCAGACGCACCTTGTCGCGCAGGCGGTATCGGTTTCCCAGACCCGTGAGTGGGTCGCTATAGGCCATTGCCTGCAGCTCATTCTGGCTGACCTGCGGCAACGGGTTTCCCGCCGGCTTCATGAACAATCCCATTACGCTTCACAAACGCAAGCAGGATGGGCGAAAAAGATTAAAAAATCATGCGTCGATCTTAACATATGTCAAGGAGCCTATTAATCGTCTAGGCGAAGGACCTTTTCATCGTCGCACCCAGGTAGCCTTCAAAAACGGCCTCGAGCGCCTCCGGGCTGATTGGTTTCAGGATCACGTCATTCATGCCGGACGCGAAACAATGATCCCGGTCCCGGTCGAAGGCAAAGGCAAGCACACCGATAATCGGAACGGAATTGTCGATCGTTTCCAAAGCGCGGATGCGGGCGCTTGCCTCGAAGCCGTTGAGCTTCGGAAGCGTGACGTCCATCAGGATGAGCCGCGGGGCATGTTGCTGCCACAGCCGAACCGCCTCTTCTCCGTCAGCCGCGATCGCATAACGATAGCCGAGGCCTTCCAGTATCTGCGAGAAGACGATCTGATTTACATCGTTGTCTTCTGCGACGAGGATATCGATGTCCGTACCTTCCGCACGGGAATCGAAAGTTATCTGCGGATTTTCGCAGTCGACACCGCGATCTTCTTTGTCTTCAAGCGCGTCATCAACGGCTGCAGCGAGCTCCTGCACCATACCATCGGCATCCATCGTGATGGTGGCTATGCCATAGTCGCCAGCAATCTCCAGGCATTGGACAGGCATGTCGGCGTCCAGAACGATGAGATCAACACCGACCCCGGCCTCTCCGGCAAGGCGCAGGAAAAGGGCAAGTTCCTCTGCGCTCGACACGGACGAGATGTCGAGCCGGAGAGTTGCAAGGATCGACAGCGCTTGCTGTTCCGTCCCCGGATGGGCGGAGACGACCAGCACCTTATGGCCAGATACACCCTTCTCGGCGACCTCCGGCTCCGGATTCGATTGACCCTTGGAGAGGTTGAGCGATGAAGAGATCAGGTCGACAGGATCGACATGCGAGGGCGCCGGTCCGCTCTCGCTATGCGTTTCAACCCGGGCCGTGACATCTTCCATCGCTGTGACAAGGTAATAGCGGCCTGGTTTGCCGATCCGGTATTTGCTGGCACTGATGACGATTTCGGCGCCATCCCGCCGCTTTACCCGTTCCGCAATCTGTACGGGTTCCCCGGTCTCGAAAAGTTGCCGGTTGACCTCCGCGAGCCGCTTTTCCAGTTCGGGCGGATGAATGTCTGATCCCTTGCGGCCCAGCATCGCCTCTGGCGGCAGGTCGAAGAACCGGCAGGCCGCCTTGTTGACGGCAACGAAGGTGAGGTTCCTGTCCTTGACCGTGATGGGGAACGGGAGATTGTCGAGCACTTCTTCGGTAATCTGGACCCGTTCCATATCACCGCGCCATTGCTCCTCCCGCTTCTTGTGGTCGGACACGTCCTTGATGACGCACACGCCGTAACCGGAGGGAAGGCGGCGTCTTGAAAGGCTCAGCCATCGGTCCATGCCCCGGCGCTCCAATGCGTCGGTGCGCTCCTTCCATAGAGTGGCAATCTGTTCGGCGATCCAGTCGTCGCGATTCAACGTCCGGCGCGAGCCGGTTCCGTCGGTGGAAAAGCGCCCACCGCTGTCGTAAACGGCGCCAAGCAGGTCCCGGAGGCGGGTGCCGGGCGCAAGAAAACTCTTGGGGACCGAGAGAAGACTAAATAAGTGCTGACTTGCAAAAACGATTACGTCATTTTTGTCATAAATGAAAACGCCGCCCGAAATGCCTTCGGATATCACTTCGAGCATGGCAGTTTGAATGTTCGCGTCCGCGGACCACAAATCATTCATAGGATGAAACTCCCTGTATGCTTTTCGGACACGGGTTAAAGCCGGCCGTTATGCCGATTGTTTCCCTCTCGGCCAAATTCCTTCTAGTTTCAGTCGTGTAGGGTCGGGGACATGCTGGTTCCAAGTCTTCAACGGGTGATCCGGCCTTTTATGGCGGCGCCCAGCGAACCGCCATCCTGATCACCTGCGGGGAGCGGGCGCTCCTCCGGTTTCATCCAGTTTTAATACCGGTCAAATTATCGACTTTGTCTTAAGGCGCAATTAATGAACGACCCTGCGCCCGCGGAAGATGCCTTCAAAAGGGGTTGAAGCCCACCGGAAAAGCTTTCCTTCACGCCGCGAATCCCAGACAATAAAAGAATGTCCGTCAAACAACTGCCCGAAACGCTGATCAACCAGATCGCAGCCGGCGAGGTCATCGAAAGGCCTGCCAGCGCCGCGAAGGAACTGATCGAAAATGCCATCGACGCCGGGGCCAGCCGGATCGAGATCGCCACCGCAGGCGGCGGCAAGAGCCTCATCCGCATCACCGACAATGGCAGCGGCATGGATGCACAGGACCTCGACCTTGCGGTACGGCGCCACTGCACCTCGAAGATATCCGAGACGCTGGACGATATCCGCACCTTAGGCTTCCGCGGAGAGGCGCTGCCTTCGATCGGTTCGGTCGCCAAGCTCACCATCACCAGTCGCAGGGCGGGCAATGCGGCCGGTTCGCAAGTCGCCGTCATCGGTGGCAAGGGGACCGGGGTCAAACCGGCCCCCGCCAATCCCGGCACAGTCGTGGAGGTGCGCGATATCTTCTTCGCCACCCCTGCGCGTCTGAAATTCCTGAAAACGGAAAAAGCCGAAGCGGGCGCCATTACCGAAGTCGTCAAGCGGATGGCGATCGCCTTTCCGAAGATACGCTTCGTGCTTTCGGGAAGCGATCGCTCGACCCTGGAATTCCCGGCTACCGGCGATGACCACCTCGCCCGGATGGCCCAGGTTCTAGGCGCCGAATTTCGCGACAATGCGATAGAGATCGATGCGATGCGCGAGGATGTAGGCCTTTCCGGCTTTGTCGGCGTGCCGACATTCCACCGCGGCAATTCCGCCCATCAATATGCCTTCGTCAACGGCCGGCCTGTGCAGGACAAGCTGATCCTCTCGGCAATTCGCGGCGCCTACGCAGAAAGCATCCCCTCCGGGCGCTACCCGGTCGCAGTCCTGTCCATCACGCTCGATCCCGCATTCGTCGACGTCAACGTGCATCCGGCCAAGGCGGATGTGAGGTTCCGAGATCCAGGCCTGGTGCGTGGTCTCATCGTCGGAGCGATCCGTGAGGCGCTGCATAGGGAAGGCGACCGCGCGGCAACGACGGGGACCTCGGGCATGATGAGATCCTTCCGGCCCGGTTTTTCTCCTCCCCCGACTGCGTCGCGCACCCCCTGGGGCGCCGCCGCCTCACCCTTCCGGCCTCTTGATCTGCAGCCCTCTCGTGATTTTTCCAAACGTGTGCAATCGGATTTCGACGTCCTGACGATGCCGGCGGCGCGGGCGGATGCGGTCATCTACGAGCCGGTTTCCCGGATCGCCGACGATGCCGCGCCGCGCTACCGCCTGGGCGCAGCACGGGCGCAGATCCACGAAAACTATATCGTCGCGCAGACTGAAGACGGCCTCGTCATTGTCGATCAGCATGCGGCCCATGAGCGCCTGGTCTTCGAGGCCATGCGCAAGGCACTCAACGACAAACGACTTGCCAGCCAGGTTCTTCTTATTCCCGAGATCGTCGATCTGCCGGAAGAGGATTGCGACCGGCTGATGGCGCATGCATCAGACCTCGACCGGTTGGGGCTTTCGATCGAACGTTTCGGTCCCGGAGCCGTTGCGGTGCGCGAGACGCCTGCAATCCTCGGCGAGATGGATGCGGGCTCGCTTGTTCGCGATCTCGCGGACGAGATCGCCGAATGGAATACGGCAGGCGGCCTTCGCGGGAAACTCGAATATGTCGCCGCCACCATGGCCTGCCATGGTTCGGTGCGTTCCGGCCGGCGGTTGAAGCCGGAGGAGATGAACGCGCTGCTGAGGGAGATGGAGGCGACGCCCGGCTCCGGAACCTGCAATCACGGCCGGCCGACCTATATCGAACTCAAGCTTTCCGACATCGAGCGGCTCTTCGGCCGGAGCTGAAAGCTCTGGCATTTGGAAACCGCGGGGTGTAGAGCAGTCCCATGTTTTTGCGCAGGAGACGAAAGATGAATCGGTTCGAGGGAAGCGGTTTCCGCGAAGCGAAAATCCGGTATCTCGACGGCGACTACCAGATCCTGACCTCAGGCTCCTATGTCGTCTGCGCCATCACAGGAAAGCAGATTCCGGTCGATGAGCTTCGCTACTGGAGCGTAGCAAGGCAGGAACCCTATGTGGACTGCGCCAGCTCACTCGAGGCAGACAAACGCGCCGGCATCCTGCCGAACCAGAGCCGCGGCTAGCCCTTCTCCCGACCATTATCCCTCAGGCGCCGCTGCCGGTAATTGGCGATGGCAGTCTCAATGATCTTGCCCGGCGCCTGCGGATCATCGAAGACCATGTCGACCTCGACCACCCTCACCTTTGACGCAAGCTCTTGCGTGCGACCGTGATGGCCCGTCAGCCGCACTGCGTCCTTTGCTGTGGTGACGAGCATAAGGTCGTCCTTTGCGGCATCGTCCAGCAGGTCCGAAATTTCGTCTTCGCTGAAATAATGATGATCTGGGAAGGCCCGCCTAACCATGATCAGCCCGCCAAGCTGCTGGACGGTGCGGTAGAACTTCTCCGGATCCGCGATGCCGGCGAAAGCGAGCAGCGCGCTCCCCGCAATCTCATTGGTTTCCCGGGGCTTCAACGATGCGACATAGACCTGCTTGCCGGCACGCGCGGCTTGCCGAACGAGGCGGTCGGCCGCCACTCCGTCGCCAACCTTCAGAATAGCTGAGAGCTGACGCATCTGTTCGGCAATCGGTGCTCGCACGGGGCCGCCGGGAACCAGATGGCCATTGCCGATGCCCCGCACGGTATCGATGACGACGAGCGCGAAGTCCAGCGCCAGCCGTGCGCTCTGGAAGCCGTCGTCCATGATGATCAGGTCCGCGCCCTCCTGGACAAGCCTGCGAGCCCCATCGGCGCGGGTGCGCGAGATCACCGTCAGCGTCTCGCGGCAAAGCAGCAAGGCTTCGTCGCCGACGGCTTCGGCACGATGGTGATCAGGGTCGACAACGGTCGTGACATCAATCGACCCGCCATAGCCTCGGCTCAGGAAGCCTGGCTTGAGCCCCTTTTGCTTGGCGGCACGCGCCAGCGCGATCGCGGTGGGTGTCTTGCCCGCTCCGCCGACCGTAAAATTGCCGACGCAAATAACCGGTACGGGAACGCTCGCCCGCCGTGCTCGCGCCATGCGGCGTCCGGCTATCCGGCCGTAAATGAAGGAAAAGGGCGAGAGACCCCAAGCGCGCCAATCCGCTTTCGTCCACCAGAATGGCGGTGCTTCCGATACCATACGCTAATCCATAGTGAGACTGCCCGCGCAGAAAATGGGAGTTTTTCCAAAAAGGCAAGTCTTCGGGGTACTTAGTGTGCTTCGGCGGCTTCCGGGAGCAGACTTTCGAGCAGGGTGATGTCGTCCAGGCAAATGTCGGAGGCGGCCGACAGGGTCTCGCGGGAACCGGTGCCGGTCAACACCGCCACTTTCAATCCAACCCCAGCGTTCCTACCCATATGCATGTCATGGTTATTGTCGCCGACCATGGCAACCGCAGAGGGTTCGATCCCGACAGTACGGCAGAAGCCTAGAACCATCCCAGGCTCCGGCTTTACGCCATGGCCGCTGTCATAACCAGCGATGAAATCCAGGTGGTCGATAAAGCCGAACCTTCTCGCCGTCTGCCGGATGGCCTCCTCATTGTCGCTGGAAGCCACCCCCAGCTTCAGGCCCCTCGCCTTCAGTCGCGAAAAAAGCGCCGAAAGATCGGTGACAGGCACGGAGAATTCGGCAGAGCGCACGAAGAGATCGTCGAGCAGCCGGGTGAGTTCGTCAACTTCGATCGGTGAACCGGCAGACACGAAACCGGCAGCGATCTCGGCGGCATTGCCGGCGGCCAGCAGGCTGTCCGGCCGCGTATGACCCGAGACAGGATCCATGCCGCCCGAAAACAGAAGCTGAGGCTCAAGGTCGGCATCACCCGCTGCTGCGATACGCGCCGCCTCACGGTTGACCGGTCCCCAGCTCTCGTCGTAACGCAACAGCGTTCCGTCCTTGTCGAAGAGGATGCCGGCGATCTTTTCAAAACCTGCAGAGGTCATCGGACGGCAGCGGCCTTCGGCTGCAGCCGAGCGCTGACGGTCAGCGGATTGATGTAAGGCTCCAGCGCCTTGATGGTCTTCGACAGAGCGCCACGCATCTCTTCCATCGCGTCATGCCCGGAATCCACCATCTTGCGGCGGGCAAGGTCGTTGATCATCAGATAGTGAACCGCCTTGGCGAGCATTTCGACATCCTTGATGATGCGAGCACCACCCTTGCGCACGAGATGCTGATAGGCGTCGCGAAAATTCTGCACCTGCGGCCCCGAAAGCACCGCACAACCAAGCATCGCGGGTTCCAGGGGATTTTGCCCGCCTTGCTGCGACAAGGACTTTCCGACAAACGCGATCTCGGTGAGCCGGAGATAGAGGCCCATTTCCCCAATCGAATCCCCGAGGAAAATGTCCGTCTCCGGCGTCAGCACGTCGTTGCGGGAGCGGCGGGCCACAGTGAGCCCGGCTTCCTTCAGCATCGCCTCGATCGCATCGGCGCGATCCGGATGGCGTGGCACCAAAATGGTGAGCTGGCCGTTCTTCGGTCTCAACGTCCGGTGCACGGCTGAGACGATCTGTTCCTCGCCGTCGAAGGTGGAGATCGCTGCCCACGTCTTGCGGCCGCCGATTTCCTTGCGGTAGCGAGCCAGGACGTCCTCGTCGCAGGGCGGCGGGTCGGTATCGCTCTTGAGGTTGCCGGAAACGATCACAGGCCAAGCACCGAGGTCTCGGAACCGTTCCGCATCAAGGTCCGATTGCGCGATAACCAGCGCCATTTTTTCGAACAATGCCTCGGCAACGGAGCCGTAATTGCTCCAGCGGGCAAACGAGCGATCGGATATGCGGGCGTTGACCCGGATCTGCGGGATGCCGCGCCGAGCCAACTCGGCGACCGTCGTCGGCCAGATTTCGGATTCGGCAGTAATGCAGGCGTCCGGCTTCCAATAGGCAATAAAGCGCTTGATCGGAAATTTGACGTCGAGCGGCACATATTGATGGATTACCTCATCGGCGAGGCGCGACTGCACAAGATTTGCCGAGGTGACGGTACCGGTGGTGAGAAGGATATGGATCTCACGACGGCGCAGCTCGCGGATCATCGGCATGATGGCAATGGTTTCGCCTACGCTCGCCGCATGCACCCACACCAGCGGACCACGCGGACGCGCCAAGCTGGCATAACCGAGCCGTTCCAGACGCCGCGCCCGATCTTCCTTGCCCTTCATGGCGCGGTAGCCGAGGTAGGGACTTGCCAGCGGATAGAGGGCCACGCCCGCCAAACGATAACCGAGAAGAGCTGTGCGCGCCAAGCCGCTGGTCATCGCATCTGTCCCCGATCAATCATGGCTGCCGTCAATGTGATAGCCCCTCCGATTAAATATCCGTAGCCGAGTTTTATGTGTTTTACAAATGCGTCAAAATAGGGTTCTCGTGCTCACGCCAAGGCGGGAGAACCGGCATTCCATGGCATAATCTATCGCGCGTGGCTTATCTCAGACCGACTTGCTGTCCGGGTCGAGCAGCCGGTGCATATGGACGATAAAATAGCGCATCTGCGCATTGTCGACCGTTTGCTGCGCCTTTGCCCGCCAGGCAACCAGGGCGCTAGCATAATCTGGATAGATGCCGACGATATCCAGGGCGGAGAGGTCTTGGAATTGAAGGCTCTCCAGGTTCTTGAGCTCGCCACCGAAGACCAGGTGCAGGAGTTGTTTCTTTTCGCCTGTTTCCGTCATTTTCCGTTATCCGTCTATTTTGCTCTCCTCTGCTGCATTCTGCCGCAAAGGTCAACCCGCAGCACCCTCCGTAACGTGCGGTAAAAGGCTTTGCAAAGCGTGAGCAGCGCCGGCGATCAGCATCTCGTGGCTGACGCTTTCGCGATTGTAGACGAGCCGGTTGCCGTCGAGGTCATGCAGGCGCCCGCCGGCGCGCTCCAAGATCAGGTCTGCGGCAGCAAGGTCCCAGTCATGGGAATTGCGCTTGACGACGGTGCCGTCGATCCGGCCATCCGCCACCATGGCCAGCCGATAGGCAAGCGAAGGAACGTGGCGGACGCGGCGCACTTCGGCGCGGAAGTCCGGAGCAAACTTCTTGACGAGATTTTCGTCCGCGGCAATGACCAGCTCGCCATCGGTGCGGCCGGCGCTGACGGTGATCGATCGCCCGTTTTTGAGCGCAGGGCCATCCTTCGCTGCCGCGAACTCCTCCTCCAACGCCGGAGCGAAGAGGACACCTGCGACCGGCTGACCGCGATGGACCACCGCCACCGAAACGCACCAGGTCTTTTCACCATTGATGAAGGCACGCGTGCCATCGATCGGATCGATCACGAACAGCGTTTCCAAAGAGAGCCGCGCGGCATCGTCGTCAGTCTCCTCCGAAAGCCAGCCATAATTCGGCCGCGCCTTCAGAAGCAGGCTCTGGAGCCTGTCATTTGCGGCGAAATCGGCGGCACTGACCGGCGACTTTCCCTCGTTCTTCCACCAAACCTCCGGCGAGCGGCCGAAAAAGCCATGAGCGATCTCGCCCGCCTGGTGTGCCGCATGGCGAATAAGTTCGAGGTCTTTTTGCCAATTTTCTGTTTCCATCGGGAATCAGCGTCCCGCCAGCGTCATGCCCTCGATGGCAATCGTCGGCGATGCGACGCCGAACTTTCGATCGATGTCGTTTGCCGGAGTGATCCGCATGAACATGTCCTTGAGATTGGAGGCTATCGTCACTTCAGAAACAGGAAACGCAAGTTCGCCGTTTTCGATCCAGAAGCCGGTCGCGCCACGACTATATTCGCCGGTGATCATGTTGACGCCCTGACCGATCAGCTCGGTGACGTAGAACCCCGTGCCGATGGAACGGATCAGTTCTTCCGGAGAAATATCACCGGGCTCCAGAGCCAGATTGGTAGATGCCGGTGTCACTGCCGTGCCGCCGCGTATGCCGCGGCCATTGGTGGAAAGCCCAAGCTCGCGGGCTGTGGACGTCGACAGGAACCATTGCTTCAGCACCCCGTCCTCGATCATTACCATGCGCTGCCCGCAAACGCCTTCGCCATCGAAAGGACGGGAGGAGGAGCCCCGTACCACGAGCGGATCATCGGTAATATTCAGTCCCGCCTTCAGAACCTGCTGGCCCATCTTGTCGCGCAGGAAGCTCGTCTTTCGAGCAACCGAGGCCCCGTTGATCGCGCCGGCAATATGGCCGACGAAACCGCGGGCGATGCGTGGATCGAAGACGACAGTGACATTGCTGCCCGTATCGACCTGGCGAGGATTGATGCGTTTCACCACGCGTTCGCCGGCGCGGCGACCGATCACATCGGGATCGTCCAGATCGGCGGCATAGATACGGCTGTCGAAATCGTAGTCGCGCTCCATCTTCGTGCCTTCGCCGGCGATGACGCTGACGGAGCGCCCGAAGCGGGTCGCCATATAGCTCCCCGAGAAACCATGCGAGGTCACCAGAACCAGCCCGCCCATGCCGGCGGATGCGCCGGCGCCGGAAGAGTTGGTGACGCCGGAAACATCGAGCGCGGCCTGCTCCATTGCGAGCGCCGCTTCGCGCAGATCGTCGGTCGGCAGGTCGGTCGCATCGAAAAGCTCGAGGTCCGGATAGGACTTGGCAAGATCGGCCTCGTCCGCCAGGCAAGCGAATGGGTCTTCCGGAGAGACCTTCGCCATGGCAACGGCGCGTTCCGCCAGTGTCATCATGTCGAAGCCGGGATTGGCCGAAACGCTCGCCACCCGTTTACCGATGAAGACGCGCAGCGAAAAATCGTCGCTTTCGGAGGCTTCGGTTCCCTCGACTTTGCCGAGACGAACACTTACGGAGCGGGAGCGGGAACGCACAACCACCGCATCCGCCTGATCCGCCCCCGCGGCCTTGGCTAGATCGATGAGTTCGCTGGCGCGGGAAAGCAGGTCGGCGGAATCGATTTGGGAGGTCATGATTGCAAGCCTTTCATTCTCGCTCCATTTATTGTGCACTGTCAGAAGCATCAAGGCCGGCTCGCCGATTCTTGAGACGACCAATCGCCTATCTATTCGAAAGTATCCCTATGGCCGCGCCGGATTCCATGTTTTCCCAAATGCTGCTTCTCCTCGGCGGAGCCGTGATCGCAGCACCCTTGTTCAGGAAGCTCGGGCTCGGTACCGTCCTCGGATATCTCGCTGCAGGGGTGGTCATCGGCCCGATCCTGCAGCAGATCGTCGAGACGGAAGAGGTGTTGCATTTTTCCGAGTTCGGCATCGTTTTCCTGCTCTTTATCATCGGCCTCGAGTTGAAACCTTCCCGCCTTTGGCAGATGCGCGGCGATGTCTTCGGGCTTGGTCCGGCGCAGGTGGTGATCTCCGGGCTGGCGCTCACGGGGCTCGCCTATCTCGCAAACATGGCGGACTGGCGCGGCAGCCTGATTATCGGTTTTGGTCTGGCGCTATCGTCGACGGCCTTCGCGCTGCAGATCCTGAACGACGACGGCGACATGAACAGCCGTTACGGGCAACGATCCTTCTCGGTCCTCCTGTTCCAGGATCTGGCGATCGTTCCGCTTCTCGCCATGATCACTATCCTTTCCCCCGGGACGGTGGAGGCCGAAGCTACGCCGCTTCTCGATTTTGCGATTGCCGTCGGCGCTGTCGGCGCCATGGTGCTTGCCGGGCGGTACCTTCTGACCCCGATGTTCCAGGTGATTGCCCGCACCGGCGCGCGGGAAGTTATGATCGCGGCGGCCCTGCTGGTCGTGCTGGGATCGGCTGCGGCCATGCAGGCAGTCGGCCTTTCCATGGCGATGGGGGCCTTTCTCTCCGGCGTGATGCTTGCAGAATCCTCCTACCGTCATGAACTCGAAGCGGATATCGAACCCTTCCGCGGACTTTTGCTGGCGCTGTTCTTCATGGCGGTCGGCCTGTCGCTCGAAGTCGGCGTGATTTTCGACAACCTGCTCTTCATCCTGCCGGCCGTGCCGCTTTTCATGACGGTGAAGGCATTGGTCATCTACGGGCTCTGCAGGCTTTGGGGCTCTCCGCACCAGGATGCGGTGCGGATCGCCGTCCTGCTGCCGCAAGGCGGCGAATTCGGTTTCGTGCTGTTCACCACGGCGACTGCGGCAGGCCTTCTTTCCTCCGCCACCGCATCGCTGCTGATCGCCGCGGTGACGCTCTCCATGGCGCTTACGCCGCTCGGGGCGGCACTTTCAAGACGCCTCCGCAGCGCCGAGACGCGCGAAGAACTGGCGGAGGATTTCAGTGGCGCCGGGGCGGACGTGCTGATGATCGGCTTTTCGCGCTTCGGCCAGATCGCCGCGCAAATCCTGCTGGCCGGCGGACGCGAAGTGACCGTCATCGATGATTCCGCAGATCGCATCCGACAAGCGGCCAGTTTCGGCTTCCGCATCTATTTTGGGGACGGCACCCGCCGGGATGTGCTGATCGCCTCCGGCATCGAGCGGGCGAAAATCGTCGCGGTCACCACTCAGAAGCGTGAAACGACCGACCGCATCGTTGACATGATCCGTTCCGAATTTCCGGACGTTCGCCTTTTCGTGCGTTCGTATGACCGCATCCATTCCCTGTCGCTTCGGGCTCGCAATGTCGACTACGAGCTGCGCGAAACACTCGAATCCGGCTTGGTTTTCGGTCGCCGTTCGCTGGAGGCGCTTGGCATGAGCGAGAACGAGGCGGAGGAAATCAGCGATGATATCCGCCGGCGCGACGAGGAGCGGCTGCAGGTTCAGGCGGTCGAGGGCCTCGGGGCCGGCCGCGAAATGCTGCTCAATCGGCCGGTCCGGCCAGAGCCGCTGATCAAACCGAAGCGAGCAGCCCTCGTGGAAGAGGTGAGCGCCGACGCAGCGGTTACCGAGTCTGGCTAGCCTGCGAGATGCCGGGTCGATGGCCGTACGGATATGGTCCTTATGTGTTGCGATCGACCATGCCGATGATCGTGTCAAAAAGTTCACTCTTGGCCTGCGAGGCAGTGATCTCCCCGGTCGCAGCAGCATTCGACAAAGCTTCTGCCGCGCCAAGCATGGCCCATAGCCCCGCCGATCCGATCGCTCTGCTTTTCGCAAAGGGAGCCAGGGCAAGCCGGCATTTTTCCATGAAAACAATCTGATGCTCGCGCTTTATCTTCTCAAGGTCGGGTGAACTCGCCAGAGCCGCGATGACACCAGGTATCTCGCGCCCCTGTGCGAGGACGCAATCCACGTACGAAGACGCGATAACCTCCGCCCGATCGTGCTTCTCGGCCTTACTCGCCTGCAATGCCGCGTCGATAATCGCCGTCTGCCGCGCATCGAAATCCAGGTAGAGCGCCGTCAACAGCGCGGGGCGAGTTGGAAAGTGATCATAGACGACCGGTTTGGCGACTTCGGCCCGCTCCGCCAGCCTGCCCAAAGTCAGGGCTTCGGTACCCTCATTGCGAACGATTTGCCAAGCTACATCCAGCAACTGCTCGTACCTCGCTTCACGCGTCAGACGCCGACGCCCGCGTTGCGCAGTTTCTTGTTCTTTCTCACTTGACATATCTATATACCAAAAGTAACTTACTAAAAGTATATAATACCACTGTAGTAGCTACAAGCCTCGTTAACAGGAATCGCACATGCACGCTCTTATTGTTGTCTCGCATCCCGATCCTAGCTCACTCACTCACGCTGTCGCCACCGGTGTCGGCGAAGGTATAGCCTGCGATAAGGCGAATTCTTTTGAAATTGCAGATATCGCGGCAGAGGGGTTCGACCCTCGATTCACGGCTGTGGACCTTGCCGTACACCGACGACAAGCAGCGGCGCCGGCCGATGTCGTAGCAGAGCAGGCAAGAATCGACCGGGCTGATGCCCTGGTGCTGGTCTACCCCGTTTATTGGTGGTCAATGCCTAGTCTCCTCAAAGGATGGATCGATCGCGTTTTCAGCAATGGTTGGGCCTATGACGAAGGCGCCGGCATGGAACTTGTCAAAAAGCTCCATCACCTTCCCGTGCATCTTATAGCCATCGGTGGAGCGGATATGCGCACCTATGCCCGACATGGCTATTTCGGTGCCATGAAGATGCAAATCGATCATGGGATCTTTGGCTATTGCGGTGCGAGGGTGGTGACCTCGGAGCTTATTGTAGAGCAGTCGGGACGTGAGGATAACCGGCTGGAGACGGCGCGTTCGATCGGATGCACCCTTTTCAGCAAGAAGACGGCTCAGGCGGCGTAGCTGGTTTCAGCCGTCGACAGCCGCAGAGTGAAGAGCGTCGATGGCGCGCTTCAGCTCGTCTTTTACGCTTTCCGACTCGTTCAGAATTTCTCGCGCCCTCAGAAAGTCCAGGACACGGAACCGGTTCACCGAGGGCCGCAGGAAGATCTGCGGCGGATTGAGCTTCAGCTTCAGGGAAATACTTGCCTGCATGGTGAGCTGGCTTGCGCCAAAAAGGCTGTCGATGCGGTTGGGCGGATGCGTGCCGTCCCCTTCCGGCGCGCCGACCACATCGACGCCGATCACCACATCGGCGAGTTCCATCAGTTGTTCGTACGGCACCGGATTGAACACACCGCCGTCGATCATGACCCGGCCATTTACCCAGATCGGCATGAAGAGGCCGGGGATGGCGGCGGACGCAGCGATCGCCTGGCGCAAATCACCCTTCTCCAGGATCACCTCTGCCTGACCATAATAATCGGTGGCCGAGATTTTCATCGGGATTTCGAGATCCTCGAAATCCTTCGGGACCTGAGGCGGCAGGAAGGCATCGAGAATAAGCTCCAGATTGAAGTGCCCGAAGCGGAAGCCGCCGAGCTTGTCCCGCATGGTTGCCGGGCCAAGGCTCCAGAGCTTATTGAGCAGCGTGCCGCGATGACCGACGGTTTCCAGCGTATAGTCCCGGATTTCGCGTCCGGTCATGCCCGATGCCATGCCGGCGCCCATGATCGCGCCGATCGAGGAACCGGAAATTGCCACCGGGCGAATGCCCAGCTCGTCGAGCGCCTCGATGATCTGGATGTGGGAGACACCCCGCGCACCACCGCCTCCGAAGGCCACGGCAAAAGTCGGTTCACCTTTTTGCTCTGCGGTCTCAAGGTCCGGAAAGGCAAGCCGGGTATTCATCCCATTCCTCTCAGATCGGCTGGTAGCGGAAGAAACCAATGCGGGTATCGCCGAAGACGCGGCTTTCGAGCGGCTTAAATACTGGATCGAGCGTCGGCGTCACGTCGGCCCGCTCCTCCAGCACCGCAAGCGCTCCGGGAAGCAGCCAGCCGCCGGCATGCGCCGAAAGCAGCGCCGCTTCACCCAGCCCCTGACCATAGGGCGGATCGGCAAAAAGGAAATGGAATGGCTCTATGGTGCCGATGGTGCCGAGCTTCGTAGCGTCGCGACGAAGGATGCGCGCCCGGCCATGCAGACCGAAATTGTCGATGTTCTCCCAAAGGAGACCTCGTCCCTCAACGCCGTTTTCGACGAAAAGCGCGCTTCGGCAGCCGCGCGACAAGGCTTCCAGCCCCACGGCGCCAGTGCCGGCGAAAAGATCGATCACTCGGGAGCCGTCGATTGCCTCCGGATAGACATGCCCGATGATGTTGAACAGGCTTTCGCGCGTCCGGTCGATCGTCGGCCGGATATCGCTGCTTTTTGGCGTGGCCAGCGACCGGCCGCGAAATTCACCACCAACGATCCGCACCGCGCGCTACCCCCTCGGCGTGCGCGGCTTACCGCCGGGCCTTGCGCCACCTGGACGACCGCCGGGCTTGCTGCCACCTGGCTTGCCCCGTCCGCCGGGCGATTTCCCGCCAAAGCCTTTTCCGCCACCCGGCTTTCCGCCGAAGGACTTTCCACCGGGCTTTCCGCTGCGCGGCTTGTCGCCAAAGGGCCGGTCGCCGGCAGGGCGTTCGCCGCGGGCGGGCCTATCACCAAATGACCGCTCGCCGCGGGGTCTTTCGGAGCGACCCTCGCTCGAGAAAGACCGTGCCGGACGATCGCCATCCTCACGGGGCTTGCGGTCACCGCGAGGCCTGTCGCCGAAGGAACGATCTCCCTTTGGTTTGTCGAAAGAACGCTCGCCGCGTGGGGGACGATCACCAAAAGAGCGCTCGCCGCGTGGACGCTCGGCACGGCCTTCTCCTTCCGCGCGCGGCTTGCGGTCTCCGCGGGGTTTGTCGCCGAACGGGCGATCACCCCTGGGCGGCCGATCTCCGAAGGAACGATCGCCGGAAGACCGCTTGCGGCCGAAATCGTCCTTCTCCGGTTTGGCCGGGGCATCGGCGCGGATCCAGTCGCTGTCCTCTTCGGCCCGCTTGACCACGACGCGACGATCATTCTCCGGAGCAGGCTTCTTGAACAATTGTTCGGCCTCGGCACGCGCGGACGTTCTCGTTCCCTTGCCATCGGCGGTCGGCCGCGCGCCAGGCGCCATCCAGACATTTGCCGTGCGGCTCGTGCCCATCGGTGGCCGCTTCTTGGGACGTTCCTCGCCAAAGTCGCGATCATTGCTCTTGGCGCCGCCCTTGCCGCGGGGCTTGTCGCCGAACTTGCGGTCTCCAGGCTTGGTGTCGAGACGGCCAAGCGCCTTTTCACGACGGTCCTCGGTTTTGCCGAAGCGCGGGCGCTCCGTCTTTTCCGGCTTCTCGGCCCAATCCGACCGTTCCGTACGCGCCGGCTTTTCGTCTTCGGCTTCTCGATCGTTATAGATCGGCGCGTCGAAATTCGCCTTGGATTCGTCGATCAGCCTCGGACCGAGCTGGTCGCGCAGCATGCGACCGCGCACCTCGATGACCTCGCTCTCCGGAAGATCCCCGAGTTGGAAAGGGCCGTAGGAAATACGGATCAGACGGTTTACTTCGAGGCCCAGCGCCCCGAGGACGTTCTTGATTTCCCGGTTCTTGCCTTCGCGAAGTCCCATGGTGATCCAGACGTTACGCCCCTGGCTGCGATCCAGCGTCGCGTCGATCGAGCCGTAGAGCACGCCGTCCACGGCGATGCCTTCCTTCAGCTTGTCGAGCGCCTCCTGGTCAATCTCGCCGTGAGCGCGCACACGATAGCGGCGCAGCCAACCGGTCGTCGGCAGTTCGAGGACGCGCGAAAGACCGCCGTCGTTGGTGAGCAGCAGCAGCCCTTCAGTGTTGATGTCGAGGCGGCCGATCGACATGACGCGCGGCAGACCTTCCGGCAGATTGTCGAAAACGGTCGGACGACCTTCCGGATCGGAATTGGTCGTCACAAGGCCAGCCGGCTTGTGGTAGAGCCACAGGCGAGTGCGCTCGATGCCGCGGATCGGCACACCGTCGACTTCGATCTTGTCGTCGAGGGTCACGTTGACGACCGGCGTCTCCAGCACCTTGCCATTCAGGCCGACGCGGCCTTCCATGATCATGCGTTCGACATCGCGCCGGGACGCGACGCCGGCACGCGCAAGGATCTTCGATATACGTTCCGCCTTGCCCTCGGCTCCAGCGGATACGGTTGCGATCGGCGCGGGCCTGCGCGCTGCCTTCGCAGGCTTTTCCTGAACCGCCTTCTGCGCAAACTTTTTCTTGGCTCCCGCCTTGTCGGCGGGCGCAGCCTTTGGAGCCGATCTTGGCTTGGTTTCGCGAACGAAGGTCCTGCCTTCGCCGCGCTTCGGCTTGTCTTTTGAATTCATTTGTTGTTTGCCTGAAGCGTGATGTCTAACGGAGCGATCCGGACATTCTTGTTCGTGTTGACTGAGACGGGTTCACGCCCGCAAATCGGGCTCTGGTTGGATGCTTCCTACCAGTTCACGCGATCCGGGTTAAGAGGGAATCGCCGAAATGCCTAATAGCGACGGGTTCATGGATGCGGCACTCGCCGAGGCAAGGGCCGCAGCGGCTCGCGGCGAGGTTCCCGTCGGAGCCGTGCTGGTGCTCGACGGCACGATCATCGCCCGGTCAGGAAACCGCACCCGCGCCGACAACGACGTTACCGCCCATGCGGAGATAGCCGTCATCCGCGAAGCATCTGCAGCGCTCGGCCAGGAGCGGCTTGCAGGCGCCGATCTCTACGTGACTCTGGAGCCCTGCACGATGTGCGCGGCAGCCATTTCATTCGCGCGTATCCGCCGCCTCTATTACGGCGCGGACGATCCTAAAGGTGGAGCGGTCGACAACGGCGTGCGCTTCTTCCATCAGCCGACCTGCCATCACGTCCCCGAAGTCTATTCCGGCCTGGGCGAGACCGAGGCAGCGGACCTGCTCACCGGCTTCTTCAAATCGAGAAGAGATATGGATGGGACCGCCGGGCACGAAGAAATCTGATCAGAACAGCTTCCACCAGTCGCTGGACTTCTTCGCGTCCGCGGCTTCCTTCCTGCGGCGCTTTTCCTTCTGAAGCTCCGGTTCGCCGACATCGCTAAGATTGGCCGCATCGGTGGAGCGGAACTCTGCGGGCGGTTCGACGAGCGAGCGACGGCGGGCCGAGACATCGACGGTTTCGGCGTCCTGCTTGGCCTTGCGAAAGGCTTCCCATTTTTCGGACTCAGTCATCTGCCCCGCCTGGCCCTTGCCAGCCAAAAGCGGAGAACGATAGCCGGGATCCTTTTCGTTCGCCGCGGCCTCATCACGCAGGCGCTGACGGGTCTCTTCCGGAGATTCGACCCAGTTCGGGTTGGTCTCACGATTGGCCAGCGATTGCTGCGGCGGCGGCAGGTTCGCCGCATCTCCCTTTGCCACGACCAAAGCGGGACGGGGATTGTATTTCAGATTGCGCTTCGCTTCGTCATTCTTGCCGCCGAGCGAAACGGACTGGCCGAGATCGTCGGTCAGCTGCTCGAAAGCCGTCTTGTCGGTACCGTAGGTCGGACCGCCCGCGCAGCCCGAAAGGGCCGATGCCACGGCAAGGACGCCGGCCACGCCCATGCCGACACGAAACGCAGATGTGGTTGTCATCAAAACCCTTCCAGCGGCGTCCGTCCCGACGCCTCAGTCTACTTGCACCCCAAGTGGCCGGAAAATCCGGCCAATTTCAGGCAGAAATACCGGATGACGCGCCAAAGCGCAATCATCCGGCCATTTTGGATCAACCGAGGCGGCCAAGGCTCGCAAGCTCACGAAGCGCGGAAGCGTCACGGGCAGAGACATCCGGATATTCCGGATCGGAGCCCACATCCTTCGTCACCCGCCAGGAACGAGCGCATTTCACGCCCTCCGCCAGCGTCGGATCGACAACCACACCCGGCACTTCCGGCAGCATGAAGGCGTCCTGCGGTCCCTCGCCTGCCACGATGGCGATGCCTGACGTGATGCAGGTTTCCTCGAAATCGTGCCCCTCAAGCGCCTTGAGAAGCTCCGGATCGGTGACATAGACCACCGGCGCCGCCTCAAGCGAGGAGCCGATACGCTTGTCCTTGCGCTCGATCTCGAGAGCGCCGGTGACGACCGAACGGACCTTGCGGATCTTCGCCCATTTCTCCGCAACAGCGTCGTTCTTCCACTCGGCTGGAACGTTCGCGAACTGTTCGAGATGCACGGAGACCGCGTGAGGGTTGCGGGACAGCCAAGCCTCCTCGGTCGTGAACGGCAGCATGGGAGCAAGCCAGGTGACCGTGCAGTCGAAGATCTTGCGGATGACGGCAAGTGCCGCACGGCGGCGCAGCGAAGACGGCGCGTCGCAGTAGAGCGCGTCCTTGCGGATGTCGAAATAAAAGGCCGACAGCTCGATATTGGCAAAGTCGATGAGCGCGCGAGCGATCTTCTTGAATTCGAAGGCGTCATACCCCTCGCGGACGACTTTATCGAGTTCCGCCAGGCGGTGCAGCATCAGCTTTTCAAGTTCGGGCAGGTCGCCATAGGCGATCTCCTCGCCCTCGTCATGAGCGAGCGTGCCGAGCATCCAGCGGATGGTGTTACGCAGCTTGCGGTAGGCGTCCACATTGGTCTGGATGATCGTCTTGCCGAGACGCTGGTCTTCCCAGTAGTCCGTCGTCATCACCCAGAGGCGCAGGATATCGGCGCCTGCATCCTTCATCACGTCCTGCGGCGCCACGACATTACCCAGTGACTTCGACATCTTCTGGCCCTTCTCATCCATGGTGAAACCATGGGTGACGACCGTGTCATAGGGCGCCCGTCCGCGGGTGGCGGCGGATTCCAAGAGCGAGGAATGGAACCAGCCGCGATGCTGGTCGGAACCTTCGAGATAAACGTCAGCCGGCCATTTCAGGTCCGGACGGTCTTCGAGCGTGAAGGTGTGCGTCGAGCCAGAATCGAACCAGACGTCGAGGATGTCCATGACCTGCGTCCAGCCTTCGTTGGCGCGAGAGCCGAGGAAACGCTCGCGGGCACCGGCGGCGAACCAGGCGTCGGCGCCTTCTTTTTCGAAGGCGTCGAGGATGCGCTGGTTGACCGCTTCGTCCTGAAGGATCTCGCCCTCGTCATCCACGAAGACGCAGATCGGCACGCCCCAGGCGCGCTGGCGCGACAGCACCCAATCCGGACGCTGCTCGATCATGGCGCGCAGACGGTTCTGTCCGCCGGCAGGTACGAAGCGCGTGTCATCGATCGCCTTGAGCGCACGGGTGCGCAACGTCGTGCCGTCCTTGAGGTCCTTGTCCATATAGACGAACCATTGCGGCGTGTTGCGGAAGATGATCGGCTTCTTCGACCGCCAGGAATGCGGATACTGATGCTTCAGGCGACCGCGCGCAAAGAGCGCGTTCCTCTCGATCAGCGCCTTGATGACGCGATCGTTGGCATCGCCCTTCTTGCCGTTGTCGTCCATGACCCTCACGCCGTCGAAGCCCGGCGCATCTGCCGTGTAGGTACCGCTATCGTCGACCGGGAAAGGGATCTTCGTGTCGATGCCGCGCGCTTCCAGCTCCCGGACATGATGCGTCCAGGCCTCGAAGTCCTCGCGGCCGTGCGAGGGGGCGGTGTGGACGAAGCCGGTGCCGGCATCGTCGGTTACGTGATCGCCGGCGAGCAGCGGGACGTCGAAGGTGTAGCCGCCGCCAAGGCCCTTGAGGGGATGGGCGCAGGTGATCGCACCAAGCTCATCGGCGGAGATATCGCGCAGACGTTTATACTGGAGCTTTGCCTTGGCGAAACTCTCTTCAGCCAGCTTGTCGGCGAAGATCAGCCTTTCACTCGGACGCGGGCCGAAGTCATTGGCGGCTTCCGTGACCTCATAGAGGCCGTAAGCGATCTTTGGCGAATAGGAGATCGCGCGGTTGCCGGGGATGGTCCATGGCGTAGTCGTCCAGATGACGACATGAGCATCCAAAAGATCGGATTTGCCCGCACCCGGCTCAACTTGGACCATCAGAACGGGAAACTTCACCCAGATCGTATCGCTCTCGTAGTCCTGATACTCGACTTCCGCTTCCGCCAGCGCGGTGCGCTCGACGACCGACCACATGATCGGCTTGGAGCCGCGATAGAGCTGGCCGCTCTTGGCGATCTTCAGCAGCTCGCCGGCGATGCGGCTTTCCGCGTGAAAATTCATCGTCAGGTACGGATTGTCGAAATCGCCGACTATGCCGAGGCGCTTGAATTCTTCCGCCTGAACCTTGATCCACTTTTCCGCATAGGCGCGGCACTCGCGGCGGAACTCGATCATCGCATCCGGCTGTTTGAGGTCCGGCTTCTGCTTGCCCTTGGAGCGGTAGTTCTCTTCCTCGATCTTCCATTCGATCGGCAGGCCGTGGCAGTCCCAGCCGGGAACGTAGTTGGAGTCAAACCCACGCATCTGGAACGAGCGGGTGATGACGTCCTTCAGGATCTTGTTCAGCGCATGGCCGATATGGATGTTGCCGTTGGCATAGGGGGGGCCATCGTGCAAGACGAACTTTTCGCGGCCGGCAGCGGAGGCGCGCAGTTGCTTGTAGAGATCCATCTGCTGCCAGAGGGCGACCAGTTCCGGCTCCTTCTGCGGCAGTCCGGCGCGCATCGGGAAGTCGGTTTCGGGCAGATAAAGGGTTTTCGAATAGTCGAGCTTTTCGGCGGTGTCGGTCATGGCGGGTAATCGTCTCTGGCAGCGCTCAGGGGGCGCATCGTGAATGAAAATTCGGTGGCGGAAGGCGCTTTACGCAAGCGCCGAAAACCCGGACCCTCCAGCCGCTCCTAAAGCGCGCGGAAGGCCGGGCCTGTAATTCGAATGATCATCTTGTCCGTGATCGGAGCCGACCTGAATTTTTTCATGGTGGCGGTTATTACGGGTTTTTGAGGAGGAAAGGAAGGGGAATTCCAAAACTCAAAACGCAATCCTCGCGTCCAGCTCGCCCAATGGCCTCACGCCAGAGAGCAGCGCCCGCGCCTCTTCCTCATCCCGCCTGATCTGGGCGACCAGCGGATCGAGGCCATCGAATTTCAGTTCGTCGCGCAGATGGCCGAAGAAGGAGACGCAGCAGGTTTCTCCATAAAGGCTGTCGGAGAAATCGAAGACGTAGGTCTCCAGCAGCGGAACACCGTTTTCCGTCACCGTAGGGCGGCGTCCATAGCTCGCCACGCCTTCATGGAGCGTCCCGTCCGCACGGCGAAAGTGCACGGCGTAAATGCCGGGTTTCAGCTCTGCTTCCGGCGGAAGCTGCATGTTGGCGGTGGGGAAGCCAAGCTGACGGCCGAGTTTTTCGCCGCCGATCACCTCCGCCTCCACCGTATACCGATACCCGAGCAAGCCGGCTGCGGCGCTCACATCGCCTTCACCCAGCAGCGCCCGGATGCGGCTGGAGGAAATGACCTCGGCATTCTCGTCACGAAAGGCGTCCATCAAGGAGACCGTGAAGCCGTGTCGCTCTCCTGAGGCCATCAGGAAGGCCGGGCCGCCTTCCCTGCCCTTGCCGAAATGGAAGTCGAAGCCGGTGACGACCGCACTGGCATGAAGCCAGTCGACCAGGATCGTCTGGATGAATTCTTCTGCCGAACGCGTCGAAAAATCACGATCGAAAGGATATTCGATTACGGATCGGAAGCCCATCGCCTCCAGAAGCCGCGCCTTCATGGGAGCGGGTGTCAGGCGGAACACCGGCTCCTCGGGCCGAAACACCGTCCGCGGATGCGGTTCGAATGTCAGCACCAGCGCCGGAACGCCACGCTCTACGGCAAGCGTCAAAGCGCGCTCCAGCACGCTGCGGTGACCGCGGTGCACGCCGTCGAAATTGCCGATCGCCACAACGCCGCCCTTCAGCGCTTCGGGCAGCGGTTCCTTCTTCTCGTTGCGGTGAAATACGGTCATCGATGCAGTTTCCGCTTCAGGCCAGGCGCGGCATCCAGTATTTCGGCGTCGCATTCTCGCGCTTGAGCCAAGCGTTCAAGATCGCCTCGTCCGTCTGACCGTTGATCGTGTATTCCGCCACATGGATGCCGCTGCTGATATAAAGAAGGTCGAGGCCATAGGCGAGAGCGCCGCGCACGTCGGTCGGCATGCCGTCACCGATCGCCAGAACCCGGCTCATCGGGAAATCGCCGCGCACCTCGCGGGCGGCAGCGAGCGTCGCTTCGTAGATCGGCCTGTGCGGCTTGCCGGCAACCCGGGTCTTGCCACCCAGTTCTTCGTAATAGGCGGCGACCGCTCCTGCGCAGGGAATGATGCGATGGCCGCGCTCGACCACCAGATCGGGATTGGCACAGATCAGAGGCACCTCGCGCTTGGCGAAGTCGGTCAGCATCTCGGTATAATCTTCCGGTACTTCCTCTTCGTCGTCGAAGAATCCTGTGCAGACGATGCAATCCGCCTGGTCTGCGGAAACGACTTCCACGCCGAGGCCGTCGAACAGGTTGAGATCGCGGTCCGGCCCGATCAGGAAGACTTTCTTCGGGCCATCGACGATCAGGTGCTGGGTCACGTCTCCGGATGTCACGATGCGGTCGTAGGTTTCATCCGGCACGCCGAGTGCGCGCATCTGCTGGATGACGCCGGGCGCCGGGCGCGGTGAATTGGTAATGAGGACAACGGTCGCCCCCGCTTCACGAGCTGCGGCGAGCGCCTTGCAGGAGTGCATGAACGGATCGACACCGTTGTGAACGACGCCCCAGACGTCGGAAAGAACCACATCGTAGTCGCCGATGACTTCGCTCAGATTCTGGATGCGCTTTGCCATGCCTGCTGCCTCGTGATTTTCGATTGGCGCTGATGTCGCAAAGCTTGCCCGCGAAGGCAAGGAGATTTGCGTCCCTCGCCGTTCGATTTCACCGCGGCGTCACAGGAGAGCCGGAAGCTTGAGCGTCAGACCGGCGAGAGCGCATATGGCCAACACAGGCACCATGCCAACCCTTATCCGGAACAAAAGAACCGCCGAAAGCAGGAAAAGCAGGAAGGCGGCCAGGTCAAGGCTCGTCCAGATAGGCCAGGAAACATGGAGGCCGGCCGCTGGCCAAAGCGAGATCTCGCCGACTTCGCGGAACAGCACATGCATGCCGAACCAGATGGCGAGATTAAGGATGACCCCCACCACAGCCGCCGTGATCGCCGAGAGGGCCGCTGAAAATGTCGCGTTGCCGCGGAGCCGCTCGATGAAGGGTGCCCCGGCAAAAATCCAGATGAAGCTCGGCACGAAGGTGGCCCAGGCAACCAGTAGGGCGCCGATGACACCGCCCGTGACGGCTCCCAGCCCGGCAGCCCCGCGGAAGCCGACAAGGAAGCCGACGAAAGAAAGCACTAATACCAGCGGCCCCGGCGTTGTTTCCGCCAGCGCCAGCCCGTCCAACATTTCGCCCGGCCTCAGCCAGCCGTAATCCTGGACTGCGACCTGCGCCACGTAGGCAAGCACCGCATAAGCCCCGCCGAAGGTGACCAGGGCCATCTTGGAGAAGAAAGTGAACATCGCCGACAGGGCCTCTGTACCGGAGACCAGCCAGAGGGCCAGAAGCGGAAGCTGCCAGACAGCGACCCAGAAGAAGAGCGTCGCGACCGCCTTCAAAGCCGGCGGGCGTTTTGGAAGATCGATGGGCGCGGCGGCTCCTGTCGGCCGGCTTCCGCCGGAACGGGCGGAGACGAAGCCGGCGATGCCCGCCAGCAGCACGACCAGCGGAAACGGAAGGCTGAAAAAGAACAGCGATATGAAAGCCAGAGCCGCAATGGCGACGAGGAACCGGCTCTTCAACGTCTTGCGGCCGAGCCGGATCACCGCTTCGACGACGATCGCCAGCACCGCCGCTTTCAGGCCATAGAAGAGGCCGGTCAGCCAGGTCGTGTCCTGGTAGAGCGAATAGGCAGTCGAAAGGCCAATGATGACTGCGAGGCCGGGAATGACGAACAGAAGCCCGGCGATGATGCCTCCGCGGGTACCATGCATCAACCAGCCGATATAAGTCGCCAGTTGCTGCGCTTCAGGCCCCGGCAGCAGCATGCAGTAATTCAGCGCGTGAAGAAACCGCTCCTCGGAAATCCAGCGCTTCTCATCCACCAAGATCCGGTGCATCAGACCTATCTGACCCGCGGGGCCACCAAAGCTCAATACTCCAATCTTGGCGAAAACCGCCGTCATCTCCCTAAGTCCGACAGGGCCGGAAACCTCTTCCTTCACCATCGCGTCCATTGCCGTGTCACTTCCGTCCGCCATGGGATACCCAATCATGTTTCTCGTCCGCCGCGTCGCGAGCCCAACGATAAAGTGCGTCATAGATGAGCATGCCCTGGTCCATCTGTTCCAGATCGCTGGAATACATCCGCGACAGGCCAAGCGATATCGCCAGGAGCCCCGCAGCCTGAGGCTCAAGGTCGGGCCGGTCCGTGTCGGCGCCTCGGACGATCCGAGCGAGGTGGCCGAGTGCGGGAAATGACAATCCGAACTCCTCGATCATGACATCGAAGCTGCAGAGTTCGCCGCGATGGCTCCAGAAGACGCCTTCGATATCGAAAGGCGTCGCGCCGAAGCGGTCGGCGACGGCCTCGACCTCTACGGCCGAGACGAATAGAAAAGTGGCGCCGGGATCAACAAAGCGGCGGATCAGCCAGGGACAGGCGATGCGGTCGATTTTCGGCCGGGCGCGCGTTACCCAGAGTGTCGCGCCGTCGGCCTTCCTGTCGGGGATCCTTTCCACAGGCAGGAGCGGCAGCCCGAGTTCCCGCCAGCTTTCGAAACCTCCCTCCAGAACCTCTGCCTCGGCGCCCGCAATACGCAGGAAGGCTGCAACGCCTTCGCTCAGCTTGCGGCCCTTCTGGCAGACGACCACAACCCATCGCCCGTTCAACGACGGAGCCCAATCGGCGACATCGTGGTGAGCCTTTTTGAGCGAAGCCGGCAGCAGGAAAGGGTTTTCGGCAAAGTCGTCCCGGTCGCGCACGTCGATAATCAGCGGCGCCTTGGGCGTGCCGATTAATCGTGCCAATTTCTCAGATGAGATAGCATTATAAGTCGCCATGGTCGTGCCCTCTAAGGTTCATATGTGATAGTCATATGAAGGACGCGAACTTCGGCATGGCGCCTCGTGGGGCACTCGCAAACCCCATATATCATTTAGACGAAATTGCTACTCCAAAGTCAAGTTTCAGCAATCGCCCGGCTCCTCGCGAAGCGCTGTTTTTTCTGTCCCTATCCTTGACTCTTCCGCTCGCCGAGCCTACATCCGCGGCGCTTAGCACTCCCTGGAGGTGAGTGCTAACATTCCAGCGGATCATCACGTGATCCGTCAATGTCATTTGATCGAGGGATTAGACAATGGCAAGCACCAATTTCCGCCCCCTGCACGATCGCGTCGTCGTTCGTCGCGTCGAGTCTGAAGAAAAGACCAAGGGCGGCATCATCATTCCTGATACCGCCAAGGAAAAGCCGCAGGAAGGCGAAATCGTCGCCGTCGGTTCTGGCGCCCGCGATGAATCCGGCAAGGTCGTCGCTCTCGACGTCAAGGCTGGCGACCGCGTTCTCTTCGGCAAGTGGTCCGGCACCGAAGTCAAGATCAATGGCGAAGACCTTCTGATCATGAAGGAAGCCGACATCATGGGCATCATCGGCTGATAAGCCGCCTGTCCTTACCGAAATTCGCTGACACCCCTTTTCAGGAGTTCTCAAAATGGCAGCTAAAGAAGTCAAATTCGGCCGCACCGCACGTGAAAAGATGCTGCGTGGCGTCGACATTCTCGCTGACGCAGTCAAGGTAACGCTCGGCCCTAAGGGTCGTAACGTCGTTATCGACAAGTCCTTCGGTGCGCCGCGCATCACCAAGGACGGCGTCTCCGTCGCCAAGGAAATCGAACTGGAAGACAAGTTCGAAAACATGGGCGCCCAGATGGTCCGCGAAGTCGCTTCGAAGACCAACGACATCGCCGGCGACGGCACCACCACCGCTACCGTTCTCGCCCAGGCTATCGTTCGCGAAGGCAACAAGGCCGTCGCAGCCGGCATGAACCCGATGGACCTGAAGCGCGGCATCGATCTCGCCGTAGCCGAAGTCGTCAAGGATCTCCAGGCCAAGGCCAAGAAGATCAACACTTCGGAAGAAGTTGCCCAGGTCGGCACGATCTCCGCAAACGGCGAGCGCCAGATCGGCCTCGACATTGCTGAAGCCATGCAGAAGGTCGGCAACGAAGGCGTCATCACGGTTGAAGAAGCCAAGACCGCCGAAACCGAACTCGAAGTCGTCGAAGGCATGCAGTTCGACCGCGGCTACCTGTCGCCCTACTTCGTGACCAACCCGGAAAAGATGGTTGCCGATCTCGATGACGCTTACATTCTCCTTCACGAGAAGAAGCTCTCGAACCTGCAGGCCATGCTCCCGGTTCTCGAAGCCGTCGTTCAGACCGGCAAGCCGCTCCTGATCATCGCTGAAGACGTCGAAGGCGAGGCACTTGCTACCCTCGTCGTCAACAAGCTGCGCGGTGGCCTGAAGATTGCTGCCGTCAAGGCTCCGGGCTTCGGCGACCGCCGCAAGGCCATGCTGGAAGACATCGCCATCCTCACGGGCGGCACTGTCATCTCCGAAGACCTCGGCATCAAGCTCGAGAATGTCACCCTCGACATGCTCGGCCGCTCCAAGAAGGTCTCGATCTCCAAGGAAAACACCACGATCGTCGACGGTGCCGGCGCCAAGTCCGACATCGAAGGCCGCGTCAACCAGATCAAGGCGCAGATCGAGGAAACCACTTCGGATTACGATCGTGAGAAGCTCCAGGAGCGCCTCGCCAAGCTCGCTGGCGGCGTTGCCGTCATCCGCGTCGGCGGTTCGACCGAAGTCGAAGTGAAGGAAAAGAAGGACCGCATCGACGACGCTCTCAACGCGACCCGCGCTGCCGTTCAGGAAGGCATCGTTCCGGGCGGCGGTATCGCCCTGCTGCGCTCCTCCGTCAAGATCACGTCCAAGGGCGCTAATGACGACCAGGAAGCCGGCATCAACATCGTCCGCAAGGCATTGCAGTCGCTGGTTCGCCAGATCGCTGACAACGCTGGTGACGAAGCTTCGATCGTCGTCGGCAAGGTTCTCGACAAGAACGAAGACAACTACGGCTACAACGCACAGACCGGCGAATATGGCGACATGATCGCCATGGGTATCGTCGATCCGCTGAAGGTCGTCCGCACGGCTCTGCAGAATGCTGCTTCGGTTGCTTCGCTGCTGATCACCACGGAAGCCATGATCGCCGAGCTGCCGAAGAAGGACGCTCCGGCCGGCATGCCTGGCGGCATGGGCGGAATGGGCGGAATGGACATGATGTGAGGCTGATGCCTCGCATCTGAGCCATCTGGTTCAGTCAGGAAGGGCGGTTTTCGGACCGCCCTTTTCTTTGCTCTGATCCATCAAAAACGAGGCTAAACCAACGCTGACAAAAGCCGCGACGGGAACTACAGTCGCCGCATGAGTTTCTTTGAGAGCCTGCTTGTCCTCTTGCTTGTCGCGGTCGTGCTGTTGCAGGTCTCGCGACGACTTTCCGTGCCCTATCCGTCCATGCTCGCGCTGGCGGGTGCGGCGGTCGCGCTTTTGCCGGGCATGCCTTACATTTCGCTGGAGCCTGCGACGGCTCTTGCTCTCTTCATTGCGCCGGCGCTGCTCGACGCCGCTTTCGATTTTCCGGTCAGGATCGCGCGCCGCTTCTGGTTGCCGCTCCTCGTCTTCGCGATCGGGGGCGTAGCCGTCACCGCCGCTGCCGTTGCCTTTGCCGGCTGGGCCCTCGCCGGCCTGCCCCTGGCTGCGGCGCTCGTTCTCGGTGCGATCGTCGCACCGCCCGATGCGGCGGCTGCAACGGCGGTTCTGTCGTCTATGGCCATTCCGCGCAGCACCGACACCGTGCTTCGGGGCGAGAGCCTCTTCAATGATGCCGCGGCACTGCTGATATTCGATGCGGCCTTGGCGGTTCAATCCGCAGGCAGCCTCGATGCGCCCGTCGCCCTGCATCTCACCCTCGCGGTGCCGGGCGGCCTCCTGCTCGGCATTGTCGCCGCATGGCTGTCCCGTCATCTTTACCGGCTGGTCAGCGGCACGCTCGGCGGCAATCTCCTGCAATTCGTCCAGACTTTCCTGCTCTGGATCATCGCCGCGCGACTGGCGTTTTCGGCGGTGCTTGCCATCGTCGCTTTCGCAATGATGCTGGCCCGTAGCGACGGGACACGATCTTCGGCGCGCATGCGTGTCCAATCCTACGCCGTCTGGAGCGCGGCGGTCTTCGTGCTCAACGTCATGGCCTTTCTTTTGATGGGCATGCAGGTGCGTGGTATCCTCGACAGCATGTCGGCCGATCGCCTCGGAGAAGCCCTCCACTTCGCGCTGCTGACCGTGATTGTCGTTGTGCTGGTCCGCTTCGTCATCTGTATCGGCTTTAACCGCCTACGCGCCTGGTATGCACGCAGCCACGGCAGGCCGGAACCCGCGACGCTGAACCAGGCGCTGCTTGCGGGGTGGTGCGGCATGCGAGGGCTCGTCACGCTTGCAACTGCCTTCGCCTTGCCAGCAGACTTTCCGCAACGCGACATGGTGGTCCTGACGGCTTTTGCCGTCGTTCTCGCAACCCTCGTGGTTCAGGGACTGACATTGGCGCCCGTCATCCGCTTACTCGGCCTCGATCGCCGAGCTGAAGGCAGAGGCGAACTCGCGACGCGGCGACGCGAGATTGCGGCCGCCGGTCTTGTCCCTCTTGAAGGACTACAGGAACCGGAAGCCGGATTGCTGCGCGCCAAGTTCCAGATCGAACAGCAGGCAATCGCCAACGCGGCCGGCGCCGCTTCTTTGGAAACCTATCGCCGGCTGGCGTTAATGGCGATCGCCGCCCAGCGCGATGAACTCGACCGGCTGCGGGTGGCGCATCAGGTCAATGTCGATGAATACAATCTTTTGCTTGAAGAGATCGACTGGCGCGAGCTTTCGGTCCTGCCGGAAGAGGCCCGCCGCATCGAAGAAATTTGACCGCCCGACCCAGGCCGGGCAGTCAGCGGGCTTGACCAGCACCCTAGTAGAGATCCCGCCCATTGTTGGACTTGCGGTAGATATTGCGAGAGGCCCTATCCTGCATACGCTCGATCCGCTGCCGCTCCCGATAGGAGACGTAGCCGTCACGGGAAGCCCGCCACTGCGCCCGGTCGATCCGCTGCTGCTGGCGGGAGAGATTGCGCAGCTCCTGCGGTGTCAGTTCGCCGCGCGCCATGCCGCGATAGATGCGATACTCCTGACGGTATTCCCGTCCCTCGCTGCGGTAGGTCTGGGCCAGGCCCGGGACGCTCGAGGCGACCAGAATGGCAAGAGCACTGACGATGATCTTCTTCATCACATACCTCCTTTCGGGGAAAATTTGCTTCGAAAACAGCTGCATCCTGATGATCCAACGATGAACCAAGGCTGAAGGTTGCGTTCAGGAAGACTGGGAAGATGTGACGCCGGAAGCTTGCCGGTTCGGAATCAGGCTAACCGTTCGCGCCTCGATGCCCGAAGCTCCGGCGGCGGCATGCTTCGCCTGCGATAGTCCGACGGAGTGAGGCCAACCAATTTGCGGAACAGTCTGCGGAAGCTCGCCGGCTCTACATAGCCCACCTCGGCCGCAACATTGTCGAGCGACATATCGGAGGTTTCGAGCATCTGCTTTGCCTCCTCCATACGAAGCGTCTGGATATATTCAAGCGGAGACTGGCCGGTCGCGGCGCGGAAACGTCTCAGGAAACTGCGCTCCGTCAGACCGCTCCGTGCCGCCATTTCTGCCACCGGATTCGGACGCGGGTAATTTTCGGCCGCCCAAATCTGCGCGGCGGCGATCAATTGGTCTTCGTGCTGGCGCCCCACGGTGAGGGAGGCGAAAGGCAATTGCCCTTCGCTGTGCCATTGCAACAAAAAGATCTTCGCAATGCGCCGCGCCTCCTCAGAGCTGACGAAACGGCCGATCAGATAAAGGAGGAGGTCGTGCCACGACGATGCGCCACCGGCGCTGATGATACGGTGGCCCTCGCCTGCGGGAATGAGGATACGCTCACGCCGCACGCGGACCTTTGGATAGCGGGCGGACATCTGGCTCGCGTAACCCCAGTGGGTGGCGGCGTCCTTCCCGTCCAGCAGGCCGGCTTCCGCGAGGAGCAGCGAGCCGGAACAGACCGAACAGATGATAGCTCCCGTCTGATAAGCGGCGCGGATCCAGTCCACCACCGCATGGTAGGAATTGGGATAGGGCTGAGTGAGATCGACAATGATATCCGGTACGATGACGATATCGGGTGCGGGTCGATCGCTCAAAGCACCGTGCGGAGTGACGGTCACGCCGTTCGGTCCAAGAAAGGGCTCGCCATCGAGCGACAGCATCATCGGCGAGAATGCGGGCGGCAGCGGTGTACGGCCGTGCAGCAATTGCCAGTCCCGACCGACCGATGAGAGAACGTCCACCATCATGATCATGCCGGTGGCCGTCATCTCCGGAAGGCTCACGATCACCGTCTCGATCGGTTTTTGTCCCGAATCCATGTCCCGCATGTCCGTTCTGGATCGCTTCCGCCTGAAACGAACCTATCAGACACCCTTCTCTCCGCATAGAGATCGCAATCAGGCGGACGTCGAAAGCAGGCCCGTCCAATCAACTCGGGAGAGAGACCATGACCACCAACACCGCACTCGCGGAAACGCAAAACACATTCAATGAAGCCAAGGCGGAAGCCTTTGCCGGGCAGATGATCGACGCGCTCAACAGCGCCTCGCTCGTGCTCATGACCTCGATCGGCCACCGTACCGGCCTCTTCGACGTTCTTGCCGGCACGCCGTCCACCACGGTCGCCAATCTTGCCCAGAAGGCAAACCTGGCCGAGCGCTATGTGCGCGAATGGCTCTCTGTGCTGGCCACCACAGGCGTTGTAGACTATGAACCGGCCACGAAAACCTTCACACTTCCGGCGGAACATTCCGCCTTTCTGACCCGGGCAGCAACACCGAACAACATTGCCGTCGAGGCACAATTTCTTGGCGTTGCCTTCGAAGTGGAAGAGGAAATCATTCAGCGCTTCCGCGACGGCAAGGGCCTGCACTACCATCACTATGGGCGTTTTCACGAGGTGATGGCGGAATCGAGCCACCAATCCGTCGTCTGCTCGCTCAACGAACACATCCTGCCGCTCATCCCTGGCATTCTTGCCAGATTGAGGAGTGGTATCCTGGTGGCGGACGTCGGCTGCGGCCAGGGCCTGGCGCTTCTAAAGCTCGCCGAGGCGTTTCCGGCCAGTCGTTTCATTGGCTACGACTTATGCACGGACGCCTTCCAGCAGGCTCAGAAGACGGCGATCGAGAAGAAGCTGACCAATCTCACCTTCGTAGAAAAAGATCTTTCGACGGCAACATCTCTCGGCACCTACGACCTGATACTTGCCTTCGACGCCGTGCACGACCAGAAAGACCCTCAAGGCCTGCTCGATACGGTGCGGAACTCGCTTGCCGAGGACGGAGTGTTCCTGATGCAGGACATAGGCGGGTCCAGCTATCTTGAAAAAAACACGGACGTGCCGCTTGCTCCCTTCCTCTATATGATGTCGACCATGCACTGCACTCCGGTTTCGCTCGGCCAAGGCGGAGCCGGGCTCGGTACGATGTGGGGCGTGGAAATGGCGGAAGGGATGTTGAAGAAGGCCGGTTTTTCAACAATCGATCTGAACCGGCTGCCCCATGATATCGTCAATGCCTATTTCATCGCCCGGCCATGAAAGGGAGACAAGAGCGCGCGGTCGCTCTTGTCGTTCACTCTCCGTAGACAAAGCGTCTATGATTGTTCATCTTCCGGACACGATCAAAAAAGGGCAAATAACCGGTCAGCAAATTCAAACCGTCTGTCGACCACAGACCACTGATCGGAGATCGAAATGTCCGCCACTTCTACCAATTCCCTGCTTCTCGTCAGCCGCCTCCTCCTGTCCGGCATGTTCGTCATGTCCGGCTTCCAGAAGCTCGTCGATCCGTCCGGCACGGCCGGCATGATCACCGGCGCCGGCCTTCCCGCCGCCACTTTGCTCGCCTATGCCGCGGGCGTCTTCGAACTTGTTGCAGGTCTTGCAGTGCTGACCGGCTTCCAGACCCGCATCGCGGCGCTGCTACTGGCCGGCTTTTCACTCTTTACCGGACTGGTCTTCCATTCTGGCGCCATCGCCATCCCCGGCTTTCCGGATGCCGCAAACGGCCTGCTCAGCCTCTTCAATAGCCTGATGATGATGAAGAACATCACGATTGCAGGCGGCTTCCTGGCACTCGCCGCTTTCGGCGCCGGCGCCTACTCGATCGACGCCCGCCGCGGTTCTGTCGCAATCGCTGCCTAAGCTTTGCGAGTTCCCTGCCTTTGACTTGATCCGCCGGACATCCGTCCGGCGGATTTTTTTGTTAATCCGTCTCGCGCGCCGGCAATTCTGCCAGCTCGGAGAGCCACGGTGCAGCCGAACGGCACCAGACCTGGCGCTGGGGCTTCAGTTCCATCCGTTGATCGATGTTTCCCCAGCGGATCCCCCAGATTTTTGCGGCCTCCCCCTCACCGTTGACGAAAAGTTGCGAGCCGCATTCCGGACAGAAATACTGGAGGCGGCCCCGGCCGCTTTCGGCCGTCTTGCGATATTGCTTCGGGGGATTGCCGGTGAGTTTGAAGTCGCCTTCCGGCACGACGGCGGTGACCCGGAAGGGCGAGCCCGTGAGCTGCTGGCAGTCGGTGCAGTGGCAGATGGAGACCCTTTGCGGGTCAAGTTCGGCTTCGTAGGTCACATGCCCGCAATGGCATCTGCCGGTGATATGCATCGATCTTTCTCCTCATCAATCAGAGGGCCGCGCGCACTGCCTCCATGATCCTTGAAACCCTCGGGTCATCATCGTGCGCCGCCTTGCGCGCCCGCACCAGGCAGGCTTCGGATTTCAGGATCACCCCGTCCGACAGGATCTTCAAGTGGTTTGCCCTGAGCGTCGAGCCGGTCGAGGTGATATCAACGATGATATCCGCCTGCCCCGCAGCCGGCGCGCCCTCCGTGGCGCCCAGGCTTTCGACGATGCGGTAAAGCTGGATGCCATGCTGCGACGAGAAGAATTGCTGCGTCAGCCGCCAGTATTTCGTGGCAATCTGCAGCCGCCTGCCGTGGCGGGCGCGGAAATCGGCGGCCACATCGCCAAGATCGGCCATGGTTTCCACATCGAGCCAGATTTCAGGCACCGCGACCACGACATCCGCCTGGCCGAAGCCGAGGCGGGCGCAGAATTCTACCTTCTGGTCGGCGCCGACCATGCCCTCGCGAACGAGGTCTTCTCCCGTGACGCCGAAGTCGACTGCGCCGTTGGCAAGCTCGCGGGCGATCTCCGAGGCCGACAGATAGGTGATTTCGACACTCTCGATGCCGTCGATCCGTCCCCGGTAAGACCGGTCGTTGCCGACTGCAGAAATGCCGAGGCCGGCCCGTTCGAAGATCGCCGCGGTGTCTTCCTTGATGCGGCCCTTAGACGGCAGGGCAATCGTAAGGACGCTCATTATTTTGCCCTCGCCGCTTCAATTCTATCGAGCCAGAGCGAAAAGCCGACGGCCGGGATTCGTTCCTTCGCTCCGAGCAGGGTCAGCAGCCGGTCGAAACGGCCGCCCCCGGCGAGCACCGCAGATGAACCACTTACCGTTACCTCGAAGACGAGGCCGGTGTAGTAGTCGAGCGGCCGGCCAAAGGCAGCGCGATAGGTCATGGCGGAAACATCGGCTCCGGCATTGGCAAGCGCTGCCAGCCGCGCGTCGAAGAGCGCGATCGCTGGCCCGAGCTTCAGATCCGCGGCGTCGGCAAACCCGGCCAGAGCCGCCGGAGCCTCCGCCAGCGGAAGCCGCAGTGTCAGGAATTCCCGCAGCAGCAACAGCGCGCCACCATCGAGCCGTGTTTCGGCAAGCTCCAGTTTCTCCTTCAGCCGTCTTGCGATCTCGGCCGGCGACCGGCTCGCATTGGTCGAATAGCCGGTCTCCTGCATCGTGCGGTCGATCCGTGCGATGAGCTCGGCCTCGTCGCCGGACGCGACGAGTTCCGCCACCTCCTGATCGAGCCCCGTTACCGGCTGCGGTCGGGCAAGCCGATCCAGCAGAGCCTCCAAATGCACCATGTCCCCGAAGGCGTGGATCAGCCGCTTCTGCCAGCCGAGCGGCAGGCCGAGCGCCCGGACGACCGCCTCGAACACGGCCTGGTCACCGAGCGTCAGCTCCAGCTTCCCGCCGGGCAGGAGCGCCCCCAGAATGCCTGTCGCATCGATGATGGCACGCGCGTCGGCACGGGCGATGTCCTTGTCGCCGAGGTCTTCAATGCCGGCCTGGTAGAATTCATGCGCGCCCTCGCGGCGCTGGCGGAACACCTCGCCGAGATAGGAATAACGCTTCGGCGTGCCGGTTGCGGTCTCGATGTGGCGCAGGCAGACCGGAATGGTGAATTCCGGACGCAGGCAGAGATTGGCGCCGGTTTCACTTTCGGTCAGAAAAATGCGCCGGCGCAGATCCTCGCCCGCCATGTCGAGGAACGGTTCGGCCGGCTGGATAACCGGCGTATTGACCCGCTCGGTACGGCGGGCGGCGAATTCATTGAGGAGGTCCGTCGAGAAATCGGGCATGTCGATCAGGGGCATGGGGCTGCTCCCGCTGTGCCACGAAGCCCCCCTCTGCCCTGCCGGGCATCTCCCCCTTGGGTGGGAAGATCACAAGCCGCACGACCGCCGCTTCCAAAGCGACGCTGCGGAGATCGGGACGTCAGAGAGGAAATGAGAAGCTGGCCTCCAGCCAATCCCCCCCCTTGAGGGGGAGATGTCCGGTAGGACAGAGGGGGGTAAGCCTTACGCATTGCCCGCCCTTTTCCGATCCTCCGCCTGGGCTGCCAGGATTTCCTTCACCTTGGTGACGAGATCGGCCTCGGCAACGGTATCCTGCGCCACCCGCGCCTCCCGCCAGGTGGCATTGTCCTCGATCTCGCCGGAAAGCCGCTTGCCTTCGATCAGGTCCTTCAACTGCACAACGCCCTGCGCCCGTTCGTCGCCGCCCTGGATGATGGCGATCGGGCAACCGCGGCGATCGGCATATTTCAGCTGGTTGCCGAATTTCTTCCAGTTGCCCTGATACATTTCGGCACGAATGCCTTCGTTGCGCAACATCTGCGTGAAGCGCTGGTAGCGGCCCATGCTCTCGACATCGCCGTCCATGACGGTGACGAGAACCGGCGCGAGAACTTCGTCCTGGCCGAGCTTGCCAAGGTTTTTGAGCGCCGTCATCAGGCGCGAGACACCGATCGAAAAACCCGTCGCCGGCACCGGCTGGCCCATGAACCGCGATACCAGGCCATCATACCGCCCACCGCCGCCGACCGAACCGAAGACGACCTTTTCCCCTTTTTCATTGGTGACGTCGAAGAGGAGCTCGGCTTCGAAGACGGGGCCGGTGTAATATTCGAGGCCGCGGACGACGGAAGGATCGATCTTGATGCGGTCGTCGGTATAGCCAGCCCCCAGGCATAAGCCTTGGATGACATTCAATTCATCCATACCAACCCACGCCAAATCAGCTCCGCCGGATTGGAAGAGATTCTTAAGTGTTGCGCTCCAGTCAACCGCAGACGCACCTTCGATGAACTTAGTGACGAAGGCGATCTGCTCAGCATCGAGTCCGGCACCCTTGGTGAAGTCACCGCTCTCATCCTTGCGGCCCGGTCCAAGCAGCAATTTCACGCCATCGACGCCAAACTTGTCGAGCTTGTCGATGGCCCGCAACACGCTGAGCCGCCGACCCGCATTCTCATCGCCACCAAGCCCGATGGCCTCCATCACACCATCCAGAACCTTACGGTTGTTCACCCGGATCACATAATCACCGCGTTTGATGCCGAGCGCTTCCATCGTGTCGGCCATCATCATGCACATCTCGGCATCGGCCTGGACGCCTGGGGCGCCGACGGTATCGGCGTCGAACTGCATGAACTGGCGGAAACGGCCGGGACCCGGCTTCTCGTTGCGGAAGACGTAACCGGCGCGATAGGTGCGGAACGGCAGCTGGATCTCGTTGAAATTTTCCGCGACGTGGCGGGCGAGCGGCGCGGTCAGGTCGTAGCGCAGGCTCATCCACTGGTCGTCGTCATCCTGCAGCGAAAAGACGCCCTCGTTCGGGCGGTCGCTGTCCGGCAGGAACTTTCCGAGCGCGTCCGTATATTCGAATAGCGGCGTCTCGACCGGGTCGAAGCCGTAGCGCTCGTAGACCTCGCGGATTTTTGCGATCATCTCGTTGGTGGCATGGATATCGGCAGCGGAACGATCGACGAAGCCGCGCGGCAGGCGGGCCCTCAATTTCTGCGGTTTCTTTTGCTTGTCGCTCATGATCGGATTCCATTGCCTGCGGCCTGAAGAGGCCGGATTTGTGTGCGGTTTCTTAGAGGATAGAGGCCGGAGCGGCAAGGGCAGCGGCGGGCGAAGAATCGTTGCGGGCGGCATGACAATCCATCTCTGGCGGCGTCCCCGCTTGTCCGCCGTTCCGCGATCCTCCATATGAACGGTTGGAGGAAGTTTGACATGCGCCCGATTACTGCGATCGGTTTCGATGCCGACGATACGCTCTGGCAGAACGAGCAATATTACCGTCTGACGGAAGAGCATTTCCAGACACTGCTCGGGGATTATGCCGAAGGTACGCATATTGCAGAGCGCCTGCTGGAAGCCGAAAAGCGCAATCTTGCCCACTATGGTTTCGGCATCAAAGGCTTCACCCTGTCGATGATCGAGACGGCAATCGAGATCACCGACGGTAAGGTGCCGAGCAAGACGATCGGCCAGATTCTCGATATCGGCCGCGACCTTCTTCGCCACCCTGTGGAAACCCTGCCGCATGTCGAAGAGACATTGGAGGCCCTCAACGGCGAATATCTTCTGGTGCTGATTACCAAGGGCGATCTCTTCGACCAGGAGCGGAAGCTGGCGCAATCAGGGTTGGGCGACTATTTCGACGCGATCGAGATCGTCAGCGACAAGAGCGCCACGGTCTATCGGCGCATCTTCTCGAAACTGGCCGACGGCCCCGAACGGGCCATGATGGTCGGCAATTCCCTGAAGTCCGATATCGTCCCTGCAATAGCCGCTGGAAGCTACGGCGTCTTTGTGCCGCATGCGCTCACCTGGGTCCTGGAGCATGTGGACGCGCCGACCGACGCGCCGCGCTTTCGTCAGATCGAGAATCTCGGCGACCTGCACCAGGTTCTGCTCGAGATCACGGGCGTTTGAACCTCAACCGCAATTCATCGACCTCCTGTCGGCAAAAACAACCGTCGAGATGATCGTTGACGAGACCCATCGCCTGCATGAAGGCGTAGACCGTGGTCGGGCCGACGAAGGTCCAGCCCCTTTTCTTCAAAGTCTTGGAGAGCAGCACCGAGACCGGCGTGGTCGGATTGGCGCGCAGCGTCGCCAGATCCATCATTTCCGGACGCTCATGTGTTCCCGGCTCGAAGCTCCAGAAGAATTTTGCCAAAGATCCGAATTCGTCCCGCAATTCCCGTGCCCGGGCGGCATTGTTGATGGTGGAGACGATCTTGCCGGGATGGCGGATGATGCCGGTGTCGCCCAGCAGGCGGGCGACATCCTCTTCTCCGAACTCGGCCACCTTGTCGAAGTCGAAACCGGCAAAGGCGGCGCGAAAATTCTCGCGCTTGCGCAGGATCGTCAGCCAGGACAGTCCCGACTGGAACCCTTCGAGACAGATCTTCTCGAAAAGCCTAAAGTCATCCGTCACAGGCCGGCCCCATTCCTCGTCATGATAACGACGATAGTCCTCCAGGCCGCCGTGCCAGAAGCAGCGCCCCTTGCCATCATCACCGATGATGATTCCTGCCTTTTCCATCCCAAACCCCGATTCTTAACAGCGTTTGCCGCCCCTTTAGCACTGGTCAACCATGTTTCAAAACCGAGCGGTAACCCTGCCAAAAGGTTTATAGGCAAGATGCGTTTTCGTGTTCCACCCGTTTACCATTCGCTTTCACCTCGCGCTCACCATGCCGTCAACACGCGTGCCGCCCTCGTCTTGGGATGGCGCCCGTCGGTGATTGTAACGAGTGGATCCGACCATGACGAAAACCCTGTTTCTGGCGCTTGGCCTTGCGGCCGCCTTTTCCAGCGCCGCCCTCGCAAACGACCGCTACCGCGAACGCCCGCCGGTCATCGTCAGCCCAGACCTTGCCGCTCCTTGGGTGATGCAGCTTGCCGGGCCGAATGCCCGGCCGGTCGTTTATCCCCGGCAGGTCGCTCAGCCTCGTGTCATCTACCGTCAGCGCGAATACCAGCAGCCACGCGCGGTCCAGCGACGCGGCATCTTCGGAGAGAGCCGGGTGGAGCCCGCTGCAGTCCGGCCGACCAGGCCGGTCCGTAGCCAGATCGAACCGCAGTTCCTGCCTCAGACGGTGGCCTACGATACTTCGGAAAGGCCGGGCACCATCATCATCGACACCAATAACCGCTTCCTCTATCTGGTAATGGGCGATGGCCAAGCCCGCCGCTACGGAGTGGGCGTCGGCAAACCGGGCTTCGAATGGGCCGGCGAACATCGGATCACCCGCAAGGCGGAATGGCCGAACTGGACGCCTCCGAAGGAAATGATCGCCCGCGAAGCCGCCAAGGGCCACTACCTGCCGGCGCGCATGGACGGCGGGCCGGAAAATCCACTCGGCGCCCGCGCCATGTATCTCGGCTCGACGCTTTACCGCATTCACGGCACCAACGCTCCCTGGACGATCGGCAGCGCGGTGTCTTCCGGCTGCATCCGCATGCGCAACGAAGACGTGGTGGATCTCTACGAGCGGGTAAATATCGGCGCAAAAGTCGTGGTCATGTGATCCGTTTACTTCAATGTGAGGCGGCGGCGACACAGTCCCGCCGTCTTTTGACCTTCACATCTTCTTTATTAGCCATGTACAGTCTTGCTTTGCCGCCGGAGTCAGCTAGCTTCCCGCCATTCTGAAATTGAGAAGGACTGCGGGAATGAGGAGAGGCATGACCGTCGCGATGGCCATGGGGATGGCTGGCGCGATATTTCTGACGGCCGGAAACGCAGGCGCGTTCACCACGGCCGCATCGCAAATCGAACGTCCGGCAAGCGACGTCACACTTGTGGCCCAGCCCCGGGAAGTACCCGAGAAATACAAGCGCCGCATGGTGCGTTTCTCGACGAGCGAAAAGCCCGGCACGATCATCGTCGATACCGACAACAAGTTCCTCTACTACATCGAAGGCCCGAACCGTGCGACGCGCTACGGTATCGGCGTCGGTCGCGAGGGCTTCGGCTGGTCCGGCATCGTCAATGTCGGCCGCAAGGAGGAATGGCCGTCCTGGAGGCCGCCGGCGGAAATGCGCGCGCGCGAAGCCCGCAACGGCCGTATCCTGCCGGTCGTACAGGAAGGCGGCATCGACAATCCGCTCGGTGCCCGGGCGCTCTATCTCTATAAGGGCGGGCGCGACACCATCTTCCGCATCCACGGCACCAACCAGCCCTGGACAATCGGTCTCAACATGTCGTCCGGCTGCATCCGCATGATGAACAAGGACGTCGAGCACCTTTACGCCCGTGCCGGCATCGGCTCCAAAGTGGTTGTCATTGGCCCCGGCAACCGTCATGGCAAGGTCGATTACAAGGACCGCGGCATCGATATTTTCGGCACGATCTTCGGCGGATGAGAAGACCATTCCAAATGACAAAAAGGGCGGCGGGAGCTGCCCTTTTTGCCGGTTTACAGTTCATTAACCATAATCGATCTAGCTTCGTAGGCGACTGGTGCAAAAAAGGCACAGACCGGCGCGGCATCCGCGGCTAATGTGCGCTGCAAAAGCCAATATCCTTTTTCTGCAGGCTGATTCCATGCGCAAGCTTCTTTCTCTTTCCTTGATTTCCACGGCGCTTGCCGCCGGTATTGCATTCACCTCCGCCCATGCCGCCGATCCCACCCAGGCAGAAGCGCCTTATGTCGCTCCGGTCGAGACGGGCGGATGGGAAATCTCCGCTTACGGCGGCTACCAGGTTTCGCCCCACTCGGACATCGAGGTTTCCGACCAGCCCGATTTCACGGCCGGCTGGGATACCAAGCCGTTCCAGATGCCGCCTTACTGGGGTATCCGCGGCACCTATTGGTTTGACGGCGGTGCGCTCTCGAACTGGGGTATCTCGCTCGACTATACCCACGCAAAGGTCTACGCGGACGACGACACCCTGGCTGATGCCGGCTGGTCGCATTTCGAGTTCACCGACGGCATCAACCTGCTGACGTTGAACGCGCTCTACAAGTTCCCGATCGAAGGCAGCAAGTTCACGCCTTACGTCGGTGCCGGTGTCGGTATCAACGTTCCACATGTGGAAGTCACCCGCGCCTCAGGCCGCACATTCGACTATCAGTTCGGCGGCGCGACCCTGCAGGCGCAAGCCGGCGTGAAGTACCAATTCACCGACAACTGGTCGGTCTTTGCCGAATACAAGGGCAATTATTCCTGGGTCGACGTGGACATCGACAGCGGCGCTTCGCTGAAGACCAACATCCTCACCCATGCCGTCAACTTCGGTGTGTCCTACAAGTTCTGAGGCGTTAAACCCTCTCACAAAAAAGCCGGCGTCACCGCCGGCTTTTTTGTGCCTCTCACCTGGCAGAAAGCTTTTGCGGCTGAGGACCGCCATAGGCCCAATCAAGCAACTCCACGGTGTGGAGGATGGGGATGGCGGTGCCCGTGGCGATCTGGGTGATGCAGCCAATATTCCCTGTCGCGATCACATCCGGCTTGGTCGCCTCGATATTCCTGACCTTGCGAGCCTTGAGTTGGCCGGAAATCTCCGGCTGCAGGATGTTGTAGGTCCCTGCGGAGCCACAGCAGAGATGCCCTTCAGCCGGATCGCGGACGGTGAAGCCGGCCACCTTCAACAGGTTCTTCGGCGCAAGCGTGATCTTCTGGCCGTGCTGCATTGAACAGGCCGAGTGATAGGCAACGTTGAGGCGTTTCGGCTCCAGCTTCGGCAGATCGAGAACCGATAGATATTCGGTGATATCCTTGGCAAGCGCCGAGACCTTTGCCGCCTTTTCCGCATAGGCCGGATCGAGGCGCAACATGTGCCCATAGTCCTTGATGGTGGTGCCGCAGCCCGATGCGGTGATGATGATGGCATCGAGGCCGCCGTTGTCGATCTCACGGATCCAGACATCGACATTGCGGCGGGCAAAATCCAGCGCCGGCTCCTCGCGGCCCATGTGATGCACCAGCGCGCCACAACAGCCCTCGCCCTCAGGCACGACGACTTCAATGCCCAGCCGAGACAGGAGTCGCAACGTTGCTTCGTTGATGCCGGGATCCAGCACCGGCTGGGCGCAGCCGGACAGGATCGCCACCCGGCCCCGCCTTTCGGCTTGCGGCGCGCGCGTACCGGGCGTTGCCGCGTCTGAAGGCCTAGCGATGGATGCCGGGGCAAGATCCAGCATGGCGCCGAGGGGCTTCAACGCCGGGACCCGCTTCAGGATCGGAACGAAGGGGCGACCGAGCTTTGCGAACACGACGGCGGCGCGGAAGCGCGCCGGATAGGGTAGCACGGCCGCAAGCAGGCCGCGGATCAGCCGATCCATCAACGGGCGCCGATAGGTCTTCTCGATATGAATGCGGGCGTGGTCGACCAGGTGCATATAGTCCACGCCTGAAGGACAGGTGGTTACGCAGGCCAGACAGGAAAGACAGCGGTCGATATGGGTGACGACTTCCTCGTCCGCGGGGCGACCATTCTCCAGCATGTCCTTGATGAGATAGATGCGGCCGCGCGGGCTGTCGAGTTCGTTGCCGAGCGTGACGTAGGTCGGACAGGTCGCGGTGCAGAAGCCGCAATGCACGCAGCGACGCAGGATCTTTTCCGATTCGGCCACATGCGGATCGGCAAGCTGTTCAAGTGTGAAGTTGGTCTGCATCAGAGGGCTCCCGCCATCTTGCCCGGGCTGAAGATGCCGGCGGGATCGAGTTTCTGCTTCACGCGCGCCGAGAGCGCCGCTACCGCGTCGGGCTGAGGTTCAAAGGCCGGCGTCACTGCTCGCACCTGTTCCGATGCCCGCATGAGCGTCGCATGGCCACCACCAAGCGCCTTGATGTAACGGCGCAGCAGCTCGGCCTCCGGATCGGCCTCCATGCGCATCCAGATCAGGCCGCCCTGCCAGTCATAGAAGGCATCGACGCCTGCTTCGAGGCGAAGAGCGGCGACCAGCTGATGGCCGATCGACGGCGCGACGGAAACGCGCCACAAGGGTTTCTGAGTGCCGTCGGCATAGGGATGGACGTCGCGGATCTCCCGCCAGAGAGTGACGCTCTTATCCTGGCCTAACCGGGAGACCGGGCCAAAGGCTTTCATGACGGCTGCAAGCTTTTCCGCCCGTACCGCCACCGAAGCGGCAAGCCCTTCGAGACGCAGCACGGTCGCTTCCCCTTCCGGGAGAGCGCCGCCGACAAAGCGGCCCTTGACCGTTTGAGGCAGATGCGCCGCGCCCGATACCTCAACCGGCAGCGAAAGCGCCGATGCCATGGCCCGGGCCGCCGCCGCGTCGTCCAATCCGGAGATGACGATCGTCTCAATCGATTGCGGCACCGGCAGCACCCGGAAGGTCACCTCCGTCAAGAAGCCTAGTGTCCCGTGCGAGCCTGCCAGCAACTTAACCAGATCCAGACCCGTCACATTCTTCATGACCCTGCCGCCGGCGCGAATCACCTGCCCTTGGCCATTGACGAAGCGGATGCCGAGCAGGCTGTCGCGCGCAGCCCCTGCTACGAACCGCCGGGGACCGGAGACGTTCGCGGCAAAGACGCCGCCGATCGTTGGCTCGCCGGACGTGCCCATGATGCCGCGGTGATCCATTGGCTCGAAGGCCATCATCTGCCTGTTCGCGGCAAGTGCCGCTTCAATTTCGGCGACCGGCGTGCCGGCTCTTGCGGTCATCACCATTTCGGCGGGCTCGTAGTCGACGATACCGGAGAGCCCGCGGGAGCTCATTGCTTCCGCCCCCTCGACGGGATTGCCGAAACCCACGCGACTATTGCCGCCGCAGAGTGAGAGCCTCGTCCCTTGGGCGGCTGCGTTGCGGATCACGTAAGCTGCGTCCGTCTCGGTATGCGGTATCAACGTCATGCAGCGGGCCGTCCGTCGAGCGGGAAAACCTTGGAGGGATTGAGGATCCAGCCCTCATCGAATGCCGAACGCACCGCCATCTGCTGGGCGAGATCGGCATCCGAATACTGATGCCGCATCAGGTCGCGCTTCTCAATTCCGACGCCGTGCTCACCGGTAAGGCAGCCGCCCGCATCGACGCAAAGCTTGAGGATCTCATTGCCCGCCGCTTCGGCCTTGGCAGCGTCTTCCGGATCGTTCGCGTTGAACAGGATCAGCGGATGCATGTTGCCGTCGCCCGCGTGGAAGACATTGGCAACCCGCAGGCCGAAGCTGTCGGTAATCTCGGAAGTCTTCTTCAGCACGTAGGAAAGCTTGCCGAGCGGCACCGTACCATCCATGCAGATATAGTCGGCAATCCGGCCGGTCGCCCCGAAGGCGGATTTACGCCCCTTCCAGATCAGCGCTGCCTCGGCCGCGGATTGGCTTTCGCGGACGGTTTTCACTCCGTGGCGGCGGGCGATCTCGACGACGCTTGCCAATGTCGCTTCCATTTCCGCCTCGGAACCTTCGACCTCGACGATCAGGAGAGCGCCGACATCGAGGGGATAACCCGCATGGGCAAAGGCCTCGCAGATTTCGATCGCCGGCTTGTCCATGAATTCGATCGCGACCGGAATGACGCCTGAGCCGATGATATCGGTCACGCACGCGCCGGCCTCTTCCGAGGTTTCAAAGCCGAAGAGCACCGGGCGCGCGCCTTCCGGCTTGGCGATTAGCCTGACCGTGGCCTCGGTGACAATCCCCAACTGGCCTTCCGAGCCGCAGACAAGGCCAAGCAGATCGTAACCCGCACTGTCCAGGTGCTTGCCACCGAGATCGACGACCGTGCCGTCGACCAGCACCATCTTGACGCCGAGCAGGTTGTTGGTCGTGACACCGTATTTCAGACAGTGTGCACCGCCGGAGTTCATGCCGATATTGCCGCCGATCGTGCAGGCGAGCTGCGAACTCGGGTCCGGTGCGTAGAAGAAGCCGTCGACGCCGACCGCCTCGGAGATATTGAGGTTCGTGACGCCGGCCTGAACCGTCGCCGTGCGGTTGGCATAGTCTACCTCCAGGATGCGCGACATCTTGGAAAGACCGAGCACGATCGCGTCTTCTTGCGGGATCGCGCCGCCGGAAAGCGAAGTGCCCGCGCCACGCGGCACGACAGGAACGCCGTAGCGATGACAATATTTCATGACCGCTGCCACCTGGGCCGTCGTTTTCGGCAGCACCACAGCCAGCGGCAGACGCCGATAGGAGATAAAGGCGTCCGTCTCGAAAGGGACAAGTTCGCGCGCTTCATGAATGACACATTCCGCCGGCAGAAGATCCGTCAGGTCGGCAATGATTGCCGTCCGCCGCGAAAGGACCGCAGGCCGGGGCGGCAAAAACTCTATCGCTTCGGACACCGCAACCTCCCTATATGCCAAAGCCGGCAGTTCCTCGTCATCCGTATTCCACGATCCCGTTACCGCTTCAACGTCCTTGTCGCATTTAGGCGATACCGATTCGCGATACCACAATTGTTGAACAGGTGTGCAAACTACGTATTGACCTGAAACCAAGCCGGGTCACAATTGTTATAGCTCCTGCGAGCTCGTCCAGCCTGATTCTCTAAAAAATGGTTGTGGATGGCTCGTTAAGCTTCACGCAATTCCCATATTAGTAAAATACGAATCACTCGGAGGTACGGCAGAAATTGGGCTTCATGGATCGGGTAAGCAGCAATCTTCGGTTGATGTTGCAGCGGCCACCGCGGCAGCAATACGCAGCGCTGTGTTATCGGTTCAAGAAGAAGCAGGGCCTGCTCGAAGTTCTGGTCGCCACCAGCCGCGACACCGGCCGGTGGGTCATTCCCAAAGGCTGGCCGATGACCGGCAAGAAGGCCCATCAGGTTGCTGAACGCGAGGCCTTCGAAGAAGTCGGCGTCAAAGGTCAGGTCGAGAAGGAGCCCTTGGGCTTTTACCACTACCGCAAGATGCTCGATAACGGCCTGAAGATCCCGGTTCGGGTGCAAGTGCATGCGCTGGAAGTCACCGACTGCCTAAAGAGCTTCCCTGAAAAGGGCTCCCGGACACTGGAATGGGTATCGTGCGAGGAAGCGGCCCTGCGGGTCAACGAACCGGAGTTGAAAATCCTGTTCCTCCAATTCGCGGAGAGAATGCAGCCGCATATTCCCCCACAACCGACCAAGGCTGCGAGCTGATCACTTTGCAATTCGGCAACATTGCCATCGCAACTTTCTGCGACTAAGCGACAAGCCACGATTTTCGCCGCAGGACGGGAAATGGCCGGACGCCATCCTCCGCTTGCTTTTCATTCAGGGACGGAGACATGGGCCAAAAACGGCCGCGCCTGGCGAAGCCGACGCTGGACAAGGACTTGGAGAAATTCTCTTCCGTGGAGGAAGCAGCACGGCAGATGTCGCGCCGGTTTGCGGCGCCGGGAACGGCGGTTCTCTTCATTGTCCTGGTCGGCATCTTCGCAGCGTCCTATGTGACCGGACAACCCGGCACCTTCCTCGTCATCGCCGCTTCCGGGCTCGCCGCCTATATGGCGATGAATATCGGCGCCAATGACGTAACCAACAATATCGGCGCGGCTGTCGGCGCGCGGGCCATGACGATGACTTTCGGCCTCGGGCTTGCCGCGGTTTTCGAGGTTGCGGGCGCGGTCATTGCCGGCCGAGGCGTCGCCAACACCATTGCCAACGGCATCATGCAGGGCGGCATGATGGTCAGCGCGGACATATTTGTCTGGGCGATGATGGCGGCACTGCTTGCCGCAGCCATCCTCATCAATGTCGCGACCTGGTCCGGCGCACCAATCTCCACCACCCATTCCATCGTCGGCGGGGTGATGGGTGCCGGAATAGCGACCGCAGGCCTTTCCACCATCAAGTGGGGGACGATCGCCGGCATCACCGTAAGCTGGGTCTTTTCGCCGATCCTTGGTGCGGTCATCGCGGCAGCCTTCCTCGCCCTCATAAAGGAAACCATCATTTATCAGGCGGACAAGATCGCCTCGGCGAAGAAGTGGGTGCCGGTACTCATCGGCGTCATGACCGGGGCTTTCGCGGGCTTCCTCTCTCTGGTCGGGCTGGGGCAGCTCGTGGATGTGTCGGTGCCAGTCGCGACGTCGATCACGCTTGCGACCGGCTTCATCGCGTGGCGGCTTCTTATCCCAATCATCGCAAGGCAGGCGGAAGGGCTTGAAAATCGCAACCAGTCGCTCCGCAAGCTGTTCCGCATTCCGCTCGTTTTCTCAGCTGCCCTGCTCTCGTTCGCGCACGGCGCCAATGACGTCTCGAACGCCATCGGACCACTCGCGGCTATCGTTTCGGTGGCACAGCAAGGTGCTGCCGCGAATATCCATGTGCCGTTCTGGGAGCTGGTCATCGGGGGCCTCGGGATTTCGCTCGGGCTGCTGCTCTACGGCCCGAAACTCGTAAGGGTCGTGGGCGCCGAAATTACCAAGCTGAACCCGATGCGGGCCTATTGCGTGTCGCTCTCCACCGCGCTGACGGTAATTGTTGCTTCCTGGCTGGGCCTGCCAGTTTCCTCGACGCATATCGCGGTCGGAGCGGTGTTCGGAGTCGGCTTCTTCCGCGAATGGTACACCAGCCACTCAAAGCGCCGCTACGAATACATGCGCATTCGGGCCGGCAAGGAGCTCGACGTGGACGAGCCCTTCGAACGCAACGACGACGAGTTGAAACGACGCTATCTGGTACGCCGTTCGCATTTTCTCAGCATCATCGCCGCCTGGTTGATCACGCTGCCGGCCGCTGCCGCTCTTGCAGCACTGATCGCAACGGCTATGTTCGCCCTGTTCGTCTGACACGGGATATCCATGCGCGCCAATTTCCGGATGCAGAGACTGTTCATCGACGCGCCGCTTGCCCTCGGACAGCGGCATGAGGTCTCCGCAGAACAGTTCAACTACCTCGCCAATGTATTGCGGCTGACGGAAGGAGCGGAAATCCTGGCCTTCAATGGTCGAGACGGCGAATGGAGGGTGAAAGTCACCTTCCCCAGCCGCAAGAAGATCGCGCTTGAAGCGGCTGAACAGACCCGGCCACAACCGGCGGCATCCGATCTCCATTACCTCTTCGCACCATTGAAGGTCGGGAGGCTCGATTACCTGGTCCAGAAGGCGGTGGAAATGGGCGCAGGGCTCCTGCAGCCGGTCATGACCCAGCATGTGCAGGGCAAGATCACCAGCCTGGAACGGCTTCAAGCGAACGTCATCGAGGCGGCCGAGCAGTGCGGCATATTGTCGGTGCCGGAGGTCGTGCCGCCGAAGAAGCTCGGCGACCTCTTGGATCAATGGCCCGAGGATCGCCGCATCATCTTCTGTGATGAAGGAGATGAGGGCCAAAATCCCTTGCCGGTGCTTTCGGCTGTCCAAGAGAAGAAACTGGCGCTTTTGATCGGTCCGGAGGGCGGGTTTTCCGAAGAAGAAAGGCGCAGCTTGCGCGAACGCCCCTTCGTCACGGCCATCCCGCTCGGCCCGCGGATTCTCAGGGCGGACACGGCAGCAGTCGCCGCCCTGGCGGTCATCCAGGCGACGATCGGCGACTGGCGGTAACGAGGATTGCGCGGTTGACACACTGGCTGTGAAATTCTGAAGCTATCTTGAAAGAAATTCACTTGCACCGCACATCAATCCGGTTCAATCAGCCGGACATTCGTCCAGATCAGGCATTCCGCACAGGGTAGTTTCTATGGCGCGTGACACCATCGACCAGACACCGCTTTCTTCGGTGTCCGAGCTTTCCGCCTACCTGGCGAAAGGGCCGCGGCCGAAGGACCAATTCCGCATCGGAACCGAGCACGAGAAATTTGCCTTTTTCCGGGCGGACAACAGCCCGGTGCCGTATTTCGGCGATGCCAGCATCTCCGCGCTGCTCAAGGGCATGCAGGAAAAGCTCGGCTGGGAACCAATCATGGATGGCGAGAACATCATCGGGCTCGGCGAGCAGTCCGGCATGGGCGCTATTTCCATCGAGCCCGGCGGACAGTTCGAACTGTCCGGTGCGCCGCTGGAGACCATCCACGAGACTTGCAGGGAGTCCAACCGGCACCTGGCTGTGCTCAAGGAGATCGCAGAGCCGATGGGCATCCGCTTCCTCGGCATAGGCGGCAGCCCGAAATGGACATTTGCCGAAACTCCGCGTATGCCGAAATCGCGTTACGAGATCATGACGCGCTATATGCCGAAGGTCGGCACACAGGGTCTCGACATGATGTATCGCACCTGTACGATCCAGGTGAACCTCGACTTCTCCTCGGAAGAGGACATGGCGGCCAAGATGCGGGTCTCCATGAAGCTGCAGTCTATCGCAACCGCGCTTTTTGCCTCGTCGCCCTTTACCGAAGGCAAGCCGAACGGCCTGCTCTCTTGGCGCGGCGACATCTGGCGCGACACCGACAACCAGCGCTCCGGCGTGTTGCCCTTCGTGTTCAATTCGGATTTCGGATTCGAGGATTATGCGGCGTGGGCGCTCGACGTGCCGATGTATTTCGTCGTCCGTGACGGCAAATATCACGACTGCACCCATGTCACCTTCCGACAATTCATGAACGGCGCGCTGAAGGGCGAGATCAAGGACTGGGAGCCAACGATCGGCGACTGGACAAATCATCTCTCCACCCTGTTTCCGGATGTCCGGCTAAAGCGTTTTCTCGAAATGCGAGGCGCCGACGGCGGACCGTGGCGGCGCATCTGTGCCCTGCCCGCGTTCTGGGTCGGATTGCTTTACGACGAGACGGCGCTCGCCGACGCCGAAGCGCTGACAAAGGATTGGACGTTCGAGGATGTCGTCGCCATGCGGAATGCGGTGCCGGCGAAAGGCTTGAAGGCCGAGATCCGCGGCAAAGGCGTGCTAGATGTCGCCCGCGACGCGGTGGCTATCTCCAAGGCCGGGCTGAAGGCTCGAAACCGTCTGAATGGCGAAGGTCAGGACGAAAGCATTTTCCTGCAGCCGCTCGATGAGGTGCTCGCCAAGAAGACAACCATGGCGGAAGACATGCTCGCACTCTATCATGGCCGGTGGAACGGCTCCGTGGAACCGGTGTTCGAGGAATATCAGTATTAGGAAATCGAACCGGTTCTAAAAATCGGTTTCCGTCAATCACTTTCCGGATATAGTGTCGTCACACGCAAGCCGGAAAGGATTGGTCCATGGTGCCACTGTTCGATATGATGCTGAGAGCTCAGAACGGCGCAGGCATAGAGGCCATTGCCAAGCAGTTCAACCTGGCGCAGGAACAGGCGACCCAGGCCATGGCGGCTCTGATGCCGGCCTTTTCCTCCGGCCTCAAGCGCACCACCAGCAATCCCTACGACTTCAGCGCTCTGATGAGCAGCATGTTCTCCGGCGCCTATGCGAAATATTTCGAGGACATGACGAAGGCTTTTACGCCGCAAGGCCTGACGGACGGCAATGCAGTGCTCGAAAAGCTGTTCGGCTCCAAAGAAGTCTCTCGCGCCATTGCCCAGCAGGCGGAACAGTTCACCGGCATCGGCCAGGAAATATTCAAGAAAATGATGCCGGTTATGGCGGACACCCTGATGGGCGGACTCTTCAAGCAGATGACCGGGCAGATCTCCGGCGCAAGCGACGCCTTTTCCGCCTCGCCAATGGGCCAGATGACGCAGCAATGGCTGGAAGGCATGGGGTTGCAGCCGAAGGCTGCGCCACAGCAGGCCGCAAATCCGTTCGACAACCCCTTCACGCAGGCGATGCGCTCGATGTGGGGACTGGACAAGGCGGAACAGCCGCAGCCGGCGAGCGGCAATCCGTTTACGGACAATCCGTTCGCCAAGGCCTTTCAGGAGATGATGGCCGGCAACTTCAGCGGGCAAGCGGCAACTTCACCGGAAAAGCCCGGCGAAAAACCGGCGTCGGAAGCAAACCCGTATCGCGACGTTCTGAACAACATGTTCGACAGCGGTCTTGAAGTGCAGAAGAACTATCAGAAGAGCATGGAAGCGATCTTCGACAACTATCTGCGCAGCGCTTCAAGTGACAAAGGCGAGCCGCCTCCTGTTCCGCCCGAGACGAAACCTGCCAAATAAAAAAAAGCCCGGCGCGGATCGACCGGCCGGGCAAGAGGCAGGGCTATTGGCTATCACCCTGCGGGGAAAACGGTAAGGTCAGCGATTGGCCGGCCTTGCAAAGCGTGTGCGAGCCCGCTCGCGAGCCGCGCGCGACAGAAGAAGCGACGGATCGTCCAGAACACTGGAACGGTCCAGGGCCTTCACCAGATCATGCCGGGTAATTCCGATGTCATTGAGCTGCCTGTCGTCGAGATCATGGAGGCCGTTGGCTGCCAGACGATTGCGAAAAGCACGCCATACGGATTTCGTTCGCTGCACCAGACCCGTCGAGCGGCCTTTCGTGGCCCTCGTTCCATGAAGGAGGTCGAGTTCAGTTCCGCAGTCGGTCGTGCTCATCGGTTTATCCTTTCGCAGGCACGAGAAAGGCCGTCCCTTCCGTGGAGGTCCGCGGAAGGGCTGCCTGGTTGGGCGCCTCAGGGAGAAGGCGGCCCGTCGAACTTGATTTGCGATCTCGTTATGCTGAAAATCTATTGATCAGTCCAACGAATGTTCCTAATGATTAGCATCAAACCTTCTGATGGATCATCGCCATGTCTGCTCCACTCGACATCGACCAATTGCATACCTTCCTCGCGATCGTGGATACCGGCAGCTTCACCAAGGCTGCAGACCGGGTCTTCAAGACTCAGTCGGCGGTCTCCATGCAGATGCGCCGGCTCGAGGAAAGGATCGGCAAGCAGCTTTTTGCCAAGGATGGCCGTGGCAACCGGCTAACCGCCGAAGGCGAAAAGCTGTTGAATTATGCGCGGCGTATCATCCGACTGAACAACGAGGCGATCGCAGCCTTCGACGACAACCGGCTTGAAGGAACGCTTCGCATCGGTACACCGGACGATTATGCGGACCGATACATGCCGGAGATCATCGGCCGCTTTGCAAAGACCCATCCGAACGTCGAGCTTTATATCGTGTGCGAGAACTCCGCGAGCCTTGCCGAAAAGATGGCGCGTGGGGAACTCGACATAGCGCTTGTTACCCACAATCCCCGCCAGCGGATTTCCGACGTGGTGCGGACTGAGCCACTCTGCTGGGTCGGTTCGGCCAACCATCCATTGAAGGACGATGCGCCGGTGCCGCTTGCAGTCGGTCGGCGCGATTGCCTATGGCGGCAGCTTGCCTGCTCCGCGCTTGACGCCGATGGGCGGGAATATCAGGTTCTGTTCACAAGCTGGTCTTCGACCGTGGTCGCGGCTGCGGTGCTGGCGGGCATGGCGGTTTCGGTACTGCCGGAATCGGCGTTACGGACGGGAATGAAGGTGCTTACCGCATCTGACGGCTTCCCGCCGCTGCCGCCGGTGCAGATCGGGCTCATGAAGCGCCCGGGCCTGTCGCCCTCGCTGATGAACGCCATCACCGATCACATCACCGCCTGCCTCGACAACATTTCGCCCACCGTCATTCCCGACGATCTGGATGGCGAGGTAAAAGCCTTTCAGCGCATTGGACGAAGCCGAGCCGCTCAAGTCATGCCCGGTTGGTAAAAAATCATCGGGCTTGAAAGCCGGGGCAAGACCCCGGCTTTTTATTTCAAAGCTTCACCGTATTACTCGGCAGCGGTCGGCGCCGCGCTGATCGTATCGACCTTGTAGCCATGCTGCTTTTCGAGCGCTGCGCGGACGCCTGCCTCGTAGTCCGGATGGATCAGCTTGAAGTGGGCGAGCTGACGCTCGATGATCTCGCCAGGTACTCCGCCCATCGCAGCTCCGATGTTGGAGAACAGGCGAGCCTTCTGATCCGCGTCGAAGAGGTTGAAGAGCGCGCGCGGCTGCGAATAATCATCATTGCCTTCACGATGATTATAGCGGCCCATGTCGCCTTCGATCTTCAGCGGCGGCTCCTTGGCCGACGGCTGCTCGATCGGCCCATTGACCGAATTCGGCTCGTAATAGGCATCCGGATTGCCGGACAGCAGACCGCCATAGGTATTCATCTGGCCATCGCGATGATAGTGATGGACCGGGCATTTCGGCTGGTTGACCGGAATATGCTCGTAGTGAGTGCCTAGGCGGTAGCGGTGAGCGTCCGCATAGGAGAAGACGCGCGCCTGAAGCACTTTGTCCGGCGAATGGCCGATGCCAGGTACGATATTCGACGGCGAGAAGGCGGCCTGCTCGATCTCGGCGAAATAGTTTTCGGGGTTGCGATTCAGCTCCATGACGCCGATGTCTACCGGCGGAAATTCCGCATGCGGCCAGACCTTGGTCAGATCGAACGGATTGTAAGACGTCGCCTCCGCCTGGGCTTCGGTCATGATCTGGACCTGGACCTTCCACTTCGGGAACTCGCCCTTTTCGATCGTTCCGAAGAGGGCTTCCTGGTAACCCTCGCGGGTCTTGCCTATAACCGTCTCGCCTTCCTCGTTCGTAAAGTGCTTGTGGCCCTGCTGGGTCTTGAAGTGGAATTTGACCCAGAAGCGCTCGCCCGCATCGTTCCAGAAGGAATAGGTGTGCGAGCCGTAGCCGTTCATGTTCATCGGCGTCTGGGGCAGGCCGCGGTCGGACATCAGGATGGTGACCTGATGGAGGGCTTCCGGCGACAGCGACCAGAAATCCCACATGGCGGTCGCGGAGCGCAGGTTGGTCTTCGGATGACGCTTCTGCGTGTGGATGAAGTCGGGGAACTTGTAGGGGTCACGGATGAAGAAGACCGGCGTATTGTTGCCGACCAGATCCCAGTTGCCGTCCTGAGTGTAGAACTTCAATGCAAAGCCGCGAACATCGCGCTCGTGGTCGGCCGCTCCCATTTCACCGGCTACGGTCGAGAAGCGGGCGAGCATCGGAGTAACCGCGCCGGGCTGCAGACACTTCGCTTTGGTGTATCTGGAGATATCGCCGGTAATGGAGAGAGTACCGTAGGCGCCCCAACCCTTGGCGTGTACGACGCGTTCCGGGATGCGCTCGCGGTTTTGATGAGCCAGCTTTTCGATCAGTTGGTAATCTTGCAGCATCAAGCCGCCGCGCGGGCCGGCGGTCATCGAGTTCTGGTTGTCCGGCACCGGCGAACCGGCAGTCGTCGTCAAAATCGGACGATCGGTCATCGTTATCTCCCTACTGAAAACTATGGAACCTTTAGAAGATTCCCCGGTTGAACATCCCACCTGCCATTGATAATTTCCAATCGTATTTGATGCTGAATGCGATTGGAAAATCTTATCGTGCTAACCCTCCGACAGATGCGATACTTCGACGCGCTCGCCTCCACGCGCCATTTCGGAAAGGCTGCCGCCCAGGTGCATGTCAGCCAGCCCGCGCTGTCTGCACAGATTATCGAAATGGAAGAGCAACTTGGCTGCAAGCTCGTCGAACGCAACCGTTCCGGCGTTCTCCTGACCCGCAAGGGAATGGAGGCGCTGCGGCGCGTCCAGACAATCCTGGCGGAGGTGGAACGTCTGGAGGATGCGGTCCGTGAAGACGGCGGCATACTGCATGGTCTCGTGCGGATCGGCATCATCCCGACGGTCGCTCCCTATCTCGTCCCCCGGCTGGTGCCGCATCTGCGGCGGGATCATCCCGACATCGAAATCGAGTTGAGGGAAGCCGTTACCGACCGCCTGGTGACGGATCTTCTCGATGGACGGCTGGACACGGTCATCGCGGCCCTTCCGATCGAGGCGGACAACGTCGAGGTCCAACCGTTGTTTTCCGACCGCTTCTTCATGGCAATGGCAAATAATGACCGGGACGTGCTGATGTCGCCGCTGACGGAAAACCAGGTGGACGTTGATCGGCTCCTGCTCCTTGAAGAAGGACACTGCCTGCGCGACCAGGCGCTTGCCGTCTGCGGCACGGCGGGCAAACGGAGCCTCGTCAATTTCGGCGCGACATCCATGACGACGCTCCTGCAGATGGTGTCGCACGACATGGGCATGACGCTCATTCCCGAAATGGCGATACCCACCGAGACCGCGCGCAACGATCTTAGAATCATACCGTTCGCCGATCCTGCGCCATCGCGCGAGATCGGCCTCATCTGGCGGAAATCGAGCGGCCGGGCAGACGACATGGCCGCTCTTGCGCAAGCCATTACCGCCTGCGTTCCCGCAAACGCCGCTTAAGTCAGGTTCTTCTTGAAGAAAGCGACGGTTCGGCTCCAGGCGAGATCAGCGGCAGCCTTGTCATATCGGGCCGAGGACGTATCGTTGTTGAAGGCGTGGTTCGCACCCTCATACACAAAGATCTCGAAGGTCTTGCCATTCTTTTCGAGAGCTTCCTTAAAGGCGGGAATGCCTGCGTTGATGCGCTCATCCAGCCCGCCGTAGTGCAGCATCAGAGGTGCCTTGATCGCCGGAACGTCTTCCGGCTTCGGCTGCGAACCATAATATGCAACACCGGCATTGAGATCCGGTGACTTCACCGCGAAATTGTTCACCGCGCCACCACCCCAGCAGAAGCCGATCGCACCGACCTTGCCGTTCGCGCCGGTGATGCCGGCGAGATAGACCCTGCTCGCCTCGGCGTTCGCCGCAACCTCGCCGGGATTGAGCGACGAGAACATTTGACGGGCCTTTTCCTCGTCTTCAGGCGTGCCGCCACTCGGGGACAGAAAATCGACCGCCAGGGCGTTGAAGCCTTCGAGCGCCATGCGGCGAGCTACGTCCTTGATGTGATTGTTGAGTCCACGATTTTCATGGATGACGATGACACCGCCCAGAGCCCCCGAAGCGCTTTTGGGCCGGACAAGATATCCCTTCATCGTGACGCCGTTTGCGCCTGGATAAGTCACGTCCTCCGCCGTCAGGCGGTCGTCATTGGCAGGAATGATTTCGGCCTTGGCGCCGTTGGCCGCAAGCATCGGTGCGATTGCCGCCGCCGCTGCACCCGACCCTGCAAGCTGCGTCAGCTTCTCCATAAAGCGGCGGCGGTCGAGGGTGAGGTGGGTATATTCGTCATAGGCATTGATCATCGCCTGGGTGATCTTCGGCGTTTCGTTGTCCATATCTCTCTCCTCCTGGCTTTTTGGCAGGGCGGAAATCTAACGCCGCAAGCGCTCCTTGGAGATGAAACAGTCCGTGAAAAGCGGGCCGACGACTACACTTGTTCGTGAGAATGACGACGGGCGGAGCCCTCTAGGCTAATGCCAGCCATATGGCGAGCCACGTCCACATCCCAACCAAAGACACGAACCCGATAATGAACAAGGGGCGGCGATGCCGAAGTCGATTGCTGGTGATGTGTATGTAGGAGTGGGCATACCGCGACAGAACGAAGATCCAGGCCAAGGCGACCGTCGCCCAGTTATCCGCGGTCGAGATATAGAGCGCGAGGCAGACTGCATGGAACAGGACCGGGAGCTCAAACTGGTTCCTGAGATTGTTGTGAACCAGCAGGCTTTCTAGCGGCTCCTGCCGATTTTCTCGAAACTGTGCGGCTTGCGCACTGCCGGAATGGACAGCAGCAAACCGCCTTTTTGACAGCAGCCAATAGAGAAGGAAGACAAGCGCCGCGTGCGCGATCATCGGCCAGAGCATGGCGTTCGACAGCATATTTCCTCCATCCGAAACGATCAGGCGAACTTGTAGGGCGCGCCCGGAGTTTCAACGGCGCCAGCAGCAGCGCCGTTGAAGTCATTCAGGTGAACAAAATGTCCTGGCTGTTGGCTCTCAAGCCCCGGCACCCGGGTAGTTGGGGCTTTCGCGGGTGATGGTCACGTCGTGAGCATGGCTCTCGCGGAGGCCGGCACCGGAGATGCGCACGAAGGTGGCGCGCTCCTGGAATTCCTTGAGCGTCGCGCCGCCGACATAGCCCATGGCGGCCTTGAGGCCGCCGCCAAGCTGATGCAGCACGCCCGAAACCGGCCCCTTGTACGGCACCTGGCCTTCGATGCCTTCCGGCACAAGCTTCAAGGTATCGCGCACCTCCGCCTGAAAATAGCGGTCGGCAGAACCACGAGCCATGGCGCCCACCGAGCCCATGCCGCGATAGGCCTTGAACGAGCGGCCCTGGTAGAGATAGACCTCACCCGGGCTTTCGTCGGTGCCCGCAAGCAGGGAGCCGACCATCACCGCCGATGCACCGGCGGCAATTGCCTTGGCAAGGTCTCCGGAAAACTTGATGCCGCCGTCGGCAATGACCGGGATGTTTCGCGTACGGGCAGCATCAACCGCCGCCATGATCGCCGCGAGCTGCGGTACGCCGACACCGGCCACGATGCGGGTCGTGCAGATCGAGCCGGGACCGATGCCTACCTTGACTGCGTCCGCACCGGCATCGATCAGCGCGAGGGTACCGTCGGCAGTCGCGACATTGCCGGCCATGATGCGGACCGAATTGGAGAGCTTCTTGACCCGTGTGACCGCATCAAGAACGCGCTGCGAATGACCGTGCGCGGTGTCAACGACCAACAGGTCGATACCGGCATCGATGAGGCGTTCGGCGCGCTCGTATCCGTCGTCGCCGACGCTGATCGCGGCGGCGGCGCGAAGCCGGCCCTGCGCGTCTTTCGACGCGTTCGGATTGAGCTGCGACTTTTCGATGTCCTTGACGGTGATGAGGCCGACGCAACGGCCATCGCCATCGATAACGACAAGCTTCTCGATGCGGTGTGTGTGAAGCAGACGCTTGGCTTCAGCCTGGTCGACGCTTTCCTTGACGGTGATGAGGTTTTCCCGCGTCATCAGCTCATAGATGCGCTGGCTCGGATCGGAAGCAAAACGAACATCGCGATTGGTCAGGATGCCGACAAGCCGGCCGGTCGTATGTCCACCGGAACCACCATTCTCGACAACGGGGATGCCGGAAATGCCGTGAGATTTCATCAGCGACAGCGCCTCTGCGAGCGTCGCATCCGGGCCGATCGTCACGGGATTGACGACCATGCCGCTTTCGAATTTCTTGACCTGACGGACTTCCTCCGCCTGCTCGACGGGGGTCAAGTTACGATGGATGACACCTATGCCGCCCGCCTGAGCCATCGCGATGGCCAGACGGCTTTCGGTCACCGTATCCATGGCTGACGACAGGATCGGCAGGTTGAGGTCGATATCCTGCGCGATGGTCGTCGAAATGTTGGTCTGGCCCGGCAGGACTTCGGAATGGCCGGGCTGCAGCAGCACGTCGTCAAAGGTAAGCGCATCCGCGCCGGTTGCCGTTTCAATGATGCGTGCCATGGCCAATTCCTCGATCAGAAAATGCAGATCATGCTCCGGAACGTGATCTCCGCCCGGGCGGTCTTGCAAGAGTTGCTTGGAAGTTGGCGAGGGCTGGTAACACGTTCATGACAGGAAGGGAATAGCAAAAACCCGACAAGCCATTATGCCGGGTTTTTCCAAAGCTTTCGATGACGTCAGATATCGAACTGATAGCTCTTCGGCACGAAGCGATAACCGGTTTCCTGCCTCTCGACGAAACCCACGGCCGGGAACGGCATGTGATAGCCGAGGAAAGCGACCTTGTCGGTCGCGATCATGTCGTAGACTTTCTTTCTGGTCGCGGCGGCCTGGGCCTTGTCCATGTCGAAGCGGACTTCCCACTCCGGACGCTGCAGCGAAAGAATGTAATGATTGGCAGTGTCGGCCGTCAAAACGAGCCGCTTTCCCTCCGACTCGATGTTGAAGATCAGATGGCCGGGCGTATGACCAGGCGCCGTCATCGCCGTGATCCCGGAAATCACGTCGCCGCCGTCCTTCAGGAATGTCATCTTTTCCACGTGCGGCTTTACGTTAGCGAGTACGGCCTTGTGGTTTCCCTCCGCAGGCGTGCCCGCCCGTCCCACATCGGTCCAGAAATTGTATTCAGTCTCGCCGGTTACGTAACGCGCCTTCGGGAAGGCGGGTTTTCCGTCCTCCATGATGCCGCCGATGTGGTCGCCATGCATGTGGGTGATGACAACAATGGAAATATCCTCGGGCATATATCCGGCGGCCGCCAATCCCTCGATCAGGCGGCCACCGCCCTGGGCGCGGGCGCCTTTCCCGAGGCCGGTATCGAAGAGGATGACCTCGCTGCCGGTGTCGACGAGCGTTGGGGAGAAGCTGTTGACGAACTGGTCCGTTGGCAGAAAATTCTCGTTCAGCAACGTTCCGACCGCTTCTGCAGATTGATTCGTGCCGAAGGTCTCTTGCGGGTTGGCTGAGGGGCGGGCGCCGTCCTTGACGACGAGGACCTGGAAGCCGCCGACCTTGAACTTATGGATATCCGGAGGCGTCACCCGATCGATCGCCAGCGGCTTGCTCTCCTGCGCGAAAGCCCGGCCGCTGATGATTGCCGGAGATGCTATGATACCAAGGCCTGCGGTTCCAAGCAGCGCCCGCCTGCCGAATTTAAGCGAAGTCATAATCTAGCTCCCTATGATTCCCCATAACCGGCCCATCGAGCCCGTGGTGATTTCGAACATAGCCAGGCTCAGGAACAAGAAAATCGCATTTCACGCAGACGTGACCCAAAGAGGAAAAAGGTGAGATTCGCTCATTGGCAGAAGGGACCTGGAGGTTTACAGGAAAGCCGTTCCGCGCACCGCAGGCCGACATGAATCGCGTCATTCCACTTATTCTCGCTGTCGCTCTTTTCATGGAGCAGATGGATTCGACCGTTATCGCCACGGCGCTTCCGGCGATCGCCGCCGATCTGAATGTCGGGCCGATCACGCTGAAGCTCGCACTGACCTCCTATATGGTGGCGCTCGCGGTTTTCATTCCCATCAGCGGCTGGATGGCAGACCGGTTCGGCGCCAAGAAGATCTTTCGACTGGCAATCCTGGTCTTCGTTATCGGTTCGATCTTCTGTGCAATCTCGTCCTCGCTGATCGAATTTGTGCTGTCGCGATTCCTGCAAGGCATGGGCGGCGCGATGATGACCCCAGTCGGTCGCCTCGTTCTCCTGCGCACGACGAAACGCAGCGAACTCGTGTCGGCCATGGCGCTATTGACCATACCCGCCCTTATCGGGCCGTTGACCGGCCCTCCGATTGGCGGCTTCATCACCACCTATTTCTCCTGGCACTGGATTTTCATCATCAATGTGCCGGTAGGCTTGCTCGGCATCTACCTTTCAAGCATTTTCCTGCCGGAGATAGAGATGGCCAATCCGCCTTCGATCGACTGGATCGGCTTTCTGCTGACTTCAGTCGCGGCGGCGGGAACGGTGTTCGGCCTCTCGGTGGTTGGCCTGCCTGCGCTGCCGCCCGCGGTCGGGATTTCCTCGACCGCGATCGGCCTTGCTTCCGGCTTCGCCTACCTTCGCCACGCGCGGAGACATCCCTCGCCGATCCTCAATCTCTCGATCTTCAGGAACGACGCGTTCCGAGCCGCCACGTCGAGCGGCACACTCTTCCGTATATCAACCGGCGCCATTCCCTTTCTGATGCCGCTGATGCTGCAGCTCGGATTTGGGCTAAACCCGTTCCAGTCCGGCCTGATCACCTTTGCGGGCGCCCTCGGAGCGCTTACTGTGAAATTGGTAGCGCGACGCGTCTTTGCGGCAACGGGTTTCAAGGTAACACTTCTCATCGCAGGTGTTCTTGGGGCCGCCACTACCGCGGCCAACGGGTTTTTCAACCCGGAAACATCCCACGCCCTGATCGTCGCCTTCTTGGTGGCATCCGGCCTTTGCCGATCCTTCTTCTTCACCGGCTCGAACGCACTCAGCTATTCGGAGATCAGCGACGAGCAGGCCAGCCAGGCAACGTCGATCGCCTCGGTGCTACAACAGGTCAGCATGGCTCTCGGCGTGGCTTTCGCCGCCTTCATCCTCGAAGTCTCGGCGGCCTTTTCAGGCACGTCTCTGCAGCTTGCGGACTTCCATCTTGCTTTCTTCGTGGTGGCCGCTCTTTCGCTCTTCGCCATCGGTCCGTTGCTGAAGCTCGACCCGATGGCGGGAGCAGCGGTTTCCGGCCATCGTGGCGGCAGAATCCAGCCGGAAGCGGGGGAATGATCAGGCTTCGGTTCCGGCTTCGGCTTCGATCGCCGCGGGTTCGGCTCTGCGACCCTTGAAGTGTTTGGCCAGCAGGAACATTTCCACCGATTCCGAGCGCGACGCCCCCGGCTTGACATGGATGACCTGCCGGAAATTCTGCTTCAGCATGTTGAGTAGGTCCCGTTCGGTCCCCCCTTGGAAGGTCTTGGCAAGGAAGTGACCGCCTTCGCCCAAGACCTCGACCGCAAAATGGGCCGCGACTTCGCAGAGATGCATGGTGCGCAGGTGATCCGTCCTCTGGTGGCCGGTTGTCGGCGCAGCCATGTCCGAAATCACCAGATCGGGCGTCCCCCCGACCGCTTCGATGAGCAGCTGCGGCGCCTCAGGATCCAGGAAGTCGAGCTGCAGGAATTTCACGCCCGGCAGCGGCGCCATCTCCAGAAAATCGATCGCTGCGACGCGAATATCCTCGTCGGTGGAATCGGTCACCTTCGCGGCAATCTGCGACCAGCTTCCTGGGGCAGCGCCGAGGTCGATGATGCGGCGGGCGCCTTTCAGGATGTGATGTTTCTCGTCGATCTCAAGAAGCTTGAAGGCGGCGCGGGCACGATACCCTTCCAGCTTGGCGCGCTGTACGTAGGGATCGTTGATATGGCGCTCCAGCCAGCGGCGCGAAGACGCCTTCAGCTTGCCCTTCTTGACTTTCTGGCCGAGCTTGCGGCCCGTACGATTGCCGCCCACCGGTGGTTTCGCCATCGCCCTGCTCCTGATTGTTACTGTCCGCCGGTTGCCGGCCGGCGCTGGCGCGCACGGCGCCACACGCCGTCGTCCGCCATCATATCCGTCAACAGCCCTTCGCGGAGCCCCCGGTCCGCCACCCGCATGCGCGGGCTCGGCCAACGGCGGCGGATCGCTTCCAGGATGGCGCAACCGGCAAGCACCAGATCCGCTCGGTCCGGCCCGATGCACGGATTGGCCGCGCGGCCGGCAAAATCCCACGAGAGCAGCTTGGCCTGCATGGCGCTTACTTCGGCATCGGTCAGCCAAAGGCCGTCGACCTTGCGGCGATCGTAGCGCGGCAGATCGAGATGGACGCCAGCGAGCGTCGTCACCGTTCCGGACGTGCCTATCAGATGGAAGTCCTCTGCGCCGTGACGCCGGACGGCTTCGAGCGGCGGGCAGTAAAAATCCGCCAGCATGCCCTCGACTTCCGCCACCATGGCGGAGAAAACCTCCGGCGTGACATTACGCCCGCCGTGGCGCTCCGACAGCGTCACCACGCCAACCGGCAGCGATGTCCAATGGGTAATGTGGTTGGCAAGCCGGCTGGACCGATTTTCGCCGATGCGGATGACCGCGATTTCCGAAGAACCGCCGCCGATATCGAACAACACCACGGAACGGGCTTCGCGGCCAACCAGCGACGCACAGCCCGACACTGCGAGCCGCGCCTCCGTTTCGCGGTCGATGATCTCCAGTTCCAAGCCCGTTTCCGAGATAACGCGGTCAAGAAATTCTTCACCGTTCTCGGCGGCGCGGCAGGCTTCCGTCGCAATCAGCCGCATGCGGCGGATCGGTTTGTTGGCAAGCTTGGCAGCGCAGATGCGCAACGCTTCGACCGCACGATCCATCGCCTCCGCCGAGAGCCTTCGGCTCGCTGCAAGCCCCTCGCCCAGGCGTACGATACGCGAAAAGGCGTCGACGACCCGAAACTGTCCGGGGCGGGTGGGCTGCGCGATCAGCAGACGGCAATTGTTGGTGCCGAGATCCAGTGCTGCATAAAGATCGTTGACGAAGGGAAACCTGTCTCCCCGCGGATCGAAAGCCGACGCATCGCCGCCACTCCTGTTGCGGCCCTCCTTGCCGGGCGCCGGCGCGGGCGGCACGACTTTTGCGACGTTCGGCTGCGTCTTGGCCGGCGCCAGCGGCCGGCCCTGCAGACCGCGGCCGCCGCGATTCTTCTTCCGCCGATGGCGCGACTTTCCGGAAGGCGCCAGGGTTTCACTCGGGCGAACGGATTCCACCGCTGCAACGTCGCTTACCGCCGGTGCCGCCTGCTGGGCGCCACCGGATTTCCCGCGTCGACGCTTGCGCTTGCGGGCCGGTTGACCGGGCTCCTGGATATGGGAACGTGCGGCAGGGCTGGCAGAATCAGCCGAACCCAAGGGTGCGAACGACGCCACGTCGCGGCTTTTGCCGCGTCGTTTCGCCTTTCGGCGCCGAGAGGATCTTTCCTCTCCGCGCGCTGCCGACGCCCCGCCTTCCGGCGTCTTCGCGCCGCTATCGGGGTCCATCACTTCTATGTCCATCTCGCCGCGCAACGCCTTCGTGAGGCATGCCGCTGGCGTTTGTTTGTTTCGTTGGCGTGAAGATAACAGCCCAATGCCTTTTCGCCAACGGCTTTTTGCCGCCTGCTGCCGTTGCGGATACCAGTATCGGAAAGAGGCTTTCGTCTCTCTATTTTTTTCCAAATCGGTATTTGCAATTCGTCCGCTTTTGTTTATAAGCGCCGCACATCAGCCGAGCCGGTTTACCGGTTGAGCCTGCTGGGGAATAGTTCAACGGTAGAACGACGGACTCTGACTCCGTTAATCTTGGTTCGAATCCAGGTTCCCCAGCCAATTCTCTCTAAACTCCCTTAATTCCTTGATTTTCCAGTCGTGCCGGATAGTGTTTTGGCATCATTGGCGACCTGATGCCCAGAACTGGTGCCCACAGGTGATGCCCAAGCGCCATATGCGCGGCGGCGGCACCGGTGGCAGGCAAGGGCAAAAAACCTCATGGCGGTCCGCCACGACGTCGAAAACCTCACCCGCCGCGGCAATATCGTCTATTGGCGTGCGCGCGTCCCAACTGCCTTCGGGCAATGCCGACCGGGCAGTCGGCTTTCACTCAGCCTTCACTGTTCCGATCATAAGAAAGCGCAGGCGATCGGCCGCAAGCTCAACATGCTGGTCGCCGAACTGAAGTTGAAGCAGAAGGAACCCATGTCCAAGGCGCAGCTCCAAAAGCTTTGCGAACACGAACGAGACATGATGCTTATGCATTAGGAAGACGTCTCGATCGCTGCGCGCCGCTACGGCCGTCCTGCCGACATTTCAGTGCTGGAAATGGATCTCGAAAATGGATGGGCCTATCGACTGCTCGGCATGTTCGGCATAACCCATCACCTGACGCTGAACGACAATTGCCGCGGCTTAGCCTACCTCAGACAAAACGACGTTCCCGCCTCCCATATTTTTGCACTCAACTCGAATTGTCTTGAACTTCTCCAAGAGGCGAACTCGCGCGGCTTCAAGGAGGGCATTCGAAGATTGATGCACCTCTTCGAAATCAGCCCACACCCGCTCAACGAGGAGAAGGCCATGAAGCCCTATTTCAGCGGCCGGGCAGAAGCTCTTTTCGACGTCGCGGAACGGCATCCGCTCGCCGATCGCAATCTCAGCGAACTCACGGGCGGTTCAGTCAGGGCAGCGAGACAAGCCTTCGCTACACCAATCCCGCTGGTTTGCCGTTGATGCGCGATGCTCTGAGCAAGTATCCGATCATCACCGCCGGGATCGAACCCAAGCCGATCAAACTGCTCCCATGGGTGGAAAAGCGGCTGCCGCCGCCCTGGGCGCGCGAGGCAAAGAACGAGGCGAGACGCCGGAAATGATTTCCGACGCCTCCTTCCGCATCAGGCGGCCTCCCAGACCTGATTGAGGATGCGAGCGGCAAGTGCGGCCTTATCCTGGGGGAGGAAGCGCCCGTAGTGCTTGGCGACCATATCGGCTGTGTCTTGGATCGCATAGCTCGCCTGCTCGTAAGAGCCGGTCTGCTTCAGGATGTGAGTTGCCAGCACGTTGCGGACATTGTGCGGACCGTGCGGCAAAAGCCCCTTGATTGCGCCTCGTCCGGTGTAAGGGTTGTAGATCCCGTAGCGCTGGATGGTGAGACGCCATGCCTCGTAGAAGCTGGTCGTGTTGTAAGCCGCATCAGTGCTCGTCGTCTTGATCGTTTTGACGAACAATGTGCCGGGATCGGCGGCCGACCGTACGCGGCCATCAAGACCGAGCCGACAGAACGAGCGATACGCCAAGTTCAGATGGACCTCATCGCACAGTCGGCGTTCCGAACGGATGCCAAAAGCAATAGCCGACAAGCAGCATGCGGATCATCAGTTCAGGATCAATCGATGGCCGGCCCGTGTGACTGTAAAAACTGGCCAGCTCTCCTCGAACTGCCGACAGATCGATAAAGCGGTCGATCGCGCGAAGCATGTGATCAGCGGGGATGTGGCCTTCGATTGAGAACTCGTAAAACAACGCGGCCTGATCGACTTGCCTGGGTCCCAGCATCTGCTTCGCTCCACTTTAGATATTGGAAGTGAATCAGTGATTTGCAGTGCAGGCAACCCCGGAGTGTTTCAACAAAATCGGCCCAATGCGGGCATATGAACGCGTTTAACTCGAAAAGGTGAAGTCGCGGCAGCCGATCGTAATTGGCCGAAACTTAAGTTGTTTTGCCCTTCACCTGGGTCTTGGCGTGACGGGGTCGCAGAATGGTAGCGTGCTCGCGCGTCGTATCGCTTGCGCCAGTCGGTCGTTCGTCTCTGCGACTGTCGGTACCTGGCCGTACTTAACCGCGCCACGACTAACGTTCTCGTCGACGATCCGCATGGCCGCGGCGACCGTTGCTGCGCATAGCATCACATCGAAATCTTTCGGCGAGAGATCCAGCCGCTTGGAAATGACCTCGGCCATCGTCTCTTCGGTGTTTCGGCTTGACATATGCCACGGCCCAAGAAGCGCCGGTTCCTCGTCCAGGCGAGCGATGAGATGGATGAGGAGCCCCGTATCTATCTTCTCCTGCGCATCAATCTTGCTCATGTCGTAAGCGACCTGCAGAAACTGTTCTAGCGAGTTTTCAGTCGGCCAATCGCGGAACCTGGCTGCGAGGCGTTGTGAGGCCAGTGCGAACAGCGGCTCCACGCAGCTCTCCTTTGTGCGGAAGTAGCGCCAAAGCGTCCGTTTAGAGATGCCGGCGGCTTCCGCGATCTCGTCGCCAGTCGTGTCAGCAACGCCTTTTTGTAGAAATAGGCGGGCGGCACTGCGCGCCACTTCAATATGTGCATCTTCCGGGATCGTTCTGCTCATCCATGTTCCTCAATAATCTTCACCGTCAATTTAACGGACATTTAGTGTCCCATCTACGGGTATGAAGCCTGCAGCAGAGGCGGAGTGCTTGACCACTTCGAAGGACACAATAATGACACTTAGTGCCATTATCGCGGTTTTGAACCAAGAATAATTGCCACTGTTTCTATCGGAGTTGCCAATGCGAACCCCCACCGCCGTCGTCGCCTTTCTGCTCACCTGTGTGGACGGCAGTTCCGCCGATCAACTGAAGGGCAAGATGCCAAAACTGACCTATCCGGAGACAAACCGCATCGACGTGACCGAGCAACATTTCGGTCAGACGATCGTCGACCCCTATCGTTGGCTTGAAAACAAGGTTTCCCAGGACGATGCGGTCCGGTCCTGGATCGAGGCACAGAATGCCGTTACCCGATCCTATCTCGACACGCTTCCAGGACGAGACCACTTTCGCCAGCGCATGACGGAGCTGCTCAATTACGATCGCTACACCGTCCCGCGAAAGCGGGGAGACCGCTACTTTTTCAATGTAATCAAAGGGAATGAAAATCAGCCCTCCCTCTATGTCCGTGAAGGAGCTTTTGGTGCCAGTCGTTTGCTCATCGATCCTGATCGCTGGTCGGATGACGGCACCGACGCCTTGGCCATTTGGAGCGCGTCCGACGACGGCCGTTTCGTTGGCTTCGGCATCCAGACAGATGGTAGCGACTGGCGGACCCTTAGGGTGCTGGACGTCGACAGCGGCGAGACACTTGATGACATCGTTGAAATGGCGCGCTTCACGCGCATTGCGTGGGCGCCCGATGGATCCGGCTTCTTCTATTCCCGCGTTCCGAAGCCAGCGGATGGCACAGCCGATGCGGTAGTTGCCAACCACGCCGTTTATTTCCACAAGCTGGGCACGGATCAGGCAGAGGATCGCTTGATCTACGCCACCCCTGAACGCCCTGAACTATTGCACGGTGCCGACAGGGTTTCTGGCGGACGCTACCTCACTATCTCCTCCACACCAGGGACGAATGAAAGCTCCCTGACCATCGTCGATATTCAGTCTGACGACTGGAAGCCGCGGACGGTCGTGGCCGACATGGATTCTGCTTGGTATGTGATCGGCAATGATGAGCAAAGGCTGTTATTGGCCACGACACACGAGGCCGAGCGCGTTCGCATCGTCTCGCTCGATCTAGCTGAAGACAATCCGAAGCCAAAGGAGATCATCGCCGAGGCTGCCGATGGCGCGGTCCTGGACAGCGCAGTGCTTGCCGGTGACAAACTGCTGGTGAACTATCAGCTCGACGTCAAGACGGAGCTGCGACGCTTCACGCTCGATGGAAAGTCGGGTGGCACCGTGGACCTGCCGGGTGTGGGGAGCGCTCGATTTCTGGAAGGCAATGCCCGTGAAGCCTTCTTCGTCTTTACCAGCTACGACGCACCGATAGCGATCTATCATTACGACGCGGCCTCCAAGACGGTGACGCCCTGGGTAGAGCCGAAAGTGCCGATCGACCTCAGCAGATTCGATGTCGAGCAACGCTTCTATCGTTCGAAAGATCATACTGAAGTGCCGATGTTCATCATCCGGCGCAAGGATGTGACCGGGCCGGCTCCCACGCTGCTCTATGGCTATGGTGGGTTCGGCATCAGCCAGATTTCCATCTACAACCCCATGTACCTCTCCTGGGTCGAGCAGGGTGGCGTGCTGGCGATCGCCAACATTCGCGGAGGCGGGGAATATGGCCGGACGTGGCATCGCGCCGGTCAGCTCGAGAAGAAGCAGAACGCGTTCGACGACTTCATCGCAGGGGGCGAATTCCTGAAGCGGGCGGGGATCACGACACCGAAGGGGCTTGCCATCCAGGGCGAGTCCGCTGGTGGCATGCTTGTCGGCGCCGTTACGAACCAGCGCCCGGATCTGTTCGACGTAGCACTTCCCGGTGTTGGGGTCATGGACATGCTGCGCTACGACAAATTCACCGGCGGCGCGCTCTGGCGAGGTGAATATGGCGATCCTGCCGATGAGGCATCGTTCCGTAACCTGTTGACCTACTCGCCTTATCACACGATCAGGGACGGCCAGAACTATCCCGCAATCTTGGCCACCACAGCGGATGCCGACGACCGCGTCGTTCCTGCTCACACTTTCAAATATATCGCCGCACTGCAGGCCGCCGCCCTTGGCCCCAAGCCGCGACTGGTGCGCATCGAAACCCGTGCCGGCCATGGGGGCGGTCTACCGGTCGACAAGGCCGTCGCGCAGACCGCCGACCTTTACGCGTTCGCCGCCTACTGGACGGGCTTGAAGATCACACCTGCGGAATGACTGATCAAAAGGAGAATGGGAAATGACGAAATCTGAAAAGCCTATACTCAAAGCTATGACGTCGATCTTCGGAGGTGGCCTCATCACGCTCGCGGTTGCTGGATGCACATCCGCTCAAGATCAACACTACGAAGACAGCCGAGCCTGCTACGGTTCGCGACACTATGCCGGGTGTATGAACCAGCAACAGTTCCAGCGCGATCGGGAACAACTGATGAACCAGGAAAGAGCCCTGATCAGTTCGCAGCAGGCCAGGGAAAACCTCAGGATGCTCCGCGAGATCAGACGGAAGCGTGGAGAATACTAAAGCAATTCCGGACGAAAAACCCAAGACTGTTTGCTGAAAATGCTCATTCTACCAAACAGCGCCATAATGGACGAGGAATCATCATATGCCAATAAATGAAAAGCCGGACAGGTTTGGCACGGCCGAGGGCGCACGGCTGCTTGCAATCGATACGGTGATCCGCGCTTTGGTTGACCATGCCAGCCTCACGGATCCGGCTCTCCGTAAACGTACGATGACAGGTGTCAAGGACTATATAGCAAGCCTCGACCCACAATCGGAGGCGGAACTTGACTTTTCCGAACGGGCAATAGGCTTTGCTGCAAAGCTTGTAAGACCGTTTGGTTCGTGACCGAGCAATAGCGAGACCTTACTGGCTTTTGGTCGGAACAGCAGCATCATTGTTCCATCGAGCCCGTCTGCACGAGTTTTGGACTCGCCGTCGTAGTTGTTTATGCCGACGTTGAAGCAAGCCCAGTGGGTTTGCTTCAACGTCGCCTGCGACCCGACGGGATGGCTAACCGATCGTTGCCGACAGAGGATCGTTCCTCACTGCGCCCCGGGCCCGTGTCAGCTTTCGGCGCTTTGCAGACTAGGCGAGCAGACCGGCAGGTTTCGGGCAAACGAAAGAGCATGCTGAATCGCTGAGATGAAGGCGCAAAGCGGTATCATTTCCGTAGGCGGGGCCGGTAGCGGAAAGTCTGCTATAGCGCAAATTTATCGGATAGCCATCCTTCGGCAACCGCGCCATGGCGCTGCTGTTCCGAGCGCTGCGGCTATTACGTCAAGCAGGCCGCGCCCGGCGCTGCCGTCCTCATCAAGGCGCGGATTGTAGATGGTGGTCTCGAGGCCGACCGACTTGCCGCTCGCCAAGGCAACCCGAAGCGCCGTCCCCAGTTCGTCCCACGACAACCCGCCCGCCACCCGGAAATCGACAGCTGGCATGAGGACGTCATCGAGGCAATCGGCGTCGAGATGTATGAAGAAGCCGTCCAGTTCCTCTCGCGTCAGGTGGTCGACCGCTTCGCGCGCGGCGGCCTCGATGCCCATCGCGCGCACGGCGGGAAGATCAATCGCCTTGAGCTCTTCGGGCAGCGGCTGGCTTCCGTACTCCTCCTGATCCTTGTGATCGCGATACGCGAACGCGACAGCGTCTTCGGGACGGACCAGAGGACAGCGACCTTCTATGTCGCTCAGGAGCGACGGGCCGTAGCCGGTGACCAGGGCGAGGTCCATCGAGGCGCCCTCACCATTGGGTTCCGCCTCGGGTTGGAAGAAATCGGCATTGCCGTCGATGAAGAGTAGGCCGTAGCGGCCGCGCCGTTTAAGTGCGAGCATCGAGCCCAGCACGATCGTGCAATCGCCGCCGAGCACGACCGGGAGCTCGCCGGCGTCAAGGATCCCTTCCACCGCCGCGGCGAGCTTGGGCGACCACGCCGCAATTGCCGCGGCATTCAAGATGCCAGACTCGGGATCGGGCGTCGGGTCCTTCGGAGGCACCGCCAGCCGCTCGGCGCGGCGGGCATGGATGCGTTCTGCAAGACCGAGGTCCAAGAGCTGATCGGACAAGCGCTCCACCCCGTCGGTCGCCAATCCCAGCGTGGAGGGGGCTTCGAGAATTGCATACGGAAGGGTCGGCATGCGCACCTCCGTTGGCGGCTATTTTGCAGAGTAAGTCACTGCCTCGATCTTGTGACCGTCTGGATCGCGGACGAAGGCCCCATAATAGTTGGCATCGTAGTTCGGCCGCAGCCCCGGAGCGCCATCGTCGGTTCCACCATGTTCTAATGCTGACGCGTAAAATCGATCGACCATCGAACGATCCTCTACGGCAAAGGCGATATGACTGCCATTGCCCACGGTCGCTGGTTCTCTATCAATCGGAACCTGAACGCTGAAGTGAAACGTGCCGCTTCCATAGCCTAGTCCACCCTCGTCTTCGGCCATCGACACAAAGGCGACGATGGGGCAAAACGGCGTCGTAGAAGCGCTTCGAACGGCCAACATCATTCGTCCCTACCGAGACATGGTGGATCACAACTACCTCCGCTCCAGCTTTGTCCCCCTAACGGCAGCTTCTGGTCATTGTTCCCTCAAAGCCGACTGTCGTCCGTTCGAAACTAAAGCAGGTGGTGCGAACAACCGACTGACCGAAACGAACCGGCCGCTCTTGTACTCTAGGCCCATTGACGGACATTTGTTACAGGGTCAGTTAAGCTGAGCTTTGCGTCTAACATGGTTCACCTGCTCGTATGGGTCTCGCGGAAATGTCGCGGCGTCACGCCGAAGCGTCTTTGGAAGACCCGCGTGAAGCGTGCGACCGGCGCAAGCCCCACCCGTCTTGCGATTTCCTTCAACGGAAGTTTTTGGGCGAGCAAGATACGCGCCGCATCCAGCCGTACGGTCTCGATATACTGTGCCGGCGTCTCGCCTATCGCGGCGACAAACCGTCTGTGAAACGTCCTCTCCGAGAGGCCAACCTTGGCCGCAAGCCTCGGCACATCCAGCGCGGCATCGAGATTGGCCTGTGCCCACACCAGAA
>NZ_PVBM01000022.1 GCF_002968575.1 Neorhizobium huautlense | reverse complement strand
CCCCCGCCGCTCATCAAGGAAAATCCGGAGGAGCTGAAAGCCTGCCTTGCCGAACTCTCCGCGCTTGGCACGAAATTCGAACCCGCCCCCCCTATCGACGACGGCAAGGGTTGCGGCATCGAACAACCGATCAAGGTCGCGGAAGTCTTGCCGGGCGTCGAGCTCGGCGGTGCGATCATGCGCTGCAAGACAGCGGTCACCATGGCGCACTGGCTGAAGGATACCGTCCAGCCGGCGCTGAACATCGCCATGCCGGGCCGGAGGATCACCGGCATCGTACCCGGCTCCACCTATGCCTGCCGGCTGAGAAACGGCGCCTCGACCGGCAAGATCTCCGAACACGCCCGCGGCAACGGCATCGACGTCGCCGCCTTCAGGCTCGACAACGGCGAGATGATGGAAATGAAGCCGCGCGAAGAGGATTCGACGCTCGAAGGCGCCTTCCAGCGCACCGCCACCGCCGGCGCCTGCCTACATTTCACCACCGTCCTGTCGCCAGGCAGTGACGCCGCCCACCAGAACCACCTGCATCTCGACGTGATGGAGCGGGAGAACGGGTATCGGTATTGCAGATGAAGAAATCCGGTTTTACATCTTGCCCCTCGCCCGCCTGCCGGCACCCTAACCCTCCCCGCTGCGGAGAGGGTTAGGGTGAGGCGCAAACCAAAGCAGACCCATCAGAACAGCCCCTCCACAAATCCGGACTCATTGAGGAAGATCCGCTCTGCCGAAGGGATCTTCGGGAGCCCCGGCATGGTCATGATTTCGCCTGTTATTGCCACCACGAAGCCGGCACCGGCCGACAGGCGCACCTCGCGCACGTCCACCACATGTCCTTCCGGCGCGCCGCGCAGGTTGGGATCGGTCGAGAAGGAATATTGCGTCTTCGCCATGCAGATCGGTAGGTTGCCATAACCCTGCCCCTCCCATGCCTTGAGCTGGTCGCGCACGCCCTTGTCGGCGGTCACCTCCCCGGCGTGATAGATCTTCGACGCGATGATCTCTATCTTCTCCATCAGCGGCAGGTTGTCGGGATAAAGCGGCTGAAATTTCGCCTGGCCGCCTTCGGCAAGCTCCACCACCTTCTGAGCCAGCTCCTCGATACCTGCAGACCCCTCCGCCCAATGCCGGCAGAGGATTGCGTCCGCCCCGTGCCGCGCCACATAGTCCTTCACCGCCGCCACCTCGGCATCCGTATCCGAGGTGAAGTGATTGATCGCAACCACGACCGGCACGCCGAACTTGCGCACATTGGCGATGTGACGCCCGAGATTGGAACAACCGCGCTTCAGCGCCTCGACGTCTTCACGCCCGAGGTCGTCCTTGCGCACGCCGCCGTTCATCTTGAGCGCCCGGACGGTGGCGACGATCACCGCGGCATCCGGCGTGAGCCCGGCCTTGCGGCATTTGATGTCGAAGAATTTTTCGGCGCCGAGATCGGCCCCGAAGCCCGCTTCGGTCACCACATAGTCGCCGAGCTTCAGCGCCGTCCTGGTGGCAATCACCGAATTGCAGCCATGGGCGATGTTGGCGAAAGGCCCGCCATGCACGAAGGCCGGATTGTTTTCGAGCGTCTGAACCAGGTTCGGCTGCATGGCGTCCTTGAGGAGCACCGTCATCGCCTTGTCCGCCTTGAGGTCGCGGGCAAAAACCGGCGACCGGTCGAAGCGATAACCGATCACGATGTTGCCGAGGCGCTTTTCGAGATCCTCGAGGTCGGCGGCAAGGCAAAGGATCGCCATCACCTCCGAGGCGACGGTAATGTCGAACCCGCTCTCGCGGGGAAAACCGTTGGCGACGCCGCCGAGCGAGGCGACCACCTGCCGCAAAGCCCGGTCGTTCATGTCCATCACCCGCCGCCAGGTGATCCGGCGCACGTCGATATTCTCCGCATTTCCCCAGTAGATATGATTGTCGATCATCGCCGAGAGGAGGTTATGGGCCGAGGTGATCGCATGAAAATCGCCCGTAAAATGGAGGTTGATGTCCTCCATCGGCACCACCTGCGCATAACCGCCACCGGCGGCCCCGCCCTTGGTGCCGAAGCAGGGCCCGAGCGACGGCTCGCGAACGCAGATCACGGCTTTTTTGCCGATCCGGTTGAGACCGTCCCCAAGACCGACCGTGGTAGTGGTCTTGCCTTCGCCGGCCGGCGTCGGATTGATCGCAGTCACGAGAATGAGCTTGCCATCCGGGCGCTCCGATAGGGAACCGATGAAGTCGGCACTCACCTTGGCCTTGTCGATGCCATAGGGCGCCAAGGCATCGGCCGGGATCGCCAGCCCCGTTCCGATCTCCGCAATAGGTTTCTTCCTCGCGGCACGCGCAATTTTTATGTCCGACTTGACGGCTGTCATACCACTCTCCCCGTTCCCCGTTCCCCGCGGCTCGCACCGTCCGCTCCCTTATAAATAGCCAAGGAAAGGTAGTGAGGGAATGGGAGCAATGGCCTGTGTCGAGGTGAGAAAAGGGAGCGGTACGAGTGCTCGCACCGCCCCCCGAGGCGCCCCCGCCCTGTGTTGCGGTCAGAACCGCTGCGTCAGCGAGATCTTAAACGTCCGGCCGGGCTCGGAATAGAATTCGCGGGCTTGGGCGGAGCCGTTCTGCCTTACGGTTGAATAGTCGTAGTACGTCCGATCAAATACGTTATAAATTCCGGCGTTTATCCTCAGCCCCTTGACCTGCTCGGGCTCCCACCACGCGGTCAGATCCGCGATGGCATAGCCCGGCGTCCTGAAATACGTTCCGCCTTTGCCATCATCGGCGCGCGACGATTGAACACCGATCACATCGACCCCGACACCCCATGCTTCGGTATCGTAGCCGACGCTTGCGACGGCCTTCAAAGGCGGAACCGAACGCAGGAACGTATGATTTTCGAGATCGTTTCCGCGAGCCGCCGCAAGGCCGCCGCCAATTCTGAACCCATTGTCGAAATACTTATGGAAGCTCGCCTCGATCCCGAATATCTCGGCGGTGGCAATGTTTTGATAACCTGTAACGCCGAACGGGAAGTCAGCTGGGTTATAGCCTGCTGCAATCGTTTCAGCCGCAGTGAAGCTGCGTGTGTCGATGAAGTTCCTGTAACGGTTGTAGAAGAGGTTGATGCGACCGCCCAACCTTTCGTCGCCCAGATTTGCGCCGACTTCGAACCCGTGACTGGTTTCCGATTCCAGATTTGGATTGCCGAGGCGCAAGTAGGTCCCAGGTCCCCCGAACACGCTATAGAGCTCTCCGGCCGTCGGAGCGCGAAAGCCCATCGCCCACTGCGCGAAGAGTTCGACATCCTTGTTCACCTCGTAGCCGAGGCGCAGCTTCGGAGACAGCGCCCAGTCCTCGAAGCCGTCCGGCAGTGCGGGGTTGCTGGCGTTGTTGTCATACGCGGAAGTCATCTTCGGCGCATGGCGAACCCAGTCGAAGCGTATCCCGGGTGTCAGGGTGAAGGCGGAATTTTCAAAACCGATCTCGTCGTCGAGATAGAAGCCGATACGGCTCGTCTCGACCTTCGGTGTGTCGGCCTGGTTGGTGTGCAGGTTGGCGCAGGCAGAGAAGCCCGGCGGATAAACTCCGGGAGATATCTCCGGCGGGCAATTGTCGTAACCGGAGGAATATTGTTCCGAGGTGATGCGCGCCAGATCGAAACCGAAGGTGAGCCGATGGCTGAGAGCACCCGCATCGATATTCTTTTCCAGCGCGCCGACCAGGCCGAAGCTATCTTGTTCATAGTCATTGCGTCGGCCGATCGGTCCGGTCACCGAGGTTGAGCGGATTCCGTCATAGCCGTCGACGGTCTTCTGGTTCATGTAATAGAGGGAGGCCCAGGCTCTGTCGATCGGACTGTCGTCGCTCTGGGACTCGTACTTGTAGTCGAGCGAAATGCGGTCGCGGTCCGCGTCCTTGATCGTCGTGTAATTGCCCGCCCGGTAGTTCCCCGTTGCCGTCTGCATGGTGCGCTGGTCGGTCTCGCGGTCCCGGCGGAAGCGCTCTGCGGTCAGCCCGAAGGTATGCCCTCCGTCCAATTCGTGTCGCAGTTTGAAGAGCAGGTTATATTGATCATAGTCCGACGGATTGGCTTCCGTGCGTGCCGTGCTTAACGCATCGACATCGCCATTCGTCTTCCGCTCCTGTCCCTTCTTATATCCGCCCTGGAAAAGGATTGAGCTGTTTTCGATTTTCTTCGCGACGCCGAGCGAGCCGAAGCCGCTACTGTCGGCGCTGTCATAGCCGGTGCGTGCGATACCGCCCCAATCTCGCCCCTCGCTGATGAGGTCTTCCGGCTCCAGCGTCCTGAGGCCAAGGACACCGCCAAGCGCGCCCGGACCAGCTCGGCTGGAATCGGCGCCGCGGACGACATCGACCCCCGAAAGCGAACCGAAATCGAAAGCATCGACGCCGCCGGTCGCATTACGCGTCACGTCGTCGATGAACGGCGTCGGAATGCCGTCCACCGTCGTCAGAACGCGGTTTCCCTCGAGACCGCGGATGTTGATGGCGCCAGTCGTGCGATTGAAATTCACCCCCGGCTCCGCCACACGGCCAAGATCCTCCATATTGGTGATCTGCTTGTTTTCGATCTGCTCCCGCGTGGTTTGGGTCGCCAGAGGCGTGTCCGCCACGCCCCCCGGTTGCGCAACTCTTTTGCCCTTGAGTGTAATCGGCCGCAGCGTGGTGTCCGACCGCGCGGCCTCTTGCGCCGCAGCGCTCGGCCCGAGGGAAAACACAGCAAGTGCGGTGCAAGTAAGCAGGATCGATTGCGTCTGCCGGCGTGTCATGACAGTCCTTTCACACGGGCGCATCGACCCTCGGCGCGCGACAGCACACCGGTTGCGGTGACCCATTTTCAAATCTGGCTAAAATGTGGCGGGAGGCAGAATATTGCCTTAATCATGCCATTAGAAAACATGAGTAACTTTGTCAATTATTAAAATATGACTAGATCAATCATATTTTTGGAGGCATCAGCAAGTTGCAGAAAAGCAACAATACCCCCGCGGCCTCGCGAGCGGTCATCGTCGGCACCGAAATGGGGCGCGGCGTCAAGAACGCCCCATCAGTACAGCCCATTCACCAAGCCTTCATTGTTCCCTGCAGCGACGCTCGGTTAGGCGCGCATCACGTCGAAGGCCCAGGTCGACAAGGGGAAGGAAAAGATCTAGCCATCCACGGTAAGGAACCCGGGTTCCCGGGGTCCTTTAATCAATCGAAGCCGGCAAGCGGTTTTGCCTCACCCTTCGCCGATTGCGATCAGGCTCGCGTTCCCGCCAGCCGCCGCAGTGTTGACCGAAATCACCTGCTCCTCCGCAAACCGCATCAGATAGGCGGGGCCACCCGCCTTGAAGCCGGTGCCGGAAAGGCCCGAGCCGCCGAACGGCTGGGTACCGACCACCGCGCCGATCATGTTGCGGTTGACATAGACATTGCCGACGTCCAGCGCTTCGGTCACCTTGCGGATCGTCGCCTCGATGCGGCTGTGCACGCCAAGGGTGAGGCCGTAACCGGTAGCATCGATCGCCGCCAGTACCTTGTCCAGATCCTTGGCCTTCCAGCGCACCACATGCAGGACCGGCCCGAATACCTCCCTGGTGAGCGCGGCGGCGCTATCGAGTTCGATGATATGGGGCGCAAAGAAATTGCCGGTTGCCGGCGCCTTGCCCGCATAGCGCACCTTCTGCTTCGCCTTCATGGCGGTCACATGATCAACCAGCATCTGCCGCTGGCTCTCGTCGATGATCGGGCCGACATCCGTATTCACCTTGATGGGATCGCCGATGTTGAGTTCGGCCGCCGCCCCTCCGATCATCTTCAGCATGCCGTCGGCGACATCCTCCTGCAGGAAAAGCAGCCTGAGCGCCGAGCAGCGCTGCCCGGCGGACCGGAAGGCCGACATCACCACGTCGTCCGCCACCTGTTCGGAGAGCGCGGTCGCATCGACGATCATCGCATTGATGCCGCCGGTCTCTGCAATCAGCGGTACGATCGGCCCGTCCTTGGCGGCGAGCGCCCGGTTGATCGCATGAGCCGTTTTGGTGGAGCCGGTGAAGGCGATGCCGGCGAGTTTTGGATGCGCGGTGATCGCGGAACCGACATCCGGTCCGCCCGGCACCAGCGCCAGCGCTTCTGCCGGCACGCCGGCCTGATGCAACAGCTTCACCGCCTCATGAGCGATCAGCGGCGTCTGCGGCGCAGGTTTTGCGACCACCGTATTGCCGGCAACAAGCGCTGCCGAAATCTGTCCGAGGAAGATCGCCAGCGGGAAATTCCAGGGCGAGATGCAGCCGAAAACCCCGCGGCCGCGCCAGAGGTGGCGGTTGTCCTCGCCGGTCGGTCCCGGCATCGGCGTCGGCATGGCGAAGAGTTCCCGGCCCTTGTCGGCATAATAGCGGCAGAAATCCACAGCCTCGCGGATTTCCGCCATCCCGTCGTCCAGCGTCTTGCCGGCCTCGGCGGCAAGCAGTGCCAGCAGCCGGTCGCGGTTCTCTTCCAGGAGGCCAGCTGCACGTTCCAGGCAGGCGGCGCGGATTTCCACCGGCTGCCGCGACCAGGCCCGGAACGCCTTGCCGGCAGCCGCGAAGGCGGCATCCACATCGGCTGGCGTCGCATCCTTGACGGTGCCGACGATCTTCGCACGGTCGGAAGGCGAGCGCACCGGCTTCTCCTCGGCCTTGGAGGTGACGCCTGCGACCAGCGGCGCGGCTTTCACCTCGCCCCACGGTCTGGAAACGCTCGCCATCAGCCGCTCGAGATTCTCCCGATGGCCGAATTCGAGACCGGCGCTGTTCTTGCGCCGGCCGTAGATATCGGATGGCAGCGGGATCTGCTTGTGGCGCGCGCTGATGCCGTTGTCGAGGCCGAGCCGCACCGCCGGGCGCTCCAGGAGCTTTTCGACCGGCACCTGCTTGTCGCCGGCCACCGCCACGAAGGAGGAATTGGCGCCGTTCTCCAGAAGCCGGCGGACGAGATAGGCAAGCAGGTCCCGGTAACCGCCGACCGGCGCATAGATGCGGCAGGCGATCCGGTCATTGCTTTCCAGGAGGTCGTCGTAGAGCGCCTCACCCATGCCGTGCAGCCGCTGGAATTCGAAACCGGAGCGTTCCGGCCCCGCAAGCTCCAGAATAGTCGAGACGGTCAGCGCATTATGGGTCGCAAACTGCGGGAAAATCCGCGCCCGCTTGGAAAGCAGTTGCTGCGCGCAGGCGAGATAGGCAAGGTCCGTCGCCGGTTTGCGTGTCCAGACCGGATAGTCCTCGAGCCCCCGCTCCTGTGCGCGTTTCACCTCGGTATCCCAATAGGCGCCCTTGACGAGCCGCACCATCATCCGGCGGTTATGTGTCGTGCAGAGCTGGTCGATATAGTCGATCACCGCCGGAGCCCGTTTCTGGTAGGCCTGGATCGCCAGCCCGAACCCGTCCCAGCCGGCAAGCGAGGAATCGGAGAAGACCGCGGCGATCACGTCGAGCGAAAGTTCCAGCCGGTCGGCTTCCTCCGCATCCACCGTAAAGTTGAGCTGGTGCTGCTTGGCCATGCGCGCCAGGTCGAGGAGATCAGGAACGAGTTCCTTCATCACCCGATCGCGATGGGTCGCAAGATAGCGCGGATGCAGCGCCGAAAGCTTGACCGAAATTCCCATCCGGTCGGGAAGTTGCTTGGCCTTGCCGTGCCTGGCCATATGGGCGCCGATCGACTGGATCGCGTCGGCATAGGAGCGGAAATAGCGTTTCGCATCCTCCGCCGTTCGGGCACCTTCGCCCAGCATATCGAAGGAGTGCCTATATCCCTTTTCCTCGCTCTTGGCGGCGCGAGACAGTGCGTCCTTCATCGTCTCCCCGAGCACGAAGTGATGGCCGAGGAACCGCATCGCCTGTTTCGTGGCACTGCGCACCGTCGGCAGCCCGACGCGCTTCACGAGACCGCGTAAGATTCCTTCCGGCGTCTCGCCGGGCCCGATCACGCGCGCCGAGACGGCAAGCGCCCAGGCGGAAGCGGAGACGAACCAGCTTTCGCCGGAAGCCTCATGGGTGCTCCAGCCGCCCTCGCGCAGCTTGTCCTCGATCAGCCGGTCCTGGGTCAGGGCATCGGGCACCCGCAGCAGCGCTTCGGCAAGCACCATCAGCGCCAACCCTTCCCGCGTCGAAAGCCCGTATTCGCGCAAAAAATCCTCGACGCCTCCGACCTTGCCCGATCCGTCGCGGATCGCGTTGATCATGCGGCGAGCCCGTTGATCGATCGCCGCATCCTGTGCGGGCGTGAAGGTCGTGCGGGCAGCGAATTGCCGGACCAGCCGGTCGTCGTCCCCGGCATAGGGCGCGGTAAAGGGAATGAAGGGTTCGGCGAGGATCTGCTGGTTCATGGAATATCTCCGTTTCATTCTCCACATAGCCGGAATTCTCTGGTGATTTCCGCGGATTTTTGAAATAGTGACGGCATGTTCAACCGCATTTCACTGGATTAGTAGCGAAACATGAGGGAACTCGATCGCCTCGACCGCAAAATCCTCCGCGCACTTCAGAAAGAGGGGCGTCTGAGCAACATAGAACTTGCCGATCGCGTCAGCCTTTCGCCGACCGCAACGGCCGAACGCGTCAAGCGGCTCACCCGCGAAGGTTATATCCTCGGATATAGCGCGCAATTGTCTCCGGAAAAGCTCGGCCGCAATCTGCTGGTCTTCGTGCAGGTCAAGCTCGACCGGACGACGCCCGACGTTTTCGACGCCTTCGCAGCCGCCGTCAAACGCAGTGACGACGTCATGGAGTGCCACATGGTGGCCGGCGGCTTCGACTATCTGGTGAAGGCCCGCGTCGCCGGAATGGAAGCCTATCGGCAGTTTTTATCGGAGGTGATTCTGCCTTTGCCCGGGGTGCGGGAGACCCACACCTATGCGGTCATGGAGGAAATTAAGAGCGCCGGTCACCTGCCGGTTTGAAAAAACCTTCCTCTTTCAGTTTGGAAATGACAAAGAAACTGATTGACTATCGCAAATATCGGGAATAACTGCCCGGACTATGAATTTTCACTAGCTATTCAAGTCACTTCGTATATCTCTTACCGATAACATAAATCCTTATCAGCTTTGCCCAGCATGATCACCCTTCAACGGCAGTCAATCTTGAACAGCGAGATTTCCGCTGCCGATTCGCAGGGTGAAATTTTTGCGGCGTTGAAGCGAACCGCCCGGGAATTCGGTTTTCTGCACGTCACCTTGTTTGCTGCCACCTCGCCGGATGAGGTATTGATGTCGCGGATGATCGTCGAGACGACGCTTCCCGCTGCCTATGTCCAGGAATTCGACCGCCGCCGCCTCCTGCGGCTCTGCCCCGTCGCACCGATCATCAACAACTCGGTCCTGCCGATCTGCTGGTCTCTCGACGATCCGGAGACCGTCCGGGGATTTGCAATCCCTGCAACGATGCAGGAGCTGCAGCGCCGCTACGATCTCGTCACCAGCGTCGCGATGGCGCTGAACTCAATCGATGGCGACCGGTTTATGCTGCGGTTCGACGGCGTCCGTCAGCAACTGAGTCAGGCTGAACTCAATGAGATGGGCATGGTGGTGCTGCATGCCTTTGATGTCTTCGACAAAATTCGACGCGGCATCAAGGCGGTAGCGGTCGGGCCGCTGACCACCCGGGAGTTGGAGGTCGTTCGCTGGACCGCTCAGGGCAAGACGTCGGCCGAGATCGGTCGGATCCTTTCGTTGTCCGATCACACCATCAACGCCTACATGAACAATGCCATCAAGAAACTGGATTGCGTCAACCGCACCCAGTTGGTAGCAAAGGCGTTGAGGCTAAGACTCATAGTGTAGCTCGGGAGCTGTCGCCCGGCCTCTTAGGAGGAAGAGATTGCCGTTTTGGGTTCAACACGCCGAAAAACGCGTCAATACTCAATATCAGCAGGTGGGGCTTTCGTCTGACGAGGTAGTGGAGCTTTCGGCTTCATTTCGCCTCTACGGCTTCTGGCGTATTGAACTGGACTCCGGCCTTTTTTTCGCAACCGAGGACGTTTGCCGCATCTTCGGCATGGAGCCCCAGGAAGGCCCCATCAATCTGATGGCCGTTACCGCCCGCATCCATCCCGAAGACATGCCGAGATTGATGGAAACCTTCGAGCGTGCCAGCGCCGAAAGGCTCACCTACCACAACATCTATCGGGTCAGGACAGATGCCGAGGACTACAAATATGTCCGTTCGGTCGGCAAGTTTCGCGACAAAGCCGGCAGCGCCGGAGAAGTCGTCGGCCTCACCTACGAGTTCTTCGCCCAACGTCCCGGCGTAACCTTTTTCCTCAACGACATGCCCGGCGATCAGGCCTGACGCGTATGATTGCCTATAGCTGTTTTTCGAACCAGTGATGGGCATAAGGTTCCGAGTTGAAAGCCGCGACTTCACGGTAGCCTTCGCTGCGATAGAGCGCCTGTGCTTCCACCAGAACGCGATTGGTTTCGAGGCGAAGCGCGCGAAGCCCGATCTCCAGCGCCTTGGCTTCCAGGACATGCAGGATGCGTCGTGAGATTCCGAGCCCGCGCGCATCGGGTGCCGTCCACATCCGCTTGATTTCGCCGATGGAGCGACCGGCCACTTTCAAAGCTCCGCATCCGACAGGCTCTCCATCGAGTTCCGCCAGAACGAAGTGGCCTGCAGGCGGCGTCATTTCGGCGGCCGTGGCGGAATTGCTTCTGGATGGATCAAAACCCACATCGAAGCGCCGGGACAACTCTTCGAAATAGCGCGAGAGGCAAACCTGGGCGTCGGGGCTGTCGGCCGCCCGGAAGTGAACTTCGACGGAGCCTGCCCGCAGCAGCCGTTCGACTTCCGACATGGCCGCAACAAGCCGGCCGCGCTGCCTTGTACTGAGAGGCTTCAGGAACGACTCCGCAAGCTCATCTGAAAGCATGTCGTAAGTCGCATGTTCGGCGCGTCCCTCGGGTGTCAGCACGACGCGCCGTCGCCGGCGATCGGCGGCGTTGTGACCGGTCTCGACAAGCCCCTGTCCTTCAAGCGAACGCAGAAGTCGACTGACATATCCGGAATCCAGCTTCAGGCGCTCCCGAAGTCTGCGTATGTCGATGCCGTCCGCGCCGATCTCGTGAATGAGACGCGCCTCGCCCAACGGCCGGCCACGTTTCAGATAACTGTCCTCGAGCGCGCCGACATGCTGGGTGACGGTACGATTGAAGCGGCGGACCTGCGCAATAAGCTCCTTCTCCATTCCCTGACTTTAGTCAGATATTCAGGCGCCGCAAGAGTTTCTATCGATCGAGTACCGAACGGACCTCCACGAGGTTGGACCTGACCATCAGCGTGTGGAAACCCATCACGGCGAGATGGCTCGGCATGATCAGGCCGTCTTCGCTGCCGTTCGAGACGATTGCCGGCTGGACGCGCAGGGCGGAGCGAAACCTGGCCAGCATTTCGGCCCACAGCGGGCCGAGATTGCGCTCGCGGATGACCTGGGAAAAATCGGCGCCGGCGCCTGAAAGCACTGCATAATAACCGTAGAGCTGGCCGTATGCGAACCAGAAGCGATCGTCGGCCCGCGTGTCGAACCAGCCGGCACTGTTGTTTTCCGACCGCTCGCGCAGGATCGCCGCCGTGCCGCCCAGGTCATTGGCTATGCGGTCGACGAACTGGATGAGATTGTCGGCGCGCGTGTCGAACGTGGCATTGCAGGAGGTCAGGTCGGCATTGAAGGCCCTGAGTTTTTCGGTTGCCGTGCGGTAATAGGCGGGCGACGGGGTTTTGAAGCCGAAGGGGTCGAGGCCGAAATACCACGAATACTCGTCGAACTGCAGGTTTCCGCGCGCGTCCTGCAGGTTGCTGTTGATCCCGGACGTCCCGCGGACACGGCCGAGCGTGTCGACGAGCTCCGCCGAGGTGCGCCGGACCGCCTGATGGACGCCCCGCTGGAACGACGCCTTGTTGTCGAGGAAGGGCGTATGATCCCAGTCGATGCCGAAGAAGCCGAGCCGGTAGAGCAGCATCGACGAAATCCAGGCGTTCTGGTTGACATTCATGTCGATCAGATCGGCCGAGGCGTCGACGAGGGCGGAGGACTGGCACTGCCGGGTGGCGGAGGTGGTGGCGGCGGCCGCATCGCCGGTGCTTGCCGCAGCCGGCAGTTCCTGCCCGGCCGGCACGGTGCGCTCGGACCAGCGGTAGCTCTCCACGAAATTCGGATTGAATCCGCTCCAGATCTGCGTCTGCCAGATGAAGTAGCCATAGAGGCCGACGAGGATCACCAGAAGTGCCAGAATTGGCCCCTTCACCATCCAGTGACGTCGACCATACCAGCCGTGCGCCGCCATGAAGGGCCAGACCAGCCAGGCGACCAGAAGTCCGATGCCTCTTCCGACGGCTTGGCCGATCCGTTGAAAGAAGGCGGTAATTCGGTCGAGCATCGCTGTCTCCTGTCAGGCGGGGGCGCATCCGAGTGGGCTGCCTCACACATATGTGTTCCAGACGGCGATCACAACGGGGCGCGACTTCATGACCGGGCCGGCTTGAGGCCGAAAGGAGGCCAGCGCATGCCCGCCGCCTGGCGTGTCTCGACTGCGGCCTCGGCGGCGGCTTCCGCAGGAAATCGCTCCGCAAACGCTTGATCGGCAAGGTTGCGGCGGCGGTCGAGGCCGTGGACGGTCAGCATTCCGTCCGAAAAACGCTTCATCTGACTTGCGAGATTTGGAAAGGCGTCCGGTTTCAAGTTTTCGTCGCCGTGTCGCCGGACCGCGTTGAACACGATCTGATAAAGGATGAGCAAGTCTTCCGTGTCGGCGCCAAGCTTGTGCAGCAGGACATTGCAGGCGGCGGCGGATGTGTTCAACCCGTTGACGAAAGTCTGGAAGATCTCCACGCAATGTTCGGTCCGCCGGGTTGCCTCGACGGCTGTCATTGCCTCCCCGTCCTCTCCACGAAGCTTTTCGATGATCTCCGTCCGGTGATCGACAAATGTCACCAGGTCGTTTTCGCTTTCCCTGCGCCGGGAAAGCAGCAAGTCGCGCTCGCTTTCTACCAGCCCCGCCAGCATGTCGGCTCGCCGCAGAAGTTCGCCGAGCTGGGTAAGCGGCGTCCGGCTTTCCCAGCGCCGCCGCTGGCGTTGCAGCATGGCCGACCGGGAAACAAAACCGATAGCCCTCTCCAGACGCGTCGGCAGTTCGCGACTGTCGAATTGGGCCTTGCGGATGCTGATCGCGGCCGCCTGTTTCGCCACAAGCCGCGCAAGGGCGGTCTCGGCTGCCCGGCGTTCCGACGCCTCACGCCTCAGACGGTCGGCTTCGCCTTCAAGTTCGGCGTCGTCGGGCAACCTGCCCTCCCGGGCAACCTTGTCCAGCATTGCCGCCAGAGGCTGCTGCGCCTCGCGCCAGACCGTGAAAATCTCGGCTATCCGCTCGATCTCGCCGTCGAAAACCTGCTTTGCCGCCACGCCATCTCTCCCGCCGTCTTCCGACAGAATAGCTGCGGCGGGCAAATTATGCCACTCGTTAGGCGCACCGCCGTTGCCCGCCTTTTGCTGGTCGAGATCTGCTCGGCGTTACTCGCAACGCATCTGGTTTTCCCAATGCCGCCGGCAGAGGGAAACGTATTTCTCGTTTCCTCCGACCTCCACCTGCGCGCCTTCCCGCACCAGCTTCCCTTCCTGGTCGAGCCGGACGACCATGGTTGCCTTGCGGCCGCAGAAGCAGATGGTGCGCACCTCGCGCAATTCGTCGGCGATGGCAAGAAGCTCGAGCGAGCCGGGAAAAAGCTTCCCTTGGAAATCGGTCCGCAATCCATAGGCCATCACCGGAATGCCGATCCGGTCGCAGACGCGGGCGAGCTGCCAGACCTGCTCGGCGGTCAGGAACTGCGCCTCGTCGACGAACACGCAGGCGATCGGCTCCTCGCCATGCATGGTCTCGATCACCCCGAAGAGATCGTCCAGGTCGCTGAAGGGAATCGCATCTGCGGACAGACCGATCCGCGAGGCAACCCTCCCCATCCCCGCTCGGTCGTCCAGCGCGGCGATGAAGATCGCGGTCCGCATCCCGCGTTCCCGATAATTGTAGGAGGCCTGCAAGAGCATGGTCGACTTGCCGGCATTCATCGTTGCATAGTGGAAATAGAGCTTGGCCATAACCTGCTTCTGATCGTGATCGGCCTCCATGAAAAGCGGCCAACGACGATAATCACAGGAAAACTGCGGCGCAAAGGAAGGATCTGAGTTTGCAAAAAATGTCGCAAATGCACCCTGCCTTCCGCCGCGAATGCACGCGCTTGCCTCATCTCAGGAGATATTGATAATGGCGGGAACACGAAAAACAGGGGAACAACTCATGCGCACCACCACCTCGCTGAAGACTATGTTAGCAGCTGCCGCCTCCGTGCTGGTGCTTGCGACGGGCGCCTCTGCCGCGGAACCGGAAGCCTGCAGCACGGTCCGGTTTTCCGATGTCGGCTGGACCGACATAACAGCCACCACGGCGACGGCGACCGTGCTTTTGAAGGCGCTTGGTTACGAAACGGACGTCAAGGTTCTCTCCGTGCCGGTCACCTACAGCTCGCTGAAGAACAAGGACATCGATGTTTTCCTCGGCAACTGGATGCCGACCCAGGAAGCCGACGTGCGGCCCTATCTCAACGACAAGTCGGTGGAATCCTTCGGGCCGAACCTCGTCGGCGCCAAATACACGCTTGCGACCAATGCCAAGGGCGCCGAACTCGGCATCAAGGATTTCAAGGATATCGCCAAACAGAAGGATGCGCTGGACGGGAAGATCTACGGCATCGAGCCGGGCAACGACGGCAATCGACTGATCCTCGACATGGTCGAGAAGAACACGTTCGGCCTTAAAGGTTTCGAAGTGGTGGAATCCTCCGAACAGGGCATGCTCGCCCAGGTGGCCCGCGCCGAAAAGGCCGGCGATCCGGTCGTCTTCCTCGGCTGGGAACCGCATCCGATGAACGCCAATTTCAAGCTGACTTACCTGACGGGTGGCGACGACGTCTTCGGACCGAATTTCGGCGGCGCCGAGGTCTTCACCAATGTCCGCGCCGGCTTCACCGACGAGTGCCCGAATGTCGGCGCGTTCATCAAGAACCTGAAGTTCTCGCTGCCCATGGAAAACGAGATCATGGGAAGCATCCTCAACGACGGCGACGAGCCGGAAGCCGCGGCGACCAAATGGCTGAAGGCGAACGGCGCGGCGATCGAACCCTGGCTTGCCGGCGTCACCACCAAGGACGGCAAGCCGGGCATGGCGGCAGTCAAGTCAGAGCTCGGCCTCTGACCTTTGAACGGGCCGGCCAGCCGGCCCGTCTGCCATTCATCGAAAATTTTCTCCGGATCAGGCAGGCTTCAACGTGAATTGGCTTCCCGAATGGCTCGTGGATTCCGGCGGCAAGGTGCGCCTCGGCAATTGGGCGAAGGATTTCGTCGATTGGCTCACCGCCAACGCCGATTGGTTTTTTGACTTTTTATCGGATGTGCTCTCGGCAGTCATCGATGCGATGCTGTTCGTGCTGCAATGGCCGAACGCTTATGCCTTGATCGCGCTCTTCACGGCGCTTGCCTGGTGGCTGCGCCGTTCGGTCGGCGTCACGCTTTTCACCTGTCTTGGGCTGCTCGTCATCTACAACCAGGGCTATTGGAAGGAAACGACCGAGACGCTGGCGCTGGTGCTCGCTTCGACCGCGGTCAGCATGGCGGTCGGCATACCGCTTGGCATCGCTGCCGCCCGCCGGGCCTGGGTCTATGAAGTGATGCGGCCGATCCTCGACCTGATGCAGACGATCCCGACCTTCGTCTATCTGATCCCGGCCCTGATCCTCTTCGGCCTCGGCATGGTCCCGGGTCTGATCGCCACGGTCATATTCGCCATCCCGGCACCGATCCGGCTCACCCGCCTCGGCATCGTCTCGACCCCTGATGCGCTCACCGAAGCCGCCGTCGCCTTCGGTGCGACGCCCGGCCAGGTACTGCGCAAGGTCGAGCTGCCCTTCGCAATGCCGCAGATCATGGCCGGCCTCACCCAGACGATCATGCTGTCCTTGTCGATGGTGGTGATCGCCGCATTGGTGGGCGCGAACGGCCTCGGCGTACCGGTGGTCCGCGCGCTCAATACCGTCAATATCGCCCGCGGCTTCGAAGCCGGCCTCTGCATCGTCATCCTGGCGATCATCCTCGACCGAATATTCCGCAGCTCGACGGGAGACGGCGCATGACCGAGATGACAGCCCAACCGGCAGTGCATTCCGATGCTCCGAATGACTGCGTTGTCTTCGATCGGGTCGACATCATTTTCGGCGACAACCCGGAGCGGGCGCTGACGATGGTCGACCAGGGCAAGAGCCGCGACGAAATCAGCGCTGCGACCGGCATCGTGCTCGGCGTCGCCGATGCCTCGTTGACCATCCACGAAGGCGAGATCCTCGTGCTCATGGGCCTGTCCGGCTCCGGCAAATCGACGCTGCTGCGCGCCGTCAACGGCCTCGCCCCGGTGGTGCGCGGCGGCGTGAAGGTCGCAACGCCTTCAGGCCCCGTCGATCCCTACAAGGCAAGCCCCAAGGTGCTGCGGGACTTGCGCATGCACACGGTCTCCATGGTCTTCCAGCAATTCGGCCTTCTGCCCTGGCGCACCGTCTCGGAAAATGTCGGCTTCGGCCTCGAACTGGCCGGCGTTGCGGAGGCCGAGCGCAAGAAGCAGGTCGACGAGCAGCTGGAACTAGTCAACTTGACCAAATGGGCCGACCGCAAGGTCGGCGAACTTTCCGGCGGCATGCAGCAGCGCGTCGGCCTTGCCCGCGCCTTTGCGACCGGCGCGCCGATCCTCCTGATGGACGAGCCTTTTTCCGCGCTCGATCCCCTGATCCGCACCCGCCTCCAGGACGAGCTTCTGGAATTCCAGCGGCGGCTCAAGAAGACCATCCTCTTCGTCAGCCATGATCTCGACGAGGCCTTCCGCATCGGCAACCGCATCGCCATCATGGAAGGCGGTCGCATCATCCAGTGCGGCACGCCGCAGGAAATCGTCCGCGCGCCGGCAGACCAGTATGTGGCGGACTTCGTTCAGCACATGAACCCGATCATCATGTTGACCGCGAGCGACGTGATGCGCGCAGGCGTCAACGCGGCGTCGGGCTCCGGCGGCGTTTCGGCAACGGCCCGCTCCGATACCCCGCTGATCGACATCCTTGATGCGCTTTCCCGCCAGCCGGGAACGATCGGCGTTGTCGACAATGGCACTGTCATCGGCACGATATCCGCAGACGATGTGATTGCCGGCCTCACTCGCCACCGCCGCCGGAGCGCCTGAGAGAGAAAGCGGAGATAAAAACTCCGCTTTCCTGGCCGGGCCACTGGTGGTATCTCCTGCTGGCTTCGCCGGTCTGCCCGCGAGGAGGACAAGATGGACGAAATGGCTGACAATTCCTCGGCGGAAAAACCCGCAACAGACGGCCCTGCAAGAGACCGGCCGCAGGTTCTGCGTGAAACGGACGAGGACGCTCGCCGCCTCGCGCGGACGTTGGTGCGCGGAGCACGCTTCATGGCGCTCGCCATTCTCGATCCGGAAACCGGCTTTCCGTCCGTCAGCCGGACGTTGACCGGCACCGATGTCGATGGCACGCCCGTGATTCTCGTCTCGGGCCTCTCCGGCCACACCAGGGGGCTGGTGGCCGATCCCCGTTGTTCGCTGCTCGCAGGCGAGCCCGGCAAGGGCGACCCCCTCGCCCATCCGCGGATCACGCTGCAATGCCTCGCCGAAAGCGTTGCCCGCGACACGCCTGACCACACCCGCATCCGAAGCCGTTTTCTCGACCGGCATCCGAAAGCGGCCCTCTATGCGGATTTTCCCGATTTCCGCTTTTTTCGAATCACGCCGCAGGCCGCCTCGCTCAATGGCGGCTTCGGCCGTGCATACATGCTGCCGGGATTCGATTTGCTGATTCCCTCGCCGGGAATCACGTCGGACTGGCTCGAACTCCAGAAAGATTTAGGAAACATGACGGAGACCGCCGAGAAATTTGCGGCGAATCTCGGAGCGGCAGAGAGCCACAATTGGCGCTTCGCTGGGGTGGACCGCGCCGGAATCAACCTCATTTCGAGCGATTTGCAACTCAGGCACGAATTTGAACACTTGGCAGACTCACCACAGGCAGTACTTGATTATATTTTTGCCACATCTAAAGTACAATGATCGGTTACCTGAAATTTAGGGATATACAATCCCTTTTGCTCGTTGTTAATTTTTGCCCTAGGGACGAGGGGCGATTATTTTTTGGGCGGGAAGCCGCTTTAGATCGAGGGGAATTGTAGCTGATGGATACGATGGCGCTATCTGAGCACTCCACCGCCGCGGCAGGCTTGTTGTCTGCCATGGCCAATCCGAAGCGGCTGATGATCCTGTGCTGCCTGGTCAAAGGCGAGGTCGCGGTCGGCGCGCTCGCTTCCCAGGTCGGGCTCAGCCAGTCGGCGCTGTCTCAACATCTTTCCAAGCTGCGTGCGCAGAAATTGGTGAAGACCCGCCGCGACGCGCAGACGATTTATTATTCCAGCTCGTCGGAATCGGTGATCAAGGTTCTTGAGACCCTGGAAGACATCTACTGCGTGCCGGCCCAGAAGACGTCGGCAGCCGCGTGAGCTTGACAGCGCAGACATGACGTCTCGCTGCTTGCGGCCCAGCCTGCGGCATGTATCGCCGGAGGCTGGGCTTTCCAGTCTGTGGCTTTCATCTATTCCCTTCCCGCTGCTCCGCCGAATGCGGTTGACGGCTCCGCTTGCCCTGATAATTTGACCATGCAGTCAAAACTTGGCGCTGAGCCGCCGACCGGGAATGGCCACCTGACGATCCGAATGGCCATGGAGAGCCGCATGTCCAACCGCCTGAATACCACGCCCAATGACCTCAGGGCGTTCTGGATGCCGTTTACGGCAAACCGCCAGTTCAAGAAGGAACCCCGTCTTTTCGTGAGTGCCAAGGATATGCACTACACGACCCATGACGGCCGCCAGGTGCTCGATGCGACCGCCGGCCTCTGGTGCGTCAATGCCGGCCACTGCCGCCCGAAGATCACCGAGGCGATCCGCGAACAGGCAGGTGAGCTGGACTATGCACCGGCCTTCCAGCTCGGCCATCCGAAGGCTTTCGAGCTTGCCAACCGCCTGGTCGACATTGCCCCGGAGGGCATCAATCACGTTCTCTACACGAATTCCGGTTCAGAATCGGTCGACACGGCGCTGAAGGTGGCGCTCGCCTATCATCGCGCCAAGGGCAACGGCTCGCGCTTTCGCCTGATCGGTCGCGAGCGCGGTTATCACGGCGTCAATTTCGGCGGCATTTCCGTCGGCGGTATTGTCGCCAACCGCAAGATGTTCGGCACGCTTCTGACCGGCGTCGACCACATGCCGCACACCCACCTTCCGGCCAAGAACGCTTTCACCCGCGGTGAGCCGGAGCATGGCGGCGATCTGGCGACCGAACTCGAGCGCATCGTCACGCTTCACGACGCTTCGACCATCGCGGCCGTCATCGTCGAACCTGTCGCCGGCTCCACCGGCGTGCTGATCCCGCCGAAGGGCTACCTCCAGAAACTTCGCGACATCTGCACCAAGCACGGCATCCTGCTGATCTTCGACGAGGTCATCACCGGCTTCGGCCGCATGGGCGCCCCGTTCGCGGCGCAATATTACGGCGTCACGCCCGATATCATCACCACCGCCAAAGGCCTGACCAACGGCGTCATCCCGATGGGTGCGGTGCTGGTGACGTCGGAAATCCACGACACGTTCATGAACGGCCCGGAACACCTGATCGAATTCTTCCACGGCTACACCTATTCGGGCAATCCGATCGCGTCGGCCGCAGGCCTTGCCACGCTTGAGACCTACAAGGAAGAAGGCCTGTTCGACCGCGCCCGCGATATCGCCCCCTATTGGGAAGAAGCGCTGCATTCGCTGAAGGACGTGCCGAACGTCATCGATATCCGCAATATCGGCCTGATCGGCGCGATCGAACTCGATCCGATCGCAGGCGAACCCACCAAACGCGCCTTCTCGGCCTTCCTGAAGGCCTACGAGGACGGCCTGCTGATCCGTACCACGGGCGACACCATCGCCATGTCGCCGCCGCTGATCGTCGAAAAACACCACATCGACGAAATCGTCGGCAAGCTGAGAGATATTCTGACGACCGGCGTCTGAGGTTTCGGATCGCAGTATTTCCCGGACCTTCGTCCCCGTTCCCGTGAAGGACATGCCGACCGGCGTCCGGGACCGGGGACGGAACGTCCAGATCGGCCGGACCCGGTAGACATCGCCGCCATACGGCACTATAAGCACGAAGACGACCTTTGAAGGAGGCTTAGAAGTTGAGGCAGATCGGCACTTTTCAACGCTGAATGGCGGTGCCGGATCAGGGCTGTCGTTCAGTCCGTCCTCTTCGAATTTTGAGCCTTTCGCCCCTGGAGGGGGCCTTCATGCTTAGTCGTTTCTTTTCCTATTATGCGCCTTACAAGAGGCTGTTTCTGCTCGATTTCGGCTGTGCGGTTTTTGCCGGCCTGCTCGAACTCGGCTTCCCGATCGCCGTCAAGCTCTTCGTTGACCAACTCTTGCCCGGTCGCGACTGGACACTGATCATTGCCGTCGGCGTGGGCCTACTCGCCGTCTACGCCCTGAACACCGGCCTAATGGCCGTGGTCAACTACTGGGGCCATGCGCTCGGTATCTCGATCGAATCCGACATGCGCCGGCAGGCATTCGACCATATCCAGAAGCTGTCCTTCCGGTATTTCGACAACACCCGCACCGGCCACCTGATCACCCATGTAACGAAAGACCTGGAAGAGGTCGGCGAGATTGCCCATCACGGCCCGGAAGATCTGTTCATCGCGATCATGACCTTCATCGGCGCCTTCATCCTGATGTTCACCGTGCATTGGAAGCTGGCGCTGCTGACCACCGTGATCGTGCCGTTCATGACCTGGCTGGTCAGCCGTTACGGCGCCCGCATGACGGTCAACTGGCGCACCCTGTTCGGCAAGGTGGGAGATTTCAACACGCGGGTCCAGGAAAGCGTCGGCGGCATCCGCGTCGTGAAGGCGTTTGCCAACGAGGACTACGAAAGCCAGCTTTTTGCCCGCAACAACGAGGGCTACAGGGAAACCAAGCTCAACGCTTATGCCTATATGACGGCAAGCATTGCGCTCAGCTATCTCGGCACTCGGCTGGTGCAGCTTTCGGTAATGATCGCCGGCACCTGGTTCGTCGTGGCGGGAGAGCTTTCCTACGGCGGCTTTGTCGGCTTCCTGCTGCTCGTCAACGTCTTCTTCCACCCGATCGACAAGATCACCTCGGTGCTGGAAATGTATCCGAAGGGCTTTGCGGGCTTCCGCCGCTTCACCGATCTCATCGACACCCAGCCCGATCTCGCCGACCGGCCGGATGCGATCGCCGTCAGCACGCTTGCGGGCGACATCGTCTATCGTGACGTCAGCTTCGGTTATTCCGAAACCGCCATGGTCTTTGAGCATCTCAACCTCGAAATCGCCGCAGGGGAAACGGTCGCCTTCGTCGGTCCTTCTGGTGCCGGCAAAACGACCATCTGCTCGCTGCTGCCGCGCTTCTACGATGTCCCCGCAGGCGCCATCACCATAGACGGCATCGACATCCGAGACATGACGCAGGCCTCGCTGCGGGGCCAGATCGGCATCGTCCAGCAGGACGTCTTCATGTTCGGCTCGACCATCCGCGAAAACATCGCCTATGGCCGGCTCGGCGCGAGCGACGAGGATATCATGGAGGCGCTACGCCGGGCATCGCTCGACGAATTCGTCCTGTCGCTGCCGCAGGGCCTAGACACGCCGACGGGCGAGCGGGGCGTCAAACTGTCGGGCGGCCAGAAGCAGCGGCTGGCGATCGCCCGCATCTTCCTCAAGAACCCGCCGATCCTCATCCTCGACGAGGCGACATCGGCGCTGGATTCGGCCACGGAACTGGCGATCCAGCAGGCGCTGGCGGACCTCTCCCAGGGCCGAACCACCCTGGTCGTCGCCCACCGTCTCGCCACCATCCGCAATGCCGACCGGATCGTGGTGATGGGGGCGGACGGCATCGTCGAGCAGGGTACCCACGCGGAATTGCTGAAGACGAACGGCGCCTATGCGAAACTCCACGAGGCCCAGTTCGGTGCAGTGGCGTGAGGGGCATCCTCATCCGATCTCCCCCTTGCGGGGGAGATCGGGGCAAGCGGCGGTTCAGACCTTGAAAAACGCCAGGAGGTCGGCGTTGATCACGTCGGCATGGGTGGTCGCCATACCGTGCGGAAGGCCTTCGTAGACCTTCAGCGCGCCGTTCTTCAAGAGCTTGATGGCAAGATGCGCGGAGTCGGCGATCGGCACGATCTGGTCGTCGTCGCCATGCATGACGAGAACCGGCACTTCGATCGTCTTGAGGTCTTCGGTAAAGTCGGTTTCCGAAAAGGCCTTGATGCAATCGTAATGGGCCTTGGCGCCGCCCATCATGCCCTGCCTCCACCAATTGCGGATCGCCCCTTCCGAGACCTGTGCACCCGGACGGTTGAAGCCGAAGAACGGCCCGGTCGGGATATCCAGGAAGAACTGCGCCCGGTTTGCGAGCAGCGCCGAGCGGAACCCGTCGAAGACTTCGATCGGCAGACCGCCCGGGTTCTTGTCGGACTTGACCATGACTGGCGGCACCGCGCCGATGAGAACAGCCTTGGCAACCCGGCCGCGGTCGCCATACTGGGCGACATAACGGGCGACTTCACCGCCGCCGGTCGAATGGCCGACATGGATGGCGTTCCTGAGATCGAGATGTTCGGCCAGTTCGGCGACATCGGCCGCATAGGTATCCATCTCGTTGCCGGTCGCGGTCTGGGTCGAGCGACCGTGGCCGCGGCGGTCATGGGCGATCACCCGGTAACCCTCGTTCAGGAAGAACAGCATCTGGGCGTCCCAGTCGTCGGCGCTGAGCGGCCAGCCGTGGTGGAAGACGATCGGCTGGGCGTCCTTTGGGCCCCAGTCCTTGTAGAAGATCTCGGTGCCGTCCTTTGTGGTGATGAAACTGCGGGTCATGGTCTTCTTGTCCTCGTGGGTTGATGGTGTGGATGCCTGGGCGATCTGGATGAAGGACGGAGCCGCAGCGGCTGCGCCGACAATCAGCCCGGCCTTCATGACATTTCGACGTGTCGCCCAGATGATTGTCTCGCTCATCTCTGTCTCCAGTTTATTATCGCGATAATTATTTTCGCGATAAGTTGCTTCATAGAGAACTGAACGGAGTCTGTCCAGAAGAAATAGTTATCGCGATACATTTTTTTGTGATATCGAATTTTCTGCATCTTCCGGAGGTTTTGCATGTCCGACCAGAAACCCGTCCCCCTGGACGATCAGCTGTGTTTCTCGCTCTATGCGGCGAGCATTGCGATCAACCGCCTTTACAAACCCATGCTCGACGAGATGGGCATTACCTACCCGCAATACCTCGTTCTGAGCGCGGTTGCCGAGCAGCAGGAGATGACGATCGGTGCGATCGCAGACCGCCTTTCTCTGGAATCGAGCACGGTAACCCCTCCGGTGAAGCGGCTGGAGCAGGCGGGCCTGGTGGAGCGCCAGCGCAGCAAGGCCGACGAACGGCAGGTCCTTGTTCGGCTGACGGATGCCGGCAGCGCCCTGATCCAGGAAAGCAGGTGCCTTGGAGATACGCTTGTCGAACGTTCGGGCATGACGCCTGAGCAGTTCCAGTCGTTCAACCGGCAGGTCCAGGGATTTCTCGACACGCTAGCCCGCAGCGCATAGATCTCTGAAAAATCAGAGCCCCAGCGTCGATTTCGGCGAAATCCTTCGCCGGATCAACAAAACTCCGTGCCCTTTTGTTATCTTCTTGCGAAATCTCAGCCGAATTCCTACAGAATTGTTCGCCGACCGCCGAAAGCCAAACATGGCGCGGCCCGGCATCGACCGCATCGCCTTTCGTCATTGGCGCGAAATGTCCGAAGGACCTTCGGAGACGACGGGCACGGGTGCGGCGTTGATCGAGGGCTGTTTTGAAGCCCACCCAAGGAGAACCGAAATGAACCTCAAGACGCTTCTGGGGGCAACAGCCCTCGCCTCCCTGACATTTGCACCGCTTGCCCATGCGGAGATCGTCATCGGCCTGATCGCGCCGCTGACCGGCCCCGTGGCGGCTTACGGCGATCAGGTCAAGAACGGCGCCGAGACCGCCGTCGCCGAGATCAACAAGAAGGGTGGCATCCTCGGCGAAAAGGTCGTGCTGAAGGCCGCCGACGATGCCGGCGAACCCAAGCAAGGCGTGTCAGCCGCAAACCAGCTGGTTGGCGAAGGCATCCGCTTCGTCGTCGGCCCGGTCACCTCGGGCGTTGCCATGCCGGCCTCGGATGTGCTTGCCGAAAATGGCGTGCTGATGGTCACCCCGACCGCGACCACACCGGAACTCACCAAGCGCGACCTCGCCAATGTGTTGCGCACCTGCGGCCGCGACGACCAGCAGGCCGAAGTCGCCGCCAAATACGTCCTCGACAAGTTCAAGGACAAGAAGATCGCGATCATCAACGACAAGGGCGCCTATGGCAAAGGTCTAGCCGATGCGTTCAAGGCCACCCTCAATGCGGGCGGCGTCAAGGAAGTTCTCGATGACGCAGTCACCCCCGGCGACAAGGATTTCAGCGCGCTCACCACGCGGCTCAAATCGGAAAATGTCGAAGTGATCTATTTCGGCGGCTACCATCCCGAAGGTGGTCTGCTCGCCCGCCAGCTCGCCGATCTCGGCGTCAAGGCGACGATCATCGGCGGCGACGGCCTGTCGAACAGCGAGTTCTGGAACATCGGCACGAAGGCTGCCGCCGGCACCGTCTTCACCAATGCCTCGGATGCCACGAAGAGCCCCGATTCCAAGGCCGCCGCCGAAGCTCTCGCTGCCCGCAAGATTCCTGCCGAAGCCTTCACGCTGAATGCCTATGCTGCCGTCGAGGTCATCAAGGCCGGCATCGAAAAGGCCAAAAGCGCTGAGGATACGGAAGCGGTCGCCGCCGCCATCAAGTCCGGCGAGCCAATTGCGACCGCTATCGGCAAACTCACCTACGGCGAGACGGGCGACCTTACTTCCCAGAGCTTCTCGCTCTTCAAGTGGGAAGACGGCAAGATCGTCGCCGCCGAGTAACCTCGGCAAGCACATTCCACGGGCACCCCAAGGCGCCCGTGGATCTTGCGGGAAGCCCGGAGGCGGATCTGATGCTTGTGATATTTGGCGGTCTGCCGGGAACGGGCAAAAGCACCATTGCGCGGCAGCTCGCCGAACGCCTGCGCGCCTGTTATCTGCGCATCGACACCATTGAGGAGGCCATCCGCACCTCGGGAGTACTGGCTCCGGGCGCGGAGGTAGGCCCGGCCGGCTATATCACCACCTATCGGCTGGCCGCCGACAACCTTCGCATGGGCGCCTGCGTAGTGGCGGATTCCGTCAACCCGCTGAAAATCACCCGCGACGCCTTTAGAGAAGTCGCAGAACGGGCGGGTGTCGCATTCCTGGAAGTGGAGACCATCTGTTCCGACGTCGAGGAACACCGGCGCCGCGTCGAGGAACGGAGTTCCGACACCGAAGGCCATACGCCTCCGAGCTGGGAAGCCGTTCGCACACGTCGTTACGAGGCCTGGGACAGGCCCCGTCTGCAGATCGATACCGCCACGTCCCCGATTGCCCAAAGCGTCGATCGGATAATCCAGTCCCTGCCGCGTCGGTAACGGCTCCCGCAATGCCCTACCGGTTCCTTTGACACCATTCCACTCGGCCACCGGCCCCGCTAAGATAGTCCGACGGATTCGGAGGCCAGAATGACCGCTAGACTTGAAACCCTCATCGATCAGGGCACCGGCCGGCAGCCTGCCGATATCGTGCTGAAGGGCGGAAGATTCTTCGATCTCGTCACCGGAGAGCTCGTCGCCTCCGACATCGCCCTCTCGGCCGACCGCATCGTCGGCACCTGCGGCGCCTATTCCGGTGTCACCGAGATCGACATTTCCGGCAAGATCGTCGTGCCGGGTTTCATCGATACCCATCTGCACATCGAATCCTCGCTGGTGACCCCGCACGAATTCGACCGCTGCGTGCTGCCCTATGGTGTGACGACGGCGATCTGCGATCCGCATGAAATTGCCAATGTGCTCGGCACCGAAGGCATCGAGTTCTTTCTGAATTCCTCGCTCGAAACCATCATGGACATCCGCGTCCAGCTTTCCTCCTGCGTGCCTGCGACCCATCTGGAAACGGCCGGCGCCGACCTGCCGATCGAAAAGCTCCTGCCCTTCCGCAACCACCCCAAGGTCATCGGCCTTGCCGAGTTCATGAATTTCCCGGGCGTCATCCACAAGGACCCTGTCTGTCTCGCCAAGCTCGACGCCTTCTATGGCGACCATATCGACGGCCATGCGCCGCTTTTGCGTGGGCTCGACCTGAATGGCTATCTCTCGGCCGGCATCCGCACCGAACACGAGTGCACCACCGCCGAAGAGGCGCTCGAAAAGATCCGCAAGGGCATGCATATCCTGGTACGGGAAGGATCCGTCTCCAAGGATCTCCATGCGCTGATGCCGATCATCACCGAGCGCCTGTCGCCGTTCCTGGCGCTCTGCACCGACGACCGCAATCCGCTCGACATCGCCGAACAGGGCCATCTCGACTATATGATCCGCACCGCGATTGCCGAGGGTGTCGAGCCGCTGGCGATCTACCGCGCCGCCTCGATCTCGGCTGCCCGCGCCTTTGGGCTTCGCGACCGCGGCCTCGTCGCCCCGGGCTGGCGGGCCGATCTCGTCGTCATCGACAGCCTTGAAGACTGCAAGGCGGAAATGATCTTTTCCGCCGGCCGCAGGGTCACCGACGAACTTTTCGCGACCCGCAGGCCGGTAACCCCCGTCGGCCTCGACAGCGTCAGGGCAAGGCCCGTGGAGGCCGCCCATTTCGGCGTGCCTGTCACAGAGGGCGAAACGCCCGTGATCGGTGTCATGCCCGGCAAGATCATCACCGAGCACCGCCGCTACAAGCTCCCGTCGTCCGGCAACCAGACCGTGGTCGATCTCTCCCGCGACATTATCAAGGTCGCCGTCATCGAGCGCCACGGCAAGAATGGCAACCATGCCAACGGCTTCGTCCAGGGTTTCGGCCTGAAGAAGGGCGCGATCGCCTCGACGGTCGGGCACGACAGCCACAATATCTGCGTCGTCGGTGTCGACGAGGACGACATGGCGCTCGCCGCCAACCGCCTTGGCGAGATCCACGGCGGCTTCGTCGTAGTCGAGGACGGCAAGGTCACCGGCGAGATCGCTCTTCCCGTCGCCGGCCTGATGAGCCTTGAGCCCTACGAAATCGTCCGCGATACCCTCCACCACCTGCGCCACGCCGCCTACGCGCTTGGCACGACGCTGCAGGAACCCTTTCTGCAGGTCGCTTTCCTGCCGCTCCCGGTCATCCCTCACCTGAAGATTTCGGACAAGGGCATGGTGGACGTGGACAGGTTCGCGCTGATCTGAGGAGTCCGGCCATCCTCACACCCTGGCGCAGAACACGTCCAGCGCATCGAGCTTCACCACACCCTCGACGAGCCGGGAGGAAAAGCCCGGCAAGGACACCGGTAGGCAGTCGCCGAGCCGCTTTGGCAGTGTGAAATCTTGCGCCTCGCGAGTGAGATTGAAGACGAAAAACAGCTTTTCGCCGCCCTTCTCACGCACGAAAGCCAGAAGGTCCTGGTTGGTATCGAGGAAGGTCATATCGCCGTCGACCAGCGGCGGATGAGCCTTGCGGAAGGTGAGCGCCGCCCGATAGTGGTTGAGGACCGAATCCGCCAGCTTCTCTTGGATATCGACTGCGCGGGCGGCGTGTTCGCTTGGGACCGGCAACCAGGTCTTTGGCCCTTCGGTGAACCCGGCATGCGGCACGCCAGCCTCCCAGACCATCGGGGTGCGGCATCCGTCTCGGCCCTTGAAGGCCGGCCAGAAGCGGATGCCGTAGGGATCGCGAAGGTCTTCGTAGGCGAGTTCCGCCTCCGTCAGGCCCAGTTCTTCGCCCTGATAGAGGCAGATCGAGCCGCGCAGCATCGAAAGAAGCGTGATCGACAGTTTCGCCACCCGGTCCCGCTCCCGGGCGTCCTCGCTGAAACGGGTCACGTGCCGCACCACGTCATGGTTCGAAAAGGCCCAGCAGACCCAGCCGTTGCTGACGGTGTCCGCCACCGTCGTCATTACCTTGCGGATGTAGCTCGCCTCGAAAGCCGGCCCCAGCAAATCGAAGGTGTAGCACATATGCAGCTTGTCGTTGCCGGTGGTGTAGAGCGCCAGCGTCGAGAGAGACCGCGGCCCGTCACCCACCTCGCCGACGGTCGCCCGGTTGTCATAGCTGTCGAGCAGCGCCCTCAGCCTCTTCAGGAAGCCGATATTCTCCGGCTGCGTCTTGTCATAGAGATGGTTCTGCATGGAATAGGGATTTGTGTCGGTTTCCATGCCCGCGCCATCAGTGTCATAGATCATCGGCGGATTGTCGCGGAGCTGCTTGTCGTGGAAATAGTAGTTGACCGTGTCGAGCCGGAAGCCGTCCACTCCGCGGTCAAGCCAGAACCTTACGGTGTCCAGCACCGCCTCTTGGACTTCCGGATTGTGGAAGTTGAGATCCGGCTGCGAGATCAGGAAGTTGTGCATGTAATATTGTTTGCGCACGCCGTCCCACTCCCAGGCCGGCCCGCCGAAGATCGACAGCCAGTTGGTCGGCACCGTTCCGTCGGGCTTCGGATTGGCCCAGACATACCAGTCAGCTTTCGGGTTGGTGCGGCTCGACCGGCTCTCGACGAACCACGGGTGACGGTCGGAGGTGTGGGAAATCACCTGGTCGATGATGACCTTCAAGCCGAGCCGATGCGCCTCCGCCATCATCTCGTCGAAGTCGGCCAGCGTCCCGAACATCGGATCCACATTGCAGTAGTCCGAAACGTCGTAGCCCATGTCGGCCATGGGCGACGTAAAGAAAGGCGACAGCCAGATCGCATCGACGCCGAGCGAGGCGACATGCGGCAGGCGTGCGGTGATCCCCTTGATGTCGCCAAGCCCGTCGCCGGTCGTGTCCTGGAAGGATCGCGGATAGATCTGATAGATCACCGCGCCGCGCCACCAGTTCGCCCCCTGATCGTCCGTGGCCGCCTTCGCCGTTTCCGTCGCCATGCCTCGACTCTCCTCTGTCTGTCGTCCCACGCAACCTAGAGCCGCCGACGTAAAAGACAACGCAAAAGCAAGGGCCTGACTGCTCTTGCCATGACCCCAAGTTCGGCCTATGCGATTTGTCCGAGGATACGGAGGGATGACTTTGGGCGGGCGGCTTCTTTCGATCGGCGAATGTATGGTGGAACTGTCGCAGGCAGGCGAAGGTTTGTTGCGCAAGGGTTTTGCTGGCGACACCTTCAACACGGCGTGGTATGCCCGCGCCTGCCTGACCGCCGAATGGCAGGTCGATTATTTCACCGCCGTCGGCGACGATCCGCTTTCGTCGGACATGCTGACGATGATGAAGGAAGCGGGCATCGGCACCGGCTATATCCGCCGCATAGAAGGCAAGACGCCCGGTCTCTATCTCATCACCTTGAAAAACGGGGAGCGCACCTTCAGCTACTGGCGCGATACCGCCGCCGCCAGAAAGCTCGCCGACGACGCCGACCATTTGCGAAACGCGGTCGAGGCAGCCGATATCGTTTATTTCTCCGGCATCACGCTCGGCATTCTGGCGCCCGAAGCCGTCGAGACGCTGCTTTCAGAATTGCGCCGCGCCAAGGCGGCGGGCAAGACCGTCGCATTCGACCCGAACATCCGTCCCCGCCTCTGGCCGAACAAGGATTATATGCTGAGGACAATCGAGGCCGGCGCCCGCGCCGCCACCCTCGTCCTGCCGAGCTTCGATGACGAGGCCGCCCATTTCGGCGATCAGACCATTGCCGACACCATCGCCCGCTACCGTGCGCTGGGCGTCGAAAACGTCGTGGTGAAGAATGGTGCGGAAGGGGCGACCTTGAGCTTCGGCGGCGCCGATGCTGTCCATGTGCCGGCCGTCAAGACGCCGGAAGTCGTCGATACGACGAGTGCCGGCGACAGTTTCAACGGGGCTTTCCTCTCGGCTCTGGTGCGGGGAGCCTCGCCCGCCGACGCGGCCGCCTACGGCGCGGCAGTCGCCTCCATCGTCATCGGCCACCACGGCGCACTGATCAGCCCGGCCCTGCTGCCCGGCTGATCAGTTCTCGGCGGCTCAAGAGTTCGGAAAGCCCAGCCAGGGCTCGAGCGCTTCGAAAGCCTCGTCCATTCGGTAGGCGGTGGTAAAGGGAACCGACAGGTGGCCGTACCAGAAGGACATCTGCCCCTCCGCCTTCTCCTCGCCCTGCTTGGCAACGGCCGCCAGATAGAGGGCTGAGGCAAGGCTGCTGCGGTCGGCCCCTTCGTCGCAATGGATCAGCAAGGGTTTTTCCGCCCGCCGCATCAGGGCGATCAGTTCCTGCGCTTCCGGTTGCGAAAGATCGCGGTTTTCCGACATCCGGAAATCGTAATGGGCGATCCCGAGGGATCGAGAGGCCGACACTTCGGCGTCGTACCAGGTCCGGCCGTGATTGGCCCCGCGAAGGTTGATGACCGAACGGATGCCATGTTCGCTGGCATAGCGGACCACATCTTCTCCGGTCGGCTGGGCGGATCGGTAAAGCTCCGCCGCAATGACGGGGTGGAAATTGCCGGAAATCTTGAGATAGGTGAGGAAACTGCCCGCCAGCAACGCCAGGATGCCGAGAGCGCCAATGCCATTCATCAGGCGCCGGCTGCGGGCGAGGCCGTTCATCCCGTTCAAAGCGCCGAAGAGCACGCCCGAGATCCCCTTGTAAGCGCCCACATCGGGGCGGCCGTCCTCCGTGAAGAACATCGTGCCTGCGCCGACATCGGTTAAAACCAACCTTTCCGGCTGGCCGGCCGGATTACGGCTGACCAGCAGCAATCCCGCCTCCTCCGCCTGCGTGATCAGGCTTACATCGATCGGGGTCAGGTCGTCGGCAGCAACCGGCAGGCTGCCCGCTGCGAGCTTCAGGGCCAGCACCAGGCTCGGCAGGTCGACGGTCTCGATTTTGGTGTCTCGGCTGATCATGCGGATGTTGAGCCCGGCAAAATGGTCGGAAATGTGTCGTAGAGGACTACTCTACCTGTCCAGAGTGACATGCTTCTGTTACATTTTTTTAAGATAGATGACCGAACACGCTAAGCGGCATCCGAGTCGCCGGCGAGCGGCAATCGGGTCGGCAATCGAATGACCAGAATCACTATCGTGACGGATGCCTGGTATCCTCAGGTGAATGGTGTCGTCCGCTCCATCGAGAACACCAATCGGGAACTTGCCCGCATGGATGTCGAGGTGGTGATGGTCACGCCGCAGGATTTCACCAACATCCCCTGCCCGACCTATCCCGAGATCCGGCTCTCGCTGGCGACCTATGGCCAGGTGGCGGCCGCGATCGAAGCCTCGCAGCCGACCGCCGTGCATATCGCCACGGAAGGACCGCTCGGCCTGCTCGCGCGCCGCTGGTGCCTCAAGAACCGGGTACCCTTTTCGACCAGCTACCACACCCGTTTTCCGGAATATGTGGCGGCCCGTTTCCCGGTGCCGCTCCGCTGGCTGCATGCCTTCGTGCGCTGGTTCCACAATGCCGGCAATGGCTGCATGGTGGCGACCGCCAGCCTGGAGCGGGAACTGGGCAAGCTCGGCATCAAGAACCTGCTCCGCTGGAGCCGCGGCATCGACCAGACGGTCTTTCACCCGATGGTACTTGACGAGCGCCCGTTCGACCTGCCGCGGCCTATCTTCATGACAGTCGGACGCGTCGCCGTGGAAAAGAACCTGCCGGCCTTCCTCGATCTGGACCTCCCCGGCTCCAAGGTTGTCGTCGGGGATGGCCCGGCCCGTGCCGAACTCGAAAAGCGCTACCCGAACGTCCTTTTCACCGGCATGAAGACCGGAGAGGATCTCGCCCGCGCCTATGCCCAGGCCGATGTATTCGTTTTCCCGTCCAAGACAGATACCTTCGGCAACACCATTCTCGAGGCGCTGGCGAGCGGTGTGCCGGTCGCCGCCTACCCGGTCACCGGGCCGGTCGACATCATCGAGGAAGGGTCCGGTGCCGGCGCGCTGAATGAGGACCTGCGGGAAGCATGTCTCGCCGCGCTGAAATGCTCGCGGGAGAACGCCCAGAAACTCGCCCGCAATTTCACCTGGGAGGCGGCGTCGAGGCAGTTCCTCGACAACGTATTGACGGCGCAGGGCCGCCGTCCGGCTTTGCCCGGGCCGACGAAGGGTGTCAGCACCTCGGCAGCGTGACCGGAAAATTGGTCATCTACCGCTTCTTTTTCCGGCCTTCGAACGGGTTTTCGCCCGCCTTGAAATGAATGCGGATTGGCACGCCGGGCATCTGGAAATCGTTGCGCAGCCCGTTGATCAGGTAGCGCACATAACTTTCCGGAAGCGCGTCGGGTCTGGTGCAGGACACCATGAAGGCCGGCGGGCGGGCCTTCACCTGGGTCATGTATTTGAGCCTCAGGCGGCGCCCGGAGACGGCCGGTGGCGGATGCTGGATCTGCACCCCATCCAGCCAGCGATTGAGCCTTGCGGTGGAAATCCGCTTGTTCCACACCCGGTCGGTGTCGATGATGTTCTGCATCAGCTTGTCGAGCCCGTAGCCGGTCTGGCCCGAGATCGGCACCGCACGGATACCGCGCGCCTGCGGCAACAGGCGCTCGGTCTTTTCGCGAAGATCGGCCAGCACGGCCTGCGGATCCTCCACGAGATCCCACTTGTTGAAGGCGAGCACCGCGGCGCGCCCCTCGCGGAGCACCAGATCGGCGATCTGCAGGTCCTGCTTTTCGAAGGGGATCGTCGCGTCGAAGACGATCACCACTGTCTCGGCAAAGCGGATGGCGCGCAGCGCATCGGCAACGGAGAGTTTTTCGAGCTTTTCCTGAACCCTTGCCTTGCGGCGCATGCCCGCGGTGTCGAACATCTTGATGGTGCGGCCGCGCCAATCCCATTCGACCGAGATCGAATCGCGCGTGATGCCGGCTTCCGGGCCGGTCAGCAGCCGGTCTTCGCCGAGAAAGCGGTTGATCAGCGTTGATTTGCCGGCATTCGGCCGTCCGACGATCGCCACGCGAAGCGGCTTCGTCTCGTCGTAGGCCGGTTCGATGTCCTCGTCCGCCTCGCCGTCGGCGCCGACTTCGGACTGAGAAACGTCGACATCGGTCTCGGCCTCGAAATCATCGTCGGGAAAGGCTCTGTCCTCGCCGAGCGCCTCGACGATTGCGTCGCGCAGGTCGATCATCCCCTCGCCGTGCTCGGCGGAAATCGGCACGGGTTCGCCGAGGCCCAGCGTGAAGGCGTCGTAGAAACCGGCATCCGAGCCGCGCGCTTCCGACTTGTTGGCAACCAGCACGACAGGTTTGCCGCTGCGGCGCAGGAGCTCGCCGAACGTCTTGTCGAGCGGCGTCAGGCCGGATTTGGCATCGACCACGAAGAGCGTCAGATCGGCGTCTTCGATCGCCGCCTCTGTCTGGGCGCGCATCCGGCCTTCCAGCGTCGTGGGTCCGGCCTCTTCGAGACCGGCGGTGTCGATGATCGTGAACCTGAGGTCCACGAGCTTGGCGTCGCCCGGACGGCGGTCACGGGTAACCCCCGGCGTGTCATCGACAAGCGCCAGCTTCTTGCCCACCAGCCGGTTGAAGAGCGTGGACTTTCCGACATTCGGGCGTCCGACGATGGCGACGGTGAAGCTCATCTTTTTTCCTTAGACCTCGACCGGCAGAAAGTTAGGGCGCCTTGCCGGAAGAGGCGATATTGTCGAGCATGATCTGCGCGCGATTTGCGATATTGCGCGGCGCGGCGGTGTCCTTGGTAATCTGCTGGAACCATTCCTTGGCTTTTGCCATGTCGCCGGCCTTGTAAGCGGCAAGCCCGAGCGCCTCGCGGGCGGAATTGGCGAGCGGATTGCCCGGATTGGCCGTTGCCTGCACTTCGGCGGCGACCTGATCGTAGGTACCGGTGTCGATCAGCAGCCAGGCGGCGCGCATCTTGGCAAGATCGCGGACGGCCTGCGGTGCGGCGGCTTCCTTGCCGATCTCGGAAAATTCGGCGATCGCGCCGGCCGTATCGCCCTTGGCCTGCTTGACAGAAGCGGCACGCATCCGGGCGAGGACGGGATAGGCGCCGGTGCCATCCTTTTCCAGCGCCTCGAAAGCGGAAAGCGCCTCGTCCAGCTTGTTGTCTTCGGCAAGCTTCAAGGCTGCGAGGAACTGGTCGCCGGACTTCGAAGACGTGTGGGTATCATACCATTCGTAAAGCACGCTGGCGGTCGTGCCGCCAATGATCAGCACGATAATCGCGATTACCAGCGAGCGGTAACGGCTCCAGGCATACTTCATCTGGTCGGAGCGGAGCTCCTCGTTTACCTCGCGGATAAAACTGTCGTCGTCGTGCTGCGCCATCAAAGTCTCCGGCCAAAGCGGCCTCAATCTCCATAAGAAAGCGCCTTCTAGCCTATTTTCCCTGAGATGTAAGGCCCCTCTCACGATTCTGACAAAGCTTGTTAACGGCTCTCAGGCATCAATCTCGCTTTCGTGCCGCGCCTCCCCAGCTTCGCCTTATTCGCCAACCACAACACCGGCTTCCTTTATTTCCGATTCAGGTTCGTTGATGCGTCCGTTTGCCCTTCCCCTCGCGCTTTGCCTTTCGCTCGTCCCTGCGATGTCGCACGCCGTCGAAAAGCCGAAACAGCTGGTGATGATTTCCTTCGACGGAGCCGGCGCCAACCATCTCTGGCAAAGGAGCCGCGATCTCGCGAGCCGCGTCGACGCCCATTTCACCTACTTCCTCTCCTGCACACTGGTTATCGAGCGGGCGAAGGCGAGAAGTTATCAAGGCCCGGGCCAGAAGCCCGGCAGATCCAATATAGGCTTCGCCCAGACGGCGGCGGAGGCACGCGAGCGGCTCGGTCATATCTGGCAGGCGCATCTCGAAGGTCATGAGATATCGAGTCATACCTGCGGCCACTTTGACGGCGGAGACTGGACGGCCGCCGACTGGGCGAGCGAATTCAGAAGCTTTGAGGACGTGCTGGCCGGCGCCTGGAAAATGGCTGGCGCCGAGGCCGAGGAGCCGCCTGGCTGGAAGGAATTCGTCGCAAACGGCATCGGCGGTTTTCGGGCGCCCTACTTCTCGACGGGTCCGGGCATGGTGGAAGCGGAAAAACAGGCCGGCATCCGGTATGACGCAAGCCTGGTGACCAAAGGGCCAATGTGGCCGGAGGAAAAGAACGGGCTCATCCGCTTCGGTCTGCCGCTGATCCCGGAAGGCCCGTCGAACCGGCCGATCATCGCCATGGACTACAATCTCTTCATCCGTCATTCGGGCGGCCTCGACAATCCGAGCCGAAGTGCCGAATTCGAGGAACGCGCCTATTCCGCCTTCCGGGCCGCTTTCGACAGGCAGTATGACGGAGGCCGCATTCCGCTCCAGATCGGCCTGCATTTCGTGGAAATGAATGGCGGCGCCTATTGGCAGGCCATGGAGCGGCTGGTGACGGAGGTCTGCGGAAAAGAAGACGTTGCCTGCGTGAGTTATTCGGAAGCGATCGACATGCTGAAGGATCGGGAGAGGCCGAAGGAAACGTCGGGACTGTAGAGATAAACCCTGCCGGGAGGGGACAATTTGCCCCGCTGCAAAAAATTTCCCTCCTGGTTTGAACCGCCTATCTCCCCTCACGTCCCCGTCTTATCCCCGCCTCGCGAACCCGAGCCATAATCTTCCCAGTCATCGGACGGGAAACCGGGTTCGCGAACCGACCTTCTCCTCTGGGTTCGAAACTCGGTTTCCGGTGATGGTCGTGGACGTGGCCGAAGAGGGCTGGGAAATCCTCTGAAAACCATGAAAACGGTCGGGGCAGGCGGAAAGCCTGACATCAACACCCTTGAAATACCCCGCCTGCTCCAGTCCCGAAACAAAACCGCGCCGGAGTGACGATCCGGCGCGGCCAAACGTGCTGCATCTGACTGAATTCGGCGCCTCAAGTTCAGGTGGGCTTGTCGGCTGCCAGTTCTCCACCTACCGCTTCGCGCTCCAGATAATGCTGATCGATTTCCGGCAAAGGTTCGTCATCGATCGCCGCTTCGAACGCGCGAAGACGTTTATGGACGGAGATCAGTTCCACGATGGTTGACCACGAGTTGACTAGGAACTGGAACGAGCTCGAAACCTGCCCGAACGCAGAACTGATCTGGTTGAACGCCCCGAGCGACACGCTGCCTGCGACCATCGCAGGTCCCAGGATCAAAAGCGAAAAGATGCCGTTCGCCTGGAGATAGGAATAGCGGACGACATTGAAGTAGACGTAGTGGAAATAGAGCGTGAAATAGTTGGTCCGGACACGGTTAAAAAGTTCCTGCACGGTCGCCGGCTGGGCGCGATCCGCATGGTCCTCGCCGTAGACCAGTTCCTTGCGGTAGGCGGCTTCGACCCGCTGGTTGCGGAACTGCAGCCCCGGAAGCCGATAGCCCGCGACTATGAGGCAAACCGTCCCGAAGATTGACCAGAAGATCGCGGCCGAAACGAGGGGATGGGGAATGGCGCCGACGATCGGAAGCTCGGTGACGTTCGCGGATAGTCTGACGAGCACTGGCATGAACGCGATCAGCGTCATGATGGAGTCGATTAAAGCAACGCCTAGCCCCTCCATGATCTGAGAGAAACGCATCGTATCCTCCTGGACACGCTGAGACGCGCCTTCGATGTGACGGAGCTTCTGCCAATGCTCCATGTAGTAGTCGTTCATCGCATTCCGCCACCGGAATATCCAATGGCTTACGAAAAACGCGTTCAACACGGAGACATTCATGCCTAATAGTGCAAGCCATGCAAAGCTTCCGACCTGTTCGTAGAAGTTTTCGACCGTGCTTGTCGTCTGCTTCGACATGATCCCCTGGACATAGTCCCAGAACGGGCCGTACCAGTTGTTGACCGCGACCGACACCTGGACCTGGAAGTACACGATGAAGAGGATAAGTGCGGAACCCAGGATAGACCAGCGCTGCCATGGATGCGGAGAGTAGACATTCCAGAATGCGTAGAACAGCGCCACCGCAACCGCGAAGTAAATGTAGAACCACAGGAACGGCAGCGACAGGAAGACCGAGACGCCAATAATCGGTTGAGCATCCGGCGCATCCGGTGGCAGGCCGATAAAGCCCCCGAGATTGCCGCCGCCCGCGTACCATATCGCAACTACGATCACTGCCCAGATGGCAGCGGATGTGAAAAATAACTTCGGACGGGGAAAGAACGAATGGAACACGGAGCTTTGGCTTTCCTGAGTTCGAGATCTGTGACGGTCGGGAACGACTGTAGAGCGCGAAACTAAGGCAGTTCCAAGAATGCGGCAATGGCCGCATTTGATCGTTACACAATTGTAACCATGAGATTATTAGCTCCGCTGCCGTGCAACCGGCAATGCGAGCAGGACGCAGCCGACGAGGACGGCTGCCGCAAGAATGGTCGGGAGCGTAAAGCTGCCGCTTCGCTCCGCCACCCAGCCTGCCACCAGCGGGCCGATGATCTGGCCGGTGCCGAAGGCCGCGGTCATGAAGGCGAGCGCCCGACGCGGGCTGTCCGGCGACAGCGCGCGGGCGATCTGCAGCCCGTAAGCTGTCACCACCATGAAAGTAGCGCCGAGCAGAAGTCCGCCGGCGAGCGCGCCCGCCGTCGGCGGCAGCAGGACGGAACCGAGCACCCCGATCGCCTGCAGCCCGAGCGCCGCGACATAGGTCAGCCCCAGTCCGTATCGCCGCGCGGCCGGGCGCCAGAGGAGAAGCGAAACGGCCGCAGCCGTGCCGGTCAGGAACCAGGCGAGGAATTCCACGATGGGCCCGGCCTCCCCCATACGTGCGATCGCCACGAGAAAGGTCGCGGTGATGACGTATCCAAAGCCGAACAACCCGTAGGAGGCGGTGAGAAGGACGAGCGGCAGGCGCCAGCGAAGCGGCGGCTCCACAGCCGCACCGGCCACCGATGCTGCGTGCGGCAGCAGCCGCGCGACAACGGCCGATATGACGGCAACGATCGCAGCCCCGGCGAGCCAGTTCGCCCGCCAGCCGTGCGACCCGTCACCGGCGAGCGCATTGACGGTGAGCACAAGCGCCGAGGAAAGCGCGATCCCCGCTCCGACGCCGCCGAAATGCAGGACGTTCACATTGTCCCGGCCGGCCGCATGGGGCAGCACGATCGACGAGGTGAAGATCATCGCAAGGGCGCTTGCGAGACCGGCAAGGAAGCGGATGACGGTGAAGGCGAAGACCGACGTGGTTGCGGCCATCGCCGCGAGCAGAATGGCCGTCGCCAGCAGCCCGCCAAGCGCCGCCTGCCGTTCGCGCGCCGCCGCCCAGCCATAGGCCGAGAGGATCGCGCCGGCCAGGTAACCGGCGAAATTGCCCGCCGCGATAAAACCGGCATCGGCTGCCGAAAGCGGAATTCCGCCCATCATGCCGGGCAGGATCGGCGTGTAGAAGAAACGCCCGAACCCCATCGCCGCCGCCATGGCGATGGCGCCGGCAAATCCGATCAACAGAGGATGGCTGGAATGCTCGGTGTTCTTCTGCAGCATGGTTCGCTTATCGCAGCCGCGGCCCGTCGGCACAAATCAGGAATTGTCATCCCTGCAATCAGACTGGCTGATCACGAATCATCACGCAACTGCCGCGACGATTTGATGCGCCGCAATACGACTTTCGTCTTGTTGCTGTCATGAATGCAAGGCAATCTTAGCGTGTCGTCATATTGCACGGCGGAGGATTGAACATGGACACCGACCTGACCTTATCGGAAGTGCTCGTCGACCCGCTCATCGCGCAGGTCCGCAGGGCCGACCATGTCGGCTATGCCGCCTTTGCGCAATTGCTGGAAAGCGCTGCTCGCGTTCACACCCGACAGCGTCTCGGACATCTGAACGAGGAACGTGTCGAGGCCTTCTATCGGCGCGTCGCAGCGATATCCGAACAGAGCGAACTTTCCTAAATCTTACGCCGGAAGCGTCAGGATCATTGGTCCGTTGCGGGTCACCACTACCGTATGCTCGTATTGCACTGTCGGTGCCTTCGGGTCGCTGTAGAGTGTCCAGACGTCGCCGTTGCCTCCGTCCTCGGCCCAGTTGGCGCCGAGCGAAAGGAACGGCTCGACGGTGAGGACCAGCCCCTCCTCCAGGATCCGGTCCTCGTCCGAATCCGGCCAGGTCGGCACTTCCTTCGGCTCCTCGTGGAGCGAACGGCCGATGCCGTGGCTCGATAGATTGGTGATCAGCGTGTAGCGGTTCTTCTTGGCAAACGCGCCGATGGCATTGCCGATGCCGGCGATCGGCTTGCCGGTCTTCACCTGCTGCAGACCGGTCCAGAGCGCCCGCCGTCCGTCGCGGCAGAGCTTTTCGATCTCGCGCTTCACCGGCGGCACGGCAAAGGAGGCCCCGGTATCGCCGAAAAAGCCGTCCTTCACCGCCGAGACGTCGATATTGACGAGATCGCCCGCCTTGATCACCCGGTCGCCCGGAATCCCGTGGGCCACTTCCTCGTTGACGCTGATGCAGGTGGCGGCAGGGAACTGGTAGCAGGTCTCCGGCGCCGATTGGGCGCCGGCATTTTCAAGCATCCTGCGGCCGATATCGTCCAGTTCGCGGGTGGTGATCCCCGGCTCCAGCGCCTTGCCCATCGCCTCCATCGCCTGCGCGCAAAGCTTTCCGATCTCCTTCAGCTTCGCGAGTTCGTCTTCGGTGGAAATGACCATGGGTGCCCGTCTTCGTCCTTGTCCGTCAGGCGGCGGGTTTCGCCCCATCGCCGCCGCCCGTCAATTCTTTTCTGACAGCTCCGACCTCTTTTCTGACGATCGGGGCGACTTTCGTGCCGTAAAGCTCGATGCCACGCATGATCTGGTCGTGCGGCATGGGGCCGATCGCCATCTGCAGCAGAAACCGGTCCATGCCGAACACCTGATGCGCGGCAATGATCTTTTCCGCCACCAGTTCCGGTTCGCCGACGAAAAGATTGCCGAGCGGCCCGCGCGACTGGTCGAAATGTGCCCGGCTGGTCGGTCCCCAGCCGCGCTCGCGGCCGATGCGGTTCATCACTTCCGCCTGCGGGCCATAGAACTGGTCGGCAGCCGTCTCCGTCGTATCGGCGATGAAGCCGTGCACGTTGATGCTGGTCTTGAGCTTTGCGGCATCCTGGCCGGCCCGGCGGGCAGCCTCGCGATAGAGGTTGAAGAAGGGCGCAAACCGCGGATATTCTCCGCCGATGATGGCGACGGCCAGCGGCAGGCCGAGCGCACCGGCGCGGGCGACCGACTGCGGCGTGCCGCCGACGGCAATCCAGACCGGCAGCGGATCCTGGAGCGGACGCGGATAGACGCCGCGGCCGTTGATGGCCGGCCGCAGCTGGCCCTCCGACCAGGTCACGATCTCCTCATCGCGGATCGCCAGCAACAGATCCAGCTTCTCCGTAAACAACTGGTCGTAGTCGCCGAGGTCATAGCCGAAGAGCGGGAAGGATTCGATGAACGAGCCTCGGCCCGCCATGATCTCCGCCCGGCCGTTCGAAATGAGGTCGAGCGTCGAAAACTGCTGGAAAACCCGCACCGGGTCATCCGAACTCAGCACCGAGACGGCGCTGGTCAGGCGGATGGTCTTCGTTCGCGCCGCAGCGGCGGCAAGCACCACCGCGGGCGAGGACACCACGTAGTCGGGGCGGTGATGTTCGCCAAGCCCGAAGACGTCGAGCCCCACCTGGTCGGCGAGCTCGATTTCCTCCAGAAGATCCCTGATCCGGCGGGCGCCTTCCGCGCCCTTGTCGAGTGCAGCGGCATCGACATCGCCGAAGGTGTGCAGTCCAAGTTCCATCGCGAAAAATCCGTTCGTTGATGTCGGTCAGATAGTTATCCAGCCGCCGGCGCGCAAACGCGAAACTTTCGAAGGATCTGTTCGATCGATTGGATAGGTTGCGGAGTAGCGTCAAGCGGCAGCCGGCGGCGGGGCCAGCAGTTCGACCGCCCGCCGCAGGTCATCGATCAGGAACGGCTTGGTGATGACGGGCCATTGCTGATAGCCTGGATCGATGCCGGCAGCACCATATCCCGTCGCGAAAACGAACGGAATGCCGCGGGCGGCGAGGATGTCTGCGACGGGAAAGGATTTGTGCCCGTCCAGATTGACGTCGAGTATGGCCAGATCGATGTCGAAGGTCGCCGCCATTTCCTCCGCCTGCTTCAGGCGCATGGCGAGATCGACGACCTCATGGCCGAGCTCGGTCAGCATGTCCTCGACCAGCAGCGAGATGGTCATCTCGTCCTCGACAACAAGAATTCGCAACGTCATCTCAGCGGCTCGCATAAACGGATTCGGATGCGTCGATCCTGCAGACGAAACCATCCGGCAAGAATTCCATCTTGGCCTCTCCACCCACTTCTCTTGCCAGTCCCCGCTCGATCAGTGCCGATCCGAATCCACGCTGATCCGGCGGCCGCACGCTCGGACCGCCCTCCTCGCGCCATTCGATCCGCAGACGCTTTGCGCCGTCCTTCAGATAGGTGGACCATGAGACGGATACCTTTCCCGAGGAATTCGACCAGGCGCCGTATTTGAGCGCATTGGTGGCCATTTCATGCATGGCGAGCGTCAGGGCGAGCGCGGTCTTCGCCGAAAGCGTGACGTCGTCGCCCTCGATAACGCAGCGGTCCTTCTCCGGGCAATGGGGTCGGACGGCCTGCTCGACGGCACCGCGCAGCGAGGCGCCTGCCCAGCGCTCGCCGGTCAGAAGATCGTTCGCCTGGCCGAGCGCCACTATGCGGGCGGAAAAGCGCATCTGCGCGTCCTTCAGGTCGGTGTTTTTCCGGAAGGTCTGCATGGCGATCGCCTGGATCATGGCCAGGTTGTTCTTGACGCGGTGATTGAGCTCGTGGACGACGAGCTTGAGATGCTCCTCGTTCTGTCGTCGCTGGGTGATGTCGGACGCAGCGCCAAACCATTCCACGATCCGCCCGCTTTCATCGAAGATCGGCACGGCCCGCGACGAGGTCCAGCCGACCGTACCGTCCGCGCGCCGGACGCGGTGTTCGAGCTGGAAGACGCTCTTCGTGCGGATCGCCTCGTCGATCACCGACTGTATGTATTCCCGGTCCTCGGGGAAAAGATAGAGTTCCTGCCAGGCGATGCGCGGGCTTTCCGTATTGGCGAGAAAGCCCCGCCCGTCGAGCTGGCGCATCTCCTTCCAGTCCGCACTCATGGAATAGACGACATCGGACGTGGCATTGGTAAGAGCCCTGAAGCGCCCCTCGCTCTCGCGAAGCCTGCGTTGCCCCAGGACGCTCTTGGTGGTTTCCACCACGATTGCAATGACGCCGGCGGGTTCGCCACTTTCGTCGAGGACCGGAGAATAGTCCAGGTTCATCCACACCGGCTCCGGCTCGCCGTGACGGACAAGCGTGAGCTTCTGGTTCTCGTAGGAGAGCACGCCGCCGGCCATGCAGATCTTCATCACGTTGTCGTTGAAGTCCGCGACCTCTTCCCAGCCTTCCCGGACCTTCGATCCGAGCAGTTGCGGGTGGCGCTCCCCGGCAAAAACGGAATAGGCGTCGTTATAGATCATGATGCCGTCGGCACCCCACAGAACCACAATGGGCACGGGTGACAGAAGCAGCATGCCGGTCACGGTTCTGAGACTTTGCGGCCAATCCGAAATCGGCCCGAGCGGTGTTTTCGACCAGTCGAAACGCCTGATCAGGTTTCCCATTTCCCCGGTGCCGGAAAAGGCCGGATGTTCGTCTTTCGCCGCCGGATGTGCAACCACGAAGAGCTCCAGATCATTGCGGGAACTGCCTGACGCAGGTTGAAGGCACCACCTGAAATTGTCCTGCACGTCACTATATCACCAGCCGGCCGTTCCGCCTCAAGCAATTTCGATACTGATCTTAGACCATTCACAACTTCAATGGTATCGGGCGGAACATCGTCTCGAACAGAACGGCGACGCTCTCGTGCTTTTTTCGGAACCCGTTCTGATCTGCTGGCGGGTTACAAAACCGTTGAATCGAAAATCGAGGAGATGGCGCCATCTCCCCGATTTGATTCGTTCTTTCAGAAAGTCCTAGCGATCTGGGCGAGCTGATCCGCCACGGTGCCCCAGCCTTCGTGAAAGCCCATTTCCTCATGGGCTTTTTTATCCTCTTCCGTCCAGTGCAGGGCGGTCGCGGTATAGCGGGTGCGGCCGTTGCCAAGGTCCTCGAATTCGACCACTGCCGTCATGAACGGCTTTTCCGACGGCACCCAGGCGCTCGTGTAAGCGTCGGTGAAGACCAGTTTCCTGTTCGGCACGACTTCCAGATAGACCCCGTGACTGGGGATCTTCTCGCCGTCCGGACCTTCCATGAGGATGTAACTGGATCCGCCGGGACGCAGGTCGACCCTGGCCTCGGTCACCTTCCATGGCTTCGGGCAGAACCATTCGCCCATTCTCTCCGGTGTGGTCCAGGCCTTGAAAAGCTGTTCGGCCGGCGCGTCGATCTCGCGTACGAGCTGCAGGGCGTAAGCAGCAGTATTGGCAGTCATTTTTCCATCTCCCATGGTTTGAAAGACATCCTATCAGATGTTGCCCCAAGGACGAGCGGCCCAAAGGAAATCCGACAGCACGAGCAAAGATTTCGGGTATTTTTGTCGAGGATATCAAAGACATCCTCGCGACCGTCGATTTGACGGAAATTTCACGGCCGTCCGCACGCTGGGCAGACGCTGCGATGCGATCCTCCCGCCATCGCAAAATCGACTTGCCGCGTTTTTCGGGAGATCCGTAATGACCAATACCCTGACCACCACCAACACCACCCGCCTCACTCGAGGACTGATCGATCTCCTGATCGGAGCCGCAGGCTTCTGGTTCGGCGAGAAACGCAGGCAGGCAGGCCTTGCGCGAACTCTGAAGGCCCTGCACGAACTCAGCGACGACCAGCTCCGGGACATCGGCATCGACCCGTCGCTTGTTCGCACCGGCCCGTAATTGCGCGTGGACGCGCGGCTCATGACCACCCTGCTCTCGCTTCGCTGACAAGGATGGCGGAGCCTTCCGTCATTCCACCGGCGAAGGAACTGCGCCGAGCTTGTCGATCTGCTGGCGGATATGGGCGCATTCGGCCGCAGAATTGGCGAGCGCGATCGCCCGGTCGAAGGCTTCGCGCGCCTCGGCCTTGCGATCCAGCTGCATCAGGAAGCTGCCGCGCACCCCGTGGAAGTAGAAATAGCCGTCGAGCCTTTCGGAGAGCGGAGCGATCAGCTCGAGCGCTTGTTCCGGACCCTCGAGTTTGGAGACGGCGACCGCCCGGTTGAGGGTGACGACAGGCGAGGGCCGGAGGCGTTCCAGGAGACCGTAGAGCTGGTTGATCTCCGCCCAATCTGTCTCCTCGGGCCTGGCGGCGCGCGCATGCACGGCGGAGATCGCCGCCTGCACCTGATAGGGGCCGGGCTGGCGATGGCGGATCGCCTTGTCGAGCAGCACCAGGGCCTCGTTGATCAGCTTGCGGTCCCACAGAGAGCGATTTTGGTCTTCCAGCAAAATGATCTGGCCTTGTCCATCGAAACGCGCTCCAGCGCGGGAATGCTGCAGCATCATCAGCGCGAGCAGGCCCATAATCTCGGGTTCTGACGGGAAGATGCGCAGGAGTAGCCGGGCCAGCCTGATCGCCTCCTCGCAGAAGGCGGCATTGTCGGGATTGTTGACGCCGGCGGAATATCCCTCGTTGAAGACGAGATAGATCATCGAGGACACGATGCCGAGCCGTCTCGCCCGCTCGGCCGCATCCGGCGTCTCGAAGGGGACGCCCGCTTTTGCGACGCGCGCCTTGGCCCGCGTGATGCGCTGCTCCATCGCCGCCTCGCTGACGAGGAAGGCGCGGGCGATCTGGGGCACGGTGAGCCCAGAAACGATCCGGAGCGCCAGCGCGATCTGCTGGGTATTCGGCAGGTCCGGATGACAGCAGATGAACATCAGGCGCAGGATGTCATCGCGATAGTTGGAATTGTCGAGCCGGTCGGCGATATCGTCTTCCGCGTCGGAAAGATCGGAGAAGGCTTCCTCCTCCGGCAGCGGATCGTTCTTGGCGCGTTTGCGGACCGCGTCGATGCCGCTGTTGCGGCCGACGAAGATCAGCCAGGCGGTCGGATCGCGCGGCGCACCCTTTTCCGGCCAGGTCCGGATGGCCCGCAGGCAGGCTTCCTGAAACGCCTCTTCCGCAGTGTCGAGATCGCGGAAATAGCGAAGCAGGGCGCCGAGCGCCTGCGGCCGGGCGGCCGTCAGTGCAAGTTCGATCCACGCGATATCGGTCATGTCTGGATCGCTCCCGGGTAAAAGACGTGGAAGGGCCGGATCTCGTAGGAACTCGAGCCTGGATTGACGCTCGACAGCTGCTTGGCGAAGGCGACCGCCTCGTCGAGTGTTTCAGCGTCCACGGTGTAGAAACCGAGCAGCGCCTCCTTGGTTTCCGCGAACGGGCCGTCGATCACCAGCGGCTCGTCCTTGCCCTTGCGCACGGTCGTCGCGGCGGTCGTCGGCATGAGGCGGGCCACAGGTCCGAGCTTGCCGGCCTGCATCAACGGCTGCTGGACCTCGATAAGCCTGTCCATGACGGCCGCCTCCTCCTCCTTGGACCAGGCAAAGACCGTCTCTTCATGGGCGTAACAAAGGATGGCGTATAACATCTCGGCTTCCTCTCCAGTTGAAGACGAAGGAGTAGCCGCTGATCCGACCGGCCGCAGCAAATTTTTTTGAGAAACCTAGCGCCGCCCCGAGGGGCTTGTTCCAAAACTCTCCCGGAAGCGACGGGAGAAATGCGAACGCGAGGAATAACCCGCGGCCTCAGCGGCTGCGAGACTGGATGCACCGGCGGCAAGTGCATTGTGCCCTGCCCGGAGACGCTCGCGACGCAGGATTGTTCGGAAGGAGGTGCCTTCGACGGAAAGACGGCGCCTCAATGTCGAGGCACCGAAACCCAATTCTCTCGCCACCTCAGCAACGCTCCACTGTTCGGAAGGAGCCGTTGCGATCAGCCAGGCGACCTCTTCCGCGACGCTCTGGCGAAACAAGGCGCGCGCTTGCGGCAGCGGCCTCAGGAGTGCAAGGACTTCGGTCATCCTCAGCCGTTTTATCGTCTCGCCAGTGGACTCGTCGGCAATCGACGTTGCCGCATGGCAGAGCGCTTCCACCAGATCTTCGCCGAGCGGCACGCCGAACGAGCCCACCGCGCGGCCTTCCAGTCTCTCCGCTGCGGAAAGCGGCGTAATCCCTTCCGGCAGGCTCGGCACGTCGAGGCGAAGCGCGACGTAAAGGCCGTTCATCTCGTCGGGAATGTTGAGGACGTCCATCGGCACCCCGGCCGGCAGCACGAAGACCGAGCCCGCCGGAAAGGATTGCGCCCGGTCGCCCAGCCACACGTCCTTCTGACCATAGAGCACGATGCAGATCATCGGACAGTCGAGTTGCAGTGCCGTCATCCGCTCGCGGTCGAAACAGCAATAGGCAAAGAGCTGCCCGCCATAGGGGTGCATCCCCCTGTCAAGCCGGCCGGAAACGACCGGGCGCAAGCGGTCGAGCAGGCGGCGGGAGAGATCGGGAAAGCGGTCGCGGATGAAAAGGTTCATGGGCGCACTATAGCGCATCGGACTATGCAAAAAATATCTCCGCTGAGCGTTTCGGGCTCAAGGTGATGAATTTCCGGCACCAGCGGACCTTCAGGAACGGGCAAAAGGCGGTGGCTTCAACACAGGAGACATTATCATGAAGACCCTTGCGTCCCTCTTCAGCCTCGGCGCCGCATTGCTGGCGCTGTCCGCCCCGGCCAGGGCAGCAGCCGATCTCGAACTTTGGCGGCTCGACTGCGGCTCCGTCGTGATCAAGGACCTGTCGAGTTTTTCCGATACCTTCAGCTACAAGGGAGAGACGCGCACCCTGACCGCCAGTTGCTACCTAATCCGCCACGGCACCGACTATATGCTCTGGGATGCCGGCCTGCCGGCAGCGTTGATCGGCAAGGCAGCTGATACAAGCCAGGCGATGGCGCCGGCGCTCGCCATCGATATACCGACCCAGCTTGCCAAAATCGGCATCAAGCGGGAGCAGATCGGCATCGTCGGCGTCAGCCACAACCACTTCGACCATATGGGCCAGGCAGCCAGCTTCCCCCAAGCGACGCTGATGATCGGTGCCGGCGACTGGAAGAGCCTGCATGCCGATCCCCTGCCCTTCGCGGTGATGTCCGCGCTGGTCCAGCCGTGGATGGACGGAAAGGCCAAGGCCGATCCGGTTACCGGCGATCGCGACGTGTTCGGCGACGGCCAGGTGATGATGCTCGCCATGCCGGGCCACACCGAAGGCGAAACGGCATTGCTGGTAAACCTGCCGCAAACGGGACCGGTGCTGCTGTCCGGCGACGTCGTGCATTTCGAAGAGCAGATCGGCAACCGGGGCGTGCCGCCGTTCAACGTCAACAGGGCCGAAAGCCTCGCCTCGATGGAGCGCATGGCTGACATTGCCGAAAAACTCGATGCAAAGCTGATCGTCCAGCACGATCCTAGCCATATCGGCCGCCTCCCGGCTTTCCCCGCCAGCGCCCGCTAGCGGGAACGCCCTATTCATGAGATCGCCACTGGCGCATCGCGCGCCGGTGGCTATATTCCGCGGGAACAAATTGCAGCCGAGGAACCCGCATGGCCGATCTCTCCGCCTTTCCCATCACCACGAAATGGCCCGCCCAGAACCCGAACATCCTGCAGCTCTATTCGACGCCGACGCCGAACGGCGTAAAGGTATCGATCATGCTGGAGGAGATCGGCCTGCCCTACGAGCCGCATTTCATTAATATCGGTGAAAACGAGACCTGGGGACCGGAATATCTGTCTCTCAATCCGAACGGCAAGATCCCGGCGATCATCGATCCGGACGGTCCGGGCGGCAAACCGCTGGGTCTCTTCGAATCCGGTGCGATCCTGATCTACCTCGCCGAAAAGTCCGGCAAGCTGTTGCCCGCCGACCCCGCCAGGCGCTACGAAACCATCCAGTGGGTGATGTTCCAAATGGGCGGTTTGGGGCCGATGTTCGGCCAGCTCGGCTTCTTCCACAAATTCGCCGGCAAGGATTACGAAGACAAGCGCCCGCGCGACCGTTACGTCAAGGAATCGGCCCGCCTCATCCGGGTCATCGAGACCCGGCTCGAAGGCCGCGACTGGATCATGGGCGACGAATATACGATTGCCGATATTTCCATGCTCGGCTGGGTGCGCAACCTGATCGGTTTTTACGGCGCCGGCGAACTGATCGAATACGACCAGCTGAAGCTGGTCCCCAAATGGCTGGAACGCGGCCTTGCCCGGCCCGCGGTTCAGCGGGGCTTGGAAATCCCGAAGCGGCCCTAGGTCTCGCCCACGCACCCAGCCTAGAAAGACAGAGAGACTCCCATGACAAAACCCTCACTCCCGATCGAAGGTTCATGCCGCTGCGGTCGGGTCCGGCTGAGGATCAGCGCCCAGCCGATCCTCACCATGGCCTGCCATTGCAGCGGCTGCCAGAAGATGAGCGCCAGCGCCTACTCGCTCTCCGCCGCCGTTCCGGCGGAGGGCTTCGAGGTGATCGAGGGCGAGCCGGTGATCGGCGGCCTGCATGGCCCGGACGCGCACCACTACCATTGCCCGCACTGCAAGAGCTGGATGTTTACCCACCCGGAAGGCATGGACTGGTTCGTCAACCTGCGCCCCACCATGCTCGACGACGCAAAATGGTTCTCGCCCTTCATCGAGACCTACACATCCGAAAAGCTGCCCTGGGCGACGACCCCCGCCGTGCATTCCTACGAGACCTTTCCGCCTTTCGAGGCGTATGAAGGGCTGGTCAAGGAATTCGCGGAAAAAAGCTAGAAACTTTCCGCCGGATTGTCGGCTTCGGCTCATCCCGTCCGTCCTTGGGCAGGTTCAAGCGGAACCTCAACCGAACAAGGAGGGAGATTTTCATGGAAGCGGCAGTTCAGACGAATGACAATCCGGTACCATCGCCCGTCCGCGGAGGGCTTGTCGCCTATCTGCAGGTGGACGGTGCTATGAAGGCGGCGGAGTTCTACAAAAAGGCCTTCGGCGCCACGATCGAGTCCTTCCATCCGGTGGACGAGCAGGGCCGGACGATGCATATCCATCTCTACATCAACGGCAGCTCGCTGATGTTGTGCGACCCTTATCCGGACCACGGCCATCCCTTCGAAAAGCCGCAGGGCTACACCATGCTTTTGCCGTTGGCGAACGGCGACATCGATTCCTGGTGGAAGCGTGCCGTGGATGCAGGGCTTGAAGTCACCCTCGAGTTGCAGGTGATGTTCTGGGGCGACCGCTACGGCCAGCTCCGCGATCCTTTCGGGGTCAACTGGTCAATGAACGCACCGGTAAAATAACCCCGGCCTGATCAATGAAGGCTCTGAGGGCGGCCGGCTCGGTCGCCCTTTTTCCATTTTGGCGCAGAGCGAACACGATTGGCTCAAACCTTTGTGACCGGAAACGCCTCTGCTTCGACACAAGAATTAACGTCTCGGTAACCGTCCGGACATTGAATGGGGCCATACTGAAATGAGGCCCATCTCCAGGCCGAGGACCGGCAGTTCTCGACCTCGGGCCTATTGCTTTGTGGAGATGTCATGCAGATCAAGCCCCTCGCCCTCGCTCTTTCCTTCACTCTCGTCGCATCTGCGTCCGCGACCGCCCAGCCGACCCGGGTCGCGCAGTTCGACGCCTGGGGCGTCTATTCCTACACCGATGCCGGACAGAAAACCTGCTACGCGCTCTCGGTGCCGGTGAATGCCGCTCCCGCCGGCGTCGATCACGGGGACAATTTTTTCCTGATCGCGCCCCAGGGCGAGACGGCCTATGCGCCGCAGGCGGTCATGGGCTACTCCTTGCAGGAAGGGTCCGAGATCAGCCTCAAGGTGGGTGACGAGGCCTTCCGCCTGATGCCCGATGACAAGATCGCCTGGCTGCGCAACAAGGATCGCGAGCCGGTTCTGGTCGACGCCATGCGCGGCGGACGCGACATGACGCTCGAAGCCATTTCCCGCCGCGGCACCAACACCAGCTATTCCTATTCGCTGCGCGGCGTCAGCGCTGCCCTCCAGGAAGTGCGCAAATGCCGCTGACTGCCGCCTGAACAGAACAGGACGCACTCCGGGGCGTCCCTCCACCAAAGCGATGGACCGGGAAAATGAACTATCGCACCACGAAGCAGTTCACCGCTTTTGCCTGCAGGACGGAGCAGGCGCGGGCGGCGGCGTTCTGGTCTGCGAAGCCGACGAAGCGGGCGCGGAAATATTCCTTTCCGGCCTCCGCATAGCTCTCGACGCTTGGGGCGATGCGGCCGAAATCCGTCGCCAGCAGCGGAACCGCCTTTTCAAGCATGGCGGAGGCCGCATCGCGGCTGCCGGCAGCGGCGATCTGGATCTGCCAGAGCGGGCCGACGGGCTCCCGCGGCGTCGGGGCGGCATAAAGATTGGCAATCGAAACTCTCGCCGGCGGGGCGCCAAGCGAAGTTTCCTTCCGCGGCGCGGCGAAGGCGAGCGGGGCAGCACTTTCGGCCGGCCGTTTTCCCTGGTTTTCCAGGGCGATGAGACCGCCGGCGGCTGGGGCGCCCGAGCCTGGCACATACTTGTCGAGGAGAGCCGCCATCTGATCATCGCGCTTGCGGGCCGACTTGCCGCCGAGGACGACGCCGATCACCCGTCTTCCGTTGATCGTGACGGCGCTGGCGATGTTGAAGCCGGAAGCGCGAATATAACCGGTCTTGACCCCGTCCATGCCGGGATAGCGGTACATCAGATTGTTGTGGCCTCGAATGCGCTTGCCCCGGAACTCGAAGGCGCGCATCGAGAAGAGCTGGTATTCGCGGGGGAAGTCGCGGATGAGCGCAAGCGCCATCATGCCCATGTCCCGCGCAGTGGTCACCTGGTCGTCGTCCGGCAGGCCGGATGCATTGCGGAACACCGTCCGCGTCATGCCGAGCTGGCGCGCCTTCTGGGTCATCATCATGCCGAACCGCGCCTCGGTACCGCCGAGATGATCAGCCATCGCGGCGGCCGCGTCATTGGCCGAACGCACCGCCATCGCAAGCACCGCCTCGCGCACCGTGATCGTCTGGCCTGCCTTAACCCCCAGCTTGAACGGGATCTTGGAGGCGGCATTCACCGTCATGACGATCTGCTCGTCCCAATCTAGGCGGCCCTGCTTGAGCGCCTCGAAGGTCATGTAAAGCGTCATCATCTTGGTGAGCGAGGCCGGATGATTGATGACGTCGGCATTTTCCGATGCCAGGACCTTGCCGCTCTGGGCATCGTAGATGAAATGCGCATACCCCGCCTCGGCAGACGTTCGACTCATCGCCAGAGACGCTCCGACGAGAAACAGGAAGGCCAGGACATGCGCAATTCTTGACATCGATCAACCTCGCTAAGTGCGCACGAACATAGGCCAAGGATGCTGGTGCGAAAATGGCGGAACTGAATTTTAGTGGAATTTCCGCACTTGCGTCCCCGGAAAGATCATCAGCCGGCGGTCAGCGTGCGTCTTACGGCGTCCTTCCAGCCCCGGATTTTCGCGCCGCGGGTCTTCTCGTCCATCTCCGGTTCGAAGCGGCGCTGGCGTGCCCAGCTCTTGGCAAACGCCTTCCTGTCCGGCCAGACGCCGGCCCTGGAACCGGCAAGCCAGGCCGCGCCGAGCGCGGTCGTCTCAAGGATGGTCGGGCGATCCACGGGCGCATCGAGTAGGTCGGAGAGGCGCTGCATGGTCCAGTCGGAAGCGACCATGCCGCCATCGACCCGCAGCACCGTATCGCCATTGGCATTGCGCCAGTCCCGGCGCATGGCATCGAGCAGGTCGCGGGTTTGGTAGCAAACCGCCTCGAGCGCCGCCCTTGCGAATTCGGCAGGCCCGGTCGCCCGTGTCAGGCCGAAGATCGCGCCTCTTGCCTCGGCGTCCCAATGGGGCGCGCCAAGACCGGTGAAGGCCGGCACCAGGTAAACCTCCTGTTGAGGATCGGCTTCCGCCGCCAAGTCGCCGGATTGACTCGCCTTTTCGATGATGCCGAGCCCGTCGCGCAGCCATTGTACGGCAGCGCCCGCGATGAAGATGGAGCCTTCGAGCGCATAAGTCGTCTCGCCTTCGAGCCGGTAGGCAATGGTCGTCAGAAGCCGGTTTTTGGAGCGGCACATGTCAGCGCCGGTATTCAGGACGGCAAAACATCCGGTGCCGTAGGTGGATTTCATCATGCCCGGTTCGAAGCAGGCCTGGCCGATGGTTGCCGCCTGCTGGTCCCCGGCGACGCCGAGAATTGGGATGACCGCTCCAAGCAGGCTTTCGTCGGTGACGCCGAAATCGTCGGCACAGTCCTTGACCTCCGGCAGCATGGCGGCGGGAATGCGGAGTATCTCCAGGAGTTCCTCATCCCAGCGGTTGTCGGCGATGTTGTAGATCAGCGTGCGCGACGCATTGGTGGCGTCGGTGACAAAGCTCCTGCCGCCGGTCAGCCGCCAGATGAGGAAAGTGTCGATGGTGCCAAAGCAAAGCTCGCCCTTGGCCGCCCGCGCCCGGGCGCCTTTGACGTTGGCGAGCATCCAGGACAGCTTGGTGCCGGAAAAATAAGGATCGAGGAGCAGGCCGGTACGGCGGGTGAAGAGCTTTTCGAGATCCTGCCGCTTCAGCTTTTCGCAATAACTCGCGGTGCGGCGGTCCTGCCATACGATGGCGTTGTGAATCGGTTTTCCCGTGTCGCGTTCCCAGACGACGACCGTCTCGCGCTGGTTTGTGATGCCGATCGCGGCAATATCGGAGGTTTCGATCTTTGCTTCCCTGAGAGCCTGCTTGATCGTCCACAGCACGGTTTCCCAGATCTCCTCCGGATCGTGCTCCACCCAGCCGGGCTTTGGAAAGATCTGCTTGAATTCCTTCTGGCCAATGCCGGCAATTTTCATCTTGCCGTCAAAAACGATCGCCCGCGTCGAGGTCGTCCCCTGATCGATCGCCAGAACATAACCCGCCATGCTGCTCTTCCTCCCCTAGAGTCTCGTGGAGACGGTTTCAGCAGGCCGGATCGCCATGTGTCAAACAAAAACATCGAGCCGGCCGATCGGAAAGTGCGATCGGCCGGCTCGATGAAGGTTCCGGTGGAAGGTCGGACTGGACGGACGCTTAGAATTCTTCCCAATTGTCCGCGGATGCCGCAGGCGAAGCCGCGACAGGCGCGCCGCCGCCGGAAAAGGCCCTGGCGATCTTGCTGACCATGGAACGGGCAGGAGACGCGGCAGGCACCGAGCGCACGGTCGCCGGGGTGACCGGCGCTACCTGGCGCGGAGAAACCGATGGCACCGAGGCATTCCGACCGAGCTGGAAGTTTCCGATCAGTTCGCGCAGGCGGCCCGCTTCAGTGGCGAGCGTGGCGCCCGCCGCATTGGCTTCTTCCACCATGGCGGCGTTCTGCTGCGTCACCTGATCCATCTGGTTGATCGCGGTATTGACTTCGGAAAGCCCGACGGACTGTTCCTTAGCCGAGGTCGCGATGGCGTCCATGTGCTGATTGATCGAGACGATATAGGCTTCGATCGCTTTCAGCGCCTCGCCCGTCTCGCTGACCAGCTTGACGCCGCTTTCCACTTCGACGGACGAATTGCGGATGAGCTCCTTGATCTCCTTGGCGGCCTTTGCCGACCGCTGGGCGAGCTCGCGCACTTCCTGCGCGACGACGGCAAAACCCTTGCCGGCCTCTCCGGCACGAGCCGCTTCGACACCCGCATTGAGGGCGAGCAGGTTCGTCTGGAAGGCAATATCGTCGATCACGCCGATGATGTTGGATATCTGGCTCGACGACTGTTCGATCTTGCCCATGGCATCGACCGCGTTGGCGACCACGGTTTCCGACTGGCGGGCACTCTCGTTCGCCTGGATGGCGACGATGCGGGCCTCCTCGGCGCGTCTGGATGAATTGGAGACGTTAACGGTGATCTCGTCAAGCGCTGCCGCAGTCTCTTCGAGCGATGCGGCCTGCTGTTCGGTGCGTCTCGAAAGATCGTCGGCGCTCTGGCTGACCTCCCGCGCACCGCCATCGATCGAGGCGCTGACATCCGCCACCGTCCCAAGCGTCGTGCTCAACTGTTCCACCGCGCGGTTGAAATCCGCGCGGAGCGTCTCGAAGTCCTCGGCAAAGGGCTGGCCGAGCTGGAAGGAGAGATTGCCTGCGGCAAGGTGCTTGAGCCCTTCCGCAAGCCCGTTCGTCGCCTGTGTCATCGCTTCGGCGCGGATGCGTTCCAGTTCGGCCGAACGGCGACGTTCCGCTTCCGTCTGGTTGCGCTGGGTCTCCGCTTCGCCCTCGAGCTCTTTGGCTTTCAGCGCATTGTCTTTGAAGACCTGCACCGCCTGCGCCATGCTGCCAACCTCGTCCTTGCGATCCTCCCCGACCACGACGGCCGTGAGATCGCCTTCGGCAAGCCGCCCCATGACGCTGCCGAGCGACCGGATCGGTGCGGCGACATAGGCGCGCAATGCCCAGCCGCTGACAATCGTCATCAGCACCAGCCCGCCAACCATCGAGCCGATGGAGGTCCAGTAAGTAGCAGCCGACTGTTCCGACAGTTCGTCGCTGCGCACGGTCGTCGCCTTGGTGATTTCAGCGACCTTCCCGACGAGCGCCTTGGTCATCTCCTCGAACTGGGGCGAGCAATCCTTGAAAAAGAGCGAGGTGGCGCTCTTGATGTCAATATAGGTGATGGCTTTGGTGCCGGCTTCGACCGTCGCCCGGCAAAGATTGTCAACGGTCTCGATGCCTCGGGCGCGGATATCCTTGATCGATGCGTCTTCCGGCAGGTCGGCAACCGCCAGGTCCATGAATTCGACGAAACGTCCACGGCTCGCCGCCAGTGCCTCGAGGGACGCCTTGTCCCGCTCCTTTTCCGTCGACAGAAGCAGATCGTAGATCGATCCGCGGACGGACTGGAAGGCGCCGGTCGCCCGCGACAGCGTAATGGAGGCATCCGCCTCCCGCTCCAGGAGATCGGAATAGGCGCCGCTGACGCTGTTGATCTGATGGCCCGCATAAAAGGAAAGACCGACGGCAAACAGGCCGAAGGCGACGAGCAGGACCAGGAACTTGCCGATAATGGGTAGGTTTTTCATGGAAGACCTGTTGAATGTGACGGGGGGATCCGATTCCATGGATCGTCAGGCGGGCGCCAGCCGACCGGCACACACCTCCCCTGCAGGTGACGTCATGTCACCCGATGAATGTCGCCAGCCTATAAGCCCAAGATTTATTAGCGGTTAATCGCAACAGAAACGGGCAGATAGCGGCAACTGCTCTGCCGTTGCAGCCTCCGATCCGCCACCGATTGCCATTTCGCCCGAATTGGGAATAACCTGTCCGACGTTGCGGCGCACAAGAACGCCGCGTTGGAGGAGATATGGCATGACCAGAACCGTCGTCGTCACCGGCTCAACGAGCGGCATCGGGCTCGGCATCGCGAAAGCGTTTGCGGCCGAGGGCGCCAATGTCGTCATCAACGGCTTCGGCAAGGCGGACGAAATCGAAGCGGTCCGCAAGCTGTTGGACGATGCGAGCACAGGAACGGTTCTTTACCACGGCGCCGACATGACCCGGCCGGAGGAGATCGAGGACCTGATCGCCACGGCGGCGAAAAGCTTCGGGACCGTCGACGTTCTCGTTAACAATGCCGGCATCCAGCATGTGGCGAAGATCGAGGAGTTTCCGGTCGAAAAGTGGGACCAGCTGATCGCCATCCTGCTATCGTCCGCCTTCCACACGATGCGGCACACGATCCCGCTGATGAAGCAGGCCGGCAAGGGCCGCATCATCAATGTCGCTTCCGCCCACGCGCTGGTCGCCTCGCCGTTCAAGTCGGCCTATGTTGCCGCCAAGCACGGCATATTGGGGCTCACCAAAACGGCGGCCTTGGAACTTGCCGAATTCGGGATTACCGTGAATGCGATATGCCCGGGCTACGTATTGACGCCGCTTGTGGAAAAGCAGATCCCCGACACGGCCCGCGAGCGCGGCATTTCGGAGGCTGAGGTCAAGAGCGAGGTGATGCTGCGGCTGCAGGCGACAAAGGAATTCGTCTCGATCGACGAGGTTGCCGCAACCGCTATCTATCTGGCGAGCGATGCGGCAAGAAGCATCACCGGCACGCATATCTCGATCGACGGCGGCTGGACCGCTCAATAGGATCGAGAACAAAGGGTTTTTAGCCGGAAACGGCGGACGAAGGAGAGAAATGAGCGAAGCCATCCGCTTCATCCTGAACGGAGAAGAGGTCACCCTTGGAGATTTCGGACCGACGGAGACCTTACTCGATTATCTGCGCCTGAGGCGGCGGCTGACAGGAACCAAGGAAGGATGCGCCGAGGGTGATTGCGGCGCCTGCACGGTGCTCGTCGGACGGCTGACGGAACAGGGCTTGCGCTACGAAAGCGTCAATGCCTGCATCCGCTTCCTGGGCTCTTTGCACGGGACCCATGTGGTGACGGTCGAGCACCTGGCCGGCCGGGATGGCGCGCTGCATCCGGTTCAGCAGGCCCTTGTCGACTGCCACGGTTCGCAATGCGGTTTCTGCACCCCGGGCTTCGTAATGTCGCTCTACGGCCTCTGGCTCACGAACCAGGCGCCGACCCGCGCCGATATCGAAAGCGCGCTGCAGGGCAATCTCTGTCGCTGCACCGGCTATGAGCCGATCGTGAAAGCGGCCGAGCAGGTTTCGCAGAACCGGCCAAGCTCGCTCTTCGATCCGCTGGAGCGCGACCATATCCAGATCATGGCAAAACTCTGGTCGATCCATTCCGAAGCCGACACGATTGTCGTTGAAAAAGATGACGCCCGTTCCATCATACCGGCCTCGGTCGCGACCTTCTCCGATATCCTGGCGGAAGAGCCGGACGCAACCATCGTCGCCGGCGCCACCGATGTCGGCCTCTGGGTCACCAAACAGATGCGGCTTCTCAATCCGGTGATCTTCATCAATCACCTGAGCGAGCTGCAATCCATCGCCGCCGACGAGACGACCATCACCATCGGCGCCGGCGTCAGCTATGCCCAGGCCTTCGATGTGCTGACCGACGCAATCCCCTCGCTTGGCCGGCTAATCGACCGGATCGGCGGGCAGCAGGTTCGCAATATGGGCACGATCGGCGGCAACATCGCCAACGGCTCGCCGATCGGCGACACGCCGCCGCCTTTGATCGCGCTCGGCGCCGAGCTGACGCTGAGGACCCATGCCGGCCGACGCACCATAGCGCTTGAGGACTATTTCCTCGCCTACGGAAAGCAGGACCGGCTGCAGGGCGAATTTGTCGAGAAGGTTTGCGTGCCGCGTCCGGCCGAAGGCAGCCATTTCGCCGTCTACAAGATCTCGAAACGGCGCGACGAGGATATTTCCGCGCTTTGCGGCGCCTTCAACCTGAGCCTCGACGCCGAGGGCAAGGTCGCCCAGATCCGCATCGCCTTCGGCGGCATGGCCGCCACCCCGAAACGGGCCAGGCATGTCGAGGACGCGCTGTCTGGACAGGACTGGAACTGGGAGACCGTTTCGGCCGCCCGCAATGCGTTCGACGAAGACTACCAGCCGCTGACCGACTGGCGGGCGACGGCGGAATACCGAAGCCTGGCGGCCAAGAACCTTTTGACCCGCTTCTTCCTGGAAACCGCCGGCGCGCCGACCGAACTCCGCCGTTTCGAACTGGAGGAGGCGTGAGAATGGACAAGTCGACCTTCGAAACCAAACCGATCATCAAGGGACCCATGCACAGTGCGCTGAAACATGATTCCGCGCATAAGCATGTTACCGGAAGTGCCGAATATATCGACGATATTCCCGAACCCGCGGGCACTCTGCATGGAGGTCTCGGGCTATCGGACCGCGCGCATGCGGAGATCGTCTCGATCGATCTTTCCGCGGTCAAGGCCGCACCCGGCGTCGTCTGGGTGATGACGGCCGCCGACATCCCGGGCTTCAACGACGTCGCCTCGACCGGCCAGCATGACGAACCGCTGCTGGCAACCACCAAGGTAGAGTTCCACGGCCAACCGGTCTTTGCCGTGATTGCCGAAACCCGCGACCAGGCGCGGCGCGCGGCAACGCTTGCCAGGATCGAATATCGCGACCTGCCGCACTGGACCGACATCGACGGGGCGCGCGAAAACGGCGCACCGCTCGTCGTCGAACCGATGGTGCTGAAGCGCGGCGAGCCGGAAACCGAGATCGAGAACTCACCTCTGCGCGTGCAGGCTCATATGTATATCGGCGGCCAGGAGCACTTTTACCTGGAGAGCCATATTGCCCTCGCCATACCCGGCGAGGACGAGGACATCACCGTCTGGTCTTCCACCCAGCATCCGAGCGAAGTGCAGCACATGGTGGCGCACGTCCTCGGCATCGCCAACAACGCGGTGACGGTCATGACCCGCCGCATGGGCGGCGGCTTCGGCGGCAAGGAAACCCAGGGCAACCACTTCGCCTGTCTCGCTTCGGTGGCGGCCAAGAAGCTGAAGCGGGCGGTGAAATTCCGCCCCGACCGCGACGAGGACATGGCGGTCACGGGCAAACGGCACGATTTCCGGGTGGATTACGACGTCGCCTTCGACGAAGAGGGCCGCATCCATGCGGTCGAAGCGACCTATGCGGCACGCTGCGGCTTTTCCGCCGACCTTTCCGGCCCGGTCACCGACCGCGCCCTCTTCCACGCCGATTCCAGCTACTATTACCCACATGTCCGGCTCACTTCGCAGCCGTTGAAAACCCATACGGTTTCCAACACCGCCTTCCGCGGTTTCGGCGGTCCGCAGGGCATGCTCGGGGCCGAGCGCATCATCGAGGAAATCGCCTATGCGACGGGCAAGGATCCGCTCGAAATCCGCAAGCTGAATTTTTACGGCAAGCGGGGCTCCGAGCGGACGGTGACGCCCTATCACCAGGAGGTCGAGGACAACATCATCGCCAAGGTCGTCGAAGAGCTGGAGACTTCTTCCGACTATCAGGCGCGTCGCCGGGCGATCATCGACTTCAACGCCGACAGCCCGGTGATCCGCAAGGGCATCGCGCTGACCCCGGTGAAGTTCGGGATCTCCTTCACGATGACCGCCTATAATCAGGCCGGTGCCCTGGTGCACATCTACAACGACGGTTCGATCCACCTGAACCATGGCGGCACCGAAATGGGTCAGGGCCTCTATACCAAGGTGGCTCAGGTGGTGGCCGATGCGTTCCAGGTCGATATCGACCGGGTGAAGATCACGGCCACGACAACCGGCAAGATTCCGAACACTTCGGCAACCGCCGCCTCCTCCGGCTCGGATCTTAACGGCATGGCCGCCTATGACGCGTGCCGGCAGATCAAGGAGCGGCTGATCGATTTCGCCACCCGCCAGTGGAAAATCGGGCGCGACAAGATCGAATTCCTCCCGAACCGCGTGCGGATCGGCACCGAGATCGTACCGTTCGACACTTTCGTCCGCGCCGCCTATTACGACCGGGTCCAGCTTTCGGCCGCCGGCTTCTACAAGACGCCGAAGATCCATTGGGATCGCAAGGCAGGCCGCGGCAGGCCGTTCTACTACTTCGCCTATGGCGCGGCCTGTTCAGAAGTGGCGATCGATACGCTGACAGGGGAATATCTCGTGGAGCGCACCGATATTCTTCACGATGTCGGCAAGTCGCTCAACCCGGCGATCGATATCGGCCAGATCGAGGGCGGCTTCGTGCAGGGCCTCGGCTGGCTGACCACCGAGGAGCTGTGGTGGGATGCCAGGGGCCGGCTGCGCACCCATGCACCGTCGACCTACAAGATCCCGCTCGCCTCCGATCGGCCGAAGACCTTCAATGTCAAGCTGGCGGAATGGTCCGAAAACGCCGAGCCGACCATCGGCCGTTCCAAGGCTGTCGGGGAGCCGCCCTTCATGTTGGCGATCTCGGTGTTCGAGGCGATATCCATGGCGGTGGCAAGCGTCGCCGACTACCGGATCTGCCCGCGGCTCGACGCACCGGCGACACCCGAACGCGTGCTGATGGCGGTCGAACGGCTGAAATCTATGGGATGACCTTGAACATCCGCCCCGAACGCCCCGGCGACGAAGACATAATCCATGAGCTGACCCAGACGGCTTTTGCGGCCATGCCCTACAGCTCGGGAACGGAGGGAGCCATTATCCGGGGGCTGCGAAAATCCGGCGATCTTACGCTGTCGCTGGTTGCGGAGGATGATGGAGCCATCGTCGCGCATGTCGCCTTTTCACCTGTCACCATCGACGGCATCCACGGCGGCTGGTTCGGACTTGGCCCCATATCCGTGCAGCCGGAGCGGCAACGGCAGGGAATCGGCAAAGCGCTCATAAGCGAAGGGCTGGAGAGGCTGAAGCAGCGCGGCGCGGCGGGCTGCGCCCTGATCGGCAACCCGGACGTTTATCGCGGCTCGGGTTTTGAAAGTGACGGCCTGCTCTCGTATGAAGGAGTAGACAGCCGCTACGTGCAGAGGATCCTGTTCCATGGGCCCGTGCCGCGCGGGCGGCTGCGATTTGCTCCGGCCTTCCAAACAGAAATAACACCGAGTGATGGTCAATCATCCCTAACATAAGACGGGCCACAAAGGCGGCCCGCCCTCTGGAGCTATTGTGTCCCGCTAAAGAGCGGCTTTAAGCGATCTGGTCGGTCTGGGCACCGCTGTCCGGTCTTGCCGGACCAAGCACCGGTTCCTCGCCCATCGGCTCGTTCTGGAAGACGGTGAACTTGCCCTTTCCATCCATGGTGGGGCCGTCGTTCCAGCGCGCGGGAGGCGGCACGGACCCGTCGGCCGCCGTGGCAAAGAAGTCGTAGTTGTGACGCTGGTCCTCCTTTTCCTGCGGAAAACTGTTCGGGATCGGCAGAACTTTCTCATGCCCGCCCAATTCTTCGATAACGGCGAGCCACTGCTGCTGATGCATGGTGTCGCGCGCAATCATGAAATGCAGCATATCCTTCATGCCCTCATCATGCGCGGCATTGTAGAGGCGGACGGCCAGAACACGGCCGGTCGCTTCGGCTGCGACATTGCAATACATGTCGGCTGCAAGATTGCCGCTCGCATAGATATGCGACATGTCAAAGGGCACGCCTTCGGAATTGCCCGGAAATGCCGCAAGGCCGGTGGAGAGGATGTGGCGGTGAAGCATCCCCTCGATGACATGGCGCGGATTTTCCCCACCCATCACGGCGCCGACGACGCCATCCGCGGACCCGGCTTCCTGCAATGCCACCGGTGCCTTATCAAGATTGAGCGCGACCGCGGTCGCTAACATTTCGATATGACCGATCTCCTCCGTTGCCGTGTGCAGGAGCATGTCGCGATATTTGGTATTCGGCCCCCGCGCGCCCCAAGCCTGAAAGAAATACTGCATGCAAACCCGGATTTCTCCTTCGACGCCGCCGATCGCCTGCTGCAGCATCCGCGCAAAAATGGGGTCCGGGGCAGTAACCTTCACTGGATACTGCAACCGCTTGTCAAAGCTGAACATAGTCATTCCTCGTGGTGGAAATTAAACTGGAAGTGGTGAAGCGACACGAAGGTCGTCCGGGGAGCGAACTGGCGGCACCACGAATAGTTCCCGATTTAGCTCTTCTTTTCGAAGGTCCTGGGGCAACCCTGCTGCGGGAGAGACGGGACCTACCGACCGGGCCCTGCCGCTTCCGGATCAGGATCGAGAAATCCGCGCTGAAGAGGATCAAACCGCCCTGCAAGCTCAAGGCGCAAGGCCTTGCACCGAACTTGGTTTGATGCACAGAGTGGCCCCATGACAACAGACCTTCGCCTCGCCTCTTTTATCGCCGCTCATCCCGCCTGTGTGCTTGTGGAGATCGCGCAGGCGAAGGGGTCGACGCCGCGTGAGGCCGGCGCCTTCATGCTGGTGGCCGAGAAAGCGATCTGGGGCACGATCGGCGGCGGCCAGTTCGAATACATGGCGATCGACAATGCCCGTGCGATGCTTGCCGGCGGCGGCAAGAGCGTGATCGATATCCCACTTGGCCCGGAAATTGGCCAGTGCTGCGGCGGACGCACGCGGCTTGCCTTTACGCCGATATCCCAGGCGCTGGCCGACGCGCTGGAGGCGCGGATGCGAGGCGAACTGGAGCAGCGCCCCTCGGTCTTCATCTTCGGTGCAGGTCATGTCGGTCAGGCGCTCGCCAGAGCGCTGGCGCCCCTGCCCTTCGCCGTGACCGTCGTCGAGACGCGGCCCGAAGCCCTCGAGGATCTGCCGGCGGAAACTGAAACGCATCTGACCGCCATGCCGGAAACCTTGGTGAAGAAGGTCCCACCCGGCGGTGCAGCGATCATCCTCACCCACAACCACGCGCTGGATTTCCTGATCGCCAAAGAGGGTCTTTCGCGTCCCGACCTCGCCTATGTCGGCATGATCGGCTCGCTTACCAAGCGCGCGACATTCTCCCAATGGCTGAAGCGTGAGGGCGGCAACGAGGCGATGCTTTCCCATCTCATCCTGCCGATCGGCGGCAATGCGGTGAAGGACAAGCGGCCCGCCGTCATCGCAGCGATGGTCGCAGCTGAACTGCTGGAGACCTACGCCGCGCTGGAGGAAACCGCCTCAAAGCGGCAGGTCCCGAGCGTTTGAACGCTGTCTAGCATCCCAGAAGGCGCTTTCGCGATCGAGCGACAGGCTGTCGGCAAATCCGACATCGCCGCACAGATCAGCCGGCAAGTCGGGCACTCGCCGCGAACCGCGCATGACGAGACGAGAGAGGAACCGGCCGAAGACACGCCAAGCGCCATCAAAGCCATTGGATTGCAGGGGGCCGGGTGCAAGAGACACGGCTTTAGCGTTTGCGGACAGCATGGTTTGCTCCACATCGATCAATAATATTGGTTGTGTGAGATCATGAATGCCCCGGATTGCCGGGGATTTCCAATTCAATTACAGTGGGCAGCGATAAAGAGAGCTTATCGATGAAAGCCTACTGATGAAATTGTCGCGCCGTTTTCCGCTGAATGCACTGAGGGTTTTCGAGGTGGTCGCGCGCCTTCAAAATTTCACCCGCGCGGCGGAAGAGCTGGGCATGACCCAGACCGCGGTCAGCTACCAGATCAAACTGCTCGAAGACTATCTCGGTGACGCGGTATTCCTCCGCAAGCCGCGGGCGCTGCAGCTGACGGAAACCGGCCGCAATCTCCTGCCGAAAGTAGCCGAGGCTTTTTCCCTTTTGTCTGAAGCGATGCAGGAAGCGCGCGGCACGACGGAGGAGACATTGGAAATCCACTCCCCGCCGACCTTCGCCTCTCACTGGCTGGCACGGCATATCGGCGAATTTCAGCTCGAACATCCGCATATCGCCGTGCGGCTGGTGCGCAGCGATGCCCACGACGGGCAATATCCGCAACCGACCGATGTGGCGATCCGCATCGGGGCAAACCCTTGGGACGGCTTGATCTGCCATCCGGTATTGCGCCTAACCTATGCGCCCATGCTCAATCCGCAACTCGCCGAAAGCGTCGGCGGCATCGAGACGCCCGCCGACCTGATGAAGCCGCCGTGGATTTCGAACGGCAAGGGGCTGTGGAACGACTGGTTCCAGGCCGCCGGCCTTGATCCTATCGGCGTCAGGCAGATGCAGCTCGATGCATATGGGGCGCTGGACCTGGAAGCGAATGCCGCAATCGCCGGCCATGGCGTTGCCATGCTGAGCCCCTTCCTGTTCAAGGCCGAACTTGCCTCGGGTCGCCTCGTGCAGCCTTTCGATCTCGCCCTCAGCGATACCAAGACCTATTGGCTTTGTTATCCGCCTGCGCGCAAGAATGCGGCCAAGGTCAAGGCCTTCGCCGCCTGGATCCAGGCGGCCGTAGCCCGTGAACTGGCACTAGCGCCGGGCCAGCTCGCTCCGCCGTTGGCCTGACGCTCTTCGCATCGCCTACAGGCTTCGTTGAGTATAGATCATCCGCGCCGCTTTGAACGAGCCTTCTTCCGGCGCACCTCGCCGGTCCCGTCCGTCCAGCATGCCGATATCCCGCTGCCAGCTTTCCGGCATCTCTTCCATATCGACGCTGTCTTGATGCTTCCGGAGCAAGCGATGGAACAGTTCAGCCAGAGAGACATGCGGCAGAAGTCGCCCGAAATGCATGTGGGTTATGGAAAACATTGTTGACCTCCAACGGGATAAATCCGTTTCCATAGGTTCGCTGTGGAGGTAATGTGCGCTCGCGATCGGCGGTTATCCAATCGAATAACCGTATCTATGCATCAAGAGAACTCATCCATGAAGATGTCGAAACAGTTCCCGTTAAACGCCTTGCGGGTCTTCGAATCCGCCGCGCGGCAGATGAGCTTCACCAAGGCCGGCGAGGAACTGGGGTTGACGCAGACCGCCGTCAGCTATCAGATCAAGCTTCTGGAAGACACACTGAAGGAACAGCTTTTCCTGCGCCGTCCGCGGCAAGTCACGTTGACCGAGGCCGGCGAGCGGCTGGCGCCGAGGCTAACGGAAGCCTTCGCGATCATGGAAAGCGCCGTTGCGAGCCTCAGCAACGTGGCGGAAAGCACGCTGATCGTCCATTCGACAGCTACTTTCGCCGCGCAATGGCTGGCGCGGCATCTCGGCACGTTCCAGTTCGAAAATCCCGGCATTGCCGTGAGACTGGAGACATCGCAGGAGATGGTCGATTTCTCGCGCACCCAGGCGGACATAGCGATCCGCAGCGGAAAGGGCGAATGGCCTGGCTTACGCACGCATTTTCTGATGCATAATCACTTTACGCCGATGCTGAGCCCGGCTTTGGCCGCGACGATCGGCGGGGTGAAAACGCCTGAGGATATCCTCAAACTCAGGATAATCGATCCGGGCGATCCGTGGTGGCCGGTCTGGTTTGCCGCAGCCGGCCTGCCGGATGTGGATCTCACCGGTCGGCCGGTCAGCAGATTCGGCGCGCAGGCCTTCGAGGCATCCGCCGCGATCGCCGGTCAGGGCGTGGCAATTCTGCATCCGGAATTTTATACCGCCGATATCGCCCTCGGGCGACTAATCCAGCCGTTCGACATTCTGGGCCATGACGGCAGCGACTATTGGATCGCCTATCCGGAGGCGCGCAGGAACTCCCGAAAAATCCGCGCCTTTCGTGACTTTCTGCTCAAAACCATGCCGGGCACCGAAGGTTAGCAGCCGGTTTCCTATCCGCCGCACCTCCGGAGGGAAAACCGTCTGGCCGTTTCCGGCGGCCTCAGTAACTCATGTCCGGCGCATAGAAACAGCGAAGCGTATCTTCGGTCGGATACAGACAGAGATGATATTCCTCGTCATAACTGCGCCGCGCCTGGCTCTGTTTCAGCGAGAAATGATGCGGCCTGGTGATCAGCCTGTGATCGCCGGGACCAAGCGAGATCTCATAGCCGCCCTTCGTGACCTTGACGTTCTTCGTCGAGATCATCTGGCAGTCGCCGGTATGGTTGTCTCCATTGCAGCAGAAGCCGTCATATTTCCAGGTGACGCCGGTCGGGCTATGGGCCTCGTGGGCGGTCGCCGTGCCGGCCCCAACGCAGGATACAAACGCAATCATCACACCTGTCAGAATACCACGCATGAGCTTAGTCTCCGTTGATGATGCCATCTCCGGCGAGCTTTTCACGCAATACCCGGACCTCGCCGGTTGACTTGCATTTGTCACATTACGTGAGTCGGCCTAGCCGGCCATTCCGATATTCCGCAATGCACAATTAATACATTCGAAAATGGTCATCTTAAGATCACGCGCAGGTGAGAACTCGGAGTCACCGACGTGAGTTCCGTCGAGAGGAACAAAAATGTTCCCGCAGATAATCGCTTCCCTCCTTCCCGTTTTTTTCGCAGAGTGGCGGGCCGGGGGGCAATAAAGGGAATCGAAGGGGACCCTGAATGTATGAATACGCCGTTGCCTGGGAGTGGCTGAGCTTTGCCGCCCGCTGGTTTCACGTCATTACCGCGATCGCCTGGATCGGTTCGTCCTTTTATTTCATCGCGCTGGATCTCGGTCTGGTAAAACGGCAGCACCTGCCGGCCGGCGTTTATGGCGAAGAGTGGCAGGTGCATGGCGGCGGCTTCTACCATGTCCAGAAATATCTGGTGGCGCCGGCCGAGATGCCCGAGCATCTGACCTGGTTCAAATACGAGAGCTATTTCACCTGGCTCTCCGGCTTCCTGATGCTCTGCATCGTCTATTATGGCGGCGCCGACCTCTTCCTGATCGATCCGACGGTGATGGAACTCGCCCCCTGGCAGGCCATCCTCATCTCGCTCGTCTCGCTTGCGGTCGGCTGGATCATCTACGATCAGCTCTGCAAGTCGCCGATCGGCAACAATACCTGGGGCCTGATGGCAGTGCTTTATGTGGTGCTGATCGCAATGGCATGGGGTTACACGCAGGTCTTCACCGGCCGCGCTGCCTTCCTGCACCTCGGCGCCTTCACCGCCACGATCATGTCCGCCAATGTCTTCTTCATCATCATTCCCAACCAGAAGATCGTCGTGGCGGACCTGATCGCCGGCCGCACGCCGGACCCGAAATACGGCTTTGTCGCCAAGCAGCGCTCGCTTCACAACAACTACCTAACGCTGCCCGTCATCTTCTTCATGCTGTCGAACCACTACCCGCTGGCGTTTGCGACCGCCTTCAACTGGGTGATCGCCGCGCTCGTCTTCCTGATGGGGGTCACAATAAGGCACTGGTTCAACACCACGCACGCAAGGAAGGGTAAGCCGACCTGGACCTGGCTGGTGACGGTCCTCATCTTCATCGTCATCATCTGGCTTTCGACTGTCCCGAAGGTACTGACCGGCGAGACCGAGACATCGATGACGCCGCCAATAGCTCCGATGGAGCAGAAGTTTGCCTCCAACGCGCATTTCGGCTCCGCAAAGGACGTGGTCCTCGCACGCTGTTCGATGTGCCACGCGGCTGAACCGGTCTGGGAAGGCATTTCCTTCACGCCGAAATCCGTCAGGCTGGAGACGGACCGGGAGATTGCGGCGCATGCACGGGAAATCTATATCCAGGCCGGCCGGAGCCATGCCATGCCCCCCGGGAATGTTACCGGCATCTCGCCGGAGGAACGCAAGCTGCTGACCGCCTGGTACGAAAGCACGATATCGCAATGACCCAGATGCTTATCCGCGGACGGCTGCTCTCCTTCAAGCGGGCGCCGCTTTCCCTGACCGATAGCGAAAGCTATGCGTACGAAAGCGATGGCGCACTCTTGATCGAGAGCGGCAAGATCGCAGCCGTCGGCGATTACGCGACGGTCAAGGCAAAGGCGGCGGATGGGATTGAGGAAATCGACCACCGGCCGCATCTCATCCTGCCGGGGTTCATCGACACCCACATGCATTTCCCGCAGATGCAGGTGATCGCCTCCTATGCCGCCAATCTTCTGGAATGGCTGAACACCTATACGTTCCCGGAGGAATGCCGGTTCGTCGAAGGCGACCACGCGGCGCGGATCGCCACCCATTTCTACGACGAACTCATCCGCCACGGCACGACGACGGCCGTCGCCTATTGCTCCGTCCACAAGACCTCCGCCGATGCCTATTTCGCCGAAGCCCTGAAGCGGGGCATGTGCATGGTCGGCGGCAAGGTGATGATGGACCGCAACGCGCCGCAGGGCCTGCTCGACACGCCGGAAATGGGCTATGACGAGACGCGGGCCGTGATCGCCGACTGGCACGGCAAGGGCCGTAACCACGTCGCCATTACGCCGCGCTTCGCGATCACCTCGACGCCGGGGCAAATGAAGGCGGCCCAGGCGCTGGCGGAGGAGTTCCCGGACCTCCACATTCAGACTCATCTTTCCGAGAACCACGAGGAAATCCGCTACACCTGCGAACTCTATCCGGAGGCGAAGGACTATACGGATATCTATGCCCGCTACGGGCTTTTGGGAAAGAAGACCCTGCTCGGCCATGCTATCCACCTCTCGGAACGAGAAGCGGACGTGCTCTCCGAAGCAGGCGCGGTCGCCGTCCACTGCCCGACCTCCAACCTTTTCCTCGGCTCCGGTCTCTTTCCGATGAAATCGCTGATGCGGCGGGAAAAGCCGGTGCGCGTGGCTGTCGCGACCGATATCGGCGGCGGATCGAGCTATTCGATGCTGCGCACCCTCGACGAGGCCTACAAGATCCAGCAGCTTCTGGGCGAGCGGCTTAACCCGCTCGAAAGCTTCTACCTGATGACCCGCGGCAATGCCGAAGCCCTGTCGCTCGCAGACCGGATCGGCACGCTGGAACCCGGCACCGACGCCGACCTGGTGGTGCTGGATGCTGCGCCGACGCCTGCGATGAAACTGCGCATGGAGACCGTCAAGACGCTGCCGGAAGAACTGTTCCTGCTGCAGACCATGGGCGACGACCGCGCCGTCGTCGAGACCTATGTGGCGGGACAGACGATGAAGGCGAGAATCGCCGGCTGAAAAGCCGGGCTGCGACGGATATTCCTCTGGCGCCCGGTTCCGGATGTGGTAGTTCTCCGGCACTGTCCGGAGGAAACCGCGAAATATGTCCAAGCCGCTGACCATTGCAGACCTCAAAACCCTCGCCCGCCGCCGTGTCCCGAAAATGTTCTTCGACTATGCCGACAGCGGCGCCTGGACCGAAGGAACCTACCGGGCGAACGAGGACGATTTCGCCAAGATCAAGCTGCGCCAGCGCGTGCTCGTCGACATGACCAATCGCTCGCTGGAAACCACCATGATCGGACAGAAGGCGGCGATGCCCGTGGCGCTGGCGCCGACCGGAATGACTGGCATGCAGCATGCCGACGGCGAGATGCTGGCGGCGAAGGCCGCAGAAGAGTTCGGCGTACCTTTCACGCTTTCCACCATGAGCATCTGCTCGATCGAGGACGTCGCTTCGGTGACGACAAAACCCTTCTGGTTCCAGCTCTATGTGATGAAGGACCGCGGATTCATCGAGCGGCTGATCGGCCGCGCCAAGGCTGCCAAGTGCTCGGCGCTCGTCGTCACCGCCGATCTGCAGATCCTCGGGCAGCGCCACAAGGACCTGCGCAACGGCCTCGCCGCTCCGCCGAAGCCGACGCTCAACGCGGCCCTGCAGCTCGTGACCCGGCCGCGCTGGTGCCTGGAAATGCTGGGCACCAAGCGCCGCGGTTTCGGCAATATCGTCGGCCATGCGAGCAACGTCTCCGACCTTTCCTCGCTCGGCGCCTGGACCGCCGAGCAATTCGACCCGCGGCTTTCCTGGGAAGACGTCCGCTGGATCAAGGACCTCTGGGGCGGCAAGCTGATCATCAAGGGCATCCTCGACGAGGAGGATGCGCGCGCCGCTGCCGATACCGGCGCGGATGCGATCATCGTTTCGAACCATGGCGGCCGCCAGCTCGACGGCGCCCCCTCCTCCATCAGCATGCTGCCGAGGATCGTCGATGCGGTGGGTGACCGCATCGAAGTGCATTTCGACAGCGGCATCCGCTCCGGTCAGGACGTCTTGAAGGCCGTGGCGCTCGGCGCGCGCGGCACCTATATCGGCCGGCCTTTCCTCTACGGCCTCGGCGCCATGGGCAAGCCCGGCGTGACCGCAGCACTGGAAATCATCCGCAAGGAGATGGATATCACCATGGCGCTTTGCGGCAAGCGGGACATTCAGACGGTGGACCGCAATATCCTGGCCAACATGCCGTTCTGATTTGCATTGGCGACCGGGCGGCTCAGCACCAGCCGCCCCTGGCGCCCGGCTTGCGGGCAAGGCCTTCGCGCACGAGGATATCGGAGAGCGACATGCCGTTGCGGGTCACCTGCCTCAGCTTGTGGCCGTCGATCTCGGAATCGTTCCCCTGCCAGGTGACCAGCTCGAACGGACCCGAGTCAAGGAAGGCGCGCACCCGCAATTCCGCGTCGCTGGCCTTGATGCGTTCTGCCTCGCAAGCCGGTTTCTTGATGTCCGGCACCTCGATGCCGACAAGGCGGATCTTCTGTCCGTGGAAAACGAAGCGATCCGCCGAGACGACGCAATCGTCCTGCTTCGCCGTGCCGCAGAGATAAAATTTTGCCTGATAGGGACCGGCGGGCCCCTCGTCCGCTTTCGGCGGTTCGCCGATCTTCGGCGTCTCCTCGGCGATTGGCTTGCCGATCGGCGCCGGCGGGACGATCGCCGCCGTGTGGCTCTGGTCCGGCGGCGTTGCAGGCTTTGAGGTCGCGGGACGATGAGCGGTTGCGGCAACAGGTTTCGGCGGAACCGGCTTGTCGGAGGCGGAATTGGGTCTCGCCGCAACCTGAACCGGTCTTTCCGCCGTCAGACTGGCGATGAACCTCCGCGCGGCCGCCGAATTGTCATAGAGGGCAATGCCACCGGCAACGACAGCCAGAGCGCCCACCCACGGCAGGAGCGAAGAGCCGGAAGCCGCCGACGAGCGCTTGCCGCCTTTACGCCGTGAAGCCGATTTTGCGCGCGATTGAGCCATGACCATCTCCACTTTCCGAATCGAGGAGAAGTATCGGGGGCAAGGATTGCCGAATGGTTTCCGATCTCCTTCAAGCGGGCTCAGTGTGCGAAATCAAAGCAACGTTGCGCCGGACGGCTAGCCCACCCGGCCCGTCGCCAGCGCCGTGGCCCAATCGAGACGACCGTTTTCGGCCGCCAGCCGTGACATCGCCATGTGGTCATATGGCACATTGCGGAATTGCGGCACCCAGCCGGAAGCGGTCTTTTCGATCACGACGTATGACGCCATGCAGTGGCCTGTCTCCACCTTGTGAACGAACGGCTTGTCGTCGTCATAGGCGGGGCAGCCGACGCTACCGGGATTGACGATGAGGCGGCCATCCGAAAGCTGCACGGCGCGCGGAATATGGCTATGGCCGCACAGGATCAAAGTCTGATCGACGCCCTCCGCAATCGCGTCGATCTCGGAGAGCGGCTTTAGAAAGACATGCCCGTCGCTGGACACCTGCTCCAGCCAATAAACATTATCCTCATGTGGCGTGGCATGGCAGAGAAAAACCTCGTCACGATAAACCATGCTGAACGGCAATTTGCGCAGCCAGTCGAAATGCCGCTCGGCAAGCTGCGCATGAGCATGCGCATCGGAAGGCCCCAGCGCTACGGCCGGAGCTTCGAGCAGATAGCGATCGTGATTGCCCCGAACCGTCTGCACCGCGTTCATATCGAGAAGCAACAAAAGATCGCCGGTCCGATCCGCTTCCAAAGGCCCGCTAAAGCAATCGCCGAGATTGACGATGTCGCGGATGCCGATCGAGGCGATGTCGTCCAGGACGGCCCGCAACGCCGCGCAGTTTCCATGAATGTCGGCGATCGCGGCAAAACGCATCAGCTTCCCCTGTAGGTGGAATAACCATAGGGCGAGAGAAGCAGCGGCACGTGATAATGCGCCGCCGTGTCGGAGATGCCGAAGCGGATCGGGACAACGTCGAGAAAGGCGGGTTCGGTAAGCTTCGTGCCCTGCGCGCGAAGATAATCGCCCGCGTGGAAGACGAGTTCGTATTCGCCGACCAGAAAGCTCTCGCCGATCAGGATCGGCCCGCCGTCAATACGCCCGTCGGAATTGGTCGCGACGGATCTGATCTTCTCGCGGGACTCACCGCTCAACCGGTAGAGATCGATTTTCAACCCTTCGGCCGGCCGGCCGCTGGCGGTATCGAGCACATGGGTGGTGAGGCCTGTCATAGGCTAGGCTCCGCAATCAGATAGGGAGTTTCGAAGAAGAATTCTTCGAGATTGTTGCCTGGACCTTCACGGTCGGCAACCAGGAAATCGCTGGCAGTGCCGATCGCCATCAGCGGATGATGCCAGACGTTCCGACGATAGTTCACCCCTTGGTCTCCTCGCGCCAGGAATATCAGGGGAATATCGGGTTTGCCGTCCCGATCCTGTGAGACCGCGACGAGGAACGGCCGTTGCGATAGCGGCGAAAAGCTCTGGCTGCCGAACGGATGCCGTTCCATCATCGTGACGGAGTAGGGAAATTGCCGCGGCTGACCACGGAATATGCTGAGGATGATCCGCGCGCCCTCGCCCGCTGCCTCGGGTGCTGCCAGCGCATGGAAGCGCTCCGTCGTGCCGCCATTGATGAGTTTCATGGTCGCAGGATCGGCCTCGATCACGTCCCCGAAGGGCGCAAAGGCTTCCTTCGTGAGCGGTCGGATCTGGAGAAAATCTGTCAATTCAAAAGCCTTTGATTATTCGCCTTGAGCACGCCAGTGGCGGAGGGAATCGAGGTTGGAAATCAGCGCCGGGAGAGATGTCTGCACGGTTTCCCAGACAACGGGAAGCTCAAGCTCGTAATAATCATGGACGACGAAATTGCGCATTCCCCGCATTTTCGACCAAGGAATTTCGGGATGATCGACAGGAAAATCCGGATGATGCATCATGATACGCGCCGCGCTTTCGCCGATCAAAACCAGCGCCATCGCCACCGCCATCTGCGTGCGAACGTCGGAGAGAAAGGCTTCCTGTGTCGTGCCATCTATAAATTCGCAGGCCCGAGACGCGGCCGATCGCATTTGGTCGAGATACTCCTTCAGGCGATCCGCGCTCATATAGCGGCCGCTTCCGACAGTATCCGTTCCCGCATAGACGGCTTCAGGCCACCCGAGGTAACAATGTCGACCCTGATCCTCAGAAGCGTCTCCAGCGTATCCTGAAGCCCGCCCAGATCGAACAGCGTCGTCCCGGGCAACGCGTCGACCAGGATGTCGAGATCGCTCTCCGGTCCGTCCTCGCCGCGGGCCACCGAGCCGAAGACACGCGGATTGGCCGCGTTAAAGCGCTTTGTCGCTTCCCGGATCGCTTCCCTGTTCTTCTCCAAGACTTCCGACGGTCTCATGACGGCATCACTCCTGATACGGACAATATAGGGGACGGAAGATCGGGAGAAAAGCGTTATGGAAGGTGCTTCTATTCACTGGGGCGGGCGGCCTGGAGTTGCGAGAGTAGCTGAGGAATCATCTGATCCACAGTCCGCCAGACCGTTTCGATATCGAGCTGAAAATATTGATGCGCAATACGGTTGGGCATGTTCTTGATATCCCGCCAGGGAATCTCGGGATGTCCTACAACGAAATCCGGGGACTGCTCCATTATCTTTGTCGCGCATTCGCCGATTGCCATGATGTTGGCAATGACCGCATCCTGTATGATTTCGTTTTCGCGGAAGCCATCCCCATCCATACCTCGCACATATTTCACGGCCTTTTCGCCGGCGAAAATCATGCGGTCGAGATGTGTTTGAAGGCGCTCGGAACTCATATAGCGGCAGCTTCCGCTACGACGCGCGCGCGGATGTCGGGTGGGAAATCCCCAGGCACCTTTACGTCTACCGGAATTCCGAGGGCTTCCTCCAAATCACCCTGGAGGCCGCCGAGCGTAAAGAGCGATGTCGTCGGCGATGGATCCACCAAGATGTCCAGATCGCTGTCCACACGGTCGCTACCGTAAAGCACTGACCCATAGACACGCGGGTTGAAGACCTGCCGACGGGCCACGATCGCTCGAATAATCTCCCTGTTCCTCTCCAACACTTCCGACGGTCTCATGAGAGCATCACTCCTGATGTCATCAATATAAGCGAGGCAAGGTCTAGAGGAAAGAACCGCATCCATCACCCCTCCGGCAGCATCGAAAGCAGCCGCAGCAGCGCGATCCGCTCAACCTGTGCGGCGGCGGTTTCGAATTCTTCTTCGACGCTGTTGTGGATGCGCTTTTCGAAGGCGGCGAGGATGTCTTGCTTGCCGAGGCCCTTGACCGCGATGATGAAGGGAAAGCCGAATTTTTCCGTATAAGCCGTGTTGAGCTCGGTGAAGCGCGCATGTTCTTCCGCGCTCAGTTCGTCGAGCCCCGCACCCGCCTGCTCCCTTTTACTGTCTTCGGTCAATTCTCCGGCGATCGCGAGCCTGCCTGCGAGGTCGGGGTGGGCGCGCAGCACACCCAACCGCTCCTCGCGGCCCGCCTTGCGGAAAACCGAGACCAGCGCGGCATGGAGCCCCTTCGCCGTCAGCGGTATGAAGACGAGGCCGCAATCGTAGGCGCGCTCGGCAATAAACGGCGAATGCTCGAAAACGCCGCCGAATTTCTCGATGAAATCTCCCCGCGCAGTCATGGCGCGCCTGCCGGCTTGTGATGCTGGTGCCAATGATGGGCGATCTCGATGCGGCGCGGCAGCCACACCTTGTCGTGGCTGAGCACATATTCGATGAAGCGCCGCAGTGCCGCAGCGCGACCTGGCCGGCCGACAAGGCGGCAGTGAAGACCGACGGACATCATCTTTGGGCTGCCCTCCTTACCTTCCTGATAGAGCACGTCGAAGGCATCCTTCAGGTAATTGAAGAACTGATCCCCGGCATTGAACCCCTGCGGCGTCGCAAACCGCATATCGTTGGTCTCGAGCGTATAGGGAATGATCAGGAACGGCTTACCACCGAGACCCGGCACCCAATAGGGCAAATCATCGGCGTAGGAATCGGAGGAATAGAGGAAACCGCCCTCCTCCATCACCAGCCGAAGCGTGTTGCCCGACGGTTTGCCCTGGTACATGCCATAGGGCCGCTCGCCGGCGAGTTCCGTGTGAAGACGCACCGCCTCAAGGATATGCTCGCGTTCCTTCTCCTCGGAAAAATCCTTGTATTCCAGCCAACGATAGCCGTGGCTGGCGATTTCCCAGCCCGCCTCCTTCATCGCGGCGACCGCTTCCGGGTTGCGGGCCATGGCAAGTGTCACGCCATAGACGGTCGCCTGCACCTTGAGCTCGGTGAACATGCGCCAGAGCCGCCAGAAGCCGGCGCGAGAGCCGTATTCATAGATCGACTCCATGTTGAGGTTGCGTTGGGCGGGCCAGGGGGCGGCTCCGACGATCTCCGAGAGCAGCGATTCGGAAGCAGCGTCGCCATCGAGGATGGAACTCTCACCGCCCTCCTCGTAATTGATCACGAACTGAACGGCGACATGCGCGCCGCCCGGCCACTTCGGATCGGGAGTGGAGCGGCCGTAGCCGATGAGATTGCGTGGATAGTCTTGTGCCTGCATCAGATAGCCCTCGAAGTTTGCCGGCGACGGTAGCCCACCGTTTTGCGCAATGTCGAGGCCGAAAGCGGGCTCAGATACCAAACGCCCTGAGAGAGGCGACCGACACGACGCCGAGTGCCACCGAAACGAGCATCGGCAGGCGAAGTGCTGCAAAAGCAGTCACCGCGCAGGCGATTGTTTCGGCAAGCCCGGTCGCGAATGCCGTCGGCGCGACGACAGCCATCAGCACCGCCGGCGGAATCGATTCGATCGCCTTGCGGCGGCTGCCTTCGAGCGAGACATGGCGAATGAGGATGAGGCCACCCAAGCGGGTAAGCGCCGTCGCAGCCGCCATGGCAATGATGGCGAGCAGGGTAGTGAGATCGACGGTCATGACGTCACCTCCACGCTGCGGCGGTTGCCGGAAACCAGGGCGGTCAGCAGGCCCGCGACGGCGCCAGCGGCAATGTACCAAACGCCCGGCACGAAATGCTGGGTGGCAACGGCGGCAGCACCGCTTGCAAGCAGGACAGCGCCGGTCTCCGGCCCTTTCCAGAAACCCATGACCAGCACGATGAAGACCGCGGGAAAGGCAAAATCGAGCCCGAGCACCACCGGATCGCCGAGGAATGCGCCAAGCCCCGCACCGCCGATACCGGAGACGACCCAGGCAAGATAGAAGGGTGCCACCAGGCCGGCAAACCATGCAGGCGTCAGCCGGGCGACCTTCGCCCGGAACTCGGCCATCGCCCAAATCTCGTCGGCCAGGAAAAGCATCGCGAAATACCGCTCGCGCGGGCCGAAGCCTTGCATCCTGGTGCCGAGCGATGCGCTCATCAGCAGATGGCGGATGTTGACCATCAATGCGGCAAAGCCGACGCCCACCCAGGACGCGGGATGCGTCCAGATATCCATCGCCACGAATTGCGAACCACCGGCAAAGACCAGCGTGCTCATCAATCCGGCCTCTGCCGGCGTCAGCCCCTTGGTTGCCGCCACCGCGCCGAAGACCAGGCCGATTGGCACCACGGCGGCGATCAGCGGCGCGATCGCCCGCATGCCGCCAAGAAAATCCGCGAGTCTTGCATTCTCTTTCACGTCAAAACCTCCGATTGGAGCAGAGGTCATAGGCCGGCGAAAATTTATCGTCTTGAAGGAAAGTGACACCTATGACCCGCAACGGCCGTCGCCGATGGGAGAGAGGTTCAGCGGGCGCGATACTGCCCGGGGGTCAGTCCGGTTCGCGATTTGAAGTGGCGGGTGAAATGGGCCTGGTCGGCAAAGCCGCATTCGAGCGCGATTTCCGCCGGCTGGCCACCCTTCCTCAAGCGCTTGCGCGCCTCGCGGATGCGAATGTCGGTGAGGAAGGAATGCGGCGTGATATGAAATTCCTTGCGGAAGGCGCGGATGAGATGGGCACGGCTCAAGCCCGCTACTTCGGCAAGTTCCTCCAGTCCGACATCGCTGGCGAAATTCTCCACCAGGTAGTCGCGCGCCCGATGCACGGCGGATTTTTCAGCCGTATCGGTCGGCACGATGATCGAGCTGCCGTGCCTCCGGAACATCGCGTCCAGCACCAGGAACATCGCCTGGCTCGTCTCCAGCGCACCGGACCCCACCTCCAGGGTGCGATGCGCCGCATGGAAAGCATCCGCGAGCGCCTGGTCGCGAAGTATCTGCCGACCGAAGGCTGGCATACCTCGAAAAGGTTTTCCGGTGACGTCTTCCAGGATTTCGCGCAGCAGCGAGAGGTCCGGATAGATCATGCGGTAGCGGTAGCCGCCCTCGTAGGGTGCTCCATCATGGATCTCGCCCGGGTTGATGAGATAGAGGTCGCCCGGTCCGGACGCTTCCCTTGTGCCGCGGATCGTGGCGATCTGGCCACCACTCTCGATGGCGCCGATGCTGAATGTGTCATGGGCATGCGGGGCGAATTCGTGGGTCAGGAAGGTGGCGGTCAGGCACTCCATGCCGCCGAAGCGGCTGTCCCGCCAGAAGCGGGTGGTTTCCGCTTCCGCGAGCGGCATGTGGTCGGCTGCCTGCTCCTGCGAGATATTGTCCATCACGCGGATATAGCAGACTTGCGCCTTGGCTTCTTGAACAAAAGTGACGCCGGAGGGTCTCAGGCGATCTTGCGTGACGCCACCCGACCCATGGGATGCAGGGAGTGGACGAGGAGAGGCGCGCCCTGCTCCTCCTCGACGAACAGGGCGAGGTTGGCGACCTCGACCGGCTTCCTGAGGAAGGGCTCGAAGTGATCGCGCAACGCCAGCTCGAAGCGCTGCATGTCGATCGCGGAAAGCGGACCTGTGAGGGTCATGTGGAAGCGAAATTCGTCCATCACGTAAGGGTGGCCCCAGCGGTGCAGGTTTGCAAATTGCGGAGCTGTCAGGTCGCCCGGATCGCAGCGCTCCAGCTCCGCTTCGGAAAGCGGAGCGCGAAAGGCGTCGAACTCCTGCACGACGGCGGCAGCGAGAAACCGCATGGTCTCGCAGGGCAGGACCGGCGCAAGGCCGAAGAAATTGCCGAGCCGAACGACTTCCAGTCTCGGCAGATCAAACGGATCGTGCGCGCCCGCAAATCGCATCAGGTGCCGCAGCAGTGCCTGTTCGGTGACGCCGGGTGCAAGCCGGAAGGGCGACTTCAGCGTGGCGTGGAAACCGGAGCGGCGCGGTAGCGCGGTGTTGAAGGCGATGTCGTGGATGCCGATGCCTCGGATCGCCGGCGGCTCCATGGCCTCGCCGGAAAAGGCGTTGCGGCCAAGCCATTGGGCGGCGGCCAGCGTCAGCGGATCATAAGCCGGAGGCGTGAAATATATGGCATAACGCATGCATCACCTTCTCGTGCGTCCCTTCTTTTCCGCCCCGGTATTTTACGCATTGCTCATCGACCCCACGAATGGAGGTACGTGATTTGCGTGACAGATTAACGACGAGGGCGACGGAAGGATTCGCGTTTAGCGCGCGGCGGCGGCCAGGTGGCTTTCCAGGGCAAAGGAGTCCGGAAGCTGCATTTCCTCGCCGCTTACCGAACGGAGTGCTGCTTCCGCGAGCTTGTGGGCGAGCCCAAAGCTGACCTTGAAGCCCCCGGTAAGAGCAATCACCTTGCGGTGATCCGGATACGGCCCGACCATCGGGTCGCGGTCGATGGCTTTGGGCCGAAGCCCCGCCCAGCGCTCGATCACCGGCGCCTCCCTCAGGGCCGGCACGAGATCGCGGGCGCGGCTGACCAGATCGTCGAGCAGACCGTCCGTCGAGGCTGCGTCTTCGAACACGTCCTCGCTGGTGCTGCCGACCGCGACATGCCCGCCCTCGTGGGCGACGACATAGAGCCCGTTGAGAAAGATGATCGGCAGCGTCGGATCGACGTCGGCCCTGAGCAATGCCGCCTGGCCCTTCACTGCCTGTCCGAGCGGCCGTGGCAGCGGCGGAGAAATTTCCCCCAGCAACGGGAAGGACTGGTGGCCCGCCGCCACGATGCAATGTCCGAAGGCAGTACTTTCGCCGCCTGCGAAAATCACACGGTTTTTCTCCGGATCGACCCGATCGGCGACAAGCCCCTCGATAATCCGGACGTGTCTTGCCGCACGCAGGAAAGCCACAAGCGCCGCAGTAAGACCGCGCGGCGAAACGCGCGCCGCGAAAGTGTCATGAACAAGACCGGCTTCGGTAAAGGTTGCATCCGGCCAACCCTCCTGAACGCCGCGATCGACGACATGCCAGTGGAAACGGCGGCCATGCTGATGCCAACAGATTTCGGCATCCTGCGAGTGCCGCAAGGCGATCGTTCTGAGATGCGGTTTCGGCAAGGGGATCAGCCGACCGCAACGGCGGTACCCGCAGGTCATGCCGGTCGCCTGCTCGATCCCGGCGACCTCCTCTTCGAGCGACAGCAGCGCGTCGAACTGGAACTGTTTCTTCTCGTTCCATTTGTCCGGCATATGCGGCATCAGCGCGCCGAGCAGTCCGCCGCTCGCCCCCTGCCCCGTCCGGCCGGCATCGGCAAGCAGCGTCCTGATACCGAGGCGCTCGGCCTTGACCGCCGCCCAGAGGCCCATGACGCCGCCTCCGAGGATGACGAGATCGACAGCTGCCGGAAGATCGTGAGATCGACCGCCAAGATCCGATTGACCCTTGGACCCGGCAGGATTATCCGCATGTCCCATGAGCGACGATGACCCCGAAAAGCTTGCGACCCCCGACAGTCTTGCCCGGGAAGACCAGCCGCTGGACTGGCACGAGGGCGATATGCCCTATTCGCAAAAGTTTGGCGATCACTTTTATTGTCGCACCGATGGGCGGCTGGAATGCGGCCACACCTTTCTTGCGGGCAACGGCCTCCCGGATCGTTGGCGCGACTGCGGGTCACCATCCGGAGAGTTCAAGATCGGAGAACTCGGTTTCGGCACGGGTCTGAATTTCTGCGAAACCTGGCGCCAATGGAAACTCACCCGCCTCCCGGCCGGAAAACTTCACTTCATCTCCTTCGAACTCTACCCGATGAAGAGCGAGGAGATCGACCGCGCGTTGACCCGCTGGCCGGAAATCGATGCGGAGCGTACAGCGCTTACCGCCGCCTGGCCGGATGAACCCGCCGGAAGGGTCGAGATCGAAGCGGACCGGCAAACCCGGCTCACCGTCGTCTGCGGTCCCGCGCTGGAATCCGTGATGGCCATCGAACCGGGTTTCGACGCCTGGTTCCTCGACGGCTTCGCCCCGTCCCGCAATCCGGACATGTGGTCGCCGGACCTGATGCAGGCAATCCACGAGAAGACGGTACCGGGCGGGACGTTCGGTACCTACGCCGCTGCCGGCTTCGTGCGCCGCAACTTGTCCGCGGCCGGCTTCGCCGTCGAACGTCGCCCCGGATTTGCCGGAAAACGCGAGATGCTGTGCGGCGTCAAAGCCTGACCCGCTGTCCCGCACACTTGCCGCAATAACAGCGACGATCGCTATTCTCCTGAATAGCAGAAGGCCCGCGCCTGTTCCCCCTGCGCGGGCCTCTCCCAAGTTCAAGACTCTTCTATGCATGACCTGGGAAGAAAGAGAACATTACGCTCTGGATGGAAACTCACAATTCCCTCAAAGGAGCTAGACCGCAGTCTGGAAGATCATCCGTTGTGGGTAGTGTTTCTGTCGCATCAGATACAAAATGAAAGAACACACTTACTATCTTCAAACAATCCTCGACAATATCCAAGGGCACATTCTTCTGCTCCAATCTATTGGACTTCATAAATCGAGAAGACCCGGCCCAGGGCGAAGTACCGATAAAAGGAAGCGGCCGGTCAATGAATACCGGCCGCTAAGACCGCACTGCGTTGGGGGGTACAATGGTGCCGTCTCACATCTCAAGTGACCCTAGTTCTTGACCCAGATCAACTTCGACATTGGGTGAAACGGCTGCATCAACATCCCCTTATGGCCTAAATCGAATGGAAGCCGGCCAAAGTCACTCTCCTGATCCGCGCACACGAAAATACTCCTCGGCCGCAAATCCAGCTATATATCAGGTGGGCTGATTCATTGGGGTAAGCATGATGTTTGTGGGCTTGGACCTGCGTTTGATTTGTCGTCGGATCGATGTGGAGCAGCGACGGGGAACGCCGCTGCTGGAGCTTGTGAGCCTAGTGCGTGACATGCTGCATCGTCAAAGACAGGCTGGCTGAAACGGGTAGGCCACCTCGCGCACCACCGGTTCCACCGTGCCGATGTGCTTTTGTGTGAGTAGATGGCTACCTTCCGGAAAAGGTTAGGCCTGGGCTTTGCCGGTACTTGTCGTGCCACGCGGCATCAACTCAGGGAGTTGTCGCTTCGGCCGTAGCAGTGTCTCCGCTGGCGGCGGTTTCGACCGGATCGGTATCGTCCGGCTCTCCGTCAACGGTTTCATCCGGCGCAGGCGTTTCGGTTGTATCCTCATCCGCATCCGTATCGTCGGTGGGTTCGGTCGTCTGCTTCGCGAGCGCTTCTCTCATCTTGTCGATCGTGCCCACCGCCGGTCCGACGCCGAGCACCCCTTTTGCCCAGCCGAGGGCTTCCGGCGCGACCGTCTCCATTTTTCCCGCCGCCGCCAAAGCCTCGCTCAGGGCCGCATCGCCGAGAACAGGATCGTCCGCCGGCGGCGCGACGCCGTGCGTGAGCTCATATTGTGCGTAGGCAGTACTGAAGGCGGAAATCGCCGCCATCCGAGGATCGGCCGTATTCATCAGCGCGTGGTAATTGCGTTTCAGCGAATTCAGTCCGGCCAGTTGGGCAGCAAGCTTTTTCTCCGGCTTTGCCTTCTGAGCCGCCGCTGACTTCCGGCCAACTGCCGTGGTCGCCTTGCCGACGGTCTTGACGTTCGGCTTCGACTTGCCGGCCTGCTGCGATCTGCTGGCCTTGTCGGTCCGGCTGTCGGCGCTCCGGCCGTTCGCCCCCTTGCTTCCCGAACGGTCGCCGCTTTTGCCGCCGCTGTGGCCACCACCGCCACCGTGACCGCCTCCTCCTCCATTGCCGCCGCCGCCTCCGCCACCGCCGTTACCGCCGCCACCACCGCCGTTACCGCCGCCTCCGCCACCACCATTACCGCCGCCGTTGCCGCCCTTTGCAAAGGCTGGCGAACTATCGACGAAGATCATGTTCAGAGGGGCAAGCGCCAATGTCGTGGAAAGACAGAGAACGCCGAGGATATGGGAGAGCTGCATGATGTTCCTTCTGACCTGCTTGGGGGAAGCCCTTTGCACAGGCTCAAAGAGAACAGCATGTTTATAAACATCTATTTTAGCACGTACTTACAATTCGAGCTTTCGCCGCCTGTTCGGTTATTTATTTGTGCAGGGAGCGGGCGAGACCGGGTTGAAGAAGGAAACGGTCGTTTGAAGCGGGATGCGAAAAAAACCGGCCATCTCAGCGAGCCGGAGCCCGCCTGAGGGCTCGCGCCGGTCCGCCAAGGCGCGAGCCCTTCACCAGACGCAGCACTTACTGGGAAAATTAGGGCTCGACCGTTTTTCCCGTTCGAGCCCTCAACAGTCTGTTGAGCGAATGGAGAATGGCACACTCGCTGCGCCGAAAAATCCCCCATACGGGTTAGTACAATGGGAGTAGGCCGCCGGCTATGGGGCTAGCCTGACACCGAATGGATGGCCCCGCCCCCGATCCAGGTACGGATCTTGGACTCCAGAGCCTCCGGACTGATCGGCTTCGACAGATAATCGTCCATGCCGGCCTTGATGCAGAGTTCACGGTCGCTTTCCAGCGCATGCGCGGTCACCCCGATGATCGGCGTGTGCGACCCGCTCTGCTTCTCCAGCTCGCGGATCTTCTGGGTCGCCTGATGTCCGTTCATGACCGGCATGGACACGTCCATCAGGATCACCGCCGGCTCGTGCTCCTTCCAGGCCTCGACGGCCTCGGCACCGTTCTTGACGATCTGGAACAGCCAGCCGGTCGATTGCAGGATCTGCGTGAAGACGATCTGATTGACCTCGTTGTCCTCCGCAACCAGCACATCGAGGGCCGGACTGGAGCGCATGGGAGGCGTCGAGACCGGTTCGTCGGCGATGACGGGCGTGACGGAAGATACCGGACGGGAGTTTGGCTCCGTCCGATGGGAAGAGACAGGAATTGCCTCCGACCGGACCTGAAGGTTCTCCAGCGCGCGCCGCTTCGTGCGGATCGAGCGGACCACGTCGATGATCGTGCTGCGCAGCAGGTTGGCGCGGGCGGGCTTCATAAGATGCGCCTGGATATTGAGCGCCTGGAAGGTGCTGTCGTCGCTGGCCATGTCCATGGAGGTCAGAAAGATGACACCGGTGCCGTCGAACCGGGCGTCGCGCCGCAGGTTACGGGCGAAGTCGAGGCCGTTCATTTCCGGCATGTGGTAGTCGAGCACAATGGCATCGACAACCACGCCGATCCGGGCGGCCTCGCCGAGGATCGCAAGCCCCTCGGCACCGCCGTCGGCGGCGACCGCATCGAAGCCCCACATCGAAAGCTGCTCGCTGAGGATCCGGCGGTTGACGGGATTGTCGTCGACCACCAGGATGCGCGCGCCGCTTGTATTGATCGGCAAAACCGTCTGGACGTTGCGTTCGCTGACGACGTCGAACGGCAGATGCACGGTAAAGGCCGAACCCCGTCCGAGCTCGCTTTCGACCTCGATGCGCCCGCCGAAGAGCTCCGTAAGGCCGGCGGTAATGGCAAGCCCGAGCCCGGTGCCTTCGTGGCGGCGGGTGGAGGACGTATCCACCTGCGAGAACTTCTCGAAAACCGCTCGGAGCTTCTCTTCCGGGATGCCGAGGCCGGTATCCTCGATGCGGACGGTGAGCATCATCTTGCCCGGCCCCGTCGACTTCGACATCAGGTCGATGAAGACGTGGCCCTTTTCGGTGAACTTCACCGCATTGCCAACCAGGTTGGTGATGATCTGGCGGAAGCGGCCGGCATCTCCCATGACCGTCTCGCGCACGGACGCATCGCCGCGCACGATGAGCTCGATGTCCTTTTCCGCGGCGGATGAGGAGAGCAGCGTCGCCACGTCCTCGATCGCCTCGACCGGATCGAAGGGCGCCTTGCGGAGCTTCATCTGCCCCGCATCGATCTTGGAGAAGTCCAGGATGTCGTTGATGATCGTGAGCAGCGCATTGCCCGACTTGACGATGATGTCGATGAACGTCTTCTGGCGGGTATCGAGATTGGACTTGGCGAGCAGCTCGGCCATGCCCAGCACGCCGTTCATCGGAGTGCGGATCTCGTGGCTCATATTGGCGAGGAATTCGGACTTCGCCCGGTCTGCCGCCTCGGCGCGCTGCAGAAGCCGTGTCAGCTCCTCCTCGCGTTCCTTGGTGTCGGTGACGTCCGTGAAGATCGCAAGCCAATGGTCGCTGCCGGTGATATTGGCCTCGACATGGATCCACTTGCGGCCCTCGACGCGGAAATCGGCAAAGACCGGCTTTCCGGTGGCAAGATTTTCCTCCCAGCTCCTGAGCGTATCGGCGGCCACGTCCGGCGGACCGAGGTCGCCGCGCCTGACGCAGAAGCGGAAGATGTCCCGCCACTGTTTACCAGGCGTGGCCATTTCCGCCGGCATTTCGAGCATGCTCGCCAAGGCGTCGTTGCAGAAGATGATTTCGCCGTCATGCAGGATCAAAAGGCCCTGCGACATCGCGCTGGTGGCGTCGCGCATCAGCGCGCCGTGCTGTTCGAGTGCCGCGCGGGCCTCGTGGATCTCCTGCTCCCGCTTGCGGATGGCGGTGATGTCCATGTAGGTCAGCAGCGTCTTTCCGCCGGAAAGCCCGGTACCGGAAATGACGATGCTGCGGCCGTTGCGGCTTTTCACCTCGATCGGCGGCCTGTCGTCGCCTTCCGTCAGCGCCGCGATCCGGCCCTGGTAGATCTCCTCGAAGCTGAGGTTCGAACCGGCATAGATTCCGCGATCGAAATTGACCTTCAGGAAGTCGCGATAGGAGCGGCCGGGCAGGTCGAACTGCTCGCCTGCATCCCAGAAATCGTAAAAGGTCGGGTTTGCGTATTCGAAGTTGAACGTCTCGTCGAGAATCGCAATGCCGACCGGAATGGCGCTGAGGATAGTCTGCAGATCTTCGCCGACCTTCTCCGCCTTCCTCTGGGCTTCCTTGATAAGCGAGACATCCATCCGCGAACCCACCAGATGGTGGGCGCCGTCAGCGGTCGTGATCCGCCGCAGGCGCGTGATGACCGGCACGATCGAGCCGTCGGGGAAAGTCACGTCCTCCGACTTGTCGATCGCCTCGCCATCCATGATGCGGTCGTTTTCGAGACGGAACCTCTCCGCCGCGTCCGGAAACATCTCCGTTTCCGTCTTGCCGAGAAACTGCTCGCGCGGGGCGCCGAGCATCGCTTCGTAGGCGGCATTGGCATAGGTCAGCTGGTGATCGCTGTTGCGGGCGAAAACCGGGACCGGCAGATCCTCCAGCACGGCGCGCAGCAGCTCCGTCTCGGCGACCCGCGCCCGCAGGAGCATTTCCTGCTCCTTGAAGTCCGTCACGTCGTGACGAACGGCAAGCAGCAACCCATTCTCGAGGCGCTTGTTGAGGCTCCGCATCCACCGCCCGTCGGACAGCTGATAGATGCTTTCCGAATAGGGCAACCGGAACGGTTTCATCCGCTCCTCGATCCAGGCCGCCTTGCCGGGCGTTTCCGCCGCGATCTTCTCCGGCGACAACCGCTTGCGCCGGTCATAGGCATGACCGAGGATTTCCCTCAGCGTCATGCCGCGCCTTACCTCGATCGACATCGACGCGAAATAGTTCGACAGCTCCGAGTTCCAGTAGAGCAGCGAGTCGTTCCTGTCGTAGATGCCGATGCCCATTTCGAGCATGTCGAGTGCATCGTCGACCAGGGCGCTGTCGAACACCGACATGGGCTCGCTGGACTGGCCGGCTTGCCCGCCTTGCATCTCGACGTTCAGCCCTCCGGCAACGCTCAGCGTCGTCGCCGGCACGAACGAGCCGAAGAGATAGGTATGGTCATCTTCTGTGAGAAAGCGCTCGATGTGGATTTGATGCCGCGCGACGCCCGCGCGGTCGTAACAGAAGGCGGCTTCCTCGGTACCGAAGACGATCGCCCGGCATTCCTTTTCCTTGCGATCGGCGTCCACCCCGCCGCCGAAGAGGCCGCCGCTCGTTTTGCCGATGAGTTCATGCGCGTGTTTGCCGAAGAGCCGGGCATAGGCGGCATTCACCGCCACGTAAGTGAGGGCGCTGTCCTTGATGAAGGCGGGTTCGGCGAGATCGTTGATCCGCTCGCACGCCGTTCTCAGCAGTTCACTTTCCGTCTCCACCTTCCACTCCGCGCTCCGGCCGAAACCGGTTCGATTCGTTGGTTCCCAATTGACGGATAACAGCACGCGCACGTTAACAACGCGTTGTTGATGCGGCAGGCAAGCGGCGCAATTTCAGCGATTTATCCGGATCGTTCGGCAATTTCTCCCAAGAGGAATCGCAGCGCTGCGGAACGAGGAGATTCGGCAGATCCTAAAATCGCCTTTATTTAACCAATATTTTGCCAAAGTAACCATCACAGGACGCATGAGCCTCAATATTTTCAACTTGAGGTCGAGAGAGGCTGAACAGCCGTTCAGACTACTCGTCGTGGGATTTCATGAATCCGCCGCCTTTGCAGGCGACTTTTCTTCCGTGCCCTTAATCACGAGAGGGAAAGGAACAAAGACATGTCCGTACTGCAAAAGAGCATCTCCGCGGGCCTCATGGCACTTACGGTAGCTGGCGCTTTAACGGCGGCCGCTCCGGCTGCTCAAGCCCGCGACCGACATCATGACGACGTCTGGACCGGCGTCGCAGCCGGGCTTGCGGGCGGCATCATCGGCGGTGCGATCGTCTCCGGATCGCAGCGGCCGGTTTACGTAGAGCCGGAATACGATTATGCACCGCCGCCGCCGCGGCGCGTCTACTACCGCACCCAGTATGCACCGCGCTGCCATTATGAATGGGTCGAGAACGAGTGGGGCGAAGCCTATCGCGCCCGCGTCTGCCCGCGCTACTGACCCGACAACAGCAGTTCATGCCAAGCCCGCGCTCGCACGAGCGCGGGCTTTTTCTTTCAGCCGGTGGGGCTCCATGGGGCGACGAAATGGAGCGAGACCCGGTTCCCCCTCTCGCAATTGCGAAACATTCACTTGACTTTTGCCCCCAGATCCACCAAATGCGCATCAGCTTTCACCTTCCGGCCGCCGCGTGAGCTGGCCCCGCGTTCAAAATAACCGCGAAGAAGGAACAAGGCGCATAGATAGATCGCCCTGACCCTCAGGGTTTAAGCGCTGGAAAGCAATTTCCAACTTGCAAGTTCCCACTTCACGCGGGGTTCTTGACGCCACAGGCAGACCGGACGGCATGGTGCCGGCCCCGGCATAGGCTTGCGGCGCCCCGAAAAGGTATTCGACTTGACGAATTTCCAAGAGCTTGGCCTTGCCAAGCAGCTCGTAGCCACTCTTTTTGCGCTTGGTTACGAAACGCCCACGCCGATCCAGGCCCAGGCGATCCCACAGCTTCTCGAAGGCCGCGACATGATCGGCCTGGCACAGACCGGCACCGGCAAGACCGCTGCGTTCGGCCTCCCGCTCATCGAAATGCTCCTGAAGGACCCCAAGCGTCCCGACAACCGCACCACCCGCACCCTCGTGCTGGCGCCGACCCGCGAACTGGTGAACCAGATCGCTGCCAACCTGAAGAGCTATGTCCGCAACACGCCGCTGAAGATCAACGCCGTTGTCGGCGGCGCATCGATCAACAAGCAGCAGCTGCAGCTGGAAAAAGGCACCGACATTCTCGTCGCCACCCCCGGCCGCCTGCTTGACCTGATCGCCCGCCGCGCAATCGGCTTGACGACGGTGCGTTACCTGGTGCTCGACGAAGCCGACCAGATGCTCGACCTCGGCTTTATCCACGATCTGCGCAAGATCTCGAAGATGGTTCCAAAGAACCGTCAGACGCTTCTGTTCTCCGCCACCATGCCGAAGGCGATCGCCGATCTCGCAGCCGACTTCCTCAAGGATCCGGTCCAGGTATCGGTCACCCCTCCGGGCAAGGCTGCCGACAAGGTGGAGCAATTCGTCCATTTCGTCGTCGGCAAGAACGACAAGACCGATCTTCTCAAGAAATCGCTCGAAACCAATCCCGATGGCCGCGCCATGGTCTTCCTGCGCACCAAGCACGGCGCAGAGAAGCTTTCAAAGCATCTCGAACATATCGGCTTCAAGGTTGCCTCGATCCACGGCAACAAGAGCCAGGGTCAGCGCGAGCGGGCGCTGAAAGCATTCCGCGACAACGAGATCCGCGTGCTCGTGGCAACCGACGTCGCTGCCCGCGGCATCGACATCCCCGGCGTGACGCATGTCTTCAACTATGATCTGCCGGAAGTGCCTGACGCTTACGTACACCGCATCGGCCGCACCGCCCGTGCCGGCCGCGACGGCATCGCAATTGCCTTCTGCGCACCGGACGAAGCCGGTCTTCTGCGTGACATCGAGCGCCTGATGGGCATCGAAATCGCAACCGCCTCCGGCGAGCGTCCGGAGGGCATGAGCCGTCCGTCGCGTGGCGGTGGCAACCGTGGTGGCGCCAATCGCGGCCGCGGCGGCAACGGCGCAGGCCAAGGTCGCGATCGTGGAAACGGCGAAGGCCGTCCCGAGCGCCGCGAACGCCCGGCCCGCAAGCCCTTCTTCGCGGCCGAAGGTGCCGAGGGCGGCGCCCGTTCGGAAGAACGCGGCGAGCGTCAGGATCGTCCGTTCCGTGGCGATCGCCCGCAGCGTCCGCATGGCGACCGTCCGAACCGGGGCGAACGCCGTAACGAGGACTTCCGCGGCCAGCGTCGCGGCGAAGAAGCACCGCGTTTCGAAGCCGACAATGATCTTTCCACGACGTCGGATTTTCGCTCCGCCAAGAAGCAGTTCGGCCCCAGGGATGGGATAACGGCCGGCGCCGAAGGCAGACCGGCTCGCAAGGAACATCGCAAGGGCAATGGCGGCCAGAACCCGCATGCGGCACATGCCCCGCATGAATCCGGCAACCAGCGCAAGGCGCATAACGGCGGCCAGGGCCGTCCGGCACATGCCGGTCAGCCGCAGGGTGAAAACCGCGGCCCCGTCCGTTTCGGTAACGATAACCGCAATGGCGGCCAGCAGGGCCGCAAACGCAGCCGGGCATGAACAACGACTAAAAAAGAGGCCGCTTGAAGCGGCCTCTTTTTTGTCATTTGACGGCAGCGTTTCCGCCGTCTGCAAAAAGCGCTGTCCCGGCGACGAAACTTGCCATGGGGCTGGCAAGAAAAAGAGCGGCCCGGGCAATCTCGTCCGGCTGCGCGATCCGTTTCATTGCATGCAGCCCGGCCGCCCATTCCTTCTGCGCCGCGTCACCGGCCATAGGGGTGTCCGTACCGCCGGGCAATAGCGCATTGGCGCGAATGCCTTGCGCCCCATAGTCGGCTGTAATCCCCTTGACCAATCCCATCAAGCCCGCCTTGGAAGCGCCATAGGTGGCCATGCCGGGAATGCCGACGCTGGTGCCGACGAAGGTGGAGGTGAAGATGATCGAACCGCCGCCGCGTTCGAGCATGGCCGGGATTTGTGAGCGTGCGCCGAGAAAGGCGCTGGCAAGGTTCATGGTCATGGTCTGCTGCCATTCATCCAGTGTCACCTCCGCCAGCGGCTTGTAAGGCCCGACCGTGCCGGCATTATTCAAGGCGATGTCGAGACCGCCGAAGCGCTCCATCGCCGCATCGATCAGTCTTCGGTGGGTCTCCTCTTCGGCAACATCGCCCGCTACGGCAATCGCGCGGCCGCCGGCACCTTCGATTTCCGAGACAAGCTTCTGCAGTTCCGCCTCCCCTCGCGCATTGGCGACGACGGCGGCTCCCTCTGCCGCAAAGAGCAGGGCGCAGGCGCGACCGATGCCGCTCGATGCGCCGGTGACGATGGCAACTTTGTTATTCAGCATGATGTAGCTCCTGTTGGGTTACATCTGCTGTCTATGGCTGCCCGGCTCCCGCCGACACCCGTATCTTGACCCGAAAAGAAAGCCCCTCAGGCCCGCCGGTTCACCAGGTAGACGCCCAGCACTACGATCACCGTTCCGACGATCATCGGCAGTGTCAGCGGCTCGCCGAAAAGGATCGCGGCCTCGATCGCCACGACCGGCGGCATGAGGTAGATCAGCGAGGCCGCGCGAGACACCTGGCCGCGGCGGATGAGATAGAGCAGCAGGCCGACCGCGCCCATCGAAATGCCGAAGACGGACCATGCCATGGCGAACATCGCCTCGTGCGTCCAATCGAAACGCAGGTTCTCCAGGAGAAGCGCGAGCGGCACCGTCACGATCAGCGCGCCGACGAATTGCAGCGTGGCGATCGAGAAAAGATCACCCTCCTGCAGGTGCCGTTTCTGGTAGAGCGTCCCGTAGGTCACCGAGGTCATCGCGACGAGATTGATCAGCACCGGAAAGGCAAGCCCCGCAAGACCTCGATCGAACACGTCGAGGAGCTGCGGTGAAATCGCGATCAGGATGCCGGCAAAGCCGAGCACCAGCCCGAGCTTCTGCATCGGCCGCAGCCGCTCGCTGATGAAGAAGGGGGCGGCGAGCGCAGTCAGCAGTGGCTGCAGACCGGCAATGATGCCGGACAAGCCCGCAGGCACGCCCTGCCCGATCGCATACCAGACGCCTGACAGATAGAGGCCGTGCAGGAAGATGCCGGAGATGATCGCGTAGCCGAATTGGCTTTTCGTTCGCGGCCATTTCGCCCCCACGACCATACAGACGGCGAAGAAGGCTATCGCGGCAAGCGAGTGGCGCACGACGAGAAAAGTCAGGGGATCGGCGTGCACCACCGCATATTTCGCGACGATCCAGCCCGTGGACCACAGGAGAACGAAAAGGGCCGGAGCCAGGCGATCAAGCATGAGGGATTTTCCGGCTGATTGTCACAAAAGGCAGGTGGCGCCTGTCTATGCGGGGCTGCGTCGATGGTCAAAGCAGAAAAACTGATCACTTCATTGAACAAAGCTTCAAAGGCCTGAACAGCGCTTGGGCATCTGGCGTTTTTGCAGGCAGCAGCACAACCGCCAGGCCGAAGGCGGGAGCTTGCCCGCCCAGAGAATCGGCACATCTATGGATGTGGCGGCGCGCCGAATCCCATGATTTTCAACGCGCCGGAATCTTCGCGGGCAATTGTGCATGGTTCTTGCATTGCGATCTGCGTTGTATTCAAATGGCTGAAAAAAGGGGAACGCGCCTTTGGCATTTGATGAAATGTTGACTGCGGAAAATCTTCCGCGCCCGCCCTACAAGACCTATCACGAATGGTATACCAGTCAGGATGCCGCCCATCTGATCCGCAAGACCCAGGACGCGGAAGACATCTTCAGGAAAACCGGCATCACCTTCGCGGTCTACGGACACGCCGACAGTTCCGAAAAGCTCATCCCCTTCGATATCATCCCCCGCATCATTTCCGCCCGTGAATGGCGCAAGCTGGCGCAAGGCATCGAGCAGCGGGTTCTGGCGCTCAACGCCTTCCTCGACGACATCTACCACAAGCAGGAAATCATCAAGGCGGGCCGCATTCCCCGCGAACTGATCGAGAAGAACGTCGCCTTCCTGCCGGAGATGATCGGTTTCAAGCCGCCCGGCGGCGTCTATACCCATATCGTCGGCACCGATATCGTGCGTACCGGCGAGGACCAGTTCTACGTGCTGGAGGATAATGCCCGCACGCCGTCCGGCGTCAGCTACATGCTGGAAAACCGGGAAACCATGATGCAGATGTTCCCGGAGCTGTTTGCGCTGAACAAGGTGCAGCGGGTCGAGGACTATCCGAGGCTCCTGCGCCAGTCGCTCGCCTCGCTGGCGCCGGCCGGCTGCAAGGGCAAACCGCGCGTCGCAGTGCTGACGCCGGGCATCTTCAATTCCGCCTATTACGAACACTCGTTCCTGGCCGACCAGATGGGCGTCGAACTCGTCGAAGGCGGCGATCTGCGCGTCATCGACGGGCGTGTCAAGATGCGCACGACGAGGGGCTACGAGGCGATCGACGTGCTCTACCGCCGCGTCGACGACGACTTTCTCGATCCCCTCACCTTCCGGCCTGATTCCGCGCTCGGCATTCCCGGCATCATGGACGTCTACCGCGCCGGCAACATCACCATCGCCAATGCGCCGGGCACCGGCATTTCCGACGACAAGGCGATCTACTCCTACATGCCGGAGATCGTCGAATTCTACACCGGCCGCAAGGCGCTTCTGGAAAACGTGCCCACCTGGCGCTGTTCCGAGCCCGACAGCCTGAAATACGTGCTGGAACATATCGACGAACTGGTGATCAAGGAGGTGCACGGCTCCGGCGGCTACGGCATGCTGGTGGGCCCGACGGCCACCAAGAAGGAGCGCACCGACTTCGCCGAGAAACTCGCCGCCAAGCCGAACAATTACATCGCCCAGCCGACGCTGGCGCTGTCCACCGTGCCGATCTTCGTCAACAAGGGCATCGCCCCCCGGCATGTCGACCTGCGCCCCTACGTGCTGGTTTCCGACAAGGTGAAGATCATTCCGGGCGGACTGACCCGCGTGGCGCTGAAACAAGGATCCCTGGTTGTCAATTCCAGCCAGGGCGGCGGCACCAAGGACACCTGGGTTCTGGAAGATTGAGGCGGTAGAATGCTTGGAAGAACTGCAAACGGCCTCTACTGGATGTTTCGCTACATCGAGAGGGCCGAAAATATCGCCCGCCTGGTCGATGCCGGCCTGCGCGTCTCGCTGACCCGCGCCGGTTCGAGCGACGAGGACTGGGACGGGGTGCTGCAGAGCGCCGGCGTCCGCGAAGCCTATTCGGAAGTGCACCCGCAACTGACCGCCGCCGATGCCATCGACTATCTGCTGCGCGACCAGTCCAACCCGTCGAGCGTCATGTCCTGCATCGACTGGGGGCGCAACAATGCCCGCATGGTGCGGACGGCTCTGACGCGGGAGACCTGGGAAGCCACCAACGAGGCGTGGATCGACCTGAAGGCACGGCTTGCCCGCAAGCCGAAACAGGCCGACTTGCCGGAACTGATCGACGGGATCAAGCACCGCTGCGGGCTCATCCGCGGCGCCTTCCATGGCTCGATGCTGCGAAACGACCTCTACAACTTCTCCCGCATCGGCACCTTCATCGAGAGAGCGGATAATACCAGCCGCATCCTCGACGTGAAATATTACGTGCTGTTGCCGGCCGTCAGCCACGTGGGCTCGGCGCTCGACAATTTCCAATGGGAATCGATCCTGCGTTCGGTCTCCGCCCACCGCTCCTATGGCTGGGTCTACGACGGCGAATACCAGTCGGCGAATATCGCAGACTTCCTGATCCTCAAGGTCCAGATGCCCCGCTCGCTTGCCTATTGCTACGAGAAGATCGTCAGCAATCTCGGTTATATCGCCGAAGACTACGGCGAGCGGCTGAAGGCCCATGAGACGGCCGACGCGATCCGTTCGACGCTGAAGCGCGGCTCGATCACCGACATCATGGATCAGGGCCTGCATGAATTTCTGGAAGACTTCGTCAGCCGCAACAATCAGTTGAGTGCCGAGATTTCCGAAGGCTACCGCTTCTACCACTAGGCCCACAGGCACAGGATTTACCGCACATGCGGCTGAAGATCTCCCACACGACCGAATATCTCTACGACCAGCCGGTGCCCTACTCGCTGCAGCGGCTGCGGTTGACGCCGGTCGACGGACCGACCCAGAAAGTCATCAACTGGGCAATCACCGTCGACGGCGCCAAGGTCGAGGCCGGCTACGCCGACCAGTACGGCAACCGGGTCGAGCTTGTATCGGCCGAAGGCACGGAACACACGATCCGCATCAGCGCATCCGGAGAGGTCGAGACCAGCGACAAAGCCGGCGTCTTCGGACCGCATCAGGGCTTTTGTCCGCTCTGGCTTTTCCTGCGCGAGACGCCGCGCACCAAGGCGGGCAAGCTGATCAAGGGCCTCGCCAAAAGCCTGACGGGCGACAGCGAGCTTGCCAGGATGCACGCGCTGATGGAGACGATCCACGGAACGGTCGCCTATACGCCGGGAACGACCGACACCGAGACCACCGCGGAAGAGGCCCTGGAGGCGAAGACCGGCGTCTGCCAGGACCACGCGCATATCTTCGTCTCCGCGGCCCGGCTCCTCGATATCCCGGCCCGCTACGTTTCCGGTTATCTGCTGATGGAAGGCACTACCGAACAGGTGGCAACCCATGCTTGGGCCGAAGTGCACCTGCCCGGCCTCGGCTGGGTCGGGTTTGACGCCGCGAACAATATCTGCCCGGACGACCGTTATGTGCGGATCGCCTCCGGGCTCTGCTACCGCGACTGCGCGCCGGTGTCCGGCATGCGCCTCGGCCTTGCCGGCGAAAACCTCAAGGTTTCCCTGACGGTCGCGCCGAGCCAGACGCAAAGCCAGAGCCAGAACGGTCAAAGTCAGAGCCAGACGCAGGGATAGGAGATCATTCTCAACACGCCGCAAGCCCGGCGCCACCTCCGCATGCTCTGCTCCTGCTCCGAAAAACGAGGTGAGGCATGCTGTTTGGGCAATCCGTCTTTCAGTCGGTGCTGACGCGGCTGAGGGACGAACGCGGTGAGGACGACGCCGAAGAGACGGATGCCGGTTTCCGCATTAGGGGGCTCGGCCTCGGTTTCGTCGTTCCGACAGACAACGGCCCAACCGACGCCGCGACCGGGACGGAAGCCTATTTCGCATTCCTGCCTGAACTGGCGGATATCGAGCCCGCCTTACATGAGCTCGAGCCGGAAGGCTCGCCGGCACCACAGATCCCCCCTCACCTGCTTCGCCTGACACAGGAAGAGATTGCAGAGGAACTCGCAATTTCCGCCACCGATACGGAGGCGACGCTTGCCGAAAAGCGGCGGCGGTTCGCCAAGGCCAACCACCCCGATGGGATCGCGCCGGAATTTCGCGACAATGCCGATATCCGCATGAAGACGGCTAACCTGCTGATCGACACGGCAATCAAGGGGCTTTCCTGGCGATAGCTTGCGTCAGGCGACCTGGCCTTGAGGGACGGCGGATAGGCAAAGTCAGTCCCTCGGCTCCTCCGAAGGCTTTTCTGCCGGTATGCTGCGCTTTTCCACAAACAGCTTGTAGGTCGCATAGGCGCCCACCGCGCCGACAATGATCCCCCAGAACGGCTCACCGGTATAAAGCTCGAACCCCGCCCAGACGAAGCAGACGGCGACAATCAGAAGCCGCCGCCAGAGCGGTGCGTAGAACGGATGGTTCGGATCGATCATGTCTTATTCTCCTGCCGCGCGAACAGGGGGATGCGGCCTTGAGAGAATGATATCCTGGTCCACGATCGAAAAAGCAAGATTGAGATGGCCTTCGAAGACAAGCGACGGCTCGTCCGGCGCCACCGTCAGGGCCGGCATGCCCCCGAGCCGCACCACCTGCGCTTCGGAAAGCCCCTCTTCGATGCCTGCCTGCAGAAGATCCTGATGCCGCGTTCCCGGCCCGGTGATGTAGACCGGCATATGGCCATGCAGGCTGAGCAGGCGCGAAAGCCCGTTTCCGAGCGCAACGCCGGCCTGCCGGAAGGCGAGCTGCGCCCTGCGATTGCCCTGCCGGGCCTGCGCGGCGATCTTGTCGATCTCGGCAAGCGGCACGAACTTGGCCGGAATGGTATCGATCGGCACTTCGAACGCGGTGCGCAGGATGGCATAAAAGCCCGCATAGGCCTCGATGCAGCCACGGGCTCCGCAGCGACAGAGGGCTCCGTTGGGGATATGCAGCATATGCCCGAAATTTGGAGCCGATATGTCCGGCCCTGCCGCCGTGCCGCGGCGTCCGATCCCCAGGCCGATGCTGTGGCCGAGCGAAAGCGCCGCAAGAACCGGTTCGCCTTCACGCTCCTTTTTTTCCTCGCGTTCCAGAAGCGCGCCGGCAACGAGCAGGGTCTCGTTGTTGAGGATGACTTTCGCGTGCCACTCGCCCTTTAATACCGCGGTGAAATCCACCGGCTGGGCGCCGAAGACCGGCGACCAGACAAGGACAGGTTCCGACGCATGCGCCAGGCCCTTGCTGCTGACCGAGACCAGCAGGACCTCGTTCGGACCGATGCGCGAGCGGGCGAGCGCTCGTGCCAGCGCTGCCGAAATGGAATCGATGAAGGCCGCAGTACCGCCCTCCCCACGCGGCTCGGCAAACCGGTCGAGGAGCGTGCCGGCATAATCCACCAGGGAATACTGAATGGAATCCGATGAAATAATGACGATGATCAGGTAGCCGCAATTGCGCCGCTGGCTGAAGAGCACGCGCGGCCGCCCCCGGCCCGTCGCCGCCTGCTGCTCGATCTTTTCGATGACGCCTGCACGCTCCAGCTCGGCCGTGATGGCGGATATGGTGGCCGAAGCAAGGCGCGTCGCCTCGGAAATCTCGGTGTGGGCGAGACGGCCATGGCGACGCAATGCAGACAGCACGAGTGCGCTGTTCTGCTGCCGGACCAGTTCGGTACTCGATTTCGCCAGCATGCCTTCCGGGGTTCTCCTCGCCTCTGTCGATACGGCAGCGCCCTGTCCTCCACAAGTGCCGATTGACAGCCATTTGAATCTCTGACATCTAATTTCTCGACTGTCGAGAAAAAAGCTCGGAGGCTTTGCCCGACAGGTAATCTGGCGGGGGGAGAGCACGGAGGCTTTTGGCCCATCCGCCGTCACTCGGGAGGACATTATGAGATCTTTTGTAAAGCTGATGGCCGGCGCGGCCATCCTCGTTTCCATGCAAACCGCCGCCATGGCAGCCGACCTCGTCGTCGGTGTATCCTGGTCGAACTTCCAGGAAGAACGCTGGAAGACGGACGAAGCCGCGATCAAGAAGGCGCTCGAAGCTGCCGGTGCAAAGTACATTTCCGCTGACGCCCAGTCTTCCGCCGCCAAGCAGCTGACCGACGTCGAATCACTGATTTCGCAGGGCGCCAACGCGCTGATCGTGCTCGCCCAGGACAGCGACGCCATTGCGCCCGCGATCGAAAAGGCAACGGCCGAAGGCATTCCGGTTGTCGGCTACGACCGCCTGATCGAAAACCCTGAAGCCTTCTACATCACCTTCGACAACAAGGAAGTCGGCCGCATGCAGGCGCAGGGCGTCTTCAAGGTGAAGCCGGAAGGCAACTATGTCTTCATCAAGGGCTCGTCTTCCGACCCGAACGCGGACTTCCTGTTCGCCGGCCAGATGGAAGTGCTGAAGGCAGCGGTCGACGCCGGCAAGATCAAGAATGTCGGCGAAGCCTATACGGACGGCTGGAAGCCCGAGAATGCCCAGAAGAACATGGAGCAGTTCCTGACCAAGAACAACAACAAGGTCGACGCGGTCGTCGCATCGAACGACGGCACTGCCGGCGGCGCGATTGCGGCACTCGACGCGCAGGGCCTGGCAGGCTCGGTACCGGTCTCCGGCCAGGATGCCGACAAGGCCGCGCTCAACCGCGTTGCCCTTGGCACCCAGACGGTTTCCGTCTGGAAAGACAGCCGCGAACTCGGCAAGACCGCTGCTGAAATCGCCCTCGCACTCGCTTCCGGCAAGAAGATGACCGAGATCCCGAACGTCCAGACCTTCGACGGCGGGCCGAAGAAGCAGAAGATGCAGTCGGTCTTCCTGAAGCCCCTGCCGATCACCAAGGACAACCTCGACGTGGTCATCAAGGCCGGCTGGATCAGCAAGGCTGAAGCCTGCCAGGGCGTCAAGGCTGGCGCGGTCGCAGCCTGCAAGTAAGAATGGCCATATCCAGCCGATAAACATGCCGACGCCGCAGCGTTTCTGCCGCGGCGTCGGCTTTCGGCGTAAGATGCGCGGCCGCGTGAACAAGCGAGAAGCGGCAAAGCGCCATTGAGAGGTGCTGACCGGCCGGTGATTTCCGGCTGCAATGCCTTCAAAAAGGTGGGGAACGGCGAAAGATGGCCGATACAATGCAAACCACAACGAAATCGACGACATCGGGGGGGACGGGTCAGGCGGAGGGCAACCTGCTGTCGCGCTTCTTCCGCGCAACCGAGATCGACACCCGCATGCTCGGCATGATCGGCGCGCTGCTGATCATCTGGGTCGGTTTCCACATATTGACGGGCGGCCTCTTCCTGACGCCGCGAAACCTCTGGAACCTCTCGGTACAGACCGCCTCCGTCGCCGTCATGGCAACGGGCATGGTGCTGGTCATCGTGACCCGCAATATCGACCTTTCGGTCGGTTCCATCCTCGGCTTCACCGGCATGATCATGGGCGTGCTTCAGGCCCGGCTGCTGCCGGAAATGCTGGGATTCAATCATCCCGCCATCTGGCTGATCACGCTCTGCGCCGGACTGCTGATCGGCGGCCTGATCGGCACGCTGCACGGCGCCATCATCGCCTTCCTCAACGTCCCCTCCTTCATCGTCACGCTCGGCGGTCTGCTTGTCTGGCGCGGTGCCACCTGGTTCGTCACGAGCGGCCAGACAGTTGCCCCGATGGATGCAAATTTCCGCCTGATGGGTGGTGGCACGGAAGGGTCTATCGGCGCCACCTGGAGCTGGGTCGTCGGCTTGCTGGCCTGTCTTGCGATCGTCGCGGCGATCATCAATGCAAGGCATCAGCGCAAGCGCTTCCACTTCCCCCGCCGGCCGGTATGGGCCGAATACGTGCTGGTCGCGCTCGGCTGCGCCATCGTGCTCGGAGCGGTCTATATCGCCAATAACTATTACTGGCCGATCAATATCGCCCGCCGCTACGCCGAAGCAAACAACATTGCCTGGCCGGAAGGCGGACTGTTCATTTCGCAAGGCATTGCGGTGCCGGTTCTGATGGCGATCGCCGTCGGTATCGTCATGACCTTCATCGCCACCAGGCTCCGCTTCGGCCGTTATGTCTTTGCGATCGGCGGCAATCCTGAAGCGGCAGAACTCGCCGGCATCAAGACGCGCTGGGTGACGGTCAAGATCTTCGCGCTGATGGGCGTGCTCTGCGCCATCGCCGCGGCGATCTCAACCGCCCGCCTCAACGCTGCGACCAATGCGCAGGGTGAACTCGACGAGCTTTATACCATCGCCGCGGCGGTCATCGGCGGCACGTCGCTTGCCGGCGGCATGGGATCGATCGCCGGCGCAATGCTGGGGGCGCTCGTCATGCAGTCCCTTCAGTCCGGCATGGTGCTGCTCGGCATCGACACGCCCTTCCAGCGCATCGTCGTGGGCATGGTGCTCGTCGTCGCCGTATGGCTCGACACCGTCTATCGCGCCAGAGCCAAGTAAATAGGAGTTTTCATCGTGACGGACCAACACACTCCGCTCGTGGAAATGAAGAACATTTCCATCTCCTTCGGCGGGATCCACGCTGTCGAGAACGCCTCGGTCGACCTGTTTCCCGGCGAGGTCGTGGCTTTGCTCGGCCACAACGGCGCCGGCAAGTCGACGCTGATCAAGATCCTGTCGGGCGCCTACAAGCGCGATGCCGGCGACATCCTGATCAACGGAGAGCAGGCCGATATCCGCAACCCCCGCGATGCCAAGAAGTTCGGCATCGAAACGATCTACCAGACGCTCGCCGTGGCCGACAATGTCGATGCCGCCGCCAACCTCTATCTCGGCCGCGAACTTCAGACCAAGTGGGGGACGCTCGACGATGTGGCGATGGAAGCCAACACCCGTGAGGTGATGGGCCGCCTGAACCCCAATTTCAAGCGCTTCAAGGAGCCGGTGAAGGCGCTTTCCGGCGGTCAGCGGCAATCGGTGGCGATCGCCCGGGCCATCCTCTTCGACGCCCGCATCCTGATCATGGACGAGCCGACCGCAGCGCTCGGACCGCAAGAGACGGCGCAGGTCGGCGATCTCATCAAGCAGCTCAAGCGCGAGGGGATCGGCATCTTCCTGATCAGCCACGACATCCACGATGTCTTCGATCTGGCCGACCGGGTCTTTGTGATGAAAAACGGCAAGGTGGTGGGCCACGCGCGCACCGAAGACGTCACCAAGGACGAAGTGCTCGGCATGATCATCCTCGGCAAGGTGCCGCCCGGCGCGACCCCCGGCCCCGGCGCCATGAAAGTGGCGTGATTTGCGTCAATCCATTGCCTGCCCGCCTTTCCCGGTCCGCCGCCGTGGAGAGGCGCGGCAAGGCGGAACCGGAAACTCTCCTCCGGTTCCGCCTATTCCGCCGAAATCGACATCCGTTGAAATTGGCGATTGATGCGGCGAAGATCCTGGGTTAAGAACCTGCCATCGGACAGGGCGAGTCATCGCCTCACGGTTAGCACCCGTAGCTCAGCTGGATAGAGTGTTGGATTCCGATTCCAAAGGTCACAGGTTCGAATCCTGTCGGGTGCGCCAATATTTTCAAGCGGTTACACCCGCTCGGGGTCTGCGCTGCTGATTGCGCTCCCTTGGTTCGTCGCTATGACGGCTGCTGTGGGCGATCCGATCCGATAGTTTTGGCCCACTTCTAAATTCATGTTTCTGGACCATGGACATAGGGGATTCTTCGCCGACTGATCGGCTGGGCGATATCAACCTGCGGCGGAGGGTCTGATTTGGGCCGTGATCGAATTGCGAACGCGAGGCGGCCGGAAGGCCTATTCAATCAGCTCCGAGAATGAAGTGACGAGAACGCCAGCTTTCGGCAAACCAATCACTTTGATGCCGTTGGGAAGCGTAGCGCGATAGTCCTGATGAAGGTGACCATGTACGATGGTCTTTACGCCCAACACCTCCGCAAGGTCGTCGATTTCGGAATGCCCGTAGCGATGGGATGATGGCGATTCATGCGTGATCAGTAAGTCTGCTTCGAGCGCGGCCAGGGCGTTGAAGTCCTCAGGGAATATCGTCGACCGATGACGCAGGGGCAGCCCATCACGCCACGTCGATCTTGAATGGGCGCTGACATACTCGCTACGTGTATTGAACTTGGGGATGCCGCCAGCGTTCTGAGGATGCCAGACGTCGGCGTGAAATACACCGCCCAAGCCCGCAACCCGAACGCCGTCCAGTTCAACGACACGACCGGCAAGGTTGCTGTTCGAGAGACCGGATTCAAAAACGAAGTCGTGCCAACTTTCCCGGTCGGCGTCGTGATTACCATGGATGAAAAAGATGCTCGAACCGACCAACGTCAGGTCCGCCAGTTCAATATCTAGGGGCCGGTCAAGGTCGAAGTCACCAAGGAAAATTGAGTAGGCCGGGTGAACCTTCCGTATCAATTCGCGCACAGGACGGAAGTTGCCATGCGGGTCGCCAAAGAAGGCGACGCTGTCAGTTCGATTAAGTTTCAACACGATGTCCCGCTATCAAATGCGCCCTGACGCACCCTAAACCCTGGCAGATTACCGAGCGATAAGCGGTCAATGTCTCCCCGTCGATCTCCCTCTTTTTTTATCGCCAATGTATCCAATAGCTAAATTAAAAGTTGCGACTCGATGTCGTTTCTAGTCGTATCTTGGTACTCATCAGGGGGACCAATTTGCCGAAGAAACTGCGACTGCCGCTTGAGAGATGGGAAATCGCCTTGGTGAAGGCGATGCTGGCTAGGGGCGGATATAGCGATCAAGAAATCCTTGCGTACTTTACGCGGCCGACACGGTCGGTGAACCATCGTGTCATTTCGGAGATCAGGACGGAAGCCAAGCATAAGTCTGTTAAGCCCGCGACCGACGACGACTTGAGCGATTTTCTCGCCACCTGGCCAGACATTGATCCGGCGTCTGGTTTGAGCGTGCGCGGTGACGAGCTGCTGATCAAGGCTCGTGAGGCAATGATCGCAGCCGTTCACACCTTCAATGGCGCAGGGCTTACCTTTCGAGCGGAACTGTTCATCGTCACCAGCGTCATCGCCTGGACGTACCTGATGCATGCCTTCTATCGACGTGAAGGCATCGACTACCGCTATAGGAATCCTGACGGCACTGTCAAAAAAACGGCGTCAGGAGAGGACTGCTATTGGGAACTAGGCATGTGCCTCAAGCATGCGAAATGCCCAATTCCAGCCGGTGCCCTGAGAAACCTGGAATTCCTGATACTCATCCGGCACGAGATTGAGCATCGTATGACCAGCCGGATCGACGACGCGGTCAGTGCGAAGATGCAGGCCTGCTGCATCAACTTCAATGAAGCGATCAAAAAGCTGTTCGGTGGCCAGTACGGTCTAGAACGTCGCCTTCCCATTGCCCTGCAATTCGTCACGTTCAGTTCTGACCAGCGCTCGATCCTGAAGAAGGCTAGTTCCCTTCCGGCCCACATCGAGACGCTGATGGAAGAGTTTCATAAAGGCCTTTCAGACGAACAGCTGACCGACCCGGATTTCGCATACCGTGTAGTTTTCGTACCGAAGCTTGCCAACAGAAAGTCCGCCGCCGACCTGGCGGTTGAGTTCGTCAAGCCAGGGTCTGAAGAAGCTGCTGAGATAAACCGGGTGCTGCTCAAGGAGGTCGAGAAAAAACGGTATCTCGGCAAGCAGATCATCGAAATCATGCAGGCGGAAGGGTATCCGAAGTTCAAACAGGGAAGTCACACGGCTTTGTGGCAGGCCCTGGATGCGAAAAATCCCGCTAGTAACTTCGGGCGTGACGGCGAATACAAAGGGATGTGGGTCTGGTACGAGAATTGGCTCCAGCGTGTTCGCGCCCATTGCCAAGAGCACGCATCAGATTACCAAGATGTAGCCGATTGAACTTACGGCAGCACAATGCAATGAGGACAATTCCGCATTTTTAGCTGCTGGCCATCTCTACTAGCCACAGATATGTCTGCCAAGCACCCGTCCCAAAGCCTAATACTGTTGCCAAAAGTCCCACAGCCTTGGCCCACCTGCTTTCGAATAACCTGTCCAAGGCTACACCGTAGCCTCGCGAGGCAGTATGCAGTGTACCGTTTATCATCTTGCGCATTACAGAGTGTAAGAACCCGACCTTGCTGAGCGTCGAATTATGCATTCGGATGAACTCATTGTTCTGGAAGGCACTTACCTCTTCTTCCCCGCTCAGAACGTGTCTATGAATTCCACCGTTCATTTCCATTAAGGATCGGAGTTTCGGGTGTTTAGCGTAGTCGCCCCCGTACCTGTCTGCGAGAAGGTCGTTGAGATTAAGTCGACGCTCCACGGGTATAACAGGCGCGTCTCGTCCACCCAGCACCCGATAACGGTGTTCGAGGTGCTCGAAACCGTACGTTAGATTTCGCATGTTCCAATGGACCCAAAATTTATCTCTGCGATCTCTAACGAACGCATAAAAGCCTCGCAGAAGCTCGCGCTCGACTTTGTCGAATTGGTCGCGCACTGCCTCGCGGTTGATGTGCAACTCCTCCGCAACCGAATGTGTTGAGAAGCTTACGGTCTGCTCTGTACTGAAATGAGCAATCGCAATCGAAGTTATCCGAGGGGAGAGTGCCTCGTTGTCGTCATATAGGCTCTGGCAGGAGTAGTGAATGATGTAAAAATTTTCAGGATGAGCTTTCAGCTCTTTTAGGGTATCCGTCCGAGCGAGACCGCCTGTGAATATTGAGTAAAACAGTTCAGACCCTGTCCTTATTCCCATGCATAAGGACAGTTGGACGGATGGAGATTTTGGGAGGAGACAGCGGGTCTCGGGTGAGC
>NZ_PVBM01000021.1 GCF_002968575.1 Neorhizobium huautlense | reverse complement strand
AACCCAGGCGCCAGGCCGGGAGAACTACGGGCCTGACGACCTCAACTGCTCCAACCGCCCGGTGCGGACCCGCATGCCGGGTGGTGTGGGAGGGGCGGAGCCAATAGGCTCCCCCCTATCCCGATTTGGGTCTTTCGAGCACCCTTGCAAATCGGAAAAGGCCTTCCTATCTAGGGTTCAATGGCGTTTCCGACGCACCGCAGGTTTGAGCCAAGCGCTTGAGGACTGCGTGTAACGGCAAATACGGGAAACCGTGCCGTCTTGAGACGATATCCATTTCCGCGTTAACGGGATGTTTACCGTTCGGAGAGACGATGACCGCTAGAGCCGCGTTGACTTCTTTGAGGTCGCGAAGCGGCCGCGTCGGAAATGCTTGTCCCATTGAGAGTGACCACGGATGTACTGGCACCCATGAATGGGAGTGGAAAGGTCGGGCTTGCCCGGCCTTTTTGTTTGAGGGCCCTGCAGTGAAAACTGCGGGGCCTTTTCTATGTGGCCCGATTAGCCGGCCAGCGCCGCCAGGATGCGGGTCCAGGAGCGTATGCCCTTGTGGAAGGACTTCAGGTCGTATTTCTCATTGGGCGAATGAATGCGGTCGTCGACGAGGCCGAAGCCGACAAGCAGCGAATCCATCCCGAGCATCTTCTGGAAATCTCCGACGATCGGGATTGACCCGCCCATGCCGATTACGACGGCAGGATTGGTCCATTCGTCGGACAGCGCGTTTCTGGCCTTGCTGAGAACCGGGGAATCGTACGAGAGCTGAATTGCCGGCGAAGCGCCATGCTCGTGGAATTCCACCGAGCAGTCACCGGGGATCCTTGACCGGACATAGGCGCGAAAGGCCTCGCGGATTTTGGCCGGCTCCTGCTGGCCGACGAGGCGGAACGATACCTTGGCGGAGGCCTCGGCCGCGATCACGGTCTTGAAGCCTTCGCCGGTATAGCCGCCCCAGATGCCGTTCACCTCGGCCGTCGGACGCGCCCAGGTGAGTTCCAGAACCGAGCGGCCCTTCTCGCCCGACGGGATCGAAAGGCCGACCTCGCCCAGGAAGGACTTCGCGTCCCGGCCGAGCGTTTCCCAGCCGGCCTTGATGTTCGACGGGGTTTCTTCGACGCCGTCATAAAAACCGTCCAGCGTCACCCGCCCGGTCTCGTCGTGCAGGCCGGCCAGGATATCCGTGAGGATGTGGATGGGATTGGCGGCAGCACCCCCGAAAAGGCCCGAATGAAGGTCCCTGTCGGCCGCCTTGATCGTCAGTTCCTCCCCGACCAGTCCCCGGAGGGCTGCGGCGATGGCCGGCGTATCGCCGTCCCACATGCCGGTATCGCAGACGAGCGCGCAGTCGGCCGTGAGTTCCGCCGCATTGGCTTCGAGGAAGGGTTTGAGCGACGGCGAGCCGGACTCTTCTTCCCCTTCGAAAAGAACCGTCACCCGCACCGGCAGGTTGCCATGAACCTCTTTGTAGGCCCGGCAAGCCTCGACGAAGGTCAGGAGCTGGCCCTTGTCGTCCGAGGTCCCGCGGCCGGTGATGACCTTTCGCCCGTTGCCTAGGTCTTTCACCTTGGGATCGAAAGGATCGTCCTCCCAGAGTTCGATCGGGTCGATCGGCTGCACATCGTAATGGCCGTAAAACAGCACATGCGGCGCATCGGCATGCGGTCCCGGATGATGGCCGACCACCATGGGATGACCGGTCGTATCGCGTACCGAGGCTTCGAAGCCCAGCTCCGTAAGTTGCGCAACGAGCCATTCGGCCGCCTTGCGGCAATCCGCCTTGAAGGCCGGGTCGGTGGAGATCGACTTGATGCGGACGAGGCCGAACAGACGTTCGAGGCTGGCGGGAAGGTTTTGGTCGGCGCGATCGAGGACGGCGGAAAGATCGGTCATGAAAAGATCCCTGTCTTTGAAATGCGAGGCCTTGGCTCTTCCGGACGAGGAAGAGTCAGCCGTGGTGGCGCGCTCCTTGTTAGCAAGCCTATGCATGAAGGCACAATGGCAAAGCGACGTTTGTGTGCTAGGGCGCCGGTTCGCCTGTCGCCCGCTGGTGGCCGGCCAGGCGGCCGATGAGCACGAAGGCAAGCACCGCAATCGCGCCCAGCCCCGCCGTCACCGCCAATGACCATATGACGCCTATCCAGGTCATCGACAAGGCCAGCGCAAAAGGCGCGATCGCGGACGTGATGAGCCTCGCCGCCATCATCTTGCCTTGCAGCCTGCCGTAACCTTCGCTTCCGAATAGCGACAACGGCAAGGTGCCGGCGACGATGCTGAGAAGCCCGTTGCCCATGCCGAAGATTACCGCGAAAGCCATGGCTCCCGGCACGGAAGGGGCGGTCAGGATCAGTACCAGAACGCCGCCTGGCAACAGCGCTGCCGCGATCGTGGCCAGGTGGAGGGGCTGCAGATCGCGGCCGAGCAGCATATTGATGAGCCGGCTAAGAACTTGCGAAGGGCCGAAAAGCGTGCCGACAATTGCGGCGGTGGCGCCGAGCCCCAGCGCCGACAGTAGCGGCACCATGTGCACCAGCGCTGCCGAGCTGACCAGCGACTGCAGCGCAAAGCCTGCGACCATAAGGGCGAATCCGAGGCGCCGCGATCGTGGAGCGAGTACTCCTTCCGCCCGCAAAGGCACTGCTGCTTCGAGAGGTTCCCGGGCGCTTGCGCCACGCGCCAGCCAGGCATGCAGCGGCATGCAGATCAGGAGGTTCAGGGCCGCGAAGACCAGATAGACGTTCTGCCAGGAAAGGTGTTCGTGCAGAGCCGACGTTAGGGGCCAGAAGATCGTCGAGGCGAACCCGGCAATAAGGGTCAGATAGGTGATGCTTCGTTGCGCAACCTCGGGTCGGAGCTGGACAAGAAGAGCGAAAGCAGCGCCGTATTGCACGACGTTGGCCGCAACCTCTATGGCGATCAATGCGGCAACGAAGGCGATCTTCCCCGGCGCCATGGCGCAAGCCGTGAGAGCTGCAGCCGCAACGACCGAACCGAGGGTCATGGCGCGTCCTGCTCCCCAGCGGTCGAACAGCGAGCCGAGCCAGGGAGCGGCCAGGCCGCCGACGAGAAGCGCCGCAGACAATGCCCCGAAGATCCATTCCGTTGACCAGGCAAAATATGCCGCCATGTCCGGCGCCAGGATGCTGAAGCTGTAATAGAGGGTGCCGTACCCGATGATCTGGGTGATGCCGAGGGCGGCAATGGGAGCAATCGGAATGCGGGCACTCATAAGGTTCTGGGGCTCATGCGTTCAAGTCTTCCGACTTCTTCCCAACGTTCGCGTCGGCGCCCGGCGTAAGCGGTTTGGCGAGGAGTGCCGCCGAGGCCGGACAGATGGACGTCGCCTGCCGGGTTTGCAGGATAGCGGTCGGAGCCGCCGACCGATCGATCTTTTCAAACCCGAGGCGTTCGAAGAACGAGGCCGCCGAGGTGGTCAGAAGATAAGCTCGCCGGGCGCCTGCTGAATGGGCGCTCTCAAGGAGAAGGCGGGTTGCCAGATCTCCAAGGCCTTTGCCGCGGTGGTCCGGGAGAATGACGAGCGACCGCAGCAGCGCGTCTCCGTCATGCAGTTCGTATCCGCCGAAGCCGAGGGTATCCGTGCCGCGGGCAATCCGGAAAAAGTGGCGACCGTCCTCGGTCAGATCGTCGGTCGGCAGTGCCGCGGCAGTCAGAGCAATACGCAGGTCGGCGTCATTTCCGGATATGGATTGCAAACTAAGCGACGTTGTACCTTCAGGGTCCCCGATCGCACTTTCCTTGTTCGAAGGACCGCCGCAGGCGGTGACGGTGGCAGCAGGCTTGCAGATTTTTGGATGCCCGGCGCAACAGTCCTCCATCAGAAAGCGGACGAGGTCTGAAAGCGCGTCGTATTTCGCGCTGTAGATGATCGATCGCGATTCCCGCTGCTGGCCGATCAGCCCCGCCCGGTCGAGCTCCTTGAGGTGGAAGGAGATGTTGGACGGCGACGTCCCAATCTTCTCCGCAATCGCTCCCGCGTGCATTCCCGTTGGTCCGGCGATGACCAGCATCCGGACAATCTCCAGGCGCGTTTCCTGCGAAAGCGCGCCGAAGGATGCGAGGGCTTGACGTTTCTCCATAATTCAATGATCCTTGAAATATTGAAACAAGGAGTAGCGCAAATGAATGCGATCGACAAGCCCCGCGCCGCTGATATCACTCTTGGCCTGATGCTCGACACGCTTGCCAGTCACGCGGAGGTGCCGCTGGTATTCCATTACGAGGGCAAGGCCATCAAGCAAGGCTATCACGTGACCGAGGTGAAGGCCGGCCATTTCTCCGCGCTTGATTGCGGCGCCAATCCCGAAGCATGGTCGGAGATATTCGTCCAGCTCTGGGATATCGAAGAAGGCGACAGGACGCACATGCCGGCGGCGAAGTTCTCCAAGATCATCCGCAAGGTGTCCGAGCATGTGCGGCTCGACGGATCCGCCAAGCTGACCTTCGAGGTGAGTGACGGCGTGCAGCCGATGCAGCTCTTTTGTGCGTCGCTTCCCATCTTTGGGGATGGCGCCCTGCATGTGGAATTGTCGCCACGGCCGGCGAGCTGCAAGCCTCGCGACCGTTGGCTGGCCGAGGAAAGCCGGAAGGCGGCCGCCTGTTGCGGACCGTCCTCGGCAAGCGGCGCGTGCTGTTCCTGATACGGGCGGTTGATGGAGCTGTCAGAGCTTGCGCGCGGTCTCCACGATCGTCCGCATGTATTCGATCATCAGCTCCCGCTCAAATCGCTTGAACCCCTCGAAAAGGGCCGCATCTGCGTCGGCTGCGGCTTCCACGGCCTCCGCTTCGAGATCGCGGCCGGCCTGGGTCAGTGTGATGATTTGCGCCCGTCGGTCGTTGGGATGCGGTGTGCGCTGAATGAGACCGTCGCGCTCCATGCGGGAGAGGGTGTTGGCCAGCGTTGCCTGCTCCACCTCCAGCCGGTCGAGAAGCTGTTTCTGGGTCAGCCCATCCTCCTGCCACAGTTCGAGCAGGACGGGAAACTGTCCCGGAGAAAAGCCCAGTGCCGCAGATCGCGTCTGCAGTGAGCGCGCGAAGCCTTTGGCCAGTTGACCGGCAAGATAGGTCGCCGAACGCGAGCGGTCGAATGCCATGGCTTCGGTCTCCATCCTCTCCGATCTGCCTATGGGGCAGCCGGATATATCGCAGGCCATGCTTTCGCCAAGCCTGTGCGAAGACACGGGAAATGACAAGTCTTTCTGTGCTCTTAAAACGGAAAAACCGCCATGGCCGGGAGGGGACAGCCATGGCGGTTCCGATGGAAGGGCAAAGACCCGGAGAGGGGGGTAGGTCTTTGCCCGGTCTGGTGCGGCGGGGGACAGGCCGTTTTCCAGACTGCGGCGTGATCAGTCGCCGGTACTGCTGAGATGTGCGCCGCAACGGAGCTTTTCAAGGCATCGGGCCATTACAAATCGGTAACGTTCCGGTGAGGCTTTGCTAACCCGCGCCAGCCCAAGTTTTCGTGGACGGAACGAATGCCCCACGCTATTGCTTTGGCCCATGAAAAAAGGCGATCATCTCTTCCTTATCGACGGCTCCGGCTTCATCTTCCGCGCCTTCCATGCGCTGCCGCCGCTCACCCGAAAATCCGACGGACTACCGGTTGGCGCCGTTTCCGGCTTCTGCAATATGCTATGGAAGCTGTTGACCGACGCCCGCGATACGTCCGTCGGCGTCACGCCCACCCATTTCGCCGTCATTTTCGATTATTCGGCCAAGACGTTCCGCAAGGACCTCTACGACGCCTATAAGGCAAACCGCTCCGCGCCCCCGGAAGAGCTGATCCCGCAGTTCGGCCTGATTCGGGAAGCGACCCGCGCCTTCAATCTGCCCTGCATCGAGACGGAAGGTTTCGAGGCGGATGATATTATCGCCACCTATGCCAGGCAGGCCGAGGCGATCGGCGCGGACGTGACCATCGTTTCCTCCGACAAGGACCTGATGCAGCTCGTCACGCCGAATGTCCACATGTACGACAGCATGAAGGACAAGCAGATCGGCATTCCCGACGTCGTCGAGAAATGGGGCGTGCCGCCGGAAAAGATGATCGACCTGCAGGCGATGGTCGGGGATTCGGTGGACAACGTGCCGGGTATCCCGGGTATCGGCCCGAAGACGGCGGCCCAGCTTCTGGAAGAGTTCGGCGACCTCGATACGCTCCTGGCGCGGGCCGGCGAGATCAAGCAGGTGAAGCGACGGGAAAATATCGTCGCCAATGCCGATCTCGCGCGGCTGTCGCGCCGGCTCGTATCGCTGCGCACCGATGTGCCGCTCGAGCTGCCGCTCGATGCGCTGGTGCTGGAGCCTCAGAACGGACCGAAGCTGATCGGATTCCTGAAGACCATGGAATTCGGCACGCTCACGCGGCGTGTTGCGGCGGCCTGCGATTGTGATGCGGACGCCATTGAGCCCGCCGTGGTCAAGGTCGAATGGGGCGACGCCGCCCGAGGCCCCGATCTCGATGCCGGGTCTGTAACGCCCGCAGACACCGGAGAAGCCGCGGCCAAGGCACCTGCCAACGCGGCCAAGGCGCCGGTTGCCAAAGGAACGGATGCGGCGACGCCGGCCGAACTTGCCAAGGCCCGCATCGACGCCTTCGCGAATGCCAAGCTCGACCCGAGCTGTTACGTGACGATCCGCGACGTGGAAATGCTGGATGACTGGATCAGGGCGGCCCGCGATACGGGCCTCGTCGCCTTCGATACCGAAACCACGTCGCTCGATCCGATGCAGGCGGAGCTTGTCGGTTTCTCGCTGGCGCTGGCGGACAATATCGACAGCCCGACCGGCCTTGATGTCCGCGCGGCTTATATCCCGCTCAACCACAAGACGGGAGTCGGCGACCTGCTCGGCGGAGGGCTTGCCGAAAACCAGATCCCGATGCGCGAGGCGCTCGCCCGGTTGAAGCCGCTACTGGAGGATTCCTCGGTTCTCAAAGTGGCGCAGAACCTGAAATTCGATTATCTCCTGATGAAACGCCATGGCATCACCGTCGAAAGCTACGACGACACTATGCTGATGTCCTATGTGCTGGAGGCCGGCAAGGCCAACCATGGCATGGACGCGCTTTCGGAACGCTGGCTGAACCACAAGCCGATCACGTTCAAGGATGTTGCCGGCAGCGGCAAGGCCGGAGTAACCTTCGACTTCGTCGATATCGACAAGGCGACGGTCTACGCTGCGGAAGATGCCGATGTGACGTTGCGCCTCTGGATGGCGTTGAAGCCGCAACTTGCCGCGGCCGGCCTGACGCGTATCTACGAGCGCCTGGAGCGCCCGCTGGTGGCTGTCCTCGCCCATATGGAAGAACGCGGCATCACCATCGACCGGCAGATACTCTCCCGCCTTTCCGGCGAGCTGGCCCAGAGAGCTGCGGCCTTCGAGGACGAGATTTATACGCTGGCCGGTGAAAGATTCACAATTGGCTCGCCGAAGCAGCTGGGCGACATCCTGTTCGGCAAGATGGGCCTGCCGGGCGGCGCCAAGACGAAGACCGGCCAGTGGTCGACCTCGGCAAGCGTCCTGGAGGATCTGGCCGCCGCCGGGCACGAACTGCCGCGCAAGATCGTCGACTGGCGCCAGCTCACCAAGCTGAAGTCGACCTACACGGATGCTCTGCCGGGTTATGTGCATCCGCAAACCAAGCGGGTCCATACCTGCTACTCGCTGGCTTCCACAACGACCGGTCGCCTGTCGTCTTCCGAGCCGAACCTGCAGAACATTCCGGTGCGCACCCTGGAAGGGCGGAAGATCCGCACGGCCTTCATCTCGACGCCGGGCCACAAGCTGGTCTCGGCCGACTACAGCCAGATCGAACTGCGCGTGCTCGCCCATGTGGCGGATATCCCCCAGCTCCGCCAGGCTTTTTCCGATGGCGTCGACATTCACGCCATGACGGCCTCCGAAATGTTCGGCGTGCCGGTAGAGGGAATGCCGAGCGAGGTTCGCCGGCGCGCCAAGGCGATCAACTTCGGCATCATCTACGGGATTTCGGCCTTCGGCCTTGCGAACCAGCTCAGCATCGAGCGGTCGGAAGCCGGCGAATACATCAAGAAATATTTCGAGCGGTTTCCGGGCATCCGCGACTATATGGAAAGCACGAAGAATTTCGCCCGCGAGAATGGCTATGTAGAGACAATCTTCGGCCGTCGCGCTCACTACCCGGAGATCAAGTCTTCCAACCCTTCGGTCAGGGCTTTCAACGAGCGGGCTTCGATCAATGCGCCGATCCAGGGTTCGGCGGCCGACATCATCCGCCGGGCCATGGTGAAGATGGAGCCGGCGCTGGCCAATGCCGGGCTCTCGGCTCGCATGCTGCTGCAGGTGCATGACGAACTGATCTTCGAGGTGGAGGATGACGAAGTGGAGCGCGCGCTACCCGTGATTGTCTCGACCATGGAGCAGGCCGCCATGCCTGCGATAGCCATGAGGGTGCCGCTGAAGGTCGACGCGCGGGCCGCAACCAATTGGGACGAGGCTCACTGACCGGCTCCATGTCCTTTGGGATAGAGAGATTGAAGCGCCGTGGACAGTAGTTCGTCGGCATAGGAGCAGGCGGTCAGACGGGCCTCGGCCGGCATGTTCATTTCGCCGCAACGCTGTTGCACCGTTTCCATGATCAGGCTTGTGATGCCGCGGGCATATTCAACATCCGCATTGTCGGTGGTGTCCATGGCAAGCGCGAGCGCGGTCATCGAAACGATCTCGAGCACGACCACGCGGGCCTCAAGGTCGGCTATTGCCACGGTTTCCTGCTGTCCGTCACGCGGTTTGATCTGACTCATACTTTTCCTCGTTACTACACAGGAAAAGGCAAATAGAGCCTGCGGGAAGACTTTAAAGCGTGGGGTGGAGGTTTTTGCCGAATTATCTTGACGCGGGCATGCAGCTGTGGAGCGCTTCGACCATTAAATGACCTGCCGTTTCTACCGAACCGCTGTTGTCGATCGTTATCACGCGATAGTCGCCGGTGACGGTAAGGGAACTGCGCTCCAGGCGGCGAAGTATTTCCGCCTTCGTCTCCCGGCCGCGGGCCGCCAAGCGCGCCGCGAGGACATCGGTGCTGGCGGTCACGTTGATGACGAAAAGGGACGGATAGAGGGCCTTGAAGCGGCTGAGGGCCGAACGGGAGCCGTTTGCGACGACAAGCCGCCCGCGCTCGACCGCCGCTTTTGTCTCGATGGGAATGCCGTAACGCAGTCCGTGGGCGCTCCAGGAGACGGCAAAACGACCGGTTTTTTCGAGCGTTTCGAACATTTCTTCGGAAACGGCATCATGGTCCTCGCCGCCGGCCGCCTCGTCGCGCGTGATGACCCGGCGAGCAAAAACGACGCGCTCATTTCCCGCGAAATGCCGGGCGGCATAGGCCATGAGCGTGTCCTTGCCGGCGCCACTCGGACCGACCACCACGACCATCGTTCCGGAAGGCCCGGCGTCTTCCGGCCGCGCGTCCATCAGGCGACCCGTTTGCCTTCCCGCCAGACGGCGCGGACCACCGGCACGCCCTGCTCGTGATGGACACGGACGAGGTCGGCACGCAGACCCGTCTCTATCCGGCCGCGGTCATCAAGACCAACGGTCCGGGCAGGCGTCGCGGTCACCATGGCAAGGGCTTTCGGCAAGGAAATGCTTTCCACTTCATCGGCAAGCACGAATGGCGCATGCAGGAGGCTGAGCGGTACGTAGTCGGAGGAAAGCACGTCGAGGACGCCGCGTTCGGCCAGGTCGCGAGCCGCGATATTGCCGGAATGGGATTTGCCGCGCACGATGTTCGGCGCGCCCATCAACACGCTCATGCCCGCCTCGTGCGACGCTTTCGCGGCATCGAAACTGGTCGGAAATTCCGCCAGCCGTACGCCGTTCTCGATTGCCTCGCCGACGTGAGCCAATGTGGCGTCGTCGTGGCTGGCGACCGTAATACCGCGTTCGGCGCAGACCTTCGAGATGGCAAGGCGGTGCGGGGTGGAATTGCGTGCCGACTCCTCCTGCCGTTTGGCAATGAACTTCGCGAAGGCTTCGTCGGTCAGGCCACGCTTCTTCTTGTAGTAGAAGACGTACTGATCCATGGTCTGGAACTGGCGTTGGCCGGGCGCATGATCCATCAGCGAGACGAGCCGGACATAGGGATCATCCTCGAAATCCACGAAGTGTTCGAGCACGTTGTCGGCCGAGACCTCGCAGCGCAGGTGGATAAGGTGCTCGGAGCGTAGCCGGCCCTCCTGGCTTGCCGCATGGATAGCGTCGGCCATCTCGCGCATTTCGCCCCTGACAAAACCCCCGTCCTCGTCCGCGCCCATGCGAAGGCAATCGAAGACGGTGGTGATACCGGAGGTCGCCACCTGCGCGTCATGGGCCTGGATTGCCGCAATCGTGTTCCAGCGCACGCCGGGACGCGGCGAATAGTGCTGTTCCAGATGGTCGGTATGCAATTCCACCAAGCCCGGGATCAGATAGTCGCCTTCGAAATCCTCTCCCGTCCGCGTGAGGCCTTCCGAAATGTCGGCGAGTTTGCCGTCGCGAATCTGGACGGAGCCGTGGATCACGCTGTCCTCCAGCACGATACGGGCGTTGGTGAGCACGAGTTCGGCGGTCATGAGGCAATCTTTCTGTTTGCGGCGCTGCGCGCCAGCGGGAACCAGCGATGAACATGGAAGGGGGCGCCGCGCGAAGGTTCGATGAACAGCGCAAGCCCATCGACGGCAAGCGCCTTATGCGCAAATGCGGCAAATCGGCGGTCTAGCTCAAGGCGCATGGCAGAGGCCTGTTCGGGGGGGACCTGGCCGGTGAGCGTCATGTGAAACCGGAATTCGTCCATTACATAGGGATAACCCCAGCGGTCGAGATTGGCGCGCTGGGCGGCACTCAGGTTTTCCGGTTTGCGGCGAGCGATATCGGCATCCGTGAGCGGCGCCCGGAACGGCTCGAATTCTTCCACCGTCTGGGCCGCGAAATGCTGCAGTTCGGGATAGATCGTGTCCGGCACGAGCGCAAAGAACCGCCCGAGTTGGCCGATGATGACATTTGGGATGTCGAAAGCGGGCGTGTCGGCAGCAAAGCGTTCCGTGGCGGCGATCAGTTCCGACTCCGTGCGGTCGGGATGCAGCTCGAAGGGCGCCTTCAGCGTTGCATGGAAACCGTAACGCCGCGGATCGGCAGTCAGCACACGGACTGTCTCTCCCGGCAGTCCATCCACCTCGGGTGTCGGGAATATTTCACCGCTAAAGGCATCGCGTCCGAGCCAATGGGATGCCATCCTTGTCAAAGGATGGCTTTCGGAAGGCGAAAAATAGAGAGCGTAGCGCAAGGCAAGGATCCGAGGAATCAGGAGGGTGAAGGAAGATTAGCCGGTCGGTGTGCTCCGAAACAGGACCTCGGCTAAAAGATTTCCATGACATAATGATGATGCGTCAGCCATGGCGGAGAAGGAATTCTTCCGCAGAAAGGGCACGGAAATCATCCAGTGCGGCTCTGAGTTTCAGGTGGTCCCAGTCCCACCATGCAAGCCGGTCCATGGCCTCGCCTATCTCCTTTGTGAAGCGTTCCCGGATGAGCTTTGCCGGCACGCCGCCGACGATCGTGTAGGGCGCGACATCCTTCGAGACGACGGCGCCGGCGCCGATCACGGCGCCGTTGCCGACGGTCACGCCCGGCAGGACCGTTGCTCCGTGTCCGATCCAGACGTCATGACCGATGACGACGCGATGGTCGCGCCGCCATTCAAAGAAGTCTTCCTCGTTTTCTGCATCATCCCAGTAATTTGCGGCACGATAGGTGAAATGATGCAGCGTCGCCCGCCATGTCGGATGGTTGGTGGCGTTGATGCGCACGGACGCCGCCATATTGACGAACTTGCCGATGGTTGCGCACCAGATCGAGCCGTCCTGCATGATGTAGGAATAGTCGCCGATCTCCGCCTCGTCGATCCGGCAGCGCTCGGATACTTCCGTATAGCGGCCAAGGTTTGAATTCCTGACACTAGCGCTTGGATGGATGGCGGGCTCAAGGCCGACCTTGACGCTCATGCTGCGGCCTTTCGCGGTGAGAACTGGGTGACATCGAGTATGCGGTCGGCCACCGCCTCACGGACTTCCTCGTCGTGGAAAATTCCAAGAAGTGCCACGCCGTCACGCTTTTTCTCGGCGATCATATCCACCACCACGCGCCGGTTCACCGCATCGAGCGAAGCCGTGGGCTCATCGAGGAGCAGAATGCTGTGGCTGGTGATGAAGCCGCGGGCGATGTTGACGCGCTGCTGCTCGCCGCCCGAGAACGTGGCAGGCGGCAGGCTCCAGAGCTCGCGCGGCAGATTGAGCTTTGCGAGCAGGTCGGAAGCCCTTTCTTTTGCTTCCGGCGCTCCGATCCCGCGAGCGACGAGCGGTTCGGCGACCACGTCGATCGCAGAAACACGCGGCACGGTTCGCAGGAACTGGCTGACATAACCGAGGGTATGGCGACGCACGTCGAGCACGGTGCGCGGATCGGCCCGGGCGATATCGACCAGTTTTTCCTTGTGATCGACGAGAATCTGCCCGGCATCGACGGCGTAGTTGCCGTAGAGCATTTTCAGGATCGAGCTTTTGCCGATGCCTGACGGGCCGCCGAGCACGACGCATTCGCCGCTTGCGACCGAAAAGCTCACATCGTTAACGACCGGCAGCTTGATGCCGTCGCGCAGATGCATGGTGAAGCTTTTAAAGACTTCGGAAACGACGAGGGGGGTGGCCATCGCAATATCTCCCTCAGACCTGCAGGATCGAAGAAACAAGAAGCTGGGTGTAAGGCTCCCGCGGGTCGTCGAGCACCCGGTCGGTCAGCCCGTGTTCGATCACATGCCCGTCCTTCATCACCATCATCCGGTGGGAAAGCAGCCGCGCCACCGCAAGGTCGTGGGTGACGACGATGGCCGAGAGGCCGAGGTCGTTGACAAGGCCGCGGACAAGGTCGAGCAGGCGGGCCTGGACCGAAACGTCCAGGCCGCCGGTCGGCTCGTCCATGAAGACGAGACGCGGGCCGGTGACGAGGTTGCGGGCGATCTGCAGCCGCTGGCGCATACCGCCTGAAAAGGCCCGAGGCTGGTCGTCGATGCGGTCGGTGCCGATCTCGACGCGGGTAAGCCAGTCAGTGGCCGTCTCGCGGATCTTGCCGTAATGCCGGTCGCCCACCGCCATCAGGCGCTCGCCCACATTGGCGCCGGCAGATACCGTCATGCGCAATCCGTCGGCCGGGTTCTGATGCACGAAGCCCCAGTCGGTGCGCATCAGGAAACGGCGTTCGGCCTCGCTCATGTGGTAGAGGTCGCGGAAATTGCCGTCGCGCATGCGGTATTCGACACTGCCTGTCGTCGGCATCAGCCGGGTTGACAGGCAGTTGAGCAGCGTCGTCTTGCCCGAGCCGGATTCACCCACGATGGCCAGCACCTCGCCGGGCCAGAGATCGAAGGACACATCCTTGCAGCCGATCCGGCTGCCGTAGAATTTCGAGACGCCGCTGACTTTGAGGAGGGGGGTATCGGTCATGGCGTCTTGTCCTTGAATGTCAGAGGGGGGTAAGCCACAACCGCCATCACTCAGCCGCCTCTTTGGCAGGTGCCAGCATCTCGCCGGCATGGCCGTGTTCGCGGCGGTCTTCGCAGTGGTCGGTATCGGAACAGACGAACATGCGGCCGCCCTTGTCGTCGAGCACGACTTCATCGAGATACACGCCCTGCGCGCCGCAGAGCGCGCAGGGTTGTTCGAATTTCTGGATCTCGAAGGGATAATCCTCGAAGTCGAGGCTGACGACATCCGTATAAGGCGGCACGGCATAGATGCGCTTTTCTCGGCCCGCGCCGAAAAGCTGCAGGGCTTCCGACATATGCATTTTCGGATTGTCGAACTTCGGCGTCGGAGAGGGGTCCATCACATAGCGGCCCGCCACTTTCACCGGGTAGGCGTAAGTGGTGGAGATGCGGCCGTGGCGGGCAATGTCCTCGTAGAGCTTCACATGCATGAGGCCGTATTCCTCGAGCGCATGCATCTTGCGGGTTTCGGTCTCGCGCGGCTCGAGGAAGCGCAAAGGTTCCGGAATCGGCACCTGGTAGACAAGCACCTGGCCTTTCTCGAGCTGCTGTTCGGGAATGCGGTGGCGCGTCTGGATGATCGTCGCGTCCTTTGTGTGGGTGGTAACGGCGACATTGGCGACCTTCTGGAAAAAGGCCCGGATCGACACCGCATTGGTCGTATCGTCGGCTCCTTGGTCGATCACCTTTAGCACGTCTTCCGGCCCGATGATCGAGGCTGTGACCTGCACGCCGCCCGTCCCCCAGCCATAGGGCATCGGCATTTCGCGGGAAGCAAAAGGCACCTGGTAACCGGGAATGGCGATCGCCTTCAGAATCGCGCGGCGGATCATCCGTTTCGTCTGCTCGTCGAGATAGGCGAAGTTGTAGGTGGCGAGCTCGGTCACTCTGCGGCCTCCTGGTCAGGATTGTGGTTGCCGTCCCGGCGGGTTTTTTCGATGTCGGCGCGCATCTTGCGCACTAGCGCGAGTTCGGCCTGGAAATCGACGTAATGCGGCAGCTTCAGGTGTTCCACGAAGCCGGTGGCCTGGACATTGTCGGAATGCGAGATGACGAATTCCTCGTCCTGTGCCGGCGCGGTGACATCCTCGCCGAGTTCTTCGGCGCGCAGCGCCCGGTCGACGAGCGACATCGACATCGCCTTGCGCTCGCTCTGGCCGAAGACCAGGCCGTAGCCGCGGGTGAATTGCGGCGGCGCCTTGGACGATCCCTTGAACTGGTTGACCATCTGGCATTCCGTGACGCGGATGCGGCCGAGCGAAATGGCAAAGCCGAGTTCGGCAACCTCAAGCTCGACCTCTACCTCGCCGATCCGGACCTCGCCGACGAAAGGATGGTTGCGGCCGTAGCCGCGTTGGGTGGAATATCCGAGCGCCAGCAGGAAACCCTCGTCGCCGCGGGCGAGCGCCTGCAGGCGGAGATCGCGGCCCATGGGAAATTCCAGCGGTTCGCGGGTCAGATCGCCCGCCTCGTTGTCCTCGGGAAATTCGCCATCTGCTTCGATCAGGCCTTCATGGGCGAGAATGTCGGAAACCCGCATGACATGCTCGCCGGATGCGCTTTTGCGCGCCGGCTCCTCGATCGGCTCGTCGCTCAGCAGGGATGGGTCGAGAAGGCGATGAGTATAGTCGAAAGTGGGGCCGAGAAGTTGGCCGCCGGGCAAGTCTTTATAGGTCGCCGAGACGCGGCGCTCCACCGTCATGCCTGCCGTATCGACTGGAACCGAGGTGCCGAAGCGTGGAAGCGTGGTGCGATAGGCGCGCAGCAGGAAGATTGCCTCGATCAGGTCTCCCCGTGACTGTCGGACGGCGAGTGCGGCGAGCGTCCGGTCATAAAGCGAGGCCTCCGCCATCACCCGATCGACGGCGAGTCCCAGCTGTTCCACGATCTGCTCTATGGTGACCGATGGAAGTGAGCGATCGCCGCGACGCCGGTCGGCGAGAAGCCGGTGAGCGTTGTTGATGGCGGCCTCGCCACCCTTGACGGCAACATACATGGTTTATTCTCCTGCCCGTCTTCGGCACCGCTTGCGGTGCGGAAGGATTGGTCGTTGGGTCGAAAGGCGCCCGCACGCGACTTTCATTGGACCGCGATCTGTGTGGTCCGCGGCAGGCACAAGAGGCTCTTGCCCGCCGTCAGGATGACGTCGACGCCACGCGGAAAGAGCGCGCGGTTATCGGCCCAAAGGCGCGGAAAAACCTCCGGCAGGCCTTTCAGCTTGACCGTCGTCGTCTGTTGAATGCCGGGGCCTTTCAGCGTCAGGGCCTGGCCCTGGCCCAAGGCGCCGATCTCGATCACCAGCGTCGTGGAGCGGTCGGGATATTCCTGTGTCCCGGCGGCAAAGAGGCCGAAGGAGGAGGGTGCCACGCCGGCCTCCACGAAAGCAAAGCGGGATTCCGCCTTCTCGCGCGTGATGGGCGCACCAGTATGAAAGCCGATCCACTCGGCTGCGGGCGACTTGAGGAGGCCCGCGCTCAGCCATGTCGGGGTGTCGTGGTCGCAGAGCGTCAGCGCAATTGCGCCCGCTGCTTGGCCGAGCGGCTCGGGCTGACCGATATCCATTGCGATGGTGTGTACCGTTCCCGGCCGCGCCATGCCATCCATCAGCATGCGAAAGACGCCCTGTGAGTGGAATACCGGTTCCTGGAACCCCCCGGACAGAGCTTGCGTCTTGATGTTCATCAGTCCTCCCCCCGCACCATTGTGAAGAAATCGACGCGGGTGGCGGCCGTTTCCTCCGCTGTCCGCTTGTCTTCCGCCGCGATGCGCGCCTCAATCGGACCGAGCAGGGTGCTTTCCACGAAGTCTCGTTTCGCTCTTTCCTGCCAAAGTGCATCGAAGATCGCCGCAAGCCGCGCCTTCGCCTTGTCGGTGCCGAGCGCATGGGCGTGGCCGGCAACGCCGGACGGTAGGAGGATCGTTGCCCGCGTCACGGTGGCTTCCCCGAGATTGAACGGGGCGCCTCCGCCGCCGATCCGCCCGCGTATCATCACCAGACCGGTTTCCGGTCCGCGCACGGCTTTCACCTCGGGTCTGTCGGGCAGCGTGTCCCAGGCGGCCTGCAGTTCATCCATCCTGGCCTGAGCCAAAAGGCCGGCAGCGCGACGGCGGCCTTGGAGATCGACGATCGGCTCAATTTCTTCTGCTGGGTCCATTGCTAAACCTCTAAATGTCTATTAATATAGACAACCATACAACTTACTTTACCTGTAACCTTTAGATATAACAAGCGTGTGACATGGATGTGGGGCAAGTGAACGTACAGCGGCAGAATGGCGTGGCCCTCTGGCGCCAGATTGCGGACCGGATTCGCGCATCGATCGCCAATGGCGAGTACGACGCCTCCGGCAAGGTGCCGCCGGAGATGGCGCTGGCCGCCCAGTTCGGGGTCAACCGCCATACGGTTAGAAGTGCGCTCGCGGCCCTGGCGCAGGAGGGCATCGTGCGGGCCGTGCAGGGCCGCGGCACGCTGATCGAGCGCAAGGAACGCCTGAATTTCCCGATCACGCGGCGCACCCGGTTCAATGAAGGCATCGGCGATCAGGCGCGGGAAAAGGAAGGCCTTCTTCTGCACTCGGGCGAGGAGCCGGCGTCGGCCAGTGTGGCGATACCGCTGGGCCTTGAGGAGGGCGCGCCGGTGATTCGACTGGAAACGCTCCGCAAGGCCGACAGCCGGCCGGTTTCGCGGTCGACTGCATGGTTTCCGGCCGCACGCTTCGCCGGAATTGCGGAAGCCTATCGCGACAGCGGTTCGATCACTGCCGCTTTCAAGGCGCTTGGCCTTCCCGATTATTTGAGAACTTGGACGGAAATAACGGCGAGCCACGCCGACGAGCAGGACCGTGTGGATCTCAGGCTGTCGCCGGGAGCGATCATTCTGGTCGCACGGGCTCTGAACACCGATCCGGACGGGGCGCCGATCCAGTATGCCGTCAGCCGGTTTCCGGCCGACAGCGTCCAGTTTACGATCGAGAGCTGAACGGCTCGCTCAGGTCTCGATCGGAAGGAAAGCCGCCTCAGTGGGCGCCGGACATGTCGCCAAGGATTTCCTTGGATGCGACGGTCGAGTCCGGGTTCAGCTTGTAGACCATCGGCACGCCGGTTGCGAGGTTGAGCTTCAGGATCTCCTCCTTGCTCAGCCGATCGAGCACCATCACCAGCGAGCGCAAGGAATTGCCATGCGCGGCGACGAGCACCGTCTGTCCGCGCAGCACGCGCGGCAGGATTTCGGTCAGGTAGTAGGGCCAGACGCGGGCGCCGGTATCGCGCAGGCTTTCGCCGCCGGGCGGCGGCACGTCATAGGAACGGCGCCAGATATGCACCTGCTCCTCGCCCCACTTGGCACGGGCATCGTCCTTGTTGAGGCCGGAAAGATCGCCGTAGTCACGCTCGTTGAGGGCTTGGTCGCGGATGGTTTCGAGATCCGGCTGGCCCACCTTGTCGAGCACGATCTTCAGCGTATCCTGAGCGCGCTTCAGCACCGATGTGAAGGCGATGTCGAACTGGATGCCCGTATCGGCAAGCGCCTGGCCACCGGTTTCGGCCTCCTGAATGCCGAGCGGAGTGAGGTCGGGATCGCGCCATCCGGTGAAAAGGTTCTTCAGGTTCCAGTCGCTCTGACCGTGGCGAACAAGGACGAGAGTTCCGCTCATTAGATCAATTCCTCCAGATGGATTTTCAGGAAAGCCCGAGTACATCGAGCATCGAATAGAAGCCGGGCTTCTTGTCGCGCGCCCAGAGCGCAGCGGTAACGGCGCCGCGCGCAAAGATGGAACGGTCGCGGGCGCTGTGCGAAAGCGTCACGAGTTCGCCTTCCCCTGCAAGGATAACCGAATGATCGCCGACGACCGAGCCGCCGCGCAGCGTCGCAAATCCGATCGTTCCGGCAGGGCGCGGCCCGGTATGGCCGTCGCGTACGCGTACCGACTGGCTGGCAAGATCCACGCCGCGACCCTTGGCCGCCGCTTCGCCGAGGAGCAGCGCTGTGCCGGACGGCGCGTCGACCTTGTGCTTGTGGTGCATTTCCACGATCTCGATATCCCAGGCTGAGGCAGGCAGAGCCTTGGCGGCTTGAGCGGTCAGGACACCGAGCAGGTTGACGCCGAGGCTCATATTGCCGGATTTGACCACGCGCGCATGGCGGGCTGCTGCCTGGAACTTCTCCTCGTCCGCGGCCGAGCACCCCGTTGTGCCGATCACATGGACGATACGCGCCTGCGCAGCCAGGCCGGCAAATGCGACGCTTGTTGCCGGTGTGGTGAAATCGAGCACGCCTTCGGCATCCAGAAAGGCTTGCAGGGGATCGGTGGTGACGGGCACTCCGAGCGGTCCGACTCCGGCGAGTTCGCCGGCGTCCTTGCCGACAAAAGCCGATCCCTCGCGCCCGACTGCCGCATGCAGCTTTACGCCTTCGGTTTCATGGATCACTCGGATCAGGGCTTGACCCATCCGGCCCGCCGCCCCGACCACCACGAGTTTCATGTCGCTATTGCTCATTCCGCCTCACCAGCCGACACATCACGGCGTCTGCTCCACGCCGCGATCGATAGCAGAGAGGTCTGGTTGCACGGAACTTTCGACAGGTCAAGGCGACGTGCGCCTTCGCTCGGTCGTCCGCGCGATCAACCGGCGAGTTTGATCGCCTCCGGTCTCGGATCGAGGCGTTCTGGCTGTGAGCCCGATTGCATGGCCTTCGCCATCTTCCAAAGCACCTTGCGGTGATAGCGCTCCAGCTTCAATCCGTTGAGATAGCGGCTCGCCGAATAGAGCTTGAAGAGGCTCTTGTCTCCCGTGCCGTCGATGCAGACGATGTGTTCGCCTCCATCCGCCTTCGGAGCCACGACGAAATTGCCGGGGGTCTTGTCCATCAGCACGATATGTCTCTTGCGACATTCCTCGAAGAAATCGGCCAGCATGTCGTAGTGCCGTTGCGTAACTTTGCCCGAGCGCGCGAGCGAAAGAAGCGTCGGCGCCATCTGGCCGTTCCGGTCGCAGATCTTCTCCACGACAAGGCCGAGGCCCAGTGACGTATGGACAAGCCCAAAGACCTTGGCGATGGGAAGTTCAGCGGCATTCCATTGTGCGGATTTTCGCGCCTGTTCCAGGTATTCGTCGAATTCGCGACGGAATGTCATATAGGCGCCAAATCGGCGATACTTGCGAAAGAACAAGAGTCTGTGCCTAGTCTTTCGGCTTCCGTTCACGCCGATGCATTCGGGCTTGACCAGCTTTATCAGAACATCCGGATAGTCCGCGGACGCATACACATCCCGGGCAGAGCCTTCGGCGATCTTCGACCATCCGTCGGCCAAATCCAAAGGCGATCCGAACAAATAAATACCCCCCGCATGTTTGTCACAAAATTGTAACAAACATGCGGTGGCAGATCAATGAGTTATGGTCGTCTAGAAAAGTTCAGATCCGGAGGTGCGCTGGAGATTGTTCAGCCGGGCATAGATGCCGTTGGTCATCTGTATCAGCGAATTGTGGTCGCCTTCTTCCACGACCTTGCCCTGTTGCATGACGATGATCTTGTCCGCCCGAACCACGGTGGACAAACGGTGGGCGATGACGACGACGGTGCGGCCATGCATGGCTTCGTCGAGCGCCTTCTGAACTGCGGCTTCGGATTCGGTGTCGAGGGCGGAGGTCGCTTCGTCCAGAAGCAGGATGGGAGCGTTGCGAACAAGAGCGCGGGCGATGGAAAGTCTCTGCCGCTGGCCGCCGGAGAGCGTGATGCCGTTTTCGCCAACCGGGGTTTCGTAACCTTGGGGCTGTTCCATGATGAAGTCATGCGCGTAAGCCAGGCGGGCGGCTTCCTCCACTTCGAGGTCCGTGGCTTCTGGCCGGCCGTAGCGGATGTTATCGCGGATCGTGCCCTCGAACAGATAGGGCTGCTGCGAAACGTAGGCAAGCTGGCTGCGTAGCGACCGTTTTGTGATGTGGGCTATATCCTGCCCATCGATCAGGATCGCCCCTCCAGCCGGATCGTAGAAACGCGGGATCAGGCTGATGACGGTCGACTTTCCCGCTCCCGACGGTCCGACCAGGGCGGTGGTCTTTCCGCCCTCGGCGACAAAACTGACACCATTCAGGACGCTGTCGGCTCCATAGCCGAAACGGACATCCCGGAATTCTATCTTCGCCTCGGTCACGACAAGATCCCTGGCGTCCGGCAGATCGCGCTGGCGCGGCTCCATGTCGAGAAGCTCGTATATCATCCGGGCGTTGACGACAGCGCGTTCCATTTGCACCTGAAGTCGCGCAAGTCGGCGTGCAGGGTCATAGGCCATGAGAAGCGCGGTGACGAAAGCGAAAAACGCCCCGGGAGGGATATTGTCGTAGATCGACCGGAAGGCGGCATAGGCAAGCACGCTCGATATCGCAAAGCCGGCGAAGGTTTCGGTAAGCGGCGCCGTCCGTTCCGTCAGGCGGGCGATACGGTTTGCACGGTTTTCCGCGGCTCGGATGATCTTTTCGAGCTTGCGCGTCAGTTCCTCTTCCATCGTGAACGACTTGACGATGGTCATGCCGAGGATCGTTTCCTGGGTTGCTCCGAGCACGTGGCTATTGAGCTCGATCGCCTCCTTGGTTGCCGCGCGCAGACGTCTGGACACGTATCGGAGGGCAAGAAAGAGCGGCGGTGCGACCGCAAAAACAATCAGCGACAGGACCCAGTCCTTCAGGATCATCACGCCGATCAGCGAAACAAGGGTCAGGAGATCGCGCGCCGTCGACGTTACCGTCAGGTTCAAGACGTCACGAATGCCGTTTATGTTCTGGCTGATCCGAGCCGCCAGATGAGCCGAGCGGGACTCGTTGAAGAAACCGACCGACAGCGTCATCAGGTGCGAAAAGAGCCTTCGCTGGTAACTGGCGACGATGTTGTTGCCGATCTTCGAAAGTGTGACCGAATGGCCATAGGTTGCGAGACCTCGGAGCACGAAGGCGGTGAAGATGGAGAGGCAGATCAGCCAGACGACATCTGCGCGCTTGTTGGCAAAAGCCTCGTTGACCACCGACTCCATGATCCAGGCGGTGAATGCCGTCGACAGTGCCACGACCGCGAGACAGAAAATCGCGAAGGCATAACCGCGGATATGGGCGCGACCGTTTTCGGCAATCACGCGCCTCAATACGGCAACAACGGTCTCTGAATCGACTTGTCGTTTGATATTCTTGGCGGCTTTCAAAAGGCTTTCCCGTTTCGGCCCACCGGCCGGCAGTTCCGTGTGCCGGCGGTATTAACCGTTCAGGCGAAGTTTTGAAAGCCGCAGGACCAAGATTCGGCGACGCTGTTGCATTCGGGCATGGAGCTGTTACCGCTGCCAGCGGCGGCCATCCATGGAAATTCCGTAGGCGGCGGGGGTTCTGGCGAAGCTCGCAAGCCCGGCAAGTGCGGCCTGCGGATGAGTGACCACGAAAGTCGGGATTGTGGCCATCAGCTCGCTATGCGGCGCCTTGTCCTCGAATGCGGCCCGGAAAGCCGGCGCTCTCAGGGCAGGAAGTATCTTTTGCGAGATGCCGCCGGCGAGATAGACGCCGCCCCGAGCCATGAAGATCAGCGCCATGTCGCCGGCCACCCGGCCAAGATAGGTGGCAAATAGCGAAAGCGTCTCGGCGGCTTGCGGATTTCCGCCGTTGAGGCCATTTGCCGTGATGTCTGCCGGGTCGGAGAAAGCGGGTTCAATTCCGTCGGCGGCACAGACGGCCTGATAGATGTTGACGACGCCGCGGCCGCTCAGGATCTCTTCTGCCGAAATGCGGCCTTCTATCCGCTTGAGATGCGGAAAGATCTCGAAATCCCGCTCCGAGCGCGGACCCACATCCACATGCCCGCCTTCGCCCGGAACCGGGAACCAGATATGACGCGCATAGACAAGACCCGCGACGCCAAGGCCGGTGCCGGGCCCAAGAACGACGCGGGACGCCATGTGCGGCTCTCCCTTCGGTCCTAGCGCTTCGCGATATTCGTCCGGCAGGGCGGCAGCGGCCAGCGCCTGCGCCTCGAAATCGTTGACGACCAGGACATCCTCGAAACCGAGATTGACGATCATCGCCTTGGGACGGACGACCCAGTCGCAATTCGTCAGATCGATTTCGTCCCCGTCGATCGGCCCTGCGACTGCAAGTATCGCCGAACGAGGTTGGACGGAGGTCTTGTCGAGGACTACGGCCTGGATCGCATCGTCGATGGTCGGATAGTCGGCCGTCCGCACGTTCGGAAACGCTTTCGGCTCCGCATAGGCGTCGATCAGGATGGAGAAGCGGGCATTGGTGCCGCCGATATCGCCGATCAGGATGGGAAAGGGCAGCTTGTCGGTCTTCATGCTATCGGCCATCGCGAGGCTCAGTCCTTCTGAAAGTCGATGAGTTTTTCGGCCGTGGCACGATTGAGCGCCATCGGAATGTCGTAGACGGTCGCAAGCCGCGTCAGTGCCTTGACGTCCACGTCATGCGGCAGGGCGCTCAAGGGGTCGATGAAAAAGATCAGCATGTCGACCTCGCCGGTGGCGATCATCGCACCGATCTGCTGGTCCCCGCCGAGCGGACCGCTTTTCAGCCGCGTGACGTCGAGGCTCGGACAGGCATCCTGTACCCGCCCTCCGGTCGTGCCGGTGGCGACGATGCGAAAGCGCGACAGCGAGCCTTGATGATGGCGGGCGAAATCCGCCATGTCGTCCTTTTTCTGGTCGTGCGCGATCAGCGCGATGCAGGGCTTGGGCGGCATGACAGGAGCCTTCTCCCAGGAATGGTTTCAATCGATTTACACGCTTCTAGCGTGCCCGATTGTTCTTGGGAAGGTGGGGGAGCTGCCGACGCTTTCAAGCGCCGGCCTTGTCGATGGTTATTGCAGCGGCCGGGGCGTCGGGAGAGGAATCTCGGCAGTCGGCACAGGCGGATCGTTGATGATGGCTTCGATGTTGCTGGCCGGCGTAGCGGAGGCTGGCTGGGAGGTGAAAGCCATTGCGCCGCCGCCGAAGGTCGCCTCCTCTTCGGCGCGCGCAGGGGCCGCAAGCACGGCTGCGCAAGCCTTTGGCAGATCCGACAGCATCACGGGACGCGGTTTCACCGGCTTCCTGTTTGGATCGGGTTTCGGTGCCGCCCAGGGTTCCTTGGTAAACCACCAGGCAAGCGACTTGTCGCACCCGTCGCCGGCCGTGACCGGCGCCTGCTTCTGGCAGCCGGACGCTCCGGCGGGGCAATGGATGCGGATGTGGAAGTGTTCGTCGTGGCCGTAGATCGGTCGAACCTTGCCGAGAAGCGAGCGGTCGCCCGTCCAGGTGTCGCAGAGCTTCTTCTTGATCGCCGGGTTGACGAAGACGCGCTCCACCTGCGGATAACTCGCCGCCTGCATTACCACGCGGGCGTGGGTGGGTGTCCATCGCTTCGGGTCGACGGTCAGGAACTTGCTCTTGTCGAGCATGGAGGTGAACGGCATGCTTTCGCGTTCCTGCGGCGAAAGCGGCTGGTTGGGTTTCGGCGTAAACCAGACATCCGCGTCGAGGCCGATCTGGTGCGACGAATGGCCGGATAACATCGGTCCCCCGCGGGGCTGGGAAATGTCGCCGACGAGGATGCCGGATCCCCAGCCGAGCTTGGCCGCATCGCGGGAAAACTGCTCCAGAAGCGTAATCATCTGCGGATTGCCCCAACGCCGATTGCGCGAAAGGCGCATGGCCTGCCAAGTCGGACCGTCGGTCGGCAGCGCCACTGCGCCCGACATGCAGCCCTTCGCGTAAAAACCGACCGGCTGGGGATCGGCCTTGCTCGGCAGCGCCACGCCGCCGAAAAGCTGTTTCGCCGGGGTGCCCTCCTGTGCTGCCGAAGGTCCGGCCAATGCGGTGCAAAGAAGCGCGGTCGCAACCGCCTGCAAAATAATTGAACGCGAAATCGATGCCATGCCCATCCGCCGCAAATCACTCAGTAGCTTCGAATCTACTGTGAAATACGATTTTGGTGAAATGGAGATCGAAGAAGCGCTGTCCCGATACGGAAGATAAAGCGCTTGTGAGCAGGAGTTCCTGTTTTTTGCCGCCTTTTGCCCTATGCTTCGGCGCAACAAAGAATTCGAACAAGGGGTAGCGAATGAATTTGGCTCGGCTGAAAGGCAGCTTTGGAATGTTTCTCATGGCGGTTGCGGTGGCGGCCGCACCCGCCGCGGCGCAGGAGCCACAATGGCGGCATGCGATTGCTGTTCTCGACGAGCCGAAGCTGCCCGCAGATTTCAAACGGCTTCCCTATGTGAACCCCGACGCGCCGAAAGGCGGCGAACTTCGGCTTTCCGAGGAAGGGACGTTCGACAATTTCAATCCCCTCATCGATCGAGGCACGCCGGCAGCTGGACTCGGCACCCTGTATGATACGCTTTTGAAACATTCCGAGGATGAAGTTTTTGGTTCTTACGGCCTTCTGGCCGAGGCGCTCTCTTATCCGGAAGATATGTCTTCCGTGACCTTCCGTCTTCGCCCCGAAGCAAGATGGGCGGACGGACAACCCGTGACGCCTGATGACGTGATCTTCAGTTTTCAAAAGGCTAAGGAGCACAGTGCGCTTTACTCGAACTACTACCGGCACGTGACAGCGGCGGAAAAGACGGGCGAGCGTGAGGTTACGTTCCGGTTCGACGAAAAGAACAATCGGGAGCTGCCAGCCATCGTCGGCGATTTCCCCGTGCTGCCGAAGCATTGGTGGGAGGGCAAGACTGCTCAAGGCCAGCAGCGGGATATCTCTCGCACCACGCTGGAGCCTCCTATGGGGTCCGGCCCCTATAAAATGGCTGCCTTCCAGCCGGGCGCGACTATTCGCTACGAGCTGCGCGACGATTATTGGGGCAAGGATCTTCCGGTCAATGTCGGCCAGTACAATTTCAAGGTGATCAGCTATACCTATTTCGCCGACCGCGACGTCGAGTTCGAAGCGTTCCGTGCAGGCAATATCGATTATCAGCAGGAAAACAGTTCGAGCCGCTGGGCCACACGTTATGATTTCGATGCGGTAAAGGACGGCCGGGTCGTTCGTGAGGCTCTGACCAATCCGTTCCGGGCGACCGGTGTAATGCAGGCTATGGTGCCGAATATGCGCCGCGACATCTTCAAGGATGCTCGGGTGCGCGAAGCGTTGAACTATGCTTTCGATTTCGAGGACATGAACAAGAACCTGGCCTATGGCGGCTTGAAACGTGTCGACAGCTTCTTCTGGGGCACGGAGCTCGCCTCCTCGGGCCTGCCGCAAGGCCGCGAGCTCGAAATTCTTCAGGGCCTGAAGGACAAAGTGCCAGCTTCGGTATTCACCACGCCTTACACCAATCCGGTGGGCGGCGATCCGCAGAAGGTGCGCGACAACCTGCGCAAGGCGATCGGCCTGTTCAAGGAGGCGGGCTGGGAGCTGAAAGGCAACCAGATGGTGAATGCCAGGACCGGGAAGCCCATGAGCTTTGAAATACTGCTTAGCAGCCCCTCCATGGAACGGTCCGTGCTCCCCTATGTGGCGAGCCTGAAGAAGATCGGTGTCGACGCCCGCATTCGCACTGTGGATGCTTCGCAATATGTCAATCGAACCCGAAGCTTCGACTACGACGTGATCTGGGCGGTTTGGGCGCAGACGATGAATCCCGGCAATGAACAATCCGATTATTGGGGATCGGAATCCGTCAATCGCACAGGCTCGCGCAACTATGCCGGCATTGCCGATCCGGCGGTCGACGAGCTGGTCCGCATGATCACCGCCGCTCCCAATCGTGAGGAACAGGTAGCGGCGATCAAGGCCATGGATCGCGTACTGCTGGCGCACCACTATGTCGTGCCTCTCTTCTATTCCGGCGAAGCGAAGATCGCCTACTGGAACAGGATTGCCCGGCCCGCCGAACTGCCTGCCTACGGCATAGGCTTCCCTGCCATCTGGTGGTCGAAGAGTGCCGGCAAGTGACGAGACTTGCGCCGCAGGCCGGCTCCTGTTCCAAATGGGGCCAGATGATTCGCAGGCAGGTACGAGGAAAACGCCGTTTGACGTTGGTTATGATGCGCGGTGAGGCAAAGTTCGCCATGACGGACAGGGAGTTCTAATGGGCGCCTATATCCTCCGCCGTCTCCTGCTGATGATACCGACGCTTGTCGGCATCATGGCGATTTCCTTTCTCGTCGTGCAGTTTGCGCCTGGTGGCCCCGTCGAGCAGATCATCGCGCAGATTCAGGGCCAGGACACCGGCGACCGGCTTTCCGGCGGTGGCAGCGACGTGCTGAGCCAGGGCGGTGGGGAAGAATCCCGCTATCGCGGTGCCCAGGGCCTCGACCCGGAATTCATCAAGAAACTCGAACAGCAGTTCGGCTTCGACAAGCCGCCGCTGACGCGTTTCCTCGACATGATGTGGAACTATATCCGCTTCGATTTCGGAGAGAGCTTCTTCCGCAATACGTCCGTGATTGGACTGATCGGCGAGAAGCTGCCGGTGTCGATCTCGCTCGGCTTCTGGATTCTCGTCGTATCCTACCTGATCTCCATCCCGCTTGGCATCCGCAAGGCGGTGAAGGACGGATCGACCTTCGATGTCTGGACCTCCGGCATCATCATCATCGGTTATGCCGTGCCGAGCTTCCTTTTCGGCATCCTGCTGATCGTGCTGTTTGCCGGCGGGTCCTTCTTCGATTGGTTTCCGCTGCGCGGCCTCGTGTCGGATAATTTTTCCGAGCTGTCCTGGTGGGAAAAGATCGTCGACTACTTCTGGCACCTGACCCTGCCGCTGATCGCGCTTTCGCTTTCGGCTTTCGCCACCACGACGCTGCTCACCAAGAACTCCTTCATCGACGAGATCAAGAAGCAATATGTCGTCACCGCCCGCGCCAAGGGTCTCAACGAACGCCAGGTGCTCTACGGCCACGTTTTTCGAAACGCCATGCTGATCGTGATTGCCGGTTTCCCCGGCGCTTTTATCTCGGCCTTCTTCACCGGGTCGCTTTTGATCGAGAATATCTTCTCGCTCGATGGCCTGGGCCGGCTGAGCTACCTCGCGGTCGTCAATCGCGACTATCCGATCGTCTTCGGCACGCTCTACATCTTCTCGCTGATAGGTCTCATCGTCGCGCTGATCTCCGACCTGATCTACACTTGGATCGATCCGCGCATCGACTTCGAGCGGAGGGATGTCTGATGGAGGCATCCGCCGCAAAGACCACGGTTCAGGTAGATCGGCCGTCCAGGCGCCCCTGGCTTTCGCCAACCAATCGGCGCCGGCTGGACAACTTCCGCGCCAACAAGCGCGGTTACTGGTCCTTCTGGATTTTCATGATCCTGTTCGTGCTCAGCCTGATGGCCGAGTTCATCGCCAACGACCGGCCGATCCTTGCCTCGTACAAGGGGGAAATTCTTTATCCGGTTCTTGTCGATTATCCGGAGGAAAAGTTTGGAGGCTTCCTGGCCACCACCGATTACCGCTCGGACTTCATTCAGCAGGAGATCGACGCCAACGGCTGGATGATCTGGCCGCCGATCCGCTATTCCTATCAGACGGTCAATTCCAATATTCCGCATTCGGCTCCCACCGAACCGTTCTGGATGATGGCCAAAGGGGATCGGTGCAAGGCCTATCCGCAAGGCGATCAGGATCCCAATTGCATCCTCGGCAACATGAACTGGCTCGGCACAGATGACCAAGCGCGCGACGTGACCGCCCGCATGATCTATGGATTCCGCATTTCGGTCCTGTTCGGCCTGGCGCTCACCATCTGTTCGGCGATCATCGGCGTCACGGCCGGCGCGATCCAGGGATATTTCGGAGGCTGGACGGACCTCCTGCTCCAGCGCTTCATCGAGATCTGGTCGTCCATGCCGGTTCTCTACATTCTTTTGATCATCGCGGCGATCCTGCCGCCAGGCTTCTTCGTCCTGCTCGGCATCATGCTGCTTTTCTCGTGGGTGGGATTTGTCGGCGTGGTGCGGGCGGAGTTTTTGAGAGCCCGCAATTTCGAATATGTCCGGGCGGCGCGTGCGCTCGGCGTCGGCAACTGGACCATCATGTACCGGCACCTCCTGCCGAATGCCATGGTGGCGACGCTCACCTTCCTGCCGTTCATCCTGTCCGGCTCGATCGCGACCCTGACCTCGCTCGACTTCCTCGGCTTCGGCATGCCGCCGGGCTCGCCGTCGCTGGGCGAGATGGTTGCGCAGGGCAAGAACAACCTGCAGGCACCGTGGCTGGGGCTTACCGCCTTCTTCACCATGTCGGTCATGCTGTCGCTGCTGATCTTCGTCGGCGAAGCAGTGCGCGATGCCTTCGATCCAAGAAAGACGTTCGGTTGAGCCTATGACAGAACCGCTCCTTTCCGTCCGTGATCTCTCAGTCGCCTTCCGTCAGGGAAGTGATACCTCGCTTGCCGTCGACAGGGTTTCCTTCGAAATCCACCCGGGCGAAGTCGTGGCGCTGGTGGGAGAATCCGGATCCGGCAAATCGGTGACGGCCAATTCGATCCTGAAGCTTCTTCCCTATCCGGCCGCCAGCCATCCGTCGGGTGAGATCTTTTTCGAAGGTAAGGACCTGTTGAGGGCCTCCGAGCCGGAGCTCCGTAATGTCCGCGGCGACGACATCACGATGATCTTCCAGGAGCCGATGACATCGCTCAATCCGCTCCACACGATCGAAAAGCAGATCGGCGAGATTCTCGAGCTGCATAAGGGCATCACCGGCCAGATCGCCCGCATCCGCACCCTCGAACTGCTCAATCAGGTTGGCATCCGCGAGCCCGAGAAACGACTGACCGCCTATCCGCACGAACTTTCCGGCGGACAGCGCCAGCGTGTGATGATCGCCATGGCCTTGGCGAACCGGCCGAAACTGCTGATCGCCGACGAGCCCACGACAGCGCTCGACGTCACGGTTCAGGCGCAGATACTCGACCTCCTGCGCAGCCTCAAGGGCGAGCACGGGATGTCGATGCTGTTCATAACCCACGATCTCGGCATCGTCCGCAAATTTGCCGACCGCGTCTGTGTGATGACCAAGGGCAGGATCGTCGAGAGCGGCACCGTTGAGGACGTCTTCTCCCGTCCGCAGCATGAATACACCCGCCACCTGCTGGGCTCCGAGCCGCGCGGCGAACCGCCGCCGGCCAATCCGACGAAGCCGGTCATCATGGAAGGCAAGGACATCCGTGTCTGGTTTCCGATCAAGGCGGGCTTGATGCGTAGGGTCGTCGACCACGTGAAGGCGGTGGACGGCATCGATCTCACCCTGCGCGCCGGCGAAACTCTTGGTGTCGTCGGGGAGTCCGGCTCCGGCAAGACCACGCTCGGCCTGGCGCTCGCCCGTCTCATCTCGTCGCAAGGCCGTATCGCCTTCATCGGTAACGAGATCGACAAGTTCTCGTTCAAGGAGATGCTGCCCTTCCGCGACCGGCTGCAGGTGGTGTTCCAGGATCCCTACGGATCGCTCAGCCCCCGCATGTCTGTCGGAGAAATCGTAGCTGAAGGGCTGAAGGTGCACGAGCGCTCGCTCTCCGCCGACGAACGGGATAAACGTGTCGCCTGGGCGCTGACGGAGGTCGGGCTCGACCCGGCCACACGCTGGCGGTATCCGCATGAGTTTTCCGGCGGCCAGCGGCAACGCATTGCAATTGCGCGGGCCATGGTCCTGAAGCCGCGTTTCGTCATGCTGGACGAACCGACATCGGCGCTCGACATGACCGTACAGGCGCAGGTCGTCGATCTCTTGCGGGATCTCCAAAGGAAGTACGATCTGGCCTACCTTTTTATCAGTCACGACCTGAAGGTTGTGAAGGCGCTTGCCAATCATGTGATCGTCATGCGGCTCGGCAAGGTGGTGGAAGAGGGGCCGGCCGAGCAGATATTCAAGGCACCGAAGGAGCAATATACCCGCGCCTTGATGGCCGCTGCCTTCAATCTGGAGGCAGTCGAGACCTCCGCCATCAGCCAGTAGCCCTAAGGTAACCTCATGTCCGCCCAAAAGCCCGTCGTCATCGATCTCAAATTCGAGCGTCGCGAGGTCGATGCCGCGCTTGCCAATGCCTTTTCCGGCCGGCAGGTGCTGCGCGCCTCCGATCCTGACCTCGATCTGTCGGAAGCCCGTTATGCGGTCATCTGGAAACCGGAGCCGAACCTGTTTCGGCGCGCTCCAAATCTGCAAGTGCTGTTTTCGGGAGGAGCAGGCGTGGATCACATCCTCACGCTGCCAGACCTGCCGGATATCCCGATCGTTCGCTTCGTCGATGAGAGCCTGACGACCCGCATGAGCGAGTGGGTGGTGCTGCAGGCCTTGAGCCACCTGCGTCAGGTGCCGGCCTATCTGAAGCAGCAGCGCGAACGCCAGTGGCGCGAGCTTCCACAGCCGGAGGCAAGGGACTTGACCGTCGGAGTCATGGGTCTTGGTGTGCTCGGCCAGGATTCGGCAAGGAAGCTGAAGATCATGGGCTTCAACGTCATCGGCTGGTCGCGCAGCAGGAAGACGATCGACGGTATCGAGACATTCGACGGCGCCGAACTGGAGACGTTCCTGTCCAGGACGGACATGCTTGTCGGCCTCCTGCCTCTGACGTCAGATACGCGAGGCATCTTCGACGCGGCCCTGTTTTCCAAGCTTCGGAAGGGTGGGGCGCTCGGAAAGCCGGTCTTCATCAATGCCGGCCGCGGCGGCAGCCAGGTTGAGGCAGACGTGATTTCGGCACTCGAGGGCGGGGTCCTGGGTGGCGTGTCGCTCGACGTATTCGAAAAGGAACCGCTGCCGACGGACAGTCCTCTGTGGCGGATGGAGAATGTGATGGTAACGCCGCACGCGGCGTCGGCTTCCGATGTCCGGGCTTTGTTTCGCAATGCGGAAGCCCAGATGGAGCGTTTCGAGGCGGGACAGTCTCTGCAGCATCTGGTCGACCGCAGCACCGGTTATTGACCGCAGGGGAACATTCGCATCTCAGGGCCGTTTCCTGCGCAAGAGCCGGGTATTCCGGCAAACAAGGAGCGAATCATGAACACCCGTTTCGATCCCAAGGAGCCTGCAGGCCGCCGTCCCAACCCGCCCGGCTCGCCCGCCGAAGAACCGATGAGCGCGACGGAAGCCCGTCAGGGACGAAGAGGATCGCCGGTCCTGATCGTGCTGGTGGCCGGTCTCATCCTGGCTCTGCTCGCATGGGGGGCCGCAGAATGGTGGGGCGAGGCGACCGATCCCCCTGCGGAACAGACGGCAACACCGCCTGCGGCCAGCACCGCGCCGGAAAACCCGAATGCTGCGCCGTCCGCCAATCCGCCGGCTCCGACACCGCCTGCCAGCACCAATCCATAAGGCTGCAATCGGCATCGCTCGGCCGCGATCCCTCGCGGCCGAATTGCGTTCTGGACTTCCTCCGCTTTTTTTTCGATAAAACTGCCGGAGGTTGATCAGCCGCTGCCTCCGGATGCATCTCACTCGGCGGAGCCGGTCCGTAACGGATCGGGGGCAGGCAGGGCATGACCAAGACCGATATTGCGAGCAGGGTTTACAATCATACCTGGAAGCTCGACCCGATCATCCGAAGCCTGATCGATACGGACTTCTACAAGCTCCTGATGCTGCAGATGATCTGGAAGCTCTATCCCGATGTCGACGCGAGTTTTTCCCTGATCAACCGCACGACCAGCGTCAGGCTTGCGGAAGAGATCGACGAGGGCATGCTGCGCGAGCAGCTCGATCACGCCCGTACGGTCGGCCTTTCGAAGAAGGAGATGATCTGGCTTGCCGGTAACACGTTCTACGGAAAGAAGCAGATCTTCGAGCCGGAATTCCTGAATTGGCTGTCCACCTACAAGCTGCCCGAATACGAACTTTCCAAGCGCGACGGCCAGTTCGAGCTGAGCTTCCATGGCCGCTGGATGGAAACCACGCTCTGGGAAATTCCGGCACTCGCCATCATCAACGAGCTCCGATCCCGGGCGGCCATGCGGCGCATGGGTCCCTTTACCCTGGACGTTCTATATGCCCGCGCCAAGGCCAAGATGTGGGAAAAGGTCGAACGGCTGCGCACCCTGCCGGGGCTGCGCATCTCCGATTTCGGCACGCGGCGGCGCCACAGCTTTCTCTGGCAGCGCTGGTGTGTCGAAGCGTTGAAGGAAGGGATCGGCGAGGCGTTCACTGGCACCAGCAATGTGCTGCTCGCCATGGATTCGGACCTCGAAGCCGTCGGCACCAACGCCCATGAATTGCCGATGGTCGTAGCGGCCTTGGCCAATAGCGACGAGGAATTGCGGGCGGCACCTTACAAGGTCCTAAAGGACTGGAATCGGCTCTATCACGGCAATCTGTTGATTGTTCTGCCGGATGCTTTCGGCACCGCGGCATTTCTTCGGGATGCTCCCGAATGGGTCGCAGACTGGACCGGCTTTCGCCCCGACAGTGCGCCTCCTATCGAGGGTGGAGAAAAGATCATCGAGTGGTGGCAGCGGATGGGCCGTGATCCGAAGAGCAAGTTGCTGATCTTTTCGGACGGGCTCGATGTCGACGCCATCATCGACACGTATCGGCATTTCGAGGGCCGGGTCCGGATGAGTTTTGGCTGGGGGACGAACCTCACCAACGACTTTGCCGGCTGCGCGCCGCAAAACGTCGAAAGCCTGAAGCCGATCTCGCTCGTCTGCAAGGTCAGCGAGGCCAATGGGCGACCTGCGGTCAAGCTGTCGGACAATCTGCGAAAAGCCACCGGGGATCCGGCAGAGGTGGAGCGTTATTTGAGGTTTTTCGGTCAGGAAGACCGCGTCGATCAGGCGGTATTCGTCTGAAAATACAGGCCCTCGATACAACGAGGGCCTGTATTTCATAAGTGGTTTTGGCTTACTGGATTACCTGAACAACCGTGTGCGTCTGCGGGTCCACGATCACGCGCTGATTGTTGACAACCGCATAGGCGTATTTCGGATTGCTCGGAACCGGGGTCACGACAACCTTCTTCGGAAGCGGCTTACCGACCACGATCTTTTCTTCGACCATGACGGAGGTCGTCGAAGCGGGCTGTTCTTCCACATAGGTGACGACCTCACGCGGCGGCGGGTCGATCGCAGTGCCAGCGACGGCGCCAACGACGCCGCCGACTGCGGCGCCGACAGGACCACCAACGATCGCACCGGTTACTGCACCGCCGGCTGCGCCGTTAACGGTGCTTTGTTGCGCACCTGCCTGAGTAGCGAAGCAAGCGGCGAGAATGGCGCAGGAAGTCACAATAATCTTTTTCATAGTTCTTCTCCTTCGTAGAGCTTCCGAGCAGATAACCCTCGAACCTCAAGGCGGTTCCGGCGACCTTGTAACCTTTCGTAAGCGAGTGAAAACTTGGGAGAGCGACGGGAGCAGCGGCGAGAGACTTTGGAGAGGCGGGTTTATCTTGATTTGCAGGTTCAGCGCCCGTTAACGATGCGGGCTCATGCTTGCCAAAAAAACCATCCTGAAAATCCTTCTCCTATTGCCAAGAGGAGATCTGATTCTATTTGTTTTCCTGAAGCCGGGAGGTTCTTGTATGGAATATCGTTTCCTTATCGTCGAAGACAGCCTGTTGGTGGCGATGGATATCGAGGATGCCATTCACCGGAGCGGCCACGATGTGGTCGGCATTGCGCCCGACATGACTGTGGCACTGAATTACACCCGGGATACGGATATCGCTTTCGTCGATGTCCGCCTTGCCGACGGCGAGACCGGCCCGGAAATTGCTAAGGCGCTTGCTGAATATGGCATCGTGGTGATCATGATCACGGGTAACCCCGGCCTTGTCGCCGCCGGCGTGTCCGGCGTCCTCGGCGTCATGGCCAAACCGCTCACCGACCAGGCCTCCATGGACCTGATCCAGTTCGCTGTCGACCGCAAGAATGGCCGGCCCGGCACGCCGCCCGCGAGACTGCGGCTCTTTCACTAGACATCGCCGAGGCAAGCAATAGCTGCCGAACCAGCGGATGACAGACCGCGGCTTCCGCTGTATGGGAGACGCTACGGCAGCAGCGGGTTTTTCAATGCGTTATTTCATCACCGGAACGGCAGGCTTCATCGGATTTCATCTGGCACGGCGCCTGCTGGAACAAGGGCACCAGGTCCTCGGCTTTGACGGCATGACGCCCTATTACAGCCTGCGGCTGAAGGAAGCCCGACATGCGGGTCTCGCGCAGTTTCCCACCTTCCGGCCGGTGATCGGCATGCTCGAAGACAAGCCGCTGCTGGAGGAGGCGATCTCCGGCTTCAAGCCTGATGTCATGGTTCATCTCGCAGCCCAGGCCGGCGTGCGCTACAGTCTCGAAAACCCGAAGGCGTATCTGGATTCGAACCTGGTCGGTTCCTGGAATATCCTGGAGCTCGCCCGCACCCATGGCGTGGGCCATCTGATGCTTGCCTCCACGTCCTCCGTCTACGGCGCCAATCCGGAGGGGCCCTTCCGGGAGACGGACAAGGCCGACGAGCCGCTGACCTTTTATGCCGCTACGAAGAAGAGCATGGAGCTGATGGCCCACAGCTATGCCCATCTCTACAAGCTGCCGATCACCGCCTTTCGGTTCTTCACCGTTTACGGGCCCTGGGGCCGTCCCGACATGGCGCTCTTCAAGTTCGTCAAGGCGATGATCGAGGAGCGCGAGATCGAAATCTACGGCGAAGGCAAGATGAGCCGGGACTTTACCTATATCGACGACCTGGTGGATTCGATCATCGACCTGTCGCGCATCTTTCCTGCTGAGGATAACCGGGTGGCAGATGTCGACACGTTGTCCCGCCAGGGCCCGTTCCGCGTGGTCAACATTGGCGGAGGGCAACCGGCAGGCCTCCTCGATTTTGTGGAGACCATCGAACGGGTCATGGGCAAACCTGCCAAGCGCAGGATGCTACCGATGCAGAAGGGCGACGTGCCGAGGACCTATGCAAGCCCCGATCTTCTTGTCGCGCTGACCGGCCGCAAACCCGAAACCGGTCTCGACGAGGGTGTGAAAGCCTTCGTCGAATGGTATCTCGACCACCGCAGCGAGATCGATTGATCTCGTGAGTGATGTCACGCCGCCAATGGCGGCGCTCCCCTCACCCTCTTCCGAACTCGTCCACAATACGGATGATGTCGTCTTCGCCGAGATATGATCCGGTCTGGACCTCGATCATTTCGAGGGTGATCTTGCCTGGATTGGCGAGGCGATGGACCTCGCCCTGAGGGATGTAGACGGATTCGTTTTCGCGCACGATTTTGATCTCGTCGCCGATCGTCACCTCTGCGGTGCCCTTGACGCAGATCCAGTGCTCGGAGCGGTGATGGTGTTTCTGCAGCGACAGTTTCTTGCCGGGGGTGACGAACAGCCGTTTGACCTGGAAACGGTCGCCGTTGAGCACCGAGGTATAGCCACCCCAGGGGCGGTAGGAGGTCGGATGGGTTTGTGTGAGTGCCGCGGTCGCCTTTGCCGCGGCGAGCTGCTTGACGAGCTTGCCGACATCCTGGCTGTCCTCCAGCCGGCCAACATAGACGGCGTCCTCGCTGGCGATGACGGCCACCCCGTCCAGGCCCTGGACGGCCAGATGGCTGGTGCGCGACATGACCAGCGAGTTCTTCGTGTTGACGAGCGTCGCGTGGCCGGAGATGACGTTGCCGGCTGTGTCGCGGGCTCCGAGCTTCCAGACCGCATCCCAGCTTCCGAGATCCGACCAGGTGAAGGAGGAGGGCACGACCGCGGCGTTCGAGGTCTTTTCCATGATCGCATAGTCGATCGAGATGTCGGGGCTTGCGGCAAAGGTTTCGGCATCCAGCCGGATGAAGTCAAGATCGTTGGCGGCCTTTGCGAGCGCGGCGCGGCCGGCCTTTTCGACCTCCGGCGCGAAGGTGGCCAGTTCCTGCAGCACCTGGCCGGCGGCAAACATGAAGATGCCGGAATTCCAGGCAAAGCCGCCGGCCGACAGCATGTGTTCCGCGTCCGGCAGGGCCGGCTTTTCGACGAACCGCTTTACAGCATGCGCTCCCGTCTTCAGCTTGTCGCCGATCTCGATATAACCATAACCGGTTGCAGGCTCGGTCGGCGTGATGCCGAAGGTGACGAGCTTGCCGGCAAGGGCGGTCTTTCGGGCAATGGCGATCGCCTCGAAGTAGCCCTGATCGGCGACGATCTCGTGATCGGAGGCAAGCACCTGCAGGATAGCGTCCTCGCCGAACCGTCCGGCGGCGAAGGCGGCGGCGGCGGCAACGGCCGGTGCGGTGTTGCGGGCAACCGGCTCGAGCAGGATGCCGGACAGCTTGACGCCGAGCTCCCGCGCCTGTTCTGCCACCAGAAAGCGGAAATCCTCGTTGGTGATCACCACCGGCGCTTCGTAAAGCGTTTGATCGCAGACCCGCGCGAGCGTCGCCTGGAACAGCGTCCGGTCGCCGATAAACTGGATGAACTGTTTGGGCGCACTGGCGCGCGACAGCGGCCAAAGCCTGGTGCCCTTGCCGCCGGCCATGATCACGGGAACGATTTTGCTCAACTTGCTCTCTCCAGTATCGTCGTCGCCGGCGCTCAAGCCCGGGTCCTGATTGCCCAGCCGCGGATCAGCCCGAGCCCTTCTTCAAGCAGAGCCCTGGCCTCGTCTTCGCTGCCGGCCTCCACATAACAGCGCATTTCCGGCGCGTTGCCCGAAGGGCGCAGATGCACGATGCGGCCGTCGGCAAGCGTGACGCGCAATCCGTCAATGTCGCTTGTGGCCGCCACAGCAGCGATCGGCGCCAGGAAGGCGGCAAGATTGTCGCGTGAGGCTCTTAGATGCGCCATCAGCGCGGCACTGGTTTCGACGGCAAAATTCTCCAGCCGGTCGGCCGCCGCAAACGGCAGACGGAAGGATGCGGCGATCTCAGACAACGGCTGCTTCTTGTCGGCGGCAAGCGAAAGAACGGCCAGTACCGGCAGGAAACTGTCGCGGGTCGGCAGCGGATCGAGCCTGCCGCCAGCAACGGTAAACGGGGAGGCGGTCAACAGCCCGCCATTGGCTTCGAAGCCCATGACCCTGTCCCGTCCGGCCTCAAGCGCCTCGAGCATGCCGGCGATCACGAAGGGCGAACCGACCCTGGTGCGGATCACCTCGAAATCGCCGGCCGTATCGATGCCGGAATTGGAGGTGACCGGCGTCACCACGACATCGGCCTTGAGGAATTTGGCGGTGATCAGGCCGATCAGATCGCCGCGCAACGGCTCGCCTCTTTCGTCGGCGACCAGCGGCCGATCGCCGTCGCCATCGGCCGAAACCACCGCGTCGAGCCGGTGTTCCCGCGCCCAGCCCTTCAAAAGCCCGATCGTCTCGGCCGAGACGGCCTCGGTATCGACGGGCAGGAATTCCTCGCAACGGCCGAGCGGCATGACCTCGGCGCCAAAACCCTGGAGAACCTCGACCATCAGGTCGCGGGCGACGGTGGAGTGCTGGTAGACGCCGAGCTTCAGGCCGGCCAGCGCATCGGCAGGCAGGACGCGTCGGTTGCGGGAAAGAAACAGGGCATTCGCGTCCGCCGACCGGTCCGGCGCCTCGGCGGGCGCCGTCTCCACCTCCCGGCCGGTAAGCTCGGCGGCGATCGCGGCGATCCGCTCCTCGTCGGATTTGTCGATCTCGCCGTCCGGACGGTAGAACTTGATGCCGTTGCGGTCGGCTGGAATATGCGATCCGGTCACCATCAGCGAGGCGGCGCCGAGCTTCAGCCCGTAAAGCGCAAGCGCCGGCGTCGGCAACGCGCCGCAATCGACCGGCGACAGGCCAGCACGGGCAAGTGCACCGATGCAGGTGGCGGCAATGCCCGGGCTCGAAGCGCGAAAATCCCGCCCCACCAGCACCAGTCCCCCCGGCTTCGCAGCACCCGTTTCCAGAAGATGCCGCGCAAAAGCCTGCGCATAAACCGACGACGCGCCTCCCGCCAGATCCTCGACAAGCCCACGAAGTCCACTCGTTCCAAATTTCATCAAGTGCCCATAAAGAAAGTCAGCCGCTCAATGTCCTAGTTTATTCCGCCTGAAAATAAAGAGATAACTGTCGGGGAAGCTAACCTGCAAGCGCTGTCTCTGCAAAATCCGGAAGCGGCTTCGGTTCACGTCGGGCGTTATCATGTTTCCAGTTGCGCTTGGCCGCATTGTCGCAAGGGTGTTATCCTTCGGTTCGGATCGGTGTGTCCGTTCGCTGGCGGTGCAAGATTTCGCCCGCTTCCGCTTTCCAGGAAGGAGATCCCGATGGGGTCACGTATTTGGAAATCCATCGCGTTTGTGGCTCCGCTTTCCGGCCTGGCACTTCTGATGGGCTTCGGTGAGCAGATCGATGAAGGCGCCTGTTCCGGAACTCTGGCCTTCGAGAAGTCAAGGCAGCTCTTGGAAGAGCGGCCGGAGGTGCTCGATATCGCCCCGGGAAGTTTCCGCTGGGAGGGCGACTGCCGTTTCGCCATGCAGGGTTATGCCGATGTCGCGACGGCGGGCGCGCCAAGCCGCAGGACTTTCGAGCTCCTGGTGGCCCTGGAGCCACGAAGTCATCGCTGGCAGGAGGTCAGTTTTTCCATGGGAGATTGACCGCTCAGTATTGAACGGACGGATGCATCTGGAAAGAGGCAGGATTTTGGGAGAATGGCGGACAGAGAGGGATTCGAACCCTCGATACGCTTTCACGTATACACGCGTTCCAGGCGTGCGCCTTCAACCACTCGGCCACCTGTCCTTAGGATAAAGGGCTGCGTGCAAATCGGGGGCAACACAGCGGTCGGGCGCGATATATACCGATCAATTCCGAAGGATCAACCGGAATCTGAACGATTTTTGACAACAGGACGTAAAACCTTGGGGTCGCGTTGCCAAGCTAGGAGGCGACGGCTATTTCTTTCGATATGGGACCGGTGTTGTCCGGCTCATCGGCGGTCGACAACGAAATGGCTAATAGAAAATGCGAATACTTCGCTTCGTCTTCCATACGGTGAGCGCTCTGGCGCTTCTTGCTGCAATCATCGCCGGCACCCTGGATTCGATTCAATCCGTCTCCGCGTCTTCGGTCGTGCTGACCAGCCTGGGCAATGCCTGGCTCAATCTCGATCCGGAAAGCCTCGCGCTCAGCGAAATCTATGCCGAGACCTATATCAGCGCCGATCTCTGGCGCCCCTTCGTAGCGCCGGTTCTGGCACAGCCCGCTTTTGCAATCTTCCTGACCCTGGCGCTCCTCTTCTGGATGGCTGGCTACGAAAAACCGCGTTTTGCGGGACGGTTTTCCGCCTGAACCCTTCCCGCCGGCATGTTAAGATGCTGGGTAGCCGTTGCGGCCTGAGGAGAGTGGTCGTCTTTCCGGCTGGCATGAAAATATGCGTCGCGCCACAGATTCATGCAGTTATTTCCGACCTTTGTTCAAGTTTTCGGCAGGTTCGCCATTCTTTACCAACTGAAAAAAATCTCGTGAATTTTTCCGAAACCCGTGCAAGAGTGACCGCAGCCAGACCCTGAAAAGAAAAAGGGCAGGTGGCCGCAGAAGTGCCCGGGGGACGGGCTTGCGGGAGGATCAAACAGCTAAAAACAGGGCTGCACGATGAAAAGAACCCTTTTAAGCCTCATTGCCTTGGGCGCCATGTCGGCCACCGCGCTTTCAGCGGAGGTGAAGCCGGCGCTGGTCTATGGTACCGGCGGCAAGTTCGACAAATCCTTCAACGAGGCAGCTTTTGCCGGCGCCGAGCAGTTCAAGAAGGAAACGGGGATCGAATATCGCGACTTCGAGCCCACCAGCGATACCCAGGGCGAACAGGCAATCCGCAACTTCGCCAGCCGCGGCTACAATCCTGTCGTTGCTGTCTCCTTTGCCTGGACTTCGGCCATGGAAAAGGTTGCGGCGGAATTCCCGGACACCAAGTTCGCGATCGTTGACTCGGTCGTCGACCTGAAGAATGTCCGTTCGGTCGTCTATAAGGAAGAAGAAGGCTCCTATCTCGTCGGTCTGCTCGCCGGCATGGCATCCAAGACCGGCAAGGTCGGCTTCATCGGTGGTATGGACATTCCGTTGATCCGCAAGTTCGGCTGCGGTTACGTCCAGGGCGTCAAGGCCGCAAAGGCGGATGCGCAGGTTTTCCAGAACATGACCGGCACCACCGGTGCGGCGTGGAACGATCCTGTCCGTGGCGGTGAGTTGACCAAGAACCAGATCGACCAGGGCGCCGATGTCATCTACGCGGCAGCGGGTGCGACCGGCCTCGGTGTGCTGCAGACTGCGGCCGACAACAAGAAGCTGTCGATCGGCGTCGATTCCAACCAGAATCACCTGCATCCCGGCTCGGTCCTGACCTCCATGGTCAAGCGTGTCGACCTTGCTGTCTATAACACCTTCAAGGACACCAAGGACGACAAGTTTACCGCCGGCGTCCAGGCTCTCGGCGTCAAGGAAGACGGCGTGGCCTATGCGCTCGACGACAACAACAAGTCGTTGATTACCGCTGAAATGAAGGCTGCCGTGGAAAAGGCCAAGGCCGACATCATCGCCGGCACCGTCAAGGTGCACGACTATATGTCGGATAAATCCTGCCCCAAATAAGAGACACGCCTGAAGGGCGCATGGCGGTCCGGATCGCCATGCGCCCTTTTTCATAATGTGGAAAGGCGAACCATTTGAGCCTCGACCTCCCCAAAGAGATTGAGCCTGCAATCGAGCTTGTCGGCATCGACAAGAAGTTCGGTGCGGTGCATGCGAACAAGAACATTAATCTGACCGTGGCCAAGGGATCGATCCATGGCGTCATCGGCGAAAACGGCGCGGGAAAATCGACGCTGATGTCGATCCTCTACGGCTTCTATCATGCCGATCAGGGCGAAATCCGCATTTCAGGCAAGCCGATCGTAATCCGCGACAGCCAGGCGGCGATCGCTGCGGGCATCGGCATGGTGCACCAGCACTTTATGCTGGTTGAAAATTTTACGGTTCTGGAAAACGTCATGCTGGGCGCCGAAGGCGGGCAATTGCTTCGCAAGGGCGTTGCAAGTGCCCGCAAGGAATTGAAGCGCCTGGAGGATGACTACGGCCTCGAGGTCGATCCCGATGCGGTGGTCGAAGAATTGCCTGTGGGCAGCCAGCAACGCGTGGAGATTCTGAAAGCACTCTACCGCGGGGCAGAAATCCTCATCCTGGACGAGCCGACCGGCGTGTTGACGCCGGCGGAGGCCGACCACCTCTTCAAGGTGCTGCGTGTACTGCGCGACCAGGGTAAGACGATCATTCTCATCACCCACAAGCTGCGCGAGATCATGGCGATCACCGACACGGTTTCGGTCATGCGCCGCGGCGAAATGGTGGCAACCCGCAAGACGTCCGAGACGACGGTCGAGGAACTGGCCGAACTGATGGTCGGCCGCCGCGTGTTGCTGCATGTGGAAAAAGGCGACGCGAATCCGGGCCGGGTTCTGCTGTCAGTCAGGAACCTGACGGTCAGGGATGCTCGCGGCGTCACCATGGTGGACGATGTTTCCTTCGATGTCCGCGCCGGCGAAATCGTCGGTATTGCCGGGGTTGCGGGCAACGGCCAATCCGAACTCCTGGAGGCGATCGCCGGCATTCGCAAACCTTACTCTGGCGAGATATTCATCGACGGCAAGCCGGTTGCCGGGATCGATCCGGCGGGCTTGCGTGATCTTGGCCTCGCCCACATTCCCGAGGATCGGCACCATATGGGTCTGGTGCTGAAATTCGAGGAATACGAGAACTCGATCCTGGGCTATCACCGCGACCAGCGTTATGGGCGCGGCGTGATGCTCGATCTCGATGCGATGCGCAAGGATGCGGAAGAAAAGATAGCGAAATATGACATCCGCCCGCCGAACCCACGGTTGAAGACAGCGAACTTTTCCGGCGGAAATCAGCAGAAGATCGTCGTCGCACGCGAAATCGAGCGGGACCCGAATGTGCTGATCATCGGCCAGCCGACCCGTGGTGTCGATATCGGCGCCATCGAATTCATTCACAAGCGGATCATCGACATGCGGGATGCAGGCAAGGCAGTGCTCCTGGTGTCGGTGGAACTCGACGAAATCCGTTCCCTTTCAGACCGCATACTGGTGATGTTTGCCGGCAAGGTCGTCGGGGAGAAGACCGGTGATGCCGGCGAACAGACATTGGGCCTGATGATGGCCGGGATCGCCGCATGAGCACCGCATCCGTTCAGCTTCCCGCCTGGATCAACTACATCGTCGTCCCGATCCTCAATCTCGTCCTTGCCTTCTTTTTTTCCGGCCTCGTGGTCTGGGCTATCGGAGAAAGCCCGCTCGAGGCGCTGCGCCTCTTGTTGATCGGTGCGCTCGGCCGCGGCGAAGGCATAGGCTTTACGCTCTTCTACGCCACGAGCTTCATCTTTACCGGGTTGTCGGTGGCGGTCGCCATCCATGCCGGGCTGTTCAACATCGGGTCGGAAGGACAGGCCTATCTCGGCGGCCTCGGCGCGGCGCTCGTCGCGCTCTCGCTCGATCGCTACGTGCCCTGGTACGTGACCATGCCCTTTGCGGTCATCGGCGCGGCTCTCTTCGGTGCCGCCTGCGCCGCGATACCGGCGTGGCTTCAGGCCAAGCGCGGCAGCCATATCGTCATCACCACGATCATGTTCAATTTCATCACGTCGTCGCTGATGAACTATCTGCTCGTGCGGGTGCTGATCGTGCCGGGCAAGATGGCGCCGGAAACGCGCACCTTCCTGGAAGGCGGCCAGCTCCCGAAGCTCGACTGGCTGATTTCGATGTTCGGCGGCAAGCTGGGCGCAGCCCCGCTCAACTTCTCCTTCCTGATCGCGCTTGTCATGTGTTTCCTGGTCTGGATGCTGATCTGGCGCACCAAGCTCGGTTATGAAATGCGCACGCTCGGCATCAGCCCGACGGCGGCGGGTTATGCCGGCATCCCCTACGCAAAGATCGTCATGATCGCCATGCTGATCTCCGGCGGCCTTGCGGGCATGATGGCGCTCAACCCCGTCATGGGAGCTTCGGCAAGGCTGCAGATCGAGTTCGTCGGCGGCGCAGGCTTCGTCGGTATCGCCGTATCGCTGATGGGCCGCAACCACCCTGTCGGGATCATTCTCGCCGCACTGCTCTTCGGAATTCTCTATCAGGGCGGAGCGGAGCTCTCCTTCGACATGCCGAGCATCACCCGTGACATGATCGTCGTCATCCAGGGCCTGGTGATCCTCTTTGCGGGCGCGCTGGAATACATGCTTCGGCCGGCAATCGTTCGGCTTTACCAGCAGATTTCCGGGAAGTAGCTCATGGATTATTTCGATATTTTCATCGGCATTCTCGGTTCGGCGGTCCGTCTGTCCATCCCCTTGCTGTTCACTGCGCTGGCGGGGCTGTTTTCGGAGCGGGCGGGGATTTTCGATATTGGCCTCGAAGGCAAGATGCTGGTCTCCGCCTTCGCTTCGGCCTGTGCCGCCTACTGGACCGGCAACGCCTGGCTCGGCCTTGCGGCGGGCATCCTGGTCGCGATCGCGTTTTCTTTCATTCATGGTTTTGCCTCGATCACCAATCGCGGCAACCAGATCGTTTCCGGCGTGGCTCTGAATTTCGTGGCCGCCGGCTTGACGATCGTGCTCGGTCAGGCGTGGTTCGGGCAAGGCGGCCGGACGGCGCAGGTGCCGGGTTCGGGCCGGTTCGCGCCGATCATCCTGCCGGGTACCGATGCGATACGCGACGTGCCGATCCTCGGGCCTCTTTATGCGAACGTCATTTCCGGCAACAATATCCTCACTTACATCGCGTTTCTGATGGTGCCGATCTCCTGGTGGGTTTTGTACCGGACACGTTTCGGGCTGCGCCTGCGCGCCGTGGGAGAAAATCCAGGCGCCGTGGATACGGCGGGCATTTCGGTGAGCTGGCTGCGGTATCGTGCGCTGATCGTCACCGGCTTCCTGGCGGGATTCGCGGGAACTTACCTGGCGATCGCCCAATCGGCGGCATTCATCAACAACATGTCGGCCGGCAAGGGATATATCGCGCTTGCGGCGCTGATCTTTGCGAAATGGAAGCCGGTACCGGTCATGCTCGCCTGCCTCCTCTTCGGCTTTCTTGACGCTTTTGCGAACTTCATGCAGGGCAAATCGCTTCCGCTGATCGGGGAGGTGCCTGTGCAAATCTTCCAGGCACTGCCCTATATCCTGACCTGTGTGCTGCTTGCCGGCTTCATAGGCATTGCACGCCCGCCGAAGGCCGGCGGCGTCCCCTACACGAAGGAGCGCTAGGATATGTCTCACGAGCTGTTCGAAGCCGCCCGCGAGGCAATGAAAAAGTCATACGCGCCCTATTCGAAATTTCCCGTGGGCGTGGCGATTCGCGCGGACGACGGGAACGTCTACCTGGGTGCCAATATCGAGAACCTATCCTTCCCGCAGGGTTGGTGCGCGGAGCCGACGGCGATCGGTGCTATGATCATGGGCGGCGCCAGCAAGATCGTAGAACTCGCCGTCATTGCCGAAAAACTGCCGCTCTGCACGCCATGCGGCGGCTGCCGTCAGAAGATCTCGGAATTCGCGTCTGCCGATACGCGCATCTACCTTTGCGACGATGCCGGCGTCCAGAAGACAGTCACCATGGCGGAGCTGCTGCCCTATGCCTTTGAAACGGATGTGATCGGATGAAGGAAGTCATCGACCTCCTTGTCGATCGCCTCGACGGTCTCGTGCCGCGCCACGCAATCGTGCTCGGCTCCGGCCTCGGCTCGCTGGTGGGAGAGGTAACGGACCAGGTTCGTGTGCCCTATGGCGCCCTGGAAGGGTTTCCGGCAAGCGGCGTTACAGGCCACGCGGGCGAGCTGGTCGCCGGCTATCTCGGCGCAGAGCCGGTCATCATGCTGTCGGGTCGTGCGCACTATTACGAGCATGGCGATGCGAAGGCCATGCGCTTTCCGATCGAGGTCATGAAGGGAATCGGCGTTCAATCGCTGATCCTGACGAACTCCGCGGGCTCGCTGCGTGAGGATATGCCGCCGGGATCGGTGATGCAGATCACCGATCATATCAATTATTCCGGCCTGAACCCGCTGATCGGTGAAGAGGGAGACCGTCGTTTCGTCGGCATGACCAGCGCCTATGACGCGTCCCTTTCGCTCGGCATGCGCAACGCCGCAATCCGCTGCGGTATCCCGTTGTTTTCCGGCGTCTATATGTGGTTTTCAGGCCCGAGCTTTGAAACGCCGGCGGAAATTCGCATGGCACGTATCCTGGGCGCCGATGCGGTCGGCATGTCGACTGTGCCGGAGGTCATTCTGGCGCGCTACTTCGGGATGAAGGTAGCAGCCGCGTCGGTCATTACCAATTTCGGCGCGGGCATGACCGGTGCCGAACTCAGCCACGAGGAAACCAAGGACATGGCGCCGGTCGGCGGCCAGCGTCTGGCTACCATTTTAAAAGAAATGTTGGCTTGATACACGATAGATTTCAATTGGATACTTGGCGTGTGACGTTCCGCGCAACCTCGGCGGGTTGCTTCTAATCGTTTGAACGATAATTATACCGGCTCGATCAAGCCCGGGGAGGCACGAAATGGAACTCCTGAGCCCGCGCGAGGCGGCAGCCTTCGCGCTCTCGCTTCTCGATCTGACGAATTTGCGCGACGATTGCGACAATGCCGCGATCGAGAAACTGTGCCTGCGCGCCCAGACGCCCTACGGCCATACGGCGGCAATCTGCATCTGGCCCCGTTTTGTTGCGCATGCGCGAGCCATTCTGGGGCCGGACCATGCGGTCCGGATAGCGACCGTCGTAAACTTCCCGACCGGGGATCTGCCGGTCGCGGCCGTCATCGACGAGACCCGCAAGGCTATCGAGGATGGTGCCGACGAGATCGACATGGTCATCCCCTATCGCAAGCTGCTGGCGGGCGACGAGGCGGCGGTGACTGAAATGGTCGAAGCCGTGCGCGCCGCCTGCCCGCAAGCCTGCCTGAAAGTGATCCTGGAGACGGGTGAATTGAAAGACAGCGCGCTCATCCGCCGCGCGTCCGAACTCGCGATCGCTGCAGGTGCCGATTTCATCAAGACCTCGACGGGCAAGGTCGCGGTCAACGCGACGCTGGAGGCTGCCGACATCATGCTGCAGGCGATCCGTGACTCCCGGAAACGCGTCGGTTTCAAGCCGGCCGGTGGCATCGGCAGCGTAGCGGACGCGGATCTTTATTTCCGCCTTGCCGAAACCATCATGGGTCCGAACTGGATCATGCCCTCGACATTCCGTTTTGGAGCGTCCGGCCTTCTTGATGACATTTTGGGTGTGTTGAGCGGCGGCACCAGCGCCCGCGTGTCGAGCGGCTATTGATAGAATGATCCCACAGGAAATCATTCGTCGTAAACGCGACGGGAAAACACTTGCCGCCGATGAGATTGCTGGCTTCATCGCAGCACTCACCAGGAACGAAATCACAGAAGGGCAGGCCGCCGCTTTCGCCATGGCTGTGTTCTTTCGGGGCATGTCCCGGGATGAGACGGTGGCGTTGACGCTGGCCATGCGCGATTCCGGGACTGTGCTGAAATGGGGCGGCCTTGGCCGGCCCATCGCAGACAAACATTCTACCGGCGGTGTTGGAGACAATGTTTCCTTGATGCTGGCGCCGATCGTTGCCAGTTGCGGCCTGGCCGTGCCGATGATTTCCAGCCGCGGCCTCGGCCATACCGGTGGAACTCTTGACAAGCTGCAGTCGATCCCAGGCTACAATGTCATACCGGACGAAGCGCTGCTCCGGAGGGTCGTCGAGAAAGTCGGTTGTGCCATTATCGGACAGACGACGGCTCTTGCGCCCGCGGACCGCCGCCTCTACGCGATCAGGGACGTGACGGCGACCGTGGAATCGGTGCCGCTGATCACCGCCTCCATTCTGTCCAAGAAGCTTGCGGCCGGTCTCGGGAGCCTGGTGCTCGATGTAAAGGTCGGCAACGGCGCCTTCATGGAAAGCATGGAGGAAGCCGAAGTGTTGGCGCGCTCGCTGGTCGAGGTGGCGAACGGTGCAGGCCTGAAAACGGCCGCGCTGCTGACCGATATGAACCAGCCGCTGGCGGATGCCGCAGGCAACGGGCTGGAAATCGTCAACTGCCTCAAATTCCTGTCCGGCTTGAAGGCCGGTTCGCGACTTGAGGCCGTGGTCATGGCCGAAGCCGCCGAAATGCTGGTGCAGGCCGGTCTCTTTCGAGATTTGCGCCACGCCGAGGAAAATGCGCGTCGGGCGCTTTCCTCCGGCGAGGCGAAAGAGCGTTTCGGACGCATGGTGCACGCGCTTGGCGGACCCGCCGATTTCTGTGATCGGCCCGATGCCTACCTGGAGCGTGCTCCCGCGAGCCTGCACGTTCCGGCGCCGCGCAATGGCTATCTTGCCTCATACGATACACGCGGGCTCGGTCTTGCTGTGGTGGAACTCGGCGGCGGCCGCAAACGCGCAGCGGACTCCATCGATCACCGAGTGGGTATCAACGGATTTCTGGCACTCGGCACGCAGGTCTCGAAGGGTGAGCCCATTGCCACTGTGCATGCGAAGAACCAGGAGGACGCGGAGCGTATCGCAAGGGATGTCGCGGTGTTTTGCACCATCGCGGATGCACCGCCCGCGGCTTCACCTGTTGTCCTTAAACGGATCGGCTGATCACTGGGTGAGCTTCAGGTTTCGGCCTTCGACCTGGAAGGATTTCAGCTTTTTCAGGAAGCTCATGCCGACGAGCGTTCCGGATAGCGCCTTGTCGTGCAGCACGAAGGCATCGACGTCTTTCACGCGGACGCCTCCGATCTCGATGCGGCCGAGCACCACACGCGCCGCATCCGTGCCGCCGTTTGCGGTATTGACGGTGTAGCGGAAGTCGAGGCTGTTTGCGCCGAAACCCAGCTTGCGGGCGGTACTTTCGTTGATTGCAACAAGCGAGGCTCCAGTATCGACCAAACCATCCACGGATTTGCCGTTGATGCGGAACGTCGCGTTGAAATGCCCGCGGCCATCGGCTTCGAGCACCGCACTGCCGGCTGCCGCGGCGATCGATTGTGGTTGTGCCGGTTCAGCTGCCGCCGTCGTGGCCGGCGGTTGGTGGGCCAGTTGGATCATCGACGGGATCTGCGTTGCAAGCAAAGCCGCTATGGCCGCGAAGATGACGGTGCGCAGGAGCATGAATGTCCCTCGATCATGGGAACCCGATAGTCTGCCATTAGCGTAAAAACCATAACAAAAAGACCTGCAAAGGTTTTGCAGGTCCTTCAGTTCGAAATTTGGTAAGGAAATCCTGAAGAATTACTTCGTGCCGTACATGCGGTCGCCGGCGTCCCCCAGGCCTGGAACGATATACCCCTTTTCATTGAGGTGGCTGTCGATCGAGGCCGTGTAGATCTTCACGTCCGGGTGCACCGATTGAAAATTCTTGAGGCCTTCCGGCGCGGCGAGCAGGCAGAGGAAGCGGATGTTGTGGGCGCCGCGTTCCTTGAGCTTGTCCACGGCGGCGATCGAGGAATTGCCGGTTGCAAGCATCGGGTCCACCACGATGACAAGCCGCTCCGCGATATCTTCCGGCGCCTTGAAATAGTATTCCACCGGCTGCAGCGTCTCATGATCGCGGTAAACGCCGATATGCGAGACGCGGGCCGACGGCACGAGGTCCAGCATGCCTTCGAGCAGGCCGTTGCCGGCGCGCAGGATGGAGGCGAAGACGAGCTTCTTGCCCTCGAGGATCGGAGCCTGCATTTCGACGAGCGGGGTCTCGATCGTTTCATATGTAAGTTCGAGGTCGCGGGTCACCTCGTAGCACAGCAGCGTCGAGATCTCGCGCAGCAGCCGCCGGAAGCCGGCCGTGGAGGTTTCCTTCTTGCGCATGATCGTCAGCTTGTGCTGCACCAGCGGGTGATCGATGACAGTGACGCCGTTCATGAGCTTCCCTCGTTGTTGCCTGTCTCTTCTTTTGAGGAAAAAGCCGCGTTCTGCAAGCCGTCAGGCCCGTTTGACGGACTCATCCCCAATCGCCTCACGTCAAGCCGCCCCGGCGTCGAACCGGGAGAGCAGGCGTGACCGCGTCCCTTCATCGACAAAGGCCGCCTCGAGCGCGGTCCGCGTCATGGCGTCGATCTCTGCGTCCGGCATTCCCATTTCCTTCGATGCGATTTCGTATTCGCGGGTAAGCGACGTATGGAAAAAGGGTGGGTCGTCGGAATTGAGGCAAACCCGCACGCCGGCGGCCTTGAGCGGTTTCAAAGGATGGCTCTCAAAGTCGGAAAAGACCTTGAGCGCAATATTCGAGCCGGGGCAGACTTCCAGGACGGTGCCGAGTTCGGCAAGGCGCTCCACCAGGGCGGGGTCCTCGATCGCCCGAACACCGTGTCCGATGCGCGACGGTTTCACCAGGTCGAGCGCGTCTGAGACGCTGAAAGGCCCGCACACCTCGCCCGCATGGATAGTGAGGCCGAGCCCGGCGTCGCGGGCGATATCGAAGGCGCGGGCGTAGTCGGCGACCCGGCCCATGCGCTCTTCACCTGCCATGTTGAAGCCGGTCACCAGTGGGTTCTTCGCCTTCGCGGCATATCGCGCGGCCGAAATCACCCGGTCCGGACCAAAATGCCGTTCGCCGGTGACGATGATGCGCGCCTCGATGCCTGTCTTTTCGCGCGCCGCATGGATGCCGTCGCAGATGCCCGAAAGGTAGGCGTCGGCTCCAAGGCCGATGCGGTCCCCGTGATCGGGCGATACGATGATCTCGCTGTAGATCGTGTTCGCTGCCGCGAGCTCGAGGAGATAGGATTCCGTCAGCAGCGCATAGTCCGCAGCCGTCCTGAAGAGCGCCGCCACCGCGTCGTAACAGACGAGGAATTCGGAGAAATCGGACCACTTATAGGCGCCGTCTCGCAGGATGTGGCTGGTATCGGCGCCGTATTTCCGGGCCTGGGCTTCAGCAAGCGCAGGCGGCGCGGCGCCCTCGATATGGCAGTGGATCTCGGCTTTTAAAAGATGCGCAGTCACAGGAAGCTCCGTCCATGCTGACCCGGTGGAATGGCCAGGTGCTCGGCAATGGTCTCCGCGATATCGGCATAGGTCGACCGCAATCCGATCGAGCGCGACCGGATTCCCGGTCCGAATGCCATGATCGGCACCCTCTCGCGTGTATGGTCGGTGCCGCGCCATGTGGGATCGCAGCCGTGATCGGCGGTAAGGATGACGAGATCGCCCGGTTTCAGCCGCCGATGAATATCCGGCAATGCGAGATCGAAGGCTTCGAGCGCGGCTGCATATCCTGGCACGTCGCGGCGATGTCCGTAGAGCATGTCGAAATCCACGAAATTGGTGAAAACCAGATCGCCGACCGCGGCCTCGTCCATTGCAGCAAGCGTTGCCTCCATCAGGGCGGCGTTGCCGTTGGCCTTGATGACCCGGGAAACGCCTTGGTGAGCGAAGATGTCGCCGATCTTGCCGATCGCATGCACCGAGCGCCCGCCTCGGATCAGCCGGTCGAGGAGCGTCGGTTCCGGCGGAGGAACGGAGAAGTCGCGCCGGTTGCCAGTGCGTTCGAACGTTCCTGCCGTTTCGCCGATGAAGGGTCGGGCAATCACCCGACCGATATTCAACGGATCGAGCAATTCGCGGATGGTCTGGCACAGCGAGATGAGCCGATCGAGACCGAAATGATGTTCATGGGCGGCGATCTGGAACACCGAGTCGCTGGATGTGTAGCAGATCGGCTTGCCGGTCCGGATATGCTCTTCCCCAAGCCGTGCGATGATCTCCGTACCCGATGCATGGCAATTGCCAAGGATGCCCGGGATCTCGCCCTCCCGACAGATCGCTTCCACCAGCTCGGGAGAGAAGGCGTCGCCCTCGTTGGGGAAATAGCCCCAGTCAAACATTACCGGCGTGCCGGCGATTTCCCAATGTCCGGAAGGGGTGTCTTTTCCGCGGGAAATTTCGTCCGCCGCTCCGAACAGGCCGAAAATCCGCTCCGGCATCGGCATTCCGGCCGGATAGTCGCCTTCGGCAAGCCTGGCGATTTCGAGAAGGCCGAGCGCCGACATGTTCGGCAGATGCAGCGGACCTTGCCGGAGGCCCGCGCGGTCGCCGGCCCCGGCGGCGCAGAACTCCGCGATATGGCCGAGCGTGTTGGAGCCAAGGTCGCCATAGGCATCGGCATCCCGCGCGCCGCCAACGCCAAAGGAGTCAAGAACGAACAGAAAGGCACGAGCCATCGGTCACCAGGGATGTCAAACGCAGTTTACCCGGCCTTCGGCCGCGTTGAATCGCGATTCATACAGCCGTGCCTGCCGCTTGGCAAAGGGGATGATGGATGAGGGGCCTCAGCAATCCGAGCAGGAGATGCTGGTTCCGATCCTCTGACGGTAGAAGTAATCCCGGGCGATGGTGATTGTCTTGAGTTCGGACGGCAGGAGGCCCGACATGAACATCAGAAGGTCGTGGGAAACGGAGACCTCCGAATGTATGAGAAAAGAGTTGGGTATGCGCATCTCGGTAGGAACATCGACGGTTGCACCGACGGCATAGGGGCGGGCATCGGTGTCGTCCCAGGACCAGGCCACCTTGGGATTGCCGGCGGCATCCAGCGTCACTCCGGTGACTCGGATGCTCAACGCATTGGGCGTGTATGGCGCAAAAAGGCTGTCGGTAACGTCCTCCATCGTCGTGAGGAGCGCCTTGTTGACGCTTGTCTCGCGCGTCACGAGGTCCGCGATCGTGCCGGCGCTCCGGGTCACCCGTTTGGACACGCTAAGACCCAGGGTGATCTCGAAGGACGTGATGTAGAGACTGAGCAGAAGCGGGGCAATCAGCGCGAATTCAACGGCGCCTGCACCGCCACGGTCGGTGGCCAGCCGCCTGAGCCGAGCCAGGAAGCTGCCGGAATGCCTTTGCAGATGCTGACCTGGCGCTTCCATCACGGATAGTCCTCGTTTCGGAATGTGGCCGTCTCCACGATCAGGAAGTAGTTCGGACGGCCGCCGGAGGGCCGAATGTTGGTGATGTAAGGCCGAAGCAGATCGGTAATGACATCCCAGCGGTAATAGGCGCGCACCATGTTGATCGTCTTCTGGGCGCCCGGGCTATAGTTGTTCACCGAAGCCGTATCCAGATCCTGCGACGTATTGAGCGGCACGTTTCCCGGTATATCGGCGAAGCTCGGAAAGCTGCGGACATCCAGCCACAGCTTGTCGGGCGTTGCTATCTCTTCCTCGCTGCACTTGATCATGATCGAGACTTCGTCGCAGAAGGTTCGCCGGAATGCGGTTCGATCGGTGTTGGCCGCGGTGATGCTGCCGGTCCTGAGCTTGCGCGCCACCGTATCGACCGCATTGGCGACGAGCTGTTCGCCGGTATAGGCAACAAAGGTTTCCAGGATTGCAAAGACGATCATGAAATAGGGAAGTGCCAGCAGCGCGAACTCGATGGCGGCCGCCCCGTCTTGCGACCTGAATATCCGGCCGAGCACAGCCCCGCGTCCCGCCGGCGCGACCTTTTCGGTCTCGTCTTGATTCTCGCCCATCGTTTTCTGCCCACAGCCCGGTTTCGAGCCTCGGAATCGTACGGGTTGTTTATTGAGATTCCGTTGCCGCAAAGGGCGTGAGTTTACCGGTTTGTCCCTGATCAGGGCGCGCCGTCGGTTTTGAACTCGGCATGCTGTTCGCAGTTGGGCGTACAGGAGAGGATCTTGCGTTCGGTCTGCCGGAAGACGCGGACGGTATTTCCCTCGTCGATGGAAACAAGGACGCGTTCATCGGCGATCGCGTTTCCTTCCGCATCCAGAAGCACGAGATTGGTCGTCCCGAAGCTGCGGCCCGTGACCACGATGGTGGTGGAATCCGCGACGGTGGCATCGGCCACATTTGAGTTGCCGACGATGACCTTGCTCACCGGCCGGTCCAGCCGCAATACGCGCGCATGGTTCATGAAGACGCGCAGAAGATCGCCTTCCTCCTGAGCCAGCACATTTCCGGGTGCCGCCGCAAAGACGAGGCCGCAGACGGCGGCGAGTCGGACCATGACGCGACGGTAGAGCATTATAGGCAGCCTTTGGATGCGGTTGTAGCGCTCAAGAATGGATGCGATTGGTGAATGAACGGTTAAATGGCACAGCGGCTGGCCTTTTTATCCGATGTTAACCTCGTTTTGTCCGCCGATATTGTTTGGCGCCGGCGGCTCATTCGGGAGGAGAGGGGCTGTTAAAGCCTTGGACGGCAGGGAATATTAGAGCGTGGCAGCGCCATCCAATATTGTTCAAATACTATCTTGTTGCTGTCTTCTTTATTTACCATTCCTTCCGGCAATCTTCCGTTAACGACTTGATAACGCTCTTCCTTAAGCGCTTGGCAATCGTCCCCCGGTAGATTGCTGCCATCCGAACAACGGAAAACAGTTGTCGGGAAGTGCTGAACAACCAGTTGTGGAGTAGGAGAGTTCCCATGTCCAAGATTTTCGCTCGTTTTCTGAAGGATGAGTCCGGCGCAACCGCCATCGAGTATGGCCTCATCGCTGCCCTTATTTCCGTTGCTCTGATCGCCGGTGCAACGACGCTCGGTGGTGCGTTGAATGATACCTTCCAGAACATTTCGACCAAGATGACTACGGCAGCTGAGGCGACTAAATAATTGGCGTCATGTTAGTTGAGTCGATGCTAAAGCCGCCCATCGGGCGGCTTTAGCCGTTAAGACGGCCGGATGTTTCGGGGAGGTGATTTTGGCTGAAGTTGTTGCAGTTGGTGCCCTATCCACTCTTCCGCTGCTTCTTGCACTTGCTGCGTTCAACGATTTGTTCACGATGACAATCCCCAACCGCATCTCTGTGGCGGGGGTCATTGCTTTCATTCTTCTCGCTCCGTTGTCCGGCTTCGCCTGGTCTGCGATCGGGTTCAGCTTCCTGGCCGCACTGTCGGTATTTGCCGTGTGTTTTGCCTTCTTCGCTCTCAACGTCATGGGCGGCGGGGATGCCAAGCTCTTGACTGCGGCAGCTGTCTGGTACGGTTGGGACTACTCGCTTCTGACCTTCATGGTTGCTGTAGGTTTTATCGGAGGCGCGGTGACCCTCGTCATCCTTCTTCTTCGCTCGCAGGCAAACTCCGTCATGGCAATGGGGATTCCGCTGCCAGCCTCGTTGGTCACCGCCAAGAAAATCCCTTACGGTGTTGCTATAGCGATCGCCGGTTTTCTGACATTTCATCAGGCTCCCATCTATTCAATGGCAATAAAGGCGTTCTACTGACGCGTAGTCGGAACATATTATTAACCTAGAATGTAAGCGTCTTATTAACCATAATTACACCATTCACGGCCATTCTTGATGGGAAGTAGAGTTCCCAAGGAATGTCCATGAAGCCCACCCGTATCATCATACTCGCGGTTGCCGTGGTGGCCGCAGGTCTGGCAGGCCTGCTGGCCGTGCGGCTGGCGGGCAACAAAGGCCCCGAACTGGTCGAGACCGTGATCAAGCGCGAGCCCACGGTCAAGGTTCTTGTTTCCTCCGAAAACTTGCCGGTAGGCAGCCGCCTGAACGAAAAGTCGATGGAATGGATCGCCTGGCCGGAAGGTGGAGTGATCGACGGCTTCATTACCGCCGACAAACGGCCCGACGCGATTACCGAACTTCAGGGCGTGGTGGTTCGCATGCCCATGTTCAAGGGTGAACCGCTTCGCGCCGAGAAGGTGGCAGATTCTTCCAGTCGCATCATGTCTTCGCTGCTGCCGGCCGGCAAGCGGGCCGTGGCGACTGAAATCTCGGTTTCCACCGGGGCAGGCGGCTTCGTGCTGCCGAACGACCGTGTCGACATTATCATGGTGCGTGAAAACAAGGATGACGGCCGTTACATCACGGAAAACATCCTGAACAATATCCGCGTCCTTGCAATCGACCAGCAGATCCAGGAGAGCGAGGACGGCAAGAAGGCGGTGGTCGGGACGACGGCGACGCTCGAACTGACGCCCGACCAGGCCCAGGTCATCGCCGTTTCCCAGCAGATGGCGGAGCGGCTCACGCTTGCCCTGCGGTCGGTGGCCGATTCCCAGGAGGCGGATACGGTGGCCGCCGACTACCTACTGCACGGCCGAGACCGGGCGGACATACAGGTCATCAAATCGGGCTCGATCGTCAAAAGCACGGCCGCGACGCAGGCGCCAGCGCAATGAACGGAGCGGATCAAGTGTACATTCTGAAACGGAAGATTCGCAGTTCGGTGGCGGCGGGGATGGCCTTCTGCGTCGCTTTTGCCGGTGTTCCGGTCAATATTGCTCCCCTTTATTTGGCCCCTGCCCAGGCTCAGGCGACAGATGCCAGCGTGATTCGCATCACCGAGGGCGGACCGGGTGTCCGCAAGCGGGTGGCGCTCGGCCTTAACAAGGCCCTGGTCGTCGACCTGCCGGCGGATGCCCACGATATCCTGGTGGCCAACCCCGAGATGGCCGATGCCGTAACCCGGACATCCCGGCGTATCTATCTTTTCGGCAAGACCGTCGGCCAGACCAATATCTTCGTCTTCGGCTCGCACGGCGAGGAAATCATCAGCCTGGATCTGGAAATTGAGCGCGACATCGCGGGCCTGCAGCAGAATCTGCGGCGATTCCTGCCCGAATCCAACGTCAAGGTCGAGATCATCTCAGACAACGTCGTCCTGTCCGGAACGGTTCGGACTCCGCAAGACTCGGCGCAGGCGGAAAAGCTGACCAGGGCTTTCCTGAAGGGTGGCGAAGCGACGACGAGAAACATCACAGCCCAAGGCAACAACGGCGACGCCGACATTTTTGCCGAAGCGCGGCAGCTGTCGCAGATCGTCAATCTGTTGACGATCGAGGGCGAAGACCAGGTGACGTTGAAGGTCACCGTTGCCGAAGTCAGCCGCCAAGTACTGAAGCAGCTCGGCTTCAATGGCTCGGTTTCCGGGCCAGACGGTTCGATCGGCTTTTCCAATCCCTCCAACCTTGGCAACGCGATCAACACCTTCGGAATGGGCACTCTGGCGGGCTCGATCGGCAATGTCGGGCTGGCGACCTACATGAATGCCATGGAGCAGGCCGGTGTCATGCGCACCCTTGCTGAACCCAGCCTGACGGCGATCTCGGGTCAGCAGGCGAAGTTTTACGTCGGCGGCGAATTTCGGCTGCCCGCGGAGCAGGAAGTTGGCGTTGACGAAGATACCGGCGTGCCGACCGTCACCCGGACCGTCAATTCGGTCGACTACGGGATAGAGTTGAACTTCAAGCCGGTCGTCCTGTCTCCCGGACGGATCAGCCTGAACATCGAGACCAATGTCTCCGAACCCACTTATGAAGGGTCCGTCGCCACAGGCAACGGAAGTTCGCCGCGTATCCAGGGCAACACTTATATGTCGATCCGCAAACGTGAGGCGTCCACCACGGTCGAGTTGCCTTCCGGCGGCTCCATCGTTATCGCCGGGCTGGTCCAGGACAATATCAGGCAGGCCATGTCGGGTCTTCCCGGCATTTCCAAGGTGCCGGTGTTGGGCACGCTCTTCCGCAGCAAGGATTTTGTTCGCAACGAGACCGAACTGGTCATCATCGCGACGCCCTATCTCGTCCGGCCGGTGGCCCGCAGCGAGATCGCGCGTCCGGATGACAATTTCAATCCGGAAAACGACGCCGCCACCTTCTTCCTGAACCGCGTGAACAAGATCTACGGTCGCAAGGAACCGGTCGCGACCGGCCAGTACCACGGCGCGGTCGGCTTCATCTACAAGTGACCCGGGCCATGGAAACGCAAGCAATCACCGCCGCCGAAGGACAGAATGCCATGAAGGGCGCAGCCAAGTCTCCCCGATATAAGATCGCCGCAGCCGCGATGCTTGCGGCATCGGCAGTTCTGTTGGCCGGGTGCGGCAACAGTCAGCTGACCACCGGCTCCATTCCCGATGACTACCGGACCCGCCATCCAATCGTGCTGGCGGAAGGCGAACATGCGCTCGATATCCCGGTCGCCTCTGGCGATGTTCGGCTGTCCATCGGCATGAAGGACACGGTGAAGGGTTTCGCACAGAATTTCGCCTCATCGCCAGCGGGCGTCGTTCAGATCCAGGTCCCCCATGGTTCCTATAATTCCGCCGCCGCCCAGCGCCTGGCGGGAGATATCCGCCGAACCTTGACGACCAGCGGCATCAGGCCGGACCGGATATTGATGAGCAGCTATGGGGCGTCTCCAAGCGGCGATGCTGCGCCAATCCGGCTTTCTTACGTGACGACCAAAGCGATGACGAGCCCGTGCGGGGAATGGCCCGCCGATCTCTCCGACAACACGTTCGGCAATAGGAACTGGTACAATTTCGGTTGCGCAAGTCAGAACAACCTTGCTGCCCAGGTGGCCAATCCGACCGATCTTATCGCGCCTCGCGGGACGACACCGATTGACGCCACGCAGCGGGCCAAGGTCATCAGCGACTACCGTGGCGAAAAAAGCAGTAACTGAGCGGATGGCAGGGAAGCGGAGAAAAAGATGAGCCCGATCAGCTACGAGATTCGTGCTTCCGACGAAGACGAACATTTCGATGACGGGGAGCGCCCTGCGGATATGGACGCACTGCGTCCGCTGCCGCGCATCTCGATTCATGCTTTCTGCGAGAGCGAGGCCATGCAGCGGATGATGGACCGCATGGGGCGTGATCGCCGCATGTCCAAGGTCAATCTTCGCGTGACCGTCGGCAGCACCGGCGCTGCGGCGAACATGTTTGCTTCGGCTCCCACGCCGAACCTGATCATCCTGGAGACGGAGGCGGAACCGAAGAACCTGCTTGAAGAGCTGGCGCCGCTTGCGGAAGTCTGCGATCCCTCCACCAAGGTCATCATCGTCGGTCGCTACAACGATATCTCCCTTTATCGGGAGCTGATCCGCAACGGAATTTCCGAATATCTGGTCGCGCCGGTGCAGATGCCCGATATGCTGGCCTCGGTTTCGACGATCTTCGTCGACCCGGATGCTGAGCCGCTCGGGAAATCCATAGCGTTCATAGGCGCGAAGGGAGGGGTGGGCTCGTCCACCATCGCACACAACTGTGCCTTCGGCATTTCCAGCCTGTTTTCGACAGAGACTATTCTCGCCGATCTCGACCTTCCCTTCGGCACGGCCAATATCGATTTCGACCAGGATCCCGCTCAAGGTATTGCAGAAGCGGTCTTTGCGCCGGAACGGCTGGACGAGGTATTCCTCGACCGTCTACTGACCAAGTGCTCGGAGCACTTGTCGCTTCTTGCTGCTCCGTCGCTACTCGACAGGGCGTATGATTTCGAACGTGGAGCCTTTACGCCCATCATCGAGCTCCTGCAGCGCAGCGCGCCGGTCGCCGTCCTGGATCTTCCGCACGGCTGGACCGAGTGGACACGGGCGGTGCTCTGCGAGGTGGATGAAGTCGTGATCTGCGCCGTTCCCGATCTTGCGAACCTGCGTAACACCAAGAATATGATCGACGCGTTGAAGAAGCTTCGGCCGAATGACCGCCCGCCGCATATCATCCTCAACCAGGTGGGCATGCCGAAGCGTCCGGAAATCGCACCCGGCGACTTCATCGAGCCGCTGGAGATCGAGCCGATCGCGATCCTGCCCTTCGATGTCCAGCTCTTCGGCAACGCGGCCAACAGCGGCCGTATGATCTCTGAGATCGATGCGAAATCACCTGCTGCGGAAACATTCTCGCAGATTGCCCATATCGTCACCGGCCGCGTCGCGGTGAAGAAGGCGAAAAAGGGTGGTCTGGGTAAGGTTCTCGACATGCTTGGGCGCAAAAAGGCTTAGACGTTAGGAAACCGGAATGTTTGGCAAGCGCGGAAACGAGGGATCTGGGAAGAGCGTGGGGCTTGCGCCGCCGCCGGCCGCGTCCGCCGGTTCGCTGGCGGCAAGGCCGCCGGCCCCGGAAATCCTGGCCGAGCCCGCTCGCGAGCGCCAGCCGGTTCCGCCGCCGCAGCTTGCGCCGCAACCTGTCCGCAAGCGCCAGGCCCGCACCGAACTGTATTACGATACAAAGAGCCAGGTCTTCTCCGCGCTCATCGATACGATCGACCTTTCCCAGCTCGCCAAGCTCGATGCCGAAAGTGCGCGTGAGGAAATCCGCGACATCGTCAACGATATCATCACCATCAAGAATTTCGCGATGTCGATCTCCGAGCAGGAGGAACTGCTCGAGGATATCTGCAACGACGTCTTGGGTTATGGCCCGCTTGAGCCGCTGCTGGCGCGCGACGACATCGCCGACATTATGGTCAATGGCGCCGGCCAGACCTTCATCGAAGTCGGCGGCAAGACGATCGAGTCGGAGATCCGCTTCCGCGACAATGGACAGCTGCTTTCGATCTGCCAGCGCATCGTCAGCCAGGTCGGGCGTCGCGTCGATGAATCCTCGCCTATTTGTGACGCGCGTCTGCCCGACGGTTCGCGCGTCAACGTCATCGCGCCGCCGCTCGCCATCGACGGCCCGGCGCTGACGATCCGCAAGTTCAAGAAGGATAAGCTCAATCTCGACCAGCTGGTGAAATTCGGGGCCATTACCCCGGAGGGCGCAGTTCTCCTGCAGATCATCGGCCGCGTCCGCTGCAACGTCGTCATTTCCGGCGGTACCGGCTCGGGCAAGACGACGCTGCTCAACTGCCTGACGCGTTACATCGACGCCGACGAGCGGGTGATCACCTGCGAAGACACCGCCGAACTGCAACTGCAGCAGCCGCATGTCGTGCGCCTGGAAACGCGTCCGCCGAATATCGAGGGCGAGGGCGAGATCACCATGCGCGATCTCGTCAAGAACTGCCTGCGCATGCGTCCGGAACGCATCATCGTCGGCGAAGTGCGCGGCCCGGAAGTCTTCGACCTGTTGCAGGCGATGAATACCGGCCACGACGGCTCGATGGGCACCATCCACGCCAATACCCCGCGTGAATGCCTGAGCCGTATGGAATCGATGATCGCCATGGGCGGTTATTCGCTGCCGGCCAAGACGGTGCGCGAAATCATCACCGGTTCGATCGACGTCATCGTTCAGGCGGCGCGTCTGCGCGACGGCTCCCGCCGCATCACGCAGATCACCGAAGTGGTCGGCATGGAAGGCGACGTGATCGTCACCCAGGATCTGATGCGCTACGAAATCGACGGCGAGGATGCCAACGGCCGGCTGATCGGTCGGCATATGTCGACCGGCATCGTGAAGCCGCATTTCTGGGATCGCGCCCGATATTATAACGAAGACAAGCGCCTTTCCGCGGCTCTCGATGCCATGGAACGGGTGAAGGACTGAGGAGAATACGTCCATGTTCGGGCTGGATATCACGGTCGTAGCGATCATCGCGCTGGCGGCAGTCGCCGCGGCGGCGGTATGCTACGCACTGCTGTTCTCCCGCATGGAGGTGGAAAAGAAGGCGGACACGCGGCTTAACCGCGTGAAATCCGCCGAAACGGATCTCGTGCGGGCGAAGGCAGCACGGGACCGGGTGCAGGAACTCTCCAAGCGTCGCAAATCGATGCAGGATTCGCTGAAGGATCTGGAGAAGAAACAGGCCGAGAAAAGCCGGAAGATGGGCGACGGGAGCCTGAAGTCCAGGCTTTCCCAGACCGGTCTTTCACTGACGTTGGGCCGCTTTTACCTGTTCAGCGCGTTGTTTGGCATCTTCATCTTTCTGGTCACGCTGATCGCCGGAATGCCCCTGCTCGCAGTTGTCGGCGCGGCATTTGTCGGCGGCATCGGCCTGCCGCGCTGGGTGATCGGTTTCCTGGTGAAGCGCCGGCAGAAGAAGTTTCTGGAAGAATTTCCGAATGCGCTCGACGTCATGGTGCGCTCGATCAAGTCCGGCCTGCCTCTCAACGATTCCGTGCGCCTGATCGCCTCGGACGGACAGGAGCCGGTGAAGACGGAGTTTCGCCGCGTGGTGGAATCGCAGCAGGTGGGCCTGAGCGTTCCGGAAGCCTGCGCCCGGATGATGCTGACCATGCCTCTGCCGGAGGTGAATTTCTTTTCCATCGTCATCACCATCCAGGGTCAGGCAGGCGGCAATCTGTCCGAAGCGCTCGGCAACCTCTCGAGGGTATTGCGCGACCGCAAGAAGATGAAGGCGAAAGTGAGCGCGCTGTCCATGGAAGCGAAGGCCTCCGCTGCCATCATCGGAGCCTTGCCTTTTATCGTGACGCTCCTCGTCTATCTCACCTCGCCCGATTACATCGCGATCATCTTCACTGATCCGCGTGGCCACCTGATCCTTTTGGTCTCCGGTGTGTGGATGTCGATCGGCATCTTCGTCATGCGCAACATGATCAATTTCGATATTTGAGGAGGGTGAGGTGAAAGAACTTGCGACGACGTTCACCGACCCAGCCACCCTCCTGGCGCTCCTGGTTGCCGTAGCGGTCTTCGCAACGCTTTACACGTTGGCGGCGCCTTTTCTCGAAAAGGGCGACCTCGACAAGCGTATGAAGGCGGTCTCCACCGAGCGTGATCAGATCAGGGCGCGTGAACGCGCCCGCGTAAGCGCGGAAAATTCCAAGACGTCCCTGCGTGCGCAGAACAACCAGTCCGTCCGCCAGATCGTCGAACGTTTCAACCTCCGCAAGGCGCTAGTCGACGACAACACGGTCAACAAGCTTCGTGCTGCGGGCCTTCGCTCGCAAAACGCCCTCAACATGTTTCTGGTGGCGCGGTTCCTGCTGCCTTTCGCCTTTCTCGCCGCTGCGGTGGTGTGGATTTTCGTTCTCGGCAACCTTGCGTCCCGGCCGCTCCCGATCCGCATGCTGGCGGCAATCGTCGTCGCCTATATCGGCTTTTATGCGCCTAATATCTACGTCACCAATCTGGTGAACAAACGCCAGGCATCGATCAAGCGAGCTTGGCCGGATGCGCTCGACCTCATGCTGATCTGCGTCGAATCGGGGATTTCGATGGAGGCGGCGATGCGCCGCGTCGCGGAGGAAATGGCGCAGCAGTCGCCGCCTTTGGCGGAGGAGATGGTGCTGACGACAGCCGAGCTGTCCTTCCTGCAGGACCGCCGCACCGCGCTGGAAAACCTCGGCATTCGCACCCAGCTCGACGGCGTGAAGGCCGTGACCCAGGCGCTGATCCAGGCGGAACGTTACGGGACGCCGATTGCCCAGGCGCTACGGGTGCTTGCCCAGGAAGGCCGTGACGAGCGCATGAACGAAGCGGAAAAAAAAGCGGCCGCCCTGCCGCCGAAGCTTACCGTGCCGATGATCCTGTTCTTCCTGCCGGTCCTCATCGCGGTCATTCTGGGTCCTGCCGGCATTCAGGTCGCCGACAAATTCTGATGCCTTGCGCGGGTCAGCTCGATACCGCCCTCCTGAACGTTTCCTGAACTGAGACTTCAGCACGCATTCAGCGCAGTTGCATTACCCTTTCCATGTAATCGATGCACCTGGCAGTCCGCTTCAAACCGCGCCGGCTGCGATTGGCAAATTGGAGGATATGACAATGCTGGCAAGACTTTGCATCAATCTCGTGCTGATCGGCGGTATAATTACTGTGGTCTCGCGTTTTGTTTAACGCGGCGGCACCCGTGGCAAGAAATGAACTTTGCTTTCGGGTCACGTTAATTCTCTCAATCCACTCGGTGTCTCGATAAGTGCCCGATAGCGGACTTTGGACGCCTGGACGACCATTGGTGAATGCTCGATGGCAAGTTCGCGATAAAGCGTCTCGATGGCGGCAGAATCTGGATGTTCGAGGATAAGCGAACGAAGGCGCGCACCCAGGTCAGGAATTGAGGTCATTGAGGTGGGGTCCCCGCAGTGGTCGATGATCGAGGGGGCCACGCCGTCTAGGGGAAGCGATCCATCCTTCGGGATGGTGAAAACGAAAGTCGGATTGGTTGTCGGAAGGCGAACCTTGCTGCCGAAGATCGCTCGGTGGGTCAAAACAATGGAATCAATCGCATCCGTGTTCGCCACCCACCCTCGCAGGCGACGACCTTCTTTCCAATCCGATCTGACCTTTTCCTGGTTGTCGAGACCGAACCAGCGCGGCCTACCGGGGTCCACTCCTTCCGGGTCCAGCGCTACGATCTCCAGATAGACAGAATTTCCGAGCTGAAGTCGGTGGTTGTATGTGCCCATATAGTCGTGATGAGTGCCGAAAGGCACGTCGAGTTCAAGGCAATTTCGAACATGCAGTACCCCTTCGATCAGCGTTGGGGCTATCACGGTGAGGTGGTCGAGCTTCATCACGTGCGGAGATCTCCGGGACTGTCCAGAAGCCCATACGATCCAACCTACGGCGAAAAGCAAGCAGCTATGGCTAGACTTCCGCAAGACTCTTTATCAAAGGGGCTTTTGAGATGACGGGGGGCTCGTTTTCTCTTTAGCGACCGCTCAATTCGTGTTGTTCGGCTTACCTTTGCCGTCCTTGTCGGCAAGCTTGCTCCACGAGTTCTGCTGCGACAGCATCGAGCGCAGGTAGGTGACGTTGGCATCCGCCTGCTGCTGCGAGAGTTCCTTGCGGGCGATCTCTTCCGCTTCCGAAAAGCGGCCTTGCAAACCGACGACGAGTGCCAGATTCTGCCTCACCCGGCTGTCGGAACTGGGCTGGGCTGCGGCGTTACGCATATAGGTTTCGGCCGTGCGAAGATCCCCTGAAAGGACATAGGACATGCCGAGATTGGAGATAACGCTCGGCTCGTTTGGCTGCGCATCGAGCGCCATGCGATATTTCTTCCGCGCCTCGTCCGAGCGGCCCATCTGGTCCAGGACGGCGCCTTCGGCCGAATAGAGCCGCCAATCGGGATGATCCGGGGTCTGGGCACGGTTGATCGTTGCCAGCGCCTGTTCGAGCTGCCCGGCGGCGGCCTGCGCCTTGCCATAGGCCGCAAGAACCTCGCGGTCGGCAGGGTGGGCAATCGCCACTTGCTGCATCACGGCAAGCGCCTGCGCGGACTTGCCTGTCATGCCGAGTACGGTTGCATATCTCAGACCGATATCCCTGTTTTTCGGATCGCGTACATAGGCAGCCCCGATCGACCGCTCGGTGGCCGAAAGCGCGGCCGTGTCCATGCCCTGAAGCGAAGCCGTGGAGACCTTCGGGATCGAGCCGGTTGTCTCCGGATCCCTTTTGGTGCTGGCGCAACCGGCGAGGGAGACCGTCAGGAGGGCGATCGCGACAGTCTGGGCGAGACGGTTCTTGCGAAAGATCAGGGCGGCAGAAGCGGTCATCAGGGGTCTCGTCAGTCCTTGCCGCTGCGACCTTTTCTAGGGTGGCGGCATGTGGCGCATTTCCTCTCCAGCAATAAACTGTTAACCCTAACAGACCGTTAAGATGAACGATTCCAGCCCTTTGCAAAGGCCCCCCATGACGCCGTTTCAATTTATCGAGCGCCCCGCCGTCTTCACTGCGAAGACCGCGGCTACCAAGCCCGTCTACGCCGTGACTCCGTCCGACCTAGAAGAAGGAAAGTTCGAGCCGCCGGTGCTCGCCTGGGCAAAAGCCGCGGGCTTCAAGGCCGAAGCCGGTGCTCTTCTGCTCGTCCCGGCTGGCGGGGAGGTGGGAAGCGCCTTCTTCGGCCTCGGCAACGACCCGGCGGAGGCTCCTTTCATCACCGGTCGGCTCTCCAAGCTGTTGCCGGCAGGAGACTGGCACATCGAAACCGCGGCATCCTTGCCACCGGAGCAGCTTGCACTGGGTTACGGCCTCGGCACCTACGCCTTCAGCCGATATAAGGCCGAAAAGCAGAGAGACGTCCGGCTCGCGGTTCCCGAGTCCGTCGATGTTGCCGATATCGAACGCCAGCTTGCCGCCGTTTTCCTAGCGCGCGACCTCGTCAATATTCCGACCAACGAGATGGGGCCAATCGAACTGGAGGGCGCCTTCCGCGCCCTTGGCGAACACTACGGCGCGACCGTTACTTCGATCGTGGACGAAGATTTGCTGAAAGAAAATTTCCCGCTGATCCACACCGTCGGCCGTGCCAGCGCCTCTGCACCGCGTCTGCTTGAATTGCACTGGGGCGAGAAGGGGCATCCGCGCGTGACGCTTGTCGGCAAGGGCGTCTGCTTCGATACCGGTGGTCTCGATATCAAGGGCGCCGCCAACATGGCGCTGATGAAGAAGGACATGGGCGGTGCGGCAAATGTCATGGGCCTTGCCCTGATGATCATGGATGCCGGGTTGAAGGTGGATCTCCAGGTCCTGGTGCCGGCCGTCGAAAACTCCATTTCGGGCAATGCCTTCCGCCCCGGCGATATCTACCGGAGCCGCAAGGGCATCACCGTGCAGATCGACAATACCGATGCCGAAGGCCGTCTGGTCCTCGCCGATGCGCTCGCCTACGCGGATGAAAACCCGCCGGACCTGATGATCGACATGTCGACCCTCACCGGCGCGGCGCGTGTCGCTCTCGGCACGGAACTGGCACCTTATTTTACGGACGACGAGACGCTGTCCGCGAGACTGATGGAAGCCGCAAAGGCTAAGGCCGATCCCTTGTGGCGGCTGCCGCTCTGGATGGGTTATGACAAGGATATCCGCGCCCGCGCCGCCGATGTCACCAATTCGCCATCGGGCGGCATGGCGGGTGCTATTACCGCGGCTCTCTTCCTGAAGCGCTTCGTCACGGCCACCAGAAGCTGGGCACATTTCGACATCTACGCCTGGGTGCTGGCCGATAAACCGCATGCGCCGGTCGGCGGCGAGGCCTTTGCAATCCGTGCCCTCTACCGGGTGATCCGCGATATGGCTGCGAAGTGAGCGCCGAAACAAACCGGTAAGACCTTCGGCCTAAAATCTGCAGGATTTTGAGCCGAGGGTCATCATGACGCTGGAACTGACGGCCACACAGGCATTAGGTTTGTGGCACCGGGTCTCGCTGGAGCAGGTGCGGCATGACGGGCGGGATCTGACATTGCGCCAGATATCGATCCTGCTGCATATTTATCTGGTGCCGCCGCCCCACACGGTAAGGGGCTTGGCGGCAACGCTCGGCGTATCCAAGCCGGTGATTACCCGCGCATTGGATTCGATGGGCGGCATGGGCCTGGTGGATCGCGAACGGGACGAACGCGACCGCCGCAACGTGATCATCAAGCGCACGGTCGCGGGCGCCTTGTTTCTTGAAAAAATGGGCGACCTGATCATCCAGGAAGCCCGCCGGCCGGGAATATGAAATGACGAAGCTGCTCGACAGACGCCTGCATGCCTTCCGGCCCGACCTCGCCGACGAATTGCTGAAGGGCAGCGTCGACGCGGAAAATTTCGTGCGTGGCGAACCAGCTCGGGTCGTCGTGCCGATAGCCCAGGTGCGGCCGTCACCCGACCTTGCTCTCGGCATCGATACGGAACTTCTTTTTGGGGAGACCGTCCGGGTCTTCGATCGCGCCGGTGGCTTCGCCTGGGTCCAGGCCGATCAGGACGGCTATGTCGGTTATCTGCCGGAGACGATGTTGGGCGAACCGGAAGAACCGACACATCGTATCGCGGTTCAACGCACCTTCGTTTACCCGGAGCCTGAGCTTCGCAAGCCTCCGACGACGGCTCTCTCCCTGGGCAGCCGCATCGTGGTGGTCGGCGAAGCGGAAACCCGCGGCACGCGTTATTGTCTCTTGTCCGGCGGCGGTGCGGTGATCGCCAGCCATTGCCTTCCCATTGCCGAGACCATGGGTGACGACTACGTCGCGGTCGCGGAGAAGTTTATCGAGACGCCCTATCTCTGGGGCGGCCGTTCCGGCTTCGGGCTGGATTGCTCCGCATTGGTTCAGCTCGCACTGATGATGGTCGGCAAGGCCGCACCTCGCGATTCCGACATGCAGGCCGCGATCGGCGTCTCCATCTCGCGTGAGGAACTTTGTCGCGGTGATCTCGTTTTCTGGAAAGGCCATGTCGGCATCATGGAAAACGAGGAAACGCTTCTCCATGCCAATGGCCACACGATGAGCGTCGCGCGTGAAAACTTCGAAGCGGCAGTCAAGCGCATTGGCTGGCTCTATCAGCAGCCTACGGACTATCGCCGGTTGGAAATCGGTTGATGATCACGCAAATGTGGACCTCGGTCCATGGAACAGGCGCTCTGTCATCCATATCTTGGAAGCACCCGCAGGATTTGCGGGTGAGGAGTGGAATGATGTTCAAGGGTGCATGGATCTTGCCCGTCGTAATGCTTGTGGCGCTCATCATCGCCGCGTTTGCGCCCGTTGACGTGTTCGCGGCCGAGCGCAAGGGCTTGGATTTCTCGTCCGGCACCTATTTTCGGGATCTGCCCGGTGTGGTGCCGGAAGAAGAGCGTGTGCAGAAGCAGGCCTATACCTGCACCACGGATATCGAAGAGGTCTACCGGCCGCGCGGCCGTTTCGACATTCTCTATGGCGACCGCATGCCGACCCGCGTCTATCGCTGTGAAACCGAAAGCGGCATCACCTATACCGGCACTCGAATGCCGAATACCCAATGGGTACCGGGATTGAACCCGCATCATCTGCCGAAATAAAGGCAATCTTTTTTCAAAGCCCTTTCCTGAAACGACCGGATATTGCGATCTCCGTCTGGGTCATTGACGATCGTTCGCGGCTGCCCCACAACCTTCTGATAAAATCTTGGCACACCGGGAGGAGACAAGGTGTTCCACTCAAGTATGGATTTCGCTCTCGGCGAGGATGTCGAGGCGGTTCGCGAAACCGTTCATCGTTTCGCGCAGGAAAAGCTTGCGCCCCGCGCCGATGAAATCGATCGAAGCAACGAATTTGCCCGCGATCTGTGGCCTGAATTGGGGGCGCTCGGTCTGCTCGGCATCACCGCCGATCCAGATTTTGGCGGTTCAGGACTTGGCTACCTCGCCCATGTCGTCGCCGTCGAGGAACTGGCGCGGGCCTCCGCCTCGACGTCGCTCAGCTATGGGGCCCATTCCAATCTCTGCGTCAACCAGATCAACCGCAACGGCAATGCCGAGCAGAAGGCGCGGTACCTGCCCAAACTCTGCTCGGGGGAGCATGTCGGGGCGCTTGCGATGTCGGAACCCGGGGCTGGCTCCGACGTGGTCTCGATGAAACTTCGGGCTGAAAAGCGGGGCGACGTCTATGTTCTGAACGGCAGCAAGATGTGGATCACCAACGGTCCGGATGCGGATGTGCTGGTGGTCTATGCGAAGACCGATCCGGCCGCCGGCCCGAAAGGCATTACCGCCTTCCTGATCGAGAAAGGCTTCGCAGGCTTTTCCACCGCTCAAAAGCTCGACAAGCTCGGCATGCGCGGCTCCAACACCTGCGAACTGGTGTTTGAGGATTGCGAAGTGCCGGCTGAAAACGTCATGGGCATCGAGGGCGGCGGCGTGCGCGTGCTGATGTCCGGGCTCGATTACGAGCGTGTCGTTCTCGCCGGCATCGGCATCGGCATCATGCATGCCTGCCTCGACGTTGTGATGCCCTATATTCATGAGCGCAAGCAGTTCGGTCAGCCGATCGGCGAATTCCAGCTGATCCAGGCCAAGGTGGCCGACATGTACACCGCCATGAATTCCGCCCGGGCCTATGTCTACGCGGTCGCAACCGCCTGCGATCGCGGCGCGGTGACGCGGCAGGATGCCGCCGCCTGCTGCCTTTACGCATCCGAACAGGCGACCCAGCAGGCGCTGCAGGCGATCCAGGTGCTCGGCGGCAACGGCTATATCAACGACAACCCGACTGGCCGGTTGCTGCGCGACGCCAAGCTGATGGAGATCGGCGCCGGAACCTCCGAAATCCGCCGCATGCTGATCGGCCGCGAACTCTTCAAGGAAACCGCCTGATGGCTGTCATCCGGTCGCAGGTCAATTTGAGGAGCGAGACGGCCGAGGCTAACCGCGCGGCCATGCAGGCAAAGCTTGCTGAGGTCCAGGCCGCAGCGGCTCATGCGGAAGCCGGCGGCGGTGAGGAGGCGCGGGCGCGGCATGTGAAGCGCGGCAAGCTGCTGCCGCGCGATCGCATCGCCCGATTGCTGGATCACGGCTCACCCTTTCTGGAAATTGGAGCGACGGCCGCGCACGGGCTTTATGGTGGCGCCAGTCCGTCTGCCGGCATCGTCACCGGCATCGGCCGTGTGGAAGGCCGGGAGGTCATGGTGGTCGCCAACGATGCCACCGTAAAGGGCGGCACCTATTACCCAATGACGGTGAAGAAGCATCTCCGCGCCCAGGAGATCGCCGAGGAAAATCGTCTGCCTTGCATCTATCTCGTCGACTCTGGCGGCGCCAACCTGCCGAACCAGGACGAGGTATTCCCTGATCGGGATCATTTCGGCCGCATCTTCTACAATCAGGCCCGCATGTCTGCGAAGGGCATTGCCCAGATCGCAGCCGTCATGGGTTCCTGTACCGCGGGTGGCGCCTATGTGCCGGCGATGTCCGACGAGGCGATCATCGTCAGGGATCAGGGAACCATCTTCCTCGCAGGTCCGCCCCTCGTAAGGGCCGCCACGGGCGAGGAGGTGAGTGCCGAGGATTTGGGAGGCGGCGACGTCCACACAAGGTTGTCCGGTGTGGCTGACCATCTCGCTCGCGACGATACCCACGCATTGGCGCTGGTGCGCCGCGCCGTCGCCGGCCTCAACACCTGCAAGCCCGACACAGTTGTGCTCGAAAAACCGGAAGACCCGCTCTACGATCCGGAAGAAATCGCCGCGATCGTGCCGGCGTCGCTCGCCACGCCGTATGACATCCGCGAGGTGATTGCCCGCCTGGTCGACGGTTCGCGCTTCGACGAGTTCAAGGCGCGGTTCGGCACGACGCTGGTCTGCGGTTTTGCCCATGTCTTCGGCATCCCGGTCGGCATCATCGCAAACAATGGGGTGCTGTTTTCCGAAAGCGCCCAGAAGGGCACGCATTTCATCGAGCTCTGCTCGCAGCGGAAAATCCCGCTCGTCTTCCTGCAGAACATCACCGGCTTCATGGTCGGAAAGCGCTATGAGGCGGAAGGCATCGCCAAGCACGGCGCCAAACTGGTCACAGCGGTCGCCACGACATCGGTGCCCAAGGTGACGATCCTCGTCGGCGGGTCCTTCGGCGCCGGCAATTACGGCATGGCCGGCCGCGCCTATTCTCCCCGTTTCCTCTGGACCTGGCCGAACAGCCGCATTTCCGTCATGGGCGGTCTTCAGGCGGCCGGTGTTCTGGCGTCCGTACGGCGCGAGGCAATCCATCGCAGCGGTAAGGTATGGGAAGCCGAAGAGGAAAAGGCTTTCCGGCGACCGATCCTCGATCAGTTCGAGGAACAGAGCCATCCGCTTTATGCCTCTGCGCGGCTTTGGGACGACGGCATCATCCATCCCCCCAAAACCCGCCAGGTTTTGGCGCTCAGTCTCTCCGCCGCGCTCAACGCGCCGATCGAGGAAACGCGCTTCGGCGTGTTCCGCATGTGAGGGCGTCATGATCAGGAAAGTCCTCATAGCCAATCGCGGCGAGATTGCCTGCCGCATCATCCGCTCCTGTCACAGGCTGGGCATCGCAACTGTTGCCGTCTATTCCGATGCGGATCGCGATGCCTTGCATGTCTCGCTTGCCGGGGAGGCAGTGCACCTCGGTCCGTCTCCGGCGTCAGAGAGCTATCTGCGCGGCGACCTGATCATCGCAGCAGCCCTCCGCACCGGCTCCGATGGCATCCATCCGGGTTATGGGTTCCTGTCGGAGAACCCTGATTTCGCCGATGCGGTGACATCGGCCGGCATTCGTTTTATCGGGCCGTCGCCGGATGCCATCCGTGCCATGGGCCTGAAGGACGCCGCCAAGGGGCTGATGGAAAGAGCCGGTGTGCCGGTCGTGCCGGGTTATCATGGAGCCGAACAGGAACCTGATTTCCTCTTGCGGGAAGCGGAGCGCATCGGCTTCCCGGTTCTCATCAAGGCCCGCGCCGGCGGAGGCGGCAAGGGCATGCGCCGTGTCGAAAACGCCGCCTCCTTCAAAGAAGCGCTTGCATCGGCCCAGCGTGAGGGGCTGGCTGCTTTCGGCGACGCCTCCTGCCTCATCGAAAAATACATTACCCACCCGCGGCACATCGAGATCCAGGTTTTTGGCGACGACCACGGCAATGTCGTGCATCTGTTCGAGCGCGACTGCTCGCTTCAGCGCCGCCACCAGAAGGTCATCGAGGAAGCGCCCGCACCCGGCATGCCGGACGAGATGCGCCGCGCTATGGGTGAGGCAGCCGTAAAAGCCGCGCAGGCGATCAGTTATTCCGGGGCCGGTACGATCGAATTTATCGCCGACGGTTCCGAAGGGCTTCGGGCCGATCGGTTCTGGTTCATGGAGATGAATACCCGGTTGCAGGTGGAGCATCCTGTGACGGAAGCGATCACCGGTGTCGATCTCGTCGAATGGCAGCTCCGCATTGCGTCTGGAGAGCCTCTGCCGCGCCGGCAGGAAGAGCTTTCCATCCATGGCTGGGCCTTTGAGGCCCGGCTTTATGCCGAGGATGCCGAGCGGGGTTTCCTGCCTGCAACGGGCAAGCTAACCCATCTCGATCTGCCCGAGCATCTCGCCCGCGTCGACAGCGGCGTGCGCGCCGGCGACCGTATCTCCCCCTATTACGATCCGATGATTGCCAAGATCGTTACCCATGGGGCTGACAGGGCTGCAGCGCTGTCGGCGCTCTCGACGGCTCTCGCGCAAGTCCGTGCTACAGGCATCACGACCAATGCCACCTTCCTTCGCCGGCTAACGGCGCAGCCTGATTTCACCGAGGGTCGTCCGGATACGGGCTTGATCGATCGTCATCTTGCCGAGTTGACGATGATGCATCCGGCGCCGCACGATGTTGTCGCGCTGGCGGCCCTCATCCTAGCCGGTGCGCTTGATCAGAAAAAATCGAATGACCCCTGGGATGCTCTTTCAGGGTTTCGGCTGTGGTCGAAAGCCGAGGATTTCGTGTCGCTCGAGCATCGGGGCCATCGCCTGCCGGTTTCCTTTGCCGCAAGGCCGGAGGGCGGATACGAGATGACGGCCGAGGGCAAGGCCTTCGACCTTCGCGTTTCATACGCCGGCGACGCCTATATTGTCGAGGGCGCCGGCCGAAGCCACACGCTCCATGCAATTCGCGGCCTCAGGGACGTGACGATCTTCCGGGATGGCGAAAACTGGCATTTCGTCCTGATGGACGTCCTGGCGGGCGAAGATGAAGCGGTCGCCGGCGGTGACCGCATTGTCGCGCCCATGCCGGGTCAGGTGAAGCTGATGCGGGCGAGACCCGGCGCCACTGTCGTCAAAGGTGAGACGCTGGCGGTGATGGAAGCGATGAAGATGGAACTGACGCTGCCGGCCTCCCGCGACGGCACCATAGCCGATGTAATGGTGTCGGAAGGCGAGCAGGTTCTGGAAGGGGCCGTGCTTCTGACGCTGGAGCCGCTCGATGAGGCTGAACATGGCTGAGTTCGTGCGCATCCATGAAGTCGGTCCCCGCGATGGCCTGCAGAACGAGAAGCGCATCATTCCGGCCATCGACAAGATCAAACTGGTCGACATGCTCTCCGCCTGCGGTTTTGAGAAGATCGAGGTGACGAGCTTTGTCCGCGCCGATTGGGTGCCCCAGATGGCCGACGGGGCGGAGGTCATGGCCGGCATCACCCGTAAGCCCGGCACTCTCTACACCGTGCTGACGCCGAACCTGCGCGGTTACCAGGCTGCATGCGCGGCAAGGGCGGACGAGGTCGCTGTCTTCGCTTCCGCTTCCGAAGGCTTCAGCCGGCACAATATCAATTGCAGCATCGCCGAAAGTCTGGAGCGGTTCGTCCCGCTGGTTGAACAGGCCCGGCGGGATGGTGTGCCGGTGCGCGGCTACATTTCCTGTGTCGTCGATTGCCCTTATGACGGACCGACATCTCCCGCCGGGGTGGCGGACGTGGCGGAGAAACTCCTGAACCTCGGCTGTTACGAGATCTCGCTCGGAGATACGATCGGTACCGGCACGCCGGAGCGGATCAAGGCCATGCTGGATGCGGTTCTGGAGCGTGTGCCGGTTGCGTCCCTCGCGGGCCATTTCCACGACACCAACGGTCGCGCCGTCGACAACGTCACCGTATCGCTGGAAAAGGGGCTGCGTGTCTTCGACGCGGCGGCAGGCGGACTGGGCGGCTGCCCCTACGCGCCAGGCGCGGAAGGCAATGTCGCAACCGGCAGAACTGTCGACCATCTCCATGCACTCGGTTTCGAAAGCCGCATCGACCGCAGCCTGTTGGCGGAGGCGGAGGCCTTCGCTCGTAGTTTGAGAGGTGCACGCTGATGAGCGGCTACCAGACGCTGACCATCGGGCAGGATGTCCGGGGGATCGCCGAACTGACGCTGAACCGGCCGGAAAAACACAACGCCATGAACGCCATGATGATTGCCGAATTGGCCGATGCGGCGGCGAGGCTTGCATCCGATGACACGGTTCGGGTCGTGGTTCTGGCCGCTTCGGGTCCGACCTTCTGCGCCGGCGGCGATCTTCAGTGGATGCGGGATCAGGCGGGCAAGGACCGCAACGGCAAAATCGAAGGCGCGACCGAACTTGCGATGATGCTGAAGGCGCTGGACGACCTGCCGAAGCCGCTGGTCGGCAAAGTACAGGGCAATGCCTTTGGCGGCGGCATCGGCCTGATGTCCGTCTGCGATATCGTGGTCGCCGCGAAGAAGGCAGAGTTCGCGCTCACCGAAACCCGACTTGGCCTGATCCCGGCGACCATCGGTCCTTATGTCGTCCGACGCATCGGTGAGGGCCATGCCCGCCGCCTGTTTTTGAATGCCCGCCGTTTTGATGCCGAGACGGCGCGAGAAATCGGGCTTGTGTCGGCTGTTTGCTCACAGGACGAGCTCGACGGTGCGGTCGCGGCAGAGGTCACGGCTTTCCTTGATTGTGCCCCGGGAGCGGTGGCCAGCGCCAAGAGCCTTGTTCAGAACCTCGCCCGTGAAGCGACTGATGATCCGATTGCCTACAGCATCGATCGGCTTGCCGACCGGTGGGAAAGCGATGAAGGACGCGCCGGGATCGATGCCTTTCTCCAGCGGCAGCCCATGCCCTGGATTTCGAAGAAGGAAGAGCCTTGAGCAAACCGGGCCGTTCCTGACGGCCCGGTGGAGAGACGTGCCCGCACCCGCGCTACTGTTGCGGGATGCCGGCTTTCTTGATGACCTCGCCCCATTTGGCGATATCGGACTTGAGGCGATCGCCGATCTCCTGAGGCGTGCTGGAGCGGGCTTCGACTCCCAGATCAGCAAACCGTTTCTGAATGGCAGGATCGGCCAGAACGTCGACAAGCGCGGCGTTGAGCTTCTTCACCACCTCTTCCGGCGTACCAGCTGGCGCAAAAACGCCGTTCCAGGACGTCACGTCGAAGCCGGCAACACCCTGTTCCTGAGCGGTCGGCACGTCCGGCAGCAGTTTGGAGCGTGTCGGCCCGGAGGAGGCGACTGCAGTGGCCTGCCCCTGTGTCAGGGCGGCCTTCAACGCGGTCTGGCTGTCGACGATCACGTCCAGCTCGCCGCCGAGCAGCGCGACCAGCAGGTCCGGCGTCGCCTTGTAGGGCACGATGGTAAAGTCGATGCCGGAGGTCGATTTGAAAAGCTCGGCGGCAAGGTTCTGGCTGCTGCCGACATTGATGGTTCCGACGTTGAGACCTCCCGGATCGGCCTTTGCCGCCTCCAGAACATCCTTGAGCGTCTTGAACTTGCCGCCTGCCTTGGTCACGAAGACGAAGTCGAAATAGGCAAGGCTCGATACGGGGGTGAAATCCTTGACCGGATCGAATTGCAGGTTCTTGAAGAGCGGCACGCTGATTGCGGTCCCGTTCGAAAGCAGGGCGAGCGTGTAGCCATCGGCCTCGGCATTGAGGGCCGCCCGCGCGGCGGTGGCGCCGCCTGCACCCGGTTGATTGAGGATGACGATCTGCCGGCCGAGCTTCTTGCCGAGCGCATCCGCCACGACCCTAGAAGTGATGTCGGCGATTCCGCCCGGACCGAAGGGCAGAACGAGCGTAATGTCACGCGAGGGATAGTCTGCCTGCGCCTGAACGCCGGTGGGAGCCGCGATGGCCAGTGCCATCGCGGGTAGCAGCCATGTCATCACCCGAGGGGTCCGCCGGAGCATCCCCTCCGGTTTCCGCACCATATCAAAATGCATCTTCTCCTCCTCCTCTTTTGAAAGTCCGCTCAGGCGGCAAAACCGTAAAGCCGCGCAGGATTGTCGACGAGCAGCCGCTGCTGTTCCTCCGCGGTGGTCGCGAACCGTGGAACGAGGTCGACGAGGTCGACCTCGTCGACGGGTTCCTTGAGATTGGGATGCGGAAAATCCGTGCCCCAAAGCGTCCGCTCGGGGCTCGTTTCCACGAGCGCCCGAGCGAACGGCACCGCCGCATCGAACGGGAAACGCGAAATCCGCTCGGAGCCGCTGACCTTGATCCAGCAGTTCTCCCGCCGGGCAAGTTCCAGCAGCGCCCGGAATGCCGGCTGATCAATGCCGAGCGTCGTGTCGACGCGGCCCATGTGGTCGATCACGAAGGGCACCGGCAGGCTGCGGATCATGTCGGAAAGCGGCAGAATGTCGGTCGCATCCAGATGCAGGACGACGTGCCAGCCCCGGCCCTTGATCCGGTCGATCGCCCCGTTGAACACATCCATGTCGGGCGCGCCGCCGAGATGGCGGACGAAATTGAAGCGGACTCCGCGCACGCCGCCTTCGTCCAGCAGCTGATACGCCTTGTCGTCGAAGCTGCCGTCGACGATGGCCACGCCGCGATAGCGATCAGGGCGCCAGGCGATCGCATCGAGCATGGCGCGGTTGTCGGTGCCGTGGCAGCTGGCCTGCACGATCACGGCGCGGTCGATGCCGAGCGTTTCGTGAAGCGCTGCAAGCGCCTCTTTCGGTGCATCGGCGGGTGTATAGCTGCGATCGGGCGCGTAGGGAAAAACATCTCCAGGACCGAAGACATGGCAATGGGCATCGCAACTGCCGGCTGGGAGAGTGAAATCCGGCTTGCGCCGTGTCTCGCTCGCATGGGAGGCAGTGGGCATCAATTTCTACCTTTCATGATCCGTGGCGCAGGCGCGGCGAGTTCCGTGGAGAGGCTGCGGAAGCTCGCATAGCTCGCCTCGACGATCTGGTTGACGGCGGCTTCTCGGTCTTCCCCATCCACGGTTCCTCCGGAAAGGCGCGTTACGCGCTCCGGGTTGACGAGGGTGTAATAAAGGGCGCCGAGCAGGAACTGGCTGCGCCAGATGAGCCCTTCCGGCGATGCGCCGGGCACGCATTCGGCAAGTGCGTCGATGAAAACCCGGCTCGTCTCGTCGAAAGCGTCGGCGATGATTTTGCGGGCATCGGGATTGCCTTCAGCGGAAAGAACTGCCCGCATCCGCGTAAATTCCGCACCGCCGCCGTCGCTTTCTGTCGAAGAGATAAAGGCTGGAACGACATAGGCCCTGAGAACGGCCATCAGCCGTTCGTCGGGATTGCTGATCCGCCGCGCCTCGCCGAGCAGCTCAAGGCGGCGGGCATTCATCGGCCTCGTGTGAAGTTCGTAGATATCCCGAAGCAGATTGGCCTTCGAGCCGAAGTGATAGGTCAGGCTGCCGACATTGGCGCCGGCCGCCTTGGCGATGTCGCGCAGCGAAACCGCATTGTAGCCGCTCTTCGAAAACAGCGTCACGGCGTGTCGAAGAAGCGTTTCTTTCAAGCTTTGACGCATCGGCTCTTTGTCGATTGACCTTATAATTTGTACAGTTGTACAAATTGAATCGGATGTCAACGTGCACTCAGACGATTATCCTTCCGAGGCCATAAAACCGTCGAAGAAGGCCGCCAGATCGGCATGACCGTCGAGCGGAAGAACATGCGCCACATACTGGTCGGGCCGGACGACCACCAGGCAGCCCCGTTGCCGATCGATGCCGCGCAAGTCGAAGATGTCCTGACCGTGCTTGAGATCGGGGCAGAACATCTTTTCGTAGTCGCAAAGCCCGTAGCGGCCTTTCCGGGGAAGCAGGAAGGCCGGCATCCTCTCCACCGCAAGGTCGCGATGTCCCTGCTGAAAGATCGCGCGAACATCGATCACCGAGTCGATATCCTGACCCGCCGGGGTGTGTTTCCGGATGGGCGACACCGAGGAATCGGTCAGAAAAGCGCATAGGGCCTGAATGCCGGAGGCGGAGTCGGCCCGATCTTCGGCATCGGCAAAGGCAAAGATGCGCCAGCGGCCGTCCGCCTTGAGCATGTGCCCCAGATGAACAGGCCTGGCGTCCGCCAGGCGGATGACCGGCGCGGAATGGAACCGCATGCCGATCGGAAATCCCTCCGCAAGATGTTGGTGGGTCGCATCCCCCGTAAGGATCGAAGGCTGGTAGCGGACCGCCGTGCCGGCGGTATAGCGCCCGTGGCGGACGAAGTAGTTCTGGGTCTCGGCGGGATCGACCTGCCCGCCTTCCACCGAGGACGCGCTGAGCATTTTCGCCCATTCGCGGTCGAAATCGATCAGCTCGCTCGCGATCGCCTGGCGTTCGGCGGAATAGCTGTGCAGCAGATGCGGAAGGCTTTGACCGCGCAGGACCGCAGCGAGCTTCCAGCCCAGATTGAAGGCGTCCTGCATCGAAACGTTCATGCCCTGTCCGGCCTTCGGGCTGTGGGTATGGCAGGCATCGCCGGCAATGAAGACGCGGGGCAGGTGGCCGGCGCCCGCTTCCTCCGGCACGTCGTCGAACCTGTCGCAAAGCCGCTGGCCGATCTCGTAGACCGACCACCAGGCGATCTCTTTTACCTCCAGCGTATAGGGCTTCAGTATCCGCTGTGCTGCGGCAATGAGATAATCGGAGGTGATACTGCGGTTCGATACCCGCTCGCCGGCATCGAGCTTGTCCAGTTCGACATAGATGCGGACGAGGTAGCCCCCTTCGCGGGGAATGAGCACGATGCTTCCTTCGCCCGGGGACTGGATCAGCGCCTTCAGCCGGATGTCGGGAAAATCGGTAACGGCGAGCACGTCCATGACACCCCAGGCATGGTTGGCGGAATCGCCGGTGAGGACGCGGCCGATGGACTTTCGCACCGTGCTGCGCGCGCCGTCGCAACCGACCGCGTAGCGGGTCTTGATTGTTTCGACCTGCCCCTCATGCTCCGGATCGAGCCGCTCGAACCTCGCGGTGACGGGATGGAAGGATGGCGCCTCGTCCACCGAAAGATCGATCAGGCGCCGGCCGTAATGCGGCTCGAGCCTGGCAGGCGATTTGCGCATCACGCCGAGGAAGAAGTCGTGCACCCGCGCCTGGTTGAGGATGACATGCGGGAATTCCGAAAGCCCGTCTTCGGTGTCCTGTATCCGGCCGCTTCGGACAATCCGGCCGTCGCCACCCTCCGCAGCCTTCCAGAAACTCGTCTCGTTGACCCAGTAGGCCTCCTTCAGGACCCGTTCGGCAAAGCCGAAGGCTTCGAACATCTCCATGGTCCGGCAGGCGATGCCATCCGCCTGGCCGCGAAGCAGCGGGCCGGTCTTTTGGTCGACGATGCAGGTCCTGATATCCGGGAAAGCGGAAAGCTGGGCGGCAAGGGTGAGACCGGCCGGGCCGCAGCCGACGATCAGCACGTCGACCTCCTCCGGCAGCGGCCCGGAGGCGCCGGACGCCGCGACACGTTCGGCAGGATCGGAAATCTCCGGATCGCCGGGATGGTAGCCGTTCAAATGAAATTGCATCAGCGCTTCTCCTCCGCTTCGGTCTTTGAGGCTTTCGCCGGGGAACGGTCGGCCGGTTCGGTCGTGATGTCGACTGCCGGATCGTCCCGTGATTTAGTCTGTGCCGGCCTGCCGCAACCAAATGCGGCAAGTCGATAATTAATCAGTATACTGATCATCAGTATACTGTCAAGAATATGATGGCAGCGGAGACGTCGGTGAAGGACAACAATGATATGCCGGGGCATCTCGCCCGCCGGTTTCAGCAGATCGCGGTGGCGGTCTTTCACGCGGAGGTGGAGGGGGCGGGTTTCGATCTGACGCCGGTGCAATATGCAGCGCTTGCTGCGGTCAGCACCAATCCGGGGATTGACCAGATCACGCTGGCCGGGCTGATCGCCTATGATCGGACGACCATCACGGGGGTCGTGGACCGCCTGGCGCAGAAGGGCTTGCTGGAGCGCCGCGCCAGCAGCCGGGATCGACGCGCCCGCGAGTTGCAGATCACCGAGGAAGGGCAAAAGACGCTTGAAGCCGTCAGCCCGGCGGTGGAAACGGCGCAGGAACTGCTGGTTCGTGGCCTGACGGGCGATGAGCAGCGGGAACTGATGCGGCTCCTGCGCAAGGCGATCGCCGCCGGCAACGAATTGAGCCGCGCGCCGCTGCGGGAAATTTCGACGGAGGGTTCCAGGAATGGGTAAAGCAGGTAAGCGTCGGGCTTGCCGTGATCTGAGCACCAGACGGAGCTTTCGAAAGCTGCCATAACTGCTATCAACTGTCATTCCCCGCGTTGGCCGCCAAGTTGCAAGTCTCGACGGCCAATGTTTTTCGCCGATAGATATTAATCGGAAAGCGGCATGCCATCATTGAAGGCCGGCCAAGTGTTGTCGCGGCCACTTCTGGTCCGGAGCCGATAGAGTGGATCGCGCACCTCGGCGGAATTCCTGAGGCTGGATGTCGTCATAGAGTCCGGGGCAAGAGCAGAATAGCCCCGCTGGGGAATGCCATCGTAATAATCTCCCTCTTCCGCAGTTGCTACGCCGCAGATCAGTAAGGGGAACCCGATCAAAAGCGTCAGGATTGGTAGGCACAACTTATTCATCTCGGTATCTCCTATCTGGACACCGACGTCACCTGTTATGGACTAGCCGACGCCCGTGTCTTGACTCAGTCAACTTGGGCTGTGCGGTTGCGTCCGAGATCGCCGCCGTTGCCGACGACCAATCATCGATTCCCGCGGCCGCCTTCTTCTCTCTGGCCGCTGACGGATCGCTATAGGTGCAAATGGTTCGGGTTCCCAACAGTAGAGCACTGTCCCGACGCCGGCCGAGGATACGCTCATGATCCCGAGAAGCAATTCATCCGTCCTCAATACAGCGGTCTAGTCCCGGCAATCCTCCCCCTAGCTATTCTCGCAGGCAATCCTCCGTTGGATTGACTCGCGTTCCTGCAAACTTGGGCGTTAACTGAACTGGCCTGATGGAGGAGGCAAGCCATGGCCATGTATCTCACGCGTTTTAGCTACACGCCCGAGACCTGGGCGCGGATGATCGAAAACCCCGAGGATCGGCGGGAGGCGGCTCGTAGCTACATCGAATCCGTGGGCGGAAAGCTCCATGGATTCTGGTACGCCTTCGGCGAGCATGACGGCTGGAATCTGTGGGAGGCTCCCGACAATGTCTCGATGGCTGCCGTCTCGCTGGCCATCGGCGCCGGTGGCGCGGTGCGCTCTCTGGAGACCACCGTCCTTCTTAGCGTCGACGAGGCGATGCAGGCCATGGGGAAGGCGAAATCGGTTCGATATCGGCCGCCGGCAGCATAAGGCGCAAATCGAACGGTCAGGACGAAGGGGACGGGTTCGCCGCGGCCGCCCGATCTCCCCTTCGGCCTCGCGGCAAAAAGGGTGGCCTACTGGATCGCAGTTGCCTGCGACCAGACGACCAGCCAGCGTCCGTCCCGATGCTCGTAGGTATCCGTATGCCAGTAATCGCTCAGCGGCACCCGGTGGCCGTTGAAGATGACTTCGAGCGCGGCACGATAGCGGATAAGCGCCACGTCCTCATGCATCCGAACCACGATCTCCTGAGGCTGCCATGCCAGATATTTGATCGCGCCCTGCGAAATCGCACCGAGATACTGCTCCCGCGACAGCGGCATGCCGATCGGCGTTATCAATTGAAAATCAGGGGCATGCAGAGACATGGCGGTCTCCATGTCGCCCTCGACCAGCGCCCGCAGCCGCCTATGCTCCACTGCGCGTATGCGGTCCATTTCCGCCGGGTCGGATGGTGTCGAGGTCGCGTCCATTCTGATTCCTTTTCTCGAATGAGGATGGTTACAGTGTCTTGCGGGAGAGGTCGAGGGCACAGGCCTTGTCGAAGTGATGCTTGCCGCAGTCGCGGTTATTGCGCGTGGCTTGATATCCGCTGACGAGAGGCGGTTCCTCCTCCGTCATCCCGGCCTCGAGCCGGGATCCAGCCGCCGCGCGTTGCGCGGCGAGAGGATCTTTGTGCATTGCGGATTCGAAAGGAGTCTTTTGCGCCGCCGACGCGGCGCTGCTGGATTCCTGTGACGGATCCCCGGATCAAGTCCGGGGACAGAATGACGGGAAGGGGAGTATTATCCCTGTCTGTTCTCGCAAGATAAGCAAGCGTGGCCTCTTGAGGACTGCCGCTTCCGCGAACGACCGTACCGGCTTCCTGTATTGCCGTTTGCCCCACGAATCCTAAGTGATTGAAAACTGCTGTGTCGAAGCCAAACAAGGCAGCAAGGGAGGCAAATCATGCAACGCGGCCCATTGAAGGCCCTTCTCGCGGTGCTGGCCGTTGCCGGCTACCAGAACAGGGATAAAATTGCCGAAATTTTGAAAAACATTACCGAAGGGCGGCAGGGGACGCCCCCGAGTGGAACTGAAGGAACGACCGCCTCGCAGCCCTCGGGAGGACTGAACGATGTTCTCGGCAGGCTCAGCAGCGGGGGCCTCGGCAGCATTCTCGCAGGTGGCGGGGTCGGTTCGCTCCTCAACGGGGGGCTGAACGACCTGCTCGATCAATTCCGTCAGGCCGGACAGGGAAATAAAGCCGAGAGCTGGGTAAGGACCGGCGCCAACGAGCCGATCAACGACACGGAGCTTCAAGAGGCCCTTGGGCCGGACGTCGTGCGTGATGTAGCAGCCAAGACCGGTCTTTCCGAAGAGGAAGTGCTGAGGAGATTATCCAGGGAGCTTCCTGATGCCGTGGACGGTCTGACGCCCGACGGCAAGGTTCCGCCCGCACAAGGCACGGCATGAAGATCAGAGCTGACGGCGACCTGCGGCCTCAATCGTCCTTCATCTTCAGCGCGGCGATGAACGCTTCCTGGGGGATGTCGACCTTGCCGAATTGGCGCATGCGCTTTTTGCCTTCCTTCTGTTTTTCCAGAAGTTTGCGCTTGCGGGTGGCGTCGCCGCCGTAGCATTTCGCGGTTACGTCCTTGCGCATCGCCGAGATCGTTTCGCGGGCGATCACGTTGCCGCCGATGGCGGCCTGGATCGGGATTTTGAACATGTGCCTGGGTATCAGGTCCTTCAGCTTTTCGCACATGTCGCGGCCGCGCTTTTCGGCCGCCGAACGGTGGACGAGCATGGAAAGTGCGTCGACCGGCTCGCCGTTGACCATGATCGACATCTTCACGAGATTGCCCTCGCGATAGCCGTGCAGATGGTAGTCGAACGAGGCATAACCCTTGGAGATCGACTTCAGGCGGTCGTAGAAATCGAACACCACTTCGTTGAGCGGCAGTTCGTAGGAGAGCATGGCGCGCTTGCCGACATAGGTGAGTTCGGTCTGGATACCGCGCCGGTCCTGGCAGAGTTTCAGGATGCCGCCGAGATAATCGTCCGGGGTCAGGATCGTCGCCTTGATCCACGGCTCTTCGATGGAGGCGATCTTGACGACGTCAGGCATGTCGGCCGGGTTGTGCAACTCGCGGGTCGAACCGTCGGTCATGGCCAGGTGATAGACGACCGAGGGAGCGGTGGCGATGAGATCGAGGTCGAACTCGCGCTCTAGGCGCTCCTGGATGATTTCGAGATGCAGGAGGCCGAGGAAACCGCAGCGGAAGCCGAAGCCGAGTGCGGCCGAACTTTCCATTTCAAAGGAGAAGGAGGCGTCGTTGAGGCGCAGCTTGCCCATCGCGGCGCGCAGATCCTCGAAATCGGCTGCATCGACCGGGAAGAGGCCGCAGAACACCACCGGCTGGGCCGGCTTGAAGCCCGGAAGCGCCTGCGCTGTCGGCCGCTTGTCCTCGGTGATCGTATCGCCGACGCGGGTATCGGCCACTTCCTTGATCGAGGCGGTGATGAAGCCGATCTCGCCGGGGCCGAGGCTGTCGACATTGACCATTTTCGGGGTCAGCACGCCGACGCGCTCGACCGTGTATTTGGCGTCCGTGCCCATCATGCGGATGGTCTGGCCCTTAGTGAGCACGCCGTCGATGATGCGCACCAGAACCATGACGCCGAGATAGGTGTCGTACCAGCTGTCGACCAAGAGCGCCTTCAGCGGTCCCTTGTCGCCAAGCTCGCTCTTCGGTGGCGGCAGCTTGTGGACGATCGCTTCCAGCACGTCCGGAATGCCGAGTCCGGTCTTCGCGGAGATGAGAACGGCGTCGGAGGCGTCGATGCCGATCACTTCCTCGATCTGTTCCTTGATCCGATCAGGCTCGGCGGCCGGCAGGTCGATCTTGTTGAGGACGGTGACGAGCTCGTGGTTGTTGTCGATCGCCTGATAGACATTGGCGAGCGTCTGGGCCTCGACGCCCTGGCTGGCGTCGACGACCAGCAGCGAACCTTCGCAGGCAGACAGCGAGCGCGACACTTCATAGGCGAAGTCGACGTGGCCGGGCGTGTCGATCAGGTTCAGGATATAGGTCTCGCCGTTGTTCGCCTTGTAGTGCAGGCGCACCGTCTGGGCCTTGATGGTGATGCCGCGCTCGCGCTCGATATCCATCGAGTCCAGCACCTGTTCCGACATCTCGCGCTCGGCCAGGCCGCCGGTCGTCTGGATCAGCCGGTCGGCGAGCGTCGACTTTCCGTGGTCGATATGGGCCACGATCGAGAAGTTGCGGATATGGTCGAGGGGCGTGCGGGCGGAATTGGTGCTCATGGCCCGCGCATATAGCAGCGCAGGTTCCTGCCGCAAAGCGGAAAGATAACCATTCGGTGAGGATAGAACCCGGTTCTGCGGCCTATTGCGCGGGTTTGCCGGTCTCCGGATCGGTAAGGACCGAAGCGTTCGGAACCTGGGCGCTGCGGATGCCTATGTTTTCGCGCTCGTCGGCCGGCACCGCCTTGCGCTCCTTGAGGCGCCAGATCACGTAAGTCCCATATGCGATCGCCACCAGGATGATCGCGTAGATGAAGGTGTGCTGGCCGAAGACGGGCGTCAGAAGCGTGACGCCGAGCGGCACGATGGTGGCGGCCGTCGACCAGGCGACGAGCAGCGTCGAGGAGAGCGGCACGAAGTCGCCGGGATCGGCGCGGTCGTTGGCATGCGCATTGGCGACCGAATAGACGGTCTCGATCGCCCCGCCGAAGACCAGGAAAACGATCATCAGGAGGAGGATTGTTGCGAAGGAGACGAAGAGTGCTGCGATGCCCGCCGCGACGATGAGGCCGCAGGTGATGACGAGCACGGCGCGCCGGTCAATGCGGTCGGATAGCACGCCGAGCGGATATTGGATGAAGAGGAGGCCGGTCTGCATGACGAACATCAGGAGCGCCACGTCTTTTTGCGAGACCTGGTTGGTGGCGGCATAGATCGGGGTGAAACCCTGCACGACCATGGAAAGCCCCCCGGACGCCAGCACGCCGACAAGCCCGACCGGCGAGATGCGCCAGGCCATCTTGACGTTGACGCTGACGCTTGCCGGCGGCGGCGGGTTCGGCAGGCGGGTAAGGCCGATCGGCAGGATGGCAAGCGCGGTGAAGAAGACGACCGCGAGCGGCGCGAGATTGCCATCGGTCGGGATCTGCCCAAAGATCCAGGCGCCGCAGCCGAGGCCGAGCACATAGGCCATGTAGAAGAAGGACATGGCCTTGCCGCGCCACTCGTTCGATGCCGCATGGTTCAACCAGCTCTGGGCGATGATGAAATTGACGTTGGCGGCCGCGCCATAAAGGCCGCGGGCAAGGATCCAGTAGAGAGGCGGCAGATCGGCGGCGATCAGCACGGCGGCAATGATCACCATCGCCATGGAGCAGGCAAAAAGCCGCGCATGTCCGACGCGCTTGATCAGCGGCCCGCCGATCACGCAGCCGACAAGCCCGCCGAAGGCGACGGCGGTGACCGCCGCACCCGCTGCCCAAGGCGCGGCGGAATGGGTGAGCATGAAGGGCACATAGGCGAACATCACGCCGCTGCCGATCGCCGCGATCGTCATGGAGACGACGATGCTGGCGATCGAAAAGGGCGAGGCCGCTTCCAATGTCTGGCCGTTCATCTCGTCTCTCCGGCAATGGCAGCGGATTGCTGCCGGCCGGGCCGGTGCAAATCCCAATCCTGCTCCCATAGCCGATCGGCGGCGGCCGAAGCTATCGCGGAAACGGCATCGCCCCGCAAATTTCATGCGCCTGGCACAAGACGCTTGATTCCATCATAAGAGAATGTAATTCTCAGATTATGGACGGACCGGATTCACACATAGAGAACGCTATCAGCGAGCGGCTGAAGGGCTTGCGCGCCCGCGCCGGGCTGACACTGGACGAGCTGGCGAACCGCTCCGGCGTCAGCCGGGCGATGATTTCGCGCATCGAACGGGCGGAGGCGAGTCCGACGGCAGCGCTGCTGGCGAGGCTTTCGGAGGCGCTCGGCCTGTCGCTTTCGGCCTTCTTCGCGGATGACGGACCCGCAACCTCGCCGGTCAGCCGCCACGCCGATCAGAAGCTCTGGCGCGATCCGCATACGGGATATGTGAGGCGCTCGGTATCTCCGCCCGGCATGCCGAGCCGGGTCGATATCGTTGAGGTGGATTTTCCGCCGCATGCCCGCGTCAGCTTTCCGCCGCGCGAGGAGAGCCGGATAATGACCCAGCACGTCTGGCTGTTCCAGGGGGTGCTGGAAATGGTCATCGGCGAGACTGTCCACACGCTGCATCCCGGCGACTGCCTCTTTATGGATATCGGCGACGCCTTCGACTTCCACAATCCATCCGACAAGCCGGCCCGCTACGCGGTCATTCTCGACCGTGGCCGGTAAATTCCTGACCCGAAAGAACAAGACATGACCACCATCCGAATCGTCGATGCCGAAGAAGCCCGCGCCGTCCTTCCCGATCTTTCCGAAATCCTCTCCGACTGCATCAATGGCGGCGCCTCGGTGGGCTTCATGCTGCCCTTCGAGCCAAGCGACGCAACCGGCTACTGGCAGGAGATCGCCGATGCGGTGGAAAAAGGCAGCATCATTCTTGCGGTAGCGGAGGTGGAGGGCAGGGTGGTCGGCACGGTGCAGGTTGGGCTGGCGTCGAAACCGAACCAGCCGCATCGCGGCGACCTGATGAAGCTTCTCGTGCACCGCTCTGCGCGCGGGCTCGGCCTGTCGCGCAAGCTGATGGAGGTCGTGGAGGCCGAGGCCGCCCGGCGCGGCCGCACGCTTCTGGTGCTGGACACGGCAACCGGCAGCGAGGCGGAAAGCATTTACCCGCGCTTCGGATGGGAACGCGTCGGGGTCATTCCCGATTATGCCATGTGGCCGCAAGGCGGCTTCTGCGGCACGACGCTGTTCTACAAGCGGGTAGCCTGATCGCCACGGCTTCCGGGAACGTGATCAAGCTGGCTCGGAGGTTCAGATGAGTTCCAGGTTTTGGATCCGGTAAACGAAAAGAGACCAGAGCCATCCCGGTGCCTGGTCGACGGCGCCAGTGAAGCCTTCCCAGAGCGGGTCGAACGAGAAAAGCACAGCCAGCCCGACCGCTATCGTCTGTGTGCAGCATATGCGTAGGTTCTTCAGGCTGAAGAACTCGTAAAATCCGTCTTCGTCATATTCCGTGCCGGCGACCATGTCCCAGAAGCTGTAGTTGGTACTCAACGCATCATTGATCATGTGCTCGCGAAAAAACCGGCCACTGCCGGAAACGAATATGTCGGGCATGAAGTTGAAAGACGATCGAAATATGTGGACCGCGGCGCCAAGCAACGTGAGTGTCAGGATCGCCACAACCACATGCCAGACAATCATGGCGCACCTAAAGATGACGAGGAATTGCCTTCAGGTTGCGTTGCGGGTTCCTAAAAAACCATGAACATCCCCAGCCGGCGAAAACGCCGGCTTCGCATCCTTGCGCGTCCAGCGGGTCAGTGGCCGGATTTGAGCGTGCGCTCGAAGGCCTGTCTGATGAGGCCGGCAAGTTCCACGTGAATATCCGCCCGCGATCTTTCGGCAAGTTCTTCGCAGATCGGGTCGATCTCTCCGACCGATCGAAGGAAATCCGTCGCACCCGGCTTGCAGACCGGCAGGAAGCTGAAATGGTCGGCATTGTCGACCTGCCGGTAGCCGGCGCCGGCTATTTGCGTCGCCAGTCGATCCGACAGCACGGCAAACGGGATTTGTCCCGGGCTTCCAAGATTTATGAGCGTCACTGGCGCGGCGATTGACTTGAGGCTTTCCGGCTTCATCACCGTGGCAAGGCCCGGATCGACGGCGACCACGGCGGTGATGCGGCGATCACGGTTGGACTGTTCGAACCGCGCCTTGTCGACGCTGGCGAGGTCGAAAGGCTGCACGGCGACCTGCTCCCCGCCGGCATAGCCGCGGCCGCCTGCAAACCATCGGCAGTCCATCATGTCCGGATGTTCCTTGCAGTAGCGGATATAGCCGGAAAGATCGGCACGGGCGCCGGCGAGCTCCAGCACCGTCGTGCCGCCAAGCGAGAAGCCGAGTGCGCCGATACGGGTCGGATCGATCGAGGCTTTCCATTGGGGATCGGCAGAGAGCGCGGTGATGACAACGGAAATATCCCCTGTGCGCTCCCAGATCTTGGGTGTCGCGGCCGGGGTGGAATCGCCGCTCGTGGTGCCAGGATGATTGGGGCCGGCGACGACAAAGCCAGCCTCGGCGAGCTCGGCCGCGATCCAGCCCATACCCTCGGCCCGTGAGCCGGAGCCGTGCGAAAGGAGGATGAGCGGGAAGCGGCCTCTCCGTATTTCCGCATCCTGCGAGGCGGAGGGAATTTCGAAAATGCGATCCTGAGCGGTCGCGCTTGGCGCTCCTGCCACCGCTGCCGGATACCAGACCGTTACGGCGAGCGGGCGGGTATAGTCCTGCGAGACGACGCTCATCTTGCGGACGCCGACAGGATCGGCGGCAAGAAGCGGCGTGGCGGTGGTGCAAAGGGAAAGGGCGAGAAGAAGACGTCTGGTCAGTCGCATGGCAGCCTCCGGGTTTGAACGCGATGGCTGACCTTCGGCAACGGGAGCGGATTCATCGACCTCGATCATGTTCGAGAACGTGCTCGAACATGATCAGGGCCTTCAGAATGGCCCTTAGGCGGACTCGGCTTGCCTGTCAGTCCCGCTTTTCGGTGAGCGAATAGGCAAGCGTAAGGACCGGAAGCGTAAGGCCCAGCATCGAGGCAAGCAGCCAGCCGCCTTCCGCAAACGCCCAGGCGCCGACGGCCGAGCCAACCGCGCCGCCCATGAAGAAGGTCGCCATGAAGAGGCCGTTCAAACGGCTGCGCAGATCGGCGCCAAGCCCGTAGATCGCCCGCTGGCCGATAACGAGCGTCATCGTCACGCCGAAGTCGAGAAGGATCGCGGCAAATGTCAGGAGTGCAAGCGCAATGGCGGAACCCTCCGGCGCAAGGTGGGTGATCAGGAAGGCGATCGCCACGGAGAGGATGCCGAAGATCGTCGCTGGGCGGCCGAGATCGCGGTCCGCGAGGCGTCCTGCGATCGGCGAGGCGATGGCGCCCGAGACGCCGGCAAGGGCGAAGAGCGCGATGCCTGCCTGGCTCAGCTGGAAAGCGGGACCGGCCAGAACAAGCGGGGTGACGGTCCAGAACAGGCTGAAGGCGGCGAACTGGCAGGCCTGGTAGAAGGCGCGGCGTCGCAGCACCGGCTGTGTGGCATAGAGGCGCCCCATCGATGCGATCAGCGCGAAATAGGAGAGCTTTGTCTGCGGCACCCGTTTCGGAAGGCGGGTGGCGAGCGCGAAGCCGAGCAGGACCATGACCGCAGCGGAGACAAAAAAGACGAGGTGCCAGGAGGAGAAGCGGGCAATGAAGCTGGAGACTGGCCGGGCCATCATGATGCCGACCATCAGTCCGCTCATGACATTGCCGACCACCCGGCCCCGATGGGCGTCGGGGGCTAGATTGGCCGCGAAGGGCACGATCATCTGCACGGCAGTGGAGGCAAGGCCGATCGCCAGCGAAGCGGCGAGGAAGGGAAGGACGGCAGTCGAAAGACCGGCGGCGACGAGCGCGATCGCGGCAGCGCCAATCATCGTCACGATCAGCCGGCGGTTTTCGAGAAGGTCGCCGAGCGGCACGATGAGCAGCAGGCCAAGGCCATAACCGATCTGTGTCAGCGTCACGATGAGGCCCGTCGCATGGGCCGGCAGGCCGATGGATGCGGCGATCGGCCCGGCAAGCGGCTGGGAGTAATAGAGATTGGCGGCGATCAGGCCGCAAGCCGCGGCCATGATGAAGGTCATGCCGGCCGACATGGCGGAGTGAGCGGCCGGCGCCGAAAGTGTTGCACTATTGCTGGTCATCAAAAACTCCTTGGGAGGAAGGATCGAATAAAATCAGTCGAGCAGCTTCATCGCCGCGTCGATCACGGAAAAGGCCTGGTCGCGGTCGGGGCCGGTCTTGCCGAGGACCCTGAGGCCCTGGGTGACGGACAGCAGGAGACGGGCGGTGGCATTCCGGTCGATCCTCTTCGAGATCGAGCCGTCGGCCTGCCCTTCGTGAATGAGGCGGTTAAACAGAGCTTCGCTCCGTGCCATCGAACGGCCGACGCGCTCGGCCGCCTCCGCATCGTAGACCGCAAGCTCTATCGCCGTTCCAACCACCAGGCAGCCCTGCCGCCCGCTTTCGCCATGCGACGCCTCCGCATAGAAGCGCAGCATGCGGAAAACCCTGTCGCGGCCATTGGTGCCGGCGCCGATTTCCTGGTCGAGAAGGGCGTTGCGAACCTGCTTGTAGCGGTCGAAAGCGGCCAGAAAGATGGCCTTCTTGTCCTTGAACGCCTTGTAGAGGCTACCGGCCGTCAGCCCCATTGCCTCCTTGAGTTCCGAGATGGAGGCGGCATGATAACCACGCTCGGAAAAAACGACGATCGCCTTGTCGAGGGCATCCTCTATCGCGAATTCTCTGGGGCGGCCCGGTGGGCGTGTGGCAGCGTCTGCGTTCATCATGGAAGGATACAGTTGGAGAACGATCGTTTCCAAATAAGACCAAAGTTATCATTCGTCAAGAGGTTCCGGGATTTCCGCTGTCGCGGCCGGCCTTACTGATCGAGATGCCAGGGAACACCTCGCCATCGAGGCGGTTAGCTCACTGTCACCAACCCCAAGCTGGAGGACAGACATGAGTAAAAGTGACGTGAAAGAAGCGGTGAAGCGCGCCGAACGGCAGGTCGAGAATACCAGCGGCGGCGGCCACCTCGGCGGCACCTATTACGGCCAGGAGCCGGACGGCAAGACCGCATCGACCAACAGCAATGTCGGCAAGGCCCGCCCGAATACCGGTGGCGACTGATACCGACGCAACCGACGTCACGACGATATGAGTTCTGGAAGCCCCGCCGCGTGCGGGGCTTTTGCGTTGGGATTGAGCTGGCGCTAAAAAAAGAGGTGAGGTCTGTCGGGAGAGGCCGGGCTCGGACGTCATAGATTCGAGGACCCGTTGCGGTGAGGCCCAACGGGTGATGTTTCGAACCTGTGGAAAGGGGAGTGGCATGAGCAATAATTATCGATGGGCAATCGTCTTTGCGGGGGCGCTGATGGGCTGCGTCGCCGTCGGCACGATGTTTTCGCTCGCAATCTTTATCGAGCCGATCGCCACGACGACCGGGTGGTCGCGCGCCGGCATATCGAGCGCCATGACGTTGAACTTTATCGTCATGGGGCTTGGCGGCTTCATGTGGGGCGCGGCCAGCGACCGTTACGGCGCACGCGTGGTCGTACTGATCGGCGCCCTGTTGCTGGGATTGGCGCTGGTGCTCGCAAGTCAGGTGGAGAGCCTGCTGGCGTTCCAGCTCGTCTACGGCTGCCTGGTGGGCTTGTCGGCAAGCGCCTTTTTCGCACCGATGATCGCGGTGACCATGGCCTGGTTCGACAAACACCGCAGTCTCGCGGTCTCGCTGGTGTCGGCCGGGATGGGCATGGCGCCGATGACGATCTCGCCCTTGGCGCGATGGCTGATCTCGGCCTATGACGACTGGCGCATGGCCATGTTCCTGATCGGCGTCGGCGCGTGGATCCTGCTGCTGCCGACGGTGTTTCTGGTCCGCAATCCGCCGGCTGCGGCGGCTTCCGGCGCAGCCCCCGCGCCGGGTGGGGAACGTGCGGACACTCCGCTCTCGCACGTGTTCCGCTCGCCGCAGTTCCTGGTGCTTGCCTTCACCTTCTTCGCCTGCTGCGCAGCCCATTCCGGGCCGATCTTCCACATGGTGAGCTATGCCATGTTCTGCGGCATCGGACCAATGGCGGCTGTCAGCATCTATAGCGTCGAAGGTGCCGCGGGTCTCGGAGGCCGGATCCTTTTCGGCGTCCTGGCCGACAGGCTGGGCGTCAAGCGGGTATTGATCGGCGGGCTATTGATCCAGGCGGCAGTGATCGCCGCCTACACGATGGCAAGCGATCTCACCCAGTTCTACGCGCTGGCGGTGATCTTCGGCGGCACCTATGGCGGAGTAATGCCGCTCTATGCCGTCCTGGCGGGAGAATATTTTGCAGCCAAGATACTGGGTACGGTTCTCGGCGCCGCGACCATGCTGTCCGCAATCGGCATGGCCTTTGGGCCGCTCGCCGGCGGCTGGGCCTTCGATCAGTTCAACAACTACAACTGGCTGTTCATCGGATCTGCGCTGGTGGGCCTTGGAGCTGTTCTCATCGCCCTCGCGTTCCCGCCGCTGCCGCGCCGGCTGAAGCTTCAGACGGCGTAGTCGGCTCAACTGCTTCCGCTAAAGAAAAAGCCCGGGAATCCCGGGCTTTTTGAACATCAGTGGTCTGTCAAACTCTTGCGGCTCTTCGATCGAGCTGGCGCCGGCGAAGGTTCGGCGGCTTCCTTTTCGAGGCGAAGCAGCCTCAGTTTCTCGGTTTTCTTTTCCCGCTGATTGGCTTCCGCGGCAATGATGGCGCGGGCTGTCTGGTCGGTAGCGGCGGCCTTGTCACGCGCGGAAAGCTTGGTGGGATTGAAGAATTCGTCCTTGGTTGCAGTCATGGGGATCTCCTCCTTCCTGATGGGATGTCCGGGCGGTGACAGATATCAGCGGGCCGGGCGGGCGACTTTTTTCGGCGCCGGCAGCAGGCCTTCGCGCTGCATCTTCTTGCGGGCGAGCTTGCGGTAACGCCGCACGGCCTCCGCCTTCTCGCGAACGCGCTTTTCGGAAGGCTTTTCGTAAGCGCTCCGAGCCTTCATTTCGCGGAAGACGCCTTCGCGCTGCATCTTCTTCTTCAGCACCCGGAGTGCCTGGTCAACGTTGTTGTCTCTGACAAGAACCTGCAAACTATTTCCTTTCCATCGCGGGAAAAACCCCGCCTTCTATCAATGGGTTGAAATTACTTGCCGATGCGCATGCGCGACGGCTTGAGCCACGATCCGCCGGGAGTTTCCCGGGAAGCCTCGCTTTTGACGGCGGAGGTTGCGGTCGCAGACGCGTCGATATCGCTTGCGACGATACGACGTTCGAAGTTTTCGTTATCGAAGCGAACCCGATACTGATGCTCGCCCCGATCCGCCGCCGGCAGCAGTCCGACGACGCGGCATGTCCGGTCGCCGGTGGCCGTGCGGGTCAGGCCGGCTTTGAGGACGATGATATCGTCGACGGCATAGACGTTCGGGCTCATCATCTTCTCCTTCAGGCTCGGCCGAAGCCGGGCAAAAACAAAAAGGCCGGGCGTTACCCCGACCTCTTCCCGTCATTCAAGCGCTCGCTGCCAGTACATCCGTGGTCAGCCGAGGCGAATGACATCCTTATGCGGCCCGCAGATTGTCGGCCGAGCTCTTACCGGACTTGCGGTCGCGAACGATCTCGTAAGAGATCTTCTGACCTTCCGTCAGGGAGGACATGCCGGCACGTTCGACAGCGGAAACATGAACGAAAACGTCAGTTGCGCCATCATCGGGCTGAATGAAGCCAAAACCCTTGGTGCTATTGAACCACTTTACGGTACCAGTATTCATAACGATTTCCTTTCAATCGCTAGTGTTGTCGGACAGTATTTCGTCCGCTTTGATCGATATTTGAGAGGAAATCTGACGGAGCGCGAGGCTCTTTGACAAAGGTCGCAAGCAATTTTCGATGACAGCAATATATGCCTTATCCTCGGATAATCAATGCTCGGCGCCCAATTTAATTTTTCGCAGCCCTGTCAGGAGAGGAGATTTTCTACGGCAACTGCCTGATTTGAAAACGTATTATTGGCAAGCGAAATTCTCGCAAGCAGGATTGCCGATCGGCGGCTGCCAACGGAGCCCGGACAGGACACCAGGCTCCATTACCTGTGATGGGTCAGAGCGCCCCGTTGCGCTGCTGCGTCATCATATAGGTGTCGTAGCTGTATTCGGCGACCTGAGCCCAGAGATAGGCATCCTTCTTGAAGGCCTGCTGGCTGTCATAGAGCTTCTTGAAGGCCGGACTCTTGGCGGAAAGATCCGCGTAGAGTTCCATCGCGGCCTTGAAGCAGACATCCATGATTTCTCGGCTGAACGGCTTGAGGATGGCGCCTTCCGCCACGAGCTGCTTCAATGCCGTTGCGTTGCGGGCATCGTAATTGGCCAGCATGTTGTTGTTGGCCGAAGCGCAGGCATTCGTCAGGATCTGCTGATAACTCTTCGGCAGGCTCTTGAACTTCTCCAGATTGAAGAAGGCGTGCATGGCCGGGCCGCCCTCCCACCAGGCCGGATAATAATAGTACTTGGCCACCTTCACGAAACCGAGCTTCTGGTCGTCGTAGGGGCCAACGAATTCGGTGGCGTCGATCGCTCCTTTTTCGAGCGCCGGATAGACGTCGCCGCCGGCGATCTGTTGGGGCGTCACGCCGACCTTCTGCATGACCTGGCCCGCAAGGCCGGCGATCCGCATCTTCAGTCCCTTGAGATCGTCGATGGTATTGATCTCCTTGCGGAACCAGCCGCCCATCTGTGTGCCGCTGTTGCCGGCCGGCAGTGCATAAAGATTGCGGGGCGCCAGGAACTCGTTGATCAGATCGTTGCCGCCGCCCGCCGTGAACCAGGCGTTGGTCATGCGGGCGTTGAGCCCGAAGGGAATGGCGGTACCGATCGCGAAGGCCGGATCCTGTCCGATATAGTAATAGGAACAGGTGTGGGCCATCTCGACCGTGCCGTTTGCGACCGCGTCGGCTGCCTGCAGGCCGGGCACGATCTCGCCGGCGGCGAAGATCTGGATGTTGAACTTGCCGTCGGTGGCGTTCTTGACGCTCGCGGCGATTTCGTTGGCGGCGCCGAAGATGATGTCGAGGCTTTTCGGGAAAGAGGAGGTGAGGCGCCAGGTAATAGCCGGATTTTCCTGGGCGATCGCCGGCGCTGCAAGCGCTGCCGCCGCTGCCGCACCCGTTCCCGCCGTTGCGGCCTGCCGTAAGAAATGTCTGCGATTCATGGAATTCCTCCTGCTTGGCCTTGGAGATTGAAGCTGAAGCCCGTGTGTCCTACCGCTCTTAGTCCCGTCGTTCTGTAGACGGCAAGCGAAATGTAATAAGCCCGGAGGGCTGCTCCGGGCTTACTGCAATTCGGCGCGAGCCTGACGGCTACAGCGTGCCCTTGCGCTGCTGCACCATCATATAGGTGTCGTAGGTGTATTCGGCGATCTGGTTCCAGAGATAGCCGTCCTTCTTGAAGGCCTGCTGGCTGTCGTAGATCTTCTTGAATGCCGGGTTCTTGGCGTTCAGTTCCGCATAGACTTCCTGGGCAGCCTTGTAGCTGGCGTCGAGGATTTCCTGGCTGAAGGGCTTCAGGACGGCGCCTTCCGCGACCAGTTGCTTCAGCGCCTTGGCGTTATGCGCGTCGTAGCGGGCAAGCATGTTCTGGTTGGCATTGGCGCAGGCGTCCTTCAGCATTCGCTGATAGCTTTTCGGCAAGGCGTTGAACTTCTCGCGATTGAAGAAGGCATGGACCGCAGGGCCGCCTTCCCACCAGGCCGGATAGTAGTAGTATTTCGCAACCTTGACGAAGCCGAGCTTCTGGTCGTCATAGGGGCCGACAAATTCGGTTGCGTCGATTGTGCCCTTTTCGAGCGCCGCATACACGTCGCCGCCGGCAATCTGCTGCGGCGTCACGCCGAGCTTCTGCATAACCTGGCCGGCAAGCCCCGCAATGCGCATCTTCAGGCCGTTGAGATCGCTTACGGTATTGATTTCCTTGCGATACCAGCCGCCCATCTGGACACCCGTATTGCCGGCCGGCAGCGCATAAAGATTGTAGCCGGCGAGGAACTCGTTGATCAGCTCGTTGCCGCCGCCGACCGAGAACCAGGAATTGGTCTGGCGGGCATTCAGACCGAAAGGCACGGCCGTACCGAGCGCGAAGGCCGGATCCTTGCCGATATAATAGTAGCAGCATGTATGCGCCATCTCGACGGTGCCGTTCGAAACGGCATCCGCGGCCTGAAGTCCCGGCACGATCTCAGCTGCTGCGAAGGGGCTGATCGTGAAATTGCCGTCCGAGGCCTCCTTCACGCTTTCCACGATGTCCGTACCGGCGGACCACAGGATGTCGGTGTTCTTGGTGAACGAGGACGTCATCCTCCAGCTGATCTTCGGATTTTCCTGGGCAATAGCAGGTGCTGCAAGCGCTGTCGCGGCAGCCGCGCCCACGCCGGCGGTCGCGGCCTGCCGGAAGAAATGTCTGCGATTCATCGGAATAATGCCTTCTAACATTTTGGGAGGTACGTGGGTTCTTGCCCGCGCGGGCCGCTCTTAATCCTTTCATTTCGGGAACAGCAAGCGGAAAATCCGGAAAATTGCGACAGGACGCCGCCTTCCTTTCCAGATATTGCGTGGTTTTCGCTGGGCTCCTGCCGCTCGCTGCCCGTAGAAACCGCTTGAACTTTTTTATCCACGACATAACTTAGAATTATTCTAAGTAAAGGATTCACATGTTCGGCCGCCTGCTGCCTGCCTCCAAGCGTTCATTTGATTCGCTGAGCGAGGAGGAAATTCTCGCCCTTGCAATCGCCTCGGAGGAGGAGGATGCCCGTATCTATCTATCCTATGCGGACAGCCTCAGAGAGCAGTATCCCGCCTCGGCCAAGATTTTCGAAGATATGGCGGAGGTCGAACAAACCCACAAAAATTCCCTGATCGAGATATTCCGCTCCCGTTTCGGCGAAAGGATTCCGCAGATCCGACGGGAGCACGTGCGCGGCTTCTATGATCGTAAGCCGGATTGGCTGCGCAAGAACCTGCCGCTCGACACGGTCAGGATGCAGTCTGAAGCTATGGAGAGCCAGGCAGCGCGGTTTTATACGGAAGCAGCCAAGCGGGTTTCCGACGCGTCGACGCGAAAACTTCTCGGTGATCTGGCGCTCGCGGAGCAGGGGCACGAGGATATTGCCCGGATGCTCGACGAGAAGCACACACCCGGCGACGTGAAGTCGGAGGAGGATGCGACCGCTCACCGGCAGTTCATTCTCACTTACGTGCAGCCGGGGCTGGCGGGCCTGATGGACGGTTCCGTATCCACCCTGGCGCCGATCTTCGCCGCCGCTTTTGCGACCGGCGACACCTGGTCGACCTTCCTGATCGGGCTTTCGGCTTCGGTCGGCGCCGGTATTTCCATGGGGTTCACCGAGGCCGCTCACGACGACGGCAAGATTTCCGGACGAGGTTCGCCTATCAAGCGAGGACTGGCGTCCGGGATCATGACGGCGGTCGGCGGGCTTGGCCACGCCCTGCCATACCTTATTCCGCATTTCTGGACCGCAACGGCGATCGCTGCACTGGTAGTGTTCGTGGAATTGTGGGCGATCGCCTTCATCCAGAACCGCTACATGGAGACGCCCTTCATGCGGGCCGTTTTCCAAGTCGTGTTCGGCGGCTCGCTGGTGCTCGCTGCCGGCATCCTGATCGGGAATGGGTAAAACTGCTACGGCGCGGGCGGCAAAATGCCCATCGAAGCGCTTTGAGCAGCGAAGGCTCTGAGCCCAAAGTGAAGGGCCGGGACGTCAAACACTTCGATCCACAAAACAACACCGCCTGCTATCGGACGATAGCAGGCGGTCCCGAGTCCCCCGTGATGACTCTTTGATCAGATCAGCGCAATGCGCCGACAAGCAGATCCTTGCCGTTTTCTATGCTGACCCAGCGGCCGGTGTTGAAAGACGCCTGGCGCTTCAGGAATGTGTACGGTGTCTGGTACCACGGCTTGACCTGATCATCGAGGTTGTCGAGGACAAAGTCGCCGTCGGAGGTACGAAGGGTCAGCACCGCATGGCCTTCGCCGTCGGGCTTGCGGACCACCGTCATCAGCAGATCCGAAAGCGCAAATCCGCGAGCCGCCAGTTCCCGACGCTTTTCGAGAGCGAAGTCCTCGCAATCGGCGAAGTTGGTCGGATAGCTCCAGACTTCCTCGCGGCCATAGGCCTGCTTGTCGGTCTTTGCGATGTAGCGGCCATTCACTGCCTGGTTGATCTGTCGGACGAGCGCCCAGCCCTTGGCGCTGACTTTGGGAGCCGGAGCGGAGCGGCTCTTGACCGAACATTCCGCCTGATACTTCTGGCAGAACTCAAAATGCCCGATCGGTTGGGAGGTAATCGCTCCGGTCACCATGGAAGCTATTGGTCGCGGAGCCGGCACTGCTGCACTTACTGGTACAAGTACGCTAACTAGGATCACGGCAAGTCGCCGCGCCTGCAAGGCTTTCATCATGGACCCGTCCCTTCAAATCCTAACGAAAAGTTAAGGTCTGAACGGTGGCTGAGTCAATCATTCAGCCTTTGTTAATCTTCACGGGTCTCTTCTTATGGTTAAGGCTGCAACATTTTTGTCTCAGCCCAAAATTTGATCATTCATTATTAAGTTGCGCGCTGCGGCCTTTAATTTCTCGATATCCTGGGGGCGGGAAAGCCGGTGATCGCCGTCGCGGATCAGGGTTACCACGACATCGTCGGCGGGCAGGAATTCCAGGAGCTTCAAGGCGTGCTGGTAGGGAACGTCCGGATCCCTCATGCCCTGCAGGATATGGACGGGGCAACCGGTTTCGATAATGCCCGTCATCACCAGGTTCCGTCGGCCATCCTCGATAAGGTCGCGGGTATAGATGTTTGGCTCAGGACTGTATTCCGATGCTTCCTCGAAATAGCCGCGTTCGGAAAGGGAATGCCGTTGCGCCTCGGTGAGATGGGGTTCGATGAGTTCGGCGGTGAAATCCGGCGCTGGCGCGACCAGCACGATTCCGTCGACCTTCGGCGCCTTTTTGCGCCTCTTCAGCTCCTGAACGAGGCGTAGCGCGATCCAGCCGCCCATGGAAGAGCCGATCAGGACCACGCGTTTCGGCTTGATGGTGTCGAGAACGGCGATTGCCTCCTCCAGCCAGCGCGAGATCGTTCCGTCCCGGAAGGCGCCGCCGGAGGCGCCGTGCCCGGAATAATCGAAGCGGATTGCCGAAAGCCCCATCTCTCCCGCCAGCGCCTCGATCTCCATGGCCTTGGTGCCGGACATGTCCGACCGGTAACCTCCAAGCCAGACGAGAGCCGGACCCGCGGCTTTCTTTTTCGCCGGACGATGAAGAACGGCAATCTCGCGGGCGGACGCGCCCGTGCCCACGGTGATCCTCTTTTCGGTGGTGTCGGCTGTAGCCTCTGTCATGATGGGTTCCTCGGTCCTGGCGCGGCTTATAAAACAGATTCGCCGCCTGCCGACAGCAGGTGATTTTTCTGTGACGATATGCTATTGACTTCGCGCGAGTGATCACGACATTGCCCTCGGTCGCATGCCGGGCGAGCAAAGTCGTCGCTTGCGTTCCGAAACAACATGGAGAATACGACCATTCGCAGACCATTCAAAGCCGATGCTCCCGTCAAAGAGGGGCCGCGCTCCAACAGGGAAATTCGCATTCCCAAGGTCCAGCTTATCGATGCCGAAGGACAGAACCTCGGTGTGGTTCCGACCGACCAGGCTCTTCGTATGGCAGAAGAGGCCGGCCTTGATCTCGTCGAGATCTCGCCGAACACCGAACCGCCGGTATGCAAGATCCTCGACCTCGGCAAGCTGAAATATGCGAACCAGAAGAAAGCGGCTGAAGCCCGCAAGAAGCAGAAGATCGTCGAAATCAAAGAAATCAAGATGCGCCCCAACATCGACACCCATGATTATGAGGTGAAGATGAAGGCGATGAACCGTTTCTTCGAAGACGGCGACAAGGTCAAGGTGACGCTGAAGTTCCGCGGCCGTGAAATGGCCCACCAGGAACTCGGCATGAAGCTTCTGCTTCAGGTCAAGGACGACACCACGGAAATTGCCAAGGTGGAAGCCGAACCGAAGCTCGAAGGCCGCCAGATGATGATGGTGCTGGCGCCGAAATAAGCGCCGGTCACCTGCCTGCCTGCGGATTGCCGGCAATTCGGCCGGGGTTTTTGCCGCGCTTTCTTTCCCCATTGCGCTTTTGACCGACTGCGGTTATAAGCGCGCGTCCGAACGGTCCGGCAGGGCATGCCGTGGCCGTTCTAAATGCTTGAAGCCAGCCTCGTCTGCCGGCTTCGATACAAAAACGGAGTAGCAAAATGCCCAAGATGAAGACGAAGTCCGCTGCCAAGAAGCGGTTCAAGGTTACTGCAACCGGCAAAGTCGTTGCAGCCGCCGCCGGCAAGCGCCACGGCATGATCAAGCGGTCCAACAAGTTCATCCGCGATGCACGCGGAACGATGATTCTTGCCGAAGCAGACGGCAAGAAGGTCATCAAGAACTACCTGCCGAACGGTCTCTGAGACCCTCGCCACTTTTGGATCAGATAAGGAGATCATGACATGGCACGCGTAAAACGGGGCGTTACTTCCCGCGCCAAGCACACCAAGACTTTGAAGGCAGCCAAGGGTTTCTACGGCCGCCGCAAGAACACGATCCGCGCCGCCAAGGCTGCTGTCGATCGTTCGCGTCAGTTCGCAACGCGCGACCGTCGCGTCAAGAAGCGTAATTTCCGCGCCCTGTGGATCCAGCGTATCAACGCTGCCGTCCGCGAATCCGGCCTCACCTACGGCCGCTTCATCGACGGCCTCAACAAGGCCGGCATCGAAGTCGACCGCAAGGTTCTGTCCGACATGGCAATCCATGAGCCGGAAGCATTCGGCGCACTGGTTGCCGCTTCCAAGAAGGCGCTGGAATACCTCAAGGACGCCGGCACCACCAACGAGTTTGAAAGCGCGGTTCGTTAACCAGCGCTTCCCAAGCTTAATTAGCTCTACTGATTTTGGGAAACCCGCGCTGGTTACGGCTGGCGCGGGTTTTTCTTTTGCCCGTCACGACCTCGCCCTCCACCTCGCCGAGTATCAAACGGAAGAAACAATGTCCGATCTGGAAAACCTGAAAACCTCGCTTCTGGCGGAAATCGCCGGTGCCGGCGACGAGGCGGCGATCGAGGCCGTACGCGTCGGTGCCCTCGGCAAGAAAGGCTCCGTCTCCGAACTTCTGAAGACATTGGGTTCGATGTCGCCGGAAGAACGCCAGACGCGCGGAGCGGCGATCAATGCACTGAAGAATGAGATCACCGACGCGATCACCACCCGCAAGACGGTGCTGAAGGATGCCGCGATCGACGCCCGGCTGCGGGCCGAAACGGTCGACATATCGCTGCCGGTGCGGTCTTCGCCCGCCGAGCGCGGCCGCATTCATCCGATCAGCCAGATCGTCGACGAGATCACGGCGATCTTTGGCGACATGGGCTTTTCGATCGCCGAGGGTCCTGACGTCGAAACGGACTATTACAACTTCACGGCCCTGAACTTCCCCGAAGGCCATCCGGCCCGCGAGATGCACGACACCTTCTTCTTCCAGGCGGACGAGCATGGCGAGCGAAAGGTGCTGCGCACCCACACCTCGCCGGTGCAGATCCGCACCATGGAAGCCGAGAAGCCACCGATCCGCATCATCATTCCCGGCAAGACCTATCGTCAGGACAGCGACGCCACGCATTCGCCGATGTTCCATCAGGTCGAGGGGCTCGTCGTCGACAAGAAGTCGCATGTCGGCCACATGCGCTGGATCCTGGAAGAATTCTGCAAGGCGTTCTTCGAAGTGCCGTCGGTGACGATGCGCTTCCGCCCGTCCTTCTTCCCGTTCACCGAGCCGAGCTTCGAAGTGGACATCCAGTGTGACCGCTCCGGTCCGATCGTCAAGTTCGGCGAGGGCAGCGACTGGATGGAGATCCTGGGCTGCGGCATGGTGCATCCGAACGTGCTCAAGGCCGGTGGGCTGGACCCCGATGAATTCCAGGGTTTTGCCTGGGGCATGGGTCTCGACCGCATCGCCATGCTGAAATACGGCATGCCGGACCTGCGCGACTTCTTCAACGCCGATGTCCGCTGGATGAACCACTACGGCTTCCGCCCGCTCGACATGCCGACGCTGTTCGGCGGCTTGAGCGCTTAAGGGAGGACTGACACAATGAAATTCACGCTTTCCTGGCTCAAGGAACATCTTGAGACCGATGCCACGCTGGACCAGATCTGCGAGCGCCTGACTGCGATCGGCCTCGAAGTCGAGGATGTCGACGACAAGGCGGCCTATAGGCCGTTCGTCATCGCCAAGGTGGTTTCCGCCGAAAAGCATCCGTCCGCCGATCGCCTTAAGGTGCTGATGGTGGATGCTGGCGACGGCAAGCCGGTGCAGGTGGTCTGCGGTGCGCCGAACGCCCGCGCCGGCCTCGTGGGAGCCCTGGCTCGTCCGGGCACCTATGTTCCCGGTATCGACGTGACGCTCGCCGTCGGAAATATCCGCGGCGTCGAAAGCCACGGCATGATGTGCTCCGAAAAGGAGCTCGACATGTCCGACAATCACGAGGGTATCATCGATCTTCCGGAAGATGCGCCGGTCGGCACACCCTTCGCCTCCTATGCCGGCCTCGACGATCCGGTCATCGAGATCAACCTGACGCCGAACCGTCCGGACTGCACCTCGATCCACGGTATCGCCCGCGATCTCGCCGCCGCAGGTCTCGGCACGCTGAAGCCGCGAGCGAAGCCTTCCTTCAAGACGGAAGGCGAGACCTCCGTTGGCCTCAGGATATTGCTTGACGACGAGCGGCTCTGCCCCGGCTTCGGCCTTCGCCTCGTGCGCGGCGTCAGGAACGGTCCGAGCCCCGTCTGGATGCAGCAGCGGCTGAAGGCGATCGGCCTTCGCCCGATCAACGCCCTGGTCGACATCACCAACTACATGACCTTCGACCAGGGTCGGCCGATGCACGTCTTCGACGCCGCAAAGGTCAAGGGCGGCCTGACGGTGCGGCGTGCATTGGAAGGCGAAACGGTCCTCGCGCTCGATACGCGGGAATACAAGCTCGGGCCCAACAACGTCGTCATTTCCGACGAGAAGGGCATCGAGTCGATCGGCGGCATCATGGGCGGCGAGCATTCCGGCTGCGACGAGAACACGACCGACGTGCTGATCGAGAGTGCGCTCTGGGATCCGATTAACATCGCCAAGACGGGCCGTTCGCTCGGCATCATCACCGATGCGCGGTATCGTTTCGAGCGCGGCGTCGATCCGGAATATATGGTGCCGGGCCTTGAGCGCACGACGGAACTGGTCCTGCAGCTCTGCGGCGGTACGGCAGCGGAAGCAAAGGTAGTCGGTTACAAAGGTCATCAGCCGAAAGTGATCGATTTCCCCTTCTCCGAGGTGAAGCGGCTGACGGGGCTGGAAGTCTCGACGGAGGAAAGCCGGCAGATCCTGACGCGCCTCGGCTTCACGGTGCAGGGCGACGGCGAGCGCGTCTCGGTGACCGTCCCCTCCTGGCGGCCGGACGTCGACGGCAAGGCGGACCTCGTGGAAGAGGTCATGCGCATTCACGGAGTCGATCAGATCAGGCCCGAGCCGATCGACAAGCTTTCGAGCGTCAACGCCAGGATTCTGACCACCCTGCAGGTGCGCACCCGCACGGCCAAACGGGCGCTCGCCTCTCGCGGCATGCTGGAGGCGGTCACCTGGTCGTTCATCCCCGAGGATCAGGCAAGGTTGTTCGGTGGCGGGCAGCGCGAGTTGAAGCTTGCGAACCCGATCGCGGCCGACATGTCGGACATGCGGCCCTCGCTGCTGCCGGGCCTGCTGACGGCGGCGCAGCGCAATGCCGACAAGGGCTTTGGCGACGTGGCGATCTTCGAGGTCTCCGGCACCTATGAGAACGACAAGCCGGAAGGCCAGCGGCGCGTGGCCGGCGGCGTGCGCCGCGGCACGGCCTCGCTCAACGGTTCCGGCCGTCTGTGGTCCAACAGTGCCAAGGGCGGCGGCAAGCCGGTCGATGTCTTCGACGCCAAGGCTGATGCGTTGGCCGTTGTCGAAGCCTGCGGCCTGCCGATGGGCAATGTCCAGATCGAGAAGGGCGCGCCGGAATGGTATCATCCCGGCCGCTCGGGCACGATCAAGATGGGCCCGAAGGTCGTGCTCGGCTACTTCGGCGAATTCCACCCGAAGATGCTCGGCGCCCTCGATGTCTCCGGCGCGCTCTGCGGTTTCGAGGTCTTCCTCGATGCCATGCCCGATCCTAAGAAGAAGGCGACCCGCACCAAGCCACCGCTGGAGCTTTCGCCCTTCCAGGTCGTGAAGCGCGATTTCGCTTTCGTGGTGGGAAGCGAAGTGGAAGCCGGATCGCTCGTCAAGGCCGCGGTCACCGCCGATCGCAAGCTGATCACCGGCGTCAACGTCTTCGACGTGTTCGAAGGCGCTTCCCTCGGCGAAGGCAGGAAATCGGTGGCGATTGAGGTGCTGATCCAGCCGTTCGAGCGGACGCTGACGGACGAGGATTTCGAGGCGCTGACGGCCAAGATCGTCGCCAATGTCGAAAAGACGACCGGTGGGGTACTGCGGGCTTAATTCGCCCGCTGATACCGCCATTCCTGGGTTCTGCCGCCATAGCCATAGGCGGCTGCCCGCACATCCTGGACATAGATGTAGCTCTCCTCATGCAGATTGCCGAGGAGGGCCGCAAACCCTTCGAATGCCTCCCTGATATAGGCGGCCTTCTCGCTCTTCGTATTTGTCTCGTCGGTGATCTTGATGTCGAAGTAGACGCTCGACTTGCCCTGTTCGGCAAGCGTGCGGCCACCGGCCAGCCAATCGCGCGGATCGACATAATCGATGGCGATGGCAGTCACTGCAGGATCCTTGCCGAGGATGCGCTGCGTCAGTTCTGTCAGCATATCGGCTATCGCCCTGGTCATGGCGTCGGACCGTTCTCCACTGACTTTCACATTCAATATGGGCATGGATTTTCTCCTTTGGTTAGCTATGCAACTAATTAGGCGTCTTCACGGCAGATTGCTGCCGATCGATCTGGCCTGTCGGACGAACCCGGCGAATACCTCGTCCCCGAGTTCGGCCTTCAGCCTTTCGGTTACTGCGCCGCTGGCCGCGTTCAGCGAGTCCTTCAGTATCAAAGCGTCCGGCGTGGGATGGATTTCCCATTCCCGACCGTCCCGTTCTGCCGGCCGCCTTTCCAGCAACCCGCGCGTCACAAGCCCGTCCACCGCTCGCGTGGCCGTTGCCCGCGCGATCCTCAGCGTATCCGCCAGCTCGCTATGCAGCATTCCCGGTTTGGCAAGGACTGCGCGCAAGGTGAAGGCTTGCGGCGGAGTGAGGTCGAAAGGCTTGAAGGCCTCGGACCAGACACGCTCCAACTGACGGGCCAGTGCTGTTGTGTTGAAATACAGGCAATGATCAAACATGGGGGAAGGATAGCAGATATAATTGCATATGCAACTAAAATATGACTCGAAATTGCGAAAACGGGTGGCATCGTGATTTTCCGATGGCTACCCTACCATCCGGGGAAAATCCGTTCGATATGGCAACGAGAAGAGGGCGATCATGCGCGTACCGGGATCGATGAAGGGACTTGAAGAACTCGGCCGGGTCCGTTTGTCGAAGAACTTCTTTTTCCGCGATTTCCTGTTTTCCGAAATTGCCAATTTCTACGGCATTCCGAACATTCCCGAAGACCCGGATCTCGCGATCGAAGCGGGGCGCCATCTTTGCGAGGAGCTTCTGGAGCCGCTCCAGGCGACCTTCGGCAGGCTGCACCTGCGCTCCGGTTATCGTTCGCCCAAGGTCAACGAGTTCGGCAACCGGAACAATCTCAACTGCTCGTCCAATGCCAACACCGCCGCTGATCATATCTGGGACAGGCGCGATGCCAAGGGTTTCATCGGCGCCACCGCCTGCGTGGTTTTCCCCTGGTTCGTCGACAATTACGATCAGGAGGGCGACTGGCAAAAAATGGCCTGGTGGATCCATGATCATCTGCCTTACGCCTCGATCATGGTCTTCCCGAAACTCTGGGCTATGAACATCCAGTGGCACGAAAAGCCGGCGCGGCGGATCCGCAGCTTCGCCGAACCGCGCGGCGTGCTGACGAAGATCGGCATGCCCAACAACGAGGGCGACCATTCCGCCTTTTACGCGGGCTTTCCCGAGCTTAAACGGTAGCCGGCGCTTCTCAGGAATGCAGGTAGTAAAGCTTGTTGACGATCGTCCAGCGCCCATCGATCTTCAGGAGCGAGAGATGATCGGAAAAGCGCATGCCGGCGAACTCATCCACCACTTTCACGGTTGCTGTGTCGCCGGTAACATCGAGGGTCTCGATCTGGATGAGCGGCTGGGTGTCGGCGGGTGCGGCGCCTTCCGAGGCGATCGCGGCGATAAACTCGTCAAGCGACAACCATTCGACGGTGCCTTGGTAGTTGCCGATGATACAGGCCCTCGGGTGGAAAGCCTTGCGAAGCGCTCCTTCATGCGCAAACGTCATTCCGTCCACGTAGAGGTGGACGACAGCCTGGACTGCCTGTTCTTCCGACATCTCCGTACCTCCCGGAAGAAGTATAGCGCGGAGTCAAGGCCAGTCCAGACAGATGTTATTGCTGCTTCGGGGTCCAGGCAGCCGCCTGCTGCCCATAGCGAGCGCCGGAAAATTTCTCGGGCGCAAGCATGTCTCCCAGTGTCCTCACTTCTTCCGACGACAGCGCGATCTCGGTCGCGGCGACGTTCTGTTCGAGATGCGGAATTTTTCGGGCTCCCGGAATAGGCACGATGAAATCGCCCTGATGCAGCACCCAGGCAAGCGCAAGCTGCGCCGCAGTCACGCCCTTGTCCGCGGCCATTTCCTCCAGCAATTTCACCACGGAAGCGTTGGCCGCCATGTTCTCCGCGCTGAAGCGTGGCAGCGAGCTGCGGAAATCATTCGCGCCGAACTGGTCGGGACTCTGGATCTTGCCGGTCAGGAAGCCCCGGCCGAGCGGGCTGAAGGGAACGAAGCCGATGCCGAGTTCGCGGCAGGTATCGAGGATCTCCCCTTCCGGATCGCGCGTCCAGAGCGAATATTCGCTCTGGAGCGCCGAGATGGGATGCACCGCATGGGCGCGACGGATGATGTCGGCCCCCGCTTCGGAAAGGCCAAGCGCCCTTACCTTGCCCTCTTTCACGAGTTCCGCCATGGCGCCGACGGTATCTTCGATCGGCACATTGGGATCGACGCGGTGCTGGTAAAAGAGGTCTATAACGTCGACGTCGAGCCGTTTCAGCGATGCTTCCGCGACTTCGCGCACATGCTCCGGCCTGCTGTCGAGACCGGACATGGCGCTGGAATCCTTCTTCTCAGGATCGATCCTGAAGCCGAACTTGGTTGCGATCACGACCTTGCTGCGGAAGGGTTTGAGGGCGCGGCCGACGAGTTCCTCGTTGACGAAAGGTCCATAGACTTCCGCGGTGTCGAAGAACGTCACGCCCATTTCCACCGCCCGATGCAGTGTTCGGATGGACTCCTGTTCGTCCTGACCTCCATAGGCATGGCTCATGCCCATGCAGCCAAGGCCGATTGCGGAGACGTCGAGTTCTTTTCCGAGTTTCCTCGTTTTCATGGGGGATTCTCCAATGAAAGAACTCAAGGGCAAGAACGCTTATTTTCGCGGCTTTTCCTTGGGTTCGGTTATGTTTTGACCGGCGTTTGAGCCGATCAGTTAAAGCTTCTCGGTTCGCAGAACGGGTTTTTGCCCGCCTGCGGTTCTGAACCATTCTCCAATTCGTGACCCTAACGCCGGTCTGTTTCCGGCTTCGGTCACAGAGTGGCGTTCGGCTCCCGGCTTCCCATTCTCCTTTAAGAGCGCAACCCAGGCCTGCCGGGCTCGCTAGCTTCCCATCAGGACAACCGGGATATCGTCGACGACATGCCTTC
>NZ_PVBM01000020.1 GCF_002968575.1 Neorhizobium huautlense | reverse complement strand
GCATGATTGCCGGCGGTCGAAAACCGGTTCGCGATGCCCTCTACATCGCAGCCCTGCCGGCAATCCGCTTCGATCCCGACATCAGAGCTTTCTTCGAAAAGCTGAAATCGAAAGGAAAACCCGGCAAAGTCGCGCTCGTCGCCGTCATGCGAAAGATGATCATCATCCTCAACGCAAGAATGCGGGAACACCACGCTAACGCGATTGACACCTAACACCGTTGCTTTTTATTTGACCGCTTGTTTGGCCGGGGCCGCGCGCTTGGTGTCGGCGCCGATCAGGGCATGCACCACATCCGCCGTCAGGTCGTCATAGGCGCTGATGACGTGATCCGGATTGAGGGTTTGGACGGGCACGTCCGAATAGCCGAAATCGACCGCGATCGAGGAAACCCCCGCATTCTGGGCCGCCATGATGTCGTTGACACTGTCCCCGACCATCACGCTGAGCGCGGGTTCGCCGCCGGCCCGCTCGATCGTGCCGAGGATATGACGGCCGTCCGGCTTGCGGACCGAAAACGTATCGCCGCCCGTCATCACCGCGAACCGCCTCGACAAATCCAGACGCTCCATCAGCGGAAACGCAAGCTGCTCGATCTTGTTGGTGCAGATCGCAAGCCGCATCCCGGCATCCGCCAGCCGGTCGAGGCATTCGATGATGCCCGGATAGGGGCGGCTCTTGCCCGGCAGATGGTTCTTGTAGTGGTCGATGAAATAGGCAAACAGCCGGTCGGTTTCCCGCTCGTCGATAGGCGTTTTCCTGAGATCGAAGGCCCGCCGGATCATCACCCGTCCGCCCTGGCCGACAAGATGCGTCAGATCATCGAAGGTGACAGGGGCGAGTCCGGCCCCGGTGATCGTATGATTGAGGCTGTCGATCAGGTCGGGCGCAGTATCGATCAGCGTGCCGTCGAGGTCGAAAATGACGAGTGGAGCGGTCAATGAAACCTCGCAAATGGTGTCGGGACATTGCCCGCCTTAAGGAATGCGGTTGCGAAAAGCAAATATGCGAGATTCGCGCCCGCCTTAAAAGCCGGTCCAAAACCGGGCAGGGGGACTTTCGCTTGCGGGAGGAGGCGTGTAAACAGCCTCTCGGCGAAAACAGCGGGGAGCTTGTGGCGGATGGACGCCCGGGAAATGAAGGTCAAGGCGGCCGAGGCTGCACTGGCGTATGTCGAAGACGGCATGAGGCTCGGCATCGGTACTGGTTCGACAGCCGAGGAATTCGTGAGGCTGCTAGCCGAAAAGGTCCATGAGGGATTGAAGGTCGAAGGCGTTCCGACTTCCGAACGGACGGCCAGGCTTTGCGTCGAGCTGGGGATCCCGCTGAAATCGCTCGACGAGCTTCCCGAACTCGATCTGACCATCGACGGGGCCGACGAGGTCGATGAAAACCTGACCCTCATCAAGGGTGGCGGCGGAGCATTGCTGCGCGAGAAGATCGTCGCGGCAGCATCGGGCCGCATGATCGTCATTGCCGACGAGAGCAAGCTCGTCGAGACGCTCGGCGCCTTTCCTCTGCCGATCGAGGTCAATCCTTTCGGTGAGGCTGCGACCCGTATCGCGATCGAAAAAGTGGCGGCAAAGCTTGGCCTCAGCGGCGAGCTGAAGCTCCGCAAATCGGGCGACGATACCTTCATGACGGATGGTGGCCACCATATTTTCGACGCATCTTTTGGCCGCATTCCTGATGCAGAGGCTCTCTCGAGAGAGCTGAATTCCATTCCCGGTGTCGTGGAACACGGGCTGTTCATCCATATGGCGTCCTTTGCGATCATTGCCGGTCCGGCAGGAGCGCGGACGCTTAAGGCGAAGTAAACTAGGAGCAACCAACTTATGATCAGATTCGCTGTTCTCGGCCGTGCCGCCGCATTGGCGGTTCTCTTCTCCGGCGCCCTTACGGTATCCGCCCGCGCGCAAGAAGTGTCGGAGGCCCAGCTCGCCGCTGCACGGGAGGCGATCGCTTCGCTGAACGTCACGGATCGTTACGACAATATCCTGCCGAACCTCGCTGAGCGGCTGAAGGCGCAGTATATTCAGGCCTCTCCGAACTTCCAGGAACAGATTGGCAGCGTTGTCGACGAACAGGCGCTGGCGCTGGCGCCGCGTCGCGCCGACCTCGAAAAGGAAGCAGCGACCATCTACGCAAAGAGCTTCTCGATCGACGAACTGAAGGCGATCGCGGCCTTCTTCAACACCGAAGGCGGCAAGAAGCTTCTCACCGCCCAGCCGCTCGTGTCCCGCGAAATGGCCAAGGCCGCGGAAATCTGGGCAAACGGCATTTCGAGAGATCTGACCAACCAGAGCACCGAAAAGCTGCGCGGTATCATCGACGCAACGCCAATCCAGGCGCCGGTTGTCGAACCGGTGCAGCCCGAAGCACAGGCAGCGGCGCCCGTACCGGCAAAGCCGGCAGCTCCCGCCAAGCCGGCTGCTCCAGCTGCAGCACCGGCCAAACCCGCCGCTCCGGCTGCTGCCCCGGCAAAGCCTGCTCCGGCACCCGCCGCCAAGCCTGCCCCGGCACCCGCTCCGAAGCCCTGAGGGCTTCTCGCCGGTTGATGATTTTGTCGAAGCCCGGAGCGATCCGGGCTTTTGCTTTTCAGAGCGGGAACTTATATGGGAGCCATCCCGCCGCCTGCTCAAGGAGATTGCCGATGACCGCCTATGACTATGATCTGTTTGTAATCGGTGGCGGATCAGGCGGGGTCAGGGCAGGGCGCATCGCCGCCTCTCTCGGCAAGCGCGTCGCGATCGCCGAAGAATACCGGTTCGGCGGAACCTGCGTTATTCGCGGTTGCGTTCCCAAAAAGCTGTTCGTCTACGCCTCGCAGTATCATGAGCATTTTGAGGATGCGGCCGGATACGGCTGGCAGGTCGGAGAAAGCACCTTCGACTGGAAAAAACTCATCGCTGCCAAGGATAAGGAAATCGCGCGCCTCGAGGGTCTCTATCGTCGCGGGCTGGAAAACAATGGCGCCGAGATTCTCGAAACTCGCGCCGAACTGGTCGATGCCCATACCGTCCGGCTGGTAAAGACCGGCAGGACCGTGACGGCTGAAAAGATCGTCATTGCAACCGGCGGAGCGCCCAATCCGCACGTCGCCTTGCCCGGACACGAGCTCTGCATTTCCTCGAACGAGGCCTTCGATCTGCCAGAGCTCCCACGCTCGATCCTGATTGCGGGCGGCGGGTATATCGCCGTCGAATTCGCCAACATCTTCCACGGTCTCGGCGTCGACACCACGCTCATCTACCGGGGCAAGGAAATCCTGTCGCGGTTCGACCAGGACATGCGCCAGGGCCTGCACAAGGCGATGGTCGAAAAGGGCATCCGCATCGTTCTGACGGATGTCATCGAGGAGGTGACCAAGGCGCCGGCCGGCGGCCTCGTGGCAAGGACGCTCTGCGGCGAAACCATAGCGGTCGACACCGTGATGCTGGCGCTTGGCCGGGATCCGAACACCACCGGCCTCGGGCTCGAAGCGGCCGGCGTCGAGATGGATGAACGCGGCGCAATCGTCGTCGATGAATATTCCCGCACGAGCGTCCCGAATATCTATGCGCTTGGCGATGTCACCGACCGGGTACAGCTGACGCCGGTGGCGATCCACGAAGCCATGTGCTTCATCGAGACCGCTTACAAGGACAATCCAACGACCCCGGACCATGATCTGATCGCGACCGCCGTCTTCTCACAGCCGGAAATCGGCACGGTCGGCCTGTCGGAAGAGGCGGCGGCGAAGCGTTACCCGGAACTGGAAGTCTATCGCGCCGAGTTCCGACCGATGAAGGCGACGCTTTCCGGGCGGGCGGAAAAGATGATCATGAAGCTCATCGTCGATGCGGCAAGCCGCAAGGTCGTCGGCGCGCATGTGCTCGGGCACGACGCAGGCGAAATGGCGCAGCTTCTTGGTATCTCCCTGAAAGCGGGCGTGACCAAGGACGATTTCGATCGTACAATGGCCGTGCATCCGACGGCAGCCGAAGAGCTCGTCACGATGTATAATCCGAGCTACCGGGTCAGGAACGGCGAGCGTATCTAGAGCGGTTCCAGGAAAAGTGCGAAGCGGTTTTTCCGTCCGGAAGCGCATCAAAACGAAAAGATAGAGCATGTCGGTGGCGAGCAGAAAGACGGAGATGCTCTAGGGCCGAGGGCGGCTATGCAAACCCTCTATTAAGGTTTATAAGCCGCCCCTATTTTAACGGGCGGTCGCCCGGCCTTCGGTGCCGGGCCGTAACAGGTGAGTGAGATGGCACAGAATTGGACCCCGAACAGTTGGCGGCAGAAACCGATCCAGCAGGTCCCCGATTATCCGGACGCGGCCGCGCTGGCGGCGACGGAAGCTCAGCTCGCGACCTTTCCGCCGCTCGTTTTTGCCGGTGAAGCCCGCCGCCTGAAGAAGCAGCTCGCAAACGTCGCGGAAGGCAACGCCTTCCTCCTGCAGGGCGGCGATTGCGCCGAAAGCTTTGCCGAACACGGCGCCGACAATATCCGCGACTTCTTCCGCTCCTTCCTGCAGATGGCCGTCGTGCTGACTTTCGGCGCGCAATTGCCTGTCGTGAAGGTCGGCCGCATCGCCGGACAGTTCGCCAAGCCACGTTCGTCGAACATCGAAAAGCAGGGCGATGTCGAACTGCCGTCCTACCGCGGCGACATCATCAACGGCATCGAGTTCACGAAGGACGCACGCACGCCGAACCCGGAGCGCCAGCTCGACGCCTACCGTCAGTCGGCCGCGACGCTGAACCTCCTGCGCGCTTTCGCGATGGGCGGATACGCAAACCTGGAAAACGTCCACAAATGGATGCTGGGCTTCGTAAAGGACAGCCCGCAGGGTGAACGGTACCGCAAGCTCGCCGATCGCATCAGCGAAACCATGGACTTCATGCAGGCGATCGGAATCTCTTCCGAGAACAATCCGAGCCTGCGCGAAACCGACTTCTTCACCAGCCATGAAGCGTTGCTGCTTGGTTATGAAGAAGCACTCACCCGCGTCGATTCGACCTCCGGCGACTGGTACGCCACATCCGGTCACATGATCTGGATCGGCGACCGCACCCGCCAGCTCGATCACGCGCATGTGGAATATTTCCGCGGCATCAAGAACCCGATCGGCTTGAAATGCGGCCCGTCGCTTCAGCCCGACAATCTGATCGAGCTGATCGATGCCCTAAATCCGACCAACGAGGCCGGTCGCCTGACGCTCATCTGCCGGTTCGGCTACGACAAGGTCGCCGACAGCCTGCCGAAGCTCATCCGCGCCGTCGAGCGGGAAGGCAGGAAGGTCGTCTGGTCCTGCGATCCGATGCACGGCAACACGATCACCTTGAACAACTACAAGACGCGGCCCTTCGAGCGCGTCCTGTCGGAAGTCGAGAGCTTCTTCCAGATCCATCGTGCCGAAGGCACCCATCCGGGCGGCATCCATGTCGAGATGACCGGCAAGGACGTGACCGAATGCACGGGCGGCGCCCGCGCCGTCACGGCTGAGGATCTGCACGACCGCTATCACACCCACTGCGACCCGCGCCTCAACGCGGACCAGGCACTCGAACTCGCCTTCCTCCTCGCAGAGAGGATGAAGAGCGGCCGCGACGAGAAGCGGATGGTCGTCAACGGCTGACATCATCCTTGCTTTTGGCAATCCGGGAGGTCTTGTTGACGTACCGGATTGCTGCTCGGGTCTGACCGGCGGAGACAACGCGCCGGTTGACCGGCGTCTATCCCTGTCGCGCCTCTTCCGTTTCTTTGCTATTGAGTCCTCCGGAACAAAAAACGGGAGGGTAGCCGATGGCGCAGAAGATTGGCAGGACGCTTGAGGATTTCTGTCGCCCGGACCGGATGGCGCTCGTCGTCTACGACATGCAGGTCGGTATCCTGCACCAGCTCAAGGATGGGGCGGCCATCACGGCCAAGGTGAAGACGGTTTTGGACGCGGCGCGTGCGGCCGGCTTCCCGGTCATCTTTTTTCGGCACCTGTCGATGCCGAAGCCGCTGATGGGGCAGTTCCAGATGCGCCAGGCGATGGCCTGGCAGCGGACCGAGGATCCGGATGCCGTGCATCCGTGGTTCCTGCGCGATTCGCCGGGCTTTGCTATCGCCCCGGAACTGGAACCGACCGCCGACGAGGCGGTTCTCGACAAGATCACCTTTTCCGCCTTCGAAGGCACGCCGCTGGCGATCATCCTGCGTGATCTCGGCCTGACATCGTTTGCGATCTGCGGCGTCGCCACCGAAATCGGCATCGATCCGACCGTCCGTCACGGATGCGATCTGGGGCTTGTCCCGATCGTCATCCGCGATGCCTGCGGAGCAGGTCATGCGGAAGCTGCTGAGCGCGCCATGGAAAATATTGCGTTTATGGGTGATTCGATCCTGGCCGATACGGCACAGATTGTGGCTGCCATGCGGCAATAAGGCAACACTGGCTGTGGATTTGGCCCCTCCTGCAGTGGCCGAAGTATTGACTGTCACAGTTTCGCATACCACAAACACCTTAACGCCATATTTCGGCTAAACTTCTGGCGGCATGCGCTTTTATGTGCACCACCGAAACCAAATCGGGGCGGGCGTAAAGACATTGGTTACCATAATCGTTCATTCTCACCGGCAGTCCTCAGGCATGGACCGGTACACATCTTCAGCTGTGTCCTGCCTCGGTTGTATCGGCGGCGACGCGCAAGTGTTCTCCGCCCGTGTGGGTAACGGTTCGGGTAACAAGTGATGGCGCGTACGGTCCAGGCTTCCGCGAATGGCAAACAGGCACGCAAGGCGCCGCAGCGCCGCAAGAAATCCCGCTCTCTCCTGACGAATGTCGCAGTCGGCCTCGGGCTGACGATGGTGGCGCTTGTCGGCGCTTCGGTGGCCACCATGGCGACGGCAGTCAAATCCACGGCGGATGTCAAGTTCGAGATTGCCCTCGCCAAGCCAATTGCTCCTGCTGTTGCGCCCGCGGCGCCAGCCGCGCGCGAGATCGATGTTTCCAAATTTTCCCGTCTTTCCGACGGTTCTCCGGCCAGCCCGAAGAGCAGACGTCTCGACGGCGCCGATGTTGCGGCGCTCGAAGCGCGGAAGCCGGATCGCTCCAGCGCCAGGCAGATGCTGGGCGCCTTGCTCGCCAAGGCCAACCGTCACGCCGAGAGCGAACGGCAGTTCGCAGCGCTGGCAAACCGGCGCCCTGGCGCCGAGGCCATCCGCGCGGCGCTGGCACCGGCGATGGAAAGCCTGGTCGTGGTTGCCCCGCGCGGCGACGAGGTCATGCCTGACCTCATCCAGGATGTCGCGCCTGCCACCTCCGTTGCACAACTGAAGGACATGAAGCCGGTCGAGATGGCCGCGCTCGAGGAAACGGCTGTCGAAGACAATGCCGACACCTTGGAAGAGGCCGCCGTCGAGGCGACCGACGAGCCGGCGCCCGCCGAAGCCCATGCGCTTCCGAAGGCTGGCCCACTTCCGGTCATCCGCCCGTCGTCTGCCTTCCCGGGCCGGCCGGCCAAGCCGAGCGCGCTGGCTGCGATTGCCGCCGTCGCGCCGCAGAAGCCGGCGCAGCCTGCCGAGGACGACAAGCCGACGGCGCTTGCCTTCGCCAAGCCCGACAATCCCCTGCGCGACACGCCTGCGCGTCCGGGTCCTGCGCCGAAATGGCCGGGTATCGGCACCAAGGTTGCGATCTACGACATCAGCAATGCCGTCGTTCACATGCCGAACGGCACGAAGCTCGAAGCGCATTCAGGCATCGGCAGCATGCGCGACAACCCGAAATTCACGCATGTGAAGATGCGCGGCCCGACGCCGCCCGGCACCTACAAGCTCTCCATGCGCGAAAAGCTCTTCCATGGCGTGGCCGCGATCCGCCTGACATCCGTCGACGGCAGGCATCCGCAGAACCGCACCGGGCTTTTGGCGCACAGCTTTCTGCTGCGTGTGCGCGGCGACTCGCACGGCTGCGTGGCCTTTGCCGACTATGACCGCTTCCTGAAGGCGTTCCAGCGCGGCGAAATCACCCATATGGTGATCGTGCCCAAGTGGGACGGCAAGCGCCCGGGCAGCGGTGGCGGCGGCGACAACTTCATCGCCAAGCTCTTCAGCGGCAGCGACGCCTGATCGGCGTCGCTCATCCGAGAATATCCCGCGCCACCCGTAGGAATACCTTGGCCCCGATCGGGATCAGGTCGTCGGGAAAGTCGTAGTCGGGATTGTGGAGCGCCGGATGGCGCTCGCCGGCGCCGAGAAAGAACATCGCCGATTTCGACACGCCCGCGAACCGGCCGAAATCCTCCGAAGCCCGGAAGGCTTCTCCCGGCTCGTGCGATACGCCTTCCGCCTCCATCGCGGCCCTCAGCAATGCGGCGGCCTCCGGGTGGTTCTCGCAATGGCTGAAAATGTCGTGGTATTCGAAACCGTATTCCAGGCCTCCTTCCGCTGCAGCTTGGCCGACCAGCGCCTCGGCGGCATCCACCAGGGCCTGCATCTTGCCGTCCGTCATCGTCCTGAGCGTCACCCAGATTTCCGCGTGACCCGGCGCGATGCCGAAGGCGGGCTCGCCGACTGACGCATGCGTCACTGTCGCGAGCACCAGATCTTCGGTTGCGATCCTTCCGCCGCTCAAGCCCGTCAGCGCCGGCATCAGCTTCGCCACCGCCGGCACCGGGGAAATGCCCGTTTCCGGCGCGGAGGCATGCGCCGTTCGGCCTGACAGGCTGATCTTCAAGCCGCGCGAGGCGCAGTTCACCACCCCGTCCTTCAGCCAGGCATGGCCGAGCGGCAGGCCCGGCATGTTGTGGAGCGAAAAGCTGTAGTCCGGCGAAAGCTCGGCGAACCGCTCGTCGGCGATCACCGCGGCGGCACCTGCGCCGGTCTCCTCCGCCGGCTGGAAGAGCAGGATGACCCGCCCTCGCGCCGGTCGCTGCCGGCCGAAATGGCGCCCGAGCGCCGCCAGCGTCGCCATATGCCCGTCATGGCCGCACATATGTCCCTTGCCGGGCAATCGCGATCGGTGCACGGGCGTGCCCGTCTCCTCGATCGGCAGCGCGTCGAGCTCGGCACGGAAGAGTAGCACCGGCCCGGGCGCGCCGCTGTCGTAGATGACAGCCACGCCGGTACCGCCAAGGCCGGAGATCACCCGGTCCGGGCTCGTCCCGGCCAGAAATGCCTGCACTTCGGCAGCCGTCGCGATCTCCTGGCCGGACACCTCCGGCATCGCATGCAGCTTCTGCCGCCAGGCGGTAAGCTCGATCAGGTCGTGATTGGTGAGATACATGCTGCCTCCTCGACGCCGTGCCGAAAGAGAGGTAGCCGGGCAGAGGCAAAGCCGCAAGCACGGAGGAACAATGACACGTTCCAGCGATTTCTCGTTGTAAACATCAGGAGGCAGTGATGCACATCATTCTCGGCGGAACGGGCCGTGCGGGTTCGGCGACCGCAAAAGCTCTTCTTGCGCGCGGCGAAGCGGTCACGGTCGTTGCTCGCCATGCCGACAAGGCGGAAAGGTTGCGGCAGCTCGGCGCCGAAGTGGGGGTCGCGGACGTTCACGACACCAAAGCTCTCCAGAAGATTTTCGCTCAGGGCAGGCGGCTCTACATCCTCAACCCGTCGGCCTCGCCGAAGACCGATACCGATGCCGAGGAAAAGAAGACGATCGCTTCGATCCTCGCGGCGATCGAAGGCTCCGGCCTCGAAAAGATCGTCGGCCATTCCACCTACGGCGCCCGCAAGGGCGAACATATCGGCGATCTCGGCACGCTCTATGAGTTGGAGGAGGGCCTGAAGCGCCAGCCGATCCCGGCAAGCATCCTGCGCGCCGCCTATTACATGACCAACTGGGAGATGAGCCTCGAAACGGCGAAGACGGACGGCGTGCTTCACAGCTTCTTCCCGGCCGATTTCCGCCTGCCGATGGTGGCGCCGCAGGATCTGGGAGAGGCCGCCGCCGACCTGATGACCGAGCCGGCCGGCGAAACCCGGCTGCTCCATGTCGAAGGCCCCGAGCGCTACACCCCAGCCGATGTCGCGGCCGCCTTTGCAGAACGGCTCGAACGCCCCGTCAAGGTCGTCACCACGCCGCGCGACAAATGGGAAGAAACCTTCCGCTCCCTCGGCTTTTCCGCCCCCGCCGCCAAATCCTACACCGGCATGACGGCACTCGCGATGGACACCCCCGTGCCGCCGATCAGCGAAGTGCGGAGGGGCAGGGTGGGGTTGCCTAGGCATCTTGAGGAGGTTTTAGACGCTACCCATCCTCTCCATTAAAGCTGGGCGGCTTCTGCATTCTAGCCAATTGGGCGAGGCGGGAGATGAAGGCGTCCTCAGTTGGTTTGCCTAGGGAAACATGTCCAGTGAGCCATTTTATGCCATCAACTATGTAAGGGTCATCCTTGGAACCCTCATGATGAATATATTCCCATAAGAGATATATGTACGAATTTTCAAATGGTCCTATACTTGGAGCTACCGTCGACGGTGCGGGCTTCTCGAGATCTTCGAGATCCCGGACGAAGCTGAAATTCCAAGCATGAAGGACATCAGAGAGAGCGTTTCCAGCCAAATTTGTGGGATACCTTGGCAAGTTTATAACGGGTCTGATCTGATGATACGGGTAGTCAACGATCAGCTTGCGCAAAGTATTTCCGTTATATTTCGAAAATTCTTCGTCAACCTCCCAATCTAATCCGATGATCCAATCAAGTCCGACGGTGAGTCTCCGTATTCTGAAGACTAATTGATCCAGTTTGAAAAGGTCATTTGGTGTGTGGTACCATGACACCATTCCATATCTACTGTCAGGATCACCTTGAATATTAATCCTTTTTATGAAGGATGGAACAGTTTCATTATCCCAATATCGTGAGTGAACGTCTTTAGGCTTCTTGAATTTTCTAATTGTTTCATTTTCAAATAAATCGAGATGCTTTTCGAACAGTCGAGTTATCTGATGACCATATCTTTTTGCTGTTATATCATTCACTACAAGTGAGGCTTTTAGATATTTTTCGATAGCCTGTAAGCTTTGCCAGTAAAATTCATCGCCAAATCCGTGGATTCTTGCCCACCGAGCCAAGAAGTAGTTCTTGTCCGCCGGCGCTACAAAGAACTTGCCAGCCATTATCGATTTGAAGTGATTTAGGCTATGCGCCCGCATCGATGTTCCTTGATCGGAATGTCACACCCGCTCCACAAACCCCTCAAGCACCCGCTTCTGACCCGCCCGATCGAAATCGATCGTCAGCTTGTTGCCTTCGATGGCCGAGATATTCCCATTCCCGAATTTGATGTGGAAGACGCGGTCGCCGACGGAGAATTGGGACGGCGTGTCGGCCACGGATTTCGCCACCATTTCGCCTTCGATCGTGCGGCCGCGCGGGCCGCTTTCGCCGTAGCCGATGCGTTCGACCGCGTGGCCGGAGCGGGTGCCCCAGTTGTCGCGGGTGGCGTCGGTCTTGTTCGCTTGAGCGCGTTTCCAGCCCGGCGTCGAATAGGAATTGGCGAAGGGATCGGCCTTGTCGAAGCGCGACTGGCCGTAGCCGCCGCGCCCGCCGTAGCCGCCGTAATTGCTCTCGGCCACCGCGACATCCACATGCGCCTGCGGCAGTTCGTCGAGGAAGCGCGACGGCATGGTGGATTGCCAGAGGCCATGGATGCGGCGGTTCGAGACGAACCAGATGTGGCAGCGGTGCTTGGCGCGGGTGATACCCACATAGGCGAGGCGGCGTTCCTCCTCCAGCCCCGAGCGGCCGCCTTCGTCGAGCGCCCGCTGGTGAGGGAAAAGCCCTTCCTCCCAGCCGGGCAGGAAAACCGTGTCGAATTCGAGCCCCTTGGCCGAATGCAGCGTCATGATCGAGACGGCATCCATGTCCTCGTTCTGCTCGGCATCCATGACAAGCGAGACGTGTTCGAGGAACCCGCGCATCGACTCGAAGGCTTCCATCGAGCGGACGAGTTCCTTGAGGTTTTCGAGCCGCCCCGGCGCTTCCGCCGACTTGTCGTTCTTCCACATATCCGTATAGCCGGACTCTTCGAGGATCTGTTCGGCAAGCTCGGTATGCGGCGTGGTTTCGAGGCGCGTCTGCCAGTTCCTGAAACTCTGCACCACGTCGAACAGCGCCTTGCGCGCCTTCGGCTTCAGTTCGTCCGTCTCGATGATCTCGGTGGAGGCGGCAAGCATCGGCACGTCGCGGGCGCGGGCATAGTCGTGCAGGTAGCGCACGGTCGTGTCGCCGAGGCCGCGTTTGGGCGTATTGACGATCCGTTCGAAGGCCAGATCGTCGGCCGGCTGGCAGACGAGGCGGAAATAGGCCATGGCATCGCGGATTTCGAGCCGTTCGTAGAAGCGCGGGCCGCCGATGACCCGGTAGTTGAGGCCGAGCGTCACGAACCGGTCTTCGAACTCGCGCATCTGGAAAGAGGCGCGCACCAGGATCGCCATGTCGTTCAGCGCATGTTTCTTGCCGTCGGAATCGCCGCGCTGAAGCCGTTCGATCTCCTCGCCGACGGCGCGCGCCTCTTCCTCCGAATCCCATGCGGCATGCACCATCACCTTCTCGTCGTCCGGGTTCACCCGGTCGGTGAAGAGCGTCTTGCCGAGCCGGCCTTCGTTATGGGCGATCAGATGGCCGGCGGCGCCGAGGATATGTTCGGTGGAGCGGTAGTTGCGCTCCAGCTTGATCACCCTGGCGCCCGGAAAATCCTTTTCGAAGCGCAGGATATTGTCCACTTCCGCGCCGCGCCATCCATAGATCGACTGGTCGTCGTCACCGACGCAGCAGACGTTCTGCGCCACGCCCTTCGGTCGCTGCGCGAGCAGCCGCAGCCACATATATTGCGCCGTATTGGTATCCTGGTATTCGTCCACCAGGATATAGCGGAACCGGTTGTGGTAGTCCTTCAGGATGTCGGGGTTCTGCCGGAAGAGCGCGATCGGATGCAGCAGCAGATCGCCGAAGTCGCAGGCATTCAGCGTCTTCAGCCGCGCCTGGTAGGCGGCGTAAAGCTCGCGGCCCTTGCCGTTGGCAAAGGCGCGTGCGTCGCCTTCGGGAATGTCGGCGGGCAGCAGGCCCTTGTTCTTCCAGGTGTCGATCATGCCCGCGAACTGGCGGGCCGGCCAGCGCTTGTCGTCCAGCCCCTCGGCCTGGATCAGCTGCTTGATCAGCCGGATCACGTCGTCGGTGTCGAGAATGGTGAAGTCGGAGCGGAGGCCGGCAAGTTCCGCGTGGCGGCGGAGCAGCTTGACGCCGATCGAGTGGAAGGTGCCGAGCCAGGGCATGCCCTCGACCGCGCCGCCGACCAAAACGCCGATCCGCTCCTTCATCTCGCGCGCCGCCTTGTTGGTGAAGGTGACGGCAAGAATCTGGCTCGGGAAGGCGCGGCCGGTCGCAAGGATATGGGCGATGCGGGTGGTCAGCACGCGGGTCTTGCCGGTACCGGCGCCGGCGAGCACCAGAACCGGCCCGTCGACGGTCTCCACCGCCTCGCGCTGCTCGGGATTGAGGCCGGAGAGATAGTCGGGTGCCGCGCGGGACTGGTCGCGGGCCGCCATGGCGCGGGCGGCAATGCCTAGCCCGCCGTTTCCTTGAGGAGCGGTCGCTTTGCGCGGTGCCGGTTCCTCGTCGAAGAACGGAATATCGTCGAAACTGTTACTCATGCGGCCAATGTAATGATTCGGACCCGAAAGACCAGAAAATGTTCCTCTTTTATTCCCAGTCTCTGCGCGGGAGAGGGCCAAATTGTGGTGACACGGCGGTGGAGGTTTCGATCGGCACTGGATACTGGCAGTCCATGTATGCATCCGATCTAACAAAAGCGTGAAATCCCGTGAGGTTACATTTCCGTAAGGTCGGCATTCTTCCATTGCTTGTGCACACGCAAAAAAGGATACTTGGCGCACGACTTGCATCCCGCCTGCCTTGCCGGAGTATTGAATGCGGATTTGGAAACAACTCCTTCTGTGTCTTTGTGTCATCGTCCTTGCCCTCGGCCTGTGGGTCTTCATGGTTCCGAGCGCGGGAGAGACGCTGACAAGATACGGAGTGCCGGGGCAGGTCGTCGCCGCCATTCGTCCGCAGCCGGCAGGCGGGGCTGCTGCACCGGCGGCCGGCGGTCAACGCACGCAAGCAGCCCAGGGCGGTCAGGGCGGACAAGGTGGCCAGGGCGGCAATCGGGCGACGCTCGTCGCCGTGCAGCCCGTCACCATTGGCACGGTCAACGACCGGCTTTCGGCGATCGGCAGCGGCGAGGCGATCCAGTCGGTCGTCGTGATGCCGCAGGCGACCGGCACGGTCGGTGAGATTAGGGTGACGTCGGGTCAGAAGGTCGTGAAGGGCCAGGTTCTCGCCCGGCTCGACGACGACGAGCAGGTGATCGAGCGCGACAAGGCCCAGGTTGCCCTGCGAAGCGCGCAGGAAAAATCCGCCTCCTACCGCAACCTGCAATCGGTTTCCCGCCTCGATGTGCTGGATGCGCAGATCGCGGAGGAAGCGGCCAAGCTCGCGCTCTCCACTGCCGAGCTCAATCTCAAGCGTCGCGATATTGTCGCACCCATCGACGGCATAACCGGCATCGTGGCGGTCAATATCGGCGACAATGTCACCACCCAGACCAGCGTCGTCACCATCGACGACCGGTCGGCGATCCTCGTCGATTTCTGGGCTCCGGAACGTTTTGCCGTCGCGATCGAGCCAGGCCAGCCGGTCGAGGCGACTTCGATTGCCCGCCCGGGCCAGGTCTTCACCGGCAAGGTGGAGGCGATCGACAACCGTGTCGATCCGGCAAGCCGCACCATGCGCATTCGCGCCCGGGTCGAAAATCCGGGCGATGTGCTGCGCGCAGGCATGGCCTTCAGCGTCGGCATGCGCTTTCCAGGTGAAACCTACCCCGCCGTCGATCCGCTCGCCGTCCAGTGGGATGGCGAAGGTTCCTATGTCTGGCAGGTCAAGGACAACAAGTCGGTCAAGACCCGCGTGCGTGTCGTTCAGCGCAATCCCGATACGGTGCTTGTCGAATCCGACCTGAAGGAAGGCGACCGGGTGGTGACGGAAGGACTGCAGCGCGTGAGGGAAGGGGCGCCGGTCCGCGTCCCCGGAGCTCCGGAAACGGCAGAGGTGGCGCGCCAATGAGGATCGAACTTCCAGGCGCTGGCGACGAGAGCGCAGAACACAAAAGTGCGGAAAAGGCCGGTGAATCCTTCACCGCACTTTTCATCCGCCGGCCGATCCTCGCCGCGGTTCTGAACACGCTCCTGGTGGTTGCGGGCCTTGCCGCGCTCGCCGGCGTCGAAGTGCGCGAACTGCCGGATGTCGATCAGCCGGTCATTACCGTCCGGACGGACTATGACGGCGCCTCGCCGCAGACCATGGACCAGGAGGTCACCCAGGTCATCGAGGGCGCGGTCGCCCGCGTCAGCGGCTTAAAGGCGCTCTCCTCGCAGTCGCAATTCGGCTCCAGCCGCGTGACCATGGAATTTTCCGACTCCGTCGATCTTTCCGATGCCGCAAACGATGTCCGGGATGCCGTCGGCCGCGTCGTCAACCAGTTGCCCGACGACGCCGACGAGCCGCGCATCGTCAAAGCGGATGCCGATTCCGAGGCGATCATGCGTCTGGCGGTCACCTCGTCGAAGTTGTCGATGGATGACCTCACCCAGCTCGTCAACAACGAGATCGTCGACCGGCTCGCCGCCGTCGAAGGCGTTGCCGACGTGGAGCTCTACGGCGACCAGGACAAGGTGTTCCGCGTCGACGTCGATCAGGCGGCGCTGGCCGGCCGGGGCCTGACGGTGGCCGACGTTTCCAAGGCGCTGGACAGCGCCGCACTCGACGTGCCGGCGGGATCGATCGAAAGCACCACTCAGGACATCGTCGTGCGTGCCACCGCAAACCTTACGACGCCGCGGGATTTCGAGAATGTCCTGATCGCGCCGAACGTGCGGATCCGCGACGTGGCGACCGTCTCGCTCGGCCCCGATGACGGCACCACCGTGCTGCGCTCGAACGGGGTGCAGGGCGTCGGCCTCGGCATCATCCGCCAGGCGCAGTCGAACACCCTCAACATTTCCGAAGGCGTCAGGAATGCCGTTGCGGAGATGCAAAAAACTCTGCCGGAAGGCACGCGCATCGCCGTCAGCAGCGATGATGCGACCTTCATCAAGGGGGCATTGCACGAGGTGGAAATTGCGCTGATCCTTTCAGCGGTCGTCGTCGTCGTGGTTATCTTCCTGTTCCTGCAGGATTGGCGGGCGACGCTCATCCCGGCGCTCACCATGCCGGTGGCACTGATCGGCACGCTTGTGGCGATCTACCTGGTCGGCTTCTCGATCAATATCCTTACGCTGCTCGCCGTGGTGCTGGCGACCGGTCTCGTGGTCGACGATGCCATCGTGGTTCTGGAAAACATCGTCCGCCGACGGGCCGAGGGCATGGGTCCGCGTGCGGCGGCGGTGCTCGGCACCCAGGAGGTTTTCTTCGCGGTCATCGCGACGACTGCAACGCTTGCCGCCGTCTTCATCCCGCTCTCCTTCTTGCCGGGCCAGATCGGCGGCCTGTTCAAGGAATTCGGCTTCGTGCTTGCCTTTTCGGTGGCGCTCTCGTCCGTCACCGCTTTGACGCTCTGCCCGATGCTGGCCTCGCGCATGCTGACGAAGCCGATCAAGGAGCATCACGGACTTCTCGGCTCGTTCGGCAATGCGTTTGCCGGTCTCTATGCCCGGGCGCTGAGGGCCTGCCTCAATGCGCCCCTCGTCGTCATTGTCTTTTCGGTGATCTTCGCGGTTGCGGCCTACAATGTCTTCGGTCTCGTCAAGAGCGAGCTGACGCCGCGCGAGGACCGCGCCTCCGTCATGCTGCGGGTGACGGCGCCGCAAGGCGTCAGCCTGGACTTCACCCGCGACCAGATGCAGCGGATCGAGGAAAATCTGCAGCCGCTTCGCCAATCCGGCGAAATCACCAATATCTTCTCGATTTCCGGCTTCGGCAGCAGCACAAACAGCGGCTTCATGGTGCTGACGCTGGCGCCGTGGGATGAGCGGACGCGGAGCCAGGACGAGATTGCCTCCGACATCAACGCAGCGGCGCAACGCGTTCCGGCGCTGCGTGGTTTCGCCATGCAATCGAACAGCCTGAAGATCCGCGGCGCCGGCAACGGATTGCAGATGGCGCTGGTCGGCAATGACTACAATGTCCTGACCTCCACCGCCCAGAAGCTCGTGTCGCAGATGGAGCAGAGCCGGCTGTTCGATACGCCGCGTCTCACCAATGAGCCGACCCAGGCACAGCTGTCGGTCTCGATCGACCGCGAGCGGGCTTCCGATCTCGGCATCGATATCACCGGCCTGTCCACTGCCATGCAGGCGCTGCTCGAGGGACGCTCGGTGGTGGATGTCTTCGTCGGAGGCGACGCTCTTCCGGTTAAGCTGACCTCGACCACCCGGCCTGTCGACGATCCGACGGATCTCGAGAACATCTTCCTGAAGGCCGGCGACGGAAAGATCGTCCCGATGTCGACCATTGCGACGTTGAAGGAAGGGGCGGTCGCACCGCAGCTTAACCGCGAGCAGCAGCTCGCCTCCGTCTCCATCTCCTCCAACCTCGCCAACGGGGTGGCGCTTGGGGATGCCGTGAAAGAGGTGACAGCGCTTGCTCAGCCGCTGCTGCCGGCCGGTGTGCGCCTTATCCCGATGGCTGAAGCCAAGACGCTCGGCGAAAACTCCAATGCGATGCTGCTGACCTTCGGCTTTGCGATCGCGATCATTTTCCTGGTATTGGCTGCCCAGTTCGAAAGCGTGCTGTCGTCGATCATCATCATGTCGACCGTGCCGCTGGGCCTGGCTTGCGCGGCGATCGCGCTCGTGCTCACCGGATCGAGCCTTAACGTTTACAGCCAGATCGGCCTTGTCCTGCTGGTCGGTGTCATGGCGAAGAACGGTATCCTGATCGTGGAATTCGCCAACCAGCTTCGCGATCGCGGGGCCGGCGTCCGCGAGGCGATCGAAGAGGCCTGCGCCACACGACTGCGTCCGGTGATGATGACGATGATCGCAACGATTATCGGCGGCGTTCCGCTGGTGCTGGCTCAGGGTGCCGGCGCAGAAGCACGAATTGCGCTCGGCTGGGTCATCGTTGGCGGCCTCGGTCTCGCCACCGCTGTCACGCTGTTCATCACCCCTGTCGCCTATCTCCTGGTCGCCCGCTTTGCCAAACCTCATGTCCAGGAGGAACAGCGGTTCCACCAGGAACTTGCGCATGCTGTCCGGCACAAGGAAGAAATGGCCAACGAGGACCAGAAGGACAAGGAACGCCCGCTGCTCGCCGCCGAGTAGAAAGGGCACGGGGCCGCGACATCTGCCCACCTGGGTCTCCGGCCGGTGACAGGCTGGGGAAGTTGCGCGCCTCCGCCTCACCAAAAATCAATCGGTTAGGAGAAATTCCGAAGGCGTTTATCCCCGCCTTCTCACCTCATGCCTACAATTCCCCGTCCCGCATCGGATACACCGGAAGGCGTTCCGGCGAGGCGGGGCCGGCGCTGGTGGCGGAGGGACGACGTAAACCTTCATCATCGGGGTCTGCGGAAAATGGTCTCCCTCCGGCGACACGGGGAGAGGTGAAGGCACACGGACCGAGCCTTCGTCTCTTGAGGCCCGAAAGAGCGCGCCGGGCGTGCCTGTGCGGCACACATGGTGGCCCGAAGGATGGTTTCGCCGGACTGTTTGAAGTCCGTCCGACCTCGTCCTCGGACTTGATCCGAGGATCGCCGAGGATCCGGAAAGTCCGGCGGCGGCCCACAGTAACCCTTGCCGGTAAGTTGGTCCGGACGGGTGCTGCGGGTCAAACGAACACCATCCGGAAAGGCCACTGCAGAGGGACCGGAGTCGCGGATAAAAACCGCCGAACGGGGCGCTGAGAGGTGCCGCCTAAACTAAAACTTACGAGGCAGCTCCCAGCGCCCCGTCCGAACGAAAAATCCGAGCATCACCAAGGGAGGAGTCTGTCTCCGCAGACCATCTCCCGATGCTATTCTTCTGGACAAAGCAGGACCCGTCGCCTAACCAATCTCTGAAATCGGTGGGAGTTGAGCATGGCGGTCAAGGACGTGAAGGCGGGCCTTCGCAACGAGGAAGGTATCAAGACTGTCCTCGGCATCCTGAAACAGTCCCTCGGCGAGCGTTTCCAGACCGGGCAGTCCTTTCGGGAGCAGCACGCGCACACGACCACCTATCTTCCGGCGCAGTTGCCGGACGGCGTCGTCTTTGCAGAAACCGCAGAGGATGTGAGGGCGGTCGTAAAAGCCTGCGCGGCGCATCGGGTACCGATCATCCCGTTCGGCATCGGCTCTTCCCTGGAAGGCCAGGTCAATGCGCCGTCCGGCGGAATTTCAATTGATTTCAGTTGCATGAACAAGGTTCTTCGGGTTAGCTCGGCCGACCTTGACGTTACGGTAGAGCCGGGCATCACGCGTGAAGAACTGAACCGGGAGCTTCGCGACACGGGCCTGTTCTTTCCGATCGATCCCGGCGCCAATGCCACGATCGGCGGTATGACGGCGACACGGGCGTCCGGCACGAATGCGGTCCGCTACGGCACCATGAAGGACAATGTCCTTTCGCTCACGGTCGTCACCGCCGATGGCGAAGAGATCCGCACGGCACAGCGCGCCAAAAAATCCTCCGCAGGCTACGATCTGACGCGGCTTTTCGTCGGCTCGGAAGGAACGCTCGGCGTCATCACCTCCGTTACCTTGCGCCTGCAGGGCATTCCGGAAAAGGTGGGCGGCGGGGTCTGCGCCTTTCCAAGCGTGAAAGCCGCCTGCGACGCGGTCATTATGACCGTCCAGATGGGCATTCCCGTTGCCCGCATCGAGCTGCTCGACGACGTGCAGATGCGCGCCTGCAATGCCTATTCCAAACTCTCCTATCCGGAAAAGCCGACGCTCTTCCTCGAATTCCACGGCACGGAAGAAACCGTCGCCCTGCAATCGGAACAGTTCTCGGAGATTGCGGCCGAGTGCGGCGGCGACGAGTTCCGCTGGACCGCCAATGTCGAGGAGCGCGCAAAACTCTGGGACGCCCGGCACAATGCCTATTGGGCGAGCCGGGCTCTGGCGCCGGAACTCGATGGTCTGTCGACCGATGTCTGCGTGCCGATCTCGAGGCTTGCCGAATGTGTTGCCGAAACCCAGGCGGACATTGCCGAACAGGGCTTGCTCGCGCCGATCGTCGGCCATGCCGGGGATGGCAATTTCCATGTGCTGGTGCTCTTCGACGGCAAGCAACAGGCTTCCGTCGAAAAGGTGGAGGCCTTCATCGAGCGTCTCAACCGGAGGGCGCTCGCCATGGATGGAACCTGCACCGGCGAACACGGCATCGGCCAGGGCAAGATGGCCTTCCTGGAGGAGGAATTGGGAAGTGCCGTGGGCCTGATGCGCTCCATCAAGAAGAGCCTCGACCCCGACAATATCTTCAATCCCGGCAAGATCTTCCGGAATGGCGAATGACACGCTCCCTGAAGCTTGACTTGCTTAAGCACCCGATGGAACTACTCTTCTAGTCGAGATCACGGAGATACCTGTTGCTCGGTCGCATCCTTTTGGCATTCGGCGGATTGGTGGTGGTGGCGCTGTTCACGGCACTGCTGGCGCCGTTCTTTGTCGACTGGTCCAGCTTCCGCGTCGGTTTCGAGGAGCAGGCGAGCCGCATCCTCGGGAAGAAGGTTTCCGTCCACGGCGCCGTCGATGCGCGTATATTGCCGTTTCCCTCCGTCACCCTTCACGACGTGCGGGTGGGTGCGGATACGGACGGCCAGCCGCTGGTGCAGGTGGCGCGGTTTTCCATGGATATGGAGCTGGCGCCGTTTCTCTCCGGCGAGGCCAGGATCTTCGACATGCGCATCGAAGAACCCAAGGCCCGCATCCGCCTTCTGCAGGACGGTACGCTCGACTGGATGCGCGGCAGTCGCGCCGCTATTCCCGCACGAACCGTCGTGATCGAAGGCATCCACGTGACGGGCGGCGAGATCGATTTGATCGATGAACAGTCCGGCCGCTCGCGGCAGATAACCGATCTCTCAGCCGATCTTTCCGCAGCCTCGCTGAATGGCCCCTGGCGGGGCGAGGGCAATGCAGCGCTGGATGGTTACGAGGCGCGGTTCAACGTCTCCAGCGGCACCGCGGATGTCGCGGCCAAGCGGATGCCGCTGCGCCTGCGTTTGTGGCCGGACGCACAGCCGGTCGAGATCAATCTCGACGGCGAACTGACGCTCGCGGACAATAGACCGGCCTATAACGGCAATTTCACCCTCGATGTCCTGCAGGAGGAAGACGAGACCGAACCTGTGATCGCACCGCCACCTGGGCCGCGGGTGAAGGGCGGCTTCGAGCTTACCAATGATCGCATCCGTATCCCGCAATACCGGCTGGAGGTCGGCGCCCTCGACAATCCTTACGTCGTCACCGGCGAGGCGACGCTCGACACCGGCCAGAAGCCGGAATTCCTGCTGACGGCCGATGGCCAGCAGATCGATGTCAACCGGCTGGGTGAGGGCGTCCGGGCAAAGACCGGCCGCGACCCGGCGGCCTCGGCGCAACGCCGCATCAACAATTTCATCCGCATGGCCGCATCGATCCCGATCCCGCAGGTGCCGGGGCGGGCCAGTCTCAGGCTGCCGGCGATCGTGGCAAACGACACCACCATCCGCGATATCAAGCTCGATATCCGCCCGGCGGGACGGGGCTGGACGGTCGACAATGTCGTGGCGACCTTGCCGGGCCGCACGCATCTCGAAGCGAAGGGCAATCTTCTTCTGCGCGACCGGATTTCCTTTGTCGGGAACATGCTCGTCGCCTCCAACCAGCCGTCCGGGCTTGCGGACTGGCTGTCGGGCAATGTCGCACCGGAGATCCGCCAGCTCCGCTCGACGGGTTTTTCAGCGGCGGTCAATCTGACGCCGGAGCTGCAGCGCTTCGATAATCTCGAACTGGCGATCGGTCCGGCAACGCTCAAGGGCCGGCTGGAGCGTCAGTCGCCCAATGACCAGACGCCGAACCTTTCCGTCAGCCTTGCCGGCAACGAGATTGATATCGATGCCATGCGTGCGCTTGCCTCGCTGGTGACCGGTGAGGATGCGGGACGGGACGTCCTGGATCACAAGGTTGCCGCGACGCTCAAGGCGGACCGATTCACCGCCTTCGGCGTCGCCGCAAACAATGTCGACACCGCCTTTACGGTGGCGGGCGGAGCGCTGTCGCTGGAGCGGCTGACGGTCGGCAATCTCGAAGGTGCGACGATCTCGGCCAAGGGCCGGGTGGAAGGCTCCCTGCTCTCCTATTCCGGCAACGGCACCTTGAATTTCCATTCCGCCGATCCCGCGGCATTCCTTGCCATGCTGCGCGACCGGCTGCCGCCGCATCCGGTTTTGCAACGGCTTTCCCGGAACTCCACGTGGTTCGCCAATACGAGTTTGGTTGCTAATCTGACCGTGGGCGGCGAGACGGGCGGCGTGGATGTGAGTGTCAGCGGAACATCGAACGGCAGCGCGGTCCTGGGTGCCTTGACGCTTTCGGGTCTCTTCGACCTTACCGGCGATACGGCGCTGACGCTCAATGCATCTCTCGAGAATACCGAACCGATGGTGCTTTTCGGGCAGGCGGGGCTGGAACCTCTGCCTTTCGATGGCGATGGTCCGGGGCGGCTCTCACTCGACCTCAGGCAAGGTCCCGAGGGACTTGCGAAAGCGGATCTCGCCTTCGAGACCGGCAAGACCTCCTTGTACCTGGCTGGTGACGTGGACATCCGTGATCAGAGCTTCGGGGAGGGCCGCGGCCATGTGACGTTGAAAAGCGTCGATCTGGAACCCTATCTGCTGATGAACGGCATCGGCCTGCCGCAGTTTGGGACCGGTTTGCCGGTCACTCTGGATGCGGATATCAGCATGACGCCCGGCGCCGTCGAAGTCGCCGCGATCAGGGGCGACGTCGACGGCAACTCGATGAGCGGTGGCATCACGGTGGACCGCAAGGCGCCGGGAATGCCGGCGATCGGTACGCTCCAGGTCGATACCCTCGATCTTGCGTGGTTGGGAGAGGCAATCTTCGGCCCGCTCGGCAATCCGCAGACTGGGGGACTTTCGTCAAAACCTTTTGCGCGGCCGATCTTCGGCGACCTGGACATCGCTCTCGATGTGAAGGCTGGCGCATTCCGCACCGATGCCTTGGGTGACGTTGCGGATTTTTCCGGCCGGATCACCCATCGCAGCGGCGGCATCGTCGTCGAGAACGCGGCAGGCGCCTGGCAGGGGGGCAGGCTTGCGGGTCGCCTGATGATGTCCACCGGAGACGGGATAGGACTTTTGCAGGCCCAGGCGTCGGCGGAGAATGCCGATCTTGGGCCGCTCGTCTGGGCAGTCGAGGAAAAGCCGGTCGCAACAGGAAAGTTGGACTTCGATCTTTCTGCGGAATCGACCGGCAGAAGCTTCGCCGAATTGCTCGGTGGCGTGAGCGGTTCGGCCGAATTGAGGCTCCGCGATCTGACCGTTGCCGGTCTCAATTCCGACGCGATGAAGCCCTTGATGGCGCAGGTGGACAAGCTCGGCGGCGAGGTGACGGAGGAGAAGGTTCGGCCCATCGTCACTGGTCTTGTGCATCAGGGAAATGCCAGGATCGGCAGTCTCACCATTCCGATGACGATTACGGCGGGAGAGGCGAGAGCGCAGAACGTTGTTGCGGCCGTAGGCACAACGAAGCTCGCCGGCGAGGGCCGCTTCGATTTTCTGGAGGACGCCCTGTCGGCGGACCTCGCCATCACCTACGATGCCGGCGAGGAGGCGCTCGCCGGCGGCGATCCGACCGTTCGGCTCGACTATTCCGGCCGGCTGACGCGGCCGACCAAACGGATCGACATCACCGCGATCGGCAACTTCCTGTCCCAGCGCGCGTTCGAGCAGGAGCGGCGGCGCGTCGAGACGCTGCAGGCGAGCGTTCTTGAGAAACAGCGGCTTCGCCGTGAAGTGGCGCTCTACAATTTCCAGGCCGCAGAACGGCAGCTAGCACGCGAAAAGGCGGCCGCCGAGGAGCGGGCGCGCCAGCGGGCCGCCGAAGAGGAGCGTCAGCGACAGGCGACCGAAGCCGCGGCCCGCGCCGCCGAGGAAGAGCGGCAGCGGCAGATCGACCGGACGCCGTTCATCGTCTCGCCCACCGAAGACATGCTTCGGGAGAACCTCCCCGCAATGCCGCCGTCCGATTTGCCGGGCCTGCCCGGCGTTCAACGATAGCCGGTGGGAGCGCTGCTAACGTCGCGGCGCCTTCAGCCACTTCAAAACGTGCAGCCGCAAGGCCGAGGAGAGGTTGCTTTCGGGTGAGCGCTGGTCGTCGATCTCGGCGATGAGGCTGGCGAGGCTAATGCCCCGCTGCGCAGCGATCGCCTTCAATTCCAGCCAGAATTCGTCTTCAAGAGAAAAGCTGGTGCGATGACCGTGAAGCGTCGCGGAATGTTTTCGGATCACGAAGCTCTCCGGGATAGACGGTACGAGGTTCGCCTATACAGACTGCGACGCTTGTAACGTCAAGCGCATGGGCCGGGTGTTGGTTAGCGGGAGGTTAATGGTCCGGAGGGCCTTCATCGCCGCGTGGCGGCTGGTCCAGCCGGCCCTGATCAAGGGTCTTCTCGGCCTTCTCGTTCCGCGCATTGGTGAGTGATTTTTCCGCCTTGGCGCGGCCGAATGTGAGGCGGTTCTGCTCCGCCTCCTTCTCTTTTTCGAGCCTCGCCTTGTCCTTGCGGAACTGGCGCAGGTTGACGATGTCGGCGCTCATGGGCAGCGCCTCCCCGCTATTGCTTCTTGCGGAATGAATCGAGCGAAACGACGGAACCGGGCTTCTTTTCCTCGTCCGTCTTCGGCTTGGCCGAGGCTTCCCCGTCGGCTGGTTTCGAAACGGCCTCGACCGGGATCGCGGTGATCTCTGCGGAGGTCTCGTCGTCTTCATCGGCGAGCGGCACCTCGAATTCCAGTTCGAAATTCACCGAGGGGTCGTAAAAGCCGCGGATGGCATTGAAAGGCACGACGAGACGTTCCGGCGTATCAGAAAAGGAAAGGCCGACTTCGAACTGCGTATCCGAGACCTTGAGATCCCAGAACTGGTGCTGGATCACAATGGTCATCTGTTCGGGATATTTCGACTTCAGATGCTGCGAAATCCGCACCCCCGGCGCACCGGTCAGGAAGGTGATGAAGAAGTGATGATCACCCGGCAGCCGGCTGGTCGCCGCAACCTCTGACAAAACCTTGCGGATGACGCCGCGCAAGGCGTCCTGTGCCAGAATGTCGTAACGGATGTGATCCTGCCCCATACGGTCCTGTCTTTCCATTTCTCTCGTCTGTTAGTCAGACGTGTTATGCCATGTCGGCTCGGCACGGGGAAGTCCCGTCCAAGTTTTCCGAGTCAGAGTTCATAATATTCGACTGAGGCGTGAAGGTGAAGGCTTCTGTTGCCAGGTGCCTTCGGACCCCGCCTTAAAGTGCTACCTCCAAGGACTTAGTTCGGATTTCCCGCACCGCCATTAGGCAGCGAGAGCATAACCCTTAGCGTTGTTGTCGTTTGCAACTACACTTTTTGACCCGATAACGGTGGTATCATGCCGAGCAAAAGTTCGATCTTTACACCCTTGTCGATCCTATTTCGCCCCCATCAAAAGCCGGTCCGCAGCGATTTCCCATGCGACCGACCGGTTTTTGGTGGAGGCGCCGGGTACCGCCCCCGGGTCCAATAGGTTTATTACACCGACCGTTTATTGCCATAGCCGGACCGAAGTCCGGCAACCGTGATATAGGCGTTTCCACCCCCGGTGAAAAGGGGTGACAAGCGTGAAGGCTCCTATAAATCGGCCATCGGTCACTTTTGCCGCTGGTCAACAGGGATATGGGCAGGCGGGCAGGATCGGCGCAATCCGCCGGTTTCTTCGTGCAAATAACAACCCGCCGTCGCAGTATCTGACAATCGCTGTCCCGCCAGTCCAATCGATGCTAAACTATTAAAGTATCGTGCCTTGGGAGGGGCCGATGGGCCGTCTCTGCTTATCTGTGGTAGCATTCGTCATCGTGGCCTCGGGTCTGGAAGCCCAGGAACGTCAGCCGTTTCACATTGCGCAGTTCCCCGACAGCCGGACCGTGAGCCTCACGATCACGTCGGCGGCGATATCGGAAGATATCGAATATGATTACGACGTCGCAATCGGGTTGACCGAGCACAAGACCGGCGGCGAACCCATCTTTGTCGACAACGGCACCCACCTCATGCGCATCCGGTGTCAGGCGCCACGAACGGTATTGATCGGCGCTACGGTTTACAGGCTGCATGACCCACCCGTGATGGGCGACTGGAAAGAGGACCTGTGGAAGGCCTTGTGCCTTCAACCCGTCTCTTGAGGGGAGGCCCCGCTTCCGGGGAAGCGGGGCGTCGTTGTCACTTCACCTGGGTGACGGTCAGCTTGCCGTTGACGCGTTCCGCCACGAACTGGATGTTCGCGCCTTGCTTAAGCTTTGCCAGCAATGCGTCGTCGGAGACGTTGAAGACCATGGTCATGGCGGGCATTTCGAGGCTCTTCAACTCCTCGTGGATGAGCGTGACCTTCTTGGCCTTGGCATCGACCTTCTTGACCGTCCCCTTGGTGAATTCCTGGGCGAACGCGGCAGACACCGAGGTCAGGGCGAGCGCTGTAACGAGAGCAAGTTTGAAAACGGTTTTCATGGATTACTCCTTACTTCTTGGCGACGGTGACGTCGCCGTGCATTCCGGCGTCGTAGTGGCCGGGAACGAGGCAGGCGATCTTGAAGACGCCGTCGTTCGTGAATTTCCAGACGATCTCGCCGGACTTGCCGGGAGCAAGGCGGACCGCATTCGGGTCGTCATGTTCCATGTCCGGAAATTTCTCCATGACTGCCTTGTGCTCCATCACCTTGTCTTCCTGGTCGAGGACGAATTCATGATCGAGTTCGCCTTCGTTCTTGATGGTGAAGCGGATGGTCTGGCCCTTGCGGACTTTGAAGTCGTTCGGGGTGAAGATCATCTTGCCGTCCGGCGTCTCCTTCATGCTGACGCGGATGGTCTGGCTGACCTTCGATTTGTCGCCCGGTTCGCCAACGGCCATTTCGCCATGACCGCCAGCATGACTGCCGGATGCCAGAACGGGCGTAGCAAGGGTGGCCAGCAATAGGCCGAGAATTGCAGTTTTCATGATCAGGTCCTTTATTTGTTTCGAAAGTTGGCAATCAGCCGTGATCGGGGTGTCCCGGCATGATCGAAGTCTTTGCGTCTTTTGCCTTTGGCGCGTCGGGAAGACTTCCCGTCCACTCCCAGGCCTGTGTGCCGGGCGGGTTCTCGTACCAGCCCGGATCGGTGTAATCGCCCGCCGAGATACCCTCGCGAACCTTCACCACGGAAAACATGCCGCCCATCTCGATGGGGCCGTGCGGACCCCATCCGGTCATCATCGGAACGGTGTTTTCCGGTATTTCCATCGACATTTCACCCATATCCGCCATGCCGGCGGTGCCCATCGGCATATATTCGGGACGGAACTGCCTGATCTTCTTGGCGACCTCCTTCTTGTCGACGCCGATGAAGGTGGGAATGTCGTGACCCATCGCGTTCATCGTATGGTGCGACTTGTGGCAATGGATCGCCCAATCGCCGACATGTTTTGCGTCGAACTCGTAGGCCCGCATCGCCCCGACCGGAATATCGATGCTGACCTCCGGCCAGCGCGCCTCGGGCCGGACCCAGCCGCCGTCGGTGCAGGTCACTTCGAAATCGTAGCCATGCATGTGGATCGGGTGGTTGGTCATGGTCAGGTTTCCGACGCGGACGCGGACCTTGTCGTTCTTGGAAACGACCAGCGGATCGATGCCTGGAAAGACGCGGCTGTTCCAGGTCCAGAGGTTGAAGTCGGTCATCTCCATGACGCGTGGCACATAGGTGCCGGGATCGATGTCGTAGGCGCTCAGCAGGAAGACGAAGTCGCGGTCGACAGGCATGAACTTCGGGTCCTTCGGATGAACGACGAAGAAACCCATCATGCCCATCGCCATCTGGACCATCTCGTCCGAGTGGGGGTGGTACATGAAGGTGCCGGACTTCACGAGGTCGAACTCGTAGACGAAGGTTTTGCCGACCGGAATGTGCGGCTGCGACAGACCGCCGACGCCGTCCATGCCCGACGGAAGGATCATGCCGTGCCAGTGGACCGTCGTGTGCTCCGGCAGCTTGTTGGTCACGAAGATGCGGACCCGATCGCCTTCGACCGCCTCGATGGTCGGGCCCGGCGACTGGCCGTTATAGCCCCAGAGGTAGGCGGTCATGCCTTCCGCCATCTCGCGTTCGACCGGTTCGGCGACGAGATGGAATTCCTTGACGCCGTTGTTCATGCGGAAGGGCAGGGTCCACCCGTTCAGGGTGACGACCGGATTATAGTCCGGTCCGACGGATGGACGCACCGGCGTCTGGGTTGCGGCGGTGTCCATGACGGCCGCCTCCGGCAGACCCATATTCGCAGTCTGGCCCCATGTCTGGGAGGAGACGAGCGCGGCACCGGCGGCACCTGCTCCAAGAAGTTGTCTTCTATTGAACATTCTCGTTTCCTTTCTCAATGACCGCCACGTGTCGCTTCTTCAGCGGACGCAACCTCGGTTTGCGCCGAGGCCGAACCTGTGCTGCCGCCGTAGATGACGGGGGCGAGGTTCGCTTCGGCGAGCCAGAAGTCACGCTTGGCGTTGACGGCGAGGATGGTGGAGTCGATCTTCTCGCGCGTGTCGGCGATCAGTTCGAATGTGCTGGTGATCATGCCGTTGTAGGTGAGGAGCGATTGTTCCTCGATGGCATTGCGCAACGGCAGCACGTTGTTCCGGTAGTGGCGCGCGATATCGTAGTTCGACTTGTATGCAAGGTAGGCCGAGCGGGCTTCCGAGCGGACGTTGACCGCGAGCTCGGCCAACCGGTTGGCGGCCCGCATATAAGCGAGTTCGCCCTTTCGCAGCCGCGCCTGGCCGGAGTCGAAGATCGGGATCGTGAACTCCAGCGAAGCGGTCTTCGAGACGTCCGACAGGATCCTGCCGTCTTCGCGCTCGCGTTCCTTTTCGTAAGTGCCCGCAAGCTCGATGTCGGTGACGATACGGGTTACGTCCTCCAGCTTGTAGGACTGCGCGGTTGCCTGAAGCTCCAGGCGCGCCACCTGCAAGTCCATCCGCTTGTGGATGGCTTCCGCTTCAATATCGTCACGCTTGATCAACGCCTTCGGCAGCGAGGGCAGGCGATTCGGGATTTGAAAATCGATGGCTGTCCCCGACAGGCCCATCAGCCGGATCAGTTCCTCCTTGGCAAGCTTTGCTTCCAGCCGCGCCTTGGCCGTCTCGCCGGTCAGCTCGGCATAAAAGACGTGCTCCCGGGCTTGATCGGCCTTCGTCAGCGATCCGGCTTCGCCGATTTTCTTGGCGAGTTCGGATGAGGCATCGGCCGCAGCTTTCGCCTGGTTGAGATAGGCAACATTCTCCCAGGCGGCGACGGCGTTGACCCAGGCGCGGCGGGTTTCCGCAGCCAGCGAGATCGCCGCGAGCGCGGCATTGAGTTGGGCCTGCCGGAAGCGGGTGTCGGCAAGCCTGATGTTTTTGTCGAAGGTGGCAAGCGCCAGTATGTTGGCGGCGATCGCCCCTTCCAGCACGCGATAGGCTTCGAGGCCGGGCGTGCCGACGCCCGAAAGGCCGACGGAGAAGGTCGGAAAGACCGACAGTTGCGTCTGCCATGCGTCGACTGCGCTGTCGCCGAGATCGGCATAAGCCGCCTGCAGGCCCTTGTTGTTGAGGAGCGCCACCTGGACGGCGGTCTCCACGTCGATGGTCTTCTTCGCCATCAGCGTTTTCACGCGCTCCCGAACCGCTTGCGCCTGCTGCTGGTTTTGCACCCAGACAGTCTGTTTGCCGGTCGCTTCGCTGCTCTTCAGAGAAGCGTTGGTGAACCCGGCATCGCTGACCGCGTAGTCGGTCGTCACACAGCCCGCCGTAACCAGCGGAAACACGATGGAGGAGATCAGCCTGATCGTCCGAGGCATCATTATGCGCCTCCCTTCGGAGCTTGCGCATCATTGAGACCACGCCAGGGTTTAGGGTCGAGAGGCAGGCGATGGATGTAGGCGCCAACCGGATTTTGATAACGTACAGGCCTGATATCCGTTGCGGAATCAGGATGATCCGTGGAGGCGACGACCTCTGGAAGGGTGGCTGCGCATCCGCTGACGAACAGCGGCATTGCGACCACCAGAAACAGGTGCTTCATAATGAAATTCCGAGAATGAATGCATGATCGCGCTGTCGACCGATAAGGCTCGCAGCACGGCTATACCCGCCCGTGCGGGTGCGCGTTCTCAGATGTTGGGCGGACGATGCAGGCTCGGCGGCTGGCCCCGGGGGTCCGTGTCGTTGATGAACTCGCGAATGGAAACCACGCGCGGATGGCTCAACGAAGAGCCGGAGCATGTGATGGCCGCAATGCCGCAATAATCCTTGCAGCAGGAGTTCTTGGACTTCTCCGGGCTGCTGTGGTCGTGCTGGTTGCCGTGGTGATCGGTATCGGCCATCGCGACGTGGTCGTCGCCATGGTGAGAGGAATAGACCTCTTCGATCTGCGCGATCTGGGCGGAGCTTTCCGGATGCATCGCGGCGCTGACGGCAGAAAAGCTGTAGCCAGCCAGTGACAAGATCATCACCAGTCGGAACATCAGTGCCATCGCTTTAGATGTGATTCGATACATCCCGCTCATATCTGTGAGGATCGCCAGAGCCTTGATGCTTGTCAACCGCCGCCTTCTCCAACCACCATTTCACGTCGTTTGTGTGGCACGGCAACACAGTCAAAGGCGGGATAGGAGGGTCGGGCAAAGCATCGGCGGGCAATGCTTCGCATTGGTTGCGCACTGCTGAGACTTTTCGCGTCTCGCGCCGCAATCCTCCCCACGGCCCATCGTGGTGATGAAGACCGGCCCCTCGAAACAGACGACGGCGTGGGAAAGCGGCCGGGTTTTCAGCAGCGGTTCAGAAACCCGATATAGTTTTTCCCGTTCTTCTCGAAATACTTGACCGTATAGCCGATCTGGTTCTTGCCCCAGCGGACTTCGCAACGGGGCCCCCACCGGGTATCGCGGCAGCCGTAGACGGTGAAACATTCGCCCGCCTCGGTGTGGGTCACGACCGGACTGCTCATATCTTCCTGCCTGCGGACATTGAGCGGACCGATCGAGCGGACGAGACGGCGTTCCCGCGGCGGCGGAATGTCGGCGGGATCGGCGCAACGGCCGGTATCTTCGCGCAGATAGCAGTCCGCGCGATCGTTTCCGTCCCGGCCGGGCCGCCAGCGATCATCGTCGCGCCTGCCGCCGAAACGCTGGCCGCTCGTCGGTCTCATGGTGACAATGCTGCCGTCGCTCAGACGTCCGACGAGGTTGCCGCGGGACGGTCCGAAGCTGCCGATCTCCCTGCCGCCGGCGTCGAGCAGCGTGACGCCTTCTCGGCTCGGCGTCCATCCGTTCAGGAAGCCCAAAGGGCCCAGGCACATGATGCTGCGGGCGGAGAGCTTGCCTGCGAAACTCGTGCTTTTGAGTTCGACGTTGCATTTGCCGGCCGCGCTGCCTGTTTCCACCTCCCACGAACCGACGAAGGCCGAAGGATGGTCCTGCGGAAAAGCTGGCCCCGCGATCACGAAAGAGGCGATGACGGCAAGGGCGTGGCGGAAACGCATGTCGAGGCTCCGGGCTGAGGAATGGTCTTTTTCTGCCCGATTCGCGATTGGCTGAACAGGACTCAACAGGCCGATAACCTACAGGGAGGCAAGCGATGGAGCGCGCTCCTCCTCGTCGATTTGTGAAGTTCGTGAGGCACGTTTTCGTTCGGGCAACGCCCAAGGGAAGCGCTTGACCGCACTTCCTTGCGAAGCGGAGCGGCAATCGGCTGCCGCGATCGACATTGACGGGCAGGCGGTGCCATGCTTCATCATCGGACTGGTTACGTCGTTTCGACTATGCCTCGTCGCAGCAGGCAGGCGATGTCGACAGACGCGGCGGGCCGGACGGGATTTGAGGAGGCGGCATCATGGGCAAGCGGATCGTATTCACCGGGGGCAGCGGCAAGGCCGGGCGGCATGCGGTGCCTTATCTGGTCGGCGAAGGACACGAGGTCTTCAACCTGGATCTCGTGCCGCTGGATTGCCCGGGCGTCAATACCCTTATCACCGACCTGACGGACAGCGGTGAGACCTTCAACGCGCTTTCCATGCATTTCGGGTTCGAAGGGCTTCAGACCGGGAAGGGGCCGGCGCCGGTCGATGCGGTGGTGCACTTCGCGGCGGTTCCCAGAATCTTGATGCGGCCGGACAATACGACATTCGCGGCCAACACGATATCGACCTACAATGTCATCGAAGCGGCGATGAAACTCGGCATCCGCAAAGTGATCATCGCCTCCAGTGAAACGACCTACGGCGTCTGCTTTGCCGAGGGAGACAAGGATTATCGCTCCTTTCCGCTGACGGAAGATTATGACGTCGACCCGATGGACAGCTATGGTCTTTCCAAGGTCGTCAACGAGAAGACGGCACGCGCCTTTTCCATGCGCTACGGCGCGGATATCTATGCGCTGAGGATCGGCAACGTGATCTCGCCGGAAGACTATGCCCGCTTTCCCGCCTTCCTTGCGGATCCGCCGTCCCGCAAACGCAATGCGTGGAGCTATATCGACGCCCGCGATCTCGGCCAGATCGTCCATCTCTGCGTCGAAAAGGACGGCCTCGGCTTCCAGGTCTTCAACGCCGTCAACGACACGATCACCGCCTGGGAGCCGACGCGGCCATTCCTTGAGCGATGGGCCGCCAATACGCCGATCACGCGCGAGCTGGACGAATTCGAAGCTCCGATCAGCAACCGCAAGATCCGCGAGGTTCTGAACTTCTCCGAGAAGCACAACTGGCGCAATTACGTGCCCAGGTGAACCATATTAGGCCTCTGGTGAAATGCCGGGGAAAGCGGTGCAACGAGATTGGCCCCGGCTTGCCGTGCTAGTATGTAGATCTCTGGCTAAAGAATCGGCGGTTCTCACCGGCCCTCGCGCGAACGGACGCATGGCGGTGGATCATCGCGAAAGGACATCGCCTTGACGTTGAGACACCCGGAATACCAGTATCTCGATGTACTGACCCACCTTCTCGAAAAGGGGGACAAGCGGATCGACCGCACGGGTGTCGGCACGCTCTCCATGTTCGGCGCGATGATGCGTTTCGACCTGTCGGACGGAACGTTTCCCGTCTATTCGACAAAAAAGGTGTTCTGGAAGACCGCGGTGAAGGAGATGTTGTGGTTCCTGACGGGACAGACCAACATCCAGTCGCTTCTGAAGGAAAACGTGCGCATCTGGACCGACTGGCCGCTCGCCGCATATCGCAAGGCAACGGGCTCCGAGATTTCGCAGAAGGATTTTGAGGACAAGATTCTGGCCGACGACGCTTTTGCTGAAGAATGGGGCGATCTCGGCCCTGTCTACGGCAAGCAGTGGCGTCGCTGGAAGGGCGCAGACGGCAAGGAATACGACCAGATCTCGGGAGTGATTGAAACGCTTCGAAAGAATCCGTCAAGCCGCCGGATGCTGTTCCATGCCTGGAATGTTCCAGAACTGGACCAGATGGCATTGCCGCCTTGCCACATGACGTACCAGTTCTACGTTTCCGGCATGGGCGAGGGGCGCCCAAAGGTTTCGCTTCTCGTTCTTCAGAGATCGAGCGACATGGGGCTCGGAAACCCCTTCAACGTCTGCCAGCAGGCGGCCCTGCTCGCTATGGTCGCGCAGCAGGTGGATATGGTGCCTGGCGAACTGGTCTGGGTCGGGGGCGATGTTCACCTCTATCTCGATCATATCGACATGGCGAACACCTTGCTTGAGAGAGAGCCGAGGCCGTTTCCGAAGCTTAGCCTGCTGCGGCGGCCGGATAGCATTGATGGATACCGCATCGAGGACTTTGAGGTGACGGGATACGATCCGCATCCCGCCATCGAGGCGCCGGTCGCGGTTTGAGATCCCAGATGCGGACGCAGGCAGGTGCGGTTACTTCAGCGAACGGCGGAAGCCGCGCAGCGAAAACGTGAACAGGATCGTTGCAATCCCCGCAAGCCAGATGAGCTGCGGCCAAACGACGGATAGGCTGGCGCCGCGATAGAGGATTGCCTGCGCCATCAGGACGAAATGTGTGTTGGGGGCCGCGAGCATGATCGTCTGGATCATTGCCGGCATGCTTTCGCGTGGGGTCGTCGCTCCCGAAAGGATTTGCAGCGGCAGGAGGACGAGCATGATCAGAAGCCCGAACTGCGGCATCGATCCCGCGATCGTCGCAAGCGCGATCCCCATGGCGGTGGTTGCGAGAAGATGCAGCGCCGCTCCCGCCATGAAGAGCGCCAGCGACCCCTCGATCGGAACCTGCAACATGAGCTGTACGATGACGATCAGCGAAAACAACGTGGCGCAGAAGACAACGATGCCCATCGACCAAACCTTTGACAGCATGATCTCGATCGGCGTCACCGGCATGACCAAGAGATGCTCGATCGTGCCGTGTTCGCGCTCGCGGATAAGGGCGGTGCCGGTCAGGATGATCGACAGCATGGTCACGTTGTCGATGATGCTCATCACCGACGCAAACCACCTCTGGTTCAGCTCCGGATTGAAGCGGGACCGAAGCGTGAGCTCGACGTTGGGGGCCTGCTCGACAGTGCTCGCACGTGCAAAATCCGAGACTTCCGTAGTCACGATGCTTTGCAGGTAGCCGGAGCCGGAAAAGGCCTGGGTCATCCGCGTGGCGTCGACATTGAGCTGGATGACCGGTGCCTTGCCCGCGATGAGGTCGCTCTGGAAATTCGGCGGGATGTCGAGCGCGAAAGTATCGGTGCCGGCATCCATGCGCGCATCCATTTCGCCCGCCGTGATCATGACCGGTTGCTTGAAATAGGGGCTCAGGAAGGAATCGCCGATCCGTCGCGAGAGCGGCGAATTGTCTTCGTCGACGAGGGCGATTGGGGCATTGTTCAGGGTTTCGGGTACCGACTCTGCTTCGGTATAGACGGCGATGGTAAAGGCATAGATGATCAGTCCGATGAGGATCGGATCGCGCACCAGTCCCTGCAGTTCCTTCATCCCGAGATAAAAGATTGTTCCGGGCCGCATGCTTCACCTTGCCTGCTTCTTGAGAAAGACGGTTGCCGCAGCGATGAGCAGAGGGCCTGCGACGACGAGCGGCAGGAAGGCGCTGCCGAGGTTTTCGAACGCCAGTCCCTTTGAAAAAGTGCCGCGCGAGATGATGTTGAAATAGGTGGTCGGGTAGATCTTGCCGATCAGCGCGCCGAGACCCTGCAGCGATGAGACCGGGTCGATCATGCCGGAAAACTGAACCGCCGGAATGATAGTCATCAGCGTTGTTCCGAATATCGCGGCGATCTGGCTCGATATGAAACTGGAAACCAGGAGGCCGAAGGCGGTGGAAAAGGCGACGTAGAGCAGGGCGGCGGCCGCAAATGTCAGCAGGCTGCCGGTAAAGGGCACCTGAAAGACGAGGACGGCGAACAGCCAGAGCAGGGCGGCATTCGCCAAGCCGAGGACGAGATACGGAATCTGCTTGCCCAAAAGAAATTCGAGCCTGGTGACCGGCGTCACGTAGAAATTGACGATCGAACCGAGTTCCTTTTCCCGAACGACGGACAAGGCCGTGAGCATCGCCGGGATCAACAGCAGCAATAACGGTATGACGGCAGGCACCATGGCAACCAGGCTCTCGATGCCGGGATTGTAGCGAAAGCGGGTTTCGATCGAGAACGACGCAGCCGCCGCGTCACCGTAGGTTTCCCGCATATGCCGGGCAAGCCAGGCCGCATGCATTCCCTGGACGTAGCCGCGAATGGTCTCGGCCCGTTGCGGCATCGCCCCGTCGATCCACGCTCCGATCTCCACGTCGTTGCCCCGCGCGACGCGTTCGGCAAAACCTGCCGGTATCTCGATTGCAAGTTTCAGCCTTCCCCCTCGCATGCGCCCGTCGAGATCGGCATAGTCTTGAAGTGGCGGCTCTTCGATGAAGTAGCGGGAACCGGCAATATTGGCGACGTAGTCCCGACTGGCGACCGTATCGTCTCGGTCGAGCACGGCGAAGGTCAGGTTCTGCACATCCATGTTGATGCCGTAACCGACGACGAACATCAGGATCACGCTGCCGATCAGCGCCAGTGTGGCGCGGATCGGATCGCGGCGCAGCTCAAGGGCTTCACGGCGGCTGAAACTCAAGATCCGGCGCAGGTCGAAAAGCCGTCGATGCGGCGGGGCGGCAGGCACCGGCGTGTCGGAGCCTTCCTCCGATTCCGTCGCCACCACGTCGGGTGTCTCCATCGTGGCGTCTTCGAGATAACCGATGAAGGCCTCTTCAAGCGTGGCCGCCTGGCGGTTCTCCTGGATTGCGGCGGGTGTATCGCTCACCAATACCTTGCCGGCATGCATCAGCGAGATGCGATCGCAGCGCTCTGCCTCGTTCATGAAGTGGGTGGAGATGAAAATCGTCACTTTCTCCTTGCGGGAGAGTTCGATCAGCATTGCCCAGAGCTGATCTCTGGCGATCGGATCGACCCCGGACGTCGGTTCGTCCAAGATCAGAACCTCGGGCGAATGGACTAGGGCGACGGCGAGCGACAGCCGCTGCCGGATACCGAGCGGTAGCGCGTCGGGCAGCGTATCCATGACTTCCAGCAGCTGGAACCGTCGCCCCATTTCTTCGATGCGCGTCGGAATTGTCTCGGGCGGGAGCCGGAAGATGCGCGCATGCAGGTCGAGGTTCTGTCGCACCGTCAGCTCGGTATAGAGTGAAAATGCCTGCGACATGTAGCCAACCCGTCTGCGGATATCCATGTCCCGCGGGTCGACTTGCCTGCCGAACAGCTTGGCCGTGCCTTCGCTTGCCGGCAACAGCCCGGTCAGCATTTTCATGGTGGTGGATTTGCCGCATCCGTTGGAGCCGAGAAAGCCGAAGATCTCGCCGCGACGGATACGGAAGCTGACATTGTCGACGGCGGTGAAGGCGCCGAAACGCATGGTCAGATCCTGCGCCTCGATGGCAAAATCCGCCTCATCAAACGAGGGCGGCGGCTGAAGTTCCACCGCGTGATGCGCAGATCGCTTGTCCTCGGGCATCAGTGCAATGAAGGCGTCATCGAGTGTAGCGGCGCCTGTGTGCGCCAGGATCTCCTGTGGAGAGCCGGTTGCGAGGACTTTTCCCGAATCCATGGCTGCCAGCCAGTCGAAGCGTGCGGCCTCTTCCATATAGGCGGTTGCGACAATGACGCTGATCTGCGGCCGCGCTGCCCGGATGTCGTCGATCAGGTTCCAGAATTGACGCCGCGACAGCGGATCGACGCCGGTTGTGGGTTCGTCGAGAATAAGGAGATCAGGATCATGGAGGAGAGCGCAGCAGAGGCTGAGCTTCTGTTTCATGCCACCGGAAAGCTTGCCGGCAGGCCGATCCTCGAATCCGGCAAGGCCCGTGCGCTTCAGGAGCGTGCGGATGCGCTGTTGGCGTTCGGCCTTGTTCTGGCCGAACAGGCTTCCGAAAAAGTCGGCGTTTTCGAAGACCGACAGGGTTGGATAAAGATTGCGGCCGAGGCCCTGCGGCATATAGGCGATGGCCGGGCAGACGCGGCGGCGGTGGCGGCCGGCGCGCATATCGCCGCCCAGCGCCTGGACATCGCCCCGCTGGATCGAACGAGCGCCGGCGATCAGCGAAAGAAGCGTCGACTTGCCGACCCCGTCCGGGCCGATGAAGCCGGCCATCCGCCCTTGCGGTATATCCAGCGATATCCCGTCGAGCGCGAGGGTAGTGCCGTAGGTGTGGCTGACGCCCATCAGACGAGCGACGAAGGCTGGTTCCGCGGGATCAACCATGGCTGACTGCTCCAAATCAAGGCGTAAGCGGTTGAGCTAGCGCGGCCGGCCATGCGGCGTTGGAATCGATTTTGACATAGGTCCGACCCGGAAGTCCGGTCTTCACCTGCGCCACGTATTTCTGCAGGAGTTCCCGCGGGACCTGGGCGCGCAGGCGGAACATCAGCTTCTGACGCTCCTCCTCCGTCTCGACCGTCTTGGGCGTGAACTGCGCGATGTCCGAAACGAAGGATATCCTGGCCGGGATGACGTATTGGGGTGCGGCGTCGAGAACGATGCGCGCCTCGCTGCCGATGGCGGTCCGCCCGGCCTCGGCAGTCGGCAGGAAGAAGGTCATGTAGACATCACCGATATCCAGCATGTTGAGAACCCGTCCGCCGGCGGCGACAACTTCGCCGGGCCGGGCGACCAGGTATTGGATCCGGCCGCTGCGCGGCGCCTTGAGTTCGCAATCGCGCAGGTCCGCCTCGATCCTGGCGATCGTCGCCTGCGCCGCTTCGACTGATGCTTCTGCGTCAATCACCTGGGATCTGGCCGAACCGATGGCTGCGTCGGTTGCCGCAAGCCTCGCCCTAGCGGCTGCGACGGTTGCGACCGATGTGTCGACGCGAGCGCGGTCGTCGTCAAGAACCTGCTCCGAGACCGAGCCGCTGCGGGAAAGCTGCTCGCTGCGGGCAAGCCTCTTTCGAGCCGACTGGAGTTCCACCTCGTTTTGTGCAACGGCCGCGGCCGCGGCCTCCTTTTCTGCTTCCCTTTGGGTGACGAAGCTTCGGGCCGTGTCGATGCCGATCCTCGCCCTTGAAAGCTGCGCCTCGGCCTCCCGTTTCTCGGCGGTCAGCTGTTCGATATCCATCCGGGCCAGAATCTGCCCGACTTCGACAAAATCGCCTTCCTTGACGAGCACGTCCGAAAGGCGGCCGGCTGTCCGTGCGGCTATATCGATCTCCGTGGCTTCAATGCGTCCATTGCCGCTGGCGATACCGCGCAGCGCTTGTTCGGCGCTGCGGTCCTGTAGATATTTCCAGGCAGAACCTGCGGCCAACCCGACAATGGCGAGGACGATGGCAATTTTCCCGGTGCGATTCACTGTATGGCTCCATCGGACATCTGGGGTTTGCGGCAGGCGCGAAAGCCTTGAGTATGATTGCTGTTGTCGACGCTCTCGGCTTCGTCTTGCGGTGCTATCTGATCGCCCGTCACCATCCAGACGACATTGATGCGGATCAATGTTGCCGAGCGGTCGTGGCCGGATCCATGAAATCGTTGAGGATCGGCTCCTGTCCTTTCAAGATTTTCTGCCTTGCCTCGGCAATGGAAAACCAGCCGGCCCGGTCCACCTCCGGGAATTGTCTAAAGACACCCGAGCGCGGTGGCCATTCCAGCGAGAACAGATTGCTGACCAGGTGGCCTTCATCGATCGGGGGATCGGCTTCGACTGCCCAGACCAGAACCCTCTTGCCGCCGGGTTGCCTGTATTCCCCCAGTCGCTCGAAGGAGCCCTCGATGGTGGTTCCGATTTCCTCCGCCGCCTCGCGGATGGCGGCGCCAAGTTCGTCCTCGCCGTCTTCCACAAGGCCCTTCGGAATGGACCAGGCGCCATCGTCCTTGCGCGCCCAGAACGGTCCTCCCGGATGCACCAGGAGAACCTGTAGATCCTCACCCTGTCGTCGAAATATCAAGAGACCTGCGCTGCGCTTCGGCATCAGATGCAACTCCCGGACGATCGAGCGCTCATGCTGCCTTGCGGCAACGCCATTTGTCCAGTTCGCTCACCAGCAGGATTGACGATGCGGCAAGCAGCATCAAGGCCCATTCGGAAAGGGATATCGGGGCAAGCTCGAGCGTATCCCGAAACCAGGGGATATACATCGCCGAGATATGCAGGGCCTGCGCTGCGACGACGGTCAAGATGAGCAGCGGATTGCCGAAAAAGTTGAACGAGAAAATCGAGCGTCGTTCCGATCGGCAGGTAAAGGTCTGAACATTCTCGAACATGACGAAAAGCAGAAGCAGCATGTTGCGCGCTGCGGACACTTCGTATCCCTGTTCGAGAAGCCAATAGAAGGCGGCGAAACCGCCACCGCCGATCACGAGGGTGGACAGGAGGATGCGGCGGATCATCAGGCGGTCGAATGTCGGCTCCTTCGGGCGCCGCGGCGGCCGGGCGAGCTCGTCTCCCTCCGGCTTCTCTCCGGCCAGTGCGACGTCCTGGATGCCGTTTGTAACGAGATTGAGCCACAGGAGCTGCACCGGCAGCAGCGGCATCGGCAGGCCGAGCGGGATCGCCAGCAGGAAGAGCAGGATTTCGGCCGCACCCGTGGCGACCAGCATCAGGATAACTTTGCGGATATTCGAATAGGCGGTGCGACCCTCGCGGATCCCGCTGACGATGGAGGCGAAGTTGTCGTCCGTGACGACGATGTCGGCGCTCTCTTTGGCGACCTCCGTACCCTTCCGGCCCATTGCCACGCCGACATGGGCATGTTTGAGCGCCGGCGCGTCGTTGACGCCATCTCCCGTGACGGCAACGAAATGGCCGTTGCGCGCCAGCGAAAGGACGATCGACAGCTTCTGGGCCGGGGCGACGCGGGCGTAAATCCGGACGCGGCGCGTCAACTCGTCGAGGGCGGCCTGTCCCGCCGCTTCGGCGCGATCTACCTCTTCACCCGTCGTCACCTGATCCTGCCTGAAAGCCAATCCGGCTTCGGCGGCGATGGCCGCTGCCGTTTTCGGATCGTCGCCTGTCACCATTGCGACCTGGACTCCCGCCGCGTGGCAGTCGCGGATCGCCTGGGGAACTTCCGGACGGATGGGGTCCTGCATACCTGCCAGACCAAGGAAAACAAGATCGACGAGGTGGTGGTGGCCAAAGGTCTCGTCCGCGCCGCTTCGGATTTCTCCTTCGGCAAAGGCGAGTACGCGCAGGCCGCGCTCCGCCATTTTTTCCTTCTGCCGTAGAAGCGTTAGACGTTCGATCGGCACGACGCCTTTGCCCGTATCCATCCGATCGGCCATGTCAATCAGGATTTCAGCCGAGCCCTTGACGAAAATGCGAATGCGTTCGCCGCTTCGATGGAAGGACGCCGCATATTTGAGATCCGGCTCGTAGGGAATGCGGCCGACGAGGGGATAGGTTTCCACCATCGTATCCTGGGTAAGACCGCCTTTATGGGCGGCCGCCAGCAGCGCGACGTCGACCGTATCGCCGACGCCTTTCCAGCCGTCGCCATCGCGTGAGAGCGAGCCTTCGTTCGGTAACAATGCCGCCTGCAGCAGTCTCGCGGCCCGGTTGCGTGCTTCGGAAGAACTCAGATCGGAGCCCCGGATCTCGCATGCGTCGAGATCCTGTCCGGCATCCAGCAGCAGGTCGGTGCCGTCGGGCAGGCGGATATCCGTCACCGTCAGGTCGTTCAGGGTCAATGTTCCGGTCTTGTCGGTTGCGATCATCGTGCAGGATCCAAGCGACTCGACCGCCGGCATTCGTCGGACGATGACATTTCGCCTGGCCATGCGACGCATGCTGATTGCGAGCGCAATCGATATGGCGATCGGCAACCCTTCCGGAATGGCGCTGACGGCGAGGCCGACGGACATCAGGAACAGGTCGCTCCAGGCCATGCCGCGCAAAAGCCCGACGGCCACGAGCACGATTGAGGCAATCCCCACCGTCCAGGCGATGATATTCGAAAAGCGGGCAAGCCGGATCATCAGCGGCGGTTGCGAGATGGACGCCTTGCTGATCTCGGAAGCGATCCGCCCGATCTCGGTGGAAAGTCCCGTCGCGGTGACGACGCCTTTGCCGCGACCGCGCGTAATCAGGGTTCCCGCGAATGCCATCGCGGCCTCCCGACCTTCGGGCGGCGTGCCCGGCAGGGGAAGTCTCTTTCGCGCGGGAAGGGACTCGCCGGTCAGCAGCGATTCGTCACAGAGAAGATCACTGGCTTCGACCAGCGAGACATCGGCCGGAACCCTTCCGCCCGCCTCGAGCTGCACAAGATCGCCGTGGACGAGAAGGCGTGCTTCGATTTCCTGCACCTGGCCGTCCCTGAAAACAACGGCATACGGCTGTTCAAGCGCGCGAAGCGCCGCTGCGGCGCGGCCCGCGGAGTATTCCTGCATGGTTCCTATGATACCGTTCAGGAGGAGCACGGCGCCGATAAAGGCGGCATCTTCCGCTTCGCCCGCCGCCAGGGATACGGCGGCTGCCAGCAGCAGAATATAGATCAGCGGGCTGCGGAACTGGCGCAGGAAAATGACCCACAGCGACGGTGCTTGCGGGGCCGGCAATAGGTTCTGGCCATGCTCGGCGAGCCGCGCCTCCGCCTCCTCGGCCGATAATCCCCGTAAGCAGCTTTCATGGAGAGGAGGATCACTGAATCGCAGAGACGGGACGGACATATAAGGGCTCCAGCAAAAACCGACCTCGAACCCGTGGCGGGTCCGAGCGGCTTTTCTGAAGACAATACCTGACGCAAATCACCGGCCATTGACATCCATCAATTCGGATGCGCCGCCTAACGTTTCCATCTCCAGTTCTGGATCTCCGGCATGTCTTCGCCGTATTCCCTGACATAGTGATGGTGTTCGTCAAGCTTGGCCTGCAGGACTTCCACGACGTGACCTGCTTTCGCCTTGAGGCCCGGGACGCGTTCGATCGCCTCGATCGCAAGATGGTACCGGTCGAGTTCGTTCAACACGGTCATGTCGAAGGGCGTGGTCGTGGTACCTTCCTCCACGAAACCGCGGACGTGGATATTGCCGTGGTTGATGCGCTTATAGGTCATCCGGTGGATGAGATAAGGATAGCCGTGATAGGCAAAGATCACCGGCCGGTCGGTGGTGAAGAGGCGGTCGAATTCCTCGTCGGCAAGGCCGTGCGGGTGGTGTTCCTTCGATTGCAGGGCCATCAGGTCGACGACATTGACCACGCGGATCTTGAGTTCCGGTATCGCCTCCCGCAGGAGGGCGACGGCCGCGAGCGTTTCCATGGTCGGGACGTCGCCGGCGCATGCCATGACGACGTCGGGCGCGACTGCGCCGTCCTCGTTACCGGCCCAGGCCCAGATACCGGCTCCGGCCTCGCAATGCGCAACGGCCTCGTCCATCGTCAGCCATTGCGGCTCCGGCTGCTTGCCGGCAACGATGACGTTGATGCGGTCCCAGGTCCTCAGGCAATGGTCTCCGACCCACAAAAGGGTATTGGCATCCGGCGGCAGGTAGATGCGCACGATATCCGCTTTCTTGTTGGCGACGAGATCGACGAAACCGGGGTCCTGATGGGAAAAGCCGTTATGGTCCTGCCGCCAGACATGCGAGGTCAGCAGGTAGTTAAGCGAAGAGATCGGCTTTCTCCAGGGCAGTTCCCGGGAAACCTTCAGCCACTTGGCGTGCTGGTTGAACATCGAATCGACGATATGGATGAAGGCTTCGTAGCAGGAGAAGAAGCCGTGCCGGCCGGTCAGCAGGTAGCCTTCCAACCAGCCCTGGCAAAGATGTTCCGAGAGCACCTCCATCACCCGGCCGTCGCGCGCAAGGTGCACGTCATAAGGCTCGATCCTCTCCATCCAGACACGATCTGTGGCCTCGAAGACGGCTCCTAGCCGGTTGGACTCCGTTTCGTCGGGGCCGAAGATGCGGAAATTCGAGTGGGCGTCGTTGAGCTTCAGCACGTCGCGCAGGTATTTGCCGAGGATCTCCGTTGTCTGCACCATCAGCGCGCCGCGCTCGGTCACCGGCACCGCGTAATCGCGGATCTCCGGCAGGGCGAGCTCCTTGCGCAGGAGACCGCCATTGGCGTGCGGGTTGGCGCCCATCCGGCGTTCGCCTTTCGGTGCCAGCGCCCTCAACTCCTCCTTCAGTCGCCCGTCCGCATCGAACAGATCGTCCGGATTGTAGCTCCGCATCCAGTCTTCGAGGATTTTGCGGTGCCCGGCGTCCCCGCGGCAATTGGCGACGGGTACCTGGTGGGCCCGCCAGAAGTCCTCGACCTTCTTGCCGTCCACCTCCTTTGGCCCCGTCCAGCCCTTGGGGCTGCGCAGCACGATCATCGGCCAGCGCGGGCACTGGTCGCCGGCCTTGCCTTCGCGGGCTTCGCTCTGGATCGTCCTGATGCGGTCGAATGCCTGATCGAGTACGGCAGCCATCTGCCTGTGCATCTTTTCCGGCTCGTGCCCTTCGACGAAGAAAGGCTCGTAGCCATGGCCGCGGAAGAGATGGTCGAGGTCTTCGTCGCTCATCCGCGACAGCACGGTCGGATTGGCGATCTTGTAGCCGTTAAGATGCAGGATCGGCAGAACCGCGCCATCGCGAGCCGGATTAATGAATTTGTTCGACTGCCAGCTTGCCGCAAGCGGTCCGGTCTCGGCCTCGCCGTCGCCGACGACGCAGGCGACGACGAGATCGGGGTTGTCGAAGGCGGCGCCGTAGGCATGCACCAGCGCATAGCCGAGCTCGCCCCCTTCGTGGGTGGAGCCGGGTGTTTCAGGCGCCGCGTGGCTCGGAATGCCGCCTGGAAAGGAAAACTGCCTGAAGAGCCTTTTCATGCCCTCGGCGTCTTGGCCGATATCCGGATAGATCTCGCTGTAGCTGCCTTCGAGATAGGTGCTGGCGACCATGCCAGGCCCGCCGTGTCCGGGGCCGCAGACATAGATCATGCCGATATCGCGGTGACGGATGACGCGGTTGAGGTGGGTATAGATGAAGTTGAGGCCGGGCGTCGTGCCCCAGTGGCCGAGCAGGCGAGGCTTGATGTGTTCGGGCTTCAGCGGCTCGCGCAGAAGGGGATTGTCGAGCAGATAGATCTGCCCCACGGAAAGATAATTGGCGGCGCGCCAATAGCGGTCCAGCAGCGCCAGCTCTTGCGGGCCGATCTCGGGCTGTGTGGGAAGGGGCACGTTAAGCTGCATCGACTTCTCCTTGGGCTGGGCCGTTAGGCCGGCACGCGATCGTTCGCTTTCAGAACAGAAAGACATTCGTCGGCGATCATCTGTTCTTCGTCCGTCGGAATGACATGGACTGCGACATGGCTTGTTGGGGTACTGATTTTAGAGGCGTTCCTGCCGTTGGCTGCGGCATCGAGTTCGACACCCAACCAGAGCAGTCGGTCGGCGACGCGTTCGCGGATAATCGGCTGGTTTTCGCCGATGCCGGCGGTGAATACGAGGCCGTCCAACCCTCCGAGCGTCGAGGCCAGGCGGCAGATTTCTCCGGCGATCCTGAATATGAAGAGATCGACCGCTTCGCGCGCCTCCCTGCCGCCGTCATTGATAAGTTCGCGGATGTCGCCGCTGACACCGGAGACGCCGAGAAGACCGCAATGGTGATAGAGAATTTCCTCGACTTCCCGGACAGACTTGCCGAGTGGGCCAAGGAAATGCAGCAGGACGCCCGGATCAAGCCAGCCCGGACGTGTCGCCATCGGAACGCCGTCGAGCGTTGAAAAGCCCATGCTGGAATCGCGGCTCGCACCGTTTTCTATGGCGCAAAGGCTGGCGCCGCTGCCGAGATGCGCGATGACCACCTTGCCATCGGCAATGTCGGGAGCCTTTTTCACGAGAGCGCCCTTCACGTGACGGTAGGAAAGACCGTGGAACCCGTACCGCTTGATGCCCCGGTCGTGATAGGCTCGCGGAATGGCCAGACGCCGAACGAGGTCAGGCTGGCTCGCGTGAAAGGTCGTATCGAAGGAGCCGGTCTGGAAAAGCGACGGGCGGAGATGCCTCACGGCCCTGATAAGCCTAAGTGCCTGGGGCTGATGCAACGGCGCGAGCTCAGTCAGCTTCCTGATGCTTTCGAGCGTTTCTGCTTCCAGTTCCACCGGCCCGTCGAATATATCGCCGCCGTGGACGATCCGGTGGCCTGCGGCCATAACGGCCTCGAGATCGAAATGCTTGCCGAGTTCCCGGAAGACTTCGCCGATGAGTTCCGCAAGATCGTCGCCGGCCTCGCCCTTCAAAGGCAGTTCAAATTGCTCCGGACCTTCCTTGAGATGCAGCACCGGGGGCTGATCTGCAAAATCGACGACCGCCTTGCCGACACGAGCGGCCCCATGGCCGTCCAACCTGAAGATGCCGATCTTCACCGTCGATGAACCGGCATTGAAGGTCAGGAGGAGTTTGTCGGTCATGGGATATCCATTGTCTTGCGATTTCCGGCCGCCATGAGCGCCACAAGAGCTGCCGATGCAGTGCGAACCTCGGCCGGCTCGGCGCGATTTGTCAGAAGGATAGGAACGCGGGCGCCTCCGACCAGTCCCGCCGCGTCGGCTTCGGCAAAATAGATCGGCTGTTTGGCAAGCATGTTACCGGCCCCAACGAAGAATTCGCCAGGCGAGGCTGGCTTTGGCCTTTGTGTCGCATGCCGGGTTCACGGCTTCCTTGACGCAGCGCAAGGCGCGGCCGGCCGTCATGAAGAATTTTCTTCGCGATGCAGGCTGCAGGAAATCATCCAAAGGAGAACAGCGATGCTGCAGCATGCGGTGGAAAATGCTCCCAGGCCTGATGACCTGGCCGATCTGTCTGAAGAACTGTCTGCGCTGCGCCACGACATAGCCAAACAAGGGGCACCGATGTTGGGCGGATTGCTGGGCGAAGACCCACTGGCCGGGGACAAGCGGGCGGGGCTGGAAAACCTCTGCCACTATCTTTCGCTGCGTCACCATGATCTGAGGCCGCTGCAGAGAAAGCTGATGCGGCGGGGGTTGTCCTCGCTCGGTCGCTTGGAGAGCCGGGTCTTGCCGACGATCGATGCCGTTCTGGCTGCGCTTGCGGCGATGCGCGGCGTCGACCCGCAATTTGCGTCGCCGTCGGAGGGCGAGTTCTTCCGGGGCGAAAATCTTCTGGCGCAGGCGACGGACGAGCTTTTCGGGCCGCCCCGCGCCAACCGGCGAGGGCGTATTATGGTAACGCTTCCAAGCGAGGCCGCGAGCCGGCCGGACTTTATCCTCGATCTTGCCAGGCGCGGAATGGATGTGGCGCGGATCAACTGCGCCCATGACGATGAGCAGGCCTGGACGGAGATGGCACGACACGTGCACGCCGCTGGAACCGACATCGGTCGCCGCCTGACGATCTTGATGGATATAGCAGGCCCGAAAATCCGCACGGAAGCCGTCGCGACGGAAAAGGGATCGCGGATCGAGACAGGCGATCTGTTGCGGTTGGTGGCGAAGGGCACGCCTTACGCAACGCCCGAGGTCGCTTTCTGCGCGGCTGTCTCGCTGCCCGAGATCGTCACACGCGTTTCGGTCGGCGACCGGATCCGCTATGATGACGGCAAGCTGGAAGGCGTGATCGAAAGCGTTGGCGACGGCGAGGCACTCGTTCGGATAACGCATACAAAAACGGGCGGTGCCAAGTTGAAGGCAGAGAAAGGACTGAACCTGCCGGATACGGCGCTTGGTCTGTCTCCCTTGACCGCCAAGGATCAAAGCGATCTCGCCACCATCATTCGCCATGCCGATATGCTCGGCTATTCCTTTGTGAGCCGTGCCGACGACATCGACCTCCTGGAGGAGGCGCTTGGCGAACATCCTCCGCGCGAGCATGCGCTTGGCCTCATCGCCAAGATCGAGCAGCCGCAAGCGGTCACAAATCTGCCGGCATTGATCGCACGTGCCCGTTGCCGCAATCGCCCCTTCGGCGTGATGATTGCCCGCGGCGATCTTGCCGCCGAGATCGGCTTCGAGCGGGTGGCGGAAATGCAGGAGGAAATCCTCTGGATCTGCGAGGCCGCCTTCGTGCCGACGGTCTGGGCGACGCAGGTTCTAGAGGATCTGGTAAAAGACGGCCTGCCATCCCGCGGCGAGATGACCGACGCAGCCATGGCTGCCCGCGCGGAATGCGTCATGCTCAATAAGGGACCTGCCGTTGGTGAGGCAGTCAGCCTGCTTGACAGCCTTCTCGCCCGGATGGACGAACATATCTTCAAGAAGACCCCGACGCTGCGGGCGCTGAAGTCTTGGTAGAGCAAGCGGAGCCTCGCAGTTGACCCATGAAAGGTGGCGTCGGGTCGCACGGCTTCTTTGGATGAAGCGATTCTGTGAGGGAATGCACGATGATGACAGAAGATCAGAGCGGCACGATCGCCTTCCTGACAGATCCGGCCACCTATGGCCTGACAGGTCCGGTCGAGGTGATCGAAACGCATATTTCGGTGGTCGTGCTGGTCGGCGAACGGGCATACAAGCTGAAGAAGGCGCTGAAGCTTCCCTATGTGGATTTTTCCACCGCTGCAATCCGCGAAGAGGCCTGCCGCAAGGAGGTCGCTCTGAATGGCGAGACAGCACCCAACCTCTACCTGGGAGTTCGCCGGATCACATCTGCGGCTGACGGTTCGCTCGAGTGGGACGGCGACGGGGACCCGGTGGATTGCGTCGTCGAGATGGTTCGTTTCGAGCAGGAGAACCTTTTCGACCGCATGGCGGTATCCGGAAAACTGACGCCCGGACTCATGAGCGCCGCCGCGCGCATGATCGCCGTCTACCACGCAAAGGCGCCGGTGGTTGCTGCCGGCGGCGGCGCCGACAATATCGCAGCCGTTCTGGACATCAACGACGCGGGTTTCGCCACCAGCCGGGTCTTCGACAGGACCGCGCTGGCCTCGGTCGGCGAGGCGTTCCGGTCACGATTGCGGCGTCACGCTGCATTGCTGGACAGAAGGGCGGCCGCCGGCAAGGTCCGCCGCTGCCATGGAGACCTTCATCTGCGCAATCTGTGCCTGTTGGAGGGCGAGCCGCGCCTCTTCGACTGCATCGAGTTCAATGCGCAGATTGCCACCATCGACGTGCTCTACGATCTGGCCTTCCTTCTGATGGATATGTGGCACCGGGGTTTCCCGGAACTCGCCAACCTCACGATGAACCGTTATCTCGACGAAACCGGCGATGCGGAAGGTTTCTGCCTGCTGCCTTTCTTCATGGCCATCCGGGCAGCCGTCCGCGCGCATGTCACCGCGACGCAGGCCGAAGAGCCGGGGCAGGATCTCTCCAGGTTGACGGCGGAGGCAAAATCCTACTTCGATATGATCGACGTCCTGCTACAGGACAGGCCGGCCCGCCTGATTGCGATCGGCGGCTTGAGCGGTTCCGGCAAGACGGCCGTGGCCGACCGCCTGGCGGCGAGAGTCGGAGCACCCGCAGGCGCACGGATTCTTGAAAGCGACCGCATCCGCAAAGCCCTCTACGGGGTTTCGGTGGAAACGAGATTGCCTGTTTCTGCCTACGATCCGGAGGTTTCGCGGAAAGTCTACCAGGAGATGGCGCGGCATTCCCAACTCATTCTGGAGCAGGGCGGCTGCGTGGTGGCGGATGCCGTTTTCGACAACCCGGCCAACCGCAAGCTGATAGAAGGCGCCGCAGCCGGCGCGGATTTCCTGGGTGTCTGGTTGGATGCCGTTCCGGCAATCCTCCTGCAGCGAGTACGCAGCCGCGTCGGCGGCCCGTCGGATGCGGATGCCGGCGTATTGGAAGCACAACTTGCCCGCAAACCGTCGGATATCTCCTGGCGGCATGTCGATGCATCCCTGCCGCTGGAGGAGGTCGTCGAGCTCATTTGCCGCTGAAAAAGGCGCCGGCTCCTGAACCGGCGCCCACATTCGATCAACCCGCGGAAGAGAAATCGAGCACCATCCGCCCTTCGATCTTGCCATCCTTCAGGCGGGTGAAGATGTCGTTGATGTCCTCGATTGGCGCCTTGTGGATTTCCGTCCTGACTTTGCCTTCGGTCGCGAAGGCGATGGCCTCGTCGAGGTCACGCCGCGTTCCAACGATCGAGCCACGGACCGTGATGCGCTTCAAGACCACGTCGAAGATCGGCGTGGGGAATTCGCCGGGCGGCAGCCCCACGAGGCTGACGGTGCCCTTGCGTCGCACCATGCGGATCGCCTGAGAAAACGCCGGCGGCGAGACCGCCGTCACCAGCACGCCATGGGCGCCGCCGCCGGTGGCGGTCATGACCTCCTCGACGGCGGTGAGGGCACGAGCATCGACGGCGAGATCGGCGCCTAAGTTGCGGGCAAGTTGGAGCTTGTCGGCGCTGACATCGAGCGCTGCAACCTTCAGACCCATTGCCTTGGCATATTGGACGGCGACGTGACCGAGACCGCCGATACCCGAGATTGCGACCCATTCACCCGGCCTGGCTTCGGTTTCCTTGAGACCTTTATAGGTCGTGACACCGGCGCAAAGGATCGGGGAAATAGAAGCAAAATCGACGTTCTGCGGCAATCGCGCGGCAAAGGCCGCATCGGCAATCACATATTCCGCGAACCCGCCGTTGCAGCTATAGCCGGTATTGTGCTGATGCTCGCAAAGGGTCTCCCAGCCGGTTTCGCAATATTCGCAGCGGAGGCAGGCATCATGCAGCCAGGCAACGCCGACGGCATCGCCCTCCTTGAAACCGGTGACGCCCGGGCCGAGTTCGACCACGATGCCGGCAGCTTCATGCCCGGGGATGAAGGGAGGCGTCGGCTTGACCGGCCAATCGCCGTCGGCGGCATGAAGATCCGTGTGGCAGACACCGCAGGCCATGACCTTCACCAGCATTTCGCCGGGGCCGGGAACGGGTACCGGCACGCATTCGATGGCAAGAGGCTTGCCGAATTGATGCACTATCGCGGCTTTCATGGTTCTTGCCATCAATTGCTCCTTTGCAAAAAGATAAAGTCCGGCGGCGATTGTCCTCAACTTTGCCGTGGTTTCATTGACGCAACGCAATGAGGAGAGGATTGCTATCCGTTGACGCCGATCAATGCCGATGTCCCTGGATCTGCGAAATTGAGAACAACAGGCGAAGGCCTGGGTTCAGCATTTGGCGGAACGGCAAGATGAAGATGGAATACGATGTGGGAGGGCTCGATGCGGCGGATGTGCATCGCGCCTACGCAGTCATTCAGCATGTAATTCCGGGTATCGATCTGGAGGAGTGGAAGGCCCTGACGGCAACCGCCGCCTCCCGTCACGACTGGCTGACCGTGACGGATTCGCGCGGCTATATCCGCGGGCTTTGTTACGTCTTCACCCGGGAGCATCCGGTACGCGGGTCTCAGCTGGAAGTTCCGATCTTTGCGGCAGTCAGCCTCGTCGACAAACACGGTGTGGCCCGCCAGCTTTTCGAGCTCGCCAAATCGCGCGCAAAACAGGCGGGTGTCGAAACCATCCACTTCTGGGCCGCCGGCTCCATGGACTGGGAAAGCCTCGCGAAACTCAGGGAGGCTGCGCCGTGGGACGATGGCGTGATGTATCATCTCAAGACCGACCGGACTTTTCTTTGTTGAAGGGGGTAGCCCCTACTCAGTGCCGGGCCCCCGGCCGATACTCCTGCCCGGACATCGCGGACAATAGCGTCTGAAAACCGGATTTTCATCTTCAAAACCTGTTGCGCATAAGGGCAGGCTTCAATACGGCTGGGCGTCCTTGTTGCCAATCGGCGCTCTCGCCGGCCTTTTGAAAGTGGCCTATATGGCAAAACCACGCCTTGTCATTGTCGTTGCAGTCTCCCGCAATGGAGTAATCGGGCGTGATGGCGATATGCCATGGAGGCTCTCCACCGATCTCAAACGGTTCAAGGCGCTCACGCTCGGCAAACCCGTCATCGTCGGACGCAAGACTTTCGATTCCTTCGGCGGAAAGCCGCTGCCCGGACGTCCGCATGTGGTGGTGACCCGAAATCAGGAGTTTCGGCACGACGGCGTTGCGGTCGCGCCCTCATTCTCTAGTGGCCTGCGCATGGCCGAGGAGAAGGCGGCTGAGATAGGCGCCGATGAGGTGTACGTGCTGGGGGGTGGTGAAATCTATACGCAGGCGATCAAACTCGCGGAAAAGCTGTACGTCACGCATGTCGACGCGGACATCTCAGACGGCGATACTTTCTTTCCGGACATAGATCCGCAGGTTTTCGAAAAGGTGGAAGAGGTTGCTGTCCCGGCTGGCGAGAAGGACAACTATGCGACGCATTTCGTCACCTATCGGCGCCGAAGCGCGACAAACTGAGACATTTCGTTACCGAACAACGGGAAGTTATTGAAGCTGCGTTGAAAGCGGGGCGCGGGATACCTATAACGGCATGGCCCGGCTGCCGTCACGCGGTATCGTCGCGGCATGGGAGTGGTACGAACAAAGAGGTTTTGATGCCCTGGAGCAATCAGAATGGCGGCGGCGGCCCGTGGGGCGGCGGTGGCGGTAATAATCAAGGACCCTGGGGGCAGGGACCGAACCGCCCACGCGGCGGGGGAGGCAGCGGTGGTCCACCTGATCTGGAGGACATCATCCGGCGCAGCCAGGATCGCTTGCGTGGCGTAATGCCCGGCGGATTCAACGGCGGCGCCTTCGTCATCGTGCTCCTTATCGTCGTGGCGTTTCTTGCATTCCAGTCTGTCTATACGGTCCAGCCGGACGAGCGCGGCGTCGAGTTGCGTTTTGGCCGTCCGAAGGACGAGATCTCCATGCCGGGCCTGCATTTCCATCTCTGGCCGCTGGAGTCCGTCGAGATCGTCAAGGTCACGGAGCAGCAGCAGAATATCGGCGCGGCGCGGGGTTCGAGCTCCAATGCCGGCTGGATGCTGACGGGCGACTCCAACATCGTCAACGTGCAGTTTTCCGTGCTGTTCACGGTGACCGATCCCAAGGCCTATCTCTTCAACCTGGAAAGCCCCGCTTCGACGCTGCAGCAGGTCGCAGAAAGCGCCATGCGCGAAGTTGTCGGCCGCCGTCCGGCGCAGGACATTTTCCGCGACAACCGCGAAGACATCTCGACCGAGGTGCGAGGCATCATCCAGGGCACGATGGACACCTACGGTTCCGGCATTTCCATCAATGCGGTGCCGATCGAGGATGCGGCGCCGCCGCGTGAAGTGGCCGATGCCTTCGAAGAAGTGCAGCGCGCCGAACAGGACGAAGACCGTTTCGTGGAAGAGGCGAACCAATACGCCAACCAGAAGCTCGGCCAAGCCCGCGGACAGGCCGCCCAGGTTCGCGAAGAAGCGTCCGCCTACAAGGACCGTGTCGTGAACGAGGCTCAGGGTGAGGCGCAACGCTTCATCTCCATCTATCAGGAATATGCCAATGCGCCCGACGTCACCCGTCAACGCATCTTCCTCGAAACAATGGAAGCGGTGCTGAAGAGCTCAAACAAGATCATCCTGGAGAACAAGGAGGGCGTCATTCCTTACCTGCCGCTCAACGAGATCAACCGGCCCCAGGCCCAGCCGGGAGCTGCACGATGAACTCCAATCGACTTCCGGCAATTCTGATCGGCCTCGCCGTCATTCTTGTCCTGCTCTATTCATCCGTCTTCGTGGTCAACGAACGGGAACAGGCGATCGTGGTTCGGTTCGGCCAGATTCAAGACGTCAAGCGCGAGCCGGGCATCTATTTCAAGCTGCCCTTCGCCTTCATGGATGCGGACCGCGTTCAGTATCTCGAAGACCGCGCGCTGCGTTTCGATCTCGACAATATCCGCGTGCAGGTGCGCGGCGGCGCCTTCTATGAGGTCGACGCCTTCGTCGTCTATTCGATCACCGATCCACGCCGGTTCCGTGAAACGGTGTCCGGCGACAGGGAATCGGCGGAATCTCGGCTGCGCACTCGTCTCGATGCGGCGCTTCGCCGAGTCTACGGCCTGCGCAACTTCGATGCTGCGCTATCTGACGAACGCTCCTCGATGATGCAGGAGGTTCACACCGATCTCAACGCGGCGGCCGAGACCTTGGGCCTCACCATCCGGGACGTGCGGATCCGTCGCACCGATCTCACGCAGGAAGTCTCGGCGCAGACCTTCCAGCGCATGAAGGCGGAGCGACTTGCGGAGGCGGAACTGATCCGTGCGCGCGGCAATGAACAGGGGCAGCGTCGGCGGGCGATTGCCGATCGTCAGGTCGTCGAACTGGTCTCCGAGGCGCAAAGGGATTCGGAAATCCTGCGCGGTGAAGGCGACGCGGAACGCAACCGGATCTTCGGCGAAGCCTTTAAGCGCGACCCGGCCTTCTTCGAATTCTACCGCTCGATGCGGGCCTATGTGGCTTCGCTTGCCGATACCGGGACGACCATGGTCCTGTCGCCAAATTCGGAGTTCCTGCGCTTCTTCAATTCTCCGACGGGAACGCGGCCGGAGCAGCAAGCGCCGGCGGCACCTGCAGTACCCGCAGCACCTGCCAACTGACATCCTGCGCATGAGGGGCAGCGGCGAGCTGCCCCTCATGTTTCGAGATGATCGGCAGGCGACACCCGCTCGGGCGCAGTATGCTCACGAAAAGGTAATTTCCCCGGCATGCATTCCGCCTTATGCTTTGTCGAAACTCTGCCCGATTCAAAGGCTCCAATGATCTTCCCGGGTGAGTGTCGCTCGTCGGGGGCGATGCAGCAAATCCAATAGCGAGGATGCCAGATGGCCCAGACGGTTCGATCGTCCTTCACGCGCTTCGTCACGTTGACGGCCTCTCTTGCCGTATTGGCGAACCCTCTGCAGGCGGTCGCGCAGGCGCAGGCGCCGACGCCTCCGGCACCCGAGCAAAATGGAAATTCGCCCGGCCCGATGCTGCCAGCTCCGCCGACAGCGTCTCCGACGATCAATCCGCCACCGCCGCCGAGCCCGATGGCCCCGGCAGGACCGGCGTCGATCGCCGATATGGCTGAAGGGCTGCTCGATGCGGTGGTCAACATTTCGACCTCGCAGAGCGTCAAGGATCAAGGCGCAGGCCCGCAGCCGCAAATCCAGGAAGGCTCGCCTTTCCAGGAGTTCTTCGAGGATTTCTTCGACGGCCCGGGCAACCAGGGCGGCAACCAGAAGGTTTCTTCGCTCGGTTCCGGCTTCGTGATCGATCCGAGCGGCTATGTGGTAACCAACAACCACGTCATCGAAGGCGCCGACGACATCGAAGTGATCTTCCCGAACGGCAGCAAGCTCAAAGCCAGATTGGTCGGAACCGATACGAAGACCGATCTGTCCGTCCTGAAGGTCGAGCCGAAGACACCATTGAAGGCCGCGCGTTTCGGCGATTCCCGAAAGATGCGCATCGGGGATTGGGTCATGGCGATCGGCAATCCCTTCGGTCTCGGCGGCTCGGTGACGCTCGGCATCATTTCGGCCCGGGGCCGCAACATCAACGCCGGGCCTTATGACAATTTCATCCAGACGGACGCGGCGATCAACAAAGGCAATTCGGGCGGCCCGTTGTTCAACATGAGCGGCGAGGTCATCGGCATCAATACCGCCATCATCTCTCCGTCCGGCGGCTCGATCGGCATCGGCTTTGCCGTGCCGACGGAACTCGCGGAAAATATCGTCCACCAGCTCATAGAGTTCGGCGAAACGCGCCGCGGCTGGCTCGGTGTGCGCATCCAGCCGGTAACCGACGACGTGGCGGCGAGCCTCGGTCTCGATCGCGCACGCGGCGCGCTGATTTCTGGCGTTGTCAACGGCGGACCGATTCAGAAGGGCGAGATCAAGGCGGGCGACGTGATCCTGACCTTCGACGGCCACCCGGTCAACGAGATGCGCGACCTGCCACGCATCGTGGCCGAAAGCCCCGTCGCCAAGGAAGTCGACGTCGTCATCATGCGGGACGGAAAGGAAGAGACCGTCAAGGTGACGCTTGGACGCCTGGAGGACAGCGCCGAGCCTGAGGAGGATGCCGAGCAACCGAGTCTGCCCGAGGGACAGGGCGAGAACCTCGAACCCGACAACGGCACGCCGGGGGATCAGAAGGGCGGCGAGACAGCTGAAAAACCTGCGGCGACCTTCGGGATGACGCTTGCGGCGCTGGACGAGGAACGCCGCAAGGCTTTCAGCATCGCCGAAAGCGTAGAGGGCGTGGTGATTACCGCTGTCGAACCCAATTCGCCTGCGGCACAGAAAGGCCTGAAGGTCGGCGAAGTTGTCGTGGAAGTGGGGCAGGACTTCGTTGAGAACCCCGCCGATGTCGTCAAGAGGATCAATGCACTGAAGGCGGAAGGCCGCCGGAACGCGCATGTGATGATCGCAGATTCTGCCGGCAACCTCCGTTTCGTGGCCTTGCCGCTGGAATAGCCCGCTACGGGTTTCTACGCCTATGCTGCTTCTGGCGTTGCCACTCGTCCAGCGTCACAGCGTAGACGATGTGACGCTTCAGATGCGGATGGGTGTCGGGCACGCGTGGGTGATCGAAGTCGAGGCTTGCGACACGGTGTAAGCCAAGCCGCTTCATGACCGCGGTCGACCGGTGATTTTCGGCGACTGCGAAGGACACGACGGCGTCCAGATGCTTGTTGTCGAAGGCGAAATCGAGGAGCGCGCGAGCGGCTTCCGAAATATAGCCTTTGCCCCAGAAACGCGTGGCAAGCCTCCAGCCGATTTCCACTGTTTCCGCCGGAAAGATCTCCGGCATGTTGGCAAGCGACAGGCCGCAGAAGCCGATCGGCTCGCCGGTCGCCTTCAGTTCCAGCGCATAAAAGCCGAGGCCGGTTTCGATGATCGACGCGTTCAGCCGTTTGAGAAGCGCATCCGCCTCCTCGTGGGTTCGTCGAAACGGAAAGAACTCCATAACCTTGGAATCGGCATTGATCTCGCGAAACAGATTGCGGTCGGTGTCGAGCCAGCTGCGCAGCCGGAGGCGTTCCGTTTCGAGGATGATCTTTGCTTCTTTCACAGTGTTACGAAATCCGTTTTGCGATAACCTTGGATATAGAGGAGGGCGGTGAGGTCGCCATGGTCGATCCGCATCTTCGCCTGGGCCGCAACGGTAGGCTTGGCATGCAGCGCAATGCCCGAGCCGGCGATGCCGAGCATGCCGAGGTCATTGGCGCCGTCACCGACCGCGAGGGCTTCGTCCGGCGATATGCCGAGTTTCTCGCTGATCGCCAGAAGCGCATCGACCTTGGCCTGCTTGCCGAGAATGGGTTCGGCGACTTCGCCAGTGAGAATGCCGTCTCTTTCAATGAGGATATTCGCCTGATTTTCGTCGAAACCCAATGTTTCCGCGATGCGGCTTGTGAAGACGGTGAATCCGCCGGAAACCAGCGCCGTATAGAACCCTTTGGCTTTCATCGTGGCGATCAGCTGCGGGCCGCCGGATGTGAGGGTGATGCGTTGTGCGATCACGTCGTCCACCACGGTGATCGGCAGGCCCTTCAAAAGCGCCACGCGCTCCCGCAATGCCGGCTCGAAGGCGATTTCGCCGTTCATGGCCCGAGCAGTGATCGCAGAGACCTTGTCCTTCAAGCCGACCACATCGGCGAGCTCGTCGATGCATTCCTGCCCGATCATCGTGGAATCCATGTCGGCGATCAGGAATTTCTTCCGCCGGGTCTCGGCCTCCTGCACGACGACATCGATGGGCGCGCCGGCAATCACGGCGCGCAGATTTGCCTCGGCGGCCCGCGGGTCGGCATCGTCACGAAGCGCGATATCGCAGGCGACGCCATCCGCCAGCCAGTAGAGACCGGAGGCTTTCGCCGCCTCGGCCGCCTGCTCTCCGAGCTTCGATGTGAGAACAGGGTTTGACGGATGGGCAATGAGCGTGGCAACGAAAGCCATATGACCGACCTTATGGATGATTTGGACGCGATCCTGATAACCGGGCCGACGGCAAGCGGCAAGTCGGCCCTTGCTCTTCGGCTGGCGCGAGAGGCGAATGGTGTCGTCGTCAATGCCGACAGCATGCAGGTCTACGATACTCTAAGGGTCCTGACCGCCCGGCCTTCGGAAGAGGAGATGGAGGGAGTGCCGCATCTGCTTTACGGGCACGTGCCGGCGACAAGCACCTATTCGACGGGGGCGTGGTTGCGCGACGTGACGGCGCTTCTGCCAGAATTGAGAGCCGGAGGGCGCCTGCCGGTTTTCGTGGGCGGCACCGGGCTTTATTTCAAAGCGCTGACGGGTGGCCTCTCCGATATGCCGGAAATTTCCCAGGATCTCCGTTGCCGGCTGCGGCTGCGGTTGAAGGAGGAGGGACCGGAAGCCCTCTATACGGAACTGTCGCGCCGCGACCCGGCGGTTGCCGAAAGTCTTAAGCCGAGAGATGGCCAGCGGATCGTCCGGGCCTTGGAAGTGCTGGAAGAAACGGGGCGGTCCATTTCAAAGTTGCAGGGAAAACAGGGGCCGAAGGTGATCGACCCTGCACGGGCGAAAAAGCTCGTGGTCCTGCCGGACCGCAACATCCTCCATGAAAGGATCGACAGACGCTTCGAGAAGATGCTCGACAGCGGCGCCGTCGATGAGGTGAGGGCGCTGATGGCGCTCCATCCCGCTCCTGACGCGCCGGTCATGAAGGCGATCGGCGTGGCACAGATCGCGGAGATGCTCGAAGGCCGGATGAGCCGGGAGGAGGTTATAGAGCGCGGCTCTGCTTTGACGCGCCAGTATGCCAAGCGGCAGATGACCTGGTTCCGCAACCAGATGGACGAAAGCTGGGAGAGGATCGTATGATTAGTCTTTATCGTAGAGGCTGCTGAGCGGTTTCTTCAGCAAACTCTCGCGGAGCGATCCTTCGCGTCGGAGAAGCGGATTTGGACGCGGGTTTTGAGATGCGGGTGGGCGTTGAAATATCGGCTGCGAAGGCTCGCCACCGCGTTCACGGCGCAGATCGGCGAAACGATCCGGGCGCGGCATCGGCGGCTCCGACAAAGTCGGGCGCGGCAGCATGTCCGGCCTGTAGGGTTCGGGCTGCGGGTCGTCGAGAGGCGTCGTGCGGTTTATCACGACGTGGCCGTTGGTCCGGATTTCCTGCGCCCATCGTTCCAGTTCGGCTTCATCTGCCGGCGGGAAGTCGGTATCCGTTTCGTCGTCGGGCGCCGGTGTGTTGTCGCCGAATGCAGGGTTGGCGGCAGCGTAGCTCTGCTGAAACGCAGCGATATCAGGTCCGGTGACGGACCGCAGGCGCGCGACCACGGCGCGCAGATCGACCGTATCAGGTGTGTCTTCGCAGCCCTTGTCGGCAACGCCATTGGCCTTCGGCAGATATCTTTCCTCGACACGCGCGAACTTCATGCGCATCGGCACGGCTATGGCCTCACCGAAGGCGATCGCCTCGCCGTTTCCGATCGAGGAAAGGAAGCTGGTGGTCGAAATCGACGAGTTGGGAATGGCCGACTTGATAATTTCCTGGTCCCGGTCGTTGGAAAGGCGCATGGCGAAGAGGGTCGAGCACTGCGACAGGATCGTCTGATCCAGTTCGCCGGGGCGCTGGGTGATGATCCCGAGCGAGACCCCGTATTTTCGGCCTTCCTTGGCAATGCGGGAAATAGCCTGGCGCGTCGGGAAGAAACCGAGCTCGCGATCGGCTGGCACGTAGCGGTGCGCTTCCTCGCAGACGACCAGCATATGAATGGCGCCGTTGCTCCAGAGCGCCAGTTCGAACGCCATGCGGCACAGAATCGAGGCGACGGAATTGACCACTTCCGAGGGGATGCCCGCAAGCTGGAAGGTGGAGATTGGCTTATCCCCGCCTGGAATGCGGAAGATATGCGCGATCGTCTCCATGATCGTGTCATGGATCGTATTGTTGGAGAACATGAAGTGGTAGCGCGGGTCGTTGATGGCCGACATGACGCGCATCTTCAGTGAACGCAGGTACGGCTTCTCGTTCCGGCCTTCCAGGCGTCCTATGCGTTCGTCTATCAGCGCCAGAAGATCCGCCATGCGGTAAGGCACGGGGGTATCGGCGGTCACGGAGCTTTTTTCGGTCGTGCGCCGCATCAGCGACGAATCGCTTCCGCGAAAGGCCCGCTTGGCGTCCGGAATGAGGTCGCGGAGGATGTCGAGCTCTTCAGGCACGGCGGGGCGGCCACGGAAGACCACTTCGGAAAACTCTTCAAGCCGCATCAGCCAGAAGGGCAGGTCGAGCGTATCCGTGTCGATGACGACGGCGTGCTCGGGAAAGGCAGAGGCGAATTCGTTGTGCGGATCGAGAATCAGGACGCGCAGCTTCGGGTCCACCTCGATCGCCTTGTGGAGAAGCAGCGAGACTGCCGTCGACTTGCCCACCCCGGTGGAGCCGACAATAGCGAAGTGTTTCGACAACATCGAGGGGATGTGGATTGCAGCGTCGATGTTCTCGTCCTGCGTGAGCTTGCCGATCGCGCAGGTGTCGTCCTTGCCGGTATCGTAGATGCGCAGGAGATCGGCAGCCCGGATGCGGTGCGCTACGGCGCCGAGATAGGGATAACGGGAGATGCCGCGGGAGAACTCATCCCGGCCGTTCGGTCCCTTGCGGACTTCGCCCAGCAGTTCGGCTTCGATCTGGAACCCTGTGTCTTCCCCCTCGCGCCAGCCACGACTGCCAGTTTCCATGGCATAGGCCAATGCCACGACGCGGTTTTCGCCAACGCTGATCGAGATCAGCCGGCCCACTGACCAGAGCTCAGTGAGGTCGGTCTCACCACCTTCGGCGATCGCTGAAATGGTGGCATGAGCGCCGTTGCACGCGACCACACGGCCGAGCAAGCGATTGCCCGGTTTATGGAGATCGCGGCGATCCTGCTCTCCCGCAGAGGAGGAACGGAGGGGATCATTGTTCGGCAAACGTAACCCCCTATCATTGGGGTGGAGGTCGGGTCATGGCTCATCCGTCGGCCGGGTCGTAACCCTCCAACATGTCGAATATAGGTGTCCCGGCTTAACAACTGGTATAGGGGGATGTCGCCTCGAATGCGTAACGGGCAGCAAAATCAGGCGGATGGCTTTTTTTGGTGCAAGGTGGCGTTGACGAATGCAATTTATCTGGCTAACACTTCGCGCCATGAAAATATCGATCGCTCTTATTGTGGTGGGAACGCGCATGGGCAGGATGGTGTAACCATCCGGCGACAGCCACCCATGCGCGGAAAGACAGGCTCCTCAAGGGGCCTTTTTTTGTGCCTTCAATCCGGCTCGGAGGAGCCGCCGGTAAAAATCCAGCAGCGAATGGACCAAGACAATGACGGACAGCAATAACCAGATGCCAGATAACCGGATGACTGGCGCAGAGATCGTTCTGAGAGCGCTGAAGGACAACGGCGTCGAGCACATTTTCGGATATCCCGGCGGTGCCGTTCTACCGATCTATGACGAGATCTTTCAGCAGGAGGAGGTTCAGCACATTCTCGTGCGTCACGAGCAGGGCGCCGGCCACGCGGCTGAAGGTTACGCCCGCTCCACCGGCAAGGTCGGCGTCATGCTGGTGACGTCGGGCCCGGGTGCGACGAATGCAGTCACGCCGCTTCAGGACGCATTGATGGATTCTGTGCCGCTGGTCTGCTTGACCGGCCAGGTACCGACCACGCTCATCGGTTCGGATGCTTTCCAGGAATGCGATACGGTCGGCATTACGCGCCCCTGCACCAAGCACAACTGGCTGGTCAAGGATGTCAACGAACTCGCCGGCATCATCCACGAAGCCTTCCGGATCGCCCAGACCGGCCGTCCGGGTCCGGTCGTCGTCGATATCCCGAAAGACATCCAGTTCGCGACGGGCACCTATACGCCGAAACCCGAAATTGCTGCAAATATCAGCTATCAGCCGAGGACGCAGGGCGATCTGAAGGCCATCCAGGCCGCGATCGATCTGATGGCCACGGCGCGCCGCCCGATCCTCTATACCGGCGGCGGCGTCATCAACTCCGGACCGGAGGCCTCGCGCCTGCTGCGCGAACTGGTCGAGCTCACCGGTTTCCCGATCACCTCCACGCTGATGGGACTGGGCGCCTATCCTGCGTCCGGCACGAACTGGCTCGGTATGCTCGGCATGCATGGCTCCTACGAGGCCAACATGGCGATGCACGATTGCGACGTGATGGTCTGCATCGGCGCCCGTTTCGACGATCGCATCACCGGCCGCCTCAACGCATTCTCGCCGAACTCGCGCAAGGTTCACATCGACATCGATCCGTCCTCGATCAACAAGAATGTTCACGTCGATATCCCGGTCCTCGGCGATGTCGGCAGCGTCCTGGAGGACATGGTTCGGTTGTGGCGGGCTCTGCCAAAGAAGCCGGCGAAAGCGCAGACGGAAGAATGGTGGCAGGAGATCGCCCGCTGGCGGGCCCGCAAGTCCTTCTCCTATAAGAACTCCAACGATGTCATCATGCCGCAATATGCGCTGCAGCGGCTCCATGAATTGACGAAAGGCCGCAATACCTACATCACCACCGAGGTCGGCCAGCATCAGATGTGGGCGGCGCAGTTCATCGACTTCGAGGAACCCAATCGCTGGATGACCTCCGGCGGCCTCGGCACTATGGGCTACGGCTTCCCGGCCGCAATCGGCGTTCAGGTCGCCCATCCGGATGCACTCGTCATCGACGTTGCCGGCGACGCGTCGATCCAGATGTGCATCCAGGAAATGTCGACGGCGATCCAGTACAATCTGCCGGTCAAGATCTTCATCCTGAACAACCAGTATATGGGCATGGTGCGCCAGTGGCAGCAGCTGCTGCATGGCAACCGCCTGTCAAACTCCTATACGGAAGCGATGCCGGACTTCGTGAAGCTTGCTGAAGCCTACGGCGCCGTTGGCATGTACTGCGACGATCCGAAGGAACTGGACGGTAAGATCGAGGAGATGGTAGCGGTCAAGAAGCCGGTCATCTTCGACTGCCGCGTTGCCAATCTCGCCAACTGCTTCCCGATGATTCCCTCGGGCAAGGCGCATAACGAGATGCTGCTGCCGGACGAAGCAAGTGACGAAGCGGTTGCCAATGCGATCGATGCGAAGGGCCGCCAGCTCGTCTGAAGCGAGCTGCGAACCTTAAACTGAATTCTGAGAAACGGACCCAATACCATGAATGCGCATCAGCAACCGACCGGATCTGCCTATTTCATTGCGCCGGAAACGGCTAAGGCGGAGAGCCACACGCTCTCCGTTCTCGTCAACAATGAGCCGGGAGTGCTTGCCCGGGTGATCGGGCTTTTCTCCGGGCGCGGCTACAATATCGAAAGCCTCACGGTTTCGGAAACTGAACACGAGGCCCATCTTTCCCGCATCACCATCGTGACGCGCGGCACGCCGACGGTTCTGGAGCAGATCAAGGCACAGCTGGAACGGATCGTGCCGGTCCATCGCGTCGTCGATCTGACCGTGCGCGCTCGCGAACTCGGTCAGGAGCGGCCGATCGAGCGCGAGGTCGCCCTGGTCAAGGTCGTCGGGCGGGGAGAGCATCGCGCCGAGGCCTTGCGGCTCGCGGACGCCTTCCACGCCAAGGTGGTCGATGCCACGGTCGAGCATTTCATCCTCGAGATCACCGGCAAGTCCTCCAAGATCGATCAGTTCGTCGCGGTCATGAAGCCGCTCGGCCTGGTCGAGGTCTGCCGTACCGGCATTGCCGCTATGAACCGCGGTCCCCAGGGAATGTGAGCAGCCGTTCAGGAATGTTCGGGGAGAGGGTCGGGATCGACTTCATGAAAGATTGGTACCCTCCTGTCGGCATGCGCCTCGGCGCCACCCATTATGTGACGCGATCTGCTCCATGGCTGAAGCACTATTTCAGCTTGCAGAAATTGGAGTCTGCATTTACTCCGGGGATCAGGGGTATCGTGTTCTGGGGTGGACGATCCACCGCCAAGCTGGCGCGCCGCATAGCCTGGGTCCGCAGGCTGCCATATTGGTATCTCGAAGATGGGTACATTCGCTCCGTGGGACTAGGCAAGGAGAATACCTTGCCGATTTCCATCGCTGTCGACGATCTGGGCATGCCGGTGGATGCTTCCAGGGCGTCTCGCCTGGAGCAATTGATCGCGGGTTCGGCGCAGATGGATGTGGGAGCGCTTGGGTCGGATATCCGCAACGCGCTCGTGGAAAACAGGCTCTCGAAATACAACAACCTGCCGCATCGGGAGCTTAAACTGGAGCGGACGACGAAGCGTCGTATTCTCTTGGTGGACCAGGTGTTCGGCGACGTTTCCGTTCCGATGTCCGGCGGCTCGCCGGAAAGCTTCGCACGGATGCTCGATGATGCCGTGGCAAGCGGCGCTCAATGCGTGGTGCGCACGCATCCGGATGTGATGGCCGGTTTCCGCAAGGGCTATCTGACGGAAAAAGCAGCCCGGACGCCGGGCGTGATCCTGCTCTCGGATGCGGTCTCGGTGTCTTCCATACTGGCGGCAGTGGACGAGGTCTGGACCGTTTCCAGCCAGTTCGGGCTGGACGCCTTGCTACGCGGTCTGCCTGTGCGTTGTTATGGCGCGCCCTTCTACTCCGGCTGGGGACTGACAGAGGACAGGCTAAGCCGGTTTTCGAAGGCAATGGTGCCGCGCCGGCAGGCGCGGCCGACGGTTGATCAACTGGTCGCCGCGACCTTCGCGCTCTATCCCAGCTACCGCGACACACGGACATGGGCAGAGATCGACGTCTTCCGGGCGGTGGATGCGTTGGCCGCCGGGCGGAAGGCGCTCGATCTGGACTGAGAACGTCTAGATCATAGCCAATGGTCTTTTTTCCGTTGGCGGTGGAAAGGCGGCATCGAGGGCTGCCCAGTCCTCGTCGCTGATCTCCAGCTCCGCGGCGGCGGCATTTTCGGCAACCCGATCCGGATTGGCGGATTTGGGAATGGCGATCACACCCTCGCGCTCCAGCAGGAAGGCGAGAGCCACTTGCGCCGGCGTCGCCTGATAGGCCTTGGAAATGTGGATCAGGGTGTCGTTGCGGACGAGCCGCCCTTGCTCGATCGGCGAATAGGCCATGATGGCGATTTCGCGTTGCTGGCACCAGGGCAGGAGATCATATTCGACGCCGCGGCGGGAGAGATTATAGAGGACCTGATTGGCGGCGCAATTCTTGCCCTCCGGTACGATCATCAGTTCTTCCATATCCGCGACATCGAAATTCGAGACGCCCCAGGCGCCGATCTTGCCGGCTCGGCGCAGCTCCTCGAAACCGGCGACGGTTTCGGCAAGCGGATGTTCGCCGCGCCAGTGCAGAAGATAAAGATCGAGACGGTCGGTTCTCAGCCGTTTCAGGCTGCGTTCACAGGCATCGATCACGCCCTGGCGGCTTGCGTTCCACGGATAGACCTTGCTGACCAGGAATACTTCGTCGCGGCGGGCGGCAATGGCTGCGCCGGTGATCTTCTCGGCTCCGCCTTCGGCATACATTTCGGCGGTGTCGATCAAGGTCATCCCGAGATCGAGGCCGCGTTTCAGGCTTTCGATCTCGGCACTTGCCTTGCGGACGTCCTCCCCCATGTTCCAGGTGCCAAGGCCGAGGGCCGGCACGGAGACGCCAGAGGGCAGAGTGACTGTAGGGATATCGGGCATTGGGACCTCGGCCTATCGATTGCAGGCGTTCGTGCTATTCAGATATAGCTTTAACCCAAGCTTCCAAGTTCCGCTTGCGGATCGACCGGAACGATCCTATCAACGGCATAAGGCCTTCCGCAGAGGAGGCGACGCAGATAACGGGATCGGATTGGCGCTCGGGAGTTCTTATGCCGCTGGAAACCTTTCTGGCCCTTGTCCTGTTCGCCTTCACCACCTCGATCACGCCAGGGCCGAACAACATGATGCTTTTCGCGTCGGGTGTGAATTTCGGATTTGCGCGAACGATCCCGCACATGCTGGGCATCGGCGTCGGTTTTCTTTCGCTGCTGATCGCCGTCGGGCTGGGGCTCGGGGCGCTGCTGCAGACCGTCCCGGTCGTCTATACCACGTTGAAATTCGCAGGCGGGCTGTACCTGGTGTGGATCGCCTGGAAGATCGGCACTTCGCGCAGCCTCTCGGACGGCAAGACCGGCGCGCGACCGATGACCTTTTTCGGTGCCGCCGCCTTCCAGTGGGTCAATCCGAAAGCCTGGGTCATGGCAGTGACCGCCATGGCGACCTATACCAACCCTGAATATTACGTACCGACCGTGCTCCTGGTGGGGCTCGCATTTGCAGCCGTCAACGTGCCGAGCGTATCCACCTGGGCGGGTTTTGGATCCGCCTTGCGGGAGTGGTTGTCCGTGCCGGTCCGGCTGAAATGGTTCAATATCACGATGGCCGTCTTGCTCGTCGCAAGCCTCTGGCCGATGCTGCGATGAAAGAAATGGGCATGTCTGCAGACCATCATCACCATCACCATGATCATCACCACGACAACCGCTATAGCGACATGCAGGCGCGGGTCAGGGCGCTGGAAACCGTCCTGACGGAAAAGGGGTTGATCGACCCGGCGGCGATCGACGTGATCGTCGAGACTTACGAAACAAAGGTCGGGCCTCGCAATGGCGCTCACGTTGTCGCCAAGGCCTGGAGCGATCCGCAATTCGCCGAGTGGCTGAAAGAGGACGCGACAGCTGCAATCGCGAGTCTGGGCTATGCCGGCCGCCAGGGCGAACACATGCGGGCGGTGTTCAACACGCCGGAAACGCATAACCTCGTCGTTTGCACGCTCTGCTCCTGTTATCCCTGGGCGGTGCTTGGCCTTCCGCCCGTCTGGTACAAGGCGCCGCCCTATCGATCCCGGGCGGTCATCGATCCGCGCGGCGTGCTTGCCGAATTTGGGCTCACGCTGCCGGACGACAAGAAGATACGGGTGTGGGATTCGACCGCCGAACTTCGCTATCTCGTCATTCCCGAACGGCCGGACGGCACCGAGAACATGAGCGAGGAGGAGCTTGCGAAACTCGTCAGCCGCGACGCGATGATCGGCACGGCGATTGCGGGGGTGCCGGCATGAACGGACCACATGATCTTGGTGGGCAGATGGGCTTCGGCCCCGTAGCGCCCGAAAAGGACGAGCCCTATTTTCACGCCGAGTGGGAAAAGCGGGCACTCGGGATTACGCTCTCCTGTGGCGCCTTCGGTGCCTGGACTATCGACGAAAGCCGCCATGCGCGCGAAAACATCCCGCCGGCGGATTATCTCTCCGCCAGCTATTACGAGATTTGGACGCGGGGACTGGAAATGCTGCTCGAAAGGCATGGTTTTGCCACAAGAGGCGAGATCGACGCAGGCGTAAAGCAGATGGAGCCGGCAACGCCGAAGCGTATTCTGAAGGCCGACATGGTGCCGGCGGCGCTCGCCCGCGGCGGACCTTGCGACCGCCCGGTGGAGACCGAGCCGCTCTTCCGGCGGGGCGACAAGGTCAGGACGAAAAATTTCAATCCGAAAACCCATACACGGCTGCCGCGGTACGCCCGCGCCAAGGTCGGTGTCGTGGAGGCCGTGCAGGGTTCTTACGTCTTTCCAGACGACAATGCTCACCGTAAGGGCGAAAATCCGCAATGGGTCTATACGGTCGTCTTCGGCGCTGGCGAGATCTGGGGCGAGGGCGCCGATCCGACATTGACCATCTCGGTCGACGCCTGGGAGAGTTACCTTGAGCGCCTGTAAAATTCCGTCGCCGCTTGCGCGTTCACCCGGTTTGCCGAAGTCTCCGGAAGGAGATCCGACCTTTCCCGAACCCTGGGCCGCGGAAGCCTTCGCAATGACCGTGCATCTGCACGAGAGGGGTGTCTTTACCTGGAGCGAATGGGCGGAGGCGCTTTCCACAGAGGTGCACAAGCCCGGCCGCGCCGAGGACGGCAGCGACTATTTCAACTGCTGGGTGACCGCGCTGTCCGGTCTTCTGGTCGATAAAGGCATTGCGGACGCCGATGCCATTCTTTCTCTCCAGAAAAGCTGGCAGCGGGCGGCGGAAGCGACACCCCATGGCCGACCGATTGAGCTTGAGAACGACCCGCTGCGGTGAAGGCCCAGGCTCGGAATTTTCCGTCTACGCGGCATGTATCTGCTAGCAGTTGAACGTCTTCGTCTCAGCTTGATCTACTTTCGTTCTTTTTCTGTTGCGATTCCTCCTCGAATCCTGCCAAGTCGCGCCCATGCAATTTGCACCGCAACAGGACGAGGCTCTCAAAGCCGTTTCACGCTGGCTGAAGGACGGCCGTAGCCAGATTTTCCGGCTGTTCGGTTATGCCGGCACAGGCAAGACGACACTCGCCAAGCATTTTGCCGAAAATGTCGATGGTGACGTTCTGTTCGCCGCCTTCACCGGCAAGGCCGCTCAGGTGCTGCGTTCGAAGGGTGCGCGGAATGCAAAGACCATCCATTCGTTGATCTACCGCCCGCGCGGCGAGGAGGCCGTGGAGGACGAGGAAACCGGCAAGACGTCGATCGCGCCGATGTTTTCGATCAATCGCCAGAGCCCGGTCGCCAAGGCTGCACTGATCATCATCGACGAATGCTCGATGGTGGACGAGGCTTTGGGCAAGGATTTGATGAGCTTCGGTACGCCGATCCTGGTGCTCGGCGACCCAGGCCAGCTGCCGCCGGTTTCAGGGGGCGGTTTCTTCACCGAGCAGGAGCCGGATTATCTGCTCACCGATATCCACCGTCAGGCTCGCGACAACCCGATCATCCAGCTCGCCATGAATGTTCGCGAAGGCAAGGAGATCATGTATGGCGACTACGGGACGGCGAAAGTAATCTCACGCGACGAGGTGACCCAGCCGCTGGTGCTGGAGGCGGACCAGGTATTGGTCGGCACCAACAAGACCCGCAAGCGCTACAACCAAAGGCTCCGGGAGCTGAAGGGCTTTACGGCAGACTACCCCCAATCCGGCGACAAGCTGGTCTGCCTGCGCAACGATCAGGTGAAGGGCTTGCTCAACGGTTCGCTCTGGCAGGTGATGAGCTCCTCCCGGGAGACCGTAAAACCCGGGATCAATCTCATGATCCGGCCCGAAGACGACGACATGGATCGCGGTGCGGCGAAGATCAAACTCCTCAAGCAGGCGTTCGAAAGCGACGAGGAAATCCCCTGGTCGACACGCAAGCGCTACGACGAGTTCGACTACGGCTACGCTCTGACGGTTCACAAGGCGCAGGGCTCTCAATGGAACAATGTCGTGCTGTTCGACGAGAGCTTTGCCTTTCGCGATACGCGCGAGCGCTGGCTCTATACCGCGATCACCCGTGCGGCCGAGACATTGACCATTGTGCGCTGATCAATTCGGCACCATGCCAAGCAGCAGCGCCTTCGCGACAGCCTGGAAACGGTTGGTGGCCTGAAATTTCCGGATGATGCCGTCTTCCATCTCGCGGAGTTCTTCGAATGGCAGATCGAGGGTGCGTGCAAGGCGTGGTGCGGAATAACCTTCGGCCATCAGCGCCAGACATCGTTTCTCGATGTCGGACAAGACCAGCGACATGGGGCGCGCCGCCTCACTCGTGCCATCCTCATCTTCCGTCGAAAGAAGGCTTTCGATCTGCTGCATCTGCCGGCGGATATTGGATATGTCAGCGGTCAACTCTCGCTTGCGCCGCGACAGCATGTTCTGGAACAGATCGTCCGCTTCCGCCTGGGAGGCTGCGCCGGCCAGTTCATCCATCAGTTCCTGGATCACCGCGACCGACATGCCGATCTCCCGGCAGGCATTGATCACCGCCATGCGCTGGATATGTTCGCTGCCATAGACCCGCATGGTGCCTGACCGTTCGGCGGTGATCAGTCCCTTTTCCTCGTAAAAGTGCAAGGTGCGATGGGTGACGCCGAAGAGGTCTGCCATCTCGGCAATCGCCAGCGGTTCCTCCGGTAATTCGAAGGGCAAGGAAACCTGGGGAAGAAACTTGGTCTGTCCACCGGCTGTCACTGCATTGAGTCCGGCTGTCGGGTATCTGGCGTCGCTTCGCATCGGGCCTCCCTGCGAATGGCGTCTATCTACAGCTCACCCCAGAGTTGCACGAGTATGGCGCGTCTTCGGTTGAGCGCTCGGTACTGAAAACGCGGACCCGATATGATTGGCTAACAGAATTCGCCGGCAAGCCCTGTATCCCGCCGCCTTCGGTCCGGCCGGCGAATTCTGTTAGCAATACATTATGTAAAATTTTCGAAAATGATAGCCCCTCAAGCCACGTGGATTCTCGTCGATGAAAACTCTTTATAGGTGTAATTCCTCAAAGCCGGTGGCGTTTGCGCGATCCATGCCCTAAAAGCTCGGCACCTCCTCTGAAAAACGGATATTGCCATGCCGACCAAGCTCTCCGTAAATCTCAACGCCGTCGCCATGTTGCGCAACCGCCGGGACCTTCCCTGGCCAAGCGTCGAGGGACTGGGGCGGATTGCGCTTCAGGCGGGAGCGGCCGGGCTGACCGTGCATCCGCGTCCTGATCAACGGCACATCCGTTTTTCCGACCTGCCGGTAATCCGCGCTTTGATCGACGACGAATTCCCGACGGCGGAATTCAACATCGAAGGTTATCCCAGCGAAGACTTTCTGGCGCTCTGCGAGAAGACCGAACCGCAACAGGTGACCTTGGTGCCGGACGATCCGAGCCAGGCGACGTCGGACCACGGGTTTGACTTCCGTGCCACCGGTGAAATGCTGAAGCCGATTGTCGCGCGCCTCAAGAGGAAAGGCATGCGGGTTTCGCTATTTGCCGATGGCGATGGAGACGTGGAGGCGATCAAGCTGGCGAAGGCGACGGGAGCGGATCGCATCGAGCTTTATACCGGCCCTTACGGCGGCTGCTTCGATGACCCGCAGCGCGGCGCAGAGATCCTTGAAATGCTCGGGCGTACTGCGGACGCGGCATTGAGCGAAGGGCTCGGGGTCAACGCCGGCCACGATCTGACGGTCGCCAATCTGCCCGCGCTCGTGAGGCGGATCCCACACCTGGCCGAAGTTTCGATCGGCCACGGATTGACCGCGGATGCCTTGGAATATGGCATGGCGGAAACCGTGCGCCGTTTCCGCCGCGCATGTGGACAAGCAGTCTAAGCAGCCGAGAGTTTTGCCTCGCCGAGCTCAAGCTCCCAGGTCTGACCGGTGCATTCCGGCCCGAACATCGCATGCCTCTCCTCGGAGACAAGTTTGAAGCCTGTCTTCTCATAGATGTGGATGGCGGCCGACAGCACGTCGTTAGTCCAGAGGGACAGTTTTCCGTAGCCGGCCAAGGTTGAGAATTTGATGCATTGATCCACCAGTGTGCGGCCGAGGCCGAGGCCACGGGCAGCCGGATCGAGGTAGAGGAGGCGTAGTTTTGCGACGCCGTCGCCACCATCGGCCACCAGCACCGAGCCAACTCTGCGGCCGTTGCGTTCCGCGATCCAGCAGCGCTCGCGCTCCGGATTGAAATTGGCGATGAACTTGCCGGCCACTTCCGCGATCAGTCCTTCGAACTTTTCGTTCCAGCCGTATTCGCGGGCATAGGCGGTCGCCTGGGCTTCAATGAGCCATCCTATATCGCCGACCCGGTGGGACCGAATGACCACAGGCGGCGAGGGCATCGTCGATTGGGGGTCGAGGATCGTACGGATCGCCTGCATGGAGTCGATCAGCTTTTCGCGGTCGGTCTCGTCCACATTGCCAAGATCGTTTTCGATCTGCCGACGCGAACGCTCGCCGAGCATTTCGTATTCGGCTCGTCCCTTCGCCGTGATAGCCAATACCTGGCTTCGCTTGTCTGAAGGATCGGGCTGGCTGTCGACAAAGCCCTTCTCTCGAAACTTTTTCAGCACCCGGCTGAGATAAGCGGGATCGAGGCCGAGATCATGGTTGAGTTCCGTGGCGGACACGCGCTTGCGCGACCCCATCTCGTAAAGGATGCGCGCTTCCGTCAGTGTGTAAGGAGACTCGAGATAGCCCTTCGCGAGCAAGCCGAGTTTGTTCGTGTAAAATCGGTTGAAGGCGCGAACGGTGTCCAGGAAGGCAAGGTCAGTCATGGCAAAAACCTCAGATCAAGAGATTTTTTCTCCACCAAATATTTGACTGAGTCAACTAATTAAGCTGCGGCCTGACTTGCTGTCGCGTCGCCGAGAGCGAAATCCACGGCAACTTTTGCGTGGACTGTTGTGGAATCAACGCCCGGAAGCGGCAGGTTTTCCGGATCGAGAAGGAGGCAGATTTCAGTACAGCCTAGGATGATGCTGTCGGCGCCCTCGGCCTTTGCCTTTTCGATCATGGCAATCGCGCGGTGGCGGGACGCCTCGGCAACGGTCCCGGCGCACAGTTCATTAAAGATGATGTTATGGATATCCATGCGGTCATCGGCGTCCGGAACCATGACGTTGATGCCGAGCGATTTCATGCGCTCTCCGTAGAATCCATGTTCCATGGTGTATCGGGTCGCGAGCAGAAGCGGACGCGACAGGCCCAGCGATTTCAGCGCTTTGGCCGTTTCGTCGATGATATGGATGACGGGTACGTCAACTGCTGCCTGGACCTCTGGCGCGACGAGGTGCATGGTATTGGTGCAGATCAGGACGCATTCGGCGCCAGCGCTCTGGAGGCTGCTTGCGCTGTTTGCGAGATGCTCGGCCGCCAGATCCCAGCGGCCGGCTTTCTGCATGTCGACGACTTCGGAAAAATTGACCGAATGGAGGAAAACGTTGGCGGAGGCCAGACCGCCGAGGCGGTCGCGGACCATCTCGTTGATGAGCCGGTAATAGACCGCGGTGCTCTCGAAGCTCATCCCACCAATCAAGCCAATAGCGCGCATTTTTTCTCCAAATCAGATGGAATTTAGCAACTCTATCTAATTATCGCGGATTTTGGAGATTTGCAATCCTTCGCGTCCGAATTAACCGGAGAGTGCTGCTTTCTGCGTTTCCAGATAAGTGTCAAGCGGTTGCGGCGCGGCTCCCGTCAGCTTTTCGAAAGCGTCCGTCAGCAGGTCGAAATTGCCGGCGCGAATGTTGGCGTCCGCCGAAACCAGCATTTCTACGACAAAGGGCGGAAGTCCAGCGCCGGCAAGACCGTGAGAGAGTTGCTCATCCGTGACGTGAACGACCTCAAGTGGCTTTCCGGCAGCCTTTGAAACGCGTGCCGCGATGTCTTCGGCCGACAGCGATTCGGGACCGGTAAGCGTCAGCGTCTGATTGCCGGCGGGCGGATTGGCGAGCGCAGCGGCTGCAGCGCGCGCGCAATCGTCGCGGCTGATGTTTGCCACCTTGCCGGCGCCCATGGCCGTATACCACCGTCCGACCTGCAGATTGTGCGGCATCGACATGAGATAGTTGTCGCTATACCAGGAATTGCGCAGGATGGTGTAGGCGACACCGCTCGCCTTTATCGCCTCTTCGGTCCCGAGGTGATCCGGAGCGAAGGTGACAAGCGATTTGTCCGGGTTGGGCATTGAGGTGTAGACGATGTGCTTCACGCCGGCCTTGGCTGCAGCAGCGACGGCGTTCCTGTGCTGGTTGAGTCGCTTTCCCGGGACAGCGAGTTCGTCCGTCGAGATGATCAGCACGCGGTCGATGCCCGTGAAGGCCTTTACCAGACCTGCCTCATCGTCGAAGTCGGCAGCGCGGGTTTCAATTCCCTCGGCTGCAAGCCCGGCCAGTTTTTGAGGATCGCGGCTTGCCGCGACGATATCGCCAGGCGCGACTTTGAAGGTCTGCGTCAGGTGACGCAGGACGGCGCGACCGAGTTGTCCGGCGGCGCCGGTGACGAGAAGTCTGGTCATCTCAAATCTTATCCTTCTATCGATGAAACCGGCGCTCCAGCGCGGGTGTAAATGTTGGTCTCAAAAAGAGACTAGCGCTAAAATAGGAATTGACGACTGACTGTAAAGAAGGCAGTTTTGGGGGAGATGGTTATCTGAAGGGAACCACCGTCATGGTGTTCAAGGCGGCGCATAAGCGTGTCCTCGACGGTCAGGAATGCGATATGTCCGGGTGGGATGCAGGAAATTGTCCGGTGCGCGACGTGATCGACCGCATCGCCGGCAAATGGTCGACGTTGCTGCTGGAAGCGCTGTCGCGTCGGCCCTATCGGTTCGGGGAGTTACGGCGGCTGGTGCCGGATATTTCCCAGCGCATGCTCACCCAGACGCTGCGCGATCTGCAACGGGACGGTTATATCGAACGGGAAGTCTTCCCGACAAAACCACCAAGCGTCGAATATCGGATGACGGAGCTTGGACGCTCGCTCTTCGAACCGCTCTCCAAAGTTCTGCGATGGGCCGAAGAGAATCACTCGTCGGTCAAGGCCGCCCGCGCAAAATATGACGAGGGCGAATTGGCTTGATCTGAGACGGGCAGGCGAATGTTGCCTCAGCAAGAGACAAGCCGGCGTGGGACCACCGAATATCCCGAAAAGCCCCGGTTAATCCGTAGCCCGGACGTTCGACACAGGCCGCGAGCCGGCCCTTTTTGTTGCGGCCGCACACAAGCCGTTTATCGCGCTTCAACAATCTTGCTGCTAAAAGCCCGTGCAATCGCATGGAAGGAGATTCCCGATGAGCCGTTCTTGCCTTGCCGTCATCCTCGCCGCTGGCGATAGCACGCGGATGAAATCGTCGATGTCGAAAGTGCTGCACCCGGTCGCCGGCCGGCCGATGATCGCGCATGTGATGGCGGCGATCGCATCGACCGGCGTTTCCGAGGCCGCGCTGGTCGTCGGGCGCGACGCGGAGGCCGTCGCCAGGGCCGGCGCGGTGGAAGGCGTTTCCGTCGAGACATTCCTTCAGACCGAGCGTCTTGGAACGGGCCATGCAGTGCTGATGGCAAAGCAGGCGATTGCCCGCAGCTATGATGATGTTCTGATTGCCTATGGTGATGTTCCCCTCGTGACATCAGCGCCCTTTGCTGCGGCGCGCGAAAAGTTGGCGCAAGGTGCCGATGTCGTGGTCATCGGATTCCGCACCGAGAAGCCGACCGGCTACGGTCGCCTCCTGGTGGAAAATGACGAGCTGATCGCGATCCGCGAAGAGAAGGACGCCACCGAGGAAGAGCGGAAGATCACCTGGTGCAATAGCGGGTTGATGGCGATCGACGGCCGGAAGGCATTGTCGTTTCTCGAAAAGATCAACAACCACAACGCAAAGGGTGAGTATTACCTTACTGATATCGTGGAAATCGCCCGTGCCGCCGGGGGCAGGGTCGTGGCCGTCGATGCTCCGGAAACGGAAGTTGCCGGCTGCAACAACCGCGCCGAACTCGCCTTTCTGGAAAAGCTCTGGCAGGAGCGCCGTCGTCACGAACTGATGGTCTCGGGCGTCACCATGATCGCGCCGGAGACGGTCTTCCTCTCCTACGACACCAAGATCGGCCAGGACGCGCTGATCGAGCCGAACGTCGTGTTCGGGCCGGGGGTGGCTGTGGAAACGGGCGCGGTGATTCATGCCTTCTCGCATCTTGAAGGCGCGCATGTCAGTGCCGGGGCGACGGTCGGGCCGTTTGCCCGTCTGCGCCCCGGAGCAGATCTTTCGGCAGGCGCCAAGGTCGGCAATTTCTGCGAGGTCAAGAACGGTAAAATCGGCGAGGGGGCCAAGGTCAATCACCTGACCTATATCGGCGATGCCGTGATCGGCGCGCATGCGAATATCGGCGCAGGAACCATCACCTGCAACTACGACGGCGTGAACAAGCACGAAACGCGCATCGGCGCGAACACCTTTATTGGCTCGAATTCGGCCCTCGTCGCACCGGTGTCGATCGGTGACGGCGCTTACGTCGCCTCCGGCAGCGTCATTACCGAGAATGTGCCGGCGGACGCATTGGCTTTCGGTCGGGCACGCCAGGAAGTAAAGCTCGAGCGTGCCAAAGTGATCCGCGAACGCGCCCTTGCGTTCAAGGCCGCTAAAAAAGCAACAAAATAAACAATTGCGCCTTAACTGCCGAGCATTACTTTCCGACATCGAAAGTGACCGCCGGGCCGATTGCGTCGGGCCGGCAATCGGCTAGGACTGCGCGGGTTCCAACGAAACGAAGAGGGTGGTTTATGTGCGGGATTGTCGGGATCGTCGGAAAAGAACCGGTGGCGGCGCGCCTGGTCGATGCGCTGCGGCGGCTCGAATATCGCGGTTATGATTCCGCCGGCGTCGCGACCATCCACGACGGAAAAATGGACCGCCGTCGCGCCGAAGGAAAGCTCTTCAACCTCGAAAAGAAGCTTGATGCGGAGCCTCTGCCGGGCACCATAGGCATTGCCCATACCCGTTGGGCGACCCACGGCGTGCCGAACGAGACCAACGCCCACCCGCATTTCGTCGAAGGCGTCGCCGTCGTCCATAACGGAATTATCGAGAATTTTTCCGAGCTGAAGGATGAACTGCTGGCTGAAGGCGCGGTTTTCCAGAGCCAGACGGATACCGAAGTCGTTGCCCATCTTCTGGCGAAATATGTCCGCCAGGGGCTCGATCACCGCGAGGCCATGCTCGCGATGCTGAACCGCGTTTCCGGCGCCTATGCGCTGGTGGTGATTTTCGAGGACGACCCGGCCACGATCATGGCAGCCCGCTTCGGACCGCCGCTCGCCATCGGCCACGGCCGCGGCGAGATGTTTTTGGGTTCGGATGCCATAGCGCTGTCGCCCTTCACGAACGAGATCACTTATCTTGTCGATGGCGACTGCGCAATCATCACCCACAACGGCGTCGAGATCATCGACTACGAGGGCAAACCCCTGAAGCGGCCAAGCCAGATTTCGCAAGCTTCCGCCTTCATGGTCGACAAGGGCAACCATCGCCATTTCATGGAGAAGGAGATCTACGAGCAGCCCGAGATCATTTCCCACGCGCTCAGCCACTATATCGATTTCGCCTCCTATACGGTGAAGTCGAATGAAACGGCGATTGATTTCGGCAAGGTCTCCGGCCTTGCCATTTCCGCCTGCGGCACGGCCTATCTCTCCGGTCTGGTCGGCAAATACTGGTTCGAACGTTATGCGCGCCTGCCGGTCGAGATCGACGTCGCCTCCGAATTCCGCTACCGCGAACTGCCGCTGTCGCCAAGCCAGGCGGCGCTCTTCATCTCGCAATCCGGCGAGACGGCGGACACGCTTGCCTCGCTTCGGTACTGCAAGGACCAGGGTCTGAAGATCGGTGCGGTCGTCAACGTCAGGGAATCGACCATAGCGCGTGAATCGGATGCGATCTTTCCGATCCTGGCAGGCCCGGAAATCGGCGTCGCCTCCACCAAGGCCTTCACCTGCCAACTTGCGGTGCTGGCCGCGCTTTCGATTGGCGCCGGTCGTGCCCGCGGCACCGTGACGGCCGGCGACGAAAGGGCGATGGTCAAGCATCTCGCTGAAATGCCGCGCATCATGAGCCGGGTGTTGAACGAGATCCAGCCGCAGATCGAGGTTCTTTCGCGCGATCTCTCCCGTTTCAAGGACGTGCTTTATCTCGGTCGCGGCACGAGCTTTCCGCTCGCCATGGAAGGCGCGCTGAAGCTCAAGGAAATCTCCTATATCCACGCCGAAGGTTATGCTGCCGGCGAGCTCAAGCATGGGCCGATCGCGTTGATCGACGAGAACATGCCGGTAATCGTCATTGCGCCCCATGACCGGTTCTTCGAAAAGACCGTTTCGAACATGCAGGAAGTGGCGGCCCGCGGCGGCAAGATCATTTTCATCACCGACGAAAAGGGCGCCGCCGCGTCGCGACTGCCGACCATGGCGACAATCGCGCTGCCGAATGTCGATGAGATCATTGCGCCGATGATCTTTTCGCTGCCGATCCAGTTGCTGGCCTATCACACAGCAGTTTTCATGGGGACCGACGTCGACCAGCCGCGCAACCTCGCGAAATCCGTCACCGTCGAGTGATATCCGCCGCTTTTCCTTGCATCGCACCATCGCATCCTGCATTGTCGCATTCAAATGAATGCGGCAGTGCTTTAGGTGATTCAAGGAAGCGGAATGAGCGACAGTCCAGAGCGAATATCGCTGGCCGGCCGCCTCCGGAACAACTTCCTGACCGGGCTCATCATCTGCGCGCCTCTGGCCATTACCATCTGGCTGACCTTCGCCTTTATCGACTGGGCCGATAGCTGGGTCACGCCCTACATTCCGCAACGCTACGACCCGCAATACTATTTCAACATCACCATTCCTGGCACCGGACTGGTGATGGCGGTGGTCCTGATTACCATTATCGGTTTTCTCGGCAAAAACCTGATCGGCCGCTCCATCGTCAATTTCGGCGAATCGATCCTGCATCGCATGCCGCTGGTCCGCACCATCTACAGGAGCGTCAAACAGATCCTGGAGACCGTGCTGAAGGAACAGTCCACCTCCTTCAAGAAATGCGGACTGATCGAGTTTCCCAGTCCCGGCATGTGGGCGCTGGTCTTCATTTCCGGGGATGCGCAGGGCGAGATCGCGGCGAAGCTCAATGCGGACGGCGAGGAAATGGTCGGGGTCTTCCTGCCGCCGACGCCGGTGCCGACAGCGGGCTTTCTGATGTTTGTCCCGCGAAGCAAGGTCATCATGCTGAACATGACGCCGGAAGAGGGAGCCAAGCTGCTGATTTCCGGCGGCCTGATTGCGCCGGACTACAGGCCGAGTGCCGGAGCGCCGACCGCGGTTTTGCCGCCGCCCGTCGTTCAGGGGTAAATTATCCGGCTCTCAGGAAGCGGATCGCCTCGTCGCGGCGGTGGAGGTAGAGCAGCACGCGCATATTCTGCCCACGCTCGCTGGTGAGCTCCGGGTCCCGTTCCAGCAGATAGGTTGCGTCCTTGCGGGCGATCTCCAATAGGTCGGCGTGCGCTTCGAGGCTCGCAATGCGAAAACCGGGCGTGCCGGATTGCCGAGTCCCGAGAAGCTCTCCCTCACCACGCAGGCGCAGATCTTCTTCCGCAATCAGAAACCCATCCTCGCTGTCGCGCAATATCGACAGCCGTGCGCGGCCGGTCTCGCTTAAGGGACCCTTGTATAGAAGGATGCAGGTCGAGGCCTCGTCGCCACGTCCGACCCGGCCGCGAAGCTGGTGGAGTTGGGCAAGGCCGAAACGTTCGGCATGCTCGATCACCATGATAGTCGCATCCGGAACGTCGACGCCGACTTCCACCACCGTCGTCGCCACCAGCAACCGCAGTTCGCCGTTCTTGAAGGCACTCATGACCGCATCTTTTTCCGGTCCGCTCATGCGTCCGTGCACCAGACCGACATTGTCGCGGCCAAGTTCCTGCGCCAGCACCTGATAGCGCTCCTCCGCCGACATCAGGTCTGAAATGTCCGATTCTTCAACGAGCGGGCAGATCCAGTAGCCTTTCTTTCCGTCGGCGATCGCCGTTCTAAGGCGGGAAACGATCTCCCCGATGCGCTCCGTAGGAATGGTAACCGTCTGGATAGGTTTTCGGCCGGCTGGCTTTTCGGTCAGCTTGGAGACATCCATGTCGCCAAAGGCGGCGAGCACCAGTGTGCGCGGGATGGGCGTCGCGGTCATCACCAGCATATGCGGCGAGATACCCTTGGCCGTCAGCCGCAGGCGTTGGTGGACACCGAACCGATGCTGTTCGTCTACAACGGCCAGGAGCAGATTGTGATAATTGATCGCATCTTGGAAGAGGGCATGGGTGCCGATGACGATCTGGGCTTCGCCGGATGCGATGCGTTCGACGATCTGATCGCGCTCGCGGCCCTTCGTTCGACCCGTCAGCACTTCGACGGTCACGCCTGCGGCGCCTGCAAGCCTCGAGATCGTAGAAAAATGCTGGCGCGCGAGGATTTCAGTCGGCGCCATCAGAACCGCCTGGCCGCCGGCCTCGACGGCAGCCGCCATGGCCAGCAGGGCGACCAGCGTCTTGCCGGCACCGACATCGCCTTGCAGCAGCCTCAGCATGCGGTCCTCACCCGCCATGTCCTTCAGAATATCGTCGACCGCCTTCTTCTGGCTCGGGGTCAGCGAGAAAGGCAGGTGGGCTATGATCTCTGCTGCCAGATCACCCCTCACGCGAATCGGTTGACCGGGCACTTTGCGGATGCGTTGCCTAACGAGAGCAAGCGACACCTGACCCGCCAGGAATTCGTCATAGGCAAGCCGCCGGCGGGCGGGCGATTGTGCATCGACATCCGTCTCGTCGCGCGGATCGTGCAGCCTTTGGAAGGAATCCGTAACGGAAGGAAAGCCCTGACGTAACGTCAGGTTGGCATCGGCCCATTCCGGCAGAATCGGCAGGCGCGCGACCGCACCATCGATTGCCTTGCGCAAGATTTTCGGGGAAAGGCCTGCCGTCAGCGGGTAGACGGGTTCGACCAGCGGCAGGTTCTCCGCTTCCGAAGATTTCACGATGAAGTCCGGATGCACCATGGATGGACGGCCGTTGAACCACTCGACCTTGCCGCTCACCATGACCGTCTCGTCGATCGGCAGCGATTTCTCCAGCCAGTTGCCCTTGGCCCGAAAGAATGTCAGCGCCAGTTCGCCCGTATCATCATGCAGAAAGACGCGGTAGGGCAGGTTGGGTTTACCCCTTGGCGGCGGCTGGTGTCGATCGACACGGCCCTCGATCGTCACGATCGCGCCCTGCGGCGCAAGGGCGATCCCTGGCCGATTGCGCCGGTCGATCAAGGAATGAGGGGCATGGAAGAGCAGGTCGACGACACGGCAGTCGTCCGCGTCCTCTCGGCCGGTCACGCGGGCGATCAGGTCGGCAAGCTTCGGGCCGACGCCCGCAAGAGAGGCGACCGGTGAGAAGAGCGGATCGAGGATGGCAGGACGCATGGCGTGCAAAATGCGATGAACTTTGGCTATTTGGCAAGGTGACGAGGCCGTATTTCCGTCCTATATGAACCGCGGAACAAGGACACCGATATGACAGGACTATCGCGCACCAGCGCGGATCTCGACCCGCGCCGCCGCCGCATCCTTTATCGCTGCTGGCATCGTGGTATCCGCGAAATGGACCTCGTTTTCGGAAGCTTTGCGGAGGCCGAGATAGCCCGGCTTTCGGACGAAGAACTCGACGAATTCGAGACGATCATGGGCGAAGACGATCATGATCTGCATGCCTGGCTCACAGGGGCCAAGCCGCTGCCGGAACACAGGCGGACGCCGCTTTTTGCGCGGGTCGCAGCCTACAAGCCCGATTTTGATCCTGTCACCAAAGCTTCGCTCGAAGCAAGGCGCGGGCCGACGCAATGATTCCAGGATTTGATGCAAAGAAAATCGCGGCGGCGCAGACGCCGCTGACCATTGGCAATGTGCCTCCCGGCATGGAACCGCTGGTGCTGGCCGAACTGGCAAGGGCGGGCCAGCCGGTGGCCTATATCATGTCCGACGGCCAGCGCATGCCCGATCTCGAGCAGATGCTGTCCTTCGTCGCGCCGGAAATCCCGGTCTTGACGCTGCCTGCCTGGGACTGTTTGCCTTACGACCGGGTTTCGCCAAGCGCGGATGTCTCCGCCCGCAGACTTGCGGCCCTTTCCGGTCTGATCTCGCATCGCAAGAAGCCTCATGCCGCGATCGTACTGGTGACGGTCAACGCGATGCTGCAGAAGATCGCTCCCTCGGAGATTATCGAGAGCCTTGCCTTTTCGGCGAGGCCCGGCAATCAGATCCGCATGGACGACATTGCAGCGCGGTTGGAGCGCAACGGCTTCGAGCGCGTCGCGACCGTGCGCGAAGTGGGCGAATTCGCCGTTCGCGGCGGCATTCTGGACGTCTTCGTGCCGGGCACGGAAGAGCCTGTGCGGCTGGATTTCTTCGGGGATACGTTGGAATCGATTCGTTCATTTGACCCTGCCAGCCAGCGGACCACCGGCCAGACCCGTTCTCTCGATCTCAATCCCATGAGCGAGGTGACGCTGACGCCGGACACGATCAGCCGCTTCCGGAAGAACTACCTCTCCCTTTTCGGCGCAGCCACTCGCGACGATGCGCTCTATCAGGCGGTCTCGGAAGGACGGCGTTATGCCGGCATGGAGCATTGGCTGCCTCTCTTTTACGAGAGGCTCGAGACGGCCTTCGACTATCTCGACGGTTTTTGCATCGTTACCGATCACACTGCCAAAGAGGCTGCGAACGAGCGTTCCAAGCTTGTCCTCGACTATTACGAGGCGCGGCGCGACAGCGGGACGCAGGGCAAAGGAGCCGCGGCGCAGGCCGCGCCTTACAAGCCGGTTTCTCCCGGCCAGCTCTACCTCGACGGCAAGGCTTTCGCCTCTGCTCTCGATGCGGTCAATGCGCTGCGTCTTACGCCATTTAATGAAATGGATGCCGAAGGTCGCCGGGTGGTGACTCTCGATGCGCATGCAGGGCCGCGCTGGGCCAAATCGCAGACCGAGGACAAGGAGCGAGACGAACGGATCAATGTATTCGACCTGGTCGTCAAGCATATTGCCGACAAGCGGGCGGCCGGCATCAAGGTGCTGGTGACGGGCTGGTCGGCCGGCTCGCTCGATCGTCTGTTGCAGGTGCTCGACGAGCGCGGCCTGAAGCGTATCAAACAGATCGAGAAGCTCTCCGATCTCGATACACTCGAAAAAGGTGAAGCGGCCTCGGCGGTGCTGAGCCTGGAGGCGGGCTTCGAAACCGACAAGATCGCCGTCATCGGCGAGCAGGATATCCTCGGCGACCGCATGGTCCGCCGCGGCAAACGCCGCAAGCGCGGAGCGGATTTCCTGACGGAAGTGGCGGGCCTCGACGAAGGTTCGCTGGTCGTCCACGCAGAACACGGCATCGGCCGCTTCGTCGGCCTCGTGACCATCGAGGCAGCCGGCGCGCCGCGGGCATGCCTGGAACTGCACTATGCCGATCAGGCTAAGCTCTTCCTGCCTGTCGAAAATATCGATCTCTTGTCGCGCTATGGTTCGGATGCCGCCGAAGCGCAATTGGACAAGCTCGGCGGCGGCGCCTGGCAGGCCCGCAAGGCCAAGCTCAAGAAGCGCCTGCTGGACATGGCGGATGCGCTTATCCGCATTGCCGCGACCCGCATCACCCGCCGTGCGCCTGTATTGACCACGCCGGAAGGGCTCTACGACGAATTCGCCGCACGTTTTCCCTACGACGAGACGGACGACCAGGCGAATGCCATCGACGCCGTGCGGGACGACCTGGGAGCGGGCCGGCCGATGGATCGTCTGGTTTGCGGGGATGTGGGATTTGGTAAGACCGAGGTTGCGCTGCGGGCGGCGTTTTTTGCGGCGATGAACGGCGCGCAGGTCGCAGTCGTCGTGCCGACCACGCTGCTTGCCCGCCAGCACTACAAGACCTTCCGCGACCGTTTTCGCGGCTTGCCGATCACCGTTGCGCAGGCATCCCGTCTGGTATCTGCCAAGGAACTGGCGGAAACCAAGAAAGGTCTGACCGAGGGCAAGGTGGATATCGTCGTCGGCACCCACGCACTGCTCGGCGCCGGCATCAAGTTCGCCAATCTCAGCCTGCTGATCATCGACGAAGAGCAGCATTTCGGCGTCAAGCACAAGGAGCGGCTGAAGGAGCTAAAGAGCGACGTGCATGTTCTGACGCTCTCGGCGACGCCTATCCCTCGCACGCTGCAGCTTGCCATGACGGGTGTTCGCGAACTTTCGCTCATCACCACGCCGCCGGTCGACCGCATGGCGGTCCGCACTTTCATCTCGCCCTTCGATCCGCTCGTCATCCGCGAGACGCTGATGCGCGAGCATTACCGCGGCGGCCAAAGTTTCTATGTTTGTCCCCGGGTCGCCGATCTGCCGGAGATTCAGGCTTTCCTTCAGTCGGACGTTCCGGAGCTGAAGGTGGCCGTCGCCCATGGTCAGATGCCGGCCGGTGAGCTGGAAGACATCATGAATGCCTTCTACGACGGCAAGTACGACGTGCTTCTCTCGACGACCATCGTCGAATCCGGTCTCGACGTGCCGACCGCCAATACGCTGGTGGTGCATCGCGCCGACATGTTCGGACTGGCGCAGCTCTATCAGCTTCGCGGCCGCGTTGGCCGCTCCAAGGTGCGCGCCTTCGCGCTGTTCACCCTGCCGGTCAACAAGCCGCTCACCACGACGGCGGAACGTCGCCTGAAAGTGCTGCAGTCGCTCGACACTCTCGGGGCCGGATTCCAGCTTGCAAGCCACGACCTTGATATCCGCGGCGCCGGAAACCTGCTCGGCGAAGAACAATCCGGTCATATCAAGGAAGTCGGTTTCGAGCTCTACCAGCAGATGCTGGAGGAGGCGGTGGCGGAAGTGAAGGGCGACGACGAGATCGTCGATACCGGCTGGTCACCGCAGATTTCCGCTGGCATCACTGTGATGATCCCGGAATCCTATGTGCCGGATCTGCATCTGCGCATGGGGCTCTATCGCCGTCTTGGTGAGGTCTCCGAACTCTCTGAGATCGACGGTTTCGGCGCGGAAATGGTGGATCGTTTCGGCCCGATGCCGCCGGAGGTGCAGAACCTTCTGAAGGTCGTCTTCATCAAGTCCCTTTGCCGGAAGGCAAATGTCGAGAAGCTGGAGGCAGGGCCGAAGGGCGTGGTCGTCACCTTCCGCGACAAGCAGTTCCCGAATCCTGCAGCGCTCGTGGGATATATCGCCAAGCAGGGAACGCTCGCGAAGATTCGGCCGGATCAGAGCGTATTCCTGACGCGGGAGCTTCCCACGCCGGAAAAAAGGCTGACGGCTGCAGCGCAGGTGATGACACAGTTCGCGGAGCTGGCGAAAGCCTGATCCTGCACGTCACGAATGGACAGGGTGTCGCGGGTATCGGGCCTTGCGAGCCCCTTTGGTCTGCGGGCGAGGGGACCCTGGATCAGATCATGCCTTTGCGGGCATCTGCCTTGAGCTTGGCAATCTCGCGCAAGGTGTTGACGAAGACATCCGGTGTCTGCGCCCCGCTCACCGCATATTGTCCGTCGATAATGAAAAAAGGAACGCCGGTGACGCCCATCTTCTGGGCCGCGTCGATCTCGGAAAGAACCGTGTCCTTGTCCGCATCCGTCGCCAGAAGGTTTTCGATCACCTTTCGGTCAAGGCCAGATTGCTCGGCAATATCTGCCAGCACTGCGGGATCGCCGACATTTCGTCCTTCCTCGAAATTTGCCTTGAAGAGGGCTGTTGCGACCTTGTCCTGAACTTCGCGCCCCTCGGTCATTGCCCAATGCAGCAGCCGATGTGCATCGAGCGTATTCGGCCCGATCTTGATTGCCTCGAAATTGTAGCGGATGCCAACGTCCTCGCCGAGCTTTTGCAGCATGGCATGGGCGCGATCCACCGCGTCCTTGCCCCCAAGCTTGCGGGCCAGATCGCTCTGGTGATCGACGCCTTCCGGCGGATGGTCCGGATTGAGCCGATAGGGGCGCCAGTTGATGTCCACCCCGATCTCGTCCTGCACTTCGGCGATGGCGAGCTCCAGCCGCGCCTTTCCCAGATAGCACCAGGGGCAAACGACGTCCGAAACGATGTCTATGGTCACGCGCTCCATGACGGGCTTCCTTTACTTGATCGACCTGAATTCGGCTATTGCGCCCGTTTGTCCCACCAGGTGTTGAGCTGGTAGCCATAAAGCGGCAGTTTCTCCGGATAGCTGATGTAGCTGCGGCGCGCCAGCCATTGCTCCGGTATGTGATAGAGCGGCACCATATAGTGACCGGAAATCAGCAACCGATCATAGGCGCGCACCGCCGCTTCGAAATCCTCCTTGCTACGGGCGGAGAGGATGGACCCGATGAGCTTGTCGACATCCGGGTCGGCCACGCCAGCGAAATTGAAGCTGCCCGGCCGGTCGCGCGAAGAGGATCCCCAGCGGCCTACCTGCTCGATGCCGGGTGACAGCGTCGACGGATAGGACTTGACGATCATGTCGTAGTCGAAACTGCCGGAGCGGGCCTGGTACTGTGCGTCGTCGACAGTGCGGATCGCCATGTCGACGCCGATCATCTTCAGCGTGCGCTGATAGGCGATCGCCAGCTTTTCCTGGTCCTGGGTCTGCGTCATCACCTCGAAGACGAGCGGTTTTCCCTTGGCATCGGACATCTTGCCGTTCTTGATCGTGTAGCCGCCTTTTTTCAGAAGGTCGACAGCGTCTCTCATCACCTTCCGATCGGCGCCGGAGCCGTCTGTTCTCGGCAGGCGATAGGTGCCGTCGAGAACCGCAGGTTCGATCCTCTCCTTGGCCGGTCCGAGAATGGCAAGTTCGCGCTCATCGGCGGCTCTGCCGAGGGAAGAGAGCGGCGAGTCCTGCCAATAGCTTTCTGTACGGGTATAGGCGCCTTCGAAGAGGTTTTTGTTGGCCCATTCGAAATCCAGGGCCAGAGACAGACCCGCGCGCACATTGACATCGGCAAAGACTGGACGACGGGTGTTGAACACGAAGCCGAGCATGCCCGTTGGAAGCTGCGGCTTGAAGGCGTCTTTTATGACTTCGCCTTTCTGTACAGCGGGAAAGTCATAAGCACGAGCCCAGTGAGTCGGGCTGCCTTCCAGATAGACATCGATTACGCCCTTCTTGAAGGCTTCGAAGAGAGTGTTTTCCTGGAGGAAATATTCTACCGAGATCTGATCGTAGTTATCGAAACCGATCTTCGATGGAATGTCCTTGCCCCAATAATCCCGATTTCGCTCATAAACGATGCGTTCGCCGGGTGACACGGATTTGACGAGATAGGGGCCCGAGCCCACAGGGGGCTTCAAAGTCGACTGGTCGAAAGTCGCAGGATCGATGACGTGTTTCGGCAGGATTGGAGTGGAGGTAGCGAGGATGAGCGGGAACTCGCGGTCGGCCTTGTCGTTGAAGGTGAAACGTACGCTGCGTTCGCCCACCTTTTCCATCTTTTCCACGGGCGCAAGCCGGTTGGAAAAGGGAATTCGGCCTTTGTCGCGCAGAATTTCGAACGTGAAAATCACGTCCTCCGGGGTCACCGGCTGGCCGTCCGACCACTTTGCCTTCGGGTTGATGTTGAACTGTATGAAGGTGCGGTCTTCGTCCCATTCGACGCTCTCGGCGAGCAGACCATAAAGCGTGAATGGTTCATCGCTGGAACGAGTCATCAGGGGTTCGTAGAGGAGATGCCCGAAGATGGTGTCCCAGAGGCCGCGTGCGGTCGTGCGCATGCTTTTGAGGACGAACGGATTGAGGCTGTCGAACGTGCCGACCACCCCATAGGCCACTCTGCCGCCCTTTTTGACCTCCGGATTGACGTAAGAAAAGTGCTTATAGTCTCGTGGCAGGGTCGGCGATCCGTGCATTGCGATCCCGTGCAGGGGCTCGGCTGTTGCGGGCCCGCCGATCAAAAGGGCCGCGATAAGGGGAACAAAGCGTCGCATCGAACTCATGGTGGGAGATGTCCTCGCTGATTCGAAGGCAAGATAACGCATACCCCTAGGGGGACCAACCCGGCACCGCCCGCGAAAGATTGAACAGGCGCGTTAACGCCTTGTGAAAAAATACGAAAGAGGGGGCTGGATATCGTGGCCGTCGCGATGTAACAGGTTTGCCGGACGGGCGGGTCATTCAAATGCCTCATTTCGCCGACAGGTGACGGGCAGTAGGACACCCCGAGGGATTTGAACGGCGTCTTGCCGCCCCACGGATTTCAGGAGACGGATCTCGTTATGATGCTTAAGGCAACCCAAGTTCTGCGGACGGCAATGTCCGTTCTCGCTCTCTCGGTTGGCGCAAGTGCGCTGCCGGCTGCAGCCCTTGCACAGGATGCCGCGGCACCTGCCGCTGCCGCTCCGGGTGCGCCGCCGCTCGGCTGGTTCAAGACTTGCAGCAAGCAGGATGACAGCGACATCTGCGTCGTGCAGAACATCATCGCCGCCCAGAACGGGCAGTTGGTCACGGCTGTTGGCCTGATCACCGTTGAAGGCAAGGTAAACCGCAAGATCCTGCAGGTTTCGGTTCCGACCGCGCGCCTCGTGCCGCCGGGCGTCATCATGCAGATCGATGGCGGCAAGGGCCAGAAGCTGGATTATGTCGTCTGCCTGCCGGATAAATGCACTGCGGAAGTTCCCTTGACGGACGCGATGATCGCCAGCCTCAAGAAGGGCAACGACGTGGTCTTCACGTCAATCAATTTCCGCCGCGCGCCGAACCCGATCAAGGTTTCGCTCTCCGGCTTCACCGGCGTGTTCGATGGCCCGGCCATGCCGCAGGAGCAGATCGCCCAGAGTCAGCGCAGCCTCGAAGAAGGCCTGCAGAAGAAGGCGGAAGAAACCCGCAAGAAGCTGGAAGACGCACAGAACGCGGCCAAGCAGGGCCAGTAACCGTCTTGATGTTCATCTGAGAAAAAGCCGGCAGAGATGCCGGCTTTTTTGTAGGCAGGACGCCGGGAGATGCAGGCGTCTTTTTTGATTGTCGCCGCCAGTCAGTGGGCCAGGATGACCTTGGGTTTCAGCTGGCCTGATGGACCGCGATCGAAGATCTGATAGACCTGAGGATTGCGCAAGGGAGTATCGCTCTCGTCATGCTCCAGGTTTTGCTCCGAAACGTATGCGACATATTCCGTCTCGTCGTTTTCGGCGAGCAGGTGATAGAAGGGCTGGTCCTTGTTTGGCCGGATTTCGACCGGAATGGCATTCCACCATTCTTCAGAATTGGCGTATTCCGGATCCACATCGAACACGACGCCCCGAAACGGAAAGACCTTGTGGCGGACCACCTCTCCGATTGTAAACTTAGCGTTGCGTTGTTTCATGGTGCGATGTCCTTTCGCATCCTAATGTGGGAATAGAATTCTCTGACATCAAGAGAGTAATGCGCACCGCCCTTCATTGTTCCAAGGATAGACTTGCGTCATCTGTGGCCGACGGATCTGGAATCGCAAAATTACTTCCTGCGACGGCTGAGCATTCCGAGGTCCGGCAATAATCGAGAATCCTGCCTTCAAACCGGTTCGCCGCTATGGCCCTGGTATTCCCTGCCGCTGAGGCGATGCCGCGCCAAAAAAAGAACGGCGGGCCTGAGCCCGCCGTTCGAAAACGCCAGTGGCAGAATCGCCGGATCAGGCCGAGTAGTACATGTCGAATTCGACCGGATGCGGGGTCATTTCGAAGCGCATGACTTCCGTCATCTTCAGTTCGATATAGGCGTCGATCTGATCGTCGTCGAACACGCCGCCGGCGGTCAGGAACTTACGGTCGCGGTCGAGGTTTTCGAGCGCTTCGCGCAGTGATCCGCAGACAGTCGGGATCTTCTTGAGCTCCTTCGGCGGCAGATCGTAAAGGTCCTTGTCCATGGCCTTGCCCGGATGGATCTTGTTCTTGATGCCATCGAGGCCGGCCATCAGCATGGCGGCGAAGCCGAGATAGGGGTTTGCCAGCGGATCGGGGAAGCGAACTTCCACCCGCTTCGACTTCGGCCCGGTCCCGAACGGGATGCGGCACGAAGCAGAGCGGTTGCGCGCCGAATAGGCGAGCAGCACCGGCGCTTCATAACCCGGAACGAGACGCTTGTAGGAGTTGGTCGTCGGGTTGGTGAAGGCATTGATTGCCTTGGCATGCTTGATAATGCCGCCGATGTAATAAAGGCAGCTCTCGGAGAGGCCGGCATATTCATCACCCGCAAAGGTCGGCTTCCCGTCCTTCCAGATCGACTGATGCACGTGCATGCCCGAACCATTGTCGCCAAACACCGGCTTTGGCATGAAGGTCGCGGTCTTGCCATAGGCATTGGCGACCTGATGCACGACGTATTTGTAGATCTGGATCTTATCGGCGTTGCGCACCAGCGTGTCGAATTTGACGCCGAGCTCGTGCTGGGCGGAGGCGACTTCGTGGTGATGCTTTTCGACGACGACGCCCATTTCGGCGAGCACGGTCAGCATTTCGGAGCGCATATCCTGCAGGCTGTCGACCGGCGGAACCGGGAAATAGCCCCCCTTGACGCGCGGACGGTGGCCGAGGTTGCCGGTCTCGTAGTCGGTATCGTCGTTGGACGGCAGTTCCGACGAATCCAGCTTGAAGCCGGTGTTATAGGGGTCGGCCTTGTATTTGACGTCGTCGAAGACGAAGAATTCAGGCTCGGGCCCGACGAAGATGGTGTCGCCGATGCCGGATGCCTTCAGGTAGGCTTCAGCCTTCTTGGCAGTTCCGCGCGGGTCGCGGTTATAGGCTTCGCCCGAAATTGGATCGAGAATGTCGCAGAAGATGACCATCGTCGACTGCGCGAAGAAGGGGTCCATATGGACAGTGGCCGGGTCAGGCATGAGTACCATGTCGGACTCGTTGATGGCCTTCCAGCCACCGATCGAGGAACCGTCGAACATGACGCCGTCGGCGAACATGTCCTCATCGACCGACGCAATGTCCATGGTGACGTGCTGCAGCTTGCCGCGCGGGTCGGTAAAGCGCAGGTCCACGAACTTGACGTCGTTTTCCTTGATTTGTTTCATGATTTCGCTTGCGCTCGTCATATGACCTTCCTCGATGTAAGATGACGATTGAGCCCGGGCCGGCGGCCGCGGGGCGGATTAGATGGCGTCTACGCCCGTTTCACCAGTGCGGATACGGATGACCTCCTCCACATTGGAGACGAATATCTTGCCATCCCCGATCCGTCCAGTCTGCGCGGCATTGCGAATCGCTTCGATGACCGCTTCCGCGTTCTCGTCCGCCAGGACAACCTCCACCTTAACCTTCGGCAGGAAGTCAACGACATATTCCGCACCGCGATAGAGTTCCGTATGGCCTTTCTGACGGCCGAAACCCTTTGCCTCGGTGACGGTGATTCCCTGCAAGCCGACCTCTTGAAGGGCTTCCTTCACTTCATCGAGCTTGAAAGGTTTGATGATCGCTTCGATCTTTTTCATGAGAAACTATCTCTCCGCTTCTCCCTTGAAGCAGGCCTTTACCCGCTCGGCCATGCCAATGCAGTTATCGTGCCAAACTCGGAAGGGACTTTCAAAAAAATAATGTGTTTTTGGGCGAAATCCCCGCAGAACGGCGTGTTCCGTGGCCGAAATGCTTCCATTTTTTCTGATTCTTGTGCGGTGCGGCGCAGGAACGAGCGTTTTGCCTCGTTTTTGCGGAATGTAAGCAGATGTAAATAGAAGCGCGATAGAGCCTATTATTTAGGCAAATGCATATTAAATATGCTATCAAGAGCCGACATCGCCGCTTGTTTTCTGATCACGTTTCCATTCAATAGCAGTATGAGCTTTCCCATCGATCATCTACTGCTGACGCCGAACGAAATGACCGCAGCCGACACCGCCGCTGCCCGGTCCGGTATTGTCTCGTTCGATCTGATGGAAAGGGCAGGGCGAGCTGTCGCAGCGTCGGCCCTGCGGAATTTTCCCGGCGCATTGCGCTTCGCCGTCCTGTGTGGGCCGGGCAATAACGGCGGCGACGGCTATGTGGCCGCCCGCGCACTGGTAGAGGCCGGTGCTTCCGTCGATGTCTTCCATCTTGGCGACCCGGAGAGACTGAAGGGAGATGCGCGCCATGCACGCCATCTCTGGGGCGGATCGTCCGAACCGCTCGAATCCTATCAACCCGAGCAGAGTGATATCGTCGTTGACGCCCTTTTCGGTGCCGGCTTGGCGCGGGACGTACCTGAAGCGGTGCAACTGGTGATCGGCAAGGTGGACGGAGCCAAAGTCCCGGTCCTGGCGGTCGATCTGCCCTCAGGCCTCTGCGGCCGCCGCGGCGTGCCGCTCGGCGCGTCTTTCACAGCCCGACATACGGTCACCTTCATGGCCCGCAAACCCGGACATCTGCTTTTACCGGGACGGTCACTCTGCGGAGACATCGAAGTCTTCGATATCGGTATTCCGGCTCGGATCATCCGTTCCGTCGCGGGCAGGATCTGCGAAAACAGCCCGCTTCTCTGGCGCGATCTGGTTCCGGCGCCGGAAGCGGCAACGCATAAATACCGTCGCGGACATCTGGTTGTCTTCTCCGGGGAGGGGACGAAGACGGGGGCCGCCCGGCTTGCCGCCACAGCGGGCCTGAAAGCCGGGGCCGGACTGGTGACCATTGGATCGCCCGCCGATGCCTTGCCCGTCAATGCCTCCTCGCTCACTGCCGTCATGCTGCATCAGATCGACGACCTGGACGACCTCCAGAACTGGACGGCTTCGGCAAAACTCTCCGCCTTCGTGCTCGGCCCCGGCTTTAGCGTTGGCGAGAAGGCTCGTCAATTCGTCCTGGCGTTCAAGGATCGGCCATTGGTGCTGGATGCCGATGGCATTACGTCCTTTAAAGAACGTCCCTCGGAATTGTTCGATGCGTTTGCCGGGGGTGAAACACGCCTGGTGCTGACGCCGCACGAGGGCGAATTCGGCCGGCTATTTCCCGACCTCGCCCGCGAACAGGATCAGAGCAAGGTCGAGAAGGCCTTAAGAGCGGCCGAGCGCGCTCACGCGGTGATTGTATACAAGGGGGCGGATACGGTTATAGCGGGCCCGGACGGCCGTGCCTGCATTAACGCCAACGGACCGCCATGGCTGGCGACCGCGGGTTCCGGCGATGTGCTGGCGGGCATGATCGGCGCCCTCTTGGCGCAAGGCATGCCCGCCTTCGAAGCGGCAGCCGCTGGCGTCTACCTGCATGCCGAGGCGGCAAAGCGCGTGGGCAGGGGCATGACGGCTGAAGATCTGGCCGCCCATGCGAGTGTCACACTCACCGGTTAGTTTTGGTTTCCAGAAGTTCGCTCATGGCCATTGCGCCGTAGGGGGCGTTGACTTTGCCTTCATGGATAAAGAAGGCGAAGACGTCGCGCGGCTCCTTCTTCGGCTTGTGGCTTTCGTCGATCAGCGGCAGATCGTCCGGCACGCCGCCTTCCGCCCAAATTTCAAGCCGGTGCGCCCACGCCTTCATATCCTTTTCGGGATAACAGGTCTTGATATCGTCGGACCCTTTCTGCAGCCGGGCATAAACGAAATCGGCGGTCACATCGGCGATCATGGGATAGTCGAAATGGTCGGCACAAACCGGGGCGATATTGTATTTCGCCAGCAGCGCGATGAATTCCGGCACCTTGAATGTGTCGTTGCGGACTTCGACGGCATGGGTCAGCTTCAAGCCATCGAGCTTGTTCGGCAAGAGTTTCAAGAAGGCCTCGAAATCGTCGGCCTCGAACTTCTTGGTCGGCGCGAACTGCCACAGCAGCGGCCCGAGATGATCGCCGAGTTCCGTCAGACCCTGGGTCAGGAACTTCTCGATGGACTCTCCGGCTTCTGCCAAAACCTTGCGATTGGTGGTGAAGCGGCTCGCCTTCAGCGAAAAGATGAAACCATCCGGCACTTCGGAAGCCCATTTGGCAAAAGTCTCCGGCTTTTGCGAGCCGTAATAGGTTCCGTTGACCTCGATCACCTTCAGTTTGCTGGCCGCATATTCGAGCTGTTTCTTCTTCGCCAGTTTTTCCGGATAGAACGTTCCTTCCCAAGGCTCGAAGGTCCAGCCGCCGATGCCTGTGCGAATAGTGCCGGCTTTCTTCATGAATTCCCCTCCATGACGCAATACTGCTATTCCGCCGCTTCCACCTTCTTCGCTGGCCGGCGATCCAGCAGTTCCTTGAGGAAGTGGCCGGTATAGGACCGCTTTTCCTTGACGATCTGCTCGGGCGTGCCGGACGCGACCACTTCACCGCCGCCCGTGCCGCCTTCCGGACCGATATCGATGATCCAGTCGGCCGTCTTGATGACCTCGAGATTGTGCTCGATCACCACCACCGAATTGCCCTGGTTCACAAGCTCATGCAACATTTCCAGGAGCTTGGCCACGTCGTGGAAATGCAGGCCCGTCGTCGGCTCGTCGAGGATGTAGAGCGTACGTCCGGTCGAGCGTTTCGACAGTTCCTTGGCTAGCTTGACGCGCTGCGCCTCGCCACCCGAAAGCGTGTTGGCCTGCTGCCCCACCTTGATATAACCGAGGCCGACATCAAAGAGCGACTGCAGCTTGTCGCGCACCGCCGGCACCGCGGAGAAGAACTCCACCCCTTCCTCAACCGTCATGTCCAGCACGTCGGCGATCGATTTACCCTTGAAATGCACGTCAAGCGTCTCGCGATTGTAGCGCTTGCCATGGCAGACATCGCAGGTGACATAGACGTCCGGCAGGAAGTGCATCTCGATCTTGATAACACCGTCGCCTTGGCAGGCTTCGCAACGGCCACCCTTGACGTTGAACGAGAAGCGGCCAGGCGCATAACCCCGTGCCTTGGCTTCCGGCAGGCCGGCAAACCAGTCACGAATCGGCGTGAAGGCGCCGGTATAGGTCGCCGGGTTGGAACGCGGCGTGCGGCCGATCGGCGATTGGTCGATGTCGATCACCTTGTCGATGAATTCGAAACCGTCGATCTTGTCGTGTTCGGCAGGTATTTCGCGGGCGCCCATGACACGGCGTGCGGCAGCCTTGTAGAGCGTCTCGATGAGGAACGTGGACTTGCCCCCGCCGGATACGCCGGTAACGGCCGTGAAGACGCCGAGCGGAATGGCGGCCGTGACATTCTTGAGATTGTTGCCGCGAGCACCGAAAACCTTGATCTCCTTGCCCTTCTTGGGCTTGCGGCGCTCCATGGGAACCGGCACGCCGAGTTCGCCCGAGAGATATTTGCCGGTCAGCGACTTGGGATTGGCCATGATGTCCTTCGGCCCGCCCTGTGCCACCACCTGACCGCCGTGGATACCGGCGGCCGGGCCGATGTCGACCACATAGTCCGCCGTCAAAATAGCGTCCTCGTCATGCTCGACGACAATCACGGTGTTGCCGATGTCACGCAGGTGCTTCAACGTATCGAGCAGCCGCGCATTGTCCCGCTGGTGCAGGCCGATCGAGGGTTCGTCCAATACGTAAAGCACGCCCGTGAGGCCGGAGCCGATCTGCGAGGCGAGCCGAATGCGCTGGCTCTCGCCGCCCGAAAGCGTGCCGGAATTGCGCGAGAGGCTGAGATAATCGAGGCCCACGTCATTGAGGAACCGCAGACGCTCGCGGATCTCCTTGAGGATGCGGACGGCGATCTCGTTCTGCTTGGCGTTCAGCTGTTCCGGCAGCACTTCGAACCAGTCGCGCGCAAGCCGGATCGACATATCCGTGACCTGTCCGATATGCAGCTTGTTGATCTTCACCGCGAGAGCTTCCGGCTTCAGGCGAAAACCGTTGCAGGCCGGGCAGGGAGCGGCCGACATGTAGCGTTCGATCTCTTCGCGCGCCCAGGCGCTGTCGGTTTCCTTCCAGCGGCGTTCGAGGTTCGGCACGATGCCTTCGAAGTTCTTGACCGTCTTGTAGGAGCGTGCGCCGTCGGCATAGTGGAATTCGATCTTCTCTTCGGTTCCCTGCAGGATGGCCTTCTGAGCCTCCTCGGAAAGCTCGTTCCAACGGCTGGACAGCTTGAAACCGAAGGCTTTTCCGAGCGCTTCCAGCGTCTGGTTGTAATAGGGGGAGGTGGATTTCGCCCATGGCGCAATCGCGCCGTCGCGCAGCGTGCGGGCGGGTTCCGGCACGATCAGCGCCTCATCCACCTTCTGCTGCGAACCGAGGCCGTCGCAGGTCGGGCAGGCGCCGAAGGGATTGTTGAACGAGAAAAGCCGCGGCTCGATTTCCGGAATGGTGAAGCCGGAGACCGGGCAGGCGAATTTCTCCGAAAACAGCACCCGCTCGTGGGTCTCGTTGAGCGACTTGTTGGCGGAGCCACCGGCTGCGGTATCCTCGGCGCGCAGCGGTTTGTCGGCGAATTCGGCGACCGCCAGCCCGTCGGCCAGTTTCAGCGAGGTCTCGAGACTGTCCGCCAGGCGTGCGGAAATGTCGGAGCGCACCACGAGGCGGTCCACGACCACGTCGATATCGTGCTTGTATTTCTTGTCGAGTGCCGGAACCTCGGCGATCTCATAGAACTGGCCGTCGACCTTGACGCGCTGAAAACCCTTCTTCATCAGCTCGGCGAGCTCTTTTTTATATTCGCCCTTTCGTCCGCGGATCATCGGCGCCAGAATGTAAAGGCGCGTGCCCTCCTCGAAGGCGAGGATGCGGTCGACCATCTGGCTGACGGTCTGGCTTTCGATCGGCAGGCCTGTTGCCGGCGAATAGGGCACGCCGACGCGCGCAAAAAGCAGGCGCATATAGTCGTAGATCTCGGTGACCGTGCCGACCGTCGAGCGCGGGTTGCGCGAGGTCGTTTTCTGCTCGATCGAAATTGCCGGCGAAAGGCCGTCGATCTGATCGACATCCGGCTTCTGCATCATTTCCAGAAACTGGCGCGCATAGGCCGACAGGCTCTCCACATAACGACGTTGGCCTTCCGCATAGATCGTGTCGAAGGCAAGCGACGATTTGCCCGACCCCGAAAGGCCCGTCATGACGATCAGCGAATTGCGCGGCAGATCGAGGTCGATGCCCTTAAGATTATGCTCGCGCGCGCCACGTATGGAAATGGTTTTGAGTTCACTCATCATCATGCTCTTTGGGAGGATCGAGGTCCTTATGTAGTGATTGATCCGTGCCTGTCGAGACGAAACTGCTGCGATTGCGGACCGTTCCGAGTCGGTTGACAGCACTATAGGAATAAAATAGAACAAATAAAGAACAATTTGCCTGTGGATTAAAATTCATGAATGCCCAACCGGGCATGTCGATGGGCTAAAGTGATACGATTGGTTTCAAGGCCGCAAAGCAGGCGGCGGATGAGGTGAAAGTTATGGCTGGTAGCGTGAACAAGGTGATCCTGATTGGAAATGTAGGCGCCGATCCGGAAATTCGCCGCACGCAAGACGGTCGGCCGATCGCCAATCTTCGCATCGCGACTTCCGAGACCTGGCGCGACCGCAATTCCGGCGAGCGGCGGGAAAAGACCGAATGGCACACCGTAGTGGTCTTCAACGAAGGTCTCTGCAAGGTGGTCGAGCAGTATGTGAAGAAGGGCGCAAAGCTCTATATCGAAGGCGCGCTGCAGACCCGCAAATGGCAGGATCAGACCGGCAACGACCGGTATTCGACCGAAATTGTGCTGCAGGGGTTCAACTCGACGCTGACCATGCTGGACGGCCGGGGTGAGGGCGGTGGCGACCGCGGAGCCCGCGGCGGCAATGACTTCGGCGGTGACGACTTCGGCGGCGGCTATGGCGGTGGAAATGATCATGACCGCCGGTCCTCGGGCGGTTCCAGCGGCTCGAGCCGCGGCGGCAATCAGCCTGCCGGCGGCAATTTTTCCCGCGATCTCGACGACGATATTCCGTTCTGATCCAAGCGGCACTCGCCGATCCGGTGTTGCTTGTGGATTGCCCCGCGCGCGTTATTTTCAGGCGGTCAGGCGCGCTTCGTAATTCTGGTTGGCGCTGTCTGCGAGCATCGCCACCAGCACGTCCGACTGCGATAGTATCCCCACCAGCTTGTTGGTTCCGCCGGTCACCGGCAGATAGTGCAGCCCTTCTTCCGCAAAGATGACGATCGCGTCGGCAATGGGCGTGTCGGGCGCAACGGTCCGGACCGGTGTGGTCATGATATCCTTGACGGTGTCGTTCGGGGCGCTTGCCCCCGACAGCACAAGCCTAATCCGCTGAGCAAGGCCAATTCTCGGGCGCCCCTTGGTCCAGGTCGCCTTATCCAGGAAATCCGTCTGGGTGACGATGCCCACGACCTCGGCACGATCGTTGGTGACTGGCAACGCCCGGAAATGGTGGCTGCGCATCACGTCCTGCGCTTCTTTCAGCGAATTGTCGGGCGCAACCGCCACTACATCGCGAGACATAATGCTGGCGCAGTCGAGATGCGTTGCGCGTCTCCGGTAGGATCGCAGTTCGGTTCTTCTGAGGATAGTCTCCAGGTCTTCGCGGTCGATATCCAGAAACTCATCGTATTCCTTCAGGACATCGTCGAGGTCGGCTGAAGTAAAGCCGATCCGCTGCATCGGAGCGGGATCGGCGGTACCGTGATCGGTTGCCGGCGGCTTTATGGAATGAGGGTAGGGGCGCCCCGTCAGGTTGTTGAAGACCAAGGCAAGAAGCAGCAGGGCGAGCGAGTTGCCGGCGACCGGCCAGAATACGAAACCGTATCCCAGATCATGAATGGCAGGCCCGCCCAGAACGGCGGTCAGCGCGATGGCTCCGCTTGGCGGGTGCAGGCATCGCAGTGCCATCATCGCAGCGATTGCGACGCCAATGGCGATCGCGGACGCCAGGAACGGGTCCTCTATCGCGAGCGCCGTGGTGACTCCTACAAATGCGGCAACGATATTGCCGCAGAGAATCGACCAGGGTTGGGCGAGGGGACTGGACGGGACCGCGAACAAAAGGACGGCGGAGGCTCCCATCGGCGCGATCAGCGCCGGAAGAGAGGCGTCAGCTCGCAGCGCCAGACTGCCGAGCAAACCTGTTGCGAGGATCCCGGCCAGGGCTCCCGAGGCTGCGCGCAACCGTTCTTTCGCACTGATGGAGGTGGCTTCGGGAAAAAGCCGCCGCAACACACGCCGCATGGCAAAACCTTCTTTGATTCTCTTTGCCGCGGCTTTTAGCAGAAAAACCTGCAATGTCGCGCCATATGACGTTTTCGAAATATTAGAGATTGAAGGCCGAGCGAACGCCGTCGAGCACGAACTGCACCGAGAGAGCGGCCAGGATGACGCCGAGCAGGCGCGTGAGAATTGCGCGGCCGGTCACACCGAGGAAACGGTCGAGCCGTTCCGCCACCAGAAGCGTCACGTAGACGAGCCCCATAATGAGTGCGATGACGCCGATCAGCAGAGTCCGGTCGAGTGGGCCCGGGAAGGCGCCGGCGAGCAGTACGGTGGCGGAGATCGCACCGGGCCCGGCTATCAACGGAAGAGCCAGCGGAAAGACAGCGATATTGTGAAGGTGGTCGATCGTGATTGCGGCCTGGGACGTCTTTTCCTTCCGTTCCTGGCGCTTTTCGAAGACCATTTCGAAGGATATCCAGAAAAGCAGCAAGCCGCCCGCAATGCGGAAGGCGCCGATCGATATTCCGAGCAGACCCAGGACGTTCGATCCGAACAGGGCAAAGAGCGCCAGGATGCCGAACGCGATCAGGGAGCCGCGAAAGGCGACGTGGCGGCGCTGGATTCCCGTCATGCCGACCGTCAGGCCGAGAAAGACCGGCGCCAGCCCCGGTGGATCGAGCGTTACGAGCATCGTGGTCAACGCATTGACCAGCATATCGGGGCTTGCCATATCTTCTCCTGGACCTCTGCGATCCTTGCAGTTGGACTTGAAGATTGTTAGGACAGGCGCACGGTTTAGGAAAGCCCGCCTCACGGCTTTCCGCCGTCATCGCGTCCCAGGGGAAATGCCTGGAAAAGACCGCAAAAGCTGTTCAAAACCACGGTGGAAATTGGCGCTCGGAACCGCTTTCCGCTATAAAAAAGAAACTGATTCCGAACAGAGATCGTGATCCGATTTGACTGAGCAAAGCACACCCGGCGGCGGAAAGCTGCCTCCAGGCATTGAACCCATTTCCATTATGGAAGAGATGCAGCGGTCCTACCTCGATTACGCCATGAGCGTGATCGTCAGCCGCGCACTTCCAGATGTGCGCGACGGACTGAAACCGGTCCACCGGCGCATCCTTTACGGCATGTCGGAACTCGGCATCGACTGGAACAAGAAATATGTCAAATGCGCCCGCGTGACCGGGGACGTGATGGGTAAATTCCATCCGCACGGCAACTCGGCGATCTATGACGCGCTGGCGCGCATGGCGCAGGATTGGTCTCTCCGCCTGCCCCTGATCGATGGTCAGGGCAATTTCGGCTCGATCGACGGCGACCCGCCGGCGGCCGAACGCTACACCGAATGCCGCCTCGAGAAAGCCGCCCACGCCCTGCTCGACGATCTCGACAAGGAAACCGTCGATTTCCGCGACAACTACGATGGCACGCTCTCCGAGCCTGTCGTGGTTCCGGCGAAATTCCCGAACCTTTTGGTCAATGGTGCAGGCGGCATCGCCGTCGGCATGGCGACCAACATACCGCCGCACAATCTTTCCGAGGTTATCGACGGCTGTATCGCGCTGATCGACAATCCGGCGATCGAACTGCCCGAGCTGATGCAGATCATCCCGGGTCCCGATTTCCCGACCGGCGCGATGATCCTTGGACGCTCCGGAATCCGGTCGGCCTATGAAACCGGGCGCGGATCCGTGATCATGCGCGGCCGCGCCACGATCGAGCCGATGCGCGGCGACCGCGAGCAGATCATCATCACCGAAGTTCCCTTTCAGGTGAACAAGGCGGCGATGGTCGAAAAGATCGGCGAACTGGTGCGCGAAAAGCGTATCGAAGGCATTTCCGATCTGCGTGACGAGTCCGACCGCCAGGGCTATCGCGTCGTGGTGGAGCTGAAGCGCGACGCCAATGCGGAAGTGATACTCAATCAGCTTTATCGCTATACGCCGCTGCAAACCTCGTTCGGCTGCAACATGGTGGCTCTCAACGGCGGCAAGCCGGAACAGCTCACCCTGATCGACATGCTGAGGGCTTTCGTGTCCTTCCGCGAGGAAGTCGTCAGCCGCCGCACGAAGTATTTGCTGCGCAAGGCGCGTGAACGTGCGCATGTCTTGGTCGGTCTGGCCATTGCCGTCGCCAATATAGACGAGATCATTCTTCTGATCCGCCGCGCGCCCGATCCGCAGACTGCGCGTGAGCAGTTGATGACACGCCGCTGGCCTGCTCAGGATGTCGAGGCGCTGATACGCCTCATCGACGATCCGCGCCACCGGATCAATGACGATGGCACCTATAATCTGTCCGAGGAACAGGCCCGCGCCATCCTCGAGCTTCGTCTGGCCCGCCTGACGGCGCTCGGCCGCGACGAAATCGGCGACGAACTTAACAAGATCGGGGCCGAGATCAGCGATTATCTGGACATTCTGTCGTCGAGACTGCGCATCCAGCAGATCGTCAAGGACGAAATGGCCGAGGTGCGCGACGAATTCGGCACGCCGCGCCGCACAGAAATCATGGAAGGCGGTCCGGACATGGACGATGAGGATCTCATCGCCCGTGAAGACATGGTCGTGACCGTTTCCCATCTTGGTTACATCAAGCGCGTGGCGCTCGGCACTTATCGTGCCCAGCGCCGCGGCGGCAAAGGCCGGTCCGGCATGGCGACGCGCGACGAGGATTTCGTCACGCGCCTGTTCGTCGCGAACACCCACACACCGGTTCTGTTCTTCTCCTCGCGCGGCATCGTGTACAAGGAAAAGGTCTGGCGTCTGCCGATCGGTACACCGCAATCGCGCGGCAAGGCGCTGATCAACATGCTGCCGCTGGAACCCGGCGAACGCATCACCACGATCATGCCGCTGCCTGAGGATGAATCAACCTGGGATAACCTGGATGTGATGTTCTCGACGACTCGCGGCACCGTTCGCCGCAACAAGCTGTCGGATTTTGTTCAGGTGAACCGCAACGGCAAGATCGCCATGAAGCTCGAGGAAGAGGGCGACGAAATCCTCTCGGTCGAGACCTGTACCGATCAGGACGACGTGCTGCTGACCACCGCGCTCGGCCAGTGCATTCGCTTCCCCGTCGGCGATGTGCGCGTCTTTGCCGGCCGCAACTCGATCGGCGTACGCGGCATCACGCTCGGCGATAACGACCGCATTATCTCCATGACCATTGTCGGCCATGTGGACGCAGAGCCCTGGGAGCGTGCCGCCTATCTCAAGCGCTCTGCAGCCGAACGTCGCGCCGCTGGTGTGGATGAAGAGGATATCGCTCTCGTGGGCGAGGAAGTCACTGAGGAAGGGCAGCTTTCCGACGAGCGTTATGAGGAGCTCAAGGCGCGCGAGCAGTTCGTGCTCACGGTCTCGGAGAGGGGTTTTGGCAAGCGGTCGTCTTCCTACGACTTCCGCACCTCGGGCCGCGGCGGCAAGGGCATCCGCGCCACCGATACCTCCAAGACGGCGGAGATCGGCGAGCTTGTGGCTGCCTTCCCGATCGAGGACGCCGATCAGATCATGCTCGTGTCGGATGGTGGTGTGCTGATCCGCGTGCCGGTCAACGGCATCCGTATAGCCAGCCGTGCGACCAAGGGCGTGACAATCTTCTCGACCGCCAAGGATGAAAAGGTCGTCTCGGTCGAGCGCATCAGCGAGCCGGAAAGCGACGACGAAAACGGCAGCGGCCTGCCGGAAGAGATAACCGCCGAAACCGGCGATCTCGGCTCCGCTCCGGATGAAAGTCCGGCAAATGACGAGGGTGCGGCAGAATAGGCCGGCCCGTCCCGGAAAGTGAATAAAGTAAAAGCCGGAGGATCAAGGATCCTCCGGCTTTTCTTTGAACTGATTGCGACGGGAGTCTGCTAAAGCTCAGTTCGCTACTGTCAAATGGTCAGAACGCGCTGTGCCGTTTTGCGAAGTCCCGAAAATCCTTCATATCGTCGCGTTCGCGGCGAAGCTCGGAAATCGTGGAGGCCACGGATGCCACGAACATGATGCTGATCAAGCCTGCAAGTACAGTCAACGTCACGAACATGGTCATCCTTTCTCGCGAGCGTATCGCTCAGTAATAGGAGAGGTCGTTATAACGACCGGTCACCTGCGGATAGTTCAGATCTGCCAAATCGGATTTATCTTGATAAAGGGTGACTGTTGCCGTCAGCATTACAGCGATCATTGCCGTCCACACCAGGTTGATCATGGTGATCTTGTCAGGCATGACCGTTTTCCTTTTCGCGATCATCTCCGTCTGTCCTTCTCGTTTGCCTGAACGCGCATCGCGCAAACAGGTTCCACCGCATTTTGAGAGAAACTTACCTAGGCCGCTCTGAAGCATCCTTGAACGCTCTGTTCATCTGGCGTTCAGAATTGGGTTCGTCAGGCCCAGCTCGTCTCGTAAGCAACGACTATGGCTTCCGCAGCCAAGGCAAGAACAACCGCGGTCAATACCATGACTGCCAGCATTCCCTTCGTTTCTCCCTCGGTATGGACGGATTGTCTCCGTCACGATGCCTATAGACCATACTCGCTGTGAAACGCGCTTGAACGGGCCATTCATCTCCTGTTCAGAAAGGGGGAGGCGCTTGCGGATGCCCCGCTTCCATGACAAAAGGCGCAGGAAATTCTGTTGAAACAGGCCAAGACGTAAAGCATGACGACCGCTTTTTATCCCGGCTCCTTCGATCCGATGACGAACGGCCATCTGGACGTGCTTGTGCAGGCGTTGAACGTTGCCGATAAACTCATTGTCGCCATCGGCATTCATCCGGGCAAGGCGCCGATGTTCTCCTTCGAGGAAAGGGCCGACCTGATCCGGGCCTCACTCGAGGAGGCGTTGCCGGGGCGTGCCGACAGCCTGTCCATCGTCTCCTTCGACCGGCTGGTCGTTGATGCTGCCCGCACCAACGGTGCGGGGCTGCTGATCCGCGGCCTTCGCGATGGCACCGATCTCGATTATGAAATGCAGATGGCCGGCATGAACCGCCAGATGGCGCCGGATATCCAGACCGTCTTTCTGCCGGCTGGCGTCGCCACTCGCCCCATTACCGGCACATTGGTCCGGCAGATCGCCTCCATGGGCGGCGATGTGAGTGCCTTCGTTCCCGCGGCGGTCCTTAACGCGCTGAACAACAAGCTGAAACGCTGATCGTTTCCGAAATCCGGAGTTCTTGTCATGAAACTGTTTCGTCTCGCTATCGCCGGCGCTTTCGCCTTTGCTTCGATGATCCTGCCGGCTTCGGCAGCACCTGACGACTTTCTGACCGTCCAACTCAAGGACGGGCCGGTTGTGATCCAGCTGATGCCGGAAACGGCGCCCAAACATGTGGCCCAGGTCAAGGCGCTTGCTGCCAAGGGAGCATACGACAATGTCGTGTTCCACCGGGTGATCGATGGATTCATGGCGCAGACCGGCGACGTCGAGTTCGGCAAGCAGGATGGCAAGAACTTCAATCCGGCGCGCGCCGGCACCGGCGGCTCCGACCTGCCGGACCTTCCGGCCGAATTCTCGAAGGTGCCGTTCCAGCGTGGAACCGTCGGCATGGCGCGTTCACAGGATCCCAATTCCGCCAATTCGCAGTTCTTTATCATGTTCGATGAGGGTTCGTTCCTGAACGGACAGTACACGGTGGTCGGCAAGGTCGTGTCCGGCATGGAATTCGTCGACAAGATCAAGCGTGGCCAGGGCCGCAACGGCGAGGTGACGAACCCCGACAAGATGATCAAGGTCACCGTCGGCAAGAAGTAGGCAAAAGGTCGCCCAGTCGCGGACGAACGTCCCGGGCGCCGTATAAAGGAGAAGGCACATGGCCGAGATCAAGGATCCGGAAAACACTCTCATCATGGAAACGACCAAGGGCAAGGTCGTCATCTCGCTCCTGCCGGATCTGGCTCCCGGCCATGTCGCGCGCATCAAGGAGCTTGCTCGCGAAAATGCCTATGACGGCGTGGTATTCCACCGCGTCATCCCGGATTTCATGGCCCAGACCGGCGACGTGAAGTTCGGCAAGCAGGGGGGCGAGAGCTTCAACCCGGCCCGTGCCGGCATGGGCGGCTCCGAAAAGCCGGATCTGAAGGCTGAATTTTCCGCCGTGCCTCATGTCCGCGGCACCTGCTCCATGGCCCGCTCGCAAAACCCGAACTCGGCAAACTCGCAGTTCTTCATCTGCTTTACGGATGCTCCGTGGCTCAACAAGCAGTACACGGTCTGGGGGCAGGTTATCGAAGGCATGGACTTCGTCGACCAGATCAAGAAGGGCGAGCCCGTCAAGGATCCGGATTCGATCGTTTCGCTGCGGGTCGCTGCAGACGTCTGATATCAATCGAACGAAGGCCCGCTCTGCCTTTTCGGCGGGGCGGGTTTCGCTTTTCTGGATTTTTCAATGCGCGTTGATCTGTTCGATTTCGATCTGCCGGAGGAGAATATTGCGCTGCGGCCTGCCAGCCCTCGCGACAGTGCACGGCTGCTCGTCGTCCGGCCCGATGGCGAGCCGCTGCTTGCCGATCACTGCGTGTCCGACTTGGCGCGCTTCCTCAGGGCCGGCGACGCGCTGGTTTTCAACGACACGAAAGTGATCCCGGCGCAGCTCGAAGGCCAGCGGATCAGGGAGGGTGGCAACGAACTTCCGGTGTCTGCGACCCTTCACATGCGTGCCGGCCCCGAACGCTGGAAGGCATTTGCCAGACCTGGCAAGCGTATCAAGGTCGGCGACCGCATCGCCTTCGGCCATACCGGCAATGCCTGTCTGCTCGGGACTTTGAACGCAACGGTCGAGGCAAAGGGCGAGGGGGGTGAAATCACCTTGCTGTTTGATCTCACTGGACCTGCGCTCGACGAGGCGATCATGGCCGTAGGGCACATCCCGCTGCCACCCTATATCGCTGACAAGCGGCCCGAGGACGATCGCGACCGGAAGGACTACCAGACCATCTATGCCAGGGAGAAAGGCGCCGTCGCAGCTCCTACCGCTGGCCTGCATTTCACGCCGGAGCTGTTTGCGGCGCTGGACGCTGCAGGTATCGAGCGACATTTCGTGACGCTCCATGTCGGCGCCGGTACATTTTTGCCGGTCAAAGCCGATGATACGGCCGATCACAAGATGCATGAGGAAATCGGTCACGTGAGCGCCGAGACGGCGGCGCGGCTGAATGCCGTAAAGGCGAGGGGCGGCCGGATCGTCTGCGTCGGCACGACCTCGCTACGTCTCATCGAAAGCGCCGCGAGTGAAGACGGCCGAATTCACGCCTGGAGCGGAGCGACGGATATTTTCATCACGCCCGGTTATCGCTTCAAGGCCGTAGATATCCTTATGACCAATTTCCACCTACCAAGGTCGACGCTTTTCATGCTGGTGTCGGCTTTTTCGGGGCTCGAGACCATGCGCTCGGCCTATACCCACGCAATCCAATCCGGCTACCGCTTTTATTCCTACGGCGACGCAAGCCTTCTTTTCCGGGCCTCAAAATGACCGAGACGTTTCAGTTCAATCTCAAGGCTACCGATGGCGGCGCGCGTCTCGGCGAGATCACCATGCCTCGCGGCGCGATACGGACACCGGCCTTCATGCCGGTTGGGACTGTCGGCACTGTCAAGGCGATGTACCTGGACCAGGTACGCGATACCGGCGCCGATATCATACTCGGCAATACCTATCACCTGATGCTGCGTCCGGGCGCGGAACGGGTCGCACGTCTGGGTGGCCTCCACAACCTTATCCGCTGGTCCCATCCGATCCTGACCGATAGCGGCGGGTTTCAAGTCATGTCCCTTTCGGGCCTGCGCAAGCTCGATGAGAAGGGCGTCACCTTCAAGAGTCATGTGGACGGCAGCCTGCACCATATGTCCCCGGAGCGTTCGATCGAGATCCAGGGTCTGCTGGGCTCCGACATCCAGATGCAGCTCGACGAATGCGTGGCCCTGCCGGCGGAGCCCAAGGAGATCGAAAGGGCTATGGAATTGTCCCTGCGCTGGGCGGAGCGTTGCCGCGTCGCTTTTGGGGACCAGCCAGGCAAGGCAATGTTCGGCATTGTGCAGGGCGGCGATCAGCCGGATCTGCGAATTCGGTCGGCGGAAGGCCTGAGACAGCTGGACCTCAAGGGATATGCCGTCGGCGGCCTTGCTGTCGGAGAGCCGCAGGACGTCATGCTGAAGATGCTGGAAACCACGCTGCCGGTGCTGCCGGCGGAAAAACCGCGTTACCTGATGGGCGTCGGTACTCCCGATGACATCCTGAAATCCGTGGCCCGCGGTATCGACATGTTCGACTGTGTCATGCCGACCCGCTCCGGCCGTCATGGGCTGGCATTCACGCGGCGGGGCAAGGTCAATATCCGCAATGCCCGTCATGCGGAGGACTTGCGCCCGCTGGACGAGGAGTCGGACTGCCCGGCTGCACGCGACTATTCCCGCGCCTATCTGCACCACCTGGTCCGTTCCGACGAAGCCCTCGGCGGCATGCTGCTCTCCTGGAACAACCTGCATTATTACCAGGATCTGATGAAGGGCATTCGCCAGTCGATTGCAGAAGGCCGTTTTGGCGATTTTTATGCGGAGACCCAGGAAACCTGGGCAAAGGGCGATATCGACCCGGTGTGAGGCTGCGGGCAAGGAACGGAAGGATCAGATGCCCTGGCTTGCGGTATTGCGGATCATCCGCACGCCATTGACCTTGTAGCTTCCATCATCCATCAGCCGCATCTCGTAGATGGCGGTCCAGTCCTTGCCTTCCTTGGCGCTGATCATCACCTCCTGCAGCACGACCTCGCCGCCGCCGATCATTTTTGAGCGGCCGAAAGCATAGTTGCCGGCGTGATAGACGGGCTCGTAAGTCTCGCGCACCATGTTCAGGAACTGATCTTGGCTCGGATAAAGGCTGCGGATGCCGGGTGAGGCGAAAGAATAGGCTTTCTCCGCGTCATTTTTCTTCAATGCATCGATCTGGTCGGAAATAACGGCCTGAGCTTCCGCAACCGGGTCTTCCGCTCTGGGAGAGGTGGCGGAAAAGAAAACGAAACTCAGAACGACGGCAATAAATCGAACGGACATCGGCTCTCTCCAGGTGCGGGTATAAGAAGCGTAGCGCCTTTCCGTGGAAGGGGAAGATGGCGCCTGCAAATTTTTCGAGCAGAGCCTTGGAAACAGCAGCCGAACCCAAAACGATGGCCGCTGCGGGCGAGGGTGTCTCAATCAGCCTCTCGCCGATTTTCCTCTTCTCTTGCCGATGCAAGGCTGCCTTCCGTTATCAGTTCTTGTCGGCTTCCTCCGCCGCTGGCAGGAATGGTTCGGGATCTGTGATTCGCCCGGACAGCAATTTCATGAAGTTTCTTTTGCCTCCCGCGCTGCTTTATTTCAGCAACGCCATACTGTTCATTTCGCTCTTTACGCGGCTGCCGGCCATCCAGGCTTCGATGGGCATCGACAAGGCTGTTCTCGGATTTGCCTTGTTGAGTGCGCCCGTCGGGACGTTTCTGGCGCTGCCGATCGCCGGTCGCGTCACGGATAGATTCACCCCGAGGCTGACGGCGCTCGCCACTTTGCCGCTTTGCGCCTTGCTGACGCCCGCGCTGACCATTCTGCCGGTCGGCGGTTTCGTTCTGTGCTTCTTTCTCTTCGGGTTCTTTCGCACGATTTTCGATGTTGCGGCCAACATGATTTCGGCGGGTATAGAGCAGCGCAGCGGGACGAAGGTGCTGGCGCGCTCCCACGGCTTCTGGTCGGTTGGGCTTCTGGTCGGCTCCCTGTGCTCAGGCTTTCTGGCCGAGAAGGCGATAACGCCCTTTGTCCAGCAGACGCTGGCGGCTGGGTTCGTGATCGTAGCCTGTCTGCTGGTATTCGCTGTTACGCCAAGAGACGTCTCTCCCGAAACCCAACCGGACCGAAAACGATCGGCTTACGTCCTGCCGGACCGTACAATCCTGCTGATCTGCGTGATGGTGTTCGGTCTCTGCATCGTCGAAGGCGCAATTTACGATTGGGGGATATTCTTCCTCCGGGAGGAGCTTGGCGCCGATCCGGCAGTCGCGGGCGTGCTCTACGCCGCCTTCACGATCGGCATGGGCTTGACCCGGCTCTCGGGGGATATGCTGAGGGACCGTTTCGGCCCCATCATCCTGGTGCGGGCGTCGGCTGTTTCGGTTGCCATGGGCATCGCGCTTCTGGTAACCGCGCTCGGCCCTATATCTGCAGGAATAGCGCTTTTTCTGATCGGTTGCGGTGTGGCACTCGCCTTTCCTTTGGCCGTCTCGGCGACTATCACGCTCGGCAATGGGAAGCCCTCGGAAAATCTCGCGGCGCTATCGCTGACATTGATGCTCTCGACCATCGGTGTCCCGCCGCTTCTGGGGTTCATTGCCGAGCACGTCAGCCTCGTCGCGACATTCCTGGTCCTGTTGCCCTGCGTTGTCGTAAGCTTCCTAATGGCGCCCGTTTCTGACGGCCGGCGTCCATCGCGGTTTTGGCGGTTCAAATAGAGTGTGGGAAAAGCGGGCAGGGCGCGGGTGCCCCTAAATTGGCCACAAGAATGGATAATGGGTTGAGCCCGTGGGCCTTAGCCGTTACGACGATGAAATTGATTGCCGAAAGCAGGTGACACTGTGATCGACCCTTATGAGATGCTTGGTGTTTCCCGCGAGGCGGATGGCGCTGCCATCAAATCGGCCTATCGCAGACGTGCGAAAAGCGTCCACCCCGATACCGGCGGCGACGTCGACGCCTTCAGTAAGCTCACCATGTCCTATGAATTGCTGTCAGACCCGGTCCGGCGCAAAGTCTATGACGATACCGGCTACGATCCTGAACTTGCCGATACCAAAGACCTGCAGGGGCTTGTGATCCTGGAGACGCTGGTCAACGAGATCATCCTGGACGAACGTGAACCGGGCAGTTTCGATCCGGTCGCGGCCATGCGCCGAAAGCTGACCGACAAGATCGTCAATGCGCGCTTCCATATTCTCGAAATGGAGCGGCACAGGGCGAGAATCCGCAACCACATCGACCGTATCGGCAGAAAGCCGGATGCGGACGTCCTCGGGCGCATGCTGAAATCGCGCTGCGAAGCCATCGACGATGCAATCAGCAAGGCGGAGACGGAAATCGGGAATATCGAGCAGGCTTATGGCATGCTCGACGGATATTCCTACGAACTCGAAGCGCCGGAGATCAAGAGTGCCGCCGAGTAATGTTCGCGAGGCGGACCTGACATCGTGCCTTGCTTCCAAAAACAGTCTTAGCTGGTTATTTCCAAAGGATTTTCCATGACGCTGACCTTACGTGAGGCAGTCCGTGAAGATGCGGCGACGCTTCTCGGTTTCATTCGCGAACTGGCGATCTACGAGAAGGCCGAACACGAAGTTGCCGCGACTGTCGAGACAATCGAGGAATCGATCTTTGGATCCAAGTCGGTGACACGCGCCTTGATATGCGAACATCATGGCGAACCGGTCGGCATGGCCATCTGGTTCTTCAGCTATTCCACTTGGCAGGCCAGGAACGGACTTTACCTCGAGGACCTCTATGTTACGCCGAAGGCCCGCGGTCTGGGTGCCGGGAAAGCTATGTTGAAACGGCTGGCGCAGATCGCATTGGAGAAAGGCTGCGGCCGCTTCGAATGGAGCGTGCTCGATTGGAACGAGCCGGCGATCCGTGTCTACGAAGCGATCGGCGCCGATCCGATGAACGAGTGGATTCGCTATCGGCTGACCGGCGACAGGCTGAGGTCTTTCGCAAACAGCTGAGAGCGTTGTAACCCGAGGAGGGCAAGCCATTCGCCGCGCACTCGCTGCATGATACAATGTCAAAGCTGAATAGGGCTGCGACGCTGTTATCCAGTTAGAAGCGCGACACTGGCTCTGATGATCAGCCCCCGATCCGGCCGGCTGGGCCGGGTTGAAAGGGCGGAGCGGGGGCGGGTGAGGGGCACCCCCTTCGGCTTTAGCTTTCTCGATAGCAATTATTCCGTCGCCGGTTGATACTTGGCTCACCTGCATGGGGCGGGGTAG
>NZ_PVBM01000001.1 GCF_002968575.1 Neorhizobium huautlense | reverse complement strand
AGAGGTGTATAAGAGACAGGTCTCGGCCTTGTCCTCCTCCTCTTCCTTGCCATCAGGCTTGGCCTCGTCCGGTTTTTCCGCGTTTTTCTCGTCCGGCGTCGCAGGCGCGATGTCGTCAGGTTTTGCGAGGGGCTTTGGGACTTCGGCTTCGTATGGAGGTTTGGTGGCGGTGCCGGGCTGCTCGACGAGAGGCGGTTCCGCCACGGGCGTGGTGGCCGGCGGGCTGTCTGGGCCTTGGCTTGTCTGGTTCTGCGCCGCGGGTGGCGGTGTTTCCGAAGCGGGCGGTTTGCTGGGGGCGCCGTCGGCCTGTTGAGGTCCGTCGGGCGGGCTCCCGGCTTGCGTTGTTGCGTCTGGGGCGGGCTTCGGAATCGGCACGGGGACGCTGGCCAGTGCCGGGGGGTTCGGGATCGTGTTGCGTCCGCGCGACGAAGACCCCCGGCGTTGATTCGAGGATGCACGTTTGGGCCTGCCGTCCTGCAAGAGGCGATCGAGGAAGCTCACTTCCTGCAAATCGGCAGGCTGCGACCGCGGTATTGGTCGATCGAGCGGCAATCCGGCGCCTATGATCAGGGGCAGGCCTGCCAGAACTGCGATCCACGAATACTTCATGTCTTGTCCCTCTTGAATCCCCGGGGGATGATAAACGCCGATCCTCCGGTTTTGGTCGCATTGCTGGCGCAAGAAATTCGCTTGCGCACAACCGCGACCCACGCTAACAATTCCGTCCATGACGATTTCGATGAACATCGGCAACTGGTGGTGGGCACGCTTCGCGCGGCCTTGACCAGTCATGTCCATCGACAAGACGCAAAGCCGCCCGAGTACCGAGGCGGCTTTTTTATTGGCCGCTTGAGGGGTCGGGCAATACGATCGGAGAGGCAGGAAAATGGTGACGATCATTCGGGATGACGGTTCGGAGGTCTACGAGACCAAGGGGGGGATCGCGGTCAGCCGGCAGCGGCGTGCGGCGGAATATGCCAATGCGATCTCGAGCTATGTCGACAAGCTCGACGAGCGGCGCGGCGCGGTGTTTTCTTCCAACTACGAATATCCCGGCCGCTATACCCGTTGGGATACGGCAATCGTCGATCCGCCGCTCGGCATCTCCTCCCATGGCCGCAAGGTGTGGATCGAGGCCTATAACGGTCGTGGCGAGGTGCTTCTTGGTTTTGTCGCGGAGAAACTGAAGACGGTTTCCGACCTGACGCTCGGGCAACAGACCGCCCGCCGGCTGGACCTCACCGTCAACGAGCCGAACCGTATCTTCACGGAGGAAGAGCGCTCGAAGATGCCAACGGTGTTTACCGTGCTTCGTGCTGTTGTCGATCTCTTCTACTCGGAAGCGGATGCGGCGATCGGCCTGTTCGGCGCCTTCGGTTACGACCTTGCCTTCCAGTTCGACGCCATCAAGCTTTCCATGCAGCGGCCCGAAGACCAGCGCGACATGGTGCTCTTCCTCCCCGACGAGATCCTTATCGTCGATCACTATTCGGCCAAGGCCTGGATCGATCGCTATGACTTTTCGAAGGACGGTGTGACCACCGAGGGCAAGTCGGGGGAGATTGCGCCTGAACCCTTCCAGCGAACGACGGCAATGCCGCCGAAGGGCGATCACAAGCCGGGCGAATATGCCGAACTGGTAACCAAGGCGAAGGAGAGCTTCCGCCGCGGTGACCTTTTCGAGGTGGTGCCGGGTCAGAAATTCATGGAGCGCTGCGATTCGAAGCCGTCGGAGATTTCCAACCGTCTGAAGGCGATCAATCCGTCGCCTTATTCCTTCTTCATCAATCTCGGCCATCAGGAATATCTGATCGGCGCCTCGCCGGAAATGTTCGTCCGCGTGTCCGGCCGGCGTATCGAAACCTGCCCGATCTCGGGCACGATCAAACGCGGCGAAGATCCGATCGCCGACAGCGAGCAGATCCTGAAGCTCCTGAATTCCAAGAAGGACGAATCCGAGCTCACCATGTGCTCGGATGTCGACCGCAACGACAAGTCGCGCGTTTGCGAACCGGGGTCGGTGAAGGTGATCGGCCGCCGGCAGATCGAGATGTATTCGCGGTTGATCCATACGGTCGACCATATCGAAGGGCGGCTGCGGCCCGACATGGACGCCTTCGACGGCTTCCTCAGCCACGCCTGGGCGGTAACGGTCACCGGGGCACCGAAACTCTGGGCGATGCGGTTTATTGAGAACCACGAAAAGAGCCCGCGCGCCTGGTATGGTGGCGCGATCGGCATGGTCGGATTTAATGGCGACATGAATACCGGCCTGACGCTGAGGACGATCCGCGTGAAGGACGGCATTGCAGAAGTAAGAGCGGGAGCCACTCTTTTGAATGACAGCGATCCCCATGAGGAAGAGGCTGAGACGGAATTGAAAGCATCGGCCATGCTCGCCGCGATCCGCGATGCGCGCGCCGGCAATACGGCCAAGGTCGGCCGCGACGTGGCGCGGGTGGGGCAGGGTGTGAAAATCCTGCTGGTCGACCACGAGGACAGCTTCGTCCACACGCTCGCCAACTATTTCCGCCAGACGGGAGCGGAAGTCTCGACCGTGCGCACCCCCGTACCGGAAGAAGTGTTCGACCGCTTCGATCCGGATCTCGTGGTGCTTTCCCCGGGGCCGGGCAATCCGAAGGATTTCGACTGCAAGGCTACGATCAAGACGGCGCGGGCGAAGAACCTGCCGATTTTCGGCGTCTGCCTTGGCCTGCAGGCGCTTGCCGAAGCCTATGGCGGCGAGCTCAGGCATCTGGCGCTTCCGATGCACGGCAAGCCGTCGCGCATCCGCGTGCTGGAGCCCGGCATCGTCTTTTCCGGCCTGGCGCGCGAGGTGACGGTCGGCCGCTACCACTCGATCTTCGCCGATCCGAAGACGCTCGATCCGAATTTTATGATCACCGCCGAAAGCGAAGACGGCACGATCATGGGCATTGAGCATGTGAAGGAGCCGATCGCCGCCGTGCAGTTCCATCCGGAATCGATCATGACACTCGGCGGCGATGCCGGCATGCGGATGATCGAGAACGTGGTGGCGCATCTTTCGCGCAAGCGCGAGACCAAGGCTGCGTGAGGTGACGGAAACCATCGCAATTGAACGCATCCGTGAGGACCATATCGAGAGCTTTCACGAGGCTCTCGATACCGTATCCCGCGAGCGCAAGTACCTGACCTTCCTGGAGGCGCCGCCGCTTGAAGCGACGCGTGCCTTCGTGCAGGACATGATTAAAGGCGGTCATCCGCAAGTCGTCGCCATGGTGGACGGCAAAGTGGTCGGCTGGTGCGACATTCGCCGCAATGCCCGGGAGACGCATGCCCATTGCGGAGCGCTCGGCATGGGCATCATCCCCGGCTATCGCGACAAGGGGCTCGGCAGGCGGCTGATCACGGCGGCGCTGGATCTTGCGCGGGGGAGCGGCCTCCATCGTGTCGAACTGCACGTGCATGCGGACAATCCGCGCGCCATCGCACTTTACGAAAAAGTGGGTTTCGTGCGGGAGGGCGTGGCCCGCGATGCGGTGAAGATCGATGGGCGGTTTATCGACGCGATCCAGATGGCAGTGATTTTCGGATAAGGGTCAGGCGCTGACCGAGGTGCGGGTATGAATTAGGTATCATCGAGTGATACTCCGCGTGACGCTGCCATGAGAGTACATTCCGTCCGGCTGCTGCGATGTCTCCTTTGACAAAGCCCTCCACCTGAGTCATACACCCCGCCAATCGAAACCGCCGAGCGATAATGTCGCGCCGGCGGTTTCGGCGTTTTGGGGCTCGGCTCCTGCAAATCATTCGCATGCGCATGAGGAAACGACGATGGTGGCGGTCAAGGTTGATCCGGTGGTAGAGCGGCTTGCCTTCTGGGGCATTCCGATCTCCTTCGGTGTCATGGGGCTGAAAATGCTCGCCTGGTGGGTGACCGGATCGGTGGCGCTCCTGTCGGACGGGCTGGAATCGACCGTGAATGTCGTTGCAGCCTTCATCGCCTATTTCGTCATTCGCTACGCTCAACGGCCGGCGGACCAGGACCATCAGTTCGGACACTACAAGGCGGAGTATCTCTCGGCCGTCGTTGAGGGCGTACTGATCGTCGTTGCAGCGCTTTTGATCATCCAGGAGGCGTGGGGAGCGCTTTTTGAACCGAGACTGCCGGATGCCCCGGTGCTCGGCCTGGCGATCAACGGACTAGCCGGCGTCATCAATGCCGGCTGGGCGACGATTCTGATACGGACCGGCAAGTCGCATCGCTCACCGGCATTGGCCGCGGACGGCCATCACATTATGTCGGATGTGGTGACCTCGGCCGGCGTCTTCATCGGCCTTATCCTCGCCGTCTGGACGGGTTACGCGATCCTGGATCCGCTGCTCGCCATCGTCGTCGCCGTCAACATCCTCTGGCAGGGCTACAAGGTGATTTCCAATTCGCTCGGCGGTCTGATGGACCGGGCGCTTGAGCCGGACGAAGAGGCGGCGGTGCGCGAGGCGATCACCACGCATTCGGAAGGCGCGCTCGGCGTGCACGACCTGAAATCCCGGCGCGCAGGGGCGGCCGCTTTCATCGATTTCCACCTGGTCGTGACGGCCGGAATGAGTGTCGGTGAGGCTCATCACATCTGCGACCGCTTGGAAGATGCGATCAAAGCGATTATTCCGGGCGCCACATTGGCGATCCATGTGGAGCCCGAAGGCGAGCGCCCCCATGGACAGAAAGTAGAAATTGAAGGAACAGTGAAATGACGATGACGGATGTAAGCGGGCTTTCCCAGCTCGGAGCCAATGTCAGCACCCCTCAAAGTCCGGAGGCTGCGGTCCTGGAAAAAGTGCCGAACGGCAATCAGGGCACCGACTACGTGGTGCGGTTCACGGCGCCGGAATTCACGTCGCTCTGCCCGATGACCGGGCAGCCGGATTTCGCCCATATCGTTATCGACTATATCCCGGACGGCTTTCTGGTCGAGTCGAAGTCGCTCAAATTGTTCCTGCATTCCTTCCGCAACCATGGCGCTTTCCACGAGGATTGCTCGATCTATATTGCCAGGCGGATCGTCGACCTCCTGCAGCCGAAATGGCTGCGGATAGGGGCTTATTGGTACCCCCGCGGCGGCATTCCGATCGACGTCTTTTGGCAGACCGGCGAGGCGCCGGCCGGTGTCTGGCTGCCGGAACAGGGCGTCCCGACCTATCGCGGGCGCGGGTGAGGAACGAGCCGGCGAAGCCGGCAATCGATCCAGTGGATCGATTGCCGCGACAAGCGCGCCGGGATTTGGCGCCGGAAATTCGCCTCGCTCACACGTCCATCGAGCTGTCGTCGTTGCCGAAGTCGCTGTTGTCGAAGTCCGGCTGGTCATCGGCAAAGTCGTCGTTGCCGTAATCAGCCTGCTGAAGCGCATCGTTCGAATTGTCGGCCGCTCCGGCCGCACCACGGTTGTCCGAAGCCTCGCGGATCGCGTCGTCGCCGAAGTAGTTGTTGACGGTGGTTTCCTCCGTCGGAGCATTGCCGAAGGGATTAGTGCCTTCCGAGGGCGAGCCCCATCCGAGCGACGACATATGATGGCCGAAGATTCCGGACAGTGAATTGGCAAGCAGCATGCCGCCCGCCACACCCGCAGCCGTGCCGAGAGCTCCCCGCAGAAAGCTGCCGCCGGCCGATGGCGCAGAGGCTTGCTGCGCCCATGGACCGGGGAAAGCAGACTGGGATGATGCGGCCCGATAGCCATCGTCACCCTCGCGGTTTGTGCGGTAGGTCTGGCGAGGGGCCGCGTTCCATGGGCCGGATGAGGAAGCCGGAGCGGGTTGCTGCGGCTGGCTCGATCCGAAAATGGAGCTGAGGAAGCCGCCGCCCTGCTCGGCGCGATGGTGTTCGCTTTCGCCCACCTCCAGCTGGCGGACCCGTTCTTCAAGTTCCCTGATCCGATTGGCCGCCGCTTCCAGACCCTTTTCCTGAACCACCACCGCCTGGGCCAGATAGTAAGTGGCATAGGGCTGTTCGCGGCTCGCCTGTTCGATGAAGATCTCGGCCTCGCGATCCCTCGGGGTGGAGGACGCGGTTCGAACGCGGTCGAACAGGGAGGTCAGGATCTGGCGTTCTTCCGGGGACATGATCTTACTCCTTGCGAGCAAATAGTTCTCACAAGGAGTTAGGTTCGGTTTGGGGCGTTTAAAGCCGACGTTTTCTTAATTCTCTGTAACTTTAGCCAAAGGCCAGCGACAGGCCGACAAGTGCGGTCGCGGCGCCGGCGACGCGCGTCAATGCCGGGGCGAAGCGGGAAATGCCGTGGCCGAGCCCGATACCGGCGGCGTGAAGCGCTGCGGTTGCAACAGCAAATCCAAAGCCGAACTGCAGCGCTCCAGCCGAACCAAGCTCGCCGCCATGGGCAAAACCGTGGAAGAGCGCGAAGACGGCAACGACGGCCGCAGACACCGATGCGGGGACTTTCACGGCCATCGATACCAGAAGGCCGAGGCCGATCACCGAGGCGAGGATCGCCGGCTCGACGAAGGGCAGGGCAAGCCCGGTCAGGGATGCGCCAAAGCCCAGCGCCATGGTGCCGACGAATGCTGCGGGCACCGTCCAAAGAGCCTTGCCGCCGATCTGTGCGGCCCAGAGGCCAACAGCCACCATGGCGAGGATGTGATCGAGACCAAAAAACGGGTGCGACACGCCGGCCAAAAACGAACCGTGCTCCGTCGGGTCAAGATGGGCGAAGGCCGGGGCGGAAAAAGCCGCAAGAATAGCGGTGGCGAGTAAAAGGCGTTTCAGCATTCGGGTCCCCTCGAAATCGTGATCGTGTGAAATGAGATCGAAGGATAGGCAAGCGGCGGCGCACTGTCCATTGTCAATCGCGGATCGGGCGGAATGCAGCCTACGTCATTCACCTTAGTCCGTGGAAGGTTGCTTCTTAGACTTCGTCTCCATTGTTTTACGGCCGCGAACGCATTATGTCCCGTATCAGAATCCATCCAGGAGACCGTAATGAACGACGAAGACGACAACGAAGACAAGACGAAGGAACTGCCGCTCGGCAAGGAAACGGAGGCGAATCTTTTCAAGTCGCGTTCGATCTTCATCTACGGGCCGATCACACAGGAATTGGCGCAGAAGGTCTGCACCCAGCTCGTGGCGCTCTCCGCGGCCAGCGACGAGGACATTCGGATCTACGTGAATTCGCCCGGCGGTCACGTCGAGTCCGGCGACTCGGTCCACGACATGATCAAGTTCATCAAGCCGAAGGTCTGGATGATCGGCACAGGCTGGGTCGCCTCCGCAGGTGCCCTGATCTATGTCGCCGCTCCCAAGGAGCGCCGCATCGCTCTGCCGAACACCCGTTTCCTGTTGCACCAACCGTCCGGCGGGACGCGCGGCATGGCTTCCGACATCGAAATCCAGGCTCGCGAAATCATCAAGATGAACGAGCGGCTGATCAAGATCTTCTCCAAGGCTACCGGTCAGCCGGAAGAGAAGATCGCCAAGGATATCGATCGCGACTACTGGCTCGGTGCCGAAGAGGCCGTCGCTTATGGCTTGGTTTCCAAAATCGTCACCTCTCAGAGCGAAATCTGAGCGGTCGAACCCAAAGCAAAGCCCCGCCAGCAGAAGCCGTCGGGGCTTTTTCTTATCCGGCTTTGCCGCGAGTGCCGGTGCTAGCCCGCAACGCCGATCCGGCGCGCCTTGAAATAGGCGAGCAGTCTGACAGACAGTGCCGCGGCGATGAGCACCATGGCGGGAAGATAGGCGGTGTCCATGACGGCCCATTTTCCGAAGGTGAAGACGAAGGAAATCCAGATATACCAGGCGCCGAAACCGTGCACGCCGTGCCAGAGCCTGTCGCCCATCGCCGCAACGATCCGATCGAACGAACTTGCGGCCATGGCGGCGATGAAGAGATAGGCGAGGCTTCCGGTCAGGATCGTGACGGGGTTGGTCAATTTCCAGAACAGGTCCGGATCGACCGATGCCAAGAGCAGGATCGCCCCGAGATGCACGAAATGCGAGAGGGCGAAGGAAAGTCCGAGGTAACGCCGATTGCGGCGCTGCCAGATGGTGTATGCCCCCGGCACCAGCTTCACCCATGCCGAGGCCGTGAAGGCCATGAGGAAGAGGATGAGGGAGAGGCGTGCGGTCCACCGGATGACCATCCGCGCGCCCTCGGTGGTGGCGGTCGTCGATCCGGCGGCAACAGCCAGCAGAAGGAATAATACACATGCGACGGATGCGACCAGTCGCCAGCCATTCAATGCCATGTCGGCAGCCTCCCAGGGTTTAAACATGTAAGCAGTGATTACATGCCTTGAGCCGGTGAGCAAGGGATGTAATCAGTGATTACAAAAAAGTGATGCCGTGCTAAGGTTGCGTGATCACGATGCAGTTGAAGAGAAACATGCCGAACACCAAAGACGCCAAGGTCCCCCGCGGGACCTATCACCACGGAAACCTGGTCGAAGCGCTGGTGGCGGCGGCCATCGCGATCGTGGAGGAGAAGGGCGTCGACAATCTCTCGGTGCGTGAGGTCGCGAAAAAAGCCGGCGTTTCGCCGGGCGCTCCTTTTCGTCACTTCAGCAGCAAAGCCGCCTTGCTGACGGCGGTGGCCGAGCAGGCGATCCAACGCCTGGCCGGTTCGGTCGGGCAGGCGCTGTCGGTGCTTGCGCAGGACGATCCCATGGAACAGCTTCGGGCGATGGGCATGGGTTACATCGATTGGGCCCGGCTGAACCCGACACATTTCCAGATCGTCAGTTCGCGTACGCTGATCGACTTCCACGGCTCGGAAACTCTGGTGGCAGTGAACGAGGCATTGCGGCTACAGCTTGCGGACATCATTCGGCGGGCCAAGGACGAGGGGCGGATGAAAGCGTCGCTCGACGTCGAGGACGTCATGCTTTCGGCCCGCGCCCTCGTCTACGGATTGGCGCGGATGTATATCGACGGGCATTTCCCGGAATGGAAGGTTTCCCGGCCACCGGAGGATGCGATGCGCCGGGCGCTCGATCTGTTCATTGAGGGGCTTCGTGCATCGCCGCCGGGCGCCAGGCGATGAGGCCTTCGGTACGGGCGCGCACCTCGGGAGGGGCAAGACAGGTGGCGACCGCTTCGTAACCTGGAGCGCCCGGATAGGGAGCGACTCTCCTCGGCGGGCTGTGGTTGGCTGGGCAGAGCAGAATCGCCTCGTCCGGTCCAACGAGCGAGAGGTCGAGGATCGCGGAGGAGCGGGTCAGCATGAAGAGTGGCCTTTGGGCAGGTGTTCGATAGCGCAGCTAGGCAATCAACGCTTCCTGCGTGGCCCGGTCGAGGCCCTGTTCGATCATGTCTATGACCAGGACGCGTGGGCCCTCTGCTTCCAATGCGGCGAGAAGAACGGTGAGGTCGGGGGAGGGCGTAGCCCCATCCTCGGCGAGCCAGGCGAGCACCAGATCGACGCGAGCTCTCAATTCCTCATCGGCGGAAAGCTGGCGGTTTAGTTCCGAAGCATCGTCACCGGCCCGGTCTAGATCGAGAAAAAGCGCGCCGGGCAGGCGTTTCGCAATCTCCCTGGCGAGCCGCGTCTTGCCGCTGCCGAGCGGTCCGATGAAGTAGAGACGCCTGATGTCGCGCAGTTCGAACCGTTCACCACCCCAAGGCCAGGGAAGGTCGAAGCTCACGACGGGATCACCGGCCGGCTGCGCCAGCCGTATCAGGCTCTCGGTTCCCGGCGGACGACCATCCGCCAGCTCCGCGCGCAGGGTCCGGACCCGCTCGATTGTCTCCGTGACGCGGCGCGCCTCGAGCTTAAGCCTCGCATGATGCGCGGCAAGCACAGGCTCAAGATCCTGCGGTTCGCCCTTCAGGACCCGGGCTATCTGCGCAAGACTGAGGCCCAGCGCCCTCAGGGCTGCGATCTCGGCGATGCGGGTCATCTGGACAGGGCCATAGGTGCGCCATCCGGCGGCGGTGCGGACGGGCGTGACAAGCCCACGCTGTTCATAAAGACGGAGCGCCTTCTGGGATATCCCAAGCCGTTCGGAGGCTTCGGAGGGGCTCAGATAGTGTGCGGACGTCATCAAGAATCACCTCGCCGGTTGTTGGCCGCAGCTTTTATCGGAGCGGACCCAGGGGCCAGGTCAATAGGTATCGGCAGGCGAGGACGACGGTTTTATCCGCATCCAGTACATCCCGCGGCCGGCACCGGGTTTAAGCCGACCGAACCAGGGCGGGAGGGAACGATGCGGGCCGGTCGCTCTGCCAGTTTTGCGCGAAGGCGATAAAGTCCGCCGACGACATCGGTTTTGCGAATGCGTATCCCTGGAGGATCTGACAACCGAGGCTGCGCAGTATTTCGATATGAGCCGGGGTCTCGACCCCTTCTGCGACGATCTCGATGCCTTGAGAGCGGCCGATCTCGATAATCGATGCGACGAGCTGCCGCTGGGAGCCGGATTCCAGCGGGGCGATGAGCTTGCGGTCGATCTTCAGCCTCTTCGGGCCGAGTTCGAGCAGGCTGACGATAGAAGCATGGCCGGTTCCGAAATCGTCGATTTCGATGTCTATTCCGAGAGCTTTCAAATTGAGGATGGCGGCCTTCAGTTCCTTGTCCTGATCCTCGAACGAAATCGATTCCAGAAGCTCGAAGGAGAGCGTTCCGGGGGTGAATGACAGTTCCGTCACCCGCTTGAAGAGCCGCTCGTCCTTCAGTCTCTGGGCGGAGATATTGACCGACAGATGCGGAACGTCGATCCCGAGGGTTCGCCACCAGGTCGTCTGGAAGAGCGCCCGATCGAGAATGGTCGCGTCCATGTCGGCCGCCTTGTGCAGATTTTCGGCGATGTGGAGGAATTTATCAGGCGTCAGCAGGCCCCGGGTCGGATGCTGCCAGCGGGCGAGCGCCTCGACGCCGACGATTGCCAGCGAATGTGCGTCGAACTGGGGCTGGAAGTAGGGAATGATCTGGTCCTGCTCCAGCGCGCTCAGGAACTCGTCGGACAGCCGCTTTGTCAGCACGGCGGCGGCGCGCAGCTTTTCGGAGAACAGCTCGACCCGGTTGCGGCCGAGCTTCTTGGCCTCATAGAGCGCGATATCGGCGTTGATCAACAACTGGCCAAGCTCTTCGCCAGCCCTCGTCTGGCACGCGATACCCGCGCTGCAGCCGATCCGGCACTGGTGCTCGCCGATATGCATCGGCCTTGAGAGCGCCGTCACGATCGATTGCGCAAGATGGCGGGCCCTTGCGAGCGGCTCGGCTCCGCCGGTAACGACGACGAATTCGTCACCGCCGATGCGGGAGGCGAATTCGTCGTGCCCGATAAGATCGAGGAGGCGGGCCGTGGCCTCCTTGAGAACGGCATCGCCTGCCGCATGGCCGAAGGTATCGTTGACCTCCTTGAAGCGGTCGAGATCGATATGAATGAAGGCGAGCTTGTGATCGTCCTGGCTGGCGGTCTCTTCAGCAGCCATGAACTGGTCGAGGAACCGGCGGTTGGGCAGGCCGGTCAGCGCGTCGTGCAGAGATTGGTGCTCAAGCGTCCGTCTGGCTGACCGCAATTCCGCGTTCTGCCGCTCCGCCCGAGCCTTTGCTTCCCGCAGTTCGGCGTTCATTGTCACGTCCGTGGTGACGTCCCAGTTGGCGCCAACGACCCGCTTGATCCCACTTGCTGCAACATATGTGGCACCGTGAGCGCGGATATGACGGATCTTTCCGTCACGCGACACCACGCGGAATTCCAGGCCGTGGCTTGTATCCTCGTGGATCGACTTGGCGAGCTGTTCGTTTACGGCCTGGACATCATCGGGATGGATCGCCTCCCGCCAGTCCCGATGTTCGCAAGTCTCTTTGTCCTGCGGCACGTCATAAAGCTCGCGCATGCGCCGATCCCAAATGAGCGCTTTGGACGATGGCTCGTATTCCCAAACACCGACGCCGGATGCTTCGAGGGCCAATTCCAGCCGCTGCGACAGGGTTTCGAGCTGCTCCTCGCGCTGTTGCAGAGTGAGCGTGTTGCGATGGCGCTGTTTCATCAGCAGGCCCGCCCAGATCAGCGGCCCGGCGATGCAAAGCGCGACCAGAAAGGCCGTGATGCGAAAACTGACGATATCCGGCGGCGAACCGTGCCATCCTTCTTTCGGCACAGCGGCAAGATACCAGGTATCGTGTCCGAGCTCGAACCGCGCCTTGACCGGTTCTTGCGAAAATACTTCGCGATTGCCAAGGAAAACATCTTCGTTGCCCGGCACGGGACGCTTTGCGATCGCTATGTCGAGGCTCTGGCGAGGCGTGTTGACGTTGCTGTCGGTATAAAGCCTCTGGAGGTCGATAACCGCCGAAATGACGCCCCAGAAGCGGCCATTAGAAAGCGAAAAGACGGGGTATCGGGCGATCAGTCCCTGTCCGCCCTGAACGAGGTTCACCGGGCCGGTGATGACCAGGGCCCGTCTTTCGACGGCCCTCATCACCGATCCCCTCTGCTGCTCATTGGTTCGGTAATCGAGGCCGATCGCTTTTTTGTTCGCGTGTTCCGGATAGACGAATTTGACGACGAGATCGGGCGCCGCCGCGATGTTTCGAAGCTGGGAGGGAACCCCAAAGATGCGCTCGGACAAGGCCGAAAACTGCGGCTGGGTCATGTTCGGGTTTGCAGCGACGGCTGCGATCAATCCATAGATCAGGTTGACGTTGCCGCGGACATTGGTTTCCAGGCTCGATGCGACCCGCGCGAGCTGCTCTGCCGCCTTGACCTGTTGCGCTACGCGAAATTGTTCATGCTTCTCGATATCTGCCCGAACCACCCCGATCACCACGGCTGCGGCAGCCACCAGGGCGGGAAGGAAATAGCCAAGCCCGTAGAAAGGCGGCCTTAGCCATTTCGATTTCGAGGCGAGCGACAGAGGGATCATGCGGATTTCCGAAGAGGGTAAAGACTGTTGCTCATAAACTCTTGATTGCCATGGGGATCGGGTCGAGCACCGGCGTCCGACGTCAGGTGGAGTTGATCCGGTTCCTGCCGGTGCGCTTGGATCGATAAAGGCCGTCGTCAGCCCGCTTGAGAGCCTCGTCGGAAGATGCATCAAGCGCGGAAAAATCGCTCAAGCCGCCGCTGATCGTCACGTTGTGTCCGACTGCACGTTGAAGATCCGACGCAACCTGCTGCCGCAGCTTATTGGCGATGATAATGCCATGCTGCTTGCGGGTAGCAGGCATCACGATCACGAATTCATCCCCGCCGAGACGCGCCACGAAATCCGTCTTTCGCAATTCCTGGCGACAGACATTGGCAGTCACCTGCAGAACCATATCGCCCACCGCATGGCCCAGCTGATCGTTGACCGTTTTGAAATTGTCGATGTCGAACATCAGTATCGAGGTGGGGATGTGCTCATCGCGGAAGAGTTCGAATTTCAGCTGAAGGACGTCCAGCAGTTTTCTGCGATTGAAAAGCCCGGTCAGCGCATCGGTTTCGCTTTGATGACGCAGCTGGTTCTCGATCGCGTTCTTTTCGGTGATGTTGCTTGCCACCCATACGACCGCGTCCTCGTCGTCCACCTGGAAGTCCAGAGCCTGGACGCGTCCTTCGAACCAGATCGGATGGTCCGGTCCAGCGGAGTCCATTCCCAAGACATCGCGGGCGGAAAGGCTGTATTCGACGATGTGCAGGGAGCGCGAAGACAGCGCCTTGTCGATCTCGCGGATAAAGCGATTGGCTTTTTCGAAGCTCAGGACATCGTGGACGTTCTTGCCGACGAGCCCGCTGCCGTCATGGTAGTAACGTGTGTCCTTGCCGCCGAACAATGCAGCGTAACGACCGCTGCGCGTCAGAATGAAACAAGGGTCCGGCATGGCCGACAGGATGAAGTAGAGCTGTTCGCGCGAAAAGAGAGAGTGAGTTCCGACGTCAATCTCTGCAAGGCGACCTGGCAATGCCGTCATGGATGGTCTCTAAGCTTCTCTCGTTGGCCCGTTTCTCCAATGGAGCGCGGTAGGAGGACATACCTCGACAAGGCTACAGCCAAGTTCCTTCGAAAGTATCAACGCATGCGAATATTCGCACAAACGACTGGACGGCCTGGATCGCGGCCGCAGGGCGCTCCGGGTGCGTGAACGGCCTTCCCGAGGTTTGTTCATCGCCGTACCTTTTTGTCGCCAACAGACCTTGCTTCGGCGGTGGCAGTGATGCTCCATGCCGGCTTTCGAGCTCACGAGTCCCGCCCGCATGCTCAAGGATTTTTCCATCTCCGCCCTGATGATGGGCCTGCTGACTGCATTTGTCGGCTTCATCAGTTCGTTCGCCGTCATCATGCAGGGGCTGCAGGCCATGGGCGCCAGCGCACCGGAGATCGCCTCGGCGCTGCTTGCGCAATCGGTGGCGATGGGCGTGCTGGCGGTCGTCTTCTCCTCCTGGTTCCGTATGCCGATCAGTATCGCCTGGTCGACTCCTGGCGCCGCGCTCCTGTCCGGCATCAGCGCGATCGAGGGCGGCTTTCCCGCCGTCGTCGGAGCGTTTGTGGTGTGTGGCGCGCTGATCATCCTTTCGGGCCTGTTCCGTCCGCTCGGCCGTGCGATCCGGATGATCCCGGCGCCGCTCGCCAATGCGATGCTTGCCGGCATTCTGCTGAGCTTGTGCCTGGCGCCGGTAAAAGCCGTCGCATTCAATCCGGCGCTCGGCCTGCCGATCGTCCTGACCTGGATGGTGGTGGTTTCCCGCTGGCGGCTCTGGGCCGTGCCGGCCGCGCTTGGCGCGCTGGTACTGGTATTGATCTTCGGGGTCGAATTGCCGCCGGACGTCTTTACCCAGATCGGCGCCGCCATCCATCCGGATCTGACCTTCATCAATCCCGTCTTTACCTGGCATGGCATCGTCTCCGTGGGGATACCGCTCTTTATCGTCACCATGGCGTCCCAGAATATTCCGGGCATCGCGATCCTCAAGGTGCACCATTACGAGCCGCCGCCGGGCGTGCTCTTTGCCGGGACTGGCATATTTTCGATCCTCGGTGGATTGGTCGGCGGCGTGCCGGTCAACATGGCCGCGATCACGGCGGCCATGTGCGCCAGCGAGGATGCCCATCCCGATCCGAACAAGCGCTATTGGGCAGCGATCGTGGGCGGTTTCGGCTATATCGGCCTGGGTTTGGTTGCCGGAGGAATCATAGCTTTCGTATCGCTGGCGCCGCCGATCCTGCTGCAGGCCGTGGCGGGGTTGGGGCTGGTCGCGGCTTTTTCGAGCGCCGCTTTCGCCGCCTATAAGGAGCCCGACACGCGCGAGGCTGCGGCAATCACCTTTCTCGTCACCGCTTCCGGCACATCGTTTGCCGGTATATCCGGGGCTTTCTGGGGCCTGGTTGCAGGCGGCGTGATGTTGGGTTTGCGGCATTTCCTGCATGCCTCGAAAAGATGAGCAGGGACTTGCCTCGCTTTTCGGCTGCGGTTATACATCCGGGCATGACCATGACAGGCGCAATCATGTCCCACCGTTTGCCGACCCGCCGCACCGCGGCCGGGGCGACGGTTTTTGCGCTTTTCTCGCTTCTTAGCCTCGACCTTACGCGCGGTTGCCGGGTCCGTTGAGGAGCGCCCGGCGGCCGAAAGCCTGCCGGCGCAAGAGCTCCTCTCACGAACATTCAAGACATCGGCCACAATAGACCCTAAGGGTCCGCATCGCTGACGGCTTTTCCCGGAACGGGCGCCACAGCAACGCGTGAAGCGAGAAGAGAGTTCAAACCATGGACGCCAAGACCCACACCGTAAAACAGGGCATGCCGGAAGCAGCCGTGAAATACCGGCCTTATCCGGCGATCAACATTCCCGATCGGACCTGGCCTTCCAAGACGATTTCCAAGGCGCCGATCTGGTGTTCCGTCGACCTGCGCGACGGCAACCAGTCGCTGGTCAACCCGATGGGTCACGACCGCAAGGCGCGCATGTTCAAGCTGTTGCTGGACATGGGCTTCAAGGAGATCGAAATCGGATTTCCATCCGCATCCCAGACGGATTTCGATTTTGCACGCTGGTGCGTGGAAGAGGGGGGCGTGCCTGAAGACGTTTCGCTGCAGGTGCTTGTTCAGTGCCGCCCGGAGCTGATCACCCGCACCTTCGAGGCTTTGGAGGGCGCACACAAGCCGATCATCCATTTCTACAACTCGACCTCTGAACTGCAGCGGCGCGTGGTATTCGGCAAGGATGTCGCCGGCATCAAGCAGATCGCCGTCGATGCGGCGAAGATGATCACGGAGATGGCGGAAAAGGCAGGCGGCGGTTATCGCTTTGAATATTCGCCGGAAAGCTTCACCGGCACCGAACTGGAGGTCGCGCTCGAAATTTCGAATGCCATCATCGACATCATCAAGCCGACCGCGGACAACAAGCTGATCCTGAACCTGCCGTCCACCGTCGAGATGGCGACGCCGAATATCTACGCCGACCAGATCGAGTGGATGTGCCGCAATATCGACAACCGCGAGAACGTCATCGTTTCGCTGCATCCCCATAACGACCGGGGCACCGGCATCGCCGCGACGGAGCTCGCCCTGATGGCCGGCGCCGACCGGGTGGAAGGCACGCTGTTCGGCAATGGCGAGCGCACCGGCAATGTGGATATCGTGACGCTGGCGCTCAACATGTACACGCAGGGCGTGGACCCGGAGCTGGACTGCTCCGACATCGAGCGGATCAAGGCTGTCTACGAATATTCCAACGAGATGAAGATCCCCGAACGGCACCCTTACGTCGGTGAACTGGTCTATACCGCGTTCTCCGGCTCGCATCAGGATGCGATCAACAAGGGCATGAAGGCGATCAAGGTGGCGAACCACCCCGTCTGGGAGGTGCCTTATCTGCCGATCGACCCGCGGGATGTCGGACGCTCCTACGAGGCGATCATCCGCATCAACTCGCAGTCCGGCAAGGGCGGCATCGCCTATATCCTGCAGGAAGACTACGGCCTCAATCTGCCGCGCAATCTCCAGGTCGAATTCCGGGAGGATATCCAGCGCATTACCGACGAAGAGGGTGTGGAACTTCCCTCGAAACGCATCTACGCGCGCTTTATCGAGCGCTATGTGGAACAGCCGGACGCCCGACTGAAGTTCGTCGACCACCACACCTATCCGGCCGGCAGCGACCACAAGGGCGTGCGCGTCGTGGCTGCCGAGATTACCGACGGCGGGGAGACCAAGCGCATCGAGGGCAAGGGCACCGGGCCGATCGACGGCTTCATCCATGCGCTGTCGACCTATCTCGGGATCGAGCTGTCGGTCGCGGATTACTCCGAACATTCGCTGCAGCACGGCTCCAACGCTTCTGCGATCGCCTATGTGGAAATGGAGCATCCGGGCGGAAAACTGTTCGGCGCCGGCATCAACAAGAACATCGTCGCGGCCTCGCTCGAAGCGATCGTATCAGCGGCGAACAGGGTGCTGGAAGAGCGGGCGGCAAAGGCCTGACATGAGCCTCCACGCCGAACTTTATGGTGAGCTGCATCGGGCAGCTCCCATCGTGCTTCTGCATGGGTTCGGCGGAACAGCCGCCGCCTGGACCGCCGTCGCCAAGGCACTGGCGGCGGAACTGCCGGTCATCGCCTATGATTTGCCGGGACATGGCAGGTCGCTGTCCGTGGAGCCGGCCGGCGGCGCGGGATGGATGGCGAAAGCCATAGTTGCCGATCTTCACCAGCGCGATGTTGAGAAGTTCCACCTTGCCGGCCATTCCATGGGCGGCGCGGTGGCGGCGCTCATCGCATTGCGAACTCCGGAACAGGTCGCGAGCCTGACGCTTTTCGCACCGGGCGGCTTCGGCCGGGGGATCAATGGAGAAGCGTTGAGATGCTATGCCTCTGCCGGGAATAGGGAGGAGATGCGGGCCGCGCTTCTGATGATGAGCGGCCGACAACATCCCGTAAGCGACGCCGAGGTGGAAAGCACGCTGGAGCGGCGGCGCCTTTCCGGTGCGCGCGAGGCTTTGAAGCGGATTCTCGGTACCATCCTGGTCGATGCCGGAGGCCGTGAGCAAGGGACGCTATCGGTCGAAGATCTGGGACGGCTGGCAATGCCAGTGCGTGTTCTATGGGGCGAGGGAGACAATATTCTTCCCGTTACGCAGGCCGACGGCTTACCCTCGAATGTCGCTGTTCACCGCTTGCCGGAGGCCGGTCATATGCTGATCGACGAATGTCCGGAGGCGGTCGTCCGCGTCATTCGGCTCGGTATTTCTCAAGCGGTCTAGATCAGTCCCGCAGCCTTTGCGGCGATATCGTCCAGATCCGCGGCGGAGGAGGGGCCTACGACCATGTAAGTGGCAAGCGGGGTCACCCAGGTGACGATTCCCGTTTCGTTGCGGATTTCCTCGAGCGAGCGGTTGCCTGCGGGCCGCGTCTTGGTGAAGGTGATGGCGATCACATCGCCGTCCGCATCGCCATCAATGCGCCGGTAAAAAAGCTGCCCGGCCGGCGTGCCGCCGGCGGAAAACATGCGCGCTCCCTGAAAGACGAGGCCGCTGCCTTGAAGATCCGGAATGCGGAAGCTTATTCCGGTATTGGTCGTCAGCCATTCGAGGATGTCGGCGGCTCTTTCGGCGGGGATTTCCGTCAGATGATTGGTCTGGCGGGCATAAAGCCGATACTGGGCGATGATATCGTCCAGCCAATCGCGCGCGGCCTGCGCCGGCGCCGCAATGGCGACACGTCCCTGGGGCGCTGCCGGGCGGCTGCCAAGCATATAGCCGATTGCGCCGCCAAGCACGAACAGGGAGAGGCAGGCAATGAAGGTCCGCACGCCAGATGGTTTGAGCGAAAAGCCGGAGCGCGGAGCCTGCGGCAGCCGGACGGCACGGCGCGGCAACGGTGCGTTCTTGATGGAGCGGACCAGATCGAGCGGAACGGGTTCCTTCAGCATATCGTCGAACGCCCGTCGGCCGATTTCCGAGCCGTGCCGCAGCGCGTCGTGCAATGCGCGGACCTGAGGATCGTTCACCAGCAGTTCTTCGACATCGTGCCAGTCGCCGTCGCCCGTCTGTGCGTCGACATAGGCGGAGAGCCGCAATTCGAGCGGTGACGGCTGCGACGCGTTCACCGTCACGCCCTCCGCTCGGTTGTCACGGCGTTGAGCGATGAAAGACCAAGGCGGGCGGCACAGAGGCGGGCCGCAAGCTGATCTGCCGGAATACCCAGGATGGTGGCGGCTTCCTGACAGGTGAAGCCTTCCACATCGGTAAGCAGGAAAGCGGAGGCAAGCCCTTCCGGCATCGAGAGTACGGCACTCGCCGTCTTCTTCCTTTCGGGCGCCGAGCCGGCATCGGTTCCGGCGGGTTCAGCCTTTCGGCGCTTCCTCGCTTCGTCCGACCAGATCGTCCGCATGATGCTGAATAGCCAGTTCTCGAGCCGTCCCTCTCCCTTCCAGTGGTGGCTTTTTTGAATCGCCCGCATGGCAGCGCCACGAACCAGCTGGTCGGCATCCGACGCATCGCCCGTGAGCGTCATCGCAAAACGACGCAGGCGTGGCAGGAGGGCGACGAGATCGCGCCGGATGTCGGTCGATGGGCTCGGTTGGCTCATAGGCAGAGAGCGGCTTTGCTATGGTTGATAATGTCGGTGATGACTGTGTCTGATACTAGCTATGACGGGAATGTGGCGATTCCGCAACAATCGCGACATTGATTCTACAACATTCTCGCGGCTTCCGGGATCGAAATGGTCGGCGGCATCTCGCCATAGAGGAGCCGGCTGTTATCGAGACCCACGCCGTCTCCATTCTCGGTGAGACTGTAGCGCTCGCAGAGGAGGTTCCAGGCGCCGGGTTCCCCGGAAAGGGTGAACAGGTTGTAGGCGGCCCGCGGTTTGTGCCCGCCCGGCCCCTGCGACGCAGAGGCTATGCCGAGGACGGGAACCTGACCGTGGTGACTTCTCAGCCAATAAAGCGTGTTGAGATGGGTGTGCCCGTGCAGCACCAGCTCGGCGCCGCCGGTCGAGATCGCGGCGGCAAAACGGCGGATGCCGATCATTCTCTTGTGCGAGGATGCCGCGCCATGAATCGGGGGGTGATGGATCAGCACGATGCGGAACAGACCCTCTTCGCCGGCCTTCTTCAGCAGGTTTACGGTTTCGCGCGCCTGCCTGGGACTGTAATAGCCGGAAGCCGAGAAAGGCGGGGTCGCATTGGATGTCGAGCAGCCGATGACCGCGATCGGTCCGCGCCGCCGATAGGTGGGGAAGATGTGGTCGTGCTCCGGCCAGATTTCCGGGTCGTCATCGCTGGCGATGAAGGGATACCATGCCGCCACCGACTTATCATGGGCGCCGGGGACATAGGCATCGTGATTGCCCGGCACGACCGTCGTTTCCAGAGGATCCCCGATGGTCTGCAGCCATTCGGCAGCCAGTCGGATCTCGATGCCGGTCGCAAGATTGACGAGATCACCGGTCACGACCAGATGATCCGGCTCGCGCGTCTTCAAATCGCTCAAAAGCAGGTCAAGCGTGTTGACGAAAAGATGCTTGCGGCGATTCCGGTGCCAATTGACAAAGCCGGTGATACGCTTCGAAAAGAGTTCGCGAAGCGTCAGTTTCGGAAGCGGGCCTAAATGGATGTCGGAAATATGCGCGAATTTGAACATGCCGCAGACATAACGCATAAGCCCGCAAATCGTTATCGATTTTCTGACGGCTCCCGGAGTTATGAATGAGCAATGACGGCATTCCGGAGGTCCGAGGTTTTCGAACAAGGATGATGGTCTGGCTGTTGCACCAGTTCTTCATCGTGAGACGGGGCATGACGCTTGGCGTGCGCGCAGCCTGCTTCGATGCGGAAGGGCGCATCTTCCTGGTTCGCCATACCTATGTTCCCGGCTGGTACATGCCGGGCGGAGGCATGGAACGGCACGAGACTGCCCGCGCCGCACTCGCGAAGGAGCTGAGGGAAGAGGGCAATCTGGAAATCCTCGGAGAACCGGCCCTTTTTCACGTCTACTATAATCGCAATGCCAGCAAGCGGGATCACGTCCTCTTCTACCAGGTGACCGTCGATCAGATGGCACCGAGGGCTCCCAACAGGGAGATTGCGGAGAGCGGATTTTTCGCGTTGGATGCCTTGCCCGAGGACACGACGACTGCGACCCGGCGACGGCTCAAGGAACTGTGCGGCGAGGTTGAGAAGTCGGATTTCTGGTGAAGCTTGCCGACCGATCGATCAGCCGGGAATCATTCCGCCAAAGCTGGTGTGTCCATTTTCCAGGCTCTCGAAACATCCGCCAGCTTCCATAGGCGCCCGCTTTACAATGCCAGCGCCAGGGGAAAATGACCTGTTCAGCCTGATGTATTGGCCCTCAGCCCAGGCGCGAGCGTGTACTTCGTAAAGAAACTCGCGTTCGGCTTCGGCGCCCTGTTCGACAATCCGTACGACCCAGTATTGGTTTCTGGGAAACACCGAAACTGCATTGCACATGGCTGCCTCCCTTCCGTCGGGGGAGAAGCGATTACTGGCGCCCGACCCGTGACCCTTCGTCTCCTTATTCATAGTCCGTTTGGACGCCAAAGTCGATCGAAATATTCTTTTGGATATATCGGCGGCGGTGTGTCGCAGCCGTCGCCGATGCGATGCCGATCATGCTGCGGTCTTCAATTTCTCCCTTCCGTGCGGTCCATCCAGATCGATCACCGGGCCCACGGGCACTATGCCGGTCGGATTGATCGTCCGGTGGCTGCCGTAATAGTGGTTCTTGATGTGCAGGAGATTGCAGGTCTCGGCGATACCCGGATGCTGGTAGAGGTCGCGCAGGTAGCCTGAGAGGTTCGGATAGTCGGCGATGCGGCGAATATTGCATTTGAAGTGGCCGACATAGACCGGATCGAAGCGGAAGAGTGTGGTGAAGAGCCGCCAATCGGCCTCCGTCAGCCGGTCGCCGAAGAGATAGCGGCTGGGGCCGAGGCGCTGTTCCAGCATGGTCAGAGTATCGAAAAGCCGGGCAACGGCCTGCGCATAGGCCTCCTGCTCGGTCGCGAAGCCTGCCTTGTAGACGCCGTTGTTGACGGTGTCATAGACGAGCGTGTTCAGCTCATCGATTTCAGCGCGGAGATCTTCCGGATAAAGATTCGCAGCGGAGCCCGTCAGTCCGTCGAAGGCGCTGTTGAACATGCGGATGATTTCCGCGCTTTCGTTGGAGACGATCGTGTTCTGCTTCCTGTCCCAGAGAACCGGTACGGTGACGCGTCCGGTATAGTGCGGATCGGCCTTCAGATAGACCTGATAGAGATAGTCGTAACCGAAGAGGTCGTCGCCGGTCGCACCATCGCGCCTTTTAAACTCCCAGCCGTTCTCCAGCATCAGATAATCGACTACCGAAACAGAAATCAGCTCCTCGAGCTTCTTCAGTTTGCGGAAAATCAGCGTGCGATGCGCCCAGGGACAAGCGTAGGAGACATAGAGATGGTAGCGCCCGGCCTCCGCCTTGAAACCGCCTATGCCAGACGGGCCGGCGGCGCCATCGGCAGTTATCCAGTGCCGGAATTGCGAAGCAGCCCGCTTGAAATGGCCCTTGCTTTCCTTCGTGTCGTACCAGACGTCCTGCCATTTTCCATCGACAAGCATGCCCATGGCATTCTCCTTGAGGTTATTTCGGTCAATAGATACGGCAGCGGTGACTTTTGGCGAGCCGCGTTTTTGCAAACACTGCGTTTTTCGATTGGACGGAAAGGAATTTTCCTGCTAGTTGGCTTTCCGCAATTTGGGGATATTTGTTTCCATGACTGAGGCACGAGCACTGCGACGACGCTGATCTTAGGGAAAGACGCTCACACGGCGTCATCGAGATCACTTGTCCTGTCCGCTCTTTTTCCACGGCTTCGGTCCTTTCATGTCTCAGCTCGAATTCCTGCACAAGCACGAACTTGTCTATCTCACCGAAGACGCGTCCCATGACGACGTCATCGAACTCATCAATGCGGAAGCTTTCGGGCCGGGCCGTCACACCCGTGCCGCCGCCCGGATCCGGGAGCAGGGGCCGCACGACCGCTCCTTGTCCTTCGTCTGCACCGATGATGGCGAGACGATCGCCTCGGTCCGGATGACCCCGGTTCTTGCCGGGGATGTAAAGGGCCATCTGCTGGGACCTCTCGCCGTGCGGCCGTCGCATAAAAACCGCGGGATCGGGCGCGAGCTGGTGCGGATTGCGATCGAGGCGGCGAAGCGGAAGGGATCGGAAGCGGTGATCCTGGTGGGGGATCCGCCCTATTACAGCCCGCTCGGCTTCGAGAAAGTTGCGTATAACGCGCTGCAATTCCCGGGGCCGGTGGATCCAAACCGGGTCCTGGTCGTACCCATTTCGGAAGACGTGCATAGCCGTCTCAAGGGAACGATCGGCTGGCGTCCATAGCGCAAGTCCGCTAATCAACCTTACCATTGGCCGGCAGTGACTGCCGGGATGATTCGTCAACTCCGGGGGGCAGGTGCATGGCGGCAATCACGATGGACGACGCGCTGGACCGCGCCGGGGCGGGAACCTACCAACGGCGGCTGATGGGGATTTTCGGCCTCGTCTGGGCCGCGGATGCGATGCAGGTTCTGGCGGTCGGTTTTACCGCCGCCTCTATCGCGGCGACCTTCGGTCTGACGGTGCCTCAGGCGTTGCAGACGGGCACGGCCTTCTTCTTCGGCATGCTTCTCGGTGCGATGGGTTTCGGCAGGCTCGCCGACCGTATCGGCCGCCGCCGGGTGCTGATCGTGACCGTCGCCTGCGACGCCGTGTTCGGCACCCTTTCCATCTTCGCGCCGGACTTCACGATCCTCGTGATATTGCGCTTCCTGACGGGCGCTGCGGTCGGCGGCACACTGCCGGTGGATTATGCGATGATGGCGGAGTTCCTGCCGGCGAAGAACCGCGGGCGCTGGCTGGTGTTCCTCGAAGGGTTCTGGGCCGTCGGTACGCTGATCGTGGCGCTCGCCGCCTGGGGGGCGAGCCTTGCCGGGGTAGCCGATGCCTGGCGCTATATCTTTGCGGTGACGGCAATTCCGGCTGTTGCGGGTATCGGCCTGCGGTTCCTGGTGCCGGAATCGCCGCTCTATCTCCTGCGTTCCGGCCGGAGTGAGGAAGCCAAAGCGATCGTGGAACGGATGCTCGTCGTCAACGGTCGGCCGCAGCTCGGGGCTGAAACCAGTCTCGTTTCGCCGCCGCCGGTGAAATCGACCGGCATCTTTTCGTCCGGACTGCGCCAGCGCAGCATCATGATCCTGGCGATCTGGTTTCTCGTGTCGGTGTCCTATTACGGCGTCTTCACCTGGATGCCGGCAAGACTCGCCGGCGAAGGTTTCGGCTTCGTGCGCGGCTACGGTTTCCTGGTGCTCGTGGCGCTGGCGCAGCTTCCGGGTTATGCGCTCGCGGCCTACGGCGTCGAGAAATGGGGCCGCAAGCCGACCCTGGTCGGTTTCTGCCTGCTGTCGGCGCTCGGTTGCCTGCTCTTCGTGATTGCCTCGAATGCTAGCCTCATCGCAGCGGCTCTGCTGCTGATGAGCTTTGCGCTGCTCGGCACCTGGGGCGCTCTCTACGCCTATACCCCGGAGCTTTATCCGACGGCGTCGCGCGCAACCGGCATGGGGGCGGCAGGCGCCATGGCTCGTCTCGGCGGCCTGCTCGCGCCGTCGCTGGTCGGTTATGTCGTAGTGCAGGGCCTCGGGCTCACCATCGGCATCTTTGCCGGACTGCTCGTGCTCGCCGCGCTTGCCGGGATCATGATCAATACGGAAACGCGCCAGACGTCGCTGACCTGAGGTGAGGGAAGGTCAAAAACGCTTTTGCAGCCAAGTGACAGAATGGCCTCCCGCAAGGCCGTTCAGGCTGCCGATGTCGACATAACCCTGTTTCCGGTAGACCCTCAAAGCGTCGGGGTTCATCGTATCGATATAGGCGCCGATGCAGCCCCGGGCGCGGGCTTCTGTTTCCGCCAAATCCAGCATGCGGGCGGCAAGGCCCTGGCCGCGCAGTTCATCGGGAACGTAAAGCATTGCCACATAGAGCCAGCCGCGGCCGGTATAGCCTGTCAATCCGCCGATCACCTTGCCTTCGGCATCGTAGATCGGCACCGCCAGTTCCCTGCGGTCGCTCTTGCCGAATCTCTCAATATTGTAGGCTTTCAGTCGATCGAGGATGATTTCTTCTTCCTCGGGCGTGACGCCCTCGACCAATTTGAGTTCGATATCCATGCCGCCGGCGTCTTTGCGTAAAATTCCGTAAGCGGATGAATAACTCAAAGCACCTTCTTGAGGAAGGTACGGGTCCGGCCACTCACAAAGCCGGGTAATTCGCCGAATGTCTCATAACCCTGACGCTTATAGGCTTCGAGGGCGACAGGATTGAAGGTGTCGATCCAGGCGCCATGGCAGCCGCGGCGGCGGGCTTCTTCCTCGGCCGTCCGAAGCAGCCGACCGGCCATACCATTGCCGCGCAGCGATTGCGGGATGAACAGCAGCTGGGTGAACAGCCAGCCCCAGGACGTGTACCCGGAAAGACCGCCGATCACCTTTCTTTCTGGATCCCGGATCAGCACGGCCAGCGTCTGGCGTTCCGCCGCGCCCACTTCGCCTTCGTTGAAGGCGGTCAGCCCGTCCAGGATTACGGCAAGGTCCTCAGGCGAGGGCTCGGACGTCAGTTCAAGATCGGCCATGCTCAGCGCCCCTCGCGCCACCACATGGCAGCGACGGCAAAGAGGAGGGCGGAAAGCCCGGCAACGCCGGCAAACAGCGGCAGCGTATCGATGCCGCGCAGCACGCTCTCGTCCGTCATGCGGATCACCATCCGGTCCGGGTCGTTGACGCGCACTTCACCGCGCACGGGCAGGATGTCCGGCAGCGATATTCCGTCCCCGGAGGCGACGCGCTTGACAAGGCCATGGGTTTTGTCAGCGTAGGGTTTCAGCGTATTCTCGGTGGAGATCATCGCCTTGAATTCCGGCGCATCGACAGCGCCGACATGGACGAGGGTGGAAAACTCGCCACTGCTGACTTCGAAAAGGCCGGTTTCGTCCATCCGGCGCTCCAGCCGGTATTCGCCGGGGCCGGCGGAGGTCATAGGCACCGTCTCCGTGCGGCCGGAGGGATAACGAAGCCTGGCAGGACCCGGATCGTCGCCGATCGTCTGGCGTGTCGCCTCCAGCGTCCGGCCGAGGGCGCGAGCGGTCAATGCCTCTTCTTCGAGCTCCGGTTCCTTCATCAGCCAATGGGCGATGCGGCGGTAAAGGGAGACATGCGGCCCGCCGCCTTCGAAGCCTCGCGCCCAAAGCCAGCCCTGGTCCGACAAGAGCATGGCGACGCGGCCTTCGCCCTGGCGGTTAAGCACGAGAAGCGGCCGGCTGCCATCCCCTTCCATGACCGTCTGGCCCTGCGGCGTATTGACGTCGATGGTGCGGAACCAGCGGCCCCAGGCAGGCGGCGTCTGGTCCGATCCGTCCAGGCCGCGGGTGACGGGGTGTTTCTGGCCCGCTTCCGACAGATGCGGATAGAAAGCCGCGCTGTGGACCTCTCCAGTCGGTGCGGCGGGCAGAACCTGTTCGAGCGGAGTAGAGGCGATCGAATCTTCGCCCGCGTGCTCCGGACCTGCGGCGATCAGCAACGCGCCGCCGCTCTGCACATATTGGGCGATATAATCGTAATAGAGAATCGGCAACACACCGCGATGCTTGTAGCGGTCGAAGATGATCAGGTCGAAATCCTTGATCTTCTCGACGAAAAGTTCGCGGGTGGGGAAGGCGATCAGCGACAGTTCGTTGATCGGTGTGCCGTCCTGCTTTTCCGGGGGCCGCAGGATGGTGAAATGGACGAGGTCGACCGAGGCATCCGATTTCAGGAGGTTGCGCCAGGCGCGCTCGCCGGCATGCGGTTCGCCGGACACCAGCAGGACGCGCAGGTTCTGCCGAATGCCGTCGATGACGTGGACGGCGCGATTGTTGGCGGTCGTGACTTCGCCCGGCAATTCGGCAACGGAGAATTCCATGACGTTGTTGCCGCCGCGTGGAACCGTGAAGGCAAACGGCGTTTCGATGCCGGTGCGCGCCTGAAGCGTGGCGATCTGCTGGCCGTTCATCCGCACCGTCACCTGGGCGGCGTTGCTGCCGGAACGGCCGTCGTCGAAGACGCGCAGCGTCAGTTCCTGTTCTTCGCCGACAATGCCGAAGCGGGGCGCACGCACCACCTCGACGCGGCGGTCGAACTCATCCGGCTGGCCGGTGATGAGACCATGGACGGGAGCGTTGAAGCCGAGGTTCTGATTGATGCCGGGAAGGTCATGGATCTGGCCGTCGGTCAGGAAAACCGCGCCGCCGATGCGTGCCGGGGGAACATCGGAAATGGCAGAACGCAGGGCGGTAAAGAGCTTCGTCGAGGGCGTGTCCGAATTTTCGTCGTCAGCGACATCGACCACCCTTGTCTCGATCCGCGGATATCGCGAGAACCGGTCGTTCAGGCTGGCGAGAGCCTCGTCGGTCTGCTCCTTACGCCCCGCGGTCTCCTGGCTTTGCGAGCGGTCTACAATGATCGGAACCACGGTCGAGAGCTGTTCCCGATCCTCCTGCATCAGGGTCGGATTGGCGAGCGCCAGAAGCAGCGCGGCAAGTGCCAGCGAGCGCAGCGTGGCTCCGCGCACGCCGCGCCAGAATGCGAGGCCGGCGAGGATAAGCGCCAGCACACCGAGAGCGGCAAGAACCGGCCAGGAGAAGAAGGGGGAGAATTCGATGGTCATCGGCTGCTCCCTTACTGGCCAAGACGCTCAAGCAGCGCCGGGACATGCACCTGATCGGCTTTGTAGTTGCCGGTCAGCATGTACATCATGATGTTGACGCCGGCGCGATAGGCGTATTCGCGCTGCATCTCATCGGGCGGCACCGTGGGCAATACGGGCGCTCCCTGCGGGTCGATGGCCCAGGCCCCTGCGAGATCATTGCCGGTGATGAGGAGCGGTGTGACGCCGTCGCCCGAAGACGACAGCTGGGCGCCGGTGTTTCTCGCCTCCTGCCGCGCCTCGACCCAGAGCGGACTGCCGGTATAGCGGCCCGGAAAATTGGTGAGCAGGTAGAATGAGCGCGTAAGGACATGATCCTCGGGCGTTGGCTCTAGCGGCGGTATGTCGATATTGGCAAGGATTGCCTGCAGGCGCTCGCCGTTCGGCGTCGTCCCGACACCGTCGAGCGCGGAGTACTGGTCGCGCGTGTCGAAAAGAACGGTGCCGCCGTTGCGCATATAGGCATCGATGCGGGAAATCGCTGCTTGCGAGGGCATCGGCGCGTTGGCGGAAATCGGCCAGTAGATAATCGGATAGAAGGACAGGTCATCCTTGGTGATATCCAGCCCGACCGGCGCGCCGGGTTCGAGCGTGGTGCGATAGGTCAGGAACTGGCTGAGCCCTTCCAGCCCCTGTTCCGACAGGTTGTCGACGTCGGCCTCGCCGGTGACGACATAGGCCAGATGGGTGGTGTCCAGCCGCTCGAGGATCTGCTCGTCCCCTGGCTTGGCTCCCGCGCCCGGCGGCATGTCCTGCGCCATCATCCGGCCGGGTGTAAAAGCGAGGAGGCCGAAGGCAAGGGCCGCGACAATCGCGGCTGCGGCCGCGCCGCGATTTCGTCGCACGCCACCGCGGGCGAAGGCGCCATTCATGAACAGCACGATGAAGCTGTCGAGCACCAGCAGCGCGAAGGCTGCGGCAAACAGGGCAGGGCGGAGCGAAATGGCTTCACCGCCAGCAAGCCCCTCGCGCGCCACCGCTGCGCCGACAGGCGTCACATCGAAGGGCGCGATGACGGTTTTCGGAGCCAGCAGGTTGACGGCGGTAAAGCCGTCTTCGGTGCCATAGAGGCCCGGGGGATGATCGAAACTGGCGACCGGGGTCTCGTTGGCAGCGACGGCGATCGGCCGGGCGGTTCCGGTTTCGGTGGTCAGGATGCCGTCTGCGGTCAAAAGGCGATAGGGCGGCAAGGTTGCTGCCGCGCCATCCGAGGCCGGGCCGGAGGATGCGGCGCCGCCGGCGCGGGCGATCTGCACGAGACGGCGCAACATCTCCACGAAATTGCCTGACAGCGGCAGGTTGGACCAGGTTGCCTCGGCGGTGGTATGGACGAGGACGATGCGGCCGGCCTCGACTTCCTTGGTGGTGACAAGGGGGGTGCCGTCGGCGAGGCTCGCCCAGGTACGCTCGGCGAGATCCGGCGTCGGCTCGGCAAGAACCTGCCGCGTGACGGTGATATCCGTCGCCCGCGGCATGCCGGCGAAAGGACCGAAACTCGGGAAGTCGGCAAGCGGCTGGGGTTCGGACCAGGACATGGCACCGCCGAGCGCGCGCTCGCCCTGGCGGAGGATGACCGGAACCAGCGGGTCGTCGGAAGGCGCTGCGGCCAGGCGCGGTCCGGCAAAGCGGATCAACGTACCGCCACGGGAGATCCATTGCTGCAGCGGCGCATAAGTTTCCGCCGGCAGGCGGCCGACATCGGCCAGGATGATGGCGGAAGGATTGCCTTCGAGGATCTGCGGGATGGAGACGGACAGATCAGCGGTATTCGGCTGGATGACGTCCGCATAGGGCTGCAGTGCCCGGCTGATGTAATAGAGCGGCTGCAGGAGCGGCTGGAAATCACTGCCGCTCTCGCCGGCGAGAAGCGCGACGCGCCGGCGCTTGAAGCCGTCGTCGAGCAGGTGGGCCGAGCCTGCCGTTGCCAGGCCGTCGAGACCTAGGCGGGCAAAGTCGTTGCGAAGCTCGAAGGGCGAGGCGATCTCGGCCGTGGCGGTCGTGGCGCCGGCGGCAAATTCGAACGTTCCGGAGGCGAGTGCCCGGCCTTGCGCGTCTAGCGCATTGACCGCCAACTGCTGCGGCGCTCCGGTGGTAAGACGAGTGGCCGTGACCGACATCGCGCCGGCATTGTTGACCGCGTCGGTGATTGCCACGGCGCTCCGGCCGTCGCCCTCGATGAGGCGCAATTGGGCGGGTGAAAGCGCTGCCAGAACCGACAGTGCTTCGGCGTCCTGAGGGGCGGCCACGCCGTCCGACATCACGACGAGTGTTCCGGGACGGTTTCCGTTCATCGCTTCGCTGATGGCCTCGGCGGCGCGGGCGCGATCGGGAACCAGAGGTTTCGGGCGTGCTGCGGCGAGCTTTTCGCGGGCGGCTGCGGCGGTGCCGGGGACGGCGTCGTGGCTGGGATCGGCCGTAAAGGCGATTGAGACAGGCACATCGGCGCTTTCTGCGTCGTCGACCAGAAGATTTGCCGTCTGGACGCGCCGTTCCCAATCGGCGGCACTTGCCCAGCCGTTGTCGATGACGAGCACCAGCGGGCCGTCGGTATTCAACGAGTTGACACGCGGATTCATCACCGGATCGGCAATCGCCAATATCACGGCGGTGGCAAGAGCCATGCGCAGGAGCGTCAGCCACCAGGGGCTCTTCGAGGGCGTTTCTTCGCGCTTCAGGACGCTCGCCAGGATCTTCAGCGGCGGGAAGACCTCCGTCTTCGGGCGCGGCGGCGTGAGCCTCAGCAGCCACCAGATGACCGGAAGAGCGATCAGGCCGAAGAGGATGGCGGGGTTTGCAAAGATCAAACCGCTCATGCCCTGCCTCCCGGTTTCTGTGCCGGCAGGCCGGACAGATAGCCATGCACGGCGACGAGCGCTTCGGAAGCGAGATGATCGGTCCGGTGGAAGACGAAGCTCCATCCGAGCCGGCGCAGCCCATCGCCAAGGGCCATGCGCCGGGCGAGATAGGCGCGCTGATAATCCTCGCGGATCATTTCTGCGCGGCCAGAGACCAGCCTTTCACCGGTTTCCGGGTCGGTGAACTCGGTACGGCCGGCATAGGGGAAGGTTTCCTCGGCCGGATCGGCGATCTCGACTACGTGACCGCGCAGGCCGCGACGGCCGAGCGGCGTGATACGCTCCATCACCCTATCGGCATCATCCAGAAAATCGCCGATCAGGACGATATCGCTGTGGCCACGAATCATGCTGGTTTCCGGCAGCCCGGTGGTCAACGGGGCGTGCATGATGGCGGCGGCAAGCCGCTCCGCGGCATTGCGTGCCGAAACGGGCTCCATGATGCCGGGACACCCGATGCGCTCCCCGGAGCGGGCAAGGATTTCGGCAAGCGCCAGCATCAGCACCAGCGCACGGCTTTCCTTTGAAACCAGTGCCAGCGTCGACTTGTACATCATGGAGGGAGACATGTCGGCCCAGAGCCAGACTGTGTGGGCTGCCTCCCATTCCCGGTCGCGGACATAGGTGTGGTCGTCGCGGGCGGAACGCCGCCAGTCGATGCGCGAAAGGCTTTCGCCTTCCGCATAGGGCCTGAACTGCCAAAAATTTTCGCCGATGCCGCGTTTGCGGCGTCCATGCCAGCCCGCAATCACCGTATTGGCGATACGTTTTGCCTCCACCATGCAGTCAGGTACCAGTATGGCACGCGCTTGGGCGCGGGAGAGAACTTCGCTACTCGGTGTCTGCTCTACGATCTGGCCGATGGATGCCACGCATTGTCCTTTCTAACCCGACGGAGGCTATCCGCGCGCCTGCTTCACTAGGCCGCCGATCACGTCGCGTACCGACATGCCTTCTGCTCGCGCCGCGAAGGTGAGCGCCATGCGGTGCTCGAGGACGGGTTCGGCGAGTGCATAGACGTCGTCCAGCGAAGGCGCCAGCCGCCCTTCGTAGAGGGCGCGGGCACGGGCGGTCAGCATTAACGACTGCCCGGCGCGCGGGCCCGGACCCCAGGCGACATGCTTGTCGGTCGAGGCATTGCCGTGTCCGGGGCGTGCGGAGCGAACCAGCGACAGGATCGCATCCACGACCTTGTCGCTTACCGGCATCTGACGGATGAGCACCTGGATCTCCTGCAGGCGGGCAGAATCGATGATGCCCCGCGGCTTTGCTTCCGAAAGCCCAGTGGTTTCGAGCAGGATCTGCCGTTCGGCGGCAAGTTCGGGATAAAGCACGTCGACCTGCAGCAGGAAACGGTCGAGCTGTGCTTCCGGCAGCGGATAAGTGCCTTCCTGCTCCAGCGGATTCTGCGTCGCGAGCACGTGGAAGGGGGCGGGCAGATCATATCGCTGGCCCGCCACCGTGATATGATATTCCTGCATGGACTGCAGTAGCGCCGACTGGGTGCGCGGCGAGGCGCGGTTGATCTCGTCAGCCATCAGGAGCTGGGCAAAGACCGGACCCTTGACGAAGCGGAAGGAACGGCGTCCGGCATCGTCGGTATCCATCACTTCCGAGCCGAGGATATCCGACGGCATAAGGTCCGGTGTGAACTGGATGCGGTTGGAGTGGAGACCGAGGACCGCGCCAAGGGTGCTGACCAGCTTGGTCTTGGCGAGGCCCGGCACGCCGACCAGCAGCGCATGGCCGCCGGAAAGCACCGCAAGCAGCGTATTTTCGACCACCTTTTCCTGCCCGAAGATCACCTTGGCGACTTCGGCGCGGATAGCGGCGATATCGGCAAGCGCATTTTCGGCGGCCGCGATGATGGCTTTTTCGTCCAGGACTGCTTCGGTGGAATTCATCATGCCCATGTCGTTCTCCATCATCCGGAACCGGCAGGCTCAGCCGGGTGGTCGTCGGCCGGCGGCGAATCGCTGCGGTGCAGCGCAGACCTCATCTGATCAAACTTATTACCCGAAACATGGCTGACAAGCTCGTTTCGAATGACTATCTCGTGAGGAACATTTGCTTCAGTGATTGATTACGGTTCAACCGGGACTGAAAGATGGCAGCGCAGACGATAAATTCCGCATCCGATGCGGCGGGGCTCGCCGCCCTGATTTCGCGCGCCTCGGAACAGAAGGGGGCGGAAAAAACCGGTCTGCCGCCGGTGGAGAAGTGGAATCCGCCTTTTTGCGGCGATATCGACATGGAGATCCGTGCCGATGGCACCTGGTATTACATGGGAACTCCGATCGGCCGGGCGCCGCTCGTCAGGCTCTTCTCGACGGTTCTGCGCAAGGATGAGGACGGCAGAACCTATCTCGTAACACCTGTGGAAAAGGTCGGCATCCGGATCGCCGACGCGCCCTTCCTGGCGGTCGAGATGCAGGTCACGCTGCGTGAGGGCCGTCAGATCCTCACGTTCAGGACAAATGTCGGTGACGTGGTGGAGGCGGGTGCGGGACATCCGATCCGCTTCGCGATATCAGGCGATAATCGCGAACTCAAACCCTATCTGCTGGTGCGCGGCCGGCTGGAGGCATTGGTGTCGCGGGCGGTGATGTACGATCTCGTGGAGCTCGGCGAGCCCGTGGTGGTGGATGGCGTCGAAATGTTCTCCGTTCGGTCCGGCGGTCAGACTTTCCCCGTGATGCCGGCAGCAGAACTGGATGCCTTGGCGCGATGAATGGATTTGCTCCCTATTCCGCCGAGGATTTTCGTAGGCGGGCACTGAACCAGAATGGCGGTCCGGTGGATCATGCCTGGCGCGACCACGGCGACCACCTTCTCAATCCCGGACTGGTGGACTTCGCTTCTGGCCTGAAATTGAAAGATGCCGCCGTGCTTGTGCCTGTCGTAGACGATGGCGACGAGGCCAAGGTCATCCTTACGCAACGGACATCGACTCTACGGAAGCATTCAGGTCAGATTGCTTTTCCCGGCGGAGCGATCGACCCCGAAGATGTCTCGCCGGAACAGGCGGCGCTGCGCGAGGCGGAGGAGGAAATCGGTCTCGACCGGTCTTTCGTCGAGCCGCTTTCCCGCTTGCCGACCTATTATGCTGCGACGGGATTTCGAATCACGCCGGTGCTTTCGCTGGTCAGACGCGGCTTCGAGCTGAAACCAAATCCGACCGAGGTGGACGATGTCTTCGAAGTGCCGCTGTCGTTCCTCATGGACGAGGCGAACCATCAACGCGGCAGCCGCGTGTGGGATGGGCATGAGCGGCATTTCTATCTGATGCCCTATGAGGAGCGGAACATCTGGGGCATAACCGCCGGCATTCTGCGCACGCTTTACGAAAGGCTCTATGCATGACCTCGGTTGCCAACGAGGCCTGGTTCCAGGACCCGGCGCTGCAACGTGTGCTTAAGCTATTGAATGCCGATGGCGGCGAGGCTCGCGTTGCGGGCGGGGCGGTTCGTAATGCGCTGATGGGACTGCCGGTTGCCGATATCGACATCGCCACCACGCTTCTGCCGGAACAGGTCATGGAACGGGCGACGGAGGCCGGCATCAAGGCGGTGCCGACCGGGATCGATCACGGTACGGTAACGCTCATCGCCAACCACCATCCATTCGAGGTGACGACCCTGCGGCGCGACGTCGAGACCGATGGACGGCGCGCCAAGGTGGCGTTTGGTACCGGCTGGCAGGAAGACGCGGAAAGGCGCGACCTGACGATCAATGCGCTTTATGCCGACGTGAAGGGCGAGGTGATCGATCTTGTCGAGGGTCTGCCGGATATCGAAGCGCGGACCATCCGCTTTATCGGAGACCCCGCGCAAAGGATTGCCGAAGACCATCTGCGGATCCTGCGCTTCTTCCGCTTCTTTGCTCATTACGGTTCCGGGCGGCCGGATGCGGAAGGGCTGAGGGCCTGCGCCCGGGCGAAGGACAAGCTCTCGGCGCTTTCGGCGGAGCGGGTATGGGCCGAAACGAAAAAGCTGCTTTCCGCCGCCGATCCCTCCCGCGCATTGCTCTGGATGCGGCAGGTCGGCGTGCTGACGGAAATCCTTCCTGAAACGGAAAAATGGGGGATCGACAATATCCACCCTCTTGTCGCCACAGAGCAGGCACTGGGCTGGGTAGCCGATCCAATGCTGAGGCTCGCGGCAACCGTGCCTCCGGATGCGGAACGGCTGGAGGGGCTCGCAAAGCGTCTCAGGATGTCGAATGCCGAGGCAGCGAAGCTGACTGGCTGGGCCAGTGCTCCCATGCCGCCGGACGACATCACGGACGTGGTTTTCGACCGGCTGCTTTACCGCCACGGCACAGAAGGCGTCAAAATGCGGCTCAAGCTCGGCCTTTCCCTGGCGCGGGCAGGAGCGCAGGGCGACACGGCTGGGATGCGCAGATCAGCGCGTCTGTCGACGCTTCTTGAAAGGGCCGAGAGATATCAAAAGCCGATCTTCCCGTTTGGAGGCGCAGACGTCATTGCCGCCGGAGTGCCGTCGGGAAAACGTGTGGGCGAAATCCTCAATCAGTTGGAAGAGTTCTGGATCGAGCGCAATTTCAACCCCGACCGGGCAACGCTTGCCGCCCGGCTCGGCGAGATGATCCGCAAATCCCTCTAACGCTGATAGTTTACGGGATCAGGCCGCGGCGGCGCTATCGTCGTTGCGAATGCGCGCCTTGATGTTTTCGATCATGTTTTCGCGAATGGTTTCTTCGCCATGGGCCGTGCGCATGTGCTCCACGGCTCGGCGGACAACTTCGGCATCTTCCTCGGCGCGGGTGTGCCACTGGCAGCCCGGCACGAGAGTTCCGCATTCGAACAATCGCATGACGTCTCCTCCTGTTGCCGTCGGCGGGCGGAAAGAAATTCCTCCGTCTGCCCGCCTTAGAGCGATAACTCGGAACCCGTTCCGCCGTTCCCGCTAGTAATCACACAAGGCCCAGGCTTCGAAGACCGAAGCCTCCTGTGAGGTCCTGTGCCGGCCGGGTTGGTCATTGGCTGGCGCGGTCTCGTAAGCCTTGCCCGCAAGCTGACGCCTTACCTGTTCCACACAGAAGGCATGGGGCAGTTCGCCGCCGCTTTTCACCCGCATTTCTGTAGCGAGGCGTTCGATTATTTGGGGACTGTCGGTGGTTCGGAGCGCGTCCTTTGCATCGGACGCATTTGGCATTGGTATGCTAGTTGATGCAGTCATCGCATCCTCCTCCCGGTGCTACCGAAAGGGAAGCTAGCACAGCGCAGGAAATTTGAAATGACTTTTGTTAAGCTATAGCTAAAACGCCGCAGGTGACGCCGGACCAGGGCTTCTTACGGCCACCTGACTACCGGAGGAAGAGACGACAGGATGGATTCGACATTGCCGCCTGTCTTCAGACCAAAGATCGTGCCGCGGTCATAGAGCAGGTTGAATTCCACGTAACGGCCGCGGCGGATAAGCTGCTCGTCGCGGTCTTCTTCCGTCCATGGCTTGTTGAAATTGGACCGTACGATTTTCGGATAGGCCAGATTGAAGGCGCGTCCGACATCCTGAACGAAGGCGAAGTCGGCTGCCCAGCCGCCTTTTTCCTCGTCGGAATGCAGCCAATCGAAGAAAATGCCGCCGATGCCGCGTGGCTCGTTACGGTGCTTGAGGAAGAAATAGTCGTCACACCAGGCCTTGTAGCGGTCGTAGTCGGCCACAGCCGCATGGCGGGTGCAGGTGATTTCCATCACCCGGTGGAAGAGCGTGCTGTCGGGATCGGTCTGGGTGCGGCGGCGATCAAGCACCGGGGTGAGGTCGGCTCCGCCGCCGAACCAGTTGCTCGACGTCACCACCATCCGGGTGTTCATGTGGACCGTCGGCACATTGGGGTTGACCGGATGGGCGATCAGCGAAATTCCGGATGCCCAGAAGCGGGGGTCTTCCTCCGCACCTGGGATCTGGCTGCGGAAATCGGGCGAGAATTCGCCAAAGACGGTGGAGGTATGAACGCCGACCTTTTCGAAGACGCGGCCTTCCATCATCGACATCTTGCCGCCGCCGCCTGCGCCTTCGTCGCGCTGCCAGTCCTTCTTCTGGAAGCGTCCCGGCTCCTGATCGCAAAGCGGTCCGGTGAGCTCGTCCTCAAGCGATTCAAACGAGGCGCAGATGGTGTCGCGGAGGCTTTCGAACCACGCCCTGGCGACAGCCTTCTTCTCTTCGATATCCTCGGGCAAGCCCTTGGGCAGTTCCGGCCGTTCCATATCCAGTCCTCTCGCCATCTCCTTGGCGCGATTCGCATTTTTCCCGCTGGCCATTAGCATCTATAGCTTTCGCGGGCCATTCCATAGCTTGTCGCGGGTAGAAAATGAGACTCGCAAAGCGTGTCCACGACCATTATTCTAAACGTCAGACAGGTGCGGATGAGAGGCTCTCATGGCGAAATTCACACCACCGCCGCTCGACGGGCTGAGGCGCAGGATCCAACGCCACCGGCAGGAGAAAGCCGGCGAGCGCTCCGGAATGTTCGTCCGGGAAACCTTCCTGCTGTCGCGGGAGGAGGCGCGCGAAAAAGCCCGGCAGTGGTTCGATGAATTTCCCAAGGCCGCATACTGGACCGAGGTGGAAAGCTGGCGCCAGCTCGACGGCGACCGCATCGAATTCACGATGCGGCGGCTACCGAGCGCAGATTGAGCCGCGGAGAAATTTTCCGGATTACCTCGCCTTTGAACCTGGACGCTTGCCGGACCGCGGCGCCCGGCGCATTGGCGGATGCGGCGCGGGAGCGACCGCAACGACCGGTGTCGGGGAAGATTCCGGCTGAGCTGGAGATGTTTCCAGGGAAGGCTGTTCTTCGCCTTGCTCTTCGACCGATGGCGCAAATGGCGGCTCTTCAGGCGCCGGAACGGTCGATATGGCTGCTTGCACAGGTTCGGCTGGCGCGGCCTCCGGAGCGGTTGCAGCCGGCTGAGCCACTTCTTCGGGAGCTTCGGCGCGAGCCAGAATTTCGCGCAAGACTGCCGTTACCGGAAGATGGCTCGGAAGTTCCGTATTGGTGTGATGCCAGGCCTGGGGAACCACTTCATCATTGTGAATGAAGGTGCGGGAGTTGATCTCGCCGAACCAATCCCATCCTCCCATCACGTCCACCACATCCTTAAACAGGGGCGGCATGGCGATACGGGCGCTGAAGGTGACGATCTTGGCGTTCAGGGCAAGTTTTTCCGCAGCCGCTGCGTCCGTTTCCGCAAGGTCGTAAAGGGCCTCCGACAGAACCAGGTTTCCTTTGGAGTGACCGGTGAGCAGGCGGAAGGACAAGCGGGGATCTGCCAGCATTGCCCTGACAGTCTGCGTGTCGAGGCTGCGGCTTGCGAGTCGCTCGGGGTCGAGGCGCGGTGCGGCTCCAAATTTCGGCCGTCCGGAAAATTCGTCCAGAATTTCAAAGGTATGTCGGATCTGGTTAAGGTAGCCGAACAGGAAGTAGCCGCCCAGCGCCTCGGTTGCGACATCGGCGAGACCGTAACCCGAAACAACAACGGCCACCGGCCGCCCGGCAGCGTTGGCGATGTTGCGGGCGAAGGCGGCCGAACCGAGGGCGGAACTTCCCACACCCGCCACGGCGAGAATGTCGATCTTGTCTCCGCCCGCGATGATGAACTCGTCCAGCGTATCAAAAAGCTTCAGCAGAGGACCGTCCGAGGGCGGGACGATGAGGATCGCTCCTTCGGCAGCGAGGGAGTCACTGATGTAGAAAGCCTCTTCCGGCGTGATGGTCTTGATGTCGTAGAAAAGGGAATCCAGCGTTGTGTTGCGCCGCCGCAAGGTTTCAAGGGACAGATTGCGAAGCGGCGTGTTCTGCAGGCGCTCAGGCAGGCTGAGTATGCGCGCAAACTGCGTGATGTTGTGAGTGAATGCGGTAGGGAACATGATGGCCTCGTCGGGTAGACGTTCGTTCGTGGCGAGCATTCATGTTCGAAGCTTCTCATAAACATGCTGCACTGCCAACCGCATTTTCGCAGGTGCGACAGCAAGTCCGCTTATCGGGGATCTTCGTAGGTATAAAGAGCGCACATCTCCTCGCTGCTTTTCGGAGGCCTGTTGCCGGTGAAGACGGCGATAGCCGACAGGCCGTCGCCCGCCGCCCAGTTGGCGACATAGGTGACGTCACCGGCTCCGCAGAGCTGGTTGCCGTTTTCGAGCTCGGGGTCGGCAGGATCCTCCACGCGATAGACTGAAGCCGGTATGCGCCTGCCATCGACACGGAAATGATCGGCGACCAGGTCCGAGAAGGCGAGAGATTCTTCGTTTTCGAACGTGATGCTGAAATCGTCCAACCAGATGTCCCCGGTCACGCTCATCGCCGTATTACTTACCGCCGAGTAGTGATCCGCCTGCTGCGCGGTGGCGGGAGAGGTGGCGATCGCCGAAATCAGAACCGGCAAGCTCAGAAGCAGACGAGGAAAACGAGCAGGCATCCATGGACCTTTGCTGCGGGTGGCGTGGGAACCAGGCCGGTTTCGGGCGGGCTTGGCATGGCTGCCATTTAACAGGTGTTGGTTAAACCTGAACGAAGAAATTCAGGACTTTCTTCCGTAGGCAATCGAGCATCCCGGCGCGTCGTCGCGATACACCGGCCGCCCTCCCGGTAGGGCGCCAGTGACGAACGACGGGTCAAGGGGCAACTGTCATTTGACATGCAGGTATTTACCTGCATATTCTATCTTCATAGATGAGTGAGACCGATGGACACGGACAAGGTTTTTAAGGCGCTGGGCGACCCGACACGCAGAAAGCTGCTCGATCTTCTTTGCGAGAAGAACGGGCAGACGCTCGGCCAGCTTTGCGAGAACCTGGATATGGCCCGGCAATCTGCCACCCAGCACCTCGAGATATTGGAGGCGGCCAATCTGGTGAGCACGGTCAAGCGGGGCCGGGAAAAGCTGCATTTCATCAACCCCGTGCCCCTCTACGAGGTCTACGAGCGGTGGGTGCGCAAATTCGAACATCAGCGGCTCAGCCTGCTGCACGATCTGAAGAAGGAACTCGAAGGAGAGTGATATGACCAAAGAGACAACCAGCTTTGTTTACGTGACCTACATTCTCTCGACGCCCGAAAAGGTGTTCGAGGCCATAACGAAACCGGATGTCGCAAGGCGCTACTGGGGCCACGAGAACGTCTCCGACTGGAGGCCCGGATCGAAGTGGGAACATGTTCGCGCCAATGACGGGCGCAGTGTCGAACTCGTCGGCGAGGTCGTCGAGGTTTCACCGCCCACCCGTCTCGTCATCACCTGGGCGAACGCTTCGCAGGCCTCCGATCCGGCAAGCTACAGCCGGGTGACGTTTTCGATCGAGGAATACGACAACATGGTCCGGCTGACCGTCAGCCACGACGAGCTCGAAGCTGGTAGCGGGATGGCGAACGGCGTCATGCGCGGTTGGCCGGTCGTCCTTTCAAGCCTGAAATCCTTCCTGGAAACCGGGCAGGGGCTCGATGTTTTCGCCAAGCCGAAATCGGCATGAATTCCTTGCGGTGCCAATCAACAAGTCTGCCAGTGGGAGAATGACAATGACCAAGGCCTATATCGGCGGATGCGCGTGTGGCGCGATCCGCTATGAAACGAGCAGCCAACCCATCTTCGAGAACCATTGCCAATGTCGCGACTGCCAGAAGCGAAGCGGCACCGGGCACGGATCCTATCTGACCTTCCCCCGGCGCGCCGATGTGACGATTACCGGCGAAGCGAACACGTGGCGGGTGACGAGCGATAGCGGCAACGAAAAGATCCACGCCTTCTGCCCGACCTGCGGAACGCCGGTCTACCTGACATTTCCCGCAATGCCGGATCCGATTGCGATCTCCGCGGGGAGCCTCGACAACCCGGCCGCATTTAATCCGCAAGCCGTCACATACGGCATCCGGGGCCATGCGTGGGACACGATCGATGCCTCGCTGCACAGATTCGAGAAAATGCCGCCCCGATAACTCCGCCGCAACTGTTGACAATGTCGGTCAGTTCGACCCGGAGGTGCCAAGCAGCGGGAGCGGGCTACGGGTCCTGAATCTGCTATCCGGCGTGATCTTCCTCGGCGCCGGACAGTGTTTCGATGTCCAGAAGGATCGGCCCGGGCCCGGTCTCGCCGAGGACGTCGTGGGGATTGCGGAGCGGACAGTCCTGCATGGAGAGACAACCGCAGCCGATGCAACCGCTCAGTTGATCTCTCAACGCCGTAAGGCCGGCGATCCGCTCGTCAAGCTGGCGTTTCCAGGTCTCCGACAGCTTTTGCCAATCCTTGGCAGTGAGGGGGCGGTCGTGGGGCAACACGGAGAGGGCATCGCGGATTTCGGCCAGCGGCACGCCCGTCTTCTGGGCAACCTTGATGATGGCAACCCGCCGCAATATCGACCGCGGATAGCGCCGCTGATTGCCGCGATTGCGGCGGCTCTGGATTAGGCCCTTCTCCTCATAGAAATGGAGCGTCGAGACGGCAACGCCGCTTCTGCGGGCCACGTCTCCGACGGAAAGCTCGAGCTGGATCCGTTCATCGAAATTTTTCTGCATTGCAACCCTTGACCTCAATATTACTTGAGGTTCTATAGCAGGTGCTCTGGTGAAACAAAACCCAGGGAGCGTCGTCTGATGAAGACAGAAACTGCCGGCAGCCTGTCTGCCAATCCGCATTTTTCCCGCAATGCCACCCTGCTTTCGGTCAGCACCTTGACCTTCATGTCCGGGGCGACGATTTCCGCCTCGCTTCCTGGTATTGCCGCACGGTTCTCCGGCGTGCCGAATGTGGAACCGCTCAGGGAGGCGAGGGCCGAAGGAGGCCGCTCATGACCTCGCACGGCTCAGTTGCGCGGTTCGGCGAGGCGAAGGCGGCTTTCGACCAGCATGCCGCTGTCGTCGAGGATCGGATGGGCGACGGACACGATATGGGCGTTGATACGTTTGAGATCGCGCAGCAGATCGAGATGCAGCGAGCTCGTCTGGAGGCTTTCCATCCTGCCATCGCGAAGACGCTCCAGGTGGCGCTCCGCCGATCGTTTCTCGAGGCGGCGGACATCGACCTTGATCTCCATCAGCTGGCGGGCGAGGTTGAAGTCGCCCGTCACGAAGATGGTCTGGGCGGCGCGCAGATTGTCGATGGTCAGATTGAAGAGGCTTTCAAGTTCCTGGTAGCCGTCGTCGGAGAATTTCAGGCCATTCGAGACCTTCTTGCGCACCTGCTCGCAGAGGCCCTTTTCGATGATGTCGCCGATATGCTCGAGGTTGATGGCATAGTCGATGATGGCGATCGAACGGCGCGCGCTCTCGGCATCGAGGCCCTGACGGCCGAGCTTCGACAGGTAGATCTTTACCTCTTGCTGAAGGCTGTCGACACGCTGCTCCAACGCGGCAATCTCCGCAAGCGGCGCAAGGTCGTTGTGCTTGAAGGCATTTTGCGCACGGATCAGCATCCGTTCGATCGCGTCGCCCACGCCCAGCACCTCGCGGGTGGCGTTGGCGAGCGCCATGACGGGATTTCCGAGCGCCTGGGGGTCAAGGAAGCGCGGTTCGCTTTCGACTTCCGGATCCGCCGCGACGAGGCGGGCGGTGATGTCGGATAAAAGCCTTGAAAAAGGCCAGGCGACAAGCGCCAGAAGGATGTTGAAGGCAAGATGCGCGTCAACGGGCAGTTTCGCGGGCGAGAGCGGCAGCGATTGCATGATTTCCGCGCCGAAGCCCGCGAGCGGCAGCGCGATGGCGCAGCCGATGCCCCGGACGATCAGGTTGCCGAGCGTGATGCGCCGGGCAGGGGCCGGCCCGGAGAGTGTGGCGACCACCGGCGGAATGGCGCCGCCGAGATTGGCGCCGAGGACCAGCACGATGATCAGGCCCGTCGACAGGATTCCCGTCGAGGCGAGCGACAGGATGAGCACGATGGCCGCCAGACTGGACGAGGAGACGAAGGCAAGTGCCGCAGAGACGACAAGTGCAACCGGCCAGGCGTTGTCGAGGAGGCCGATGAACGCGCCGAGCGCCGGCGACTGGCGCATCGGTTCGGTCGCGAGGCCGAGCAGCTGCAGCGACAGCAGCATCAGGCCGACTCCGATCAGCGCCGTGCCGGCGCCTTGCCGCGTACCCGAGCGCGCCCGATGGAGAACGAGGCCGATGAGAATGATGAGCGGCGAAAGCCATTCGATGCCGGTAGCGACGAGCCAGGCCGTGACGGCAGTGCCGACATTGGCGCCGAGCAAAACGATCTGCGCCATGCGCGGGCGGATCAGGTTGCGGTCCGCGAAGGAGGCGACGGTGAGCGCGGTTGCGGTGGAGCTCTGGAGCGCGATGGTCGCGATCAGGCCGGACACGAAAGATCGCCAGCCGCTGCGGGTGCCCGTGGCAAGCCCGGCGCGGAGACGGGTGCCGAAAGCTCTCGTCACACCATGCTTCACCTGCCCAAGGCCGAACAGCAACAGCGAGACGGCGCCGAGGAGGTTGATGATGACGATCGTCGATTCCATGCGGATGCTCCTTGGTCCCCGACGGCCGGCGACGGCGCAAACAGGCGGGAATTATAGGTTGCCGGCTAATGAATATAGGCCGGCTGCACACCTGTGCACAGTGCCGTTCGCGACAGTATATGGCTATATTGGTGTAGGATTAGTTCCAGCTGGTTTGACGGAGCGCCTCGCCGGCGATCATCGCCGCCGACATGGCGACATTGATGGAGCGCTGGCCCTCGACCATGGGGATCAGGATACGCGCTTCAGCCGCCTCGTGCACGTGATCGGGCACGCCGGCGCTTTCGCGGCCGAAGAGAAGAATGTCGTCCGCCCGGAATTCAAAACGTGTATAGGGCAGGGCGGCCTTGGTGGAGGCAAGCACGAGGCGGCGGCCATTCTCCTTTCGCCATTCGTCGAAACGCTGCCAGTTGACGTGGCGCTCGAGAGCGACGCTTGCCAAATAGTCCATGCCGGCCCGCTTGAGATTGCGGTCGGAGATGTCGAAGCCGGCGGGCTCGATGACATCGACGCCGAGCCCCAGGCAGGCGGCGAGCCTGAGGATCGTACCGGTATTCCCGGCGATATCGGGCTGGTAAAGGGCGATGCGGAGCGTGGTCATTTCCGGTGCTTACGGGAAACCGGCAACAGGACACAAGTGTTTTCAGTACCCGGCATAGCTGTGACGATCGGGCAACATGAAAGCTGCGGAGGTAATGTTTGCGTCGATTTACCCTTTCCAAATTGTCGTGGACGGGATAGAAGGAACCTGCATTTCAACGCCAGCCGACGGAGGCCTACATGGATATGACCGTGCTCTCGCGCCTCCGCTGCCAGAACATTATTCGTCTGGCCTAGGCGTTTCGCGGTTTCACGCAAACTTTCCCATCTTTGATTCGTTCCGTGGCCGGCACAAGGCCGCGCTATCTTAAATTTCGCCGTCCGCCGCTGGTCTCTACCACGTCCACGGGAGAACGACGGCAGTCCGACTTACGGAGCTTTTTCATGTTCTCGTGGTTCGAACGGCGCATCAATCCCTATCCGGATGAGACGCCTACCTTGCCGCCTTCCGGCCTGCTGGCCTTCTTGTGGCATTATACCAAGCCGGTATGGCCATGGGTCGTGATCATGTCGATCTGCACGATGCTGATCGCGATCGGCGAAGTGATGCTCTTCCAGTTCCTCGGCGACATTGTCGACTGGCTGTCGAACGCCGATCGGGCGACCTTTCTTCAGAGGGAAGGGACGAAGCTCGTCTTCATGGCCTTCGTTGTCCTGATCGCGCTGCCGCTGATTGCCGGGTTCAATTCGCTGATCATGCACCAGATCCTGATGGGCAACTTCCCGATGATCGCCCGCTGGCAGATGCATCGCTTCCTGCTCCGGCACTCGATGACGTTTTTCGCCAACGAGTTCGCCGGCCGGGTGTCGACCAAGGTGATGCAGACCTCTCTCGCGATCCGCGAAACGGTGATGAAGGTGCTCGACGTCTTCGTCTATGTCGTCACCTATTTCGTGTCGATGGTGGCGGTGGTGGCGTCGGCCGACCTGCGCCTGGCCGCACCTCTGGTGTTGTGGATCATTGTTTATTCGCTGACGGTCGCCTATTACGTGCCGCGCCTGCGCAAGATCTCGTCCGAACAGGCCGATGCACGATCGATGATGACCGGCCGCGTGGTGGACAGCTATACCAATATCGCGACGGTGAAGCTGTTTTCGCACGCCGGTCGCGAGGAAGCCTATGCGCGCGATGCGATGGACGTCTTCCTCAAGACCGTTCACGCGCAGATGCGCAAGGTGACCGGCTTCCAGGCGCTGGTCTACTTCTACAACTGTGCGGCGCTGTTCGTCGTTGGAAGCCTGTCGATCTGGTTCTGGCTGGACAGCGCCATTTCGATCGGAGCCATCGCGATCGCCATCGGCCTCGCCATGCGCATCAACGGCATGTCGCAATGGGTGATGTGGGAGGTTTCCGCGCTCTTCGAAAACATCGGCACCGTCTATGACGGCATGTCGATGATGACGAAACCGCATGATGTTGTCGACCAGCGCGAGGCGACCGGGCTTGCCGCGAAGAAGGGTCATATCCGCTACGACAATGTCCGGTTCCACTACGGCAAGGGCAAGGGTGTCATCGATGGCCTGACGCTGGATATTCCGGCGGGGCAGAAGGTGGGCCTCGTCGGTCGCTCGGGCGCCGGCAAGACGACGCTGATGAACCTCCTTCTTCGGTTCTACGATCTGGAAGGGGGGCGCATCACGGTCGACGGTCAGGATATCTCCGCTGTCACCCAGGACAGCCTGCGCTCGCTGATCGGCGTGGTGACGCAGGATACCTCGCTGCTGCATCGCTCGATCCGCGACAACATCGCCTATGGCAAGCCGGATGCCAGCGATGCGGATATCATCGAGGCAGCAAAGCGGGCGAATGCCTGGGAGTTCATCGAGGGACTTTCCGACATGCAGGGGCGCCAGGGGCTCGAAGCGCATGTGGGCGAGCGGGGCGTGAAGCTCTCGGGCGGCCAGCGGCAGCGGATCGCGATCGCCCGCGTGTTCCTGAAGGATGCGCCGATCCTGGTGCTCGACGAGGCGACCTCGGCGCTTGACTCCGAAGTCGAGGCGGCGATCCAGGAAAACCTCTTTGCGCTGATGCAGGGAAAGACGGTAATCGCGATCGCACACCGGCTCTCGACCTTGACGGAAATGGACCGGCTGATCGTACTCGACCGCGGCCGGATCGTGCAGGCCGGGACGCATCAGGAACTGGTCGCTTCCGGCGGGATCTATGCCGACCTCTGGAACCGCCAGTCCGGCGGCTTCCTCGGCGATCACGCGCTCGAAGACGAGGCGGCGGAGTAATCCGCCGTCTCTTCCATCATTCTCCTTCCCTCGTGGCCGAAGTTACCAAAATGTAAGCCGGTCATCGGTCCATTCTCCTTTGCCGGAGAGGGGAATCCGCCTATATCGGGGTGATGTTGAAAACGGTCTTCCACACTTTCGAAAACTGGATCAAGCCGTTCGAGAGGCGGGACGACCTGAAGCCGCCTGCCGGTCTGGTCAGCTTCATCTGGTTCTACGTGCGGCAGGCCAAGCTTCCCTTCTTCGCCATGCTGGTGCTCGGCGGTCTCGCCGCGGGCGTCGAAGCGGCGATGTTCTGGTATGTGGGCCGGCTGGTCGATATCCTCGATACGGCCAAACCCGCGGACGGCTGGGCCGGGCTCTTTGCTGAACATGGGACAGAGCTGGTCCTCATGGCGCTGGTCGTTTTCATCGGCCGCTTCCTGATCGGCCTGTTCACCGCGCTGGTCGATCAGCAGATCATCACGCCCGGTTTCTACAACCTGGTGCGCTGGCAGTCGTATATCCATGTTTCCCGCCAGTCTCTGAGCTTCTTCCAGAACGATTTTTCCGGCCGGATCGTCACCAAGGTCTGGTCGGCGGGGCAGGCGACGGGGGACGTGCTGACGTCCTTCATGGAAAGCGTCTGGTTCGTCGGTATCTATTCGGTCTCGACGATTGCCCTGGTGGCGCAACTGGACTGGCGGCTGGCTGTCGTCGTGGTCGCATGGCTTTTGATCTTTGCCGTGCTTGCAAGATATTTCGTGCCGCGCATCCGCGAGCACTCCAAGGCATCGGCAGAGGCCGGTTCGATGATCAGCGGGAGGATGGTGGACGCCTATTCCAATATCCAGACGCTTCGTCTCTTCGGCCGCGACGAAGCGAACGACCGCTACATGCGGTCGGGGTTCGAGACTTTCCAGGAGACGATCATCGCTTTTACGCGCCTGCTCACCAGCGTGCGAGCCTCGATGGCTTTCCTCTCCGGCACGATGATCGTCACCATGGCCGCGATGAGCGTGCATCTCTGGCTGTCGGGGCTGATCAGCTCCGGCGCCGTCGCCTTCACGCTGGCGCTGATGCTGCGGCTGAACTTTCTCCTCGGCCGATTGATGACGCAGCTGAACAGTATCATGCGCAATATCGGCACGATCCAGAATTCCGCGGAACTGATCTCGAAGCCGATCGGGCTCATGGATGCGCCCGATGCGGTGCCGCTTGTCGTTACGCGTCCGGAAATCCGATTTGAGAATGTCAGCTTCCATTACGGGAAGGGAAGAGGCGTCATCGACAACCTGTCGCTGACCATCCGACCGGGAGAAAAGATCGGCATTGTTGGACGCTCGGGCGCCGGCAAGTCGACGCTCGTCAACCTGCTGCTGCGCTTCTACGACCTCGAAGGCGGGCGCATCCTCATCGACGGCCAGGATATTGCCAAGGCGACCCAGGAATCGCTGAGAGCGCAAATCGGCATGGTGACGCAGGACACTTCGCTGCTGCACCGGTCGATCCGTGACAATATCCTGTTCGGCCGGCCGGATGCGACGGAGGAGCAGCTTGTCGAGGCGGCGCGAAAGGCGGAGGCTGACGCGTTCATCGCAGCGCTGGAGGATCAGCGCGGCCGCAAGGGTTTCGATGCGCATGTGGGCGAACGGGGCGTCAAGCTTTCGGGCGGTCAGCGGCAGCGGGTTGCCATTGCCAGGGTGATGCTGAAGGACGCGCCGATCCTGGTTCTGGACGAGGCCACCTCGGCGCTCGATTCCGAGGTCGAAGCCGCCATCCAGTCCAATCTCCAGCGGCTCATGCACGGCAGGACGGTCATGGCGATCGCCCACCGGCTCTCTACGATCGCGGCGCTCGACCGGCTGATCGTCATGGACCAGGGACGGATCATCGAAGATGGTTCGCACGGCCAGCTCATCGGCCGCGGCGGCCTCTATGCCGAGCTCTGGGCACGGCAATCGGGGGGCTTTCTGGCGGCGGATGCGGCCCAATAGGGTTCAGGGCGCGGCGCCGGTAATGGCGATCTCGGCCATCAATCCGTAGTGGTTCGACCCGTGGGCGTTGGCAAGCCGCGTTAACGACTTTATCTTCAAGGGCGGCCGCGCATAGACGTGGTCGATGGGGACGCCGAAGACGCCCGCGCGAATGGGCCAGGTCGCCGGCTCCCATTCCACCGTCTTGAGCCCGGTCAGGCGCAGGAAACGCCGCATGTTCGGCGCGAGGCTCGACGCGTTGAAATCGCCCGACACCAGGAGTGGGCCTTCCGCTTCCGAAATCGCCAAAGCCGCCCGGATCAGTTCCTGTGAGTGAAAGTTGTCGAAATAGGGTTTCGTCGTGTGGATTCCGACGAGATTGATGGTTCGGCCGGCAACAGTGACCTTTGCGAGAATGAAGCGCGAGGGGAAGATGTCGCTGAGGCTGCGCACGATCGGCGTTTCGATCGGTGTCTTGGATAGCATCAGCTGATCGCAGAGCGGAATGATGACGCCGCAGCCCACGCGGTAGGGATATGTCTTCGCCAGTTCATCAAGGTGAACGCGCAGCGGAGCCGCCTCCATAATGTTGACGAGATCGGCGCCCGATCCCGCAATGGCGCGGACGATGTCCCCAGCGTTTTCGTAGTTGTCGTTGAGGATGTTGAAAGAGAGGAGACGGACGGTCGGCGCTTGGGCCTCCTCCGCGGACGGCACTGCGGCAAACTCCCGGCCCATCAGCACCGCGTGGCCGGTAAAAAGAAGTGAGGCGGCAAACAGCAACCAGACGAAGAAGTGCCGCTTCACCGCCAGGGCAAGGATCATGGCGAGGACGCACAGCGCCGCTGCATGCAGCTGCAGGCTGTAAAGCGTTGCCAATATCCAGTGAGGATGGACGTAGCGGGTGCCGATTGCGGCAAGAACAAGCGACACGATGACGCAGATGGCAACCGATAATGCTTGTCTCATTCAGGTCCGTCCGCAGCGGCCGCCTTTCGCCGTGCGGTTCGCCTATCATGCGCTCCGGTCTGTTGCAATGCGGTGGGCTCGAAAGCGGTTAACGGTCGGCCCGGCGATTTTCGAACGAGCGCCATGAAAAACCGAGATTTTCGGGAGGCGCGGGATCGGTCCATTCTCGTGTCTGGGAGGCTTGTAGCGACCGCGTTACTAGAGCGCCGCAACCGTTCAGTTTTCCCGCGACAAACTGGCCCGCAGCACTTGCCAAGACTGGACATATTTTGCGATCAAGCATAGAACGCGCCGAATTGCCGGGGAATCTATGTTCGAATTGTGTTCAACCGAGATTCGCCTGGGACGGGAGCAATGCGGTTTTCGCGAATTGCGTGAGAAGGAAGATTGAGCCGTGAGCGAGCACGAGACACATAGCGAAACACTGGGCGAGCCTACGCGCCGTGATTTCCTTTACCTGACGACCGGCATGGCCGGCGTAGTCGGCGCGGTATCGGTCGCTTGGCCTTTCATCGATCAGATGCGTCCGGATGCCTCGACGTTGGCGCTGGCTTCGATCGAGGTGAATGTCGGAGCGCTCGAGCCGGGCATGTCTCTGACCGTCAAATGGCGCGGCAAGCCGGTCTTCATCCGCAACCGTACGCCGAAGGAAGTGGAAGAGGCGAATGCCGTTGCCTTGGCTGACCTGAAGGATCCTGTCGCCCGCAATGCCAACCTTCCGGCCGATGCAGAAGCGACGGCAGTTGATCGTTCGGCTGGCGAAGGCAAGGAAAACTGGATCGTCATGATCGGCTCCTGCACCCATCTCGGTTGCGTTCCGCTCGGCCAGGCCGGCGATTTCGGCGGATGGTTCTGTCCCTGCCACGGCTCGCACTACGATACGGCGGGCCGTATCCGCAAAGGTCCGGCGCCGGAGAACCTTGCCATTCCGACTTTCACGTTTACGTCCGACACAGTGATCCAGATCGGGTGAGGGGATAAATACTTATGAGCGGTCATTCCACATACCAGCCATCGACCGGCATCGAAAAGTGGATCGATTCGCGGCTTCCGCTGCCGCGCATGATCCATGACAGTTTCGTTTCCTACCCCGTTCCCCGCAATCTCAATTACGCATACACCTTCGGCGCCATGCTGTCGGTCATGCTGATCGTGCAGATCCTGACGGGCGTTGTGCTTGCCATGCATTATGCCGCTGCGACCGGCGTCGCCTTCGACAGCGTCGAAAAGATCATGCGCGATGTGAACCACGGCTGGCTGTTGCGCTATATGCACGCCAACGGCGCGTCGTTCTTCTTCATCGCGGTCTATCTGCATATCGCCCGTGGCCTCTACTACGGCTCTTACAAGGCGCCGCGCGAAATCCTCTGGATTCTCGGCGTCGTCATCTACCTCCTGATGATGGCGACCGGCTTCATGGGCTATGTGCTTCCGTGGGGTCAGATGTCCTTCTGGGGCGCAACCGTCATTACCGGCTTCTTCTCGGCCTTTCCGCTGGTCGGCGAGTGGATCCAGCAGTTCCTGCTCGGCGGTTTCGCCGTCGATCAGCCGACGCTCAACCGCTTCTTCTCGCTGCATTACCTGCTGCCTTTCATGATTGCCGGCGTCGTCGTCCTGCACGTCTGGGCGTTGCATGTCACCGGCCAGACGAACCCGACCGGCGTCGAAGTGAAGACCAAGACGGATACCGTGGCCTTCACCCCATATGCGACGCTCAAGGATGCGCTCGGCGTATCGGTCTTCCTGATCGTCTATGCCTGGTTCATCTTCTACATGCCGAACTATCTCGGTCATCCGGACAACTACATTCCGGCTGACCCGTTGAAGACGCCTGCTCACATCGTTCCGGAATGGTACTACCTGCCGTTCTACGCGATGCTGCGCGCCATCACTTTCAATGTTGGCCCGATCGACTCCAAGCTCGGCGGCGTTCTGGTGATGTTCGGCTCGATCATCATCCTATTCTTCCTGCCCTGGCTCGATACGTCGAAGGTCCGCTCCGCCGTCTACCGCCCTTGGTACAAGCTGTTTTTCTGGCTCTTCGTGGTCGATGCGATCATGCTCGGCTGGCTCGGCGCCATGCCGGCAGAAGGCGGCGGTCTGCTGGCGCTCCTGTTCAAGGGCGAACTTGCGGGCAACTACGTCGGTTATTCCCAGCTCGGCACGCTCTACTACTTCGGCTTCTTCCTGGTCATCATGCCGTTGCTCGGCCTGTTCGAGACGCCGCGGCGCATTCCAAACTCCATCACGGAAGCTGTTCTCGAAAAGAACGGTAAATCCGCCGCAGCCGCTGCCACAGCCCGCGCCTGACAGTACGCGACCGAGAGGGATTAAAAAAATGAAAAAGCTTGTTGCAAGCCTCGTGTCGCTGGCCTTTCTGGCAGGGTTCGGCGCTGCTTCGGCGGTCGCGCAGGACGATCACGCTGCAGCACCTGCCGGCGGAGAGCACGCGGAAGGCGGCACGCCGCATTATCCGATCCAGCATCCGAAGCAGGTTGACTGGAGCTTTGCCGGTCCGTTCGGCCACTATGACAGGGGCCAGCTTCAGCGCGGCCTGAAGGTCTATACCGAGGTCTGTTCCGCCTGCCATTCCATGAAGCTGGTGTCCTTCCGCACGCTGGAAGACCTCGGTTATTCGGAAGCGCAGGTTAAAGCCTTCGCGGCGAACTACGAGGTTCAGGACGGCCCGAACGACGATGGCGAGATGTTTGCGCGCAAGGCCGTGCCGTCGGACTATTTCCCGTCGCCGTTCCCGAACGTGCAGGCCGCAGCCGCTGCCAACAACGGTGCGGCGCCTCCGGATTTCTCGCTGATCGCCAAGGCGCGCGGCGTCACCCGCGGCTTCCCGCAATTCGTCTTTGATATCTTCAGGCAGTATCAGGAAGGCGGACCGGACTATATTTATTCGCTGCTCACCGGTTATCAGGAGCCGCCTGCCGGTATGGAAGTCCCGGAAGGCACGCACTACAATCCTTATTTCGTTGCGTCCGCATCTCTTGCCATGGCTCCGCCGCTTAGCGCGGATCAGGTGACCTATGACGATGGGGCTCCGCAGACGGTCGATCAGTATGCCAAGGACGTTTCTGCCTTCCTGATGTGGGCTGCAGAGCCGCATCTGGAAGAGCGCAAGCGCACCGGCTTCATGGTTATGGTCTTCCTGGTGATCTTCACCGGCCTGATCTACCTGACGAAGAAGTCGGTCTACGCCAACAAGGAACACTGAGGCTTTCGTCTCGCATGAAAAAGCCGGCAGCGATGCCGGCTTTTTTGTTGGGAGAGGATTGCCGACTTGATTGGCTAGCCTCCTGCCATCTGCCATTTTTCTCTCGGGGTCTCATGTCCAAATCCGATCTCTCCGCCGCAATCCGTTCTATCCGGGACTATCCGAAGCCTGGCATCATCTTTCGCGACATCACCACGCTGCTCGGCGACGCGGTCGCCTTCCGGCAGGCTGTGGACGAATTGGTGCGGCCTTACGTGGGGCTGGGCGTTGACAAGATCGCCGGCATCGAGGCGCGGGGCTTTATCCTCGGCGGCGCGCTCGCGCACCAGCTCTCGGCTGGCTTCGTGCCGATCCGCAAGAAAGGCAAACTTCCGCATGACACGGTGCGCATCGCCTACAGCCTGGAATATGGCGTCGACGAAATGGAGATGCATGCGGACGCGGTGAAGCCCGGCGAGAAGGTGATCCTGACGGACGACCTGATTGCGACCGGCGGCACTGCCGAGGGCGCTGTGAAGCTGCTGCGGCAGCTGGGCGCGGAGATCGTCTCGGCCTGCTTCGTGATCGACCTGCCGGACCTCGGCGGCCGCAAGAAGCTCGAAGCGCTCGGCGTCGAGGTCAGGACATTGGTGGAGTTCGCAGGCCATTAGGGAGGAGGGCGAACGCCAGCCCGGCCTACGCAAACTCGAGAACAGTGCCTTCGTAGCGCATCACCACGTCGCCGTGCTGGTTCACGCCGTCGTTGATGGTTATGTTGATAAAGGTGCCGGAGCGCGAGGTGAGAGGGCGGCTTTCGGTGAGCTGGACGGAATAGGTGATAGTGTCGCCCGCATAAACCGGCTTCAGCCACTGAAGCTTCTTGAATCCGGCGGAGGGACCGAGCTTCGGAGCGATGAGACCTTCGCTCTCAAGGCGCGCGACCTCTTTCGTCCAATAGGCAATGTAGGTCTTCATCCAGCCGGCGCAGGTGTGCCAGCCGGAGGCGCAAAGGGCGCCGAAGACATAGTCCTTCGCCGCTTCCGCATCCACGTGAAAGGGCTGCGGATCGAACTTTTTCGCGAAACGGATGATATCCTCGGTGGTGAAAAGCAGGGTGCCGGTGACCACTTTGCGGCCCGGCGGGGAGAGTTCGATCAGCCTCATGCGGCGTCCTCGCGGGCCGCGCGCAAGCGCATCATGATGGGGTTTTCCCCGCGCATGACGATCTCGCCACGCTGGTTCTCCACCTGATGAAGGAACCTCACGAGGCCAATACCGGGGCGCGAGCGCAGGGGGCGAGACTCCAGAACGGTGGACCTGCCGGAAAGCGTATCGCCGGCAAGCACCGGCTTCTTCCATTCCATGAATTCGATGCCGGGAGAGCCTTCAGACGAGGAACGCGACAGCCAGCCGTCGAACATCATCCGCATGAATACACTGGCCGTATGCCAGCCGGAGGCCGATAGCCCGCCGAGAATGCTGGCCCTGCCGGCTTCCTCCGACAGGTGCATGGGCTGCGGATCGAACTCCCCGGCGAATTCGATGATTTCGCCGGCCGTCACCAGTTTCGACGCGAGGGGAAAAACCCGCCCGGCCGTAAAGTCCTCGAAATAGAATTCGTTTCCCGCCATGAGGCCCTCCCGCCCTCGATATCAGGTGTTGAAGCGGAAGTGGATGACGTCGCCGTCATTGACGACATATTCCTTGCCTTCGTCACGCCCCTTGCCGGCTTCCTTGGCCCCGACTTCACCCTTGAAGTTGATGTAATCGTCGTAGGAGATCGTGAACGCACGGATGAAGCCGCGTTCGAAGTCGGTGTGGATGACGCCGGCGGCTTGCGGCGCCTTGGTGCCGCGCACGATCGTCCAGGCGCGTGTTTCCTTGGGGCCGACGGTGAAATAGGTGATCAGGTCCAGCAGATGGTAACCGGCGCGGATCAGCCGGTCCAGGCCTGCTTCTTCAAGCCCGAGCGCGGAGAGAAATTCCTTGGCCTCCTCTTCCGGAAGTTGCGCCACTTCGGACTCGATCGCGGCCGAGATGACGACGCATTCGGCGCCCTGTTCCTTGGCCATCGCCGCGACGGCCTCGGTGTGCTTGTTGCCGGTCGATGCATCGGCCTCCGCGACGTTGCAGACGTAGAGAACCGGGTGCGAGGTCAGAAGGTTGAGGCCCTTCAGGATCTCGATCTCTTCGGGCGCCAGCGTCTTCAAAAGCAGCCGGGCCGGCTTGCCGTCGTTCAGGAGCTTGATCACCGCTTCCATCACCGGCAGCTGCGCGATCGAATCCTTGTCCTTGCCGGTCGCCCGCTTGCGGGTCTGCTCGACACGGCGTTCCAGGCTTTCCAGATCGGCGAGCATTAGCTCGGTCTCGATGGTGTCGGCGTCACCGACCGGATCGATGCGGCCTTCGACATGGGTGATGTCGTCGTCCTCGAAGCAGCGCAGCACATGCACGACCGCGTCGACTTCGCGGATGTTGGCCAGGAACTTGTTGCCGAGGCCTTCACCCTTCGACGCGCCGCGCACCAGGCCGGCGATATCCACGAAGGAGATGCGCGTCGGGATGATTTCCTTGGAGCCGGCGATTGCCGCAAGCTTCTGCATGCGGGGATCGGGAACGGCCACTTCGCCCGTGTTCGGTTCGATCGTGCAGAAGGGATAATTGGCGGCCTGCGCTGCCGCCGTCTTGGTGAGTGCGTTGAAGAGGGTGGACTTGCCGACATTCGGCAGGCCCACGATACCGCATTTAAAACCCATGGGTCCGGACCCTATATCGCTAGAAATTTCGTTGCTGTGGCTATGGGGGAAACTGTCCTGACGGTCAAGGCTTGGTCGGGACACTGCAAGGCGAAAGGGCCAGAGCGGTTGCCTTGCGGGCAGGGCCATTTGATCTTATTTTAACGGAGAAGGAGTCGGCAATGACCGTTTTCACAGTGACGAAAGAGGGCGAGGTAACGCTCACTCAGGATGTCCTGAAGCGTCTCGGGATGCGGCCGGGCGACCAGGTTGCCGTGGTGGAACGCGCCGACGGAACGCTCGAACTGTCAGCCCTGAAAACCACCGGTAAGGATGTCGTCAAAGATAAGAAGACAGGCGGACTCGAAGCATTTTTCGGAAGCCTCAAGAATAAGCACAACGTTCACTTGACCATCGAGGAAATCAACGAAGAGATCGCGAAGGCCTGGGCGGGCGAAAATGATCATCGCTGATACGAACCTGCTCCTACGGGCGGTGCTCGATGACGATGTATGGCAGTCCCACCTGGCAAGACGTTATCTTGCCGAGCTTGATGCAATCGCGTTGCCGCTCCCGGCGATTTGCGAATTTGTCTGGGTCCTTTCGCGAAGCTATAAGCTTGATGCACCCGATATAGCATTGTCACTGCGTAAGCTTGTCGATGATCCAAGGATCTCCTGCAATCGCGACGCCGTTGAGGCCGGCCTCGCCTTTCTTGATGCCGGCGGAGATTTCGCTGACGGCGTGATCGAATTCGAAGGTCGACGAGTAGGTGGTGATACGTTTGTGAGTTTCGACAAGCGTGCGGTCGCTATCATCCGCGCAAAAGGCCGCGACTGCCTGTTGCTTTCCGATGCAGGCTGACCTGCCGTTCACCAACCGGTTGCTTGAAATATGGCGGTTGCGGTGCGATATAGCCGGCATGTCTCCCGATAGGATTGCATCGTCAGGAGAGGCCGATGGCCGAGGACACTACCCTAAAACCGAAAACGACCACAAAGCCCAAAGTCGAGCGGCCGAAGCTCTACAAGGTGATACTCGTCAATGACGACTATACGCCGCGCGAATTCGTCATCATGGTGCTGAAGGCCGTCTTCCGCATGAGCGAGGAGACCGGTTATCGGGTCATGTTGACGGCGCATCGCATGGGCACATGCGTGGTCGTGGTCTGCGCCAAGGATATCGCCGAGACCAAAGCCAAGGAGGCCGTGGATCTCGCCAAGGATGCGGGTTATCCGCTGATGTTCACGACGGAACCCGAGGAATAGGGCTTATTCCCCGGCTTGGACGCCCAGTGCTTCGGCGCTGACCCAGAAGACGGCATCCTGGGATTCCGCCGTTTCCAGCCACAGCAGTTCGAGATCCGGAAATTCCTCTTCAAGGATCTCCCGCCCCGAGCCGATCTCGCAAAGCATGCCACCGCCCGGGTTGAGGTGCTTTGGCGCTTCGGCAAGCAGCTGCCGGACGATATCGAGCCCGTCTTCACCCCCATCGAAAGCCATGGCGGGTTCGGCGCGGAACTCGTCTGGAAAGCCTTCCATTGCCTCATGATCCACATAAGGCGGATTGGTGATGATCAGATCGTATTTCTTCTTGCCCAGTGGCGCGAACAAGTCCCCTTCATAAAGGCTGACCTGGCCCTCGACCCCGTGCTCCGTGACATTGAGTTTCGCGACTTCCAGCGCATCGGGAGAGAGGTCGACAGCGTCGACTTCCGCATTGGGAAAGAACTTGGCCGCCAGAATGGCAAGGCATCCGGAACCGGTGCAGATGTCGACCGCGCTTTCCACGCTGAGGGGATCCGGGAGGAAGGACGAGCCTTCCCCGCTCAGGTATTCGGAGAACAGGATTTCGCCGATATGCGAGCGCGGCACGATGACCCGCTCGTCCACGTGGAAACGCACGCCCTGAATATAAGCATGGCCGGTAATGTACGACGTTGGTTTGCGGGTTGTGACGCGCGCCTCGATCCGCTCGGCGAGGAGACGGCGTTCAGCCGGCAGCAGGCGCGCATCGAGAAACGGATCGAGCGCGTCGATCGGCAGGTCGAGCGAATCGAGGATAAGAAACGCGGCGTCGTCACCCGCCGTCGTCGTGCCGTGCCCGAAGCTCAGGTTGGCCGCGTTGAAGCGGGAGATGGCGTAGCGCCAGTAGTCGCGAAGCGTGAAGAGCTCGCCGGTGACGTCGCTCGGGTTGGTAGCCTTGTTCATTCCAGATTTTCCGATTGTATCTGTTTTCTCGGGAAGCAGCCGGAGCCGTCTCACTTACCCTTGTCGCCGAACATCTTCTTCAGGATCTCGGCCATCGGGCCGCTAGTTGGGATATTCGCCTTGGCGCCGCCGCGGGCCTGATGAATATGCGATTTGCCGGCCAGCTTCGGTTGCGTGGCCTTCTCGGCCTTCGGCTTCTCGTCGTCCGGTTTGCTGCCGATGGCAAGCGCCAGCTTATTCATCAGCTGCGAATCCTCGGCTCTCACCAGCATCTCGGCATTGTCCGCGATCGCGTCGAGGAGAGGCGAAAGCCAGGACTGATCGGCCTTGGCGAAATCGCCCAGCACGTGATTATGCACCAGTTCCTTGACGCCGGGGTGGCCGATGCCGAGGCGCAGGCGCCGATAGTCCTTGCCGCAATGGGCGTCGAGAGACTTGATGCCGTTGTGGCCCCCGTGGCCGCCGCCTGTCTTGATGCGGGCCTTGCCGGCGGGCAGGTCGAGTTCGTCATAGATCGCGACGACGTTTTCCGGGCCGAGCTTATAGAAACGCATCGCTTCGCCGACGGCTTCGCCGGAGAGGTTCATGAAGGTCTGCGGCTTCAGCAGCAGCACCTTTTCGCCGGCGAGTTCGCCTTCGGAGATTTCTGCCTTGAATTTCTTCGACCACGTGGAAAAGCCGGGCCGCCGCTGGATCGCGTCGACCGCCATGAAGCCGATATTGTGCCGGTTGCCCGCATATTTGGAACCGGGATTGCCGAGACCCGCAATGATAAGCATGAAGAAATCCGTCCTTCGCTGATGGTCTTCACCAACGCGAAACGCCGGCAATGTCAACCGGTTTCATTGTCGAGCAGTGCTACTTGGGCTGGTTGATGCCGTAACGGTTGAAGATGGCGGTCTGAACGCCGTCCTTGATGAGCCTGTCGAGATTGGCCTGCATCGTCGTGATCAGCTCATCGGGCGTGGCCCTGTTGCAGGCAATGCCGAGATCCTGCTCTGAAAACACAAACACTTTCTCGACTGCGGTTCCAGCCGCTCTAAGCTTTTCGTAGGCGCCTTCCGACATGGGCATCATCTCGATGCGGTCCTCAAGCAATTTGCGAAGCGTCGTATCGAAGTCGGAACTGAGGTCGATCTTCGGGAAGCCGAAGCTCCTTAGAAGACCTTCGGTATAATCGGCACGATGGGTGCCGACCGTATAGTGCTTGGCTTCGTCCATTGTGGTCGCCGAAACTTTCGAGCTGCCGTGCCGGACCAGAATATTGCGGTCAATGAAAAGCGGAACCACCCACTTAAACCGGGCCTCGCGCTCCGCTGTTCGGGCTGCCGCGAAGATACAGTGGTCGGCTTGCGTTTCCGCCATGGCGATCGCTCGGGCCCAGGGCAGGATTTCCAGTGTGTATGGAACCTGGGTCTCCCGCATGATGATCTCGATCTGGTCGATGCCGGCGCCGCGATATTTGCCCCCCGGTTCCTGATAGCTGAAGGGCGGGTAGGATTCGGTCATGAAGACAACGGGGGTCTGGGCAGCGATACCAGACGCGAAACTGAAACTGGCGAGAAGCAGTAATGCCCTTTTCATCTGTTCCCCTCCAAACGAGCACGTTGTCTTCCTGACTCAGCATGTCGTCCGGCGGAGACGATGCTCTAACTCGCCATGGACCTCACTTCGGCCTGCCGGGCAGATAGGGCCGAGACCAGTTCGGAAATTTCGCGGGGCCTCGAGAAGAGATAGCCCTGAGCGTAGTCGATGCCCATCTGGCGGAGCAGCGCGCGCTGATCTTCCGTTTCAACGCCCTCGGCGACGACCTTGCAATTCATCTTATGGGAAATCGCGCTTATCCCTTCGACCAGCATCCGATTCTTGGTGGAGATATCGCCGGCCTGTTCCGTCAGCGAACGGATGAAGGACTGGTCGATCTTCACGATGTCGACCGGAAAACGGCTCATGTAGCTGAGCGAGGAATAACCCGTTCCGAAGTCGTCAAGCGCAATCCGACATCCGAGATTGTGAAGATCGTTGAGGATGGTGCGGATCTCGGGATTGTCATGCATCAGCACCGCTTCGGTAATCTCGATGACGAGGCGCGATGGGGCGATGCCATGACGGCCGATCAGTCCGGCAAGGCGGGCGAGCAGGCCGGGCTCGAACTGCAGCGGCGAAAAATTGACGGCGACATAGGTTTCTTCCATCCCGGGCAGGTGCGACACCCGGGCAAGGTTGGCCATCGCCTCTTCCAGGATGAGGTTGCCGATCTGGCCGATAGTCCCGGTTTCCTCGGCGACGCTGATAATGCCTGCCGGCGACAGCAAACCTTTGCGCGGATGACGCATGCGCATCAGCGCTTCAAAGCCCGATGGCACGCCGGTGTCGATGTCGACGATCGGCTGGAAATGTGCCTCGAACCAGTTGGCGGCAATGCCGGCTTCGATATCACTTTCGATCTCGGCCCTTTCCCGTGTTTGGTCCAGAATGGCCGGATCATAGACCTGCGACCCATTCTTGCCGTCGCGTTTGCGCGCATACATGGCCATATCGGATTTCTGCAGGAGTTCTGCGGCGCTGGCGGCATGGGTGGGATAAAAGGCGAGACCGATGCTGGCGCTGAGCCGGACGCCGGTGCCGTGCGCGCAGAATGGCACCTCGAACATGCCGACGATCGTCTGGGCCAGGTCGATCGCGCGATGCTGGGCGTCGGCGCCAGCAATCAGGATTGCGAACTCGTCGCCGCCGAGACGCGATGCGCTGTCGTTCTCGTGCAGCATCGGTTTTGTTCGTTCGACAAACTGGCACAGGATAGCATCGCCGGCTGCATGGCCGAGATTGTCGTTGATCGCCTTGAATCGGTCGAGATCAACGAAAAGGCATGCGACTTCGGTTTGTGCCTCATCCGCCTCGGCAATCTTCCGGTCGAGCATCGCCTCGAAGCCCTGGCGGTTCAATAGCCCGGTCAGGTGATCGGATATGGCCTGCTGGTGATTGCGCAGTTCCGATTGCTTCAGTTCGGTGACATCGGTCATGACGCTGAGCGATCCGGGAATGCTGCCGCTTGCGGCACTCAATTCGGTTTCGACGATCAGAACGTCGATCATGCGGCCATCGGCACAAAGGAAGCGGACCGTCACCTCGATCACCGGACCGCTCGATTTTCCCTGTACCTTGCGCTGGTGGTAGATCTCCCTGTCTGCGGGAGCCACGAGATCGGCAAAGGGACGATTGATCACATCGTCGCGGCGATAACCGGTGGCAAGCAGCCAATAGTCACTGACGGCAGCTATCTGATCGTTGCGGTCAAGCGAGAACAACATGGCCGGAGTGAGATTGTAGATCTCCGTCGTCTGCTGATGTGCCCGTTTCAGTTCCCGTTCCTCGCGTTCGAGGAGGCTCTGCATCTCGTTGAAGCTTTTGGCCAGCCGGCCCATCTCGTCATTGGAGCGCCAGTCGACGTGGTGGCGCGAGCCGAGGCGGCGGGTTGCCTCGATAGCGGCCGTCAGCCGCATCAGCGGCTTGATCACCATCACGCGGTTGCCGAGGATGGCGGCTCCGAAAACGGTCAGGATCGCGATGATGAAGATGGAAATGAAGGCCATTTCCATCTCGTGCAGGGCGGAAAACCATCCTAGCTTCGGCACGTAGACGGTGATGCTGCCGACATTGCGCATTCCCTGCTGGGATTTGTAGAAGATCGGCTCGGAGATCGATTGCAGCCCGCGGAAATCAACCGGGTTGACATCCACCTCTGCAATATTGAGCTTGCCGGTGTTGTCGTTGATCTGCACGCCGAAAATGGCGGAGTCTGCGATGAGTACGGAGGCGATTTGGCGGATGCTGTCGGTGTCCAGGTCCCAAAGCGGCTTCCCAAGCGCCTGGGAGTTGGTGATCAGCATGACATTGACATGCTCACCCTGGTTCTTGGCTGCCTGTTGCGAAGAGAGCGCCAGAAACAGCGTGAAAAGCGGAGCGACGACGACCAGCAGGGCGCTAGAAATGATCGCGATGAAACGACTCTCCACAGAACGAGTCATTCGTCTTTCCCGCACTTATCCTCCGGCGATGCCGGATTGTTCCCTTATCCTAAAATTCAGGTCATGCTTTCATGCATTGATTAAACTTCACTGAACCGGGCCGGCGAGATTTGTCCGGTTGTAGAACCGTAGTAAAGAAGTTGTATATTCTGCAATAAAAAACCCGCCTTCCGACGAAGGCGGGTTCTTTTGTTGGATTGTCTGCTTCGTTATTCGGAAGCAGGCGCTTCTTCTGCAGCTTCTTCGACGCCGCCAGCCGGGGCAACGATCGTGGCGATGGTGAAGTCGCGGTCAGCGATGACCGGACGAACGCCCTTCGGCAGCTTTACCGCGGAGATGTGGAGGCTGTCGCCGATCTTGGCGCCAGCCAGATCGACCGTGATGAATTCCGGAATGTCGTTGGCCGGGCAGTAAAGCTCGACTTCGTGACGAACGACGTTCAGGACGCCGCCGATCTTGACTGCCGACTTCTCTTCGTTGACGAAGTGAACCGGAACTTCGACCGAAACCTCGGTGTCGCCGGAAACGCGCAGGAAATCGACATGCATGGTGAAGTCACGGACCGGATCCAGCTGGTAATCCTTCGGGAGAACCTGGATCTTCTGGCCTTCGACTTCAATGGTTGCGACGGTGGTCATGAAACCGCCGGCGTGGATGCGCTTCGTCACTTCGTTGGTCGAGAGTGCGATCGCGAGGGGGGCCTGCTTGTCACCATAGATGACAGCGGGAATCAAACCGTTGCGGCGAAGTTCACGGGAGGACCCCTTACCTACCCGTTCGCGCGCCTCGGCCTTGAGCTCGTATGATGCGTGGCTCATGGCATATCCTTTCGAGGTTGTCTGGAGAGTTTTTCCCGGCGAGGTCGCCGCGTCAAACCGAAGGGCATCGTCCGATGCGCTTCATCCGCGTTGCCTCCAAGGGTGTCTGCGCGGACGGGCGGGCTATAATACAAAGGCGCCGGAAGCGCAAGTATTGCGACAGCTCCAACAACGCGAGCTTGACTTCTCTTCTGCCATATCCAAATTCACGTCTCGGTCAGCGAGGGAAGGGGCCTCAGGAAATGCGACGGATATGGATTGCAGCGGGCGTAGCGGCAGTGTCTTTTGTGCAGCCGCTTGCAGCAGCAGAAATCAACGATCAGGGTGCTCGCAAACTTCGCGACGACCTCAGCCATTATTTGCCCGAGGAGGTGCGGAACGGCGGGTTTCTGACAGTTATCCCTTCCGGAGAGCGCTACGAAATCAAATACGATTTCGCCAAGCTTCTCGGCGATATCGGGAGTGGAGACTTTTCCATATCCGGCCTGACGCCTTTCTCCGTTTTTGCGGCGCCGGTGAACGGCGGGCTGTGGAAGCTCAACAGCGACAGCGACCTGAACGTCTCCATTCAGGGCAAGATGCCGGACGGCAAGTCCACCGATCTCACCTATTCGGTGACCGATGCGGTCTTTTCGGGAATTTTCGATCCGACAATCAGCTATCTCCGTTCGGGAGAGATGACGTCCGGGCCGATCCGTATCGTATCCAAGACCGGAGCCGAAGAGCTTGAGGCGAGCTTCGCCGCCATGAATTATTCCCTCACCTCGACTGGGGCTGCGATAGCTGGCGCCACTGATTTCCGGGGCAGGGGGGCATTTTCGAGATTCTACGAGCGGGTTACCACCGCCGAGAACGCGCCAATACAGATCCGTGCCGAGAGCCTCGACTTCGACGTTGGTGTCGAGGGCGTCGTGCCGGAAAAGATCCGAAATCTCGTTTCGTTCGGGCTTGAACTCGTCAAGAATGAAAAACCCTCGCCGGCCGAGCTCGCTGAGCTGAAGAAACTGATCCGTGGCGCGATGCCCTTCTTCAGTTCGCTGTCGGAAAAAATCACCTTCAACCGTTTCGTGGTGGCCAGCCAGATCGGCGATTTCGAACTGGGCAAACTGGATTATACGCTTGCCATGACGGAACCTTCCGAGGCGACGCGAATCGGCTTCGGCATCGGGGTGGAGAACATTTCCGCTCCGCCCGGCCTCATCCCAGAGCTTTACGCGCAGTTGGTGCCTGAAATCGCCGAGATACAGATGGGGATCACCGATCTCAACTTCACCCGCTTTGTCGACACCCTTATGGAAATCGACCTCTCGACCTCCGGCCCCTTGCCCGAGGCGCAAAGCGCGCGTCTTGGCGAAGCCTTCCTTCCGGACGGCCAGATCAAGATCGACTTTCCGAAGGTCGTTGCGAAATCCCCACTCTATGACGTCGAGGCTTCCGGAGCGATGAGCGGTTACCCGGACCAGAAGGATCGCTACACGCTCGAGACTTCGATTTTTGCCCGGGACGTGGATAAGCTCATCCAGTACTTCCAACAGGCCGCCAAGGCTGACCCGCAGTTCAACCAGGTCTCTTTCGCGGTGATGATGGCAAAGGGAATGGCAAAGACCGAGGCCGATGGCCGCCTGCGCTGGGACATCAAATTCGAAGATGGCAAAAGCCTGACCGTCAACGGGCAGGTACTCCAGTAGGCGGGCTTGGTAGCGCTTGCTGACCCGAGGCTGCGGGTCAGCGGCGAGGCTCGCCGCCTGGTGCATAGATCGTTTTCTGCTCGAAGCGGAACTTGTGTCCGCACTGGCCGCAACGCAGCATGTATTTGCGAGGGTCGGTCGACGGGAATTCGGTGAAGAAGCCGCGCGGTAGTTCGTCGATCCGGAAGTCGCGATTGTTCTGCCGCTTGTCGTCGGTCTCGGATACCTCGGCAAAGCCGGTATTCCCACACTGGGAGCATTCGAGTTTTCGGGAATAGCGGTCGCGTGCAGCCATGCGGAATCTCCTGCGTCTGGTCCTTACCTAGTCAAAGCAGCCCGGCAAAGCAAAACACCAGGACGGTTGCCCTGGTGTTTTGCAAGGAAACCTCGCCGTGCCCGCCGGTTCAGCGACGGCATTCTCCCGGCGTGACCGATCGGAAGCCGGCATTCGAGGCCTCGCAGGCATTCGGGAAGGTTCGCCGGGTTGGGCCAAGCTGCCCGCAGACGGGCCGGTATTCCCGGGTGCAGGCGCCGCCTTCATCGGGGCGCTCGGGCCTATCCCAATCCGGACGAGGCGGCCTGTCCCAATCGGGCCGGCCGGGACGATCGTCCCAGTCGGGCCGGTCCGGGCGACGCGAGCACTCGCCGGTGCCGACGATCCGAAAGCCGCGCTCGCGCGCCTGGCACGCATTGCCGAAGGTTTCCAGGCGCCCGCCGCGCTCGCCGCAGACCGGCCGATATTCCATCGTGCACATCTGCGGCCGCGGTTCGGGCCAGGGGCGTGGAGGCGGATTGTAACCGCCCGGACCGGGCCCGTCTTCGACACAGCTCGAAAGCACGGGAAGAAGAAGGGCAAGAGCCCATGTCTTCGATCGTCCGGAAAAGCCGTTCATCGCGAATCTCTCCTCGTTGTTGGTACGAGGACCTTATCGAAATACCTGCAGTTGAAAAGCTCAGTCGAACAGGCTGGAGACCGATGATTCCATCGCCGTGCGGTTGATGGCCTCGCCAAGCAGATTGGCGGTGGTGATCACCCGGATGTTGGGGGCCGACTGCACGGCCGTGGTCGGCTGGATGGAATCGGTGATCACCAGTTCGCGCAGCTTGGATGTCGCGATGCGCGTGACGGCGCCGCCGGAGAGGACGCCGTGGGTGATGTAGGCGGTGACGCTTGTCGCCCCGTTCTTCAGCAGCGCTTCCGCCGCGTTGCAGAGCGTTCCGCCGGAATCGACGATGTCGTCGATCAGAAGGCAATCCTTGCCGTGGACATCGCCGATGACGTTCATGACTTCGGACTCGCCGGCTCGTTCGCGGCGCTTGTCGACAATGGCGAGCTGACAGTCGATACGTTTGGCAAGCGACCTGGCGCGGACGACGCCGCCCACATCAGGCGAAACGACCATCACATTGTTGAGGTCGTAATGCTCCTTGACGTCGCGGGCGAGGATCGGCACCGCATAAAGATTGTCGGTCGGAATATCGAAAAAGCCCTGGATCTGGCCAGCATGCAGATCAAGCGTCAATACGCGGTCTGCCCCGGCTTCGGTGATCAGGTTGGCGACGAGCTTTGCCGAAATGGGAGTTCGAGGACCCGCCTTGCGATCCTGGCGCGCATAGCCGAAATAGGGAAGCACTGCGGTGATGCGCCGGGCGGAGGAGCGCCGGAACGCATCGATCATGATCAGCAGTTCCATCAGGTTGTCGTTGGTCGGAAAGGACGTCGACTGGATGACGAACACGTCTTCCCCGCGCACATTTTCCTGAATTTCAACGAAGATTTCCTGGTCTGCAAATCGCCTTACGCTGGCTTTTCCGACTGGTACATTAAGATAGCTGCAGATCGCGTCGGCGAGATGCCGGTTCGAATTGCCTGCGAAAACCTTCATTGCGGTCCGCCTGTTTTGAAGCTGGATGCGGGCCTTTTACCGCCGCCGCCTTCGAATGCAATAGCGTTTTGCGCCTCACCATGGATTTTTGTGAAGAAACCATGACCAGTGTCTTTTTGGGCGCTGCCGTTATCCGCTTCGCGACCGGCGCCAGCTCAGATAGTCCTGAATGGTTTTTGCGGCGATCGCCTCCATCGTGGAGGCGGGGACTGCGGCCCACGGGTCCGAACCTTTGGCCGGAATATTCTCCTGTCCCTGCATGCGGTGCAGGCGCGCACCGGAACCATCGAGAATGTCCCACACATAGATGATCGTCACCTTGCCGCTGTCGGCGAAAGCGGAGAAATAGCCTTTCAGGATGTGTTCCGTGCTCGTATCGCCGGACGGCCGTATCGTCAGCCCGCCGGCGCGCGCCTGCGCACCCAGCTGACGCGACAGCGGCGTGACCGCTTGCACCGGTGCGCCGATGATCGGCAGGAAGCGGATCGTCCCGGTTGAGGGACCGGATGACGGCAGCGATGCGCCCTGTTGAGGAGAAGGTTGTCCGGTCGCAGGGGATTGCTGGGTCTGCGGCGGTTGCGCTCCCTGGTCCTGCCATTGCGGAGGAGCGCCTGAGGACGCTGGTGACACGGCGTTTCCAGATTCCAATGCGCGCGCCTGCGCCTCCAGCGTGTTCTGAGGCCCGGATTGATAGACACCCCGCCCGCCGTCGCCGCTGAACGTCTCCGGCTGCGAAGATCGGGCCATGCGGTCGGTGTCGCCTTGCGTCACCGGCGTTGATGTCCGCGCATTTGCGCCCGCGACCTCCGCCTGCGGCGTCAACGCTTCCGTCGTGTTGCAGGATGAGAGGGCGAGCGCGACAAGCAAGGCGGAAAACAGTCCTCCGTAAAGCCGCATGCCCGCCCTCCTGCCAAAGATTCCCTAGGCCCGAAGCTTATGGTTCCTTCGGGAACTGTCAATCGGCAGATGAGAGACTGGAATCAGCGCAAAATAAGGTCGAGATCGTGGCGCGAAAGCGGCTGCGGATCTGATTCCGTCGTCAGATAGGTATGACCGAGCGTCATTGCTGCGCCGCCGTCGGAATCCATGATGATCATATGAATGAAAAGCGTCATGCCGGGCAGGATTTCCTGCGGGTTGCCGACGTGGAACATCTGGTGCTCCATCCAGGACGGGGAGAAGCGGGCGCCGAGCGAATAACCGCAGGCGTTCAGACGATGACGCGACAGACCGCGTTCGTCCAGGATACGCGCGTGGGTATCGAAGACGTCGCCAAAAACGTGACCGGGCCGCAGCACACCTTCGATCGCCTGGATGGTCTCGTAACAAGCCTTGAAAAGTTCCTGGTGGCGCATGGAAGGTTCGCCGATCAGGACCGTACGCATCATTGCCGCATGGTAATGGGCTGCAGCGCCGGCCCATTCGAGCGTCAATTGGTCGGTGGCATCCAGACGGCGGCGTCCGGCCTTGTAGCGGCAGAGCAGGGCATCAGCGCCGGAGCCGATGATGAATTCGTTGGCCGGATAGTCCCCGCCGCCCAGGAAGACCGCGCCCTGCATGGCCGCCAGGATTTCCGCCTCGTCGCCGCCGGCCTTGATCAAGGGCAGCGCTGCATCGAGCGCATCATCGGCCAGTTCGGCTGCGCGCTTCGCATAGGCTATTTCCGCCGTGCTCTTCACCAGACGCAAGCCGCTCACGAGATAGGACGCGTCACTGATCTGGCCGAAAGTGGAGAGCTGATTGTCGAGCAGGCGCGCGACCCGCCCGGTCATGCCATGCGTGTCATATTCGACGCCGATCCGTGCGCCGAGGAGATCCATGTCGCTCAACAGGTTCTTGAGGTCGAGCGTGGGATCGGCATTGGCACGATCCACCCAGACGACGATGTTGTCGATCGTCGAGGTGTGACGCGCCTGGCGCAGGTCCGCCGAGCGCGTGAGCAGCGTCATGGTTCCGTCCGCCTTGACGATCAGCGTCTGAAAAAAGCAGTAGCCGAATGTGTCGTAGCCGGTCAGCCAGTACATGCTCTCCTGTGCGAAGAGCAGGAGAGCATCGAGCTTCTCGGTTTTCATCCTCTCCGTGAGCCGCGCGAGGCGATCGGCATATTCGCTCCTCTCGAAATGCAGGGCCATGTCAATTCTCCCGAATAGCAATTGCTGAAATCTGGCGGCCGTAATCCGGCTCCTGGGCGTGCGTGGTGCGGCGATAGGAGAAGAATCTCCCGGCATCCGGATAGGTATCCAGTCCGAGATTTTCGGCCTGGATGCCGGCCGCGGCCAGCCGCCTCATCGTCAGCGCCGGCAGGTCGAACATAAAATGTTCCGGTTTTGCCGACGGGGTGAAAAAGATCTCATAGGAAGGGTCGACGGCCAAAAACCGGTCGATGAATTCCGGACCGACCTCATAACTTTGCGGGCCGATCGACGGTCCTAATACGGCGGCAATCTTTTCGCGGGCTGCACCGAGCGAAACCATGGCTTCGACCGTGTTTTCGAGAACGCCTCCGAGTGCCCCTTTCCAGCCGGCATGTGCCGCCCCGACCACGCCGTTTTCGGCATCTGCAAAGAGTATCGGGCCGCAGTCGGCGGAAAGGACACCCAGCACTACGCCGGAAACGCTGGTCACCATGGCGTCGGCTTGGGGGCGCTCGCCCGAATAGGTTGCGTCGACGACAAACACGTCCGGAGAATGCACTTGGTGAACGGTCGCGAGCTTTTCGACCGGGAGGCCGAACCAGGAAGCCACGCGGGCCCGGTTCTCCATGACCTTCTGGCGATCGTCGCCAGACCCGATGCCGACGTTGAGACCGGCATACAATCCTTCCGAAACGCCGCCCTGGCGGGTGAAAAAACCATGTTGGATGGCGGCGCCGCCTCTTTCGTTCAGTGAAGGGCTTTCAATCGGCGTCGGCAAGGGTCTGTCCTGCATCGGCGTTGTTTATCCCATTGATTTCAAGGAGTTTTACGCAAGCGTTTAAGATTGATCGCCGCTTCGATTTAGGGCGAGAGTGGCGTAAGGGAAGGGCGGATGTCAATCCACCGGACGGAAGGGCATCAAATTGAGAGCAGGGCTGGACACGGCAATCACCTTGAAGAGTTCGCCCATCTTGCCGGCACCTTCGCCGGCCAGCCGGTCGACGGCAGCGGCGATCAGACGCTGCTCGGGGGGCTCCTTGTCTTTGGCGAGCGCGGTTGCGCGTTCTGCCAGGCCAAGGCCGAACAGAAAGTCGCCCTGGCGGAGGCCGCCGTTGAGATGCACGCCCATCGAAACCGCGACCTTGGCGAGGTCCTCGAAATCCACATGGCTCGTCAGGTCGGCCTCGCCGGGATGAGCCAGCGGCGGGTCGAAGTCGTGGTTGCGGACCGCCTGAAGCGTATCGCCGAAGCCAGTGACCGTGTGGCCGTAGTCGATAACCAGCGCTGTTCCGCCGAAGGTTTTGAGCCGGTCGCACAGCGTCTGCATCACAGCCTGCCTGGCGGGCGCCACTTCGAAGACGGTGCCGTCCGGAATGGAGCCTGGTGGCGAGGGCAGCAGGCTCGGATCAAGCGTCGCCACGCCTGCAGCAAAGGTCAGTTCGTCATTCGCCCCGAGCCCCACGAGGCGCTCCCGGAAGCCCGTGGGCGTCTTCACGAACTGGCGGATCGGAATTGCGTCGAAGAGCTCGTTCGCCGCAATCAGGGTAAAACCTTCCGGCACTTCCTCGAAGGCATCATGCCAGGAGATCTTGGTGGAATAGGCCTCCAGCGTTACCCGCTGAACACCGCGCAGCCTTTCGCTGGTCTCGACCAGATGGACATGCAGCCCCTCGAAGAGCGGCGGCGCAATGCGCTTTATGACCCGCAACATGTCGGTCATCATCGTGCCTCGGCCGGGCCCGATCTCCACCAGCTGAACCGCACCGGGCGTGCCGTGACGTTGCCAGGCATGCACCATGAAGATGCCGATCATCTCGCCGAAGAGCTGGCTGATCTCGGGCGCTGTGATGAAATCGCCATGGCGGCCGAACGGTTCGCGCGTCCGGTAATAGCCGTAGTCGGGATCGGCAAGGCAAAGCGCGAAATAATCCGTCACGCTGATCGGGCCGTTGGTCCGGATCAGGTTCTTGATCTTGTCGGCGAGAGGGGTGCTCACGTGGCCGTGCCTCCGCTCAGGGCTGCGCCGATGCCGAAGCCGACGCCGCGGCACGGGCCCGAAGGATGGCCCAGAGACCCACGGCGATCATCGGCAGGGAAAGAACCATACCCATGGTAAGCCAATCGGTGTCAAGCAGGTAGCCGAGCTGCGCGTCCGGTTCGCGGAAGAACTCCACGAAAATGCGGCATAGCGCGTAACCGACGACGAAGGTTCCGGCGATCACCCCCGGCGCTTTCAGCGCCTTGAACCGGAAGATCATCAGGACGAGGACGAGCAGCAGGACTACGCCCTCGAGGCCGGCCTCGTAAAGCTGGCTCGGATGCCGCGCGAAGGGTCCGCCGGTCGGGAAAACCACCGCCCAAGGCGCATTGCTCAGGCGGCCCCAAAGCTCACCGTTGATGAAGTTCGCGATACGGCCGAAGAACAGGCCGAACGGAACGACGGCGGCGACCGTATCGAACATGCTCCAGACCGGGATGTCGTTCCTGCGCGCGAAAAGGATCATCGCCAGTGTGGCTCCCAGGAAGCCCCCGTGGAACGACATTCCGCCGTTCCAGATCTCGACGGCCCGAAGCGGATTGGCCGCAACCATCGGGAAGTCGTAAAACAGAATATAGCCGATCCGCCCGCCAAGCACGATGCCGGCGGCGACCCAGACCAGAAAATCGTCGAGATGGGCGGCAGTGATCGGCGGCCGGTCGTTTTTCCAGAGGGAAGCGTTTGCGGCAAGCCGGCGGGCATAGAGCCAGCCGAGCAGGATGCCGGCAACATAGGCAAGCCCATACCAGTGAACGGCCAAAGGGCCGACGGAGAACGCCACCGGATCGATGTTCGGGAACGGCATAAGGGCGAAAAGATGAAGGCCGTCGTGCAATCTACAGGGTTCCCTACTAACCGTATCGCCGCGGAACATGGCGTTGCGGCCATCGGCGGTCAAGGCGAATCTCAGCTGGCGCCCATGCTAACAGTGGATGATGCTTGCAAGCCGGCCGTTCAGGCCCTACTTCAGATCAAGGACATTGCCGAGCGATCAGCCGGCCAGACGATATGGGAGTTCAGAACCATGGCAACCGGAACGAACCGCATTCTCGACGATTTTGCCCGGCTGATGACGGATGCCGCCGGCGCCGCGCAAGGCGTGCGCAAGGAGGTTGAAACTGCGTTTCACGCTCAGGCCGAGCGGTTTCTCAACAATATGGACGTGGTCAAGCGCGAGGAATTTGAAGCCGTCCGCGAGATGGCCGCGAGAGCCCGCGACGAGAACGAAGCGCTGAGGGCCCGCATCGAAGCGTTGGAAGCGAAGCTTTCAGGGCAGTAAGGAAATTGCTCCCGGCCTGTCGGCCGGGGATAATTCAACTACGGTCAAAACGATTCCTCCAGCTTCATCAACGCCGCTCCGACATTTTTTCCTCCTCGGATCCTCGTCCTCCGGAACCTGGGCCATAATCCCCGGGTCATCGGATGGGAACCGGGTTCGCGAGCCGGCTGCCTCTTCGGGTTCGCAAGAGCTTGGTTTCCGGTGACGGCCGCTGCCGGACGATCGAAAGGGGCTGGGAAATCCCCTTGAGATCCAGGGCATGGTCGGGGCGGGCGGAAAGCCTGATGCCTAAAACCTGCTGATACCCTCCGTCTGCCCCATTCCTTTCCAACCGTGCCCGATGAACCGTCGGCGCGGCTGTGGGTGTTCCTCTTCAAATGCGGCCTGTTTCCCGGATCAGTTCGGGACGGCGTCGCGATTGCCGCGCGGGGCCGATTGACGACACAGGCGGCAGAGCTGCTTCGCTCCAAAAAAATGGCGCCCTGTGGACACTGCCAAAAAAGCCAGCGTCCAGAGTCAGTTATGAGTCCCTTCTGATCTCCGACACGAAGATGTTTCCACGGTTGATTGATCAAAATGGAGGGAAAGGGGCTGGCAGCCGGACTCCGTGTAGGTACACTGATTTTAAAGGATGATTCGAAACGGCTTGGTAAGCTCCAGACAGGGTGACTGCGTTATTCTGGTAGCATCGGGCGATCATCCAAAGTGTTGTTCCCGGTCATTGTTCGCGTGTTTGGCGTATCTCGCACCAATTCGCATTCATTCCGGTCAAGAAGGTGCCGCATGAGCCTTATGGAAATGGAAATCGAACGCCAGTCGAACCCGGTCGACATGATCGAGTTCGTTGCAGCTTCGAACGATTGGACGTTCGAACGGTCCGGCGAGGACGAAATCGCCATGACCGTGGAAGGCCGCTGGACTGACTACCATGTTTCCTTCTCCTGGATGGAGGAGTTCGAGGCGCTGCATCTGGCCTGCGCCTTCGACATCAAGATCCCCGACATGCGGGTCAACGAGGTGATCCGCCTGCTGTCCCATATCAACGGGCAGGTGTTGATGGGGCATTTCGATCTGTGGCGCCAGGAAGATGTCATCATTTTCCGACAGTCCCTGCTGCTCGCCGGCGGCGCGGAGCCCAACAACCAGCAGGTCGAAGTGCTGCTTTCCAGCGCTCTCGAAGCCTGCGAGGCCTATTACCAGGCATTCCAGTTCGTCGTCTGGTCGGGCATGGAAGCGAAGGCGGCCATGGATGCGGTTCTGTTCGAAACGGTGGGCGAAGCCTGATGGCCTTGGCGCAGTTGGGTTCGATCGTCCTCATCGGCGCCGGCAATATGGGCGGTGCCATGCTTTCCGGCTGGCTGAAGAACGGCGTGCCAGGATCGTCCGTGACTGTCATCGACCCGTCGCCCTCGGAAGCGATGAAGCTTACGATTGCCGAGGCCGGCGCCCGTCATTTTGCGGCGCCTACAAATGAGCTTGCAGCCGATATCCTGTTTCTCGCGGTCAAGCCGCAGTTGATGGATGCGGTGCTGCCGCCGCTGAAGCCGATGGTCGGCGCAGGCACCGTCGTCGTCTCAGTCGCAGCCGGCAAGACGCTCTCCTATCTGCAAGGTTATCTCGGCGACGCCGCCATGGTGCGGGCGATGCCGAATACGCCCGCCATGATCGGCAGGGGCGTGACAGGCGCCTATGCCAATCCCAAGGTCACCGAGGCGCAACGGGAAGCGGTTCAGGCTCTGCTCAAGGTCAGCGGTCCGGTGGAGTGGGTGGCGAGTGAGGCAGACATCGATGCGGTCACCGCCGTTTCCGGCAGCGGTCCGGCCTATGTTTTCTATCTCGTCGAGTGCATGGCGGAAGCGGGCCGGAAAGCAGGCCTGCCGGCGGACCTCGCCATGCGGCTTGCGCGGGAAACTGTCTCGGGGGCTGGTGAGCTCCTTCATCAGTCCCCCGATGACGCCTCGAAGCTTCGTCAGAACGTCACCTCTCCAGGTGGAACGACCGCGGCTGCGCTCTCCGTGCTGATGGCTGAGGACGGCATGCAGCCGCTGTTCGACAAGGCGATCGCCGCCGCTCGCAAGCGGGCCGAAGAGCTCGGAAGCTGAGCGACGCCGATGGCCGAAGAGATCACCTATGGCGATTTCGAGAGAGTCGATATCCGCGTCGGCACGATTGTCGAGGTTGAGCCGTTCCCGGAAGCGCGCAAACCGGCATTCAAGCTGAAGATCGACTTTGGCCCCGAAATCGGCATCAAGAAATCCTCGGCGCAGATCACGGTGCATTATACGCCGGAGACGCTTGTCGGCCGGCAGGTGCTGGGGGTCGTCAATTTCCCGCCGAGGCAGATCGGTCCTTTCCGCTCGGAGGTGCTCACCCTCGGCTTTGAGGACGAAAACGGCGCGATCGTGCTCGCCGCCGTGGAGCAGCCGGTGCCGAACGGCAGGAAGCTCATCTAGGCTTTCTCGGTATCAGTGGATATCGCGGCTCTTGACTTCGGTCAGGCTGAAGGAGCGAAATTCCACCTCGAATCCTTCCCGCTGCGGTGAACAGAACATCATGCCGACGGAAAGCTCGCTGAACTCCGGCGGGAAATAGGCGAGCCGCGCCATGCGCCAGTCCGGCCGGGTATCGGGGCGATACTGGATGAAGAGGGCGTCGCCCATGCGGGTGACCCTCACGAACATCTCGCTGAAATCCTCTGTCAGGCGGAACGCCGACCAATCCGAGTGACCATTGGTGACAACGACGCTGAAATGGCGGGCTCCGTCGGTGAATTCGATGCCGCATTTCATCCAGTGCGTTTCGTCGTGGCGGATCATCAGCCCGGCCTGATCGTAAAGCGTTTCGTAATGGCCAACGAAGGACGTTTCGGCCGTGAAGTCGCCGGACCGGCGCTGGAAGAGAAAATGGCCATTGTCGCGATGAAAACCGTAATAGGTGCCCTGCCAGAAATCGGTATCCTTGCCGGAGCGGACGACCAGCCGATCACGGTCGAGACGGCTTTCGATCGGTGGGTTCAACCATTGCATTTCGGAAAGGTCGAAGGACATTTTTTCTCGCTTTAGGCCGGTATTCGGACGACGGCCCGCAGGCCGCCTCTGGGACTGTCGGCGAGCGTTACATTGCCGCCGTGGGCACGGGCGACGTCGCGGGCGATGGCGAGCCCGAGACCTGTCCCGGACGCGTTCAGATTGCGAGCCTCGTCAAGCCGGTAGAACGGCTTGAACACATCCTCTCGCGCTTCGACGGGGATGCCGGGGCCGTCGTCGTCAAGCGTCAGCGTCAGCCATTTAGCGCTGTGCCGGGCATCGATATGCAGAGTGCTGGCATACCGCTCCGCGTTTGAAACCAGATTGCTGAGAAGCCGGGTAAAGGCGTTCGGACGGACGGCGATTTCGTCTTCACCGTCGATCTCGTAGGTCATCGTCTTGCCGCGGATGGAAAAGTCGTAGCGCAGCTTTTCAAGCAACTCGCTCAAACGCAGTTCGCCGAAATCCTCCTCCGCCTCGCCCTTGGCAAAGGCGAGATAACCTTCCAGCATCGACTGCATGTCATCGACGTCCTGGCCCATGCCGGCAAGCTCCGGCTTGTCGCCGGCCAGCGCGAGTTGCAGCTTGAAGCGCGTCAATATGGTCCTGAGGTCGTGGCTGATGCCGGCGAGCATCGCAGTGCGCTGCTCCATCTGGCGCTCGATGCGTTCGCGCATCTGGATGAAGGCGAGGCCGGCGCGGCGAATTTCATCGGCGCCGCGCGGCGAAAATCCCTCGGTCTTCTGTCCCTTGCCGAAGCTTTCGGCTGCCTGTGCGAGCGCCAGGATCGGCCGGATCTGGCCGCGCAGGAAGAGAATGGAAATGACCGCCAGCACAAAGGCCGTGCCGACCATCCAGACAAGAAAGATATGGGTGTTCGACGCATAGGTCGAGCCGCGGCGGGTGAATACTCTCAACACTCGGTCGTCGAACTTGATGCGGATCTCGACGAGCCGGCTGTCTCCCACCGTGTCGATCCAGAAGGGCATCTGGATCTGGCGGGTGATCTGTTCCGCCAGAATATCATCGAGGATCGAGAAGAAGGGGCGCGGGCGCGGCGGCGGCAGCTGGCCGTTTTCCTCGACGGCGACGGTGAGGTTCAATGCGTCGTCGGCGATGCGGGTGATCGCATCGTAATTTCCATCCTGCGGATAGCTCTTGATGACCTCGATGATGCCGGCGATGTCGCGGACCGTGCCCTCGGAAAGGCGCTCGGTAACCATGCGCCAGTGCCTCTCCATGAAGACGGCGGCAACGACCGTCTGCAAAAGCAGCATGGGCAGGATGACGATCAGCAGCGAACGGGTATAGAGGCCGGTCGGCAGGCGGCGGCGCAGCCATCGCGCGAACGGTCGCCAGCCGGGGATGACGAACCGGTCCATGTCGCGTTTGAGGGTGTCAAAAAAAGCCATCCGCCTTCCGCTGTGTCCGCTTTGTCGGACTAATCGATACTCAGTCGGTATCCGATGCCGCGCACCGTCTGAAGATAAACGGGATTGGCCGGATCTTCCTCGATCTTACGCCGCAAACGGTTGATCTGCACGTCAATCGTGCGTTCGCCGACCTCTGCATCGTCGCCGATCAGCTCGTGGCGGGGAATGGTGTCGCCCGCCCGCAGCGCGAAAAGCAGCATGATTTCCTGTTCCCGGTCGGTCAGCCTGATGGTTTCCGCCGCCCTGCGCAACTCCTTGCGCGGGATCGAGAATGTGAACGGCCCGAACATGATCTGCTCGATCTTCGGCGTATCGGGCGAGGAACTGCGGCGCAGGATGTTGTTGATGCGCAGCACCAGTTCGCGCGGGTCGAAGGGCTTGGCCAGATAATCGTCGGCGCCCGCCTCCAGACCCTCGATGCGCGACTGGGCCTCGGCGCGCGCCGTCAGGAGGATTACCGGAATGGTCTTCTTCTGATAAAGCGACTGCGTGAGCGAAAGGCCGGATTCGCCGGGCATCATCACATCGAGGATGATCAGGTCGAAATGCAGGCCTTCCAGCTTGCGGCGTGCTTCTGCAGCATCGCCTGCGACAGTAACCCGAAAGCCCTGTTCCATGAGGTAGCGATTCAGCAGATCGCGGATACGGGTATCGTCATCGACCACGAGGAGATGGGGGGCGTCGTCAGAAAGGGGCGTTTTCGTCATTTGCTCAATCCAGGTCACTGTCGATCGGCTCGAGATTTTCATCGCGTCCGCGCATTTTACGCAGGAACTGCTTTACCGCAGCCCGCATTTCAGGCGTCAAATCCTCCATGGCGAGAGCGATACGGCGCGATTGCGGCTCCGAAAGGGCGAGCGCGAGCTCCCGGCCAGCCAATGTCGGGTAAAGCCTGCGCTGGCGACGATCCTTGGCGCCTGCCATCTGACGGATATAGCCCAGCTCGATAAGCTGCTTCAGCACGCGCGCAAGGCTCTGTTTGGTGATTTGCAGGGTATCCAGAAGATCTGCCACCATCATGCCCGGCTGACGGCTTACGAAATAGACCACCCGGTGATGGGCCCGGCCCATGCCGATCTTGGCGAGGATTGCGTCGGGGTCGGACACGAAGTCGCGGTAGGCGAAAAAAAGCAACTCAATCGTCTCAAAGTCGATCTGTGCTTCATCCACCGCCGGCATCGGCGGCATGGCCTTCTGGACGGCTCTTCCCGTCGATGTGCGCGCCACTCGCATTCCCTTTCCTGACGGCTCCTTGCCAAAGGCTGAAGCTCTTTTTGCCGATTATCGATTGTAGCCTTACGTCCGTCATAAAGCGCGAACGGTTTGAACAATCAACAGCATTTGTTGGAAGAGGCGGTCACGCTGTCGGGGACAGGCGAAAGGGCGCCGGGGAGGCGCCCTTTGAGGAATGTCATTCGTAGATGTGAACGATGCGCCGGGTGCCGGGATCGACGAGGACGCGCCGATCGTTGACCACGACATAGTCGTAATCATAGTCAGGCACTTCGCTGACCACGACGTCCGGAGGAAGCGTGGCGCCAACCACCACTTCGTTTCGGACCTGGATCGATTGCGCCGGATGCTCCTCGATATAGCTGATGACCGTTTCCGGCGGCTCAACCACTTCCACCGCACCGACCGGACCAAGCAGGACATCGCCGGGGGCAGGGGATGGAGCGGCAGGGACGACGCTGGCCGTGGTCTCATAGGTCACCGTCGGAACGTCGTACTGGGTGCGGTATTCCTGAACTACCACCGGCGATCCTTTATGCCGTATCGTCAGGTATTCAGCGAACACCCAGCCCCGCATGCCGTTGACTTCGATGCGGCACCAGTTGCTGCCTTCGACACAGCCGTCCATCATGGCGGGGCTGCCTCGGGTGGCAAGGCCGATCTCGGGATATTCCTGACCGGGGCCGGAACGGACGACGATATCTGACGCGGTCGTGGTGGCCATCTGGGCCGCAGCAGGCAGAGCCAGCGCCGAAAAAACGGAGCCCAGGGCCAGGCATTTCAACCAAGTCGTCATGGACTTTCTCCTCATGTTGACTGGCGGGGAAACCCTTTCGCTCCTCGGTGGTTCCGTTCTGTCAGGGCAGATTCTTCAAGCTGTGTCGTGTCCGCAACAGCGTAAACGACGTGCGGAACTTTTGCGAGCGCCGGCCATTGATGTGGCCAAACAGGCTGGAGAAACGCCATGATCGCCCAGACATTTTCTGCCCTTCCTCCTATGAAGACGGACGCTGTTGCAGCGGGAAATCCGCTGAAGGGGGTTCTCGTCACCGTATTCACGCTAAAGATCATCGTGTCGGCATTCCTGCTCGCGACCGTATCGCTCGCTCCTCCCGTCGCGGCCAACGAGAACTATAAGACGCTCGCGCTCGTCGATTGATTTTTCCGCTGTCATGCCTCCCGTTTCTCGCTATACCCCGGCTGATCTATCAATTGAGCCGAGGCATCATGGGCAAGTTACAGGCGGGCATCATCCCGGTTACGCCATTTCAGCAGAACTGCACGATCCTCTTCGACGACGAGACCAAGGAAGGTGTCGTCATCGATCCGGGCGGCGATGTGCCTGAGATCCTCGAGGTGATCAAGGAGAACGGTATTACGCTCAAGGAGATATGGCTGACGCACGGGCATATCGACCATGCCGGGGGCGCGGATGAGTTGCGCGAGGCGCTGGGCATTGAGGTGATCGGGCCGCACAAGGCAGATCTTCCGTTGCTGCAGAACCTGGAGACCCAGGCGGAAAAGTTCGGAGTGAAGATGACGGTACGGAATCTCACGCCGGATCGCTGGCTCAACGAGGGAGACAGGGTTTCATTCGGCGATCACGTTTTCGAAGTCTTTCATTGCCCCGGTCACGCACCGGGCCACGTGATCTACTACAATCGCGATCAGGGTTTCGCCCATCTCGGCGATGTGCTGTTCAACGGCTCGATCGGCCGGACCGACTTGCCTGGTGGCGATCACGAGACGCTTCTGGCATCGATCCGCGACAAGGTCCTGCCTCTTGGAGATGAAGTCGGCTTTATCTGCGGCCACGGGCCGGGAAGCCGGATCGGCGACGAACGGAGAGGCAATCCCTTCCTTCGCGGGCTCTGACAGAGGCCATGGGATGCATAGACAAAAAGAAAACCCGGCATATCTGCCGGGCCTCAACTCGAATAGAAGCCTTTAAGGCTTAACCAGCGATCTGCAGGTTGACGGCCTTGGGGCCCTTGCCGCGACGATCCGGTTCCGTGTCGAAGCTTACCTTCTGATTTTCTGAGAGACCGGACAGGCCGGAAGCCTGTACGGCAGAGATATGGACAAAGATGTCGGCGCCACCACTATCAGGCTTGATAAAGCCGAAGCCTTTGTCGGTATTGAAGAATTTTACAGTGCCAGTCTCGGCCATGCAGCAGGTCCTTTTCTTTCTGTCCGTGTTCAGCGGCGGACAGCATCGTGGTATTGCCCCGAAGGGCGGCGGCAGGCAGCTTTAAGAAAGGGTCCCTGTGTTTACCGCGGCGACCGGCAGGAATAGCTTTGAAAATCTCTGCCCCCAGCCCCCGCCCGAAGTCTTGGCGCCTTCGGAGCGCGTCATTATAGGTCTTCCCATGCTCGTAAATTGCCCGAACTTGGACAGAGTGCTGTGTTTATGGAAAATTGGCAAGAAAAAGTTTTTCGAAACCTGACGCCGAGCTAAAATTTGAAATCGCTGAAACCCCTGGGAATGAGGGGGTTGCGCCCTTTCGGCAGCAGCAGGATGGGCGAATCATCGCCGGCAATGTTTCCTTAACCCTCTTCCGTTCCATTTCGAGACAGACGGCGGTAAGGGAAAAGCTTCTGTCGTTGGCGGGCCAGTCTTGGAAAGAGCAGGAACAGCCCCGAGGCAGCGGGCCGCCGTCCGCCAGGGGGTATCAATCATTGGCCGATTGCCGCCGCCCGAAGGCGCGTGCAGGTCTTGCCGACGAATGCCTGACATTGTGGGGGTGCGAAGGGGCCGCATATGGGGTGGAGGTCAATGGTTCAAACCGGGCTTCTCCCACGGTGTCCGGGAGGCTTTCGGGAAAGCTCTCATTGAAGGTGGTCGGCGCCAGTTCCGGTCGTGCGAGCGCGTAGCCTTGCACCAGAGGAACGCCGAGTTCCTTGCACAGATCAACCTGCCAAACTTCCTCAAGCCCTTCGAAAATGGGCTCGATGGCATCATCCAGCATCTGCCGGACGATGACGCGCAGAAGCGCAAAGCCGGCGGAATTGTCGAGAAAGTCGCGCACCCAGGAGGCGTCGAACTTGGCATAATGCGGCCGGATGCGCTTTAGGCGGGCAAGGTCGGAATCCCCCGCACCATAGTCGTCGATTGCCACCTGGAAGCCGATTGCCCGCATCTGCTCGGTAAAGGCCACGACGATATCGTCCGAGGCACCGGATTTTTCCGAAATCTCGCAGACGATGCGCTCCGTTCCAAAGCCCGCCTCGTGTGCCGCGAGCTTGATGCGTTCGACTTCCTGGCGCATCTCGGAAGAGGTGCGAAAGAGACCTGGATGGAATTTTACGAAGATCCTGGCGCGGGCACGATTGAGCCGTCCGGTGTTGAGGATGTGGATCGTTCGCGAGATGCTGTCGACGTCGGCGATGTCGGCTGGCGAGACCAGCCGGAAAAATTCGGCCGGGGATACAGGCTCGTTGTCGCGGGAGACGCGCACAAGCCCTTCCAGCGCATCGATCTCCAGCTTGTTCTCGGATGTCAGGCGGAAGATCGGCTGCAGCGCCGACTGCAGCACAAAGGGACCATAGGCGGTGGAGAAGGCGCCGTCTTCGCTACGCACCAGATTGGCAAAGATGCTTCTCTGCGTCATGCCATCGGACTTTCCTTGCTTGTCCTTCTGGTTGTAGCAGGCAAGGGTTACGCGGTTGTAAAGAAGGTTTCGAAGGTTTTAATCAGCTTCTTTGATCGGTCGCATTCAAGCTTTCCGCTTGAAACCCCGTCATAGTTTAGACATAGAGCGTGGGGCGGTTTCGGCGCGCGATGCCGCCCTTGTTCAACAGCTCTTCAGGACGAAGATTATGGCCTTTCTTGCCGACGCTCTTTCCCGCGTAAAGCCCTCCGCCACCATCGCCGTTTCCCAGAAAGCCCGCGACCTCAAAGCGAAAGGCCGCGACGTGATCGGGCTCGGTGCGGGCGAGCCGGACTTCGATACGCCGGACAACATCAAGAAAGCTGCCATCGACGCGATCAATCGCGGCGAAACAAAATATCCGCCCGTCTCCGGCATTCCCCAGCTTCGCGAAGCGATCGCAAGGAAGTTCAAGCGCGAGAACAATCTCGACTACACGCCCGCCCAGACGATCGTCGGCACGGGTGGAAAGCAGATTCTTTTCAATGCTTTCATGGCAACCTTGAATCCGGGTGACGAGGTCGTCATCCCCGCGCCATACTGGGTGTCGTATCCTGAGATGGTGGCGATCTGCAACGGCACGTCGGTCTTCATCGAAACCAAACAGGCAAACAATTTCAAGGTAACCGCCGAAGATCTCGAAAAGGCGATCACTCCCAAGACCAAGTGGTTTCTGTTCAATTCGCCGTCCAACCCTTCCGGCGCGGCCTACAGTTATGACGAGCTCAAGGCGCTGACGGACGTTCTTTTGAAGCATGAGCATGTCTGGGTGCTGACCGACGACATGTACGAGCACCTGACCTATGGCGATTTCCAGTTCGTGACTCCGGTGGAAGTGGAGCCGAAGCTCTATCACCGCACGCTGACGATGAACGGCGTCTCCAAGGCCTATGCGATGACCGGCTGGCGTATCGGTTATGCGGCCGGTCCCGTTGAACTCATCAAGGCGATGGACATGATCCAGGGCCAGCAGACGTCGGGTGCCTGCACGATCGCCCAATGGGCGGCCGTCGAGGCACTCAACGGCCCGCAGGACTTCATCCCGGCGAACAAGAAAATCTTCGAAGGCCGTCGCGACCTCGTCGTGTCGATGCTGAATCAGGCTAAGGGCATCGTTTGCCCGTCGCCCGAAGGCGCCTTCTATGTCTATCCGTCCTGTGCCGGCCTGATCGGCAAGACCGCGCCGTCCGGCAAGGTCATCGAAACCGACGAGGATTTCGTGACGGAACTGCTCGAGACCGAAGGCGTTGCCGTCGTTCACGGATCGGCCTTCGGCCTCGGCCCGAATTTCCGCATCTCTTATGCGACCTCGGAAGAGCTGCTGGAAGAGGCCTGCAAGCGCATCCAGCGCTTCTGCGCCAACTGCAAGTAAGCGTTTTCAACGTGATTTGACGAAAGGCCTGCCGGCAACGGCGGGCTTTTTGCTTTTCAATGAGCGCGCGTTGACGGTTAGACGGCGCGTGGCTACATTTCCCTTCATGAGAACCGTCTCCATCCGTGAAGCTCAGAACCGTCTTGACGAACTTGCCCATGATGTGGAGCAGGGCGAGACCGTGATTGTGACCCGAGATGGAAAACCGGTCTTCGATCTCGTGCCGCATAAAAAGCGCGGCGGCATCAATTGGGAGGCGGGTCAGGCTTCACTGCGGGCGCGGGGGATAACGAATCCGGTGCCTTATATCGCCGATGATTTTGACGAGCCATTGCCGGAAGATTTTCTGATCAGGCCGCTGCCGGAAAAATGAGGCTGCTCCTGGACACGCATGTCGTCTTGGCGTTCCTCCGGCGGGAGTTTGCCGGCAAATTCCCGCAATTCCACCGTTTGTCTACCGAGGGGATGCATGACGGTTTCGTCAGTGTCGCGAGCCTTTGGGAGATCGCGATTAAGTCTAGGCTCGGTAAACTCGATCCTGGTATGCCGCTGGAGGATATGCCGGGAGTATTGGAAGACGCCGAGCTGATTATCCTTCCGATCTCTACCCCTCACGTCATAACCGCGGCCGAACCGGAGCCGGAGACGCGCGATCCCTTCGACCGCCTGCTTTTGGCTCAATGCCAGATCGAAGGGCTATTGCTGGTTACCGTAGACCGGGCGCTGGCGGACCATCGGCTGGCTTTCAAGCTCTAGCCACGGCGCCACCTGCCGAAACGCTTCAGCCTTTCGTCAACCGCAGGATGGTCGACTTCCCGCCACCGCGCTGTTCGGTGACGGCATAGACGGCGCCGTCGGGTCCGACCTTCACATCGCGGATACGTGCTTTCAGGGGCACGCGCTCCTCGGAAGCCACCTTGTCGCCGTCCATGTGGAGGACGACGATCCCTTGCGAGACAAGGCCGCCGACCAGGAATGAGCCTTTCCATTCCGGTATGGCGTCGGCATTGTAATAGGCCATGCCGGAGGGCGCGATGACCGGATCCCAGTAATAGACCGGCTGTTCGGTTTCGGCGTTCTGCGTAATCCCTTTACCGACCGGATCACCGCTATATTCGATGCCGTAGGTCACTTCCGGCCAACCGTAGTTTTTGCCCGCTTCGGGCCGGTTCAATTCATCGCCGCCGCGAGGCCCATGCTCGACAGTCCATAAACGGCCCTGTCCATCGACGGTTGCCGACTGCAGGTTCCGGTGCCCGAGGCTCCAGATTTCCGGCTGGGCCCCTTGCCGATTGACAAAGGGGTTGTCGGCCAGCGCCTTGCCATTGGTGTCGATGCGGAAGATCTTTCCCAGGCCGCTGTTCAGATCCTGGGCCTGCACGCGGGGCTCGGGATCGGAGCGTTCGCCGACGGTCACGTAGAGTTCGTTCCTGGGGCCGAACGTCAAACGGGAGCCGAAATGATTGTTGCCGTCATAGCTCGGCATCTGGCGGAAGATGACCTTGACGTTCTCCAGCTTTCCGCCGCCGCGGTCGTCCGGGACGAGCTTGGCGGAGGCGACGGAAGTGCCGTTGCCCTGGTCTCGCTGCTCGGAGAAGGAAAAGAGGATCAGGCCCGAGGTCGCGAAATCGGGGGCAAGAGCGACATCCAATAGTCCACCTTGCCCGCGGGCGAGGACATCGGGAACACCCTCGATTTCAGGTCCCGCTTCACCTTCAGCAGAGACGATATGCATGGCGCCGGCCTTTGCCGTCACCAGCATGCGGCCATCGGGCAGGAATTCCATCGACCAGAGGTGCGGCAGGTCCTCGGCGACGGCTTCGGCTTTGATCTCCGGCATCCGGTCCGGCTGTGGGGCGCGTGTCTGTCCGGTAAACGCCGGCTTCTGGTCCGGCGCATTCGGTCGCTTGGTCTCGGCTGAGCGACCTTGCGTCTGTGCGGCCAGCGGGCTGACCATCAAGACAGCGGAGAGCATGGACCCGGTCACAAGTAAGGCAAGGCGTTTCATTTCAAAACTCCTGGATGCGCGGCCGGAGAGCCGCAAAAGCTTCTCATCTCTGCGCGGCGTGCAGCTCGCGGCATAGTCGTGATCGCTTCAATCTAGGGCGTTCGTTGCGAATGGCCTTACACGCGGCATTCAAGATTATTTTATCGACGCTGCGGAGCGTCCCAGGAGGCACCCGGGGCGCTCAACGCTGGCGGCTTTCGCCTGCCGCGTCGCCTGTCGAACACTCAGTCCATCAGTTCAGCGGGAACCTTGCCGCCGTTTTCGCTCAGCCTCTTCATCAGTGCCTTGTGCAGCCACATGTTCATTTCGGCCGAGCCGTCTTTTTCACCGGTATAGCCGAGCTCGTCAGCCAGTTCCTTGCGGGCAGAAAGGCTCGAATCCAGATCGAGCGCCTTCATCAAGTCGACGATGGATTTGCGCCAGTCGAGCTTCTGGCCGCTCTTCTTGACGGCGGCGTCCAGGATCGGCGTGATGTCCACGGGACCGGCGGATGGGGCAGCGTTTGGTGCCGGGGTGGTTGTGGGCGAGGGGTTGGCCGAAGGCGTTGCCGCTGAGGGGGCGGAGGTTGCCGTTGGTGCCGCCGAGGCCTGGGTGGCCACGGCAGGTTTCGGGGTGGCGGCCTGAGCCTGTCCGCTACCGAAAATCGCGTTCTTGATTTTGTCGAAGATACCCATTTTCGTCTCCCTGCAAATGCGTTTGCCGGAAGGACATCGGGCGCGATCGGCAATTCTCAAGAGCGCGGCCGCAGGCAAAGCAAATTTCCTGCGGCCGCCGGATTGGATCAGGCCGTACCCCAGATCGCCTCTGCTGTCCTGACCACCAGTTCCAGCTTGCGCTTCTGGTCGTCTTCGGTGATCGAGTTGCCTTCTTCCGTGGAAGCGAAGCCGCATTGCGGCGCGATGCCGAGCTGGTCGATATCGGCATATTTCGCGGCTTCGTCGAAGTGGCGGCGCAGCGAATCCAGGCTTTCCAGTTCACCGGTCTTGGTGGTGATGAAGCCCGGATAAACGCGCTGCTTGCCCTTTTGAAGGAGGCTCAACGGTTGGAGCCCGCCGGCGCGTTCGGTATCGTATTCCATGAAGAACATGTCGACGCCGGTGTGGTTGAAGATCGCATTGGCTGCCGCATCATAGCCGCCTTCGGCAGCCCAGGTGGAGCGGAAGTTGCCGCGGCACATATGCATGCCGATTAGCATGTCCTTCGGGCGGTCCTTGATGGCCTCGTGCATCATCCAGGCGTATTTCCTGATCAGCCAATCCGGATCAAAACCTTCCTCGCGTTTCATGGCGCGCTGCTTTTCGTCGCCGAGATAGGCGAAATAGATGTCGTCCATCTGCAGGTAACGGCAGCCGGCCTCGTAGAATTTCTGCACCGCCTTGGCGTAGGTCCTCGCGAGATCGGCAAACAGCGCCTCGACGTCCTGATATTCGGCCGGATAGATATCGGCCTTCGCCGTACGGTAATGCGCGACACTTGGGCCGGGAATGGAGATCTTCGGCGTCACATTGGTGACCGAAGCCAGGTATTTGAAGTGTTCGAGATGCGGATGATCGTCCGGGAAGTCGAGCCGACCGGTGATGGTCGGGAAGGTTGGGGGAAGTTTGACTCCGTGGAAGGTGACGCCCTTGTGGGCTTCGCGGGTGACGAATTCCATGCCATCCAGCTCACCCAGAAAATCGTAGTGCCAGAAGTGGCGGCGCGCTTCGCCGTCGGTCACGACCTTGAGGCCGACGTTCTCCTGCAGCTTGACCAGGTCCTTGATCGCCTCGTCCTCGACCGCCTGGAGTTCGGATGCCGGAATGCTTTTTTCCTCGTAGAACTTCTTGCGGGCTTCCTTGACAGAAGCGGGGCGCAACAGCGACCCGACGTGATCGGCTCTGTAGGGTGGTGTCGACATGAGGTTCCTCCACTGGAATAGAACGAAGGCTCGAAGAATCCTTCCGAATGCCTGACTTTATACTCGCCGCCCGCCCTCCGAGGCAAATGGAGAAACGGGTTGAAGAGGTTTTCAATGTGATTCCGGACTGGGTGGCAAGTATTTGGCGGAAATGGCTTTTCTACAGGCCCAGAAGGGTCAGCATGATGAACGTGGCGAACAGAACGAAGTGGGTCATGCCTTCGATGGCATTGGTCTGGCCGTCGTTCAAGTTGATGGCTGCCACGACCAGCGTGATCACCACCATCACGGTCTGAACCGGCGTCATCGCCATGATGAAGGGCTGTCCTGTATACAATGCAATACCCTCCATGACCGGCACGGTCAGGATCACGGTGGACAGCGAAGCGCCCATGGCGATGTTGACGACCGATTGCATGCGGTTTTTCAGTGCCGCCCGCAAGGCAGTCAGGATTTCGGGGGCGGCCGAGATGACCGCCACGGTGACCGCCATCAGCGCCGGCGGCGCGCCACTGCCTTCTAGACCGGTATTGAGGAAGGCCGACATGAACTCGGCGAGGAAACCGATGATCAGGACGCCCGCGAGGATGACGGCGATCGAGAGCGCCGAGGATTCCTTTTCGGCTTCTTCGTGGGGCGTCGGTTTGCCAGATGGCTGGCCGGATCGGGGATAGCTGTAACTGAAGAAATAGCTGTGCGTGCCGACCTGCATGCGCAGGAAAAGGGTGTAGAGGGCGATCATCGCGCCGATGGTGAAGGCTGAATAATAATGCCATTTGGCCGCGGGAATGAATTCCGGCACCATCATGGATATGCCCATGGCCGTCAGGATCATGACGCTGTAGGTGCGGCTGGAATCGTCGTTGTAGGGCTGTTCCCCGTGCCGCAGCCCTCCAAGCAAAGCAGCGAGTCCCAAGATGCCGTTGATGTCGAGCATGACGGCCGAATAGATCGTGTCCCTGACCAGCGTGGGAGATGTGGTGGTCCTCATCATGATGGCGAGGATCAGAACCTCCACGGCGACTGCCGAAAGGGTCAGGATCATCGTGCCGTATGGATCGCCGACCTTGTGAGCAAGGATTTCCGCGTGATGAGCGACACGTGTGGAGGCGAGTATGATGACGCAGATCAGTGCGGCCGCTGCAATCACGGACGCCGTCTTGCCAGCCTCCAGGATGGCGTGTTCGGTCAAAAAGCTTATCCCGACTGCCGCGAGAGCAATGACAAGAAATTTTTCCTGCTTCACGAGAGAGGGCAATGCCACTGGAGGCTCCTGCTGTTGGTTTTGGCGAACTTAATGCCGCCGGGAGCCGCATCAAGGGCGCCGTTCTCCATTCACGGTTTGCGGCAGGCGCGTTTTGATGACATAATTTCGTCGTGGCCTGGAACTTCGCGGCACCCTTTTCGCTTTCCCACCCCGATGCCGCGGCCGGACCTGGTTCCGGAAGGAACAATGCGGCCACAAGGAACACGGAGGGAGTATGACCAAGGTTGTCTACAAAGTCGTGCAGCACGATGGTGGCTGGGCCTACCGTCTGGGTGACGTCTATTCGGAAACTTTTCCTACTCATTCCGATGCCCTGCAGGCGGCGCGCATCGTCGCGGCCGAGCAGCAGATAGGAGGCGAGCCGGAAGAAATCAGCTGGCAGGACGAAAAAGGCGTCTGGCATACCGAATATAGCGATGGGGGCGACCGCCCCGAGGCGGAAGTGGTGGATGGCGACGAAGGCGCCGACGCCCGGTAGATCTCAGCCGCGGACGTATTCCAACAAGCCGCGGTCGAGCGCGTGGAATGCGACGCGCCAGCGCGGGGAGGACTTTCAGGTTCTCGTGCATCGCCACCCAGGTATCACGCCTCAATTCGAAGACCTGAGGAAGAAGGCGCACAAGCTCCGGATTTCGCGCCGCGACGCCGACCTGCCAGATGTCTCATGTCCCTTTGAGATGTGGGATCAGATCCGGCGCCGCTCGCGGTTTCCGCGAACACGGTCTTGAATGTCATGGCAGGAATTCGATGCGTTTCGTCAATCCCATCCCTTTCGTCCGCGACATCGATCGCTCCAGGGAATTCTACCGGAAAATACTGGGCCTGGAGATCCTGGAGGATTTCGGAAACTTTGTCCTGTTCGAGACAGGCTTTGCCATCCACGAGGGGCGTTCGCTCGAGCAGACGATCTGGGGACAAGCATCCGTCACCAAGGAACCCTATGGCCGCGGGAATTTGCTGCTGTATTTCGAGCACGAGGATATTGAAGCGGCCTTCGAAAACGTCGCCCCGCACGTGGAGCTGATACATCCCATAGTGCGGCAGGCATGGGGACAGCGCGTCTTCCGTTTTTACGATCCGGACGGGCACGCGGTCGAGATCGGGGAGCCGCAGGAGCCTGGATCTCAAGGCAAGTCTTCCCACTCTTAAATTCGCAAGCAGCAAAGAAAATCGGCCGTAGAGCTATGAAACTCTGCGACCGATTTAGGGGCGGGGAGGTGTTTAACGGCAGTCAGGGGGTGTGATGCTTATCAGCCCCTTCTCCCCACGTCAGGCGACTGCTTCGAGTGCCGGGTAGTCCGTGTAGCCCTTGGCGCCGCCGCCGTAGAAGGTGGACTTGTCGGCTTCGTTGAGCGGCGCATTGTCCTTGAAGCGCTGCACGAGATCGGGATTGGCGATGAAGAGCTTGCCGAAGGCCACCGCATCGGCATAACCGCTCTCGACAACCGTCTTGGCGCTTTCGCGATCATAGCCATTGTTGACCAGCCAGCCGCCGGTGCCGCCGGCGTTGCGATAGGCGGCCTTCATCTCCTGATAGTCGAAGGGCTTGTCACCCTGGAAGAAATTCCGGTCTCCGCCGGTCGCACCTTCGATCACATGAATGAAGGAAAGGCCGCGGGAGCCCAGCTGCCTGGCCACATAGTTGAAGAGCGGCTGCGGGTCCGTTTCGACAATGCCGTTGGCGGGGGTGACAGGCGACAGGCGGATGCCAACGCGACCGGCGCCGATTTCCTTGGCAACCGCGTCGACCACCTCAAGGAGGAAGCGGGCACGGTTTTCGATCGACCCGCCGTATTCGTCGGTGCGTTGATTGGCGCCGGACTTCAGGAATTGGTCGATCAGGTAGCCGTTGGCACCGTGGATTTCGACGCCGTCGAAGCCGGCGTCGATCGCGGCGCGTGCCCCCTTGCGGAAGTCTTCAACGATGCCGGGGATTTCGGACAGTTCTAGCGCCCGGGGATCGGACGTGTCGACGAATGCGCCGCTGCCGTCCGGATTGATGATATAGGTCTTGCTTCCCGCAGGGATGGCGGACGGTGCGACCGGAGCGCCGCCGTTCGGCTGAAGCGAGGTGTGCGAGACGCGGCCCACATGCCAGATCTGGGTAACGATCTTGCCGCCCTTGCGATGCACTGCATCGGTGACCTTCTTCCATCCATCGATCGCCTGCGACAGGTAAAGGCCGGGCACATCCGCGTAACCCTGACCCTGCTGACTTACCGGGGTGCCCTCGGTGATGATCAGACCCGCTGCGGCGCGTTGTTCGTAATAGGTAACATTGAGGTCGTTCGGAACCGCCTTGGGTGAACGGTTGCGGGTCAGGGGCGCCATCACGATGCGGTTGGCAAGTTGAATATCGCCGAAGGCGGTCGGATCAAAAAGCTTGGCCATTAGAAATTCCTTTGTCTGCAGTTGGGAGAAGTGAGCCGGGTCAGAGCGTCGACCGGAGCTCGTTGAGGAAGGCTGCAATGGTATCCTCATTGCGGTGATAGAACGCCCATTGGCCGACGCGATTGATCTTGAGCAATCCGGCCCTTTCGAGCGTCGAAAGATGGGCCGAGACCGTGGACTGGGAGAGGCCGCAGCGTTTTTCGAACTGGTTGGCGCAGATCCCCATACTCAGCGGGTGCACCTGGTCGCAGAAATTAAGCTCCGGCTCCTTCATCCATTCCAGAAATTCGATCCGGGTCGGATGCGCGAGGGCTTTGAGGATTTCCGTCTTGTCCATTGTCGATCTCGTATCGGTCATGAACGATATATAGATCGTCAGACGACGATATAAAGGATGAGCGTTTCAAAGGAGTGGGATTTTTTAAAAAAAATGGGCCGCCGGATTTCTCCAGGGCCCGTCAGTTGTGAAGGTCAAAACCTCCAGAGGGGAACAGCTGGCGCGGACGACGGGGAGGTCGCCGATGGCGTCAGCTGTCAGCTATATGGGGAGGTGATATCGGCTCGACAAGATGCAATCTTCGGTTTTGGAGAGAAGTTTTTGTCGGTGGCGTCTTGCCGAGCTCACGGCGCTGCCGGGCAAAAAAAGAGGGCCACCGGATCGCTCCAGGGCCCTATAAGTGTGAAGGTCAAAAACCTCCAGAGGGGAACAGCTGCTGCGGTGGAACTGGGAGGAAAAGCCACCATGTGCATCAGCTGTGTGCGATATGGTGGTTTTTTGTGCAGTGAACAATGCTCTTTTGTGCAGGTCAGCCATGCGTGATGCGCATCACTTACGGCGACATGGAGCAACCTCCACATATCTGGCTGCCGTATATACCTGAAATCCCTGGGGGATAAGCCGCTTTACCGCCTCGCACGGAAGTGCGACGAAATCAGAAATTCCAGTTTCGCGCCTTGCCTACGATGAAATCGCGGAAGACTTTGAGCTTCGCAGCGTTCTTCATTTCGTCGGGATAGCAGAAGTAGGTGTCGAAAGAGGGGATGTCGGCGTTGATCGCGAGTTGAATGAGGCCGGGATCGCGCCCGACGATGTAGTCGGGAAGGCAAGCTATACCGATGCCGAGCAGACAGGCGCGCTTGATCGAAGTCTGGCTGTTGATCTGAAGATGCGGCGTGCGGCTGTTGTCGGACGAGCGACCGGCATATTCCAGCCAGTTCACGTCGAGCAGGTAGCTCGGCGCCGGTTCGCCAAACGTGATGATCCGATGCGTGTCGAGGTCCTCAACCGACTGCGGTTCGCCATAGCGGTTGATATAGGAGGGGGCCGCGTAGACGTGCATATGGACTGTGAACAGCTTGCGCTGGATCAGGTCGGACTGTTGCGGCTGGCGCAGGCGAATGGCGCAGTCCGCGTGGCGCATGTTCACGTCCACTTCCTCGTTGTCGAGGATGAGCTGGATCGACATTTCGGGATAAAGCTGCAGAAACTCCTGCACCTTGTCGGTGAGCCAGCCCTGGCCAAGGCCGACCGTCGTCGTGACGCGCAGCTTGCCGGACGGTTTTTCCGTCGTCTCGGTCAGCTGCATCTTCACCGTTTCGAGCTTCAGGAGAACGTCATGGGCGGTGCGGTAGAGGAGTTCGCCCTGTTCGGTGAGGATCAGGCCGCGCGCATGCCGGTGAAACAGCTTGACACCGACATCCTGCTCAAGCGCGCTGACCTGGCGGCTGATGGCCGACTGGGAAAGGTGGAGTTTGTCCGCCGCATGGGTGAAGGAGCCTGCCTCCGCCGCCGCATGAAAAATTCGCAACTTGTCCCAGTCGAGCGGCACACCCATGTTTCAATGTCACTCCGCGGCCACGGCCACCGGCAGAATGCCGGCAAGGTAACGTTCGGCCTCGAGTGCGGCCATGCAGCCCATGCCCGCGGCGGTGATCGCCTGGCGGAAGGTGTCGTCGGTCACGTCGCCGGCGGCGAAGACCCCCGGCACGTCGGTCGCCGTCGAGTCCGGTGCGGTCCAAAGGTAGCCGTTCGGCTTCATCTTCAGCTTGCCCTTGAAAAGTTCGGTCGCGGGCGCATGGCCGATCGCCACGAAGACACCGTGGATCGGAAAGTCTGTGATGGCGCCGGTCAGGGTATTGCGCAGCTTCACTCCTTCGACAGACGGCGGCATCGGAGGCTTGGCGGGCTTGCCGGTGATCTCGGCGATTTCCGTGTTCCAGAGCACGCTGACATTCGGGCGCTGGAAGAGGCGTTCCTGCAGGATCTTCTCCGAGCGGAACGAGTCGCGGCGATGAACCACGGTGACGGACTTGGCGATGTTAGAGAGATACAGTGCCTCTTCCACGGCGGAATTGCCGCCGCCGACCACGATCACGTCCCTGTTGCGATAGAAGAAGCCGTCGCAGGTGGCGCAGGCGGACACGCCGAAGCCCTGGAAATGCTGCTCGCTTTCGATGCCCAGCCATTTGGCTTTGGCACCAGTGGAAATGATGATCGTCTCCGCCGTCCAGACGGCACCGGAATCGGTGCGCACGGTGAAGGGGCGACGGTCGAGATCGACCTCGGTCACCAAATCGTTGACGATTTCGGCGCCCACATGGGTCGCCTGTTTCAGCATCTGCTCCATGAGCCAGGGCCCTTGGATCGGATCACCGAAACCGGGATAATTTTCCACATCGGTGGTGATCATCAACTGGCCACCCTGTTCCATGCCGGCGATCAGCACCGGCTTCAGCATGGCGCGGGCGGCGTAGATTGCGGCGGTGTAGCCGGCCGGGCCGGAACCGATGATCAGGACCTCGGTGTGACGGGCGGACATATGTGCTTCCTTTCAAAGACCGATCGACTCGTATTTTATTGCCCCTCATATAGGGGGTCGATTTCCGGTCTGCCGCTTTCAAAATGCCATGTAAGGTCGATCCATGCAGCAATGCAAGGGCAGCCTTGCGTTAATAACAGATCAGTTCGCATCGCGGCATGCTCCTTGCGTTAAATCCCGTTTTCGCTAAAAGCCTTGCCGAGAAAAGGGGAAAGCCGTGTTCCGCGCCGATCTGGACGCCATCGACATCAAGATCCTCAGGGAGCTCCAGCGTGACGGGAGAATGACGAATGTCGATCTCGCCGAACGCGTCGGCATTTCCGCGCCGCCCTGTCTGCGACGTGTCCGCAAGCTCGAGGAAGCGGGAATCATCGAAGGTTATCACGCGCTCCTCAACGGCCCGAAACTCGGCTTCGATCTGGTCGCCTTCTGCATGGTCGGCCTCAAGCGCCAGTCGGACGCGGATTTGAAGGGCTTTGCTTCCAAGGTGCAGCAATGGCCGCTGGTGCGCGAGGCTTGGATGGTCAACGGGGACAGCGATTTCCTGCTGCGTTGCGCGGCACAGAATCTGACCGTTTTCCAGGATTTCGTCATCGAAGTCCTGACTGCCGACGAGCATGTGGACACCGTTCGGACCATGCTGACGATCCGGCAGGTGAAGCAGCTCGGCCTGGTGGAGATCTAGCGGGTGCTGGCCCTGGCTGTCCGGATCTATGAAAGAGAGTCGAATGCCTGAGACGGTCTATCCAGCGCCGGGCATGAAAGGCCCGCTTTGGCGGCGTTCCCCGCTCGAGCGGCTGTTGACGTGGAACGGGACGAGGAGGTCGCGAAAGCGCATCGTTGCCCTGAGCAAGGCCAGTTCTCTGGGTCTGGCGTCGCCGCAGCAGTTGAGAGCGCTGGCCACGGACGACATGCCGCTGGTTTTCTTGTGCCGCAACGATCGCCGCCTGCTGCCGTCATTCTTCGCCCATTACCGCCGGCTCGGCGTCACGCGCTTCATATGTGTGGACGACCAATCCACCGACGGGACCGCCGAATATCTGGCCGCGCAGGCCGATACCGATCTCTGGGCTTCTCCGCTTCGCTACAAGGATGCCAGGCGCGGGAAAAGCTGGCGGGAGGAACTGTTTTCAATCTACGGCTTCGACCGCTGGTACCTGAACGTCGATTCGGACGAATTCCTGATCTACGACCGCTGTTTCGAGATGCCGCTGCCCAGGCTGATTGCGCGCCTGGAAGAGCGCGCCATCCGGCGGCTCGCGGCGCCGATGATCGACATGTATCCCTCAAGCGACATTTCGGCCGCCGAATTTACCGGCGAGGAGGGACAGATGCCATGGCAGGTCGCGGACTGCTACGACCGCGACGGATATACGGTCGTCAGGAACGCCCGTTTCCAGCGCATCCGCGGCGGGGCGCGAAAACGCCTGTTCGGTTCCAATGTGGACCTGATGAAATATCCGCTGATGTTCTGGGACAAGGAATGTTCGCTCGGGGAGAACATCCATCAGCCTTTGCCCTACCAGCGCAATTTTTCCCCTATCTTCGGTGTCCTGCTGCATTTTAAGTTTTTCTCCGACTATCAGGAGCGCGTGCAGGAGGCGATCTCGAGCGGGCAGCACTTCGGTGGCGCCCAGGAATACGTGAAGATCATGCAGAAGATTTCTGCCGATCGCGAAATCGAGTTCGGCTATTCGGGAAGCGCGCACTTCCGCGACCCCGGCCAATTTGTCGAGCAGGGGTTTGCGGCGTCTCCCTTCGAACCGTCCGATGGCCCCCGCCATGGCTAAGCTTCCCATATCGGCTTTCATCATCTGCCAGGACGAGGAACGCTATCTCGGCAACTGCATCGAGAGCCTTGCCGACTTTTCCGACATCGTCATCGTCGATTCAGGGTCGTCCGACGGCACGATCCGTCTCGTCCAGTCCTATATCGACAACGGGTGGCCGATCAGGCTCTTTCACGAGCGATGGCGCGGTTACGCGGCCCAGAAGCAGTTTGCCCTGGAGCTTTGCCGGGAAAACTGGTGCTTCAGCATCGATGCCGACGAGCGCCTCGATCAGCCATTGCGGAAACTTCTTCCGGAGATGATCGCGGCGGATGAGGATGTGGTCGGCTGGAGGATGGCGCGGCGCCCCTATCTGATCGGCTACGGTTATACGCCGGAGCGGGTGAGAGAACGCAAGATCCTGAGGTTGATCCGAAAGGGCAAGGGAGCGTTCGACCTGACGCAGGCGGTACACGAGGGTATCGTTCCCGAGGGGCGGGTGGAGAAAACGAACGCGGGCAGCCTGCTGCACTACCGGCCGATCGTCATCGACGAACAAATTCTCAAGGAAAACAAATATTCGACGCTCAAGGCGGACCAGAAATTTGCAGCGGGCAAGAAACCAAAGCCGGTCAAGCTGCTCGTCTCGCCGTTGCTTTACTTCTACCGGCTGTATCTGAGAAACGGGCTCTGGCGCTGCGGGGCGCCCGGGTTCATCGAGGCGACGACGGTCGCCGTCTACGCGTTTCTCACCGAAGCCAAACTATACCAGCGTCAGGCGCTCAAAGAGCGGCCGAACAGGGACGACGCGCCGACGCGTTGATGGAGAAATCTATGAAGGTCCTGCACATCCATTTCGGGAAAGAAGGCGGTGCGGAACGGTTCCTGGTCAATCTCGCCCATTCGCTTCACGGCCGTGGCGTCGAACAGCGGATGCTGATCCGACCCGACCGGACCTGGAAAGAAGAAATCGGCCGGTACGGACAGGTCTACGAGGGCATCTTCCGGCGGTATTCGCCGTCCCGTTTCCTCTTTGCTGCCCGGCTTAGGCTGATCCTCAGGGATTTCCAGCCGGATGTCATCCTGGCATGGCAGATGCGTGCGAGCCGTGCCTTGCCGAACTACAAGAAAGCCAGGCGGATATCCCGCCTCGGCGACTACCCGCACCATCTGAACTACTACCGCAACGCCGAGATCCTTGTCTGCAACACGCCGGACATTGCCCGTAAGGTCGGCGAACTCGGCTGGCAACGCGGGTTGGAGGTAATCACCAACTTCACCTATTCGCTTCCTGGCCCGGTGGTCTCCCGTGAGGCGCTCCAGACGCCAGACGACGCCTTTGTGGTGGTCGGCATGGGACGGTTTGTTCGCCGAAAAGGGTTTCACACGCTCGTTCAGGCCATGGCGAAGGTGGAAAACGCCTATCTCTGGCTCCTTGGCGAAGGCGTAGAGCGGGAGAACCTGGAACGTCAGGTGGATGAGCTCGGCATCAGGGATCGCGTCCGCTTCGCGGGCTGGCAGACGAATGTCTATTCCTTCCTGGCCGCCGCCGATGTGCTTGCCGTGCCGTCGACGCACGAGCCGCTGGGCAATGTGTGCCTGGAGGGCTGGTGTGCTGAGAAACCGATCGTCTCCACGCGGTCGGAAGGTCCTTCCTGGATGATGAGCGACGAAAAGGACGGCCTTTTGGTGGATTGCGAGAATTTCGAAGCGCTGGCAGCGGCGATCCGGCGCATCAGGGACGATCCTGCGCTCAGGCAGCGTCTGGTGGAAGGCGGGCGGCAGACCATGCGGGAGCGGTTTTCCGAAGAGGCGGTCACCGACGCTTATCTGCGCTTGTTTGAAACGGGCACCAGCAAGCCATGAGGATCCACCACTACCATTTCGGCAAGGAAGGCGGCCTCGAGCGTTTCTTCACGCACCTCGCCAACGCGCTGGCCCGCCGGGGCGTGGAGCAGCGGGCGATCATCCGGCCCGGGCGCAGCTGGCGCAAGGATATCGAAAACGTCGTCACGATCACGGAGAGCAATTTCCGCAACATCTCCCTCGACCGCTATCTGCTGCCCTTGAAGGCAAAGCGGCTTGCCGAGCGTGAGAAACCCGATGCGCTGATGGCTTGGGGCACCCGCGGCAGCGAACTCCTGCCGGCCTATCCCGGCTGCATCAAGATTTCGCGTCTTGGGGATTATCCGAAGAGGCTCAGCTATTTCCGCAATACGGATGTGATCGTCTGCCTGACGCCGGCAATGGCCGACCACGTGCGGGCCCTTGGCTGGACGCGCCGGATCGAGGTGATCGCCAATTTCACCAATACACAAGCCGTTGCCCCCATCGCGCGGTCCGTGGTGAATACGCCGGAAGGCGTTCCGCTTGTCATGGCCATGGGGCGTTTTGTGAAGCGGAAGGGTTTTCATACGCTGATCGAGGCGCTGGCGACCTTGCCGGATGTCTGGTTATGGCTAGCGGGCGAGGGCGAGGAAGGTGAGGCGCTCCAGGTGCTCGTGCGTGAGCGGGGAATGACCGAGCGGGTGCGTTTCCTCGGCTGGCAGACCGATACGCGGCCCTATGTCGCTGCGGCGGATGTCTTTGCCATGCCGTCCAGCCATGAACCGCTCGGCAATGTCATATTCGAGGTTTGGGCCCAGAAGCGGCCGATCGTCGCCACACGGGCGGAAGGACCGAGCTGGTGCATCCGCGACGGCGAAAGCGGTCTGCTGGTCGACATCGGCGACGCAGATGGCCTGGCTGGTGCCATTTCCCAGGTTCTCAGCGACGAGAAGCTTGCGGCCAGCCTGGTTGAGGGCGCCTCCAGGACGCTGGTTGAACGGTTTTCCGAAGAAGCGATTACCGATACCTATATCGAGCTTTTCAAGCAGAAGCCGTGATCCGGTAGATGTTGCCGAGGCGTTTTGCCTCGCCCTCGATGCTGAAATTTTCCAATGCATGAGCCCGCGAGCAGGCGGAGGCTGCATGTCTGCGGCTTTCGTCATCCATGAAGGAGACTGCGGCTTCGGTCATCGCATCGACACTGCCGCTTTCAACGATCACGCCGGTCTCCCGGTCTCCCGTCACCAGAAGCTCCGGAAAGGCGCCGACATCGGTGGCGATGACGGGCAGGGCGGTCGCCATGGCTTCGAGGGGCGTGAGCCCGAACCCTTCCCAGCGCTGCGGCGCGATGAAGAGGTCGAGCGCCCGATACCATTCGTTGATGTTGGTATGTTCGCCAACGAAGAGGATGCGGTCGGCAAGACCCGCGGCTGTCACTTTCGCCTTGAGGCCGCTTTCGAACTCCACATGAGGGCCGGTGGCGCGTCCCGCCACCACTGCCGCCCAATCGGGCCGCTCCGGCAATAGGCGGATCATCGAATCGACGAAAACATCCGTGCCCTTCTGGTGCCGCACACGTCCGAAGCAGCCGACGAATTTTCTGGTTGGGTCCAGTCCTCGGGCGCGTTTCGCCTCCGCCTTGTCGGCGGGCGGCGAGAAACGATCGGTATCGATGCCATGCAGGATCACCGTATTCGGTACGGCAAGATAGTCGGCCGTCTTGCTGCTGGTCGCGATCACGGCGTCCATCTTCGAGATCAGCCATTTGGTCCAGCCGGTATGGCGTCGCTGCGAGGCGGATGTGAAGACGATCTTCAGCGGCATGCGCAGCACATCCCGCATCAGGATGGCCGGCAGCATTTCGATATTGCGGCGCGCATGCCAGACGCGGCATCGCTTGCCGCGCGGGGGAATCCAGAACGCCCAGAGATCGCGGTAGCGGATATGCGGCAGATCGGCAGGCAATCCCGGACCGAGCGTTGCAACCTTCTGACCGAGCGATCTCTGTACGGGCACGAGCTGGATGATCGTCGAGGTGACGCCGGAGAGCCGCCGCTTGAAATTCGGCGCAACGACTTCGACGTCACGAATATCCACGATGGCGGGATCGCCATTTTTCCCCACGGACAATCAGCCCCAGGAGACGGACAGAATCTCGTAGGCCTTGGAACCGCCGGGCGCGACAACTTCGATCGACTCGCCGGCTTCCTTGCCGATCATCGCGCGGGCAATGGGGGAAGAGATGGAGATGCGCCCAGCCTTCACATCGGCTTCCTGGTCGCCGACGATCTGGTAGGTCTTTTCCTCGTCGGTATCTTCGTCGACGAGCTTGACGGTGGCGCCGAACTTGATCTTCGAGCCGGACATCTTGGTGAGGTCTATGATCTCGGCGCGCGCCGTCAGGTCCTCAAGCTCGGTGATCCGGCCTTCGTTGTGGCTTTGGGCCTCCTTGGCGGCGTGATATTCGGCATTTTCCGAGAGGTCGCCGTGGGCGCGGGCTTCCGCAATCGCCTCGATGATACGGGGACGCTCCTCCTGCTGGCGCCAGCGCAGTTCTTCCTGCAGCTTGGCAAAACCATTCGGCGTCATCGGTACCTTATCAACCATTTCACTGTCCTTCAGACTCATGTCCGCGGATGCCGCGGACACAAAAAGAAACAGGTTCCGGAGTAAAACTTCGGAACCATCGTAAGATCAAAATTTTGCTCACTATAACAGAACTTCGACAACCAAAGCTAGGATTTTCGAACCCTGTCGAGGCGAACGCAAGTCCGCTCATGAGATTCCAAGCTCATCGGTTTGTCAATGTCTTGACTTTCTAAAATAGAACAAATAGTGAACATAACGATGAAGAAGTCGCTCAAAGAACGGTTGGCAATACTTTCCGACGCCGCAAAATACGACGCTTCCTGCGCTTCGAGCGGAACGGTGAGGCGGGACTCCTCCTCTTCGGGAGGGCTTGGTTCTACGGAAGGTTCGGGGATCTGTCATGCCTATGCACCCGATGGCCGCTGCATTTCCCTTCTCAAGATCCTGCTTACGAATTTCTGCATCTATGACTGCGCCTATTGCGTCAATCGCTCCTCCAGCAATGTAGAAAGGGCTCGATTTACCCCGCAGGAGGTGATCTGGCTGACGCTGGAGTTCTACCGGCGAAATTATATCGAAGGCCTGTTCCTGTCTTCGGGAATCATCCGCTCCTCCGATCACACGATGGAAGAGATGGTGCTGATCGCCCGAGAATTGCGAACCACGCACAATTTCACGGGTTATATCCACCTGAAAACCATCCCGGAGGCGTCGGCACCTCTTATCGAGGAAGCCGGACTTTACGCCGACCGTTTGTCGATCAATATCGAGCTGCCCACCGACAAGGGAATTGCCAAGTTCGCGCCGGAAAAGCGGCCGGATGGCATCCGGCAGTCGATGGGCAAGCTCCGTCTCAAGATCGAGGAAATGGCGGAGCCGACGCTGCAATCCAAACGACGGAAGAAATTTGCGCCCGCCGGACAGAGCACGCAGATGATCGTGGGCGCCGATGGCACCAGCGATGCGACGATCCTTGGCACCAGCGCCCGGCTCTACGGAAGCTTTGGTCTGAAGCGGGTCTACTATTCTGCATTCAGCCCCATTCCTGATTCGTCCAGGAACCTGCCGCTGATCAAGCCGCCGCTGATGCGCGAGCATCGACTCTATCAGGCGGACTGGCTTTACCGCTTCTACGGGTTCGAGATCGGCGAGATCACTGCAAGCCAACCGGACGGCATGCTGGATCTTGATCTCGATCCCAAGCTTGCCTGGGCATTGGGACACCGGGAGCAGTTTCCCGTCGACGTGAACAGGGCAGACAAAGAGCGGCTGCTGCGGGTGCCGGGTTTCGGCACCAAGACCGTCAAGGGCGTTCTTTCGGCCCGTCGCTTCCGGCGGCTGAGGCTTGATGATCTCAAGCGGCTCGGCGTGTCGCTGAAGAAGGTCCAGCCGTTTATTACCTGCGAGGGCTGGACGCCGCATCGGCTTGTCGACCGGCCTGATCTTGCTGCCATGTTCCAGCCTAAACCGGAACAGCTCTCGCTTCTATGATGTACCGCTATTCGCTGAGAGGCAGGGGAGACCTTACCGAGTGGCGCGACGCGGCCCGAGCATATCTGATGGCGGGTATCGTCCCTGATGTCATCGAATGGCGGACCATGGACGATGCCGATGGTCTGTTCGGGTTTGACGACAACAACCTGCCGCCGCCTCATGAGGCGCATCCGCCGCTCTCCGTGCCGCCGTCCTTCATCCGGCTGGCGGGGGCAGTGATCTGTCATTCCGATCCGACACGTTTTGCTCTGCTCTACCGCTTGCTCTTTCGGTTGATGCATGGGCGGCATCTCCTGCAGATGGCATCCGATACCGACGTCGTCGCGGCGCAGCGCATGGCCAAGGCTGTCGGGCGGGACTACCACAAGATGACCGCTTTCGTTCGCTTCAAGGAGTTGCCGTTGCCGGCGGGGACTGCAGGACGCCGGCGATTCTTCTCCTGGTTCGAACCAGACCATTTCATCCTTGCGCGCGTAGCGCCTTTCTTCCAGCGCCGCTTCACGGACATGGATTGGCTGATTGCGACGCCGAAAGGCTCGGCCTCTTGGGACGGGGAGACTTTGAGGACCTGCGACGAGCCTGCGGAAAAACCTGATCTGAAGGATGAGACCGAGGATCTCTGGCGCACCTATTATGCATCCATCTTCAATCCGGCCCGGCTCAAGGTGAAGATGATGACAAAGGAGATGCCGAAGAAATACTGGAAGAACCTGCCGGAAGCTACGCTCATTCCGGATCTGATCGCGAATGCCGAAGCGAGCGTGATCGAGATGGGGAAAAGAGCGGCGAGTGAGCCGTTGCCCTTCCACCACCGCATCCAGGAGGCGGCAGCCAGGGCGCCGGTGCCGTCGGCCCCTGCTGCCGGCACTCTTTCGGCCCTCAAAGGGGAAGCACGGCACTGCACGCGCTGCGATATCCATTGTCTGGCAACCCAGACGGTTTTCGGGGATGGCCCAGCCGACGCCAGGGTGATGGTCGTTGGCGAACAACCCGGCGATCAGGAGGATCTTGCAGGCAAGCCGTTCGTGGGGCCGGCCGGAAAGCTCTTCAACGACACGCTTGCCGAAGCCGGCATCGACCGGTGTTCTCTTTATATTACCAACGCCGTCAAACACTTCAAATACGTGCCGCGGGGCAAACGGCGGATCCATCAGAAACCGAACATGGGCGAGATCAGGCAATGCCGCTGGTGGTTGATGCAGGAGCTCGAACTGGTGAAGCCGGAGGTCGTGGTGGCGATGGGCGCAACAGCCCTTTTTGCGTTGACCGATATGCGCCAGAAGCTCGAGGATGTGCGCGGAGAGCCCATGGCATTGGCTGATGGGCGCATACTCTTCGTGACCGTGCATCCAGCCTATCTTCTCCGGATTCCGGATGAGGCCCAGAGGATGAGAGAGCTGGACCGTTTCAGAAAAGATATGAATGCCGTCCAACGCCTTGTCAGAGCCCGTGCCCCTTATCGTTCCGGGCCGCCGAATGCCTCCTGAAAGGTTCGGCAAGTCGATCTTCCGGGCGATTATCCACCAGCCGAAATGGGCGTATTGTCGTTTCCCGGATCACAAATGTATGCGACTGGCGCAGGCGCGGCGACACGGGCTCAGGTCTGGCTAAAAGCCATCAACCGCGATGATCGGCTGCCAGAGACATGGTGCCCACTTGTTCTTAAATGCCTTCAGCGTCGATCCTGGAGGGCTCGCCGATGACGAGGCGGCTGAGATATCTGATTGTCTCGATACTGATATCGCTTGTGATGTGGGCGACCATCGTCGCCATCGCGCTATTGGTGTGGCGACTGATCCGAGACTATTTTTGAAGCGAGATGCGGCGCCGACCGCGGGCGAACGCCGCGGCTTTTTAAGCAGCCCTTTGCCGGGCCCCCGAGCGGACGCCCCTTATGGAAGGGCGTCCATCGGAGATGGTGGAAACAGAGGCGTTCAGGCGAAATAGCTCTGCAGCGGGCGGACTTCGAGATTGCCTGCCTTCAGGGCCCTGATGGCCATGGCTGCGGCTTCGGCGCCGGCCATGGTGGTGTAATAGGGCACCTTCTGCATCAGCGTGGCGCGGCGCAGCGACTTGGAATCCGATATCGCCTTGTTGCCGTCCGTCGTGTTGATGACCAGCTGGACCTGACGGTTGCGGATCGCGTCTTCGATATGCGGCCGGCCTTCGAGAACCTTGTTGATCTTTGTGGCTTCGATGCCGTTTTCACCCAGGAAGCGCGCGGTGCCGCCGGTTGCCAGGACCTTGAAGCCGATTTCGGTCAGGATGCGGATCGCCGGCAGGACGCGGGCCTTGTCCTCATCGCGCACCGAGACGAAGACCGTGCCGGTGCGCGGCAGTTCGACGCCGGCGCCGAGCTGCGACTTGGCAAACGCGAGGGCAAAATCCGTGTCGAGGCCGATCACTTCGCCGGTCGAGCGCATTTCCGGCCCAAGCAGGGTATCCACGCCCGGGAATTTGGCGAACGGGAAGACAGCTTCCTTGACCGCGATGTGCTTCAGGTTGCGCGGGTCTGGCTTCTTGCCGTAGGCGGCAAATGTCGGATCGAGCTTCTCGCCCGCCATGACGCGGGCGGCGAGCTTGGCGATCGGTGCGCCGATGGTCTTGGCAACGAAGGGCACGGTGCGCGAGGCGCGCGGGTTGACTTCCAGTACGTAGACGGTGCCGTCCTTGATGGCGAACTGGACGTTCATCAGGCCAACAACGTTCAGAGCCTTGGCCATAGCTTTCGACTGGCGTTCCAGTTCGTCGATGAGCTCCGGCGAGAGAGTGCGCGGCGGCAGCGAGCAGGCGCTATCGCCCGAATGGATGCCTGCTTCCTCGATATGCTCCATGATGCCGGCGACATAGACGTCAGTGCCGTCGCAGAGGCAGTCGACGTCCACCTCGATCGCATGGGTGAGATAGCTGTCGAACAACAGCGGATTCTTGCCGAGCAGGGTGTTGATCTGGCCGGTCTTGTCATTCGGGTAACGCTGCTTGATGTCTTCCGGCACGAGGCCCGGAACGGTGTCGAGCAGGTAGGTCTGCAGCATCGATTCCGAATGGATGATCTGCATGGCGCGGCCGCCGAGGACGTAGGACGGGCGGACAACCAGAGGGAAGCCGATTTCGGCCGCGACCAGCCGGGCCTGCTCGACGGAGTAGGCGATACCGTTGTTCGGCTGGTTGAGATCGAGCTTCATCAGCAGCTTCTGGAAGCGGTCGCGGTCTTCGGCGAGGTCGATCATGTCGGGTGCCGTGCCGAGGATCGGGATGCCGTTCTTTTCGAGCGCCTCCGCAAGCTTCAGCGGCGTCTGGCCGCCGAACTGGACGATGACGCCGACCACTTCGCCTTTTTCCTGTTCAGCGCGCAGGATCTCGATGACGTCTTCCGCCGTCAGCGGCTCGAAATAGAGGCGGTCGGAGGTGTCGTAGTCGGTCGAGACGGTTTCCGGGTTGCAGTTGATCATGATCGCTTCATAACCCGCGTCCTTCAATGCGAAGGCGGCATGGCAGCAGCAATAGTCGAACTCGATGCCCTGGCCGATGCGGTTCGGACCGCCGCCGAGGATAACGACCTTCTTTGCAGCGGAGACTTCCGCTTCGGAGCGGAGCGCACCGACGAAGGGCACTTCGTAGGTCGAGTACATATAGGCGGTCGGGGAGGCGAATTCGGCAGCGCAGGTGTCGATCCGCTTGAAAACCGGGCGGACATTCAGCGAGTTGCGCAGTTCGGCCACTTCCTTGGGGCGCTTGCCGGTAAGGCTCGCAAGGCGGGCGTCGGAGAAGCCCATGGCCTTCAGCATGCGAAGGTTTTCGGCGTCCGTGGGCAGGCCATGTTCCCGGATGCGCTCTTCCATGTCGATGATCGCCTTGAGCTGGGCGATGAACCAGGGATCGATCTTGCAGGCTTCGTGCACTTCCGCTTCGGTCAGGCCGAGGCGGAGCGCCTGGGCCACCATGCGCAGGCGATCGGGGGTCGGCGTGCCGATCGCGGCGCGAATGGCGTTCTTGGAGTTTTCGCCGTCTTCGAGACCGGGAATCTCGATCTCGTCGAGACCGGTGAGCCCGGTTTCAAGGCCGCGCAAAGCCTTCTGCAGCGACTCCGCGAATGTGCGGCCGATCGCCATCACTTCGCCGACCGACTTCATCGCGGTGGTGAGCGTCGGCTCAGCGCCCGGGAACTTCTCGAAGGCGAAACGCGGGATCTTGGTGACCACATAGTCGATCGACGGTTCGAACGAGGCGGGCGTCGCACCGCCGGTGATGTCGTTTTCCAGTTCGTCCAGCGTGTAACCGACGGCGAGCTTTGCCGCGACCTTGGCAATCGGGAAGCCGGTCGCCTTGGAGGCGAGCGCGGAGGAGCGCGAGACGCGCGGGTTCATTTCGATGACGACGAGGCGGCCGTCGGCCGGGTTGACCGCGAACTGCACGTTGGAGCCGCCGGTCTCGACGCCGATCTCGCGCAGAACCGCAATCGAGGCGTTGCGCATCATCTGGTATTCCTTGTCGGTCAGCGTCAGCGCCGGCGCGACGGTAATGGAATCGCCCGTGTGGACGCCCATCGGATCGATGTTCTCGATCGAGCAGATGATGATGCAGTTGTCCGCCTTGTCGCGGATCACTTCCATCTCATACTCTTTCCAGCCGAGCACCGACTCTTCGATCAGCACCTCGGTGGTTGGCGAAGCATCGAGGCCGCCCGAAACGATCTCGAAGAATTCCGAGCGGTTGTAGGCAATACCGCCGCCGGTGCCGCCGAGCGTGAAGGAGGGGCGGATGATCGCCGGCAGGCCGACATGATCGAGCGCCTGCGCGGCAATCGCCATGGCGTGGCTCATATAGCGCTGCTTGCGGTCGCTCTCGCCGAGATTCCACTGGTTCTCAAGGTCGTCGAGCGCCTTGTCCAGATCACCGCCCGAAAGGCGCTCGCGCAGCTTGGCGCGCTCGACCTCATGGCTCTTGCGATCGGTGTCCTTGATATCGGTGGCATTCGCCAGCATGGACTTCGGCGTCTCCAAACCGATCTTGGCCATGGCTTCGCGGAAGAGGGCGCGGTCCTCCGCCTTGTCGATGGCGGCTGGCTTGGCGCCGATCATTTCGACATTGTAGCGGTCCAGCACGCCCATGCGCTTGAGCGAGAGCGCGGTGTTCAGCGCCGTCTGGCCGCCCATGGTCGGCAGGAGCGCGTCAGGACGCTCCTTGGCGATGATCTTGGCGACGACTTCCGGGGTGATCGGCTCGACATAGGTCGCATCCGCGAGACCGGGATCGGTCATGATGGTCGCCGGGTTGGAGTTCACCAGGATGACCCGGTAACCTTCCTCCTTCAGCGCCTTGCAGGCCTGGGTACCGGAATAGTCGAACTCGCATGCCTGGCCGATGACGATCGGACCCGCGCCGATGATGAGGATCGATTTCAAATCTTGGCGCTTGGGCATGGGTATCTTTCCGCTTTTTCCTGCGCGAAAAACCGGCACGGTGTGGAATACCACCGGTCGGGTCGCGCGAGCATGTCTTTTCAGGCTAGACGCGGCTTATAGGCAAATGTTTTGGCGAACGGAACCCCATAAATCGCCAAATCGACAGAAAGCTCACCCGTGCCGGATGTCGGTTCCGTCCGTGCGGACCGCCGGAGCCTGGGACCTTCAATCGGCAATCATGCGCGGGAGGGGTTGCGGTCGATGCCGATAAACGAATCGAGCGACCACCGGCCGGGGCCTAAAGCCATGATGCCCAATGCCATCGCTGCCCATGTCAGATGGATGGGCCAGCCGTCGGGCACAGTCAGCTGAATGACGAGCGTCATCAGGAGAACGGCGAGCGCGGCTCCGCGCGTGACCAAACCAAGCACAAGAAGGAGCGGCAGCAGGATTTCAGCCGAGGCGGACATGAAGGCGACGGTACCGGGGAATGGATAGGGATATGGGCCCCCGGGCAGATGCAACTGGAACTCGGAGGAGAAGAGTAGGACGGCGACATCGTTCAGCTGCAGGAAACCGTCCCATTTGTTTATTCCCGAACGCCAGAACGGTACCGCAAGGGCGACCCTCAGGGCGAACTGCGTCAAGGGCATGGGCACAAGTCTTGAGATGACCGCGTAGGCAGCGCCAACCGAGGGCCGCAAGCCGGAGCCGTTTGTGAGAGCGGGGCTCTGTTTCGTCTTCATTTTCCCACTCCTCTCGTGGAAACATCGGAAAAAGCGCCGACCTCGATGATGCCGGATATGGCGGACGCAAGGTCGAAATCGGGGCAGGCGGCAAACGCATCGCCCGCCGCCTCGGCGAGAGTGCCTCCCGCAATCAGCCGCGCGAGCATGAGTGCCGCGCCACGCGAGAGCTTGCGGACTTCCACGTCCAATGCGGGCCGGGTTATCAGCGTCCATTCGGGCTCCGTCGCCGTGATGGGCCCGACCGGATCATCACTTCGATTTGCCGAAAAGATGGTGAATGCGGGATATTGCGAGCGGAGAAGGCGGGTCGCCGGATGGGCGACGAAACGGAGATCACCGATATCCACTGGCGCCGGCAACGTCAGCGCTTCCGCGGCAAGCACGGCTTCATCGGCAGCGTGATAGGCGTCGAGCCAGGCGCGCTCGATGCGCGCGACATCCGCCAGCCAAGGCATCGATCGCGCGTATTCGTATTGCGCAATGAAATCGGGGAATTCTCGCCCGTACTCAAAGAGCAGCGGCGAGGTCGGCGGCGTTTTGCGGATGTGGAAGCGGGCCATCGCCCGAAAAAAGTCGGGCCCGGTTATCCGCTGGGTCGCCGGGAAGACCGCGGCAAGCGCCTCGATCAAGCTGACCACGACATTGTTGCGGTAGATATTGAACCGCCGCTCCACGTCTTTCCCTCCAGGCGCCTGAACGTCAGGCGGTGGCGATCGACGGGGGTCGAGCAGGCATGATGAAAATGCCTGCGAATAGGCGTCGGATCTGGCGGTGCCGGCATCAGAGGGCTGCATGGCGGGCTTCCCTTCCATGGCTGGACGAATGCCGATCGAGGATCGCCTGCGCGGCGGCCGCTTCCTTTTCAAGCGTGATCCAGGCCGGAATTGCACTGTCCCATTCGACAAGGGTGGGGATCGGGCCGGTTCGGCATATGACGGTTTCGAACAATTGCCAGACGGCATCGCATACGGGCCCGTCATGGCTGTCGATCAGCAGCGTTCCGCCGTCCTCGTCGCTTTGCGCCTTGTGGCCTGCAAGATGGATTTCCTCGACGAGATCGAGCGGATAGTCCGCCAGATAGTCGAGCGGCGACGAGCTCAAGTTCGCCGCCGAAACGAAGACATTGTTGACGTCCAGAAGCAGGCCGCAGCCGGTCCGTTTCGTCAGAGCCCGGATGAATTCCGTTTCCGCCATCGTCGACTCCTTGAAGGAGAGATAGCTGGACGGGTTTTCCAGGAGGATCGGGCGGCCGATCGTCTGCTGGACTTCATCGATGTGGTCAGCCACATGCCGCAATGTCTGGTCGTTGTATGGCAACGGCAGGAGATCGTTGAAATAGGTGGTCTCGTGTGTCGACCAGGCCAGGTGTTCGGAAACCAGCGCAGGCTCGTAGCGATCAACCAGGGCCTTGAAGCGCGCCAGGTGCTCCCGGTCGAGCGGGCGAGGGCCGCCGATCGACATGCATACGCCGTGGACGGAAAGCGGATAGTCCTGGCGGATGCGGGACAGCGCCTGATGCGGCGGACCTCCCGGTCCCATATAGTTTTCGGCATGGATTTCGAAGAAGCCGCGTTTCGGAAACTGCGTCAGAATCGCGGGAAGGTGCTCGGGTTTGAAGCTCGTTCCTGCCTGCCCGTCGGCTCGGAAAGGCGGAAAGCGAAGGGCATTGTGCCCGATGTCATGCGTGTTCGGATCCATTTTATCCCTCCGCTTTCCGGAATTCAGCAATCAGGAAGGCCGGCAATCACGAAGGAATGTCGCGAGTGAGAGCCTGCTTGGATCCCATGCGGTTCCCTGGCAGCTTCATGGTCTCGCAGGTTCCCCCATTGACGAATTTCCAGGCATTGCCCTGGTAGTCGACCGTCGAGGTGCCCTGGCAGGTGGTTCCCGGGCCTGCGGCGCAATCGTTCTGCCCCTTCATGGCGACGCCGAAGCATTTCTCCTTGCCGGCATCCATGGCCGACTTGACTTCCGCCTGGGACAGGGGGGCGGCATAGGCGATCGATGACAGTGCCGATGCGACGGCCGCCGCGAGGATGGCCGTTGTTACTGATGTACCTGTTGACATATCGTCTCCTCCAGAGAGCGAGTGTGGGTGTGCGTCTCAGCGCACATCGGCTTATTCGTCAGGAGGAGAGTGAGGTTACATCCATAAGGAACACGACTTCGTGATGACCTTAGGGGGCGGGACGGATGCCCGTGCCGACAGCCGCCTTACCCCGGAAACCGCTTGAAGCGCTGGCGCACCGCTTCCAGATTGGGCCGGCTGACCGGGATCTTGGAACCGTCCGACATGACGATAAACAGCTTGCCGTTGTCGCGCATCAATTTTTCGACCTGCGCTTCCGCCACCCAATGCGAGCGGTGTACCTGCAGGCCCGGCGTGTCCCCGAGCTCTTTCAGCGCGTCGGCAAAGCGCAGGAGGATAAGTTCCCGGCCGCGGAGGGTGATCACCTCGGTATAATGATCCTCGACGGACAGGCGCACGAGCGGCCCGCGGTTCTGCGGTTTCAGCCGTCCAAGGATTTCCGGGCCGGACGGCTGTCTGGCAGCAGGAGGAGCGAGGGCGGCCGGCGGCTCTGACGAGGTGGGGTATGTGGCCGCTGCGGCGATCTGACGATGCATCGCCGTGTAGGTGAGCAGACAGAAGAGGGCGCAGAGCGGAAGGGCGACAAGGGCGCGGCGCAAACCGTTGCCAGTTTCCGCCCAATCTCCCGTGAACGCGAAGTCGATGAGGCCGAGCGCAAAGCCGATCGGCAAGGCTGCAACCAGCGAGCCGATCATCATGCGCAGCAGCGTATTGCCGAGCCGTTCGCGCAGGAGGACCTCGGCGGCGAGGGAAAGGGTAATCGCGATCGCCCAGGTAGCGGCATGTAGGATCAACCAGTAGCCGAGCCGGACACCGAACGTCATGCGTTCGAACGTGCCGTACGGACCGCTGACGGCGAAGATGAGGACCACCAGCGCAAAGGTCGCCCAAAAGCGCCGGGACCGGATGAAAAGCTGCAATTCGCGAAGCGTGGAGCTGAAAAACAGGTGACTCACGAAGTTGATCCGCCGTCTGCGCCATTCCGTTTGAGGACGGGTCAGTCATGGCGGAAACAGACGCCGAGTTCAATCGCCGGATAACTTGGAAAAGCTCGCCATGAATTTTCAACCGCTTCTCGACGCTCCGATTGCCGTGCAGATCCATGTCGCGGCGGTCCTGCCGGCAGCCGTGCTTGGCGCTTACATCCTCCTCAACCGCAAGGGCACGCCGCGGCATCGGCTGCTCGGAAAGATCTGGATGATGCTGATGGTGATGACCTCGCTCTCCAGCTTTTTCATCCACGAGATCAATCTTTTCCACGGTTTCAGCCCGATCCATCTCCTGTCGATTTCCGTGCTCGTTGGGGCGTGGCGGGCCATCACTGCCGCGCGCGCCAAAAATATCCGGGCGCACAAGGCGGCGGTCATCGGCATGTATTTCGGCGGCATCGTGATCGCCGGCCTCTTCACGCTGCTGCCCGGCCGCATCATGAATGCCGTCGTTTTCTCGGGCGGACCGAACTGGGTCATGATGCTTACCTTTGCCGCTATCGCCGCGATGTTCATCTTGCATCGGCGGCTTGCATCCGGTGGCACCTGATCGGACAAAATTTCGCGAACCGTACCGATATCAGCCCTGCTGTCATGGACACGCGCGGTCCGCAGGCATAAACACCGGCCAATAAGGAAATTTGCCGCAACGGCCATCGATAAGGACCGCTTGCGCGGAGGAAACCAGATGGCCGATGCAACTTCGAAACCTGTCGCCGCTGCCGCAGCGGAAGTGACGGTACTGCCGATCATCCTGGCGGTCAGCTTCTGCCACATGCTGAACGACATCATGCAGTCGATGATTTCGGCAATCTATCCGATGCTAAAGGCCGACTTCGCGCTCGATTTCTGGCAGATCGGCATTCTGACGCTTGCATTTCAATGCACCGCATCGCTGCTGCAGCCGGTGATCGGCATCGTCACCGACAAGAAGCCTTTTCCCTATTCGCTGCCGTTCGGCATGGGGTCGACTTTTATCGGCCTTTTCATCCTGGCCTGGTCGCAATCCTACCTGATGCTGGTGGTCGCCGCGTCACTGATCGGCGTCGGCTCGGCCGTATTCCATCCGGAATCTTCCCGCGTCGCGCGGCTTGCCTCCGGGGGGCGCTACGGTTTTGCGCAGGCTACATTCCAGGTCGGCGGCAATTTCGGCCAGTCGATCGGTCCGCTGCTTGCCGCGTTCATCATCGTCCCGAACGGGCAGGGGAGTGTTGCCTGGTTCTCGGTCATTGCCATGCTGGGGATATTCATCCTGGCCTGGGTCGCGCGCTGGTACAAGGCGCATATGGCGGCGAACAAGGGCCGGAAAAGGATTTTGAACGCGCACAGCCTGTCGAAGCGGACGGTGGCGACGGCACTCGTGGTGCTGGCGTTGCTGACCTTTTCCAAGAACATCTATATGGCGAGCATCAGCAGCTATTACACGTTCTTCGTGATCGAGCGTTTCGGCGTTACGGTGCAGCAGTCGCAGATCATGCTCTTCATCTTCCTCGGTGCCGTGGCGCTCGGAACGGTCGTCGGTGGCCCGATTGGTGACCGGTTCGGCACGAAGGTGGTGATCTGGTTCTCGATCCTTGGCGCGTTGCCCTTCACGCTCGCCATGCCGTTTGCAAACCTGCCCGTCACCATCGCACTTTCGGCGATTGTCGGCTTCATCATGGCCTCGTCCTTTCCGGCCATCGTCGTCATGGCGCAGGAACTGGTGCCCGGGCGCGTCGGCATGATCGCCGGCATCTTTTTCGGGCTCGCCTTCGGCATCGCTGGTATCGCGGCAGCTGTGCTCGGCGTTTTTGCCGACCTCTACGGGATCAGTTTCGTCTACACCCTCTGTGCGTTCCTTCCGGCGCTCGGCCTGCTGACGGTTTTCCTGCCCGGCAAGAGGGCCTTGAGGGTCGCTTGAGAGAGGAAAAATCTCCGTTATAGGTAATGGGATGGATCGCCTTTGCGGTCATCCGCATTATATCGCTTAATGGCGCAGTGTCGCCGAACAGGAGAGCGCCAGATGGAATGGAGAGGCCGCCGTCAATCGGACAATGTCGAGGACCGACGCGGTGCCTCCGCGGGTGGTTCCCTGGGGCGAGGCGGATTCCGAATTCCGATCGGCGGCGGCGGGCGCCGCGGCGGCGGGATCGGCATCGGCGGCATCGTTCTCATCCTGATCATCAGCTGGATTCTCGGTATCAATCCCCTGACGCTGCTTTCCGGCGGCGACATTGGTCTCGATGGCTCCGGCACGCAGCAGCAGACAACCAGAGCGCCCGCAAACGACGATACAACCGCCTTTGTTCGGACGGTTCTTGCCGAAACCGAGGATACCTGGAACGGCATTTTCCAGGCAAACGGCCAGAACTACCAGGAACCCAGCTTGGTGCTGTTTTCCGGACAGGTGAGTTCCGCCTGCGGCTTTGCCTCGTCCGCGACAGGCCCCTTCTACTGCCCCACCGATCGCAAGGTCTATCTCGACACGGAATTCTTCGGGGAGCTCGAGCAGCGGTTCGACGCGGCTGGTGACTTCGCGGAAGCCTATGTGGTGGCGCATGAGGTCGGTCATCACGTGCAGAACCTTCTTGGCATCCTACCGCGCTTCAATCAGGCCCGTCAGCGGATGAGCGAGACGGAGGCAAACCAGATGTCGGTGCGGGTCGAATTGCAGGCGGACTGCTTTGCCGGCGTCTGGGGCAAGTTCACGGAGCAAAGGGGCATTCTGGAACGCGGCGATCTGGAAGAGGCACTGAATGCCGCGCAGCAGATCGGCGACGACACGCTGCAGAAGCGCAGCCAGGGCTATGTGGTGCCGGAAAGCTTTAACCACGGAACCTCAGAACAGCGCATGCGCTGGTTCAAGCGCGGTTTCGATACCGGCGACATGAAGGCCTGCGACACGTTCTCCGGGGATGTGTGAAGACTAAGTTTCCGGTTTTGGTTTCAGCCCAGGATACACCTTGTGAGCCGGCGGTGCGGCATCTCCAACCCTCTCCTTGCGGGGAGGGATGGCCGGCAGGTCAGAGGAGTCGGCAGCCCGCATCGGCGGCGATCGGTGTAGAAAAATTCGAATCCGCTTAGCCAGATGAGTAACTTAACCCCTTTCTCATCCCCACCCTCCGCATCCATGCCTACAATTGCACCGCTTCCGTCGCCGGAGTGTTTCGCGAGACGTTCGCGGGCAGGCGGGAGCCGGCGCTTCCATCGGACCCGTAACGTGCGGGAAAGGTGGAAGAGGTGAAAGCCACGGAAGGAGACCGGGCAGCCGGACTTCCTCCTATCAAGCCTCCCCCTGGCCACCGGGCCAGGTTCGGTATAGCCGTGCAAGTGGCAAGGTTTCCCGAAAGGAGACCGCGAATGAAGCCACGCAGCGAGGCGAGGTGATCACCTGTAGGGGCAGGACACCCCGAGAGAACGCCGAAGGCCACGCGAATGCGGAGCCACACTATACAATTCCAATGAGGTTCCGCATTCGTGTGGGCTCTCCGATCTTTGAAACCACGGGCGGGTTCGCCGCGTGCCCTTCTGGCATGTCCATCGACTCCCCCTCTACGAAGCCTACTTGTACATGCCCTCGCGCAGGTTGATGCCGTATTCCACATAGGCCTTCATCGCGCAGAGCATCTGAGACCAGCCCTGGCAATTGCCGTAGGATGCCGCCAGCCCGCCGGGTGTTTCCCTCCAGCCTTCTTCGGCGATGGTGACCAGCGTACGGTTGTCCTCGAGCGGTTCGAAAGTCATGGTCACCGTCGTGAAATAGTCCGAGGGCTTTACGTTTTCCGGACCCTCTTCCGCAGCGTTGCCTTCGTGAGCCGCCCATCGCAGCACGATTTCCCTGTTCTTTTCGACTTTGACGACTTGAACGGGGAAGGCGCCAGGAAAGTCGTGGAAATCCCATGTGACGGTTGCACCTGTTTCCAGCCGGCCCTGAGCGCCGCCGGTTGTGAAATACCCTGACAGTCTCTTCGGGTCGGCGACGGCCTCGAACACGTCCTCGACCGGCTTCGCAATCCGGCCCGATACCTTGAATTTCAGTTCCATCGCTCTTCTCCCTGGTTTTTGATGTAATAATGTTATAAAAAAATAACATGTCAAGCCACGAAAGAAGTAACGGACTTTCTGCTGGTTTGTGGGACGATTCAGGATGGATGGTGATTACAGCCTCGGCCGGGCGAGGCTGGATCCGCCGGATCAACGGATCAGGAACGCAGACCCATAGAGCCCGAGCGCGAAAACCGTGTGAGCGGCAAGATTGAGAAAACGGACCTTGTTCGGCTTCGGCGTCTTCGATGCGGCCCAGCCGATCCCCATGCCGGGTTGCATGAGGAACCAGCCGGCGGCAACCGTGACGATGCCGAAAATCCATGCGGGCACGAAGGTCGGAGCAGAGAACCAGCCGGGCCCGACGATGAAGGCGAAAACCGCTCCATAGAGGATGCCGACCGCATAATGGCCGGCCCAGCCGAGCGCCAGCTCGTGGGCATAGGGTTCTGCTGCGGCGATGTTTTCATGAAACACGGTTCCACGGGAGAGATGCCAGAACCAGCGTCCGCCCGGCGCCCAGTTGGCCTTCGGCTGGCCGAAAAACCGGTGTAGCAGGATGGCCCAGAGGTCCATGAGGATGGTAGCGCCGATGCCGATCAGAATGCCGCGCCAGAGGAGTTCGAACATAGGAAAGCCGCCATAGAAGAGGAATTCCTCTCTATGGTCTCCGGCCGTAAATGTCGAGCCGGGTTCTGCGGACAGGGGATATCCGTGGTTGCCGTGGCGGGCGTCGCTCCGCCGTCGTCAAGCGACTTGACCGGAAACGGTGTGCCGCTCCCTTGCTTCAAGGCGGGACAGCGGCGGACGCCGTGATCCCTATTCAGTCTGCTCATCCTCCCATCAAAAACTTTGAAATGTTCACTGATTGTTTCCTTTTCAGTTTGCCGGTATGTAGGCTGCCCGGCGACCCGGTCGTCTTTCCAGAAACCACAAAATCCTAGAGAGACATCCGATGCTCGATCCGAAATTCGTTCGCCGCGGTCTTTTCCTCGTCTTCATGATCCTGTTCCTGGACGTCATCGGGATCGCGATCATCATGCCCGTGTTGCCGACGTTCCTGCGGGAGTTGACGGGGGATGACGTGAGCGCTGCCGCCGTCGACGGCGGCTGGCTTCTCCTGATCTATTCCGCCATGCAGTTCCTGTTCGCACCGCTTCTCGGAAACCTGAGCGACCGTTTCGGGCGGCGGCCGATCCTCTTGGCGTCCGTCCTTACCTTCGCGCTCGACAATCTGATCTGCGCGGCTGCGACGAGCTTCTGGATGCTGTTCGTGGGGCGCGTACTGGCGGGCATTTCCGGCGGCAGTTTCGCGACCTGCTCGGCCTATATCGCCGACATCAGCAATGACGAGAACCGCGCCAAGAATTTCGGCCTGATCGGCATCGCATTCGGGGTCGGCTTTACGGTCGGACCTGTCATCGGCGGCTTGCTGGGGGAACTGGGGCCACGCGTGCCATTTCTAGGCGCCGGTCTCCTGTCGCTTGCCAATTTCATCGCTGCCTGGTTTCTGCTGCCGGAGACGCTCGACAGGGCCAACCGCAGGACGTTTGAATGGCGGCGGGCAAATCCGCTCGGAGCATTGCGCCAGATGCGCCATTATCCGGGCATCGGCTGGGTCATGCTGGTGATGTTTCTCTACTGGCAGGCGCATGCTGTCTATCCTTCCGTCTGGTCGTTTGTCTCCGCCTATCGCTACGGCTGGAGCGAAGGCCAGATCGGTCTGTCGCTCGGCCTTTTCGGGATCTGCGCGGCGCTCGTCATGGCATTTGTCCTGCCGAAGCTCGTGCCGGTTCTCGGCGAGTGGAAGACGGCGGTTCTTGGCCTTGTCTTCTCGTGCCTTGGATTGACGGGATATGCCTTCGCCTGGGAAGGCTGGATGGTCTATGCGATCATCCTTGCGACCACGATCGAAAATATCGCCGACCCGCCGCTGAGAAGCATTGCAGCCGGCAAGGTTCCCCCGTCGGCGCAAGGCGAATTGCAGGGTGCGATGGCCAGCCTCACGAGCCTGACGACGATCCTCGGCCCCGCGATTTTTACGCAACTCTTCAGTGCCTTTACCGGTCCGAGGGCGGCGGTCGAGTTCGCGGGCGCACCCTATCTGATGGCAGCAATCTTCATGCTGGTGGCCGTTTTGGTGTTTTTGAGCAAGATTTCCAGGAAAACTCCGGTCGCTGTAGTCGATAACGAGCTCAGCCATCAGATTTCTTGAAGAGACGGCCAAAAATTTTGCTGAATCGCGGCAAAGTGTTGCCGCCTGACGAATGCTTCTTTATACGCGAAGCTTCCGCCGCTCGCCAGTTCCTGGAAGCGGCGTTTTTCGTCTGCGGAGGTGCCCATGTCGAGCTCGAGCCAAGCCATGACGTTCCAGGGGTCCACGGACAACTCCTGGTCTTCGCATATGCGCGCGACCGTCGCCCTCGGCGTGCCGCTGGTGGGGGCGCAGCTTGCGCAGATGGCGATCCACACGACCGACGTCATCCTGGTCGGATGGCTCGGCACGACCGAACTTGCGTCCGTCGTGCTTGCAACGCAGATGTTCTTCATCGTCTTCATCTTCGGCACCGGTTTTACCAGCGCCGTCGTGCCGCTTGTCGCACAAGCTCTCGGGCATAGGGATCCGGTCCGCGTTCGCCGCTCCGTGCGAATGGGTTTCTGGATCGTTTTCGCCTACGGCGTTCTCACCGCGCCGCTCCTCTGGTTCTCAGAACCGATCCTGCTCAGGCTCGGCCAAGCGCCCGATGTCGCAGCTCTTGCGCAGAGCTATCTCAGGATCGCTCAATGGGGCATCTTTCCCGCGCTCGGATTGATGGCGCTTCGCAGCTTCGTCACGGGCCTCGAGAAGGGTAGCATCGTGCTTTATGTCACGATCGGTATGTTCCTGATGAACGCAGCGGTGGCCTATACGCTGATTTTCGGGCATTTCGGCGCGCCGGCGCTAGGGCTGCATGGGGCAGCGATCGCGGCGGTGAGCGCCAATCTCTGCGGCTTCCTGATTGCCGTCGTTTACGTGGAAAGCCAACCCCGGATGCGGGCCTACGAGGTCTTCGTGCGGTTCTGGCGCCCCGACTGGGCCATGGTCCGCGAGATCGTTGCGCTTGGTTTGCCGATCAGCTTCACCATTCTGGCGGAAACCAGCCTGTTTTCTGCAGCCTCACTGTTGATGGGCATGATCGGCAAACTGGAGCTTGCCGCGCACGGCATCGCGCTGCAGCTTGCCTCGATCGCCTTCATGATCCCGCTCGGTCTTGCCCAGGTGGCGACAGTGCGGGTGGGGCTTGCCAATGGCCGGAACGATTCGGTGGGCATCAGGCGCGCGGCGGTCGCCGTGCTGGCCGTCGGTATCTTCTTCACCGCGATCGGCAGCGTGCTTTACGCGGCAGTGCCACGCGCTCTCGGCGCCCTGTTCCTCGATACCCGGCAGGCAGATGCGGAAACCGTGCTGGCCCTTGCCGTGCCGTTGATCGCAATTGCCGGCGCGTTCCAGCTCGTCGACGGCCTGCAGGCGGTGGGAGCCGGGCTGCTGCGCGGCGTCAAGGATACCAAGGTGCCGATGATTCTCGCTCTCATCGCCTATTGGCCGATCGGTTTTGCCTGCGCCTGGACTTTTGCCTTCCCGCTTGGTTTCGGGGGCAAGGGCGTCTGGTTCGGCTTCGTCCTCGGCCTCGCCGCAGCCGCCGTCTTTCTCTGCGGGCGGTTCTGGCTTCTCGTCCGCGCCCCGAAAACGGCTCGCTGAAGCGGCTGGCCATGACGCTTCAGGCTGGAAGAAGTTCGCGAAGCGTCACAGGCTGATAGAATCCGACATGGGCTTCGATGCCGAGTCGCCTGGTGAGGGCCTGGCGGTCGATGCCGGCCTCGGCATCCGATTTTGCGACTGCGGCAATAACCGGTTGAAGGACGTGTTCTCCTTGGAATTTTATGATGGTGAGGAGGTTGAACTCCCCCGGGCCAGAATGCTGCTCGAGGATCAGATCGTCGACAAAACCGGGCTGCGACCGGATGACCTCGTGCGTCCTCCTGATGAGGCGCATGAACTCGTCCCGCGCATCCTCCGGCACCGAGAACCTGTTGACGCGCACGACGCCTGCCTTGTGTATTTCGCTCATGGAAAAACCCCTGCTCGTGTTGAACAGGGGTCTTGTGCAGCCTCAAGTATGGTTGAGGTCAATAGGTCGTCAGCGAGTTTTTTACAGCTTCAGGTCAGCGTTCGGCGAGAGCCGGTTCGCCCTTGCGCTCGCGAACGAGGTTGATAAAGCGGCGGAAGAGATAGTGGCTGTCCTGCGGTCCCGGCGAAGCTTCCGGATGATGCTGCACGGAAAAGACCGGCTTGCCGGAAAGGCGCAAGCCGCAATTGGTGCCGTCGAAGAGCGAAATGTGAGTCTCTTCAACGCCTTCCGGCAGAGACTTCGAATCGACTGCGAAGCCGTGATTCATCGAGACAATTTCCACCTTGCCGGTCGTGTGATCCTTGACCGGGTGATTGGCGCCGTGATGACCCTGATGCATCTTTTCGGTCTTTGCCCCCAGCGCAAGGCCGAGGATCTGGTGGCCGAGGCAGATGCCGAAGGTCGGGATATCGGTCTTGATGACGTCCTGGATGACCGGCACCGCATACTGGCCGGTTGCAGCCGGATCGCCCGGGCCATTCGAGAGGAAGATGCCATCCGGCTTCAAGGCCAGAATGTCTTCAGCCGAGGTCTGCGCCGGGACGACGGTGACCTTGCAATCAAGGCCGGCGAAGAGGCGCAGGATATTGCGCTTCACGCCGTAATCGACGCAAACAATATGGTACTTTGCGTCTTCCGGCTGGAGGTCGCTGTAGCTCTCGTTCCATACCCAAGGCTTCTGCGTCCACTGCGAGGACTGGCCGGAGGTGGCTTCCTTGGCGAGGTCAAGGCCTTCCAAGCCGCTCCATGCCTTGGCTTCGGCCTTCAGCGCCTCAATGTCGAAGACACCGTTCTGATCGTGGGCGATCACCGCATTCGGCGCGCCGTTCTGGCGGATCCAGGCGGTCAGCGCGCGGGTATCGATGCCCGAAAGCCCAACGATGCCGCGGGCCTTCAACCAGGCGTCGAGATGCTTGGCGGCACGGTAGTTGGAGGGCTCGGTGATGTCGGCCTTGAAGATGACGCCGACCGCGCCGCGCCGGGCGGCGGGCGTCAGGTCCTCGATGTCTTCTTCATTGGTGCCGACATTGCCGATATGGGGGAAGGTAAAGGTGACGATCTGGCCGAGATAGGAAGGGTCGGTGAGGATTTCTTCGTAACCCGTCAGCGCCGTATTGAAGACCACTTCGGCGGGCACCTTGCCGGTCGCTCCGATTCCCGTTCCTTCGATCACCGTTCCGTCGGCAAGAACGAGTACGGCGGTGGGTTTTTTCGTGGTCCAAGGGGCGGTGGCTGGAGCGGTCGCAGTCATGTTCATCCTTCTGCCTCACCGGTCCCATCCCTTGAAGGGACAGGCTGTAAAGGCCATCTATGGTCGCAGGAACGGGCGCGCAGGATACCGGCGCTAGCCCTGACATTCTAAATCTCGTGCAGGTGCCGGAAAATAAACAAAGCGGGCGGGATGGTCAATCACGCGAACCGAAGAATCCCTGACGATTATCCTCGTCTGAATTCAAGGTCTTAAGTGAATTGAATTGATTGCCCTCGGCCCGTCGTCTATGACACCGGCTTGGATGACAAGGAAAAGCCACAATTCCCGAGGCCTGCGCTCGGCTTTTCCCAAGGAGAAAAATGATGATGCGCGACAAGCTTTCCGAAGCGCTCAAGAATGCGATGAAGGCCAAGGACACGCGCCGGCTTTCCACCGTGCGGTTGATTCAGACGGCCATCAAGGACCGTGACATTGCCAACCGCGGTGTGGGCAAGGATCCGGTCAGCGATGACGATATCCTGCAGATTCTGCAGAAGATGGTGAAGCAGCGGGAGGAATCCGCCAAGATTTACGAGGATGCCGGCCGCGCCGAACTTGCAGCGCAGGAGCGCGAGGAAATCGGGGTCATCAAGGGCTTCATGCCGGAGCAGCTTTCAGATGAAAAGGTGCGCGGCCTCATTCAATCCGCGGTCACGGAAACTGGCGCACAGGGCCTGCGGGACATGGGCAAGGTCATGGCCGTCCTGAAGGAAAAATATCCGGGCCAGATGGACTTCGCCAAGGCTTCAGGCGTCGTGAAGGAACTTCTGAAGTAAGTTCACTGCACCAGTTGGAAAATCAGAAGGCGGGAAACCCGATTTCGGATTCCCGCCTTCTTGCGTTTACTGATCGCTTGCGGCGACTGCGGATTTGCGCGTACCGCCCTGACCGCATGGTGGATAGTTGGAGCCTGTGAATAGCGGGCACCATTTTTCTTCCTGGTGGCATTCGGTCGAGCCGGCGCTTATATGAAGTTTGGCTCAGAGGTGAAGATGCGCTTTTCCAACAGTTTTCTCGACGAAATCCGCGATCGCGTGCCGATATCGGCCGTGGTCGGCCGTCGGGTGACCTGGGATCGCAGGAAGACCAACGTCTCGCGCGGCGACTATTGGGCCTGCTGCCCGTTCCATGGGGAAAAGAGCCCGAGTTTCCACTGCGAGGACCGCAAGGGCCGGTACCATTGCTTTGGTTGCGGCGTGTCCGGCGATCATTTCCGGTTCCTGACCGATCTCGAAGGGCTGAGTTTTCCGGAGGCAGTGCAGCAGGTTGCCGACATGGCCGGCATCGCTCTGCCTCAGCCGGATCCGCAGGCCGAGAAGCGCGAAAAGGAGCGGACGTCGCTGCTCGACGTCATGGAGATGGCGGCGCGCTTCTTTCAAGATCAGCTCCAGAGCTCCGGCGGCGCAAAGGCGCGAGCCTATCTGCGCGATAGGGGGCTGACGAGCCGGACGATCGAGACGTTTCGGCTGGGTTATGCGCCGGAAAGCCGCAATGCGCTCAAGGAGTTTCTTGCGGGCAAGGGCGTGCCGAAGGAACAGATCGAGGCCTGCGGTTTGGTGCGGCATGGCGCCGACATCCCGGTCTCCTATGATTATTTCCGCGACCGCATCATGTTCCCGATCCTTTCGTCGCGGGAGAAGGTGATCGCCTTTGGCGGCCGCGCCATGGCACCGGATGCGCCGGCGAAATACATGAATTCGCCCGACACCGAACTCTTCCACAAGGGGCAGGTGCTCTACAATTTCGCCCGCGCCAGGCGGGCGGCACAGGCAACCGGCGGCAAAACCGAGGGCGCCACGATCATCGCGGTAGAAGGCTATATGGACGTGATCGCGCTGCATCAGGCCGGCGTCGAAAATGCGGTCGCGCCGCTTGGCACCGCCTTGACGGAAAACCAGCTCGATCTGCTCTGGAAGATTTCGCCGCTGCCAATCCTCTGCTTCGACGGCGACGGGGCGGGGCTGCGCGCCGCGAGCCGTGCCGCAGATCTCGCTTTGCCCTCCCTGAAGCCGGGGCGCTCGGTGCGTTTCGCGCTGCTACCGGACGGCAAGGATCCGGACGATCTGGTCAAGCAGGAGGGCAGGGCGCCGTTCGACAAGGTGATTGCGGATGCGAGGCCGCTTGTCGGCATGATCTGGCAACGCGAAGCCGCTTCAGGCAACTTTGAAACGCCGGAACAGCGCGCGGAGCTTGAGGCGCGGCTGAAGCAGATTGTATCGGTCATAGCAGATGAGAATGTCCGACGTCATTACCAGCAGGAAATCCGCGACCGCCTGAACAGTTTCTTTTCGCCGGTGCAACGTAGCGGCAACGGACGCCGCGAGGGGTTCCAGCGCGGTGGAACTCGGACAGGGCGCGGCGGCGCTGCGCCACAGGCAGGAGGGGGAGCCAGCCGCGGCGTCGGCATTTCCGATCGTCTTGCACGTTCCGGCCTGGTCCGCGGCCATCGAGACTTGCCGGCCCTTCGCGAGAGCGTACTGGCGCTGACCATCGTCAATCATCCGCAGCTTCTGCTCGAGGAATATGACGAGATAGCCGCCATCGATTTCGAGAACCGGGACTTGCAGCGTTTCTGGGCTGCCATGCTGCCGGCCGCGGCAACGGCGGGTGCGAACCTTTCACGCGAATATCTGACGCAGCGGCTTTCCGCTGAAGGGTTCGATGCCATCCTGAAATTGCTCGATCAGCAGATACGCAATGCGCGGCTGTGGACGGCAACGCAGCAGGCAGCGCCCGAGGATGCCCGCGAAGGTTATCGCCAGGCTCTGTCGCTTCACAAACGGACGAAGGCGCTTCGCGTCCAGAAGATCGAGCTGGAACGCGAAATTGCCGAGACGACCGAAGCGGGCGATGCGGCAGAAATCGAGCCGCTGCTCAGGGCGCTTTCGGAAGTCCAGCTCGAAATACTCCGCATGGAAAACCAGGAGGCCATTATCGACGGCTTCGGGGTCTTGTCAGGACGGGTGAAGGGGGCAGCCGTCAGCCACGGCTGATGCAATGCTCCGGCTTCACCCTTGCTCTTGCCGAACGAGATCTCGATCCTACCCTTTGCCCAGTGATTCTTATGTGTCGGGGAGATGGATGAGAATTTCGGGAAGCTGCCATTGCGGAAATATCGCCTTCGAGGCGGACGGCGAGTTCGACAAGGCGATGGAATGCAATTGTTCCTTCTGTCGCCGGAGGGGCGTATTGCTTGCCTTCGTACCGCGCGACAAGCTGGAACTGACGACGCCACGGGAGAACCTGTCGACCTATCACTTTAACAAAGAGGTGATCGCCCATCATTTCTGCGCCAGTTGCGGTATAGCTCCCTTCAGCGAAGCGGTTCTGCCAAACGGCACCGAGATGGAGCGATCAATCTCAGATGCGTTCCGGAAATCGACCTTGCAGCCCTGACGGTAACCCAGTATGACGGGGCGTCTCGCTGAGGAATGCGGCGGAGCGACGCGCGGGTCTTTTCTGTCGACCCAAACCCTTGTCTTTCAGGGGGCACCGCCTACATAGCGGCTATATTTGGTGAGTATACCCACAAAAGACCCGTTTTGAGCGGGTTTTCCCAATTTTCCTGGGCATGACTTATGGAAAAGCTTGACGGAGCGTTAATTTGTGGGAATCACCATTTCAAGGCAGAATAGGCGGAGTGGGTCAATAGCACCGAACATGACCGGTGATCTCCTGACAGGACGGTCCTGTGTCAAATGCGACCGCCATGGTAATCGGGAATTAAAGGTCATTCCGTTACGTGTTGAACAGTGATTCGCGGCAAGGCGAGCGGTCGTCTTAAGCCGGTGTCCACGAAGCGCGGCGAAAGTGGCGTTCAGGGAAAGTGACGAAATACATGGCAACAAAAGTCAAAGAAAACGAAGAAGCAGAAAACGAACGCGAAGGCACGCAGGATGGTCCGCTTCTCGATCTTTCTGACGACGCAGTCAAGAAGATGATCAAGGCCGCCAAGAAGCGCGGCTATGTCACGATGGACGAATTGAACTCGGTCCTGCCGTCGGAGGAAGTTACCTCTGAGCAGATCGAGGACACGATGGCGATGCTCTCCGACATGGGCATCAATGTCGTCGAGGACGAAGAGGCGGAAGACGCCGCCGGTGGCGATGACGACGGCGAGAGCGACAGCGATGGTGAGGAGAGCGAAGGCGGCGAACTTGCCCCGACCTCCGGCACTGCGCTCGCTACGGCGAAAAAGAAAGAGCCGACCGACCGGACCGACGACCCGGTTCGCATGTATCTGCGCGAAATGGGTTCCGTCGAGCTTCTGTCGCGCGAAGGCGAAATCGCCATCGCCAAGCGGATCGAAGCCGGCCGCGAAACGATGATCGCCGGGCTCTGTGAGAGCCCGCTCACGTTCCAGGCGCTGATCATCTGGCGCGACGAGCTGAACGAAGGCACGACGCTGCTCCGCGAGATCATCGATCTCGAGACGACCTATTCAGGCCCGGAAGCAAAGGCTGCGCCGCAGTTCCAGAGCCCGGAAAAGATCGAGGCTGACCGCAAGGCGGCTGAAGAGAAGGAAAAGACCCGCAAGGCGCGCATGACTGCCGCCAACGACGATGACATTACGTCGGTCGGCGGCGAAGGCATGATCCTCGAGGAAGAGGAGGAGGACGACGATGAGTCGAGCCTTTCTCTCGCCGCGATGGAAGCCGAGCTGCGTCCGCAGGTCATGGAAACCCTCGACACGATCGCCGACACGTACAAGAAGCTCAGGAAGCTGCAGGACCAGCAGGTCGAGCAGCGTCTTGCCGCGACCGGTACGCTCTCGTCCGCTCAGGAGCGTCGTTACAAGGAGCTCAAGGACGAGCTGATCACAGCGGTCAAGTCGCTGTCGCTCAACCAGAACCGCGTCGACAGCCTGGTCGAGCAGCTTTACGACATTTCCAAGCGCCTGATGCAGAACGAGGGCCGCCTGTTGCGTCTCGCCGAATCCTACGGCGTCAAGCGTGACTCGTTCCTGGAACAGTACCAGGGTGCCGAGCTCGATCCGAACTGGATGAAATCGATCGCCAATCTGGCCGCCCGCGGCTGGAAGGAATTCGCGCGCGCCGAGAACACGACGATCCGCGATATCCGGCAGGAGATCCAGAATCTTGCGACCGAAACCGGCATTTCGATCGCCGAATTCCGCCGTATCGTTTCGATGGTGCAGAAGGGCGAACGCGAAGCGCGTATCGCCAAGAAGGAAATGGTCGAAGCAAACCTTCGCCTCGTCATCTCGATCGCCAAGAAGTACACGAACCGCGGCCTGCAGTTCCTCGACCTCATTCAGGAAGGCAATATCGGCCTGATGAAGGCGGTCGACAAGTTCGAATACCGCCGCGGTTACAAGTTCTCGACCTATGCCACCTGGTGGATCCGGCAGGCGATCACCCGTTCGATCGCCGACCAGGCCCGCACGATCCGCATTCCGGTGCACATGATCGAGACGATCAACAAGATCGTCCGCACGTCGCGCCAGATGCTGCACGAGATTGGCCGCGAGCCGACGCCGGAAGAACTGGCCGAAAAGCTCGCCATGCCACTCGAAAAGGTCCGCAAGGTCCTGAAGATCGCCAAGGAGCCGATCTCGCTCGAAACCCCTGTGGGCGACGAAGAGGATTCGCATCTCGGCGACTTTATCGAGGACAAGAACGCGCTTCTGCCGATCGATGCAGCCATCCAGGCGAACCTGCGCGAAACGACGACCCGCGTTCTCGCATCACTCACGCCGCGTGAAGAGCGCGTATTGCGCATGCGTTTCGGTATCGGCATGAACACCGACCACACGCTCGAAGAAGTCGGCCAGCAGTTCTCGGTCACTCGCGAACGTATCCGTCAGATCGAGGCCAAGGCGCTGCGCAAGCTCAAGCACCCGAGCCGCAGCCGCAAGCTGCGCTCGTTCCTGGACAGCTAAGCAGCTTCGGAACTCACATCAGAAACCGGCCTGCGAAAACAGGCCGGTTTTTTAATGCGAAATCGAATTTGAAAAGACATTCACGACCACGACACCGGCGATAATCAAACCGAGGCCAATGATGGCGGCGGCATCAAGCGTCTGGCGAAACAGGATCAGGCCGACGGCGGAGATCAGCACGATGCCGAGGCCGCTCCAGATAGCATAGGCGATGCCGACCGGCAGCGTGCGCAGCGCGATCGACAAAAGGTAGAAGGCGGCCAGATAGCAAATCCCCATCAGGATGGTGGGCAGGACCCGCGTGAACTGCTGGCTCTGCTGCAGGAAGGTCGTGCCGATGACTTCGAGCACGATTGCGGCGGCGAGGGAGCCGTAGGTCAGGATTGCGGGGCTCATGGTAGTCGCTCTTATTTCGTAAGGTTTTTCAGTTGCTCGCGGAGTGCGTCAAGCTCCTTCGCCGACAGCCCGTTCGTCTCGGTCAGGTTTGCGAGCCAGATGCCGTCGGCGGCGTAACGGGCAATTTTCAGATCGGAATGGTCATCGGTTTCCGCATGACGCTTGAGCCGTTTTTGCATCCAATCCGACCACAGTGCGCGCAAATGCGGATCGGTCATGCAGGAGATCGAAAGCGCGGCCCAAGGGCTCTCGCTACCCTCGAGGGTGACCTGGAAAAAGGCGTCGATATAAGCGCGGGTGAAACCGCCTCTTTTGCTGTCGTCTTCGCTCATCAAGCGGTCGATCTGCGCGTCGAGTTTCTGGAGCAGGTCCTGGAAGACGGCGTCGATCAGCGCCTGCTTGCTTGGAAAGTGGTGCAGCAATCCGCCTTTCGTCACGGACGCCGCATCTGCCACCGCCTGAAGCGTCAGGCTGCCGAGCCCCTGATCCACAGCGCATCGCGCTGCCTGATCCAGGAGGGAGCGCCGCACCTGTTCCGGTTGTTTTTCACGTCGATGAGCTTCTGACATAGATAAAGATACCGTATGGTAGGTTTCTTTGCAAGGCGCGATTTTTCAATCGAAGTGCAGGAAGGACCGGGAGAACGGAAGGGCAAGATCTGCAATTTGTTCTGTTTTGATCAGCCGGGACTCGATCCTGGCGGTTTTCCGTCTTACATCGACTGCCATGACGGATGAGATCGAGAAACGGCGCAACGATATGGGCTGGGGCATTCCTGCCTCGATCCTGCTGCATGTCATTTTCGCCGTCGTCCTTTTCTTTCATCTCCCTCTCGATCTTTCCGAGCCGCAGAAAGAGGAGAGCGTGAGCGTGGAGATCGTGCCGCCGCCGGAAGAGCCGGAAAAGAAGGCGGAGGAAAAGCCGAAAGCAGCGGAGGAACCGCAACCCGAAGAGGCCAAGAAGGAAGAGCCGCCTCCGCCGCCCGAACCACCAAAGCAGGAAGAGGCCAAGAAGGAGGAACCGCCTCCACCCCCGCCACAGGAGGAGGCAAAGCAGGAGCCGCCACCAGCAAGCGAACAGGCGAGGGGACAGCCGATTCCCCCTCTTCGACCGGTGTTCGAGTTCGGAGATAAGGATACCGGACCGCGAAAGGCGCAGGACGGCAACTCATCGCAGGAAGCGACCGTGTTGCCTCCCGAGACGAAGCCGGATGTAGAGCCTGCGGAATTGCCGAAACAAATGCCCGCAGAGCCATCCGAAGCAGAAGCCGCGGAGGTGCCGAAGCCTCAGACTGAACAGCAGGACCTTCCCGAAACCCGACCTGCCAATCCGGTTCCTGACGATATCCAGCTTCCGGAAGTGGGCGTGATTGGGACCAATTCGGAACAGAACGGCCCGAACTCACAGGTTGCGCCTGCCGATACGAAAACTGAGATCGTCGCCGCGCAGCCGGTGAAGCCGAAAGCAGAGCCGGCCCAGACGCCGCCGACCGAAAAGCCAGTGGAACTGACGGAAGCCAAAAGGCTTTTTTCTCAAAGTGAGACAGGTGACGCCAACGCCGTGACAGCGATGGGTAATGTGCCGAGAGGGGTGCGCGGGGGGCAACTCTGCATTACGGAATTGCGCGAACAGTTGCGGCACGTCTCGCCCTCCTACGTGCCCGAACTGCTGCCCGCCTATCGGCTTCCTAACGGCACCCTGCTGGAAGTCAGGCGTGGGGCCTTTCGCACGAGTTCCCAGTGGTACGATCTTAGCTTCCGCTGCGAAGTGAATGAGGAAGCTACCAAGATCCTGTCCTTTGCTTTTGATATCGGAGCGCCGGTGCCTCGGAGCGAGTGGCAGAAGCGGGGCTTTCCGCCGTTTTGACCGGGCATGAGCCGATGGTGTCATGGTCGGTCGCTTCGGGCCGATTGGCCCCGCTTACAACACTCGCCGTCACCGTCCTACCTGTGCGATAGTGTGGCTCTTCCCACGAAAGCGATTCCATGGCCCGAACCCAGAGCAGCACCGATCCCCTGTTTGAAGGCAATGGTGCGAAAGATCCGCTTTCCATCTTGAAGCAGATCTATGGTTATTCTGCTTTTCGGGGCAAGCAAGCCGCCGTTGTCGACCGGCTCGTGTCGGGCGGCGATGCGGTGGTGCTGTTTCCGACGGGGGCGGGCAAATCGCTGTGCTTCCAGATACCCGCGCTCTGCCGGGATGGTGTCGGCATCGTCGTTTCGCCGCTGATCGCGCTGATGCGCGATCAGGTTGAGGCACTGAAGCAGCTCGGCGTGCGGGCCGCGGCACTCAATTCGTCGCTCTCTCGCGAAGAGTTCGCACACGTGCGGCGGGCGATTGCTGCCGGCGATCTCGATCTTCTCTACGTCACACCCGAGCGCGTCGTCACCGCCGGCTTCAGGGAGTTGATCGGCAATGCGAAGATCGCGCTTTTTGCGATCGACGAGGCGCATTGTGTTTCCCAGTGGGGACATGATTTTCGGCCGGAATATCGGGAACTCGGGCAGCTTGCCGAACAATATCCCGGCGTGCCGCGCATCGCGCTGACGGCGACGGCCGATCCGCATACCCGCGAAGACATTATCGACAAGCTCGCTCTGCACTCGGCTGAAGTTTTCACCACCTCGTTCGATCGTCCGAACATCGCCTATGAGATCGTCGAACGGGACCAGCCGCGCCAGCAACTCCTGCGCTTCCTGTCGCGCCACAAGGGTTCGAGCGGCATCGTCTATTGCCTGTCGCGCGCCAAGGTCGAAGACACGGCCGAATGGCTGAACGGGCAAGGTGTCCGCGCGCTTGCCTATCATGCCGGCATGGAGCGCAGCGTCCGCGACGCCAACCAGGATGCGTTTCTGAAGGAAGAAGATCTCTGCCTGGTCGCGACCGTCGCCTTCGGCATGGGGATCGACAAGCCGAATGTGCGGTATGTCGCACATCTTGACCTGCCTGGCTCCGTGGAGGCCTATTACCAGGAAACCGGCCGCGCCGGCCGCGACGGCCTGCCATCCGATGTCTGGATGGCCTATGGCATGGCGGATGTCATCCAGCGCGGCCGGATGATCGATGAGGGCAATTCGGGCGACGATATCAAGCGGGTCGAACGGGCCAAGCTCAATGCGCTGCTCGGCATCTGCGAAACCCCCGGCTGCCGCCGGCAGGCGATCCTCGCGCATTTCGGGGAGGCGCATGGCGGAGAGTGCGGCAATTGCGATACCTGCCTCAAGCCGGTGGAAACCTGGGACGGAACGGAGGCCGCCATCAAGGCGCTGGCGGCGGTCTACCGGACCGGCGAACGTTTTGGGACCGGCCACTTGATCGACGTGCTGCTCGGAACCGTGAACGAGAAAACCTGCCGCTTCGGTCACGTCGACATGCCGGTTTTCGGGGTCGGCAAGGACATTTCATCGAAAACCTGGCAATCGGTCTACCGCCAATTGCTGGCGGCCGGCCTCGTCAGCGTCGATCACAACGCCTTCGGTGCATTGAAGCTGGAGCCGGAGGCGCGCGCCGTGTTCAAGCGCGAACGCGAGGTGCGCTTCCGCAAGGACCGCCCCACCACCGGCAAGGCGTCACGAAATGCGTCGCCCGCTTCGGCAAGCGCCCGGTCCGCACTGGAAGGGGCCGATGCCGAGCTCTTCGAGGCGCTTCGCGTCGCTCGCCTCGCTATCGCCAAAGAGCTTTCGGTGCCACCCTATGTCGTCTTTCCGGACACGACGCTGGTCGCATTCGCGACCGAGCGGCCTACGAGCCGCAATGCATTGCTTGGCATTTCCGGTGTCGGACAGTCGAAGCTGGAGCGCTATGGCGATGCCTTCCTGACGGTCATCCGGGCGCACCACCGATAGGGGTGGACACGCGGTTGATTGACCGGGTGAGGCTTTTGACTATGCTGCCGCTACGTCATCGAAGGACCCTCCAATGAAAGCCATGTTTTACGAAGCCTTTGAAAAGGTGCCGGAAATTCGCAACCTACCTGATCCGGAGCCGACGTTTGGCGGCGTGGTGATCAAGATCGGCGCGACCGGGCTCTGCCGCAGCGATTGGCATGGCTGGATGGGGCACGATCCGGATATCCGTCTGCCGCATGTGCCGGGCCACGAACTGGCCGGAAAGATCGTGGCGAGCGGCAAGGGCGTGATGCGCTTCAAGATCGGCGACCGGGTGACGGTGCCGTTCGTTTCCGGCTGCGGACATTGCTCGGAATGCCATTCCGGCAACCAGCAGGTCTGTCCGAACCAGTTCCAGCCGGGCTTCACCCATTGGGGCTCGTTAGCAGAATATGTCGCGATCGATTACGCCGACACGAACCTCGTGCATCTGCCTGACGAGATCGACGACGCGACGGCCGCGAGCCTCGGCTGCCGGTTTGCGACCTCCTTCCGTGCCGTCGCCGATCAGGCCCGCACCGGACCTGGCGATTGGGTGGCGGTGCACGGCTGCGGCGGCGTTGGTTTGTCGGCGATCATGATCGCCACCGCGCTCGGTGCCAATGCCATCGGCATCGATCTTTCGGAGGAAAAACTTGCCCTTGCCCGCCAGTGCGGCGCGGTCGCAACCATCAATGCCAGCACCGTGGCGGATGTCGTCGAGGCGGTTCGCGAGATTACCAGGGGCGGTGCGCATGTCTCGATCGACGCGCTCGGCCATCCTGTCACCTGCTTCAACTCGATCAAGAATCTCCGCCGCCGGGGCCGGCATGTGCAGGTCGGACTGATGCTCGGCGAACATGCGACGGCCAGCATTCCGATGGCGCAGGTGATCGGCCATGAACTCGAAATCTACGGCAGCCACGGCATGCAGGCCTGGCGGTATGATGCGATGCTGGCGATGCTCACGGCCGGCAAAATGAAGCCGCAGCAGCTGATATCCAAGAGGATCAGCCTGGAAGAGGCGGTGCCGGCTCTGATGGGCATGGATAAGTCGGAGACGCCGGGGATCAGCATGATCACCACGTTTTAACGCCTGCGATTGTTCGCCCGAATGGGGCAAAGTATTCCGGCAGCCCCGCTTGGTAGCCGCGATCGGCGCTCTAGATTCCTTCCCATGTTTCGAAACCGAAAGGGCGAGCCATGAATGCCAGGGCGCAGAAAATTCCAGGTCCCGATCATCCGATCACCGTTGAGCACAACCCTTCGCGCGTGGTGGTGAGGCTCGGCGGAAAAGTCGTCGCCGACAGCGTCAATTCCCTGACGCTGCAGGAGGCTTCCTATCCGCCGGTCCACTATATCCCGCGCAGGGACGTCGATATGTCGCTTCTCGAAAAGAGCGACCACGAGAGCTACTGTCCCTACAAGGGCAACGCGTCCTATTTCAGTATTCCGCAAGGCGGCGAGCGATCCCGCAACGCGGTCTGGTCCTACGAGAAGCCGTACGAGGCGGTTTCTGCCATCAGGGAATATCTTGCCTTCTATCCGGACCGCGTCGATTCGGTGGAAGAGTTTCCGTCTCCGGAGGCCGGGCAGTTCTGATGCCCGGCGAAATTTGGCGAGCCGTGTCGGCTGCGCTGCGGCTCGATCGTCCTTGGGTGGTTCGAACAATAACGGAGGACTGACCATGCCCTATGTCGACGGATTTATTCTCGCTGTGCCCACGGCCAATCTGGAGCGTTACAAGGCGATGGCACGCTTCGCCGGTGATGTCTGGAAGGAGCACGGGGCCTTGACCTATGTGGAATGCATCGGGGACGACGTGCCCTACGGAGAACTCACGTCATTTCCGCGGGCCGTGCAGGCAAGGGAAGACGAGACCGTCATCTTTGCCTGGATCACCTACGAGAGCCGTGCACAACGTGACGAGATCAACAAAAAGGTTATCGCCGACCCGCGATTTTCCGGAGACGAGTGGAAGGAGGTTTTCGACGGCAAGCGGATGATCTATGGCGGTTTCGAGAGTTTCCTGACGCTTTGAGCCACCAGCGACCTTCGAAAGGATACCCATGCCCCAGTCCGTGATCTCCGTTTCCACCCGCGGGCAGGGCCTCTACGAATTCACCGGGGCTGCGCAGGATTTCGTGCGCAGCCACCCCCGGGAGGAGGGGCTGCTGACGGTCTTCGTGCGCCACACCTCCTGTTCGCTGATCATCCAGGAAAATGCGGATCCGGATGTGCGGCGCGATCTGAAGACTTTTTTCTCCCGCCTGGTGCCCCCCGCCAACGACCCGGAGATGCGCTGGGTCACGCACACCACCGAAGGCCCGGACGATATGCCGGCGCATATCAAGTCGGCGCTGACTGCCGTCTCGCTGGGCATTCCCGTGACAGACGGACGGCTGGCACTCGGCACCTGGCAGGGCATCTACCTATTCGAACATCGCGATCAGCCGCATGTCCGTCAGGTGATCCTGCATCTCTCCGCGTGAGCGGATATGAACGACAGCTTAATGACGGATTCGGAATGGGTTCAGGCGCGCTGGAATACTGTTGCGCCAATCGCTTCGAAAAGGCGGGAGACAAGAACCTCGGGCATAGCCCGAATTTCCGGAGAAACACCCATGACCAGCATGCTCGTCAAAGCCGGTATCGCCGCTCTCGTCGCGTTCACCGGCATGTCCGCGACAGCGCCGATGGCAGCCGCAGGCGGACCCGAATTTGGTATCTATGTGCAGCACTACGACCGCGACTGGCGCCATGATCGGGGTTGGAGAGATGATCGCGGATGGCGCCCGGATCGCCGCCCGCGGGGTTGCGCCCCCTGGCTGGCCGAGGCCAAGGCCGACCGGATGGGCCTTCGCCGTACCCGCGTCGTGGACGTATCGCGCCGCACGGTCACAGTCGTCGGCTTCGATCGCGGCGGCCGCGATCGCGTCGTCTTCGCCAATGTCCGCGGCTGCCCGGTCATCCGCCGCTAGCTGCCGGCAAATTCTTCCGTCTCCATCGCCCGTTGACGGATGAACGCCCTCGCCAGACTCCGGTCCGGCGAGGGTTTTTGCTTTACCGTCAGTCGAGGGCAAACGTGACGTTGACGTTGACGGTGTAGGTATTCTCGCCGGCCGCGACCGGTACTGCCTCGGCGGCCATATCCTTCGCCATCGACATGCGCATCATCGCCTGCGGCATGGGTCTCGCCGAATTTTCGCTGATTTCCAAGATGCGCCCAAGCTTGACATTGGCTGCATCCGTCAGGGTTCGGGCCTTTGCGATCGCCTCGGCGACGGCCTGCTTGCGGGCCTCCGTCAAGGCCTTTTCCGGATCGTCGTTGGTAAAGCTGATCTGGCCGCCCTGATTGACGCCGAGCTTTACCGATTTGTCGATCAACCCACCGAGCTTGGCGAGTTCGCGCACCTTGAGCGTCAGCGCGTTGGCGACCTCGTAGCCGGTGATTTCCGGCGCCGGAGCGTTGCCATTCTTCGGCTCTGGATGGCGGTATTGCGGATAGATCGAGAAATTGCTCGTCTGGATGTCACGGTCGGCGATGCCTTCGGCCTTCAACGCGGCAAGGACTTCCTTCATAGCGGCGCTGTTGGCCGAAAGGGCAGCTTCGGCCGTCTTGCCGTTGCGGACGACCGACAGCGTCAGGATCGCCATATCGGGCGCCACTGAGGCCTCTCCTTCACCGGAGACATTGATGACCGGTTCGCGAGGCCGGACATCCTGGGCAGCGACCTGCAGGGTCGTGGAGGCGAGGGCAACACCTGCAAGAAACGATGCCAGGACAAGACGTGACGGCGAAAGCGCAAAGCGCATGGATATCTCCTGATCTGTTGGCGCGGCTGCAGTCGGGCTGCCGCAATGGCGGGCGGATAAGGCGTCGCAGGCGGCGATTCTACTTTGACGCACATCCACGCATTACGTGACGATGGATTGTGAAGCTATTGCGGCAACGGCTTGTAGCTTTGGGGGAATTGCGCTAGACGGACCTCCGAGGCAAGGCGTGCCATTGCGCCTTGCCCGCGCTTAAACGGCGGGCCTGTAGCTCAATGGTTAGAGCCGGCGGCTCATAACCGCTTGGTTGGGGGTTCGAGTCCCTCCGGGCCCACCACAATTTTTCATCTCCAAGCCGTCTGCAGTCGGATGCTGCGCTTCCGGAATTTTGAAGACTCAATCCGGGATTTCGGCGATCCAAGGCACTGCCGGATGGATGCGTATCCGTTATCCTGCGTTGTTTATCGGCCGAGACGATGGTCTGCTGGCAACGTAAAATAGCAGGGCCAGGCTGGCGTTGAACTCCAACATTTCTTCGACTGCCGAGAGCACTTTGGATTCCGCGGCAACGTCGATTACTTGTGCGAGGCCAATGAAGCCGATGTGCAGGAAGATCAGCATGTGATCGGCCAGCCACGAGCGCTTTTCCCCAACCCCGCGCCCCAGTTGGCTCAGTGCAAACATCATCATGCCGAGAGACGCGGCCAGCAGCAGGCCTGCCAAAATCCATGCGAGCGTCGGATGGATATCGCGCAGCAGTCGATAAGCCAGAATCAGCAGGTCGTGAAAGCCGTCCAGTTCACCTCCGCCATAGAGCGCAGGAGGCTGAAAGCCGAAAAGGCGGGAACCGAAGCTGGTTTCGTCCATCAACTCGGCGAAACCGATCAAACCCGCCACCAGAAGCGGAAGGCGCGGGCCTCCCCATGTGACGGATACGATTACGGCCCCAAGCACGGCGGCGGCAAGGCAGGCTACGCTTGCCATTTCAATAATGCCGTCTTCCTGCAGCAGCAGGGGCCGCATTCCCGGCGCAAAGACGGCAGCCAACGTTGCGGTGAGCGTGCAGATTCCTATGGAAGCCAGGGCGACAATCGCCCAACGGGTTTGGTTTCTCGATTGAAGGAAGAGCGGGGAAAAAGCTGCAGTGCCGATCCCGGTCTCGACACTGTTTTCCTCTCGGATGACGGCCATGTGCGCTCCTTACACAAATCTGTCACGGAACTGTCACATATCGTCCATTTCCGGCCAAGAAAGGGCAAGGCGAGATCATATGCGCTCCGGCTGCAGAGCCGCGATCGGCATCCCGTTGGTCCGCGGTGATCCGCTGGAACCGGATTGACGGCGACGGAAGCGCCACCGTGTCAGGCAGCGCTCCGAGGCGTTTGATGAGCTGTCGCCAAATTTCGTTGGCGACGAACCGGTACCCACGCCCGGCTCCGTCCGTACGATTCTTGGGGCCGATGGATCGCGTTCGATCTGTTGACGCGAAAGCACCTCTCCTGAATTTGCAGCTGGAGTTCCGTTTTTTTACCTGGCGGGATTGTCTTGATCAGCCGAGTTTGGCGCGCCTCACGGTCGCCAGCATCGGTCCGTATTCAAAAAGAAAGAGGCCGAAGGCGAGGAGCCATAATAATCCGGACACGGTATAGATGGTGCTCGAAAACTCCGGGAACAGGCTGGTACCAGGTCTGACCACCGCACAGAGCACGATCGCTCCGTAGGATATCGTCGTGATGCGGGAGGCCGTCAGGACCCTGCCGGTATGGCCGCGGCTTGCCCTGGTCATGACGGCCAGCATCATCGTCGTGACCGTGCCGACGCTCAGCATGTGAAGGGTGGCGGTCGTGTCGAACAGGTCGATAGCTGCAAGCGCGATCGCCAGGTAACCAAGCGGCACGAACAAATAAGCGATGTGAAGGACCGCCACCAGCATTTCCGCGGCCGTCGTCCAGCCGCGCCAGCGATGGAGCCGGATCAGGTGCGCCAGTGCGGCAGTGCCTGCGGCGGTCGCTACGATCGGCCCTTCGTCCAGTATGACCCAAACGGCAAGAGCTGCAACTCCCAGGACTATCGCGGCTGTATCGAAGTGGTTGTAAGGCGTAGGGAAGTCCGTGCGGCCTGCCTTGTTGATCCAGTTGCGGGTGAAGCTCGGAATGATCCGGCCGCCGACGATCAGGATCATTACGACATAGGCCGAAATGGCAAGCTTGATCGCCGGCGCTGGATTCTGACCGCCGATAACCTGGAGGTGGTAGAGGATATTGGCGACCGAAAGCGCCAGAAGGCCGGCTATGACCTTCAGATCCTTCCACTTCTTGCCGGCAGCGACTTCCCGCACGCAGATCAGCAAGAGGACTGGAAGAAAGGCCGAATCGAGCAGGATAGCTGCTATGGTTCCAAGCCCGTCCGACAGGAGAAGCGCCAGCCTGCCGGCGGCCCAGACGAGGAATAGAAAGACGAGCGGCCAGCCGGAGACTGGGAGCCGGCCCGTCCAGTTGGGGACGGCCGTCAGGAGAAAGCCGGCAAGCACGGCACTTGCATAACCGAACAGCATCTCATGCGCGTGCCAATGGACCACGCCATAATCTGCTGCAACCTCGATCACGCCCACAAGACTTGCGATCCACAGCAGCATGGCGACTGCAGCCCAGACCGCTGCGCCGAGAAAGAAGGGCCGGAAGCCATAGGAGAATATTATCGGAGCGGTCGGCGATAGGCCGCGGGGAATGCCGCCACGGCGGGTTGTTGGGGAGGAGAGATCAGTCATCAGAAAATTCCTTCGATCGATGACTTGATCTATATCCCCGCGTTATTTTTGATCTTTGCGAAGTCGCAAGCAAACAAGGGAAAGTTTGTTTCAGGTCAAAGAAGACATAGGGGACCGGTCGTAGCTTCTCCTTCGACAGGACGGCGATCCACTCCGCCCTTTGTTCCGAAGGACAAGATCATGACTGACAAATTTCAGATAAGCAGACGTTCGATCCTGGCGGGGGCAGCGATCGTCGGGGCGGTGGCGCCCATCGTCCAGGCGTCGTTCGCCCATGCCGAAGAAGCGCCTCCGGCCAAGATGAAGCCAACCGATCTTTCGGCTTTACGCCGCGTCAAGGTCGACCTCGTCAAGCCGCCCTTTGTCCATGCCCATACCCAGAAGGCGGACGGTCCTCCGAAGATCGTCGAATTCACCCTGACGATCCAGGAAAAGAAGCTGGTGATCGACAAGGAAGGTACGGAAATCAATGCCATGACCTTTGACGGCTCGGTTCCGGGCCCGATGATGGTCGTGCACCAGGGCGACTACGTCGAACTGACGCTGATCAATCCCGAAACCAACGAACTGCAGCATAACATCGATTTCCATTCGGCCACCGGCGCGCTGGGCGGCGGCGCACTGACCATCGTCAACCCGGGCGAGAAGGCAGTCCTGCGCTTCAAGGCTACGAAAGCCGGCGTCTTCGTCTACCATTGCGCACCTCCCGGCATGGTTCCATGGCATGTCACCTCGGGCATGAACGGCGCGATCATGGTGCTGCCGCGCGAAGGCCTGACGGATGGCCACGGCAAGGAACTGGTCTACGACAAGGTCTACTATGTCGGCGAACAGGACTTCTACGTGCCGCGCGACGAGGCCGGTAACTTCAAGAAATACGCCAGTGTCGGCGATGCCTATGAAGACACGCTGAAGGTCATGCGGACGCTGACACCGAGCCACATCGTGTTCAACGGTGCGGTCGGCGCCCTGACCGGTGAAAACGCACTGACGGCCGCCGTCGGCGAGAAGGTGCTGATCGTCCACTCGCAGGCCAACCGCGACACTCGCCCCCACCTCATCGGCGGACATGGCGACTATGTCTGGCAGACCGGCAAGTTCAACAACGTTCCCGACCGCGATCAGGAAACCTGGTTCATCCCGGGCGGCACGGCCGGTGCAGCGTTCTACACCTTCGAGCAGCCGGGCATCTACGCCTATGTGAACCACAACCTCATCGAAGCCTTCGAGCTCGGTGCAGCCGCGCACTTCAAGGTTACCGGCGAATGGAACGACGATCTGATGACATCGATCGTCGCTCCGACCGGAAGCTGATGACGCGCGGCGGGGCAGGGTGATCCTTGCCCCGCCGGCTACTTCAACAGGCCCGCCTCACTCGAGGATGCGGTTTCGCCGGGAGGCGAACATGCCGTGGACAAAACCAAGTCTCTCCCTCTTTCACACCGCGCTTCCGATCACCCTGATCGCTGCCCTGTCGGCAGGCATCTTTCAGCAGGCCGGTTTTTTCGATGTGTCGGCACCGCAGAGCGCGGCCTACGAACCGAAAAGCGTCGTGGTGCCGCCGCGGACATATAAATACCGGAGCGACGGCGAGTTCGTGAAGGGCACGGCGGCAGTCGATCCGCCGATGAAGACGGTGATCGCTTCGGAAGGCCTCACCATTACAAAATACCAGATCACGGCATCCGAATATGCTGCCTGCGTCCTTGATGGCGCGTGCGCTGCGGCCGATGCGACCCCCGCCGGGAGCGCGAATGTGCCGGTCACCGGCGTCAGTTTCGATGATGCGACGGACTATGCCCGCTGGCTTTCGAGAAAGACCGGCGAATACTGGACGCTTCCGTCCGACCAGCAACTCGCGCAGGCCGCAGGCAAGCTTTTTCCTGACGATGCGCTAGGGCTTGATCCCGACAGCAAGAACCCGGCCCTTCGCTGGCTGGCGGATTACGAGCGCGAGGCACGCGAGCGGTCGAAGCGCGACCCGGTTCCCCGACCGATCGGAAGCTTCGGCGAAAACGAGTACGGGCTTGCCGATTTCGGCGGGAACGTCTGGGAATGGACCTCGACCTGTCATCGGCGGGTGCATCTCTACGAGAACGGATCTGTCCGCAATGCGGAGCCTATATGCGGAGTCTATGTCACCGTGGCGGGTCATCGCTCTCCGGTCAGCGCCTTCATCCGCGATCCTAAAGGCGGCGGATGCTCGGTCGGAACTCCTCCCGACAATCTGGGCTTCCGCCTTGTGAAGTCCACGAAATGGTATGCGCCGTTCCTGGCGAAGTTCCGCGAAAAAGGCTGGATTGCGTAAATCCCCAGGTGCGGCATTCCCATGCCTTCGATCTGATCGCGAGCCGTGTTATGGTCGCGCTCAAATCATCGGAGCGCATTGCCTTGAAGATCGACAAAAGCCTCGTCCGGACTTTCCCGCTGTTCGAGAAAATGGATGACGCCGACACGGAAGCCCTTCTGGGGCATTCGACCTCGCGTCGAGTGCCGATTGGCGATGCTGTTTTCGAGCAGGGTGCGGCCGCGACGCATTTTTTCCTTCTTCTGCACGGCAGGCTGAAGGTCACGCAGGTGACGGAAGACGGTCAACAGATTATCGTCCGGGTCGTTCATCCCGGCGACCTGTTCGGCTTCGCCAAGGCGCTGATGCGCAGCGACTACCCCGGCACGGCAACGGCGGTCGCCGAAAGCATAGCGCTGTCATGGCCGACAGAACTCTGGCCTCAGTTCGTAGACAAGAATCCTCGCTTGGCCGTTACCGCGATGCAGACGATCGGGCAGCGTCTGGAGGAGGCTCACGCCCGCATCCGGGAAATGTCCACACAGGAAGTCGAGCGGCGTGTTGCGCATGCGGTGCTGCGGCTCGCCAAGCATGCCGGCAGGAAGGAGGGGGCTGCCGTACGCATCGACTTTCCGATTTCCCGCCAGGACATCGCCGAAATGACCGGCACGACACTTCACACGGTCTCCAGGATCATGAGCGCATGGGAGGCCAAGGGGCTTGTGGAGGGTGGCCGCCAGAAGCTGACGGTCAAGGATATCGATGGGCTTTCAGCGCTGGCCGAGACCGTAAAAGGATAGTCAGCCGCAAATCATCACATGTTTGCGATTTGTCAAAGAACGAGTCTGCCCCTGAGATAAGGTGCCTATCAACAGAGGCACGAGGTCTCTTGAACAGGAGTAGACGATGAAAAAGACTTTCGCATCCCTTATTGGCGCCGCCGTTCTTGCCGCAGCTTTCGGAACCGTTGCCGCGGCAGCGGACTTCGAAGTCCAGATGCTCAACAAGGGCAAGGACGGCGCGATGGTGTTCGAGCCGAGCTCGCTCAAGATCGCCAAGGGTGACACCGTGACCTTCGTTCCGACGGACAAGTCCCACAATGCCGAAACCATCGATGGGCTCATTCCGGATGGCGCCACTGCCTTCAAGGGCAAGATGAATGAAAGCGTGAAGATCACCTTCGACGTTGAAGGCGCTTATGCCGTGAAATGCGCGCCGCATGTGGGCATGGGGATGATCGGTCTCATCGTCGTCGGCGACGCTCCGAAGAATCTTGATGCGATCAAAGCAGCGAAGCTGCCGAAGAAGGCTCGTGAACGACTCGACGCGGACATCGCTGCTGCCGGCGTCTAAGCCGACCGTTCCTATCGGCGGCCGCCGCTTACCCTCTCCCGGCTGCCGCCGATTTTTCTAAGATGCCCGGACCGATCAGCCGTGTCATGCTTTCAGAGCATGACACGGCTGATCGGTCCGGGCATTTTTCTTTAACGAGTTCCCACTCAAATTCATTGCATGCTTCCGCCATCCGTCAGGCGAGCCCTTTTGGGGCGCAATCTGCGGCTCGGGTCTATTCCCAGGTGACCGGCTCGCCCAATCGCTCGACTTCCGACAGAAGAAAAGCCGCGACTTCGCCGGCTGCTCCGATCGATAGAACCTCTGCGGCCGCTGCCCGCATATTGCGCTCGCGCCAATGACGATCCACATGGGATACCGGCTCTGCCTGCAACGGAGCCGGGCGCACTTCCCGGGTCGCGCGCCAGATGCTCATGCTTCCATCATCTCCGGGCGCCACACGGGTTCATAGGTGAGGGTGACATCGACATTGCGGACGCCAGGCACGCAAGCTAGACAGGCTTTCACTGCCTCGGTGAGGAAACCAGCCGCGGGGCAGCCCTTCGTCGTCGTGGTCATGATGATGCTGACGTTTCCTTCGAAATCGATTTCGACAAGATAGATCAGCCCCATTTCCACGATGCTGCGGCCGATCTCGGGGTCGATGATCGTGGACAGCTGTTGCCTTGCTTTCTCCGTGATGTCCTGCTGCTCAAGCGGATCAAGCATTGCTGCCCCCCGAGCCGACGCGGATCATGATCCGGTAGGCGGTGCCGGCCTGATCGTAGTTGCCGACCCACTGATGGCCCCGGCGGGTAAGCTCGGGAAAGAGGAAGAGCGGCTCGCGGGAAAGTACGGCGAATATTACCTTGCCGGGTTCAAGCCCTTCCGCCTCTGCAAGGATCTGCTGCATCGGTTCGGGGGGCGGCAGGTCGGAGAGATCCAGCTGCACCGAAGGCTCGGGCCAAAGTGCCGGCGAAATCGCGTTGTCGGAGACGGCCACCGTCTCTTCCATTCTGGGGGTGAAGCGCACCTCGAAGTGGCCGCCCTCCAGCTCGAACACCTCGTGGTCGAAGCCTTTGGAATCCATCACCCTAAAGAGCGGTTGCGGCCGGAAGGGTGCCAGGAGTCTAAGTCCCTGGCCTTCTTGCAGCGTGGCAACCGCTTTCATGATCTCTTCGAATGGTTCGCCGCCGTCCCGCAGGATCGGTCTGACGTCAAGTTCTTTGAATTCCGTGGTCATTGTGAACTTCCCTTGAAGCTGGGTAGGAACAGTCGCGGGTGTATGGCGCCTTTGGGCAGCCTGACCGCCTGTGGGACAATGGCAAGGCGACGAGCCTGGGTAAATTCGAAGGCCAGCGCGCAGACGGCCGCCAACTGGGCTAGAGCCAACCATCTGAACATGGCCGGTGTATCGGCGATCAGCGCAACTGTGGCCGCGACGGTGGCGCCGAAGTAGAGCAGGAACCATGTGGATGAGCGCCGTTCGTTGACCAGTTCCTGGACCCGCGGCACAGCGGCCCGACCGAGAACCGGTCCGTAGCATTCGAGCCAGGTCATGAAGGCAACGATCTTGTAGAGCTGTCCCAGCCCGAGGCCCGTCAGCCAGCCGAACACGAATAGATAGGCGGCCGGACGTGCCAGATCTATGGGAAGATCGCTCATGGTCGACGCTCCAAACAAGGCGAAACAGGCAATCAGCATCGCGACTGCTGCCAGGCTTGCAAGCACGTTCATCTCCGCGGATTTGCGTTTTCGTTCCCGGAAGATGAGATGGACATCTAGGCCATAAATCAGGACGGCAATCCCTCCGAAGGCGGTCGCGACGTAGATTGTTGCAGTCGGGCTTGTTCCGGCGCCCGCCAGGACGGTGCCAAAGGCGACCATCGCTAACCCGACGGCCATCAGCCATCCGACTGCTCGGCTCGTCATCCGAGGTCTTTCCGGTGAGAGCAGGAACATGGTGAGAAGTCTATAACTGACGCCGATCGCCGTAATCGTCATCCAGCCGACAAGCCCGAGATAAGCGTGCGACGGAGCCGCCTCGAGCAGAAGGCCGACCAAATACTGGTTGGCCGTGAGGCCGGAGAGGGGCAGGGTCAGGAGCAGTCCGCTGGCGGCCACCCCAACAAGCGCCGCGCAGCCAAGGGCGACAAATTTGGCGGGCAGAGGCATGGGACGGGCTGTGGCGAGCGTCCTTGTCACCATCCAGAGAAGTCCTGCAAATGCAAGCGCCAGAACGGCGCCTCCGAGCGGCAGCACCCAACTCCAGAGCGGCAGAATACCGGCAAGCCCCAGGAAACCTGCCAGCAAAAGTCCAAGGCCGGTGATCGTCAGAAGCAGAACCGGCAGGCTGAGGTGCGGCATTTCCAGTGGCCGCGAAACGAGCACCGGCACGAACTGGAGGAGCGAACCGGCAAACAGGAGGCCCAACCAGCCGATTGCGAAGAGGTGGATGACCACCAGGGACTCCGGCGCCTCGATGGCGGTCGAGGGATAACCGAAGCCCGAGGCGGTCAAGATCAGCCCGGCCACCAGGCAGACCAACGCCGCAGCGAAATACGACATCGTCCAGCGGGATAAGGTGGCACCGAGCATGGCATTTTCTTTCAGTGACCGCAGCAGCAGTCGCAACCGGAACTCTCGGCGCGCTGGATTTCGACGCGCCAGACCATCGGGCCCTGCTCAAGATACTGCCAGTCGAACTGCTCTGGGTAACGGCTCTCGATCTGGTAATGCAGCGGCCGCGGGTCGTGATCGCTGGTCACGTGCATGATGCCGCCGGGAGCGAGCGACGTGAGCACGCCGAAGATCTTCGGGTGACGCTCGGCAGGCGCTAGAGTTCTGACATCGATGGAGGGTATCTGCGTATCCGGCATGTTTTGTCCTTGCCTTTCAGAATGACGAGGCGGCCTGGCGATCCCGGGCCACTTTCCATGCCTTAGCAGCGGCGTCGCCCGAGAAATTTGTGGCTGAGCAAACATTTCATCGAAACGGAAGGCAGTCCTTGATTTCGCACAAAGATGAAACGCGCCTTGGCGATTAAAGCCTTTTCAAGACTGAATTGAACGAGGTATCCGATATGTCCGAAGCCATCATCGAAAAATATGGCGATGCGCGATTGCCGCGTTACACGAGCTATCCGACAGCGCCGAACTTTTCGAGCGACTTCGACCCTGCCGATTATCACGACTGGCTGAAGGCCTTGCCGGACGGGCGCGCCACGTCCCTTTATCTTCACATCCCCTTCTGTCGGTCCATGTGCTGGTATTGCGGCTGTCACACCACGATCACCGAGCGGGACAGGCCAATCCTGGACTATCTGGAGGTGCTCCACCGGGAGGTCGAGCTGCTGGCCGCGGTCAGGGGCGACAGCTTCCATGTGGGTGAAATCCATTTTGGCGGCGGCACGCCGACCATCATCAAGCCGGAAGAGTTCGTGCAGTTGATGGAAGCTCTGCGGGATCGCCTCGGTTTTGCCGCGGGCGTCAACACCGCCGTCGAGATCGATCCCCGGACGTTGACCGGCGAAATGGCGGATGCACTGGGCGCCTCGGGCGTCACCCGCGCAAGCCTCGGCGTCCAGAGCTTCGATCCCAAGGTGCAAAAGGCCATCAACCGGATACAGAGCGTCGAAACGACGATGACGGCGGTGGAGCGGCTTCGCGCAAACGGCATCCAGGCGATCAACTTCGACCTCATCTATGGTCTGCCATATCAGACGGTGCAATCCTGCATCGAAACCGTCGAGGCAGCCATCCAGCTGCGTCCCGATCGTCTCGCGGTCTTCGGATATGCTCATATCCCGACATTCAAGAAGCACCAGAGACTTATCGACGAGGCAACGCTTCCGGATGTCCGCGAACGCGCACTGCAGGCGGAAGCGATCGCTGCGACCTTGATCAGTGCCGGATATGAGCGGATCGGCCTCGATCACTTTGCCCTGCCGGCCGACGACCTGACGCTCGCGCAGCGGGAAGGCCGTCTTCACAGGAACTTCCAGGGGTATACCACCGACGCCTGCGAAGCGCTGATCGGCCTCGGTGCATCTTCGATCGGCAAGCTGCCGCAGGGCTATGTCCAGAACGAGGTGCCGCCAGGCGTCTATGCTTCCCGGGTAGCGGGCGGCGAGCTGCCTACCTCGAAGGGCTATCGGCTGACAGCGGAGGACCGCTTGCGGGCCGAAATCATCGAGCGCGTGATGTGCGACTTTTCCGTCGACGTCGCCGCACTTGCAGCAGCTCACGGATTTGAGGCTGCCGCTCTGCTGACCAACAACGAGCGGCTTGATGCGCTTCAACGCGACGATCTCATCACGGTTGAAGACGGCGCCATCAAGGTCTCGGACGAGCATCGGTTCATTGTCCGCGCCGTGGCATCCGCGTTCGACGCCTATCTCAACAAGACAGGCCGCACCTTCAGCAAAGCGGCCTGAGCAGCACAACGCTGTCCCCGGCGGCTTGAGTACTACAGACAGGAAGGAAAATGCGGCAGGGGACTGCCGCATTTTCTCTTCCTGGCTGCCCTCGTTATGCGGTCAGACCCCGATAGATGGCGGGCAGGGCGGCGGGGAGCCTGGCGATCTCTCCCACCATGGCGTATCCATTTCGACCGAACATGGTCGGGAGGTAGGATTTCGCTTCCTTGTCCACCGTTACCGCAAACACATTGACCCCCAGACGGCGCGCTTCCTGAACTGCCTTGCGGCTGTCTTCGAGCGCAAACCGGCCTTCGTAGTGGTCGATGTCGTTCGGCTTGCCGTCGGTCAGCACGAGCAGCAGGCGGGTCCGATTGGGACGTTTCGTTAGTTCTGAAGTGGCATGCCGAACGGCGGTGCCCAGACGGGTGTAATAACCGGGCTTGAGGGCGGCGATCCGGTCTTCGACGAGAGGCGATGTCGGCTCGTCGAATCCTTTCACCGTTTCCATCTTGACCCACGAGCGCCGCCGCGACGTGAATGTCACTATGGAGTGATCCGTGCCGCAGGCAGACAACCCGTGGGAAAGCACCAGCAGCGCCTCCTTTTCCACGTCGAGCACCCGCCTGTTGTCGATCCATGCATCTGTGGAGAGCGAGACGTCCACCAGGATGCTGACGGCCAGATCCGGCATCCGGGGCTGCGTGGTGAGATGGATCCGGTCCGTTCCCTGGCCGCCGGCCACAAGATCGGTCCGGCAGCGGACGACGGCGTCGAGATCGAGCTCGACACCGTCGAGCTGCGCCTTGAGGAGCTCGTGACGCGGCCGTAGCAGCTCGAACTGTTTGCGTACCTTCCTGATCAGCGCCTTGGTGTCCTGGCTGATCTCGGCATGCTCGCCCGTAGCGGAGGCGGGAACGGCAAGTACACGGCAGTGGTTCTTGAGATAGGTACCCTTGCGATAGTCCCATTCGGGATAGCTCAGGTCCGACGCAATCTCCGCCAGATCGACCATTTCCGGAGGGAGATCCAGATCGAAGCGGAAGCGCGAGGAGGGGCGTTCGCGGCGCCGGCCGAGGATCATTTCGTCAAGATCTTCGGCGGCTTTGCCGTTTTCCTCCGGCGAGTCGTCGGTCGGACGGTCGACATTGACCATTTCCGCCATCGAAAGGATTTTTTCGAAGCGATTCAGTATGAACGGGCTTCTCTCGGACCTTTTATCGTCGTCACGTTCGCGTTCGGCGGCAAAGCGTTTTTTCCCGCCGCCATCTTGCGGGTCATCGAGAGCCAGGTCGGAATCCGGTGCGGACGATCCGCTTTCCTGCTGCGGAAAGAATTCCGGCCAGAGGGGAACGTCCATCATCGGCTGATAGCCGGGCGGCGCATGGTGCGGGAAAATCGCCTTCGGCGTATCGTCCGGCAAGCCTGCACCAGTGCGGAGCATGCGGATGATCCTGCTTTCCAGAAGTTGTTCGACAGCGGGAAGCGATCCGCGCCGACGCTCCGCAAGCGTTGCTTCGCACAGCCTTCGATAAACAGGCCGGAGACCGGGAAAGGCAACCAGCGTTCTGTCCACATTGGCAGTCGCGAGATGCAACCTTTCCAGATCCTTGACGAGAGGATCGTCGGAGGTGGGAAGGGTGTCGGGCAGCATGGCAATAGAGGCGGTGAGCCAGATGAACAGGTCCCGGTTCAGGCCGCGGTCCGGAAAGAAATCAATGGTCTCCGGCAGCATCGCTCGCGCGAAATCCCTGCCGGAGCGGGCGATCCGTTCTTCCCCGAGGCCAACCAGCTGGCGAAGTTTGAGGCGATGCTTGGAGGTGCGCTGATGGGCTGCGACGAGCTGGACGGCGTGATCGCCGCCAAAGCCGCGAAAGCAGGAGGCGAGGATCGTCTTGACCTCGTCCAGAGGAACCGCGTGCTCCGGATAGCGCGGCATGCTCCGTGTCCGGCCGACCAGCCGATGCCAGGCCTTGCCGACAGTTTCTTCCAGCTCGAGGAAGTCCAACATGGCGATATCCTTTAAGCGACGACGGCTTTCGCCAGTTCGAAGAGCGCGGCGCGGACATCCGCATCGTCGGTTAGCGGTTCGATCAAGGCGGCCCGGATCGCGTCACGCGGCGGCAGACCGCTTTCGATCAGAGAGGCGCAATAGACCAGCAGACGGGTAGAAACGCCTTCCTCGAGATCGTCCCCCTTGAGGGCGCGAAGGCGATGGGCGAGTGCAACCAGCGGGGCAACGCGGCGCTCTTCAAGGCCGCTTTCGGCAGCAACGATCGCGATCTCCTGATCCTTCGGCAGGAAGTCGAACTCGATTGCGACGAAACGCTGTTTGGTCGACGGTTTCAAAGTCTTGAGGATGTTCTGGTAGCCGGGGTTGTAGGAGACGACCAGCATGAATTCGGCCGGGGCTTCCAGCACTTCGGCGGTTCTTTCGAGCGGCAGAATGCGCCGGTCGTCCGTCAGCGGATGGATGACGACGGCGACGTCCTTGCGGGCTTCGACGATCTCGTCGAGATAGCAGATGCCGCCTTCGCGGACCGCGCGTGTCAGAGGACCGTCGACCCAGACGGTATCTCCACCCTTGAGGAGGAACCGGCCGGTCAAATCGGCAGCCGCCAGGTCGTCATGGCAGGAGACGGTCGCAAGCGGCAGGCCGAGACGCTTTGCCATATGACTGACAAAGCGGGTCTTGCCGCAGCCGGTCGGACCTTTCAGAAGCAACGGGAGCTGCCGCTTCCATGCCGTTTCGAACAGTTCGCATTCGTTGCCGGCCGGGACATAAAGAGGTGTCGCTTCGGCACTTGCGGTCTTGATCTGAGGGATCGCGTTCATCGGAGTGTCCTTGATCTTTTAGGGGGATGAGCGGCTCCACCACGAGGATGGAGCCGCGTCGCGTCATTCGGCAGGCTGGATGGCTGCACGACCGACAGGCTGGCGTTCCCGACCAGGAACGAAGAGCGCCCACAGGAACATCAGCGCGGAGAGGAGCACGAAGACGCCCGAACCCAGGCGGATCCAGTAGAACATCGCCAACTGGTCCTGTACGTCCATGTAGCCTTCGCCGAGAACGCGCTGCAGATGAACCTGGAGGACGCCCGCGAAGGTCAGCGCGAAGGTCATGACCGACATCGCCGTGCACATCATCCAGAAGCTGACCATCGAAAGCATCTGGTTATACGGGGCGCGGCCACGGATTTCCGGTACGGCATAGGCCATGACAGCGAGGTTCAGCATCACATAGGCGCCGAAGAAGGCGAGGTGGCCATGGGCCGCGGTGACCTGTGTTCCGTGCGTGTAGTAGTTGACGGAAGAGAGCGTGTGCAGGAAGCCCCAGACGCCGGCTCCGAAGAAGGCCATCACCGAGCAGCCGATCGACCACAGGAGGGCTGCGCGGTTCGGATGCTTGCGGCCAGCCTTCCAGGTCATCACGAAGGTGAAGATCACCATGGTGAAGAAGGGGGCGACTTCCAGGGTCGAGAAGAGCGAGCCGATCCACTGCCAGTAGCCCGGAGCGCCGATCCAGTAGAAGTGATGGCCGGTGCCGAGAATGCCGGAGAACAAGGCAAGGCCGACGATGACATAGAGCCACTTCTCGACGACTTCGCGGTCGATGCCGTTCAGTTTGATCATCAGGAAGGCCAGAACGGATGCCATGATGAGTTCCCAGACGCCTTCCACCCACAGGTGAACGACATACCACCAGTACATCTTGTCGAGTGCCAGGTTGGCGGGGTTGTAGAAGGCGAACAGGAAGAAGATCGCAACGCCCCACAGGCCGAAGATCAGGATGTTCGTGACGACGGTCTTGCGCCCTTTCAATACCGTCATGGTGATATTGAACAGGAACATCAGGCAGACGACGACGATGCCGACCTTGATGATGAAGGGCTGCTCCAGGAATTCGCGGCCCTCGTGGATCTTGAAGAGGTATCCAACGACGGCGACTGCCGCCGCGCCCAAGAAGATCCAGAACTGGGCGATGGCGAGTTTCGGGCTATAGAGCTCCGTCTCGGCCTCTTCCGGCAGGAGATAAAAGGTGGCGCCCATGAAGCCGATGAGTAGCCAGACGATCAGCGCATTGGTGTGCACCATGCGTACGACGTTGAACGGAAGAAGTTCGGAGAGCGTATTCGGCAGGACGTAGATGGTGCCTGCAAGTACGCCGAACAGAACCTGGGCGACGAAGAGGCCGAGCGCGCCGTAGAAATACAGCATCGCGACCTTCTGGGTTTGATATTTCATGATGATTTCCTTCCCCTGAGATCAACCGGCGTCATTCGGCGGCCAGTTCTGGGTCTTGATCTTGCTGGTCCATTCGAGGAAGTCCGCCAGATCGTCGAGTTCCTGTTCGGTCAGATTGAATTGCGGCATCTGTCGTCTGCCTTCGATCCCCGTCGGCTGGGCGGCCATCCAGGCCTTCAGCGTGGAGCGGGCGGTTTCCGGGTCGGTATCTCCGCCCCAGCGCTTCCAGACGTTGCCGACTTCCGGCGCGAAATAAGCGCCTTCGCCGAGCAGCGTGTGGCAGTTGATACAGGAGTTCCTCTCCCAGACGTGTTTGCCGCGCGCGACCCCATCGGTCAGCGTGGTCTCGTCGGTGGAAGTGGTGCGCATGTAGTAATGGCTGTGGGCGGTAAGGCCCAGGAAGATTGCGAAGAAGAACGCGGAGCCGCCATAAAAGACGTTGCGTGCCCCGGTCTTTGTGAGGCGTTCTGACATCCTCATGTCCCCTATGTACGGAAGCCTTTCGGCAAATGCAGGGGCTGCGTCGCCAAGTGCGGACGTGGACCCCGTGCAGCTTCTATGCGGGGATTCCGGGAAGGGTTCTTTGCGTTTTACCAAACAAAAGACAGTCCCGCCGGATCGGGTATGGAAACAGGCCATGCGGGCGGGACCAAGGGGTCTGCGGCAGAATTGTCGGAAAATTGGAGCAGGGTAACGGTGCGTCCGAACCGGCTGGCGCGACGCATTGGCGACGGCAATCGGACCACTCCGCGCCGACCAGGGCTGTAACGGTGGCTAATTGGTAGGGACGGATTGATATCCCGGTCGTGGAGGGGAAGGGGCAGCAGCGCCCTTTGTGCGTCGGCCGTCAATGCCAGACGGCAGGAGCAAGAGCTTTTGCGAGCCCCGCGGCGGCAAAGAAGGTCGGCCAGATCACCAGCGCCCGGGCAAGATTGGGCCGGGTGCCGCGAAGGCTCATGAAATCGAGCACGATGAGGCGGACCTTGGCGATGGTGAAAACAAGGATGATTGTAAGCGCCACGATCGGAATCGCCTGATGTTTCCATTGCGCTGCAATCAACGCAGCGACGACACCCAGCATGATGATCCAGTTGGCGCTGCTGAAGAGTTTCGAGCTGTTCATTGCGGTGCTCCTAGGTCAGGTAGATCATGGGGAACATCACCAGCCAGACGATATCGATGACATGCCATATGGTGGTCAGGATGACGATCGTCGAACGTTCCAGCCGGATCGACGCGAACACGAAAAGGAGCGCCACGAAGGCCACATGGGCGAGGTGAAAGCCGGTGATGAGGAAATAGAGTTCGAAGAATGTCTGCAGATTCGGATCGCTCGCAGCGCCCCATTCGAAGCTGTACTCTACGCCCTTCAGCGCCACGAAGAGGATACCCAGAGCCGCGGCCAAAAGCAGGAATAAACGCTGCAGCTGGGGTTTGTCCTGATATCGGACTGCCAAAGCGGCCTGCCAGCTGCTTGCCAAAAGCACGATCGTATTGAACCCCGCGAGGCGGGGAGCGAGATGCAGCTTGGCGAGCCCAAAGCTTTCCGGATGCAATATCGACATCACCAGATAGCCAAGCAGCAGGAAGCCGAAAGCCGCCAGTTCGCCCCAGACCAGTACCCAAAGAAGAAGGTCGCCACCTTCATCCGACTCCTCGGTCGTCGGAATTGCCGCCATTCGCATGTCTCCGATGTTCTGCAGGCCGGAAAATGAAGGCAATTCCGCCGCCGTTCTTTGTCATTTCGCAAAGAAACGGCAGATCGACCGCCTAGAATGGGGTCAAAACCAAGGATCTGTCATGTCTGACGCACAGCTCGGCCTTCTGCTCGCCGCTCCCATCATCATCATATTCGCCATCGCCTTGAAGCGGATGGGCGTCCTCCAGGGCTATAGCTCATTCGCCGCCGTCGTGTTCTCCGTGGCGATAGCGGGCGTTCTGTTCTGGCAGCAATAGCCGTTCGGCATGGCGCAGCTCGCCGGCTTTGGCATTGCCCCAGCAGTCAGGCCCGGTTGCCGAGCTTCTCGTCCATAAGGGCCGGGTTCGACTTCCTCATCCGACATCCTATATCGAGTCTCATCCAGACTGGGATGATGATACAGGAACGGAGGAAGATATGACAATGACTTCACAAGACGTCATCGCCGTACTTGGGCCCGTTGACCGGGCGCTGATTGCCGAGATTGTTGCAACCGGCGCCGAGGCTGGGGAGCTCGCCGAAGCATGGGCCTGGGTCAACAGCGACGAAGCGCTGATTGGCGAGGGTCGTCGTCTTCCGAAGGGAAGGGTTGCTGAACTCGTCGATCTTCTCTCGGCGGAAGACGAGGACTGGGAGGAATAGCTCCTGAAGCTGTTCGGAAAAGACTATCTTCCGGATCGTTAGGCAGACGTCAGTTGATGGTGAACTCTCCGTCGATCTGTTTCCATTCGTGCGGTCCGATCAGGCGTTTGTGGGTAAAGCGGATGGAATGCAGCGGACCGTCGAGATTGTCCTGCCAGAAATCCAGAAACCGGTGCATTTCCGGGAAATCGGGGGCGATGTCGTAGTCCTGCCAGACATAGGTCTGCAGCACGGATTCGAAATCCGGGATGCGATAGAGGATATGAGCAGTCGTCAGGCCGTAACCCTTGAGCTGATATTCCAAATCAGACGAAAAACGCATGCTTTGCTCCATTGCAATATTTGACGAGCCGCCTCGCGGGAAGCGGCTGATCATTGCAACGCGAGTGGGCGAATTGTTGTTCCTTTTTAGACCTTTAGCAGCCAGTGATCGAGAGTGCTAATTTTTTCGCAGACGGCCCTTGAAACTGCAATTTGCGCTAACCAAATCGATTTCGCCGATTGCTCGAAGAAGAGGATCGGCGCTCGTCCAGACCGGTCATCCGGTCCGGTGGGGAGCTTGATCATCATTGTTTGTCCAGGAGGAAAACATGGCGTTCCGACCGCTTCATGATCGCATTCTCGTTCGCCGCGTGGAGTCTGAAGAAAAGACCAAAGGCGGCATTATCATTCCCGACACCGCTAAGGAAAAGCCGCAGGAAGGCGAAGTGATCGCCGTTGGTCCCGGCGCGCGCAACGACCAGGGGCAGCTTCAGCCACTCGACGTAAAGGTGGGTGACCGCATCCTGTTCGGCAAATGGTCCGGCACCGAGATCAAGATCAACGGCGAGGACCTTCTGATCATGAAGGAAAGCGATGTCATGGGCATCATCGAAGCCCAGGCCGAGCAGAGACAGGCTGCCTGAAGCGCTTTGTCCATCAGTCAATGTAGCTGCCTAATTGAGGAGTGAAAAAATGGCTGCAAAAGAAGTCAAATTCCATACCGATGCCCGTGAGCGGATGTTGCGCGGCGTCGATGTTCTCGCCAATGCGGTCAAGGTGACGCTCGGCCCGAAAGGGCGCAATGTCGTCATCGACAAGTCCTTCGGTGCGCCGCGCATTACCAAGGACGGCGTCTCCGTCGCCAAGGAAATTGAACTGGAGGACAAGTTCGAGAATATGGGTGCGCAGATGCTGCGCGAGGTGGCATCGAAGACCAACGACCTTGCCGGCGACGGCACCACGACCGCAACGGTTCTCGCCCAGGCCATCGTCAAAGAAGGTGCCAAGGCGGTTGCGTCCGGCATGAACCCGATGGATCTGAAGCGCGGCATCGACCTTGCTGTCGACGCTGTCGTGAAAGAATTGAAGGCCAACGCCCGCAAAATCTCCAACAATTCGGAAATCGCCCAGGTCGGCACTATTTCCGCCAACGGCGACACCGAAATCGGCCGCTATCTCGCAGAAGCGATGGATAAAGTCGGCAATGAGGGCGTGATCACGGTTGAAGAAGCCAAGACCGCCGAGACCGAACTCGAAGTGGTCGAAGGCATGCAGTTCGACCGAGGTTATCTCTCGCCCTATTTCGTGACCAACCAGGACAAGATGCGGGTCGAACTCGAAGACCCCTATATTCTGATCCACGAAAAGAAGCTCTCCAACCTGCAGTCGATGCTGCCGGTTCTCGAAGCCGTCGTGCAGTCCGGCAAGCCGCTTCTCATTATTGCCGAAGACGTGGAAGGTGAGGCGCTGGCAACGCTCGTTGTCAACAAGCTGCGCGGTGGCCTCAAGGTCGCGGCCGTCAAGGCCCCGGGCTTCGGCGACCGTCGCAAGGCCATGCTCGAAGACATCGCCATCCTCACGGGCGGCACTGTCATCTCTGAAGACCTCGGCATCAAGCTCGAGAATGTTACCCTCAACATGCTCGGCCGCTCCAAGAAGGTCTCGATCGAAAAGGAGAACACGACTATCATCGATGGTGCCGGCTCCAAGGCTGAAATCGACGGCCGGACGGCCCAGATCCGCGCGCAGATCGAGGAAACCACCTCGGATTACGACCGCGAGAAGCTCCAGGAGCGCCTCGCCAAGCTCGCCGGCGGCGTTGCGGTCATCCGCGTCGGCGGTTCGACCGAAGTCGAAGTGAAGGAAAAGAAGGACCGCGTTGACGACGCTCTGCATGCCACCCGGGCGGCCGTCGAGGAAGGTATCCTTCCGGGCGGTGGCGTCGCACTGCTGCGCGCTATCAAGACCTTGGACAATGTTCAGACCTCCAACGCAGATCAGCGCGTCGGGGTCGATATCGTCCGTCGTGCGATCGAGGCTCCGGTCCGCCAGATCGCCGAAAATGCCGGCGCCGAAGGGTCGATCATCGTCGGCAAGCTGCGGGAGAACTCCGAATTCTCCTACGGCTGGAACGCGCAGACGAACGAATTCGGCGATCTCTATTCCATGGGCGTGATCGATCCCGCCAAGGTCGTTCGAGCCGCCCTCCAGGATGCCGCGTCCGTCGCCGGTCTTCTGGTGACGACCGAAGCCATGATCGCCGAAAAACCCAAAAAGGAAGCCGCTGCGCCGGCAATGCCGGCGGGTGGAATGGACTTCTAACTGCCGCGAAATCCGGCCCGCCTCTAACGTAGAGGCGGGCCTTTTCTATGCCGCTTAGCTGGTGCGGCGATCCTGCGCTATAGTCCTTCCTCTCCGCCTCCATCAGGAACATCGCTCCGCCTGAAGGGTTGGAAGCGCATGGCGGCATAGGCCGCGATCAGGGATGGAGAGATTTCGATGGAGAACAAGCGCCCGAAAGCGAACACACCGGCGAACCCGGATGCTGTGCCTGAAGGCACGCCCAACGCAGCGGAAAACATCTGTCGGCGATGCTCCGGCACCGGCAGGATATCAGCAGGGCAGTGCCCGGAATGCGGCGGAACAGGGAAAGTTCTTACTGCGGTCGGAGGCGCGGGTTGATCCCACCGCCGATCATGCATCGGGACCTGGCACTTCCTCAGGCGTCGTCAGAAGCCGCTTTTGCCTTTTTCGACCAACTCGACCCCGTGTCGCCGGAGGCGCTTGTCGGGTTATGGCGCGGACAATCGCTTCCGACGGGGCACCGGCTGGATGGAGTTCTGGACAATCTGGGCTGGTATGGAAAGCGTTTCAACGCCGACTTGCGTGCCGACCCGTTGCTGTTTGCGAGTGGTCATCGAAGACTGGCGCCGCTCGACCCCGGAGCGCTTCCTATGAGGCTCGTTCTTCAACTCGCTGCGCATTTCGGCCGCACACGGATGGCCCGTAACGGGTTTACCCACCTGCAAAGAGCACTGCGGGCGCGAGGCCCTGTCGCGTCTTTGAAGTCTCTGCATTACAGAGGCAAGACAAGTGCGGCAATGGTTTATGATCGACAGCCGATTGTTGATCATCTTCGCGGGATCGACGACGATCGACTGATGGGGGTGATGGAAATACAGGGCAATGGTGGCGGGTATTTCTTTCTTCTCACCCGCGCCTCCGCTTGGCTCGGTCCTCAAGATTCATAGCTGCAATGCCAAACCGCAGGAAATCAGGAGCTTCAACAACGGAGGAACTTGGGGGTTTAAGATTAATAGTTAATATCAAGTGATATTGCGGGTTTTAATACCTGTGATAGAAGTATTTCTGCCCGATTCTGGGTAGAGGGGATATTCACTTGACTAAGTTTATCTACGCCGCCGCGGGAGCTTTCGTGGCCATTTTCGTTTCGGCTGGTGCATCCAGCGCCGAGGATCTGATTTTCACGCTGACGAACAAGACGAAGGGTACACTGGAGCGCTTCTATACGTCGCCGGTTGGCGTCGGAGATTGGGAAGAGGATGTGTTCGGTGAGGACGTGCTCGGACCAGGCGAGAGCATAAAAGTGACCATCGGCGACGGCCGCGATGTCTGCAAGTATGACATGCGCTTCGAGTTCACCGAAGACTCCGGCTTCGAAGATCTTGAGGATACTCAGGACCTCTGCGCGATGGGCTCCTATACCATTCACCAATAAGTCTCTGTTGGTCTTCGTCGAGCCCCGTCAGGAATGGCGGGGTTTTTGCACGTCTTGGATATCGTGCTGCGCCCTTTGTCGTTACCGTTTTCGGCAACGGACGGAAAAATTAGCGATCCGGCTGGATTCGGAACTCGCAGAGTGCAAAGCTCACCCTACATAGGGGAAGCTCTCACTTGTTTCGGCTCTAACTTTCGCGGGATGCCCCGCTGTCCGGAGGAAATTCAGTCATGTCCCTGAAAAAGCAGTTTCTGGGTATCGCGTTCGCGCTGGGCGTTTCGGCTACTATGGCGCATGCCCAGGTCGTGGTTTCCTCGAAGATCGACACCGAAGGCGGAGTGCTCGGCAATATTATCCTCGCCGTGTTGAAAGCCAACAAAATAGAGGCCACCGATCGCATTCAGCTGGGTGCGACCCCGGTCGTCCGCAAGGCGATCGCTGCCGGCGAGATCGACATCTATCCGGAATATACCGGCAATGGTGCCTTCTTCTTCGAAAAGGCCGACGATCCCGCCTGGAAGGATCCGAAAAAGGCTTATGAGACAGTCAAGAAGCTCGATTACGACGCCAACAAGATCGTCTGGCTTGCACCGTCGCCGGCAAACAACACATGGGCCATTGCAGTCCGCAAGGACGTGGCCGACGCAAACAAGCTGAAGACGCTCAGCGATTTCGGCAAGTACGTTGCCGGTGGCGGCAAGATCGTATTGGCGGCCTCTTCCGAATTCGTGAACTCGGCTGCGGCGCTGCCCTCGTTCCAGACGACTTACGGCTTCAAGCTGAAGTCCGACCAGCTCATTACCCTATCCGGCGGCGACACGGCCGCTACGATTGCGGCGGCGGCCAATCAGACGAGCGGCGCAAACGCGGCAATGGTCTACGGAACCGATGGCGGTATTGCGCCCTCCGGACTTGTGGTTCTCGAAGACGACAAGGGCGTGCAGCCCGTCTATCAGCCAGCACCTATCATCCGCGAGGAGGTGTTGAAGAAAAACCCGAACATCGAAGCGCTGCTGAAGCCGGTTTTCGAGAAGCTTGATCTCGTCACGCTGCAGGATCTCAATGGTCGCGTGCAGGTGGGCGGCGAGCCGGCCAAGGCGGTCGCAGAGGACTTCCTCAAGAAAAACGGCTTCTTGAAATAGTTTTTTTCCAAGGATTTTATGCGGCATAGGCCGGACGCTTCCAAGTGTCCGGCTTTTTGATCGGATCAGGAGCAGGGGCGGTTTGAGAATCCAGCTCGACAAACTCGGCATCGTCATTGCTCTTCTTGCGGCTTATGGGACGCTTGGGGCTTCCTTCGCCGTGTCGAAGCCGAACCGCATCGTGCAGGGGCAGGCGAAATCGATCCTGGATGCGCTTCCCTCCTGGGCGGCTTGGGCTCTGTTGGTGCTGTTGTTTGCCGCCGCGGTCGTGGCACTGCTGCGGACATCCGCCTGGGCCAAACTGATCGCGGCAGCCGCAGCGCTTCTAGCGCTTGCGCTTGCCATGGGTTTGACAGGGCACTTCCTCACACCAGCGGGCAACACCTACGCTCGCGTGTCTCCCGCCTCAGGTTTCTGGATCCTTCTTTTCGCCTTCGCGCTGCTGGCCGCCGATGCGATCACGCGGCTGAAGCCGCCGCCATGGATGCGGGTGCTGTTTCTGATATTGGCAGGCGCCGGTGTCGGAGGTCTCCTGTTTTCGGGAAGCTGGGACGGGCTTTCGATCATGAAGGAATATGCAGGCAGGGCCGATGTCTTTTGGGTCGAAGCAGGCAAACACGTCACGCTCGCGCTCGGGTCGCTTTTGGCGGCTGTGGCGGTCGGCCTGCCGCTGGGCATCCTTTGTCACCGGGTCGAGCCTTTGCGGGCGAGCGTTCTGAACGCGTTGAATATCATACAGACAATCCCATCCATTGCGCTTTTCGGCATTCTCATCGCGCCACTCGGGTGGATCGCCGCGACGGTTCCCGGTGCCGCGGCACTCGGCATTCGAGGCATAGGGGCCGCCCCTGCATTCGTTGCGCTCTTCCTCTATTCGCTGCTGCCGGTCGTCGCCAACACCGTCATCGGACTTTCAGGCGTTCCGAAAGACGCGGTCGATGCGGCGCGCGGGATTGGGATGACGAACCGGCAACGGCTCTTCAAGATCGAGTTTCCGCTTGCGTTGCCGGTTATCCTCACCGGTATCCGCATCGTGCTCGTCCAGAATATCGGTCTTGCAACGATCGCGGCCCTGATCGGGGGCGGGGGTTTTGGCGTTTTCGTCTTCCAGGGCATCGGCCAGACGGCGATGGATCTCGTGTTGCTTGGTGCGGTGCCGACCGTGGCGCTCTCCTTTGCAGCCGCCGTAATACTGGATGCACTTATCGAGCTCAATTCGCGGGCCGTAAACGGAGCGAGGTCGGGATGATCGAGATCGACGCCATCACCAAACAATATGACGGCGTTGCCGTTGTCGACGACGTTTCCATGGTGATCGAACCGCGCACGATCACGGTCGTCGTCGGTACGTCCGGTTCGGGAAAAACGACGCTGCTGCGCATGATCAATCGGCTGGTGGAGCCGAGTTCGGGAGCGATCAGGCTGGATGGCGAAGACAACCGGTCCATCGCCGGTTACGAACTTCGCAGGCGGATCGGCTACGCCATCCAGGGGCATGGGCTGTTTCCCCATCGCACCGTAGCGCAGAACATTGCGACCGTGCCAAGTCTGCTGGGTTGGGAAAGGCGGCGGATCGATCTGAAGGTCGCGGAACTGCTCACCCTCTTTCAGCTTGAACCGGAAATCTATGGGCCGCGTTACCCGCATGAACTTTCCGGCGGCCAACAGCAGCGGGTGGGAGTGGCGCGGGCCTTGGCGGCAGAACCCAATGTGCTCCTGATGGACGAACCATTCGGCGCCCTCGATCCGATCATCCGCGCCAAGGCGCAGGAGGATCTGCTGGCGATCCAGAAGCATTTTGGCACGACTATCGTGCTCGTGACCCATGACATGAACGAGGCCTTCCACCTCGCCCACAAGATCGCCGTGATGGATCAGGGAAAGGTCGTTCAATACGGACCGCCGGCCGAGCTTGTGCAGACACCGGCGACATCTTTCGTGGAAACCCTGATCGGCGAGACGGAGCGGCCATTCCGTCTGCTTTCGATATCAAGGGCCGGAATGGCCGTAGAGCCGGGTGAGGCGGCTGGCGAGCCAATTCGGGAAGACAGGACGCAGCAGGACGCGCTGGCCGACCTTCTCTGGAGTGGAAGAACGGCGTTGCCGGTGGTTTCGGTCACCGGCATGCCGATGGGACGGGTGACTCTGGACGCGCTTCTCAAGCGGGCAGCGAGGCCGCTATGAAGGCCTGGCTGCCGACCGCATTGCGGGCAATGCTGCTTCTCCTGCTGAACGCCTTTCTGCTCTTCCCGGAAAGTTTCGAGCCGTTGTTCAAGTCTCTGGTGCAGCCGAACGCGCCGGCCATTTACAACCAGGGCAGCCTGCTCAACCTGACGCTCTTGCACCTGAAGATCGTATTTTTCGCCACGCTGATTGCCGCGATCATCGCCGTGCTTTTGGCGATCCTTGTTACCCGGCCTTTCGGAAGCGAGTTTCTGCCTTTGTCCCGAAGCCTCGTGAATATCGGTCAGACGTTTCCCCCGGTTGCGGTACTGGCTCTGGCGGTGCCGGCCGTGGGTTTCGGGGAAAAGCCGACGCTGATCGCACTTTTTCTTTACGGCCTCCTGCCTATTTTCGAGAACACGCTTACGGCGCTCACCAATCTGCCCCGGTCGGTAGTGGAGGCGGCACGCGGCTCCGGCATGACGGGTTTCCAGCGGCTGCTGCAGATCGAATTGCCGCTGTCCTTGCCGGTGATTGTCGGCGGCATCCGCCTCTCGGTCGTCATCAGCCTGTCGACCGCGACGATCGGCTCGACGGTCGCGGCAAAAACACTCGGCGAGGTCATCATCGCCGGACTGCAGTCCAATAACCTGGCGTTCATATTGCAGGGGGGGCTGATCGTCGGAGCTTTGGCCGTCCTGATTTATGACGGTTTGTCGGCCGTGGAAGCCGTGCTGGCGCGCCGGGCCGGTGTTCGATGATGTCGAGATGCGGTTATCTGTAAAACCTAGCCATGGCTAGAATCCGTCGGAACGACCGCTTCGGTGTCCTGTTTGACGTTGCCGCGGTGAAAGATGAACAGGCCCGCAAAAACGATGATGCCGGCACCTATCCAGGTCTGGGTGTCCGGCAGGTCGCCGAAGAAGACCCAGCCGAGAATGACCGCCCATAGCAGGAGCGTATATTGCAGCGGCGCAAGGACGGACGCCGGGGCAAGCTTCAGCGAGCGGGTGATGAGCAGGTGCGCGATGCACGCCACGATACCCAGCAGGAGCAGCGCCAGCAGTTCGGCCAGGTTGAACGGGCTCCAGTTGCCGACGCTGAGAAAAATCCCGGCGATGAGGCCCGCCACCGTCTGCCAGGTCACCAGTGTAGCATCGGAGGTGGCACGCAGCCTGCGGTTCAGCACCAGCGTCAGGGCGAACGAGAAGCTACCGATCAACCCGAAGATGGATGGCCATGCCAGCATTTCGGACGAGGGCCGCAGCGCGATCACCACGCCGGCAAAACCGATCAGGACCGCAAGCCAGCGCCGCCATCCGATCCGCTCTCCGAGCAGAAAATGAGAAAGAGCGGCAACGTAGATCGGGCCGGCCATATAAAAGGTCATCACGTCGGCGAGCGGCAGGTAGATGACGGCTGCGTAGAAAAGGGCGAGGTCTCCGGTGGCGAAAAGGACGCGCATGATCTGCAGCGCCGGCCGCTCGACCTTGTAGAGTGCTGAAATCGGCTGGCGGGCGATCATCGGGCTGAGGACGAAGAAGGCGCCGAGCGAGCGGATGACCAGAACCTGGCCGACGGAAAAACTCGCAACCAGCCATTTGCCCATGGCATCGTTCAGCGAGAACATGAAATCGCCGAGCAGCATGAGCAGGACGCCGAGCAGCACCGCATTGCCGGCAAGGGCCGAAGACACTCTTTTCTGCATGTTGTTCGAGTGCTCCCGACTCAGGATTGTATTCTATGCTTGGCTTACCCGGCCAGCCTGCCGCCCTGCAAGGGGCGGGGGGCGCCTGTCGTGGTCGGAAAGCTGATCGGAAGGCCGCGCAAAACGCGGACGGCGAGAAATGCAAAGCATTCGGCCTCGACCGCATCGCCGCGCCAGCCGAACTGATCTGCAGAGGCGGCAACAACGCCCGCTCTCTTCTCAATCATCTTCATGATCGTCGGATTGTGGCGGCCGCCGCCGCTGACGATCAGCCGTCTCGGCCTGCGGGGTAAAAGATCGAGAGCCTTGCCCACCGCGGACGCCGTAAACGCGGATAGGGTTGCAGCGCCATCGGCAGGATCGAGGCCCTCGGCCATGGCCGCGGTAAAGTCGAACCGATCGAGAGACTTCGGATAAGGGGCTGTCAGGTAGGGATGTTGCAGGAGACGGGCAAGCCGCTCCTCGTCGACGCTGCCGGATGCGCCCAGCGCGCCGTCGCGATCCATTTCGCCCAGGCCCTGCGCTTTGATGAAATCGTTGAGCGGGGCATTTGCCGGACCGGTGTCGAAGGCGATGACGGTGTCGCCGCCATCCCACCAGGTGATGTTCGCGACGCCGCCAAGATTGAGCACGGCCGTCTCGCCGCTTGTGTCTACGCTGCGCAGCAATGCGGCATGATATGCGGCGGCAAGAGGCGCGCCCTGGCCGCCGGCGCGGACGTCGGCAGAGCGGAAGTCGTAAGCGACCCTGGTGCCGAGGATGGAAGCCATGAGCTCTCCATCGCCGAGCTGGCGCGTGTCGCCCAGCCGCGTGCTGGTCGGCGCGCGATGCAGCACCGTCTGTCCGTGAAAGCCGATGATGCCAATATCCGCCATGCCGAGGCCGGCGCTCTCGACGAGGTCTTTCACCGCCTTCGATTGAGCACGCGTCAGAGCTTCCTCCGCCTCCCTGAAGATTGCCGGTTCCGGCCCGTCGAAGTTCCAGGTGCGTGCCTGACGGAGGGTCTCTTCGAGCAGAGCGCGGATTTCCGGAGGGTAGGGGGCGAGCGTGTAGGCACCGAAGGTGTCGATCGTTTCGCCGTCCGTCTTTAGGAGCGCCACGTCGATATTGCCGTCCAGAACGGTTCCGGTCATCAGGCCGACGGCCCAGATAGGCTCCATGATCGAGATCCTCAGGGTTGGTTGATAAGGTCGCCCACCGTCTGCCGCAGCTGAACGATGCCGCTGTCGGCGTGGCGGGTCGGATGGACGCGATTGGTGAGCAATGTCCAGGCGTGGCCACGGTGGAAATCGATCCAGAGCCCGGTTCCGGTGAAACCGGTATGCCCAATGGTGCCGGGGCTGCAAGCGTGGCCGCCCGACCAGTTTTGATAGGGATGTTCCCAGCCGTGCGTTCGCTTGTCCGAGAGCGGCGTCCGCATCACCGCGATCGAGTGCTTCGAGGCGCCGGTGCCATCAAGCAAACCCTCGGCGAAATCGAGAACGGAATTGACCGTGCCGAACAGGCCCGCGTGGGCGGAGCCCTGGAGAGCGGCGCAATTTTCGTCATGCACTTCGCCGGAGAGTACACGCTGCCGCCAGGTGCAGTTTTCCGTCGCCGCCGATATGTCGGGCTTGGCAGAAAACGCAAAACCCTGACCTGGATCGAGATCGCGGATGCCTTTGCCGGTCAGCCGCTCCAGTGCAAAGCCAAGCAGAATGAAGTTGATGTCGGAATAGACGGGCGGGCCGTGGCGCCATTCACGCTGCAGGACGAAGGCGCGCAAGAGCTCCGGATCGCTGCCATAGGTATAGATCGGTTCCACGGCCGGGAAGGGCGTCTGGTGCCCCAGGCATTGACGGAACGTCACCTTCCGCTCCCAGGCGTCGGCATTGTACTGGCGCAGGTCCGGCAGCGCCGTCGTCAGCGGCGCGTCGAGATCGATCGTGCCTTGCTCCGCGAGTTCAAGAATGCGGGGGGTGGTGAATATGACCTTGGTCAGGGACGCCAGATCGAACCAGGTTTCGAGCTCCATGGGGCGGGCTGCAGGAACGATCTGCGCCGAACCTATGGCACGTGTCGCCCGGCCACGCTTCAGGTCGACGATGCCGAGTACGCCACCCGGAATGCGACCATCCGCAACGGCATTTTCGAGCGGCACGAAGGCACGATCGAAGGTGTCCCGCAGTTCGGCATCGGCGCCTATTTGGTCGTCCATTGTTCCACCTCAAGCTTCCGCCCGTGCCCGGTGATCCGGCCCGAAGCTCCGCCATTGCGTCGCCGGTGGCTCGAAACCAGGCGGCCGGACAAGCGACGGCACCTGCCGTGTGTCGAGTTCGAAATGCTGGTTGCGGCGATCGATGCTCGGCACAGCGGAGATGAGTCGTTTTGTATAGGAGTGCTGTGGATTGGAAAGTACCGAAGCGGCATCACCGATCTCGACGATCTCGCCGGCATAAAGAACCGCAATGCGATGGGCGATCCGCTCGACCACCGCCATGTCATGCGACACGAAGAGATAGGCGAGCCCATATTCACGCTGCAGATCCGCCAGCAGTTCCAGTACCTTTGCCTGCACGGAAACATCGAGCGCGGAGACCGCTTCGTCAAGAACGACGATCGATGGATTGAGCATGAGTGCGCGCGCAATGCAGAGGCGCTGCCGCTGGCCGCCCGAGAACTGGTGCGGATAGCGTTCGAGGCAGTTTTCCGGCAGGCCGACGCGCTTCAAGAGCGCGGCCATCCTGGCGCGTGTCTCCGCGTTTACCCGCCCGCCGGCGGCGATGACCGGTTCGGCGAGGATGCTGTCGATCCGCAGCCGGGGATTGAGCGAGGCGTAGGGGTTCTGGAATACCATCTGCACGCTCGGATCGGTCGCGGCGGCAATCCTGCCGGAATGCGTCGAGAAGCCGCCGCGGGTCGGGCGGACGAGGCCGAGGATGGCGCGTGCCGTGGTGGACTTGCCCGAACCGCTTTCGCCGACGATCGCCAGCGTTTCGCGGGGCATTAGATCGAAATCGACATTTTCCACGGCGTGGACGGCGCCGGGAGAGCGCCGGAACACGCTGCCGGCCACCTTGAAACGCACAGTCAAGCCATCGACCTTGAGGGCGGGCTTTGCCTCTTTGATCTGGCCTCGAACATAATCCGAGCGTGCAGCCCTGCCGGATTCGAAATGCGGCACCGCGCTGAGCAGGTGCCGGGTATAGGGATGCTGCGGCCGGTCGAGGACATCGCCGAGCGTACCCTGCTCGACCGCTTCGCCGGCCTGCATGACCATTACCTTGTCAGCGATCCCGGCGACGAGCCCGATATCGTGCGTGATGAAGATCATCGCCGTCCCGGTTTCGCGTTTCAACTCTCCAAGCAGCGCCATGATCTGCGCCTGAACGGTCACGTCGAGTGCTGTTGTCGGCTCATCGGCGATCAGCAGACGCGGATTGCAGGCAAGCGCCGTCGCGATCATCACCCGCTGAAGCATGCCGCCGGAGAGCTGGTTCGGAGTATATTTGAGCCGCCGTGCGGCATCGGGAATGCGCACGCGGTCGAGCGCGTCTTTTGCCGCTGCGGTTGCCTGCCTGCCGGTCAGGCCGCGATGGAGCCGGAAGGATTCCTCGATTTGGCGGCCGATCGTGAGCACCGGATTGAGCGAGGTCATCGGCTCCTGAAAAATCATGCCGATTTCCGACCCTCGGATTTTCTCGAGTACGGGTTCGGCCGCCTCGGCGAGGTCGAGGACGCTGTTGTCGGTTCGGGTAAGATTGACGGCGCCGCTGATGATCTTGCCGCCGCCGAAATCAACCAGGCGATTGATGGAGAGCGCAGTGACCGACTTTCCGGATCCGCTTTCGCCCACAACCGCCAGGGTTTCTCCGGCCTGAAGGTCGAAGCTCACGCCCCGCACGACCTCGTTTTCCAGAGGGTTCCGGCCAAAGCCGACGCGTAAATTCGAGACGGAAAGAAGGGGTGTCATGCGGCGGACCTGCGTGTCCTGGGATCGAGAATGTCGCGCAACGCATCGCCGAGCAGGTTGAAGCCCAGGATACTGATCATGATCGCCAGCGCCGGGAAGATCAGCAGCCATGGCGCAGTTTCCATCAGATTGCGGCTGTCAGCAAGCATGAGGCCGAGCGATGAGGCGGGCGGCTGGGTTCCGAGGCCGAGAAAGGACAGGCCCGCTTCCGTCAGCAGCGACCATGCGAGCGCCAGGGTGACCTGCACCGTCAGCGGCGCGACGAGATTAAGCAGCAGGTGGCGGGTCAGGATATAGCTGCGGCTGCTGCCGAAGGTGCGGGCGGCGTCCACGAATTCTCGGGCCTTGATGGAAAGCGCCGGGCCGCGGACCACGCGAGTGAAAATTGGCGTATAGACGATCGCGATTGCCGCAATGCTTGTCCAGGTACCCGGACCGGCAATCGCGATAATGAGCAGCGCAAGCAGGATAGCCGGGAAGGCGAGCAGCACATCCATGATCCGCATGACGAGGCCATCCCAGGCCTTGCCGAACCAGGCGGCCGTCAAACCAAGAACCGTGCCGGCGAACGTCGCGAGCGTCACCGAACAGAACCCGACGAAGAAGGATTGGCCGACCCCCTTCATCAGGCGGCTCGCGACATCGCGCCCGAACAGATCGGTGCCCATCCAGTAGATCATATTCGGGGCATGCAGCCGGTCGATGCGGTATTGCTGCAGCGGACTGTGCGGGGTGACGTCAAACATGCCGAGCAACGCGACGACGACATAGATCACGACGATCGTGCCGCCGATCCTGCCGCTCGGATGGGAAAAGATTGCACGCAACATCAGCCGCCTTCTCCAAGACGGATGCGTGGGTCGAGCGCGACATAAACGAGATCGACGATCAGGTTGACCACCATGAAGTTAAAGGCAATGAAGAGCACGCAACCCTGCACCAGCGCATAGTCGCGCTGCAGGATCGCATCGAGCACCAGCCGGCCGAGGCCGGGGAGGGCGTAGATCTGCTCCACCAGCACGGCGCCGCCGAGCAGGTAACCGAATTCGACACCGCTCAGCGTGACGACCGGGATCAAGGCGTTCGGCAGCGCATGCCGCCAGATGACGCTGCGTTTCGGAACACCCTTGCTCCGGGCGGTGCGGACATAGTCGTCGGAGAGCACGTCCAGCATGGCAGAGCGCGAGATACGGGTGACGGAGGCCGCAAAGGCAAAGCCGAGCGTCAGCGCCGGCAGGATCATCTGTCCGAGATTACGCAAGGGATGGGCCAGCAGCGGCGTGAATTCGCCCATGGTCGGCAGAATGCCGAAGCCGGCCGACAAGGTGTAGATGATCAGCAATCCGACGACGAAATTGGGCGTTGACTGCCCGATCATCGCAAAGATACGCACCCCGAGATCGGACATCCGTTCGTTGCGCGTGGCTGCAAAAACGCCGGCCGGCAAGCCGACGAGAAGTGCCACGCACATCGACATTAGGGCGAGTTGCAGGGTGAGCGGAAAACGTTCCAGAATGACGCCGAGCACCGGCTTTCCATAGGTAACCGAGATGCCGAGATCGCCGCGGAAAACGCCGAGCAGCCAGTGCCAGTACTGCACGGCAATCGGCTGGTCGATACCGAAATAGTTTGCCAGCGCCTCTCTCTGGGCCGGCGTCAGAAGGCCCGCTTCGGTGCCGAGCATTGCGGTGATCGCATCACCCGGCACCATGCGGATTGCCACGAAGACGAGAACGGAAACCCCGAGCATAACGAGCGGGAAGGTCGATAGCCGTCGCGTCAGGTAACTCATGAGCCAGCCAGCCTCCGTCCGTTCAGTTCAGCGTCATTGCTGAACCGTGACCTTGCTCAGGCCGAACAGGGAACCCTCCGGCGTCGGAATAAACCCTTGAACGTTCTTCTGCTGGGCGGTGTAGCTGTAAGACGTATAGAGCCAGACCCACGGCGACATTTCGACCAGATGTTTTTCGAAATCGGCAAAAATCGCCTTGCGTTTGGCGGGGTCGGTTTCTTCGCGCCCCTTCTGCATCTGACCGTCCAGGGTGTCGTCGATGTAGTTCGCGACCTTCTGCAGGTTGCCCGCTTTCGTCCAATACCTGTTGTACATGGAGTAAGGATCGGCGCGCCCGCCATTCAGTGCAACGGCCATGTCGAAGTCGCCCTTGAGCCAGGCATCGACATAGACGTTCAGCTCCATCATCTTGATGTCGAGCTTGACGCCGATTTCGGCGAGTTGCGACTGGATCACCTGCGCTTCGGAGGCAGCTGTGGCCGGTTCGCCGTTGGCGGCGATCACGGTTGCGGAAAAGCCGTCAGGATAGCCGGCGTCGGCCATCAGTTTCTTGGCCTTTTCCACATCGCGCTTATAGCAGAAGAGCTGGCTGGCATCGCTGGTATAGCCGGGCATGGTGAGCGGACCCGTCACCTTGCCTTCGCCGACCGAAGCGGTATCGAGGACGTCCTGCCGGTCTATCGCGCAGGAGATGGCCTGACGAACGCCGAGTTCGTTCATCGGCTTGCGTGAGGCGTTCAATTGCAGAACGTGGTAGGCCAGCACCGGCGTGCGGTTGAGCGTCAGGTTGGTTTCCTTCGGAACCAGCGTTGCCACCAGCGGGTCGTTCAGGAGCGCGAAGTCGATCTGCTTCGTCCGCAGCGATGCGAGGATCGCCGTTTCGTCGGGAAGCACGCTGATGTCGATCCCGTCGACGCCGACCCTGCCGCCCGCCCAATCCTTGTTGGCGCTCAGCACCTCCTTCGAGTTGGGGTCCCATTTCTCCAATTTGAATGGCCCGGAACCGAGCGCCTTCGTACCGACCGATCCAGCGGCGATCTCGCTTGCCGGAACGATCGCAGCGTTGATGCTTGCCATCGCCGTCAAAAGAGGCACGTCGGGTTGCGACAATTTAAAGACGACGGTCGTCTGGTCCGGGGTTTCGATCGACGCGATGGAACGGAAATTGGCCCGCGCCGCGGCGGCGGTCTTTTCGTCCAGGACGCGCTCGAAGGAAGCCTTCACATCCGCCGGTGTGACGGGCTTGCCGTCCTGGAACTTGGCGTTCGGATTGAGCTTGAATGTCAGTTGCTTGCCGCCGTCGGAGAATTCCCAGGAGGACGCGATTGCCGGAACGATCTTCAGGTCCTTGTCCAGGCGCACGAGCGGTTCATAGATCAGTTCGAGCAGCCGGATCGACGAAAAGGCGGTCTGTTTGTGGGGATCGAGGCCGGTCGCGTCCTGGGACCATGCCATCCGGAGCGTCGCGGACGACGCGGGCGAGGCAACACCGAGCGTTGCAGCGATTGCGAGACCGGCTATCAACCGCATTGAAAAATGTCTTCCCATTTCATTCTCCCTCTGAGATTTGGTTTGCCTTGCCGGCCCGACCGCAGCAAGCGGCAAAACCGTTCTTCCGCAGCTTCACGCTGTCTTTCCACTTATAGCCTTGCGAAGGAAGCCTCCGGCACCCTCAAGTGCCGTCCGTGCGCTGCCGACATCCATTCCCGTGAGCTGGATGAGGATCGCGAGCTTCACGTCGTTCTCTGTCAGGTCGAGCACCTCTCTTGCCTCGTCCGGCGAACAGCCCGTCGCCTGCATGACGATGCGGGCGGCGCGCGCCACGAGCTTCCGGTTGCTGGCGTGCAGATCGACCATGAGGTTCTGGTAGGTCTTGCCAATCCGGATCATGCTGGCGGTGGTCAGCATGTTGAGGATCAGTTTTTGCGCCGTGCCTGATTTCAGCCTCGTCGAGCCGGTCAGGATTTCAGGGCCGACGACCGGCGAAATGGCGATATCGGCAATGGCCGCAATTGCCGAATTGGGATTGCAGGATAGGGCGACGGTCCTGGCTCCAAGCGTCTTCGCATAGGTCAGCGCGCCGATCACATAAGGCGTGCGGCCGCTGACGGCGATGCCGACGACCACATCATCTGCCGTCAGCCCGATATCCGCGAGAGCCTGGCGGCCTTGGTCCGGATCATCCTCGGCCCCCTCGATCGCATGCATCAGCGCCTCGGTACCGCCGGCTATCAGTCCCACCACCATGCCTTCCGGCACGCTGAAGGTCGGCGGGCATTCGGATGCGTCAAGTACGCCTAATCGGCCGCTGGTGCCGGCGCCGATATAGACAAGGCGGGCGCCCTTTCGAAAAGCCCTGACGATGTCGTCCACCGCCTCGGCGATTTGCGGGATGACCTTTTCGACAGCCGAGGGAACACCCTTGTCCTCCTCGTTGATGGACCGGAGAACCTCCACGGTCGGGAACAGATCGATCTCCATGGAGCGGGGATTGCGGTCTTCCGAGACCAGCCCTTCCAACTCGGATATCAGCTCAGCGTCCGTCATGTTGCTGCCTTCGACATCGGGCGGATGACTTGTCTCTGTCCACCGTTAACCTTGGTTAAGGAGTAGGATTGTTCATTCTCTATGTCAATCAAAAATGGAATATAATATTCCTAATTTGATCCCAGTCTGCCTCTCCCGCCGGCCCTTGTTCAACCGCTGTGGGCGGCCCTGCGCGAGAGAATGATTGCGCCCGACACGGCATCGCCATCTGCCGGTTTCAGCCGACGGCGGACGTCCGGGGCAAGCCACGCCTCAAGCGGGCTCGACAGGCCACCAAGCAGCGTGACGCGCGGCGCGCCGAGTTCGAAAAGGGTGCGGACCAGCGTGTCGATCTGCTCTGCCGCAGCCTGGACTATTCGGCGGCCGGCTGAATCGCCCTGATCGGCATGGCGCATGACCATTGGCGCCAGTGCGGCATAGTCGGTGGCGGTTGCACGATCCATCCATGCGACCGCCTCCATGGGATCGCCCTTGAAGCGCTGCATGACTTCCCCGAGCAGGGCGGTTTTCTCAAGCCGCCCGTCACGGGCGCGCAATGCGAGCTGGATCGCTTTCAGCCCGAGCTCGGCGCCGCTGCCCTCATCGGAGATGGGAAAGCCGTAGCCGCCAACGCGAAGGTTCCTTCCCTCCACGACACCCAACCCGATCGAGCCGGTGCCGGCAATGACGATCGCGCCGTCGCGGCCGGAATGTGCGCCGAGGCAGGCGCCCATGCCGTCGCTGGTAAATTCCAGGCTTGCAAACGGATGCGGGATTGCCTTCAGGGCCTCCAGCGCACCCTTGCGGCCTATGCCGGCAAGGCCGATGCCGACATGGGTGCGGGCGACTTCATCCGGACCAAGTCCGGCCTCGTCGAACGCAGCATTGAAGGCGCGCGATATGGAGGCCCACGCCTCCTCGATGCCGAGGCGGGTGGTGGCGGGGCCTGAAAGCCCCTGTCCCAGCACCGCGCCGGATCCGTCCTCGATGCGCGCCCGGCAACCCGTGCCGCCGCCGTCGACACCCAGGAAATAGTGTTCGCCAGATGCCGTCATTCGCTGAACCGTTCGATATCGGCGCCGCAAAGGCGCAATTTCCGGTCGAGCTGCTCATAACCGCGATCGAGATGGTAGACCCGGTTGACGATGGTTTCGCCCGCCGACACAAGTCCTGCCAAGACGAGCGAAACCGATGCGCGAAGATCGGTCGCCATCACTTGGGCGCCCTTTAAGGGCGCTCCGCCCCGTACCAGTGCCGTGGTGCCCTGAAGCGAAATATTGGCTCCGAGCCGCATCAGTTCCGGAACGTGCATGAACCGGCTTTCAAAAACCGTTTCGCGGATCAGGGACGCGCCGTCGGCGCAGGCGGCAAGCGCCATGAATTGTGCCTGCAGGTCGGTCGGGAAACCGGGATAGGGCTCCGTGGTGATGTCAGCGGCTTCCAGAGGTCCGTCGCGCGACACGACAAGGCCACGGTCGCTCGGCCAGACACTGACGCCCATGGCCTCCAGTACCTGAACGACCGAAGCCATGTTTTCCAGCCTTGCATTGATCAGTTCCAGCGAACCGCCGGTAATGGCTGCTGCCACCGCATAAGTTCCCGCCTCGATGCGATCTGGAATGCCGTGATGTTTCGCCGGCAGCCAAGTCGTCGGCCCTTCGATGAGCACCCGATGGGTGCCTGCCCCTTCGATGCGTGCGCCCATCGCGCCGAGGCAGGCGGCAAGATCGGCAACCTCGGGCTCGCGAGCGGCATTGAGGATCTCCGTCTCGCCCTTTGCCGATGTTGCGGCCATCATCGCCGTCTCGGTCGCGCCGACGGACGGTGAAGGCAAAACGACGCGTCCACCTTTGAGGCCATTGGGAGCGGAGGCGACGATAAGCCCACCTTCGATGCGGATCTCGGCGCCGAGTGCGGCCAGAACCTTGATATGCATATCGACGGGGCGAGCGCCGATGGCGCAGCCACCGGGCAGTGACACGCGCGCATGGCCGAAGCGGGCAAGGAGCGGCGCCAGCACGAGAACAGTAGCCCGCATCCTGCGAACGGTATCGTAGGAGGTTTCTTTCGAGACGATGGACTTGGCATCGATCACTGTGGAATGAGACGATCGCGTCACCTCGGCGCCATGCAAACCGATGACGCCCAGCATATTCTCCACGTCGCTGACCTGAGGCAGATTGGTGAGCTCGACCGGGTGGTGGCTCAACAGTGCTGCTGCGATCTGGGGAAGTGCGGCATTCTTGGCACCGGCAATGGTGACGGCGCCCTGAAGCTTATGGCCGCCGATAATTCGCAATCTGTCCATGATGAAACTGCCGAAGGAGTGCTAGGGACTCTTCCCTCCAATAAAAGTAAACGCCCTGTCCTCCGAGTCAACGCTCTGGAATTTTTTATTCCGACTTTTCTCTGGTAGTGTGATATGCGGGCACAGAGACGCGACGGAAAGGCCAATGTCAGTCCTACGAAAGATCAACGCACAGCTCGAGGATATGGCGCCAGCGGATCGCCAGATCGGACAATTCATTCTGGATAACCCGGACCAGATGCTGAAGCTGTCATCGGCGGCGCTGGCAGCGGAAACGGGCCGCAGCCAATCCAGCGTCGTCAAATTCAGCCAGAAACTTGGCTTTGCCGGCTACCAGGAGCTGAAACTTGCCGTCAGCAAGGCGAAGGCCCAAGAGTGGCATGCACCTCCCGGCATGATTCACGGTTCGATCGAGGTTGGAGACGGCTATCTCACGATCCTGCAGAAGCTGATCAGCAGCAAGATGCTCGCCATGCAGCAGACGCTCGCGGTCAATGGTGAGCAGGAGATCGAGAGGGCTTTGACGGCTTTAAACGACGCACGCCGTATTCACATGGCTGGCGTTGGAGCCTCGTCGCTGGTTGCCCGCGACTTCTCCTATAAGCTGATGAAGCTCGGCCGCAACGTGTTGCATGACAGCGACAGCCACGTGCAGATGGCGAATGCCTCCACGCTGAACACCGCTGACGTCCTTTTCGCGCTTTCTTATTCCGGTGCGAGCATCGAGACACTGAGGATTGCCGAACTGGCGCGCGAGCGGGGCGCCACCGTCATGGCGGTCACCGGCCTTAACGGCGGGCCGCTCACGCAGGTCGCCAATATCCGGCTTTACACCGTCGCCGACGAGGAGAGAGTGCGTTCGTCGTCCATCACGGCCCGCGATGCCCAGCTGATGCTGACGGACCTTCTTTTCATTCTCCTCATGCAGCGCCAGCCGGATGCCAACGATTACGTTCACAACAGCGAGATTGCCGTCTCGGTGTTGAAGGCCAGATAGATATCTATGCGGAAGTCGGCCGGTGCTTCAGGCGCATGACTTTGAAGAAGCCGTTCGGAAAGGTCCGGCGAATATCAGCGACCTCGAAATTACCTCGACGCTCGGCCCATTCGGAGATTCGCGAGATCCGGAAAGCCGAACTCCAGCCGACCTTGTGGACGAGCGGCGCTACGGCCTCCTCTATTGCGCCCTGGATGCCGCGCCCATCGCCCAGCTTGCTGGCAATGATGATCTCACCGCCTGGCCTCAACACGCGAGCGCACTCATCCATCGCCCGCTCGGGATCTGGAATAAGGGTGACGACGAAGGGGAGGCAGACGGCGTCGAAGGAGCGATCGGCGAAGTCGAGCCGATGGGCATCCATCACATGCAGTGCGATCACATGCTCCAGCCGATCGTGAGCGACTTTCTCTCGGGCTTTGGCAATCATGTGTTCGGAAAGATCGACGCCTGTCACCCGACACTGCTTGGGGTAGTAGGGCAACATGAGACCGGTGCCGACGCCGACTTCCAGAATATCGCGCCCCGCTTCGGCTGCCAGTTTCGCAACCGTCCGATGGCTGTCGCGCAGGAGCCCGCGATAGACGCGATCGTAAACCGGAGCCCAGCGTTCATAGACCTTTCGCTGGTGCTCCACATTGTTCTGAATCTCTGGCAAGAGCGCCCCCCGTCGATAGCTCGTCACGTTCCGTGAACTCTCGATGGGGATGATAGTTCCCGCAGATCGCTGTTTTACGACGGCGCGACGCTCACTCTCCGCGCATGGCTTCGACAAACTTCCTCGCTCTTTCGCCGATGGTCGCGAGATCCATTCCGGGCTTGTAAAGAGAGGAGCCGATGCCGAAGCCGGCCGCACCGGCCTGGCTGTAAGCCGTCATATTTTCAGGCGTCACGCCCCCGACGGCAAGGACCGGAATTTCCTTGGGGAGGACAGCCTTCCAGGCCTTGATGACAAAGGGTGGTATCGCTTCGGCGGGAAAGGCTTTGACGCCCGTTGCACCCGCCTCGATTGCTGCGAAGGCTTCGGTAGGAGTGGCAACACCCGGCAGGCTCACCATGTCCGCTGCGCGCGTCGCCCTGATGACTTCTGGATTGGCATTCGGAGAGATAATGACCCTGGATCCGGTAGCGGCCACATCGGCGACCTGGGAAGGCGTCAGCACCGTGCCTGCGCCGATGATTGCCTGATCTCCGAAACGTTTCACCAGTTTCTCTATGCTTTTCAACGGTTCCGGCGAGTTGAGCGGCACTTCGATGATACGCCAACCTGCGGCGATCAACGTTTCGCCCACCGCCTCGACTTCCGCAGGCGTGATGCCGCGCAGGATGGCGACGAGGTTGCAGGCCTTGAGTGCTTCTTCAAATTTCATGTCGAAACTCCTTAGATGCTTTGGTGCTTTGCCGCTTCGGCAGCAATCAAGAGAATGCCGCGTTTGGCCGCGTTTTCCGGGCCGGGCTCGACAGTCAGATCAAAGAGCGGTGCGACACGGCCATAACGGTTGTTCAGGATATTGTTGCCAACGATGCCGATTGTATCGCCGGTTCGAAACCATCCGGTGGCCCGGGCCTGGCGGAACTCGGAGCCGATGACGAGGCCGGAAACGTAGTCGAGAATATCCTCCGGCTTCAGCTTTCCGTCGAGTATGCCGGTGCGGGCGCTGAAGATTACCGAGAGGAATGCGTCGGCACCGGCCGCGGCACTTGCGGCAAATTCGGCGCCTTTGTCGAAGGCGCTCCAATTGGTGTCGCCGCCGGGCTGCGGCTCAAGGGCCTTGGCGATGAACGAATGTTTCGTGAGAAGCGCAAAGATCTCGCCCGTTGCATAGGTCTGAAAGCTGGCGATCCGGCCGGACGCGATGCGCGCCCATTTGCTATGGGTGCCTGGCAGGACCAGCGTCCTGTCCTTCTCCAGGCCGAACCCGACAATCTGGGTTTCTTCACCGCGCATGACATCCGGGAAAGGCTGTGCGGCCGGGTTGCGCATGCCTGGCAGGAAGGTAATGACGGCGCCGTTTTCGAGCACCTTCTTGCGAGTTCCGGCCGCGAGTTCTGCGATGCCGGCCGGCGTATCGACATATGGCACTTCGATCCAGCCGTTGCGGCTGGTGATCATGCCGGTCGCAACGACCGGGAGAGGGCCATGGGCGGAAAACCATTCACCGACGGTGCGCATGAGAGCCGCTTTGAAGGCACCGTCCTTGACGAACTGAATTCCGCCTTCGGAACTTTCACGGATATCAAGGGTCTCGCCGGCTTCCGAGACAAGCATGGCACGCAGCGAACTCGTGCCCCAGTCCAGGATGATCGAGGTCGGTTGGGGCATGGTTATGTCGTTCCTCCGGATGGATTTTCGGCCTTTTCGATAGCCCGCCGCCTGGCGTCCTGTCGAGGGGTGATCTGGAATTAGTATGATAATTGCAAGCCGCAGCCGGATGATCGATCCGTTGGCCATGTGCGGCACCGCATCATTGAATTTCTCGGCCGCATCGCCATTTTAGGTGCAAATCCAAACCGAAGGAGGAAAGCATGGCGACGACTACCGAACGGGCCGTTCTGGCGGGCGGTTGCTTCTGGGGCATGCAGGATCTCATCCGGCGTCTGCCGGGGGTAATCTCCACTCGTGTCGGCTATAGCGGCGGCGACGTGCCGAACGCGACCTACCGCAATCACGGCACCCATGCCGAAGCGATCGAGATCATCTTCGATCCGGCCAAGACCAGTTATCGCGATATCCTGGAATTCTTCTTCCAGATCCATGATCCGTCGACGAAGAACCGCCAGGGCAACGATATCGGCATGAGCTATCGCTCAGCCATCTACTACGAAAATGACGAACAGAAGCGTGTCGCCGAAGACACGATCGCCGATGTCAACGCATCGGGCTTGTGGCCGGGCAAGGTGGTGACGGAAGTGGAGCCGGTCGGTGATTTCTGGCAGGCTGAACCGGAGCATCAGGATTATCTGGAGCGCTATCCGAACGGCTATACCTGCCATTTCCCGCGTCCGAACTGGAAGCTGCCGAAGCGTTCCAGCGTGGCTGCCGCCGAATAACCATTCTACATAATCCAATGAAAAAAGGCGCTGCCGTCGCGAACGGCAGCGCCTTTTGTTCGGGTTGTTTCTTATCAGGCGAGCGTATAGGCCGTCTTCACCACAGTGAAGAATTCCGCGGCATACTTACCCTGTTCGCGGGGGCCGAAAGAGGAAGCCTTGCGGCCGCCGAACGGTACGTGGAAGTCGACGCCTGCCGTCGGCAGGTTGACCATCACCATGCCCGCTTCCGAGTTGCGCTTGAAATGGGTGGCATATTTCAGGCTGGTTGTGGCGATGCCGGCCGAGAGGCCGAAGGGCGTGTCATTGGCAATTGCCAGCGCTTCTTCGTAGTTCTTAGCGCGGATGACGCTTGCGACCGGTCCGAAGATTTCCTCGCGGGAAATCCGCATCTGGTTGGTCGCTTCGGTAAACAGCGTTGGCTGCAGATAGAAGCCGGGGGTATCGCGCTTGATAACTTCGCCGCCGAAGGCGAGCTTGGCGCCTTCCGACTTGCCGATGTCGATATAGTCCGTGTCCTGCTTCAGCTGCTTGTCGTCGACGACCGGGCCGATATGGCTGCCGGCCTTCATGGCGTTGTCGACGTTGAGCGTCTTCAGCTTTTCGGTCAGCGCCGCGACAAACTTGTCGTGGATGCCTTCGGTGACGATCAGCCGCGAGGAGGCGGTGCAGCGCTGGCCGGTCGAGAAGAAGCCGGAATTGGCGGCTGCTTCGACAGCGACGGTCAAATCGGCGTCATCAAGGACGACCATCGGGTTCTTGCCGCCCATTTCCAGCTGGAACTTGCGGTTATGCTCGATCGAAGCGAGCGCGACGCGCTTGCCGGTGCCGGTGGAGCCGGTAAATGTGATGCCGGCGAGGTCCGGGCTGTCGAGCATGGCCTGGCCGACTACCGAGCCGCGGCCCATAACGAGATTCAGCACGCCCTTCGGGAGACCGGCGCGGTGCAGGATGTCAACGATCGCCCAGCCACATCCGGGTACAAGATCGGCAGGCTTGAAGACCACGGTATTGCCGTAGCAAAGCGCCGGAGCGATCTTCCAGGCCGGAATGGCGATCGGGAAATTCCAGGGCGTGATGATGCCGATGACACCGAGCGGTTCGCGGGTGATCTCGACACCGATGTTCGGACGGGCGGAGGGCACCATTTCACCGGTGAGGCGCAGGGCTTCGCCGGCGAAGAAATCGAAGATCTGGGCGGCGCGGATGACTTCGCCGGTTGCTTCGGGAAGGATCTTGCCTTCCTCGCGGGCCAGGAGCGCGCCGAGCTCGTCCTTTCGGGCGAGGATTTCGTCGGAAGTCTTTCTGAGGATCGCGTGGCGTTCGAGGATGCCGGAGCGGGACCAAGCGGGGAAGGCTGCCTTTGCCGCGGCGATCGCCTGTTTGGCGTCTTCGGCGCTGCCCTGGGCATACATGCCTACCACATCATTCGTGTCGGAGGGATTGATGTTCTTCGAAGCGTCGGAGCCGACCCATTCGCCGGCGATCAGGTTCTGGTAGATGGTCATTGACCTCTCCTTTCATGTGAAAGGCCCCGTCATGGGACGGGACCGTCAGATAAAGCTTGTTCAGTCGCTCACCTGAAAATGCTTGGCAGCCAGAGCGACAGGGCAGGGATGTAAGTCACGAGCAGCAATACTGCTATGCTGGCTCCGAAGAAAGGCCAGATCGTGCGCATCGCTTCACGTATCGTGATGCCGCCGACCGCGCAACTGACGAATAGCACGGTTCCGACCGGCGGCGTGTTGAGGCCGATGCCGGCATTGAGGATCATGATGACGCCGAAGTGCACCGGATCGACGCCGAAAGCCTTGACGACGGGCAGCAGGATCGGCGTCGAGATGATAACCATCGGTGCCATGTCCATGAAGGTGCCGAGGACCAGCAGGATAAGGTTGATCATCAGCAGAACGACGATCGGATTGTCCGAGATCGCGCTGATTGCTGAGATGATCAGCGATTGAACCTGCAGGAATGCCATCAGCCAGCCGAACGCGGCCGCGGTTCCGATGACCAGCAGCACCATCGCCGTGGTGCGCACGGCGCCCATGACAGCCTCTACAAAACCTTCCCAGTTCAGTTCGCGATAGACGAGCATGGCGACGAGGAAGGCGTAGAGGACGGCAATGCAGGAGCTTTCCGTTGCCGTGAACACACCGGAGCGGACGCCGCCGAAGATGATGGCGATCAGCAGGATACCGGGCAGCGAGGCCAGCAGGTAATAACCGACACGGGCGAGGCCGGGGAACGGGTCAGCCGGATAACCACGCTTGACGGCAACCCACCAGGCTGTGAACATCAGCGCACCGGCGAGCAGCAGGCCGGGAATGATGCCGGCGGTGAAGAGATCTGCGACAGATACGTTGCCGCCCGCTGCGATCGAATAGAGGATCATGTTGTGCGAGGGCGGGATCATCAGTGCGATGATGGCGGCATTGGCGGTCACGTTGACGGCGTAGTCCTTGTCGTAGCCGCGGGCCGCCATTTGCGGGATCATGAGTCCGCCGACAGCCGAGGCATCCGCAACCGCTGAACCGGAAATACCACCGAACAGCGTCGAGGCGACGACGTTTACCTGGCCCAGGCCTCCGCGCAGATGCCCGACGAGGCCGGCTGCAAAGCGGATCAGTCGATGGGCGATACCGCCGCGCACCATCAGGTCGCCCGCAAAGATGAAGAACGGGATCGCCATCATGGCGAAGACGTTCATGCCGGAATTCAGCTGCTGGAAGACGACGATCGGCGGCAGACCTATGTAGAGGACCGTGGCGAAGGATGCGATCCCCAGGCAGAACGCGATCGGCATGCCGATCAGCATGAGGAGCGTAAAAGAACCGAAAAGGATGGCGTAGGCCATTACGCAGCCTCCTGCACGAGGACGTCGGCAGCCACTTCAATGCCGACAACGACATCGACAAAGCGCTCCAGAGCGAAAAGAGAGATCATCGCGCCGCCGACGATCATCGGGAAGAAATCCGTGCCGCCCGGCCAGCCGAGAACGGGAATGGTGGCCGACCAGGTGCCGATGGCGAGTAGTGTCGAATAATAGGCCATGCCGATACCGAAGAGAACGATAAGACCGAGGCTTATGAGATCCATCGTTTTCTGGATCACCGGCGGCATGACGTAACGGACGATATCGAGCCCGAGATGCACGCTCTCGCGAACGCCGACGGCTGCTCCGAGCATGATGAACCAGGACATCAGATAAAGTGACAGCGGCTCGGACCATGTCGGGGAATCGTTCAGCACATAGCGGCCGAAAACCTGCCAACCGACGATGAGGGTCATGGTGACCATGCCAATGCCGGCGATGTAAAGTGACATGCGACTGAGCCCGCCCAGAAGGGGTCTTATGGCCAGCATGAAGTTTCTCATGATTACGTCCTCCCGCCGGTGTCTGCGAAAAACCGGCCTACAAAAAACCGGCCCTCGAAGGAGGGCCGGTCTACCGCTTGAACTTACTTTACGTCCTGGATGCGCTTCAGGAGATCCTTCATCTTCGCATCGGTAACGAAGCGGTCGTAGACCGGCTTCATGGCCGCGGAGAATTCTTCCTTGTTGACCTCGATCACCTTGACGCCGCCGTCGCGGACCTTCTGTTCCGAGCTCTTTTCACGGGCCGCCCACAGTTCCCGCATCTTGCCGACGGATTCCTTGGCGGATTCCTTGACGGCCTTCTGGTCTTCCGGGCTCAGCTTGTCCCAGGACGTTTTCGACATGACCAGAATTTCCGGGGTCATGGAGTGCTGCGTCAGGGAATAGTTCTTGGCCACCTCGTAGTGACGAGCCGATTCATAGGAAGGCCAGTTGTTTTCCGCCCCGTCGACGACGCCGGTCTCGAGCGAGGAATAGACCTCACCCATCGGCATCGGCGTAGGATTGGCGCCGAAGGCCTGCATCATTGCAATCCACATGTCCGACTGCTGGACGCGAATCTTCATACCCTTAAGATCGGCGAGCTTCTCCACCGGCTTCTTGGTCGTGTAAAAGGAACGCGCGCCGGAATCATAGTAAGCCAGACCAACGAGACCATGGGGTTCGAAGGCTTTCAGAACCTCATCGCCAATCGGACCGTCGACGACCTTGTGCATGTGTTCGGTCGAGCGGAACAGGAAGGGAAGGCCCAAAACGGCTGTCTCGGGCACCAGGTTGTTGAACGGGGCGGCGTTCACGCGGTTCATGTCGATGACACCGAAGCGGGTCTGTTCGATCGTGTCCTTCTCGCTGCCAAGCACCGAGTTGTTCATGACCTGGATCTTGATGCGGCCGTTGGTGCGCTGCGAAATCAGTTCGCCCATATACTTGACCGCTTCCACGGTCGGATAGCCGTCCGGATGGATGTCGGCGGAACGCAGCGTTACTTCCTGCGAATGGGCGGTTGTCGCGGCGAGCGCCAGGCCTAGTGCAAGGCCGAGCATTTTGGTGAGTTTCATGTTTTCCTCCTCTGGTAACACGCCGGAGCCTCCATGCTCCGGTCGTTCTGTCGTCAGTCTCTTTCAGCCGTCCATGCGGGAAGGCCGTAAAGTTCTTCTGGATTCTTCACGAGCGCGAGGTGACGGGCCGTGTCGTCTGGGAGCCAGCCGAGCACGGTATCGGTCAGCGCCGCATCGTTCGGATAATCGGCCTGCTCGCGGGCGAGATTGTGGGGCCAGTTGGTGCCCCAGACGATGCGCTCGGGCGCATAGGCTGCGATTTCGCGCGCCACTGCCGCCACATCGGCATAGTCCGGGCCGCCGGATTTTGATGACTCGTAGGCACCTGCGAATTTGAACCAGCATCTGCCGCCGTCGATCAGCCGCTTGACTGCCGCGACCTGCGGACTGTCGGGCGTGACGCCTGCGAAAAATTTGCCGTGATGGTCGAGCACCCAGCGGGATTTCAGCCTCGCGAGCCGCGCCTCGTGGTCGAGAATGTTGCTGCCGTCGAATTGAACTGCGAGCATCCAGCCCTGGGACGCGGCTTTCGAATCCACCGCTTCCAATTCGCCAAGGTTCACGGCGCCACCGGGAAGATCCATGATGCGGGCGCCGACATTGCCGGCTCCGGAAAGACGGTCCATTTCCGGATCCGATGTGGTCGAGTCGATGACGCAGACACCGCGGGCGATCGAGCCGAACTCGGCAAGGCAGGCGTTCAAGTTGGAGTTGTCGCGCTGCTGGGCATTGCCCTGGGTGACGATGACCCGATCGATGCCGATCCAGCGCATGAATTCAAGATACTGGGCAGGCGTCGGTAAATCTCCTGCCGGCAGGCCGGGACCGCCGGGCAGGGAAGGGTAACCCGGCAGATAGGCATGCATCTGGGTATCGACCGCGCCCTTGGGCAGTTTAGTCTTGGGAGGATTGCCGGAAAGGGTGCGGACGAGCATCAGATATCTCCCATGCGGAATTCAGCGAGCGCATCGCGGTTGATATCGATCCCGAGGCCGGGGCCGTTCGGAATCTGCACCACGCCGCGCTCGTGTTCGATCGGCGTTTTGATCACCGCCTGGCGGAACGGGTTATCGGTGCGGTCGAATTCGAGGATCGGTTCGATCGGGTTGACCCGGACCGGGCTCGGAATCATTGCTGCCATGAATTGCAAGGCTGCCGCGATATGCACCGCCGTACCCCAGACGTGCGGCACGACGCGGATGCCGTGCAATGCGGCGAGGTCGGCGACGCGCTTGGCCTCCGTGAAACCGCCGACGCCAGCCAAATCGGGCTGCAGAATGTCTACCGCACGGGTTTCCACCGGTTCGCGCATACCCCAGCGGCTGTGCCAGGTCTCGCCGCCGGCAACCGGGATCGGCTGTCTGGCGCGGACTTCTCGATAGGCAGCGAGCTGTTCCGGGACGACGGGCTCCTCGAACCAGTCAATGCCAAATTCCGCCGCCGCGTTGCCGAGCCTGATGGCTTCCACAGCGTCATAGCCGTGATTGGCATCGATCATCAGGCGCATGTCCGGGCCGGCGGCATCGCGGACTGCCCGTATGACGCGCAGATCTTCCTCGACGCCGAAGCCGATCTTGATCTTGGTGGCGTGAAAACCCTCTTCGCGATAGCGGGCGACATCCGTCGCATTGTCCTCGATCCGATCGACACCGTCGCGCTTGAAGCTGCCGGTTGCATAGGCCTTGACGGACTCGCGAAAGCGACCGCCGAGCAGGATCGAGACCGGGACACCGAAATGCTTGCCCTTTATGTCCCAGAGCGCGATGTCGATGCCGGACAATGCTGTGACGGCAAGGCCACGCTGGCCCTGGTCGCGAAGCGCATTGTAGAGCCGCGCCCAGATCTTTTCGGTTTCCAGCGGATTTTCGCCGATCAGCCAATTTGCATAGGCTGCGACGACCGCAGCATTCGGTCGGGCAGGGCCAAGACACTCGCCCCAGCCGATCGTGCCGTCGTCGCACTCGATCTCCACCAGAATATGCGCGCGGCGATCGAAGCGCATGGAAGCGCTTTCGAAGGCGACATCGAGCTTGTGTTCGAGAAGATGGGTGCGAACCGATGCGATCTTCATGGCATTACCGCTTGTGGGAGCCGATGAGTTGCAGAAGCATGTCTTCTTCGTCCGCTGTCAGATCGTCCAGCGGCGGGCGTACCTTGCCGGCATCGAAGCCCTGGAGGCGAACGCCAGCCTTGATTGCCGAAACTGCATAACCCTTGCGACGGCTGCGCAGCGCCATGAACGGGTAGAAGAAGTCCCTTAGGATCTCCTCGCAGCGTGCGCGATTGCCCGCCCGAAGAGCCTTGTAGAACTCGACGGCCAGTCCCGGCACGAAGTTGAAGACTGCTGAGGAATAGGTCGTGAAACCGGCCCCGAGATAAGCTTCCGCAAAAAGTTCGGCAGTCGGCATACCGCCGAGATACATCAGCCGATCGCCCATGGTGGCGGTGATCTGCCGGACCAGTCCGATGTCGCCGGTGCCGTCCTTGAAGGCGATGAGGTTCGGGCACTCATCACACAAGCGCTTCAGCGTGTCGACCTGCAGGACGGAATTGTCGCGGTTGTAGACCATGACGCCGATGCCGACCGACTGGCAGATGCGCTTCACATGATGATAGAGCCCTTCCTGTGGCGCATCGATGAGGTAATGGGGCAGCAGCAGGATGCCATCGGCGCCGGCCTTTTCGACGGCGCGGGCGAGTTCGACGCCCACATGGGTGCCGAAACCACAGCCGGAAACGATCGCCGTCTTGCCGGAGGCTTCCTTGGCGGCTGCGACGATACCGGGAATTTCGTTCGGAGAGAGCGAGAAGAACTCGCCGGTGCCGCCGGCGGCAAAGAGAACCGGCGCCTCGAAACCAGACAGCCATTCGATATGGCGGCGATAACTTTCCGGTTGAAACTGGCCTTCCTTGTCGAAATGGGTGACGGGAAAGGACAGCAGGCCGGCCCCAAGCGTAGCCTTGATTTCTTCAGGCGTCATGATCTGTATTTCCTCTGTAAACGTCTCCTCCGGACGGAAATTGTCGTACAGGTCGGAGTTACTTGTGTCAACAAGTTATCTTACAGATTCCCGCATCTCTCTCAGGAGGGTCCGGTAGCGCAGTTGGGCACCGCGCAGGTGCCGTCGCATCGCCTCGCGAGCGCCTTCCTCGTCGCCCATGGAGATCGCGCTCACGATGGCGTTATGTTCATCGTCCAGGAGCTTGATATAGGCCGCCTGATCGGCCTCGGAGTCGTCCGGTCGCAGAGCAGCGCGGGGGATGAGATTGCGTCCGATCATCGTGAGAAATTCGCGGAAGCGGGGATTGTTTGTCGCTTCCGCGATCGCGAGATGCAGTGCGAAATCCGCCTCGCTCGTCGGCTTCGAGGCCTCCAGACAGGCGCGAACTGCGTCATGTCGTTCGAGGATAACTTCCTCCTGCGCCGGTGACCGCCGGAGCGCTGCGAGCCCCGCAGCCTCCACCTCCACTGCAGTTCTGAGCTCGAGCAGCTCGATCATCGACGACACGCGAGCGAGGTCGGTATTGGAAAGTGATAACATTGCGGGACGATTCGGCGCGGAGGTCTCCAGCACGAAGACGCCGGCGCCTTGCCGTGCCTCCACCAGCCGGTCGGCCCGAAGTGCGGCTATCGCCTCGCGGACAACGGTGCGGCTGACGCCATGGGCCGCCGTCAGCTGGGCCTCGCTCGGCAGTTTCGAACCAGGCGGAAACTGACCGCTGGCGATCGCCCGCCTGAGCGTTTCGTCAAGCCGGGATACGAGCGTTCCTGATTTCTTCCCGGTATCCGCATTCGTCTCCACGCTCATAGGTTCCCTCATCCTTCTCCAGCCACGCCGAGTATTCCACTCGGGATAGCGTCTATTTCCGGTGCCCTGTTGTGCAAGATGTATGATAACTTTGGGTGGTTGTCATCAACAACGTTCGTATTGCAGGAAGGCGCGGCGCGCTCGCCGCCGGAAAGTGGGCAGGAACAAGCGGCACAGATGCCGCTTCCGCCTTACGAAGCCAAAGCGTTTTCAGGTCTGGCCGATGCCGCAATCGCGGGGGCGGCAACGAGAGCAAGTGCCGCAGCAGAGGCAAAGAATATTCCGTAGCCGAAGGCGTTTGCAATCTGGCCGGCCAGGATTCCGCCGAGGATGCTCACCAAAGCGTCCATGCACTGAAAGAGGGTAAAGTCGATTCCAGCCTGCCGTGGATCCGACCAGCGCATGAACTGGGCGTAAAGCGCGACGAAGCCAAAAGCCATGATGCCGGACGAACTGCCGATCGCTGCGACGACCAGCAGGCTTTCCGGCAGCAGTTTGGTAAAACCTGCAAGGCTGAACAGCGCGAGAAACGCCGCCTGGACAAGGAGTGAGAGCGCCAGCACGAGCCGCACGCCCCACAACCTGACGCAGAGCCCGCCAAGAAGTGCCGCGGCCAAGCCCACGAAAAGGCTTCCCACTCCGTTCAACAGGCCTATCGTCGCCACGTCGAACCCGGAATCGACGAGGAAGGGGCCGATCATCCCGAGCGCTGTTTTCTGCGCGATCACAAAGATCGCCGAAACCAGGAGGCCGCGACGCAGCTCCGGCCGCCTCAGCGGAGCGCCGAGCGATGGAACGTGCTGACGGGTTTCCTCCGGCAGGTTCCGTGCGGCGCCGAACAGGAAGGGCAGGCCGAGAAGGAGCAGGATCGCTGCTATCGTCCAGGATGCCTGAGACCAGCCGAAGGCCCCGACCAGGTAGAGGAACAGGCCACCGCCTATCGCCGAACCGAGATAGGCGCCGCCGACCTGTGCGGCGTTGCCCCAGCCATGCTGCGCCTTGGACAGCGTCTGAACCGCAAAACCGTCACAGGCGATGTCGACCGTCGAGGCAGCAAAGGCCACGACCGTCAGGCAGGCAAGCAACGGAAAAGCTTCACTCGGCGTCAGGCTGCCGACCAGCAACATGCCGACGATCGAGATCAGTCCGCCTGTCGCAACGATTTCGGCAGAGCGGTTTTTTCCTCTTGGCGGCAGCCGGTAGCGCTCCACCCAGGGCGACCAGAGGAATTTGAGCGCCCAGGGCAGCGCGATCAGCGAAACATAGCCGATCTGGTCGAGCGGTACGCCCTCGGAGCGCATGATCGCGGGAAGGCCGGCCCAGGTAACGCCGCCGATGACGCTCTGCGCGACGTAAAGCCCGCCGATCCCCGTGAGCACGAGGAGCGGCGAGGGCGGGTTGCGGATCGCTGTCTCAGCCATCAGAAGCGATAACGCAGGCTGCCATAGACCGTGCGCCCTTCGTCCCAATAGCAATTTCCGGCAGAGCAAACCGCCTTCTGGGTGTCGAACAGGTTCTTGGCGTTCACCTGAAGGGTCAGACCCTTCAGGTCCGGATTCTGATAGCCGAAGTCGTAGGACAAGGCAGCGTCCATCAACGTGCGGGAATCATTCTTGAATGTATTCGTGTCGTCGCCATAGCTTTCGCCGATATAGCGGACGCCGGCGCCGAGACCGAGACCGGCGAGCGGACCGTCTTCGAACAGATAGTGCCCCCACAGCGAAGCGATGTGGTTCGGTGTAGCGGAAAGCTGATTGCCGACCGTGCCTGCCAGTCCCTTGTCGATCTCCATGCGCATGTAGGTATAGGAGGCGATCAGGCTGAAGCCGTTGTCGAACGAGGCGTTTGCCTCGAGTTCGATGCCGCGCGAATGCAAGTCGAGCTGGCGCTGAACCTGATTGCCGTCCGCGTCGAACGTACCGTCATAGACCACGCCGTCGGTCTGCTTGATATCGAAGTAGTTGGCGGTGATGACGGCGTTCGTATCCGGGATCTCATATTTGACGCCCACTTCGACCTGGTCGGCGACCGTGGGTCTGGCAACAGATCGAACGCCGGAGGTGTCGTACACGAAGCCGAGGTTTGGCGAGAAGGACCGCGAATAGTTGGCATAGGGAATTACGCCCCATTCGGTTTCGTAGGATATTCCAACTCGGCCCGAGAAGGCGCTATCGGTACTGTCGATCTCGGTCAGGGCAGCCGTGACGCTGTGCGACTTCGCCCAATCCTGTCGACCGGTCACGAAGAACGTCCATTGATCCCATTCCATCTGGTCGTGGAGATAGAGGCCGTACTGGTCCATTTCCTGGCTGCCGGAGAAGAAGAAGGGCTGCGACTTCAGGTCGTCAACCGATACGAAGGAGGAGGCGGAACGGGCGCTGTAGTCGGTCCAGCTGTAGTTGAAGCCGGCGACGGCCGTGTGGCTGACGGGGCCGGTGTCGAACTCGAACTGCGCCATGTTGTCGATCGAGAAGTTCTTTACGTGCTCCTTGTAATGTCCCCAATAACGGGTGGGGGCAGCCGGATAAAAACCGCTATACTGCAGATCGGCGTCGACGTCGTGATAACGCAGGTTCTGCCGCAAGGTGACGACTTCGTTCAGGCGGTGCTCGAATTCGTATCCGATGCGGCCCTGCTTGGTGGTGAAATCGTTCCAGTCCGGGTCGCCGGCATAGGTTCGCGAGACAGTTCCGTAGCTTGGATTGTCGTAGAAAGCCGTGCCGCCCGTGACCGAGCGGGAATATTCGCCGAGCACCGTAAGCTTGGTGTCTTCGTCCGGCTTCCAGGTAAAGGCCGGGGCAATATAGAACGTGTCGTCGGGATAGCCATCAATATGGGTGTCGCTCTTCCGGCCGAGCGCTGTCAGGCGGTAGAGGAGCGTGCCTTCTTCATCCACAGGCCCCGACAGATCGATCGCCGCCTGATACCTGTTGTCTTGCCCGATCACCGTCTCGACCTCATGGAAGGGCTCGTCCTTGGGACGCTTGGTGACCAGATTGACGATGCCGCCGGGGCCGCTCACGCCATAGAGCGATGAGGCCGGTCCTTTGAGGACGGTGATGCCCTCCAATCCGTAAGGTTCGGTCTGAAACCAGGCGGAGGGGCCGTTAAACTGCTTCAACCCGTCGCGGAAGAGACCGGTATAATAGGCCGGGAAACCGCGAAGATAAAAAGCGTCATAGCGGGAATCGTAGCCGAACGTGTTCGGATTGGCGCCCGCGGTATAGCTCAGCGATTCGTTGAGGGTGCGCGGCTTCTGGTCCTCGATCTGATCTTGCGTAACGACCGAAACGGCTTGGGGAATTTTGACGATCGGGGTGTCCACCTTCGTGCCGATCCGGTCGGATTTTGCGACATATCCTTCCTGAACGAGGATGTCGTCGCTTTCCGACTCGAGAATGATCGGCGCGAGCGTCGTATCGGCGTTGGGATCCTGAGCCTTCGCCCAGCCAATGGAAGTGATGACCACGCCTGCCGCCAGCAGGCCCACCCGCACTTTGATTCTCATAACTTGCCCCTAGAACTCATGAATAGTTCGAGCTCACAAATATGATACTGTCTGTCAAGTATTAATGGCGGTTCGAACGGGGGCAATTCGAAGATATCGGCTGGTGTATCCGGTAAGCATCAGATGGCGAGGGATGAAATCGGCGTCCGCTTCAGGCCTGTCGCAGCGCATTCTTGTTTCGCGACGGCCTACCCACCACATGCTGTTCTTCTTCCGCTTCTTCCATTTCCAGAAGCGCGGATTTCTGGAGTTCTTGCCATGGGTTTCATCGACATCAATCCTCCTGTTCCCGAGGATGGCGCCCTGCTTGACGTCTATTCGGAGACTGTTGCCGGCGCGGTTGATCGCGTCGGCCCTGCCGTCAGCAGCATCGAACGGCTCGGCGACAACGGCCATGGGTCCGGCTTTGCCATATCGCCCGACGGGCTGATCATCACCAATCACCATGTCGTCGGCGACGCGAAGGCCGTGCGCATCCGCAGCGCCGACGGCGCGGTGGGGCAGGCGAGCGTGCTCGGGCGCGATGCGGATACCGATATCGCACTTGTTCGTGCCGACATGGACGTCCAGGCCTGGGCCAGGCTCGGCGATTCGAAGAGACTGCGCCGCGGCCATGTCGCGATTGCCATCGGCAATCCGCTAGGCTTCGACTGGTCGGTCACGGCCGGCGTGGTTTCGGCACTCGGACGCTCGATGAGGGCGTCGACCGGCCGGCTGATCGAGGACGTCATACAGACGGATGCAGCACTTAATCCCGGCAATTCCGGAGGTCCGCTCGTCTCGGCTGCCGGCGAAGTCGTCGGCGTCAACACTGCCGTCATCCGCGGTGCGCAGGGCATCGCCTTCGCCGTCGCCTCTAACACGGCGAATTTTGTGGTCTCCGAAATCCTGCGCTTCGGGCATGTACGCCGGGCTTTTGTCGGGATCGTCGTCGATACGATCGCGCTGCCGCGTCGGATAGCGTTGAAGGCTGGGATGACCCAGGAGACGACGGTACGCATTCGCCGCATCGATCCGGGCAGTCCCGCGGAGCGGGCCGGGTTGAAGGAGGGGGATTTCATCCTGGCGATCGACGGCCAGCCGGTCAGCGGCGGGGATGATCTTATCCGTTTCCTGGATGGAACGCGAATAGGCAGGGAAACGCCGATTACCCTGTATGATCTCGATTCACGGATCACCCACCGGGTGCTGGTTCCAGCAGCGAGGCCGAAGACCTGATAATCGGCCGAGTCGGCGCTGGTTGTCGCTTCCCGATCAGGATTGTCGCCGGCTATATGTATGGAGCAGATGCGGTGACGGGCGGCGGTGGAAATTGAAACTTGTGGCGGTTCTCGCTACGATTTTGCGCAAACACGCAAGGGGAATCGGTTGACGAAAGGCATTGGACTTTGGGCTGCAGCCTCTTTTGCGCTCCTCCCGATGGAGGCATCAGCGCAGGCTCAGTGGCAGCCGGTCGAACAGGTGCAGACCTATCCCGTTACCGGCGATTCCGGGATCGATCTCTATGGATCGATCGGTGAAAGAGGCCCAAAAGTGGGCAAGGAGGTTCTCGCCATTGCTCACACCAACTTCAAACTCACCTGGACTAGGAAATACGAACCACAGCCAGATGGTGCCTGTACCCTGGTCTCGGCAAAACCGAAGCTGATCATCACTTACGTGCTGCCAAAGCCCGTTTCTCCCTTGTCGCCGGAGATTAAGAGGAAATGGGATATCTTCATCGCGGGGGTCCGTCGGCACGAAAATGTGCACGGGGTTATGATCGTCGACATGGTGAAGGAGATCGAGCGGGTGAGCGTCGGCCTCACGGTCGCCAACGATCCGAGGTGCTCTAAAATCCGGACGGAGCTGACCGCGAAACTCGGCGAGATTTCCAGGACTCACCGCAAGCGCAACAGCGATTTCGACAAGGTCGAGATGAGCGAGGGCGGCAACGTCCATCAACTCATCCTGAACCTGGTGAACGGCAAATAGTCGAGGCAGCCGCAAGGGCGGCTGCCAGAACGATTCAACAAAGTGGCGTAGCTATCTGTTAAGGCTGACTAAGCGCAGTACTTCACCTCCTGCGCATCAGATTGACGATCAGCACGCCGAGGATCGCTATGATGCCGCCTGCGGCCCCGATTACGGTGGGCACTTCGCCAAGCCACAGGAAACCGATCAAGGTGGCGGTCGGGGGGACGCCATAGAGGAAGTTTGCGGCCCGGGCTGCGGACAGGCGCTTCAAGGCGACTGCCCAGGTGACGTAGCCGATCACGGTCGGAAAGACGACCAGATATGCGACGCTCCAGTTCACGTCGGCGGGCGCAACGGCAAGCGCCTGTATCGTGAAAGGTACCGCCGGGAGCAGGGGAATGGAACCGATCAGCATCAGCCATGCGGTGACGGCAAGCACCGGCATCCGACCAAGGATCGGCTTCTGCAACACGCTCGCGACGGCGGAGCAGAGGGCGGCGCCGAGAATAAGGATGGCGTTGGGATCGAGATCGAAGCCGTTTTCGCTCGATGCAGCGATAAGAGCGACGCCGGCAAACGAGACCGCCGTGCCAAGCCAACCCCACTTTCCGAACCGCTCGCCGAGAACGAAGGTCGCAATCAGCGCAGTAAAGACAGGCATTGTGTTGATGATGAAGCTTGCCGGCCCCGCGGCGACCGTCCGCTCGCCCATGTTCAGCAGGACCGCATAAGCTGCGATGAACAGGATCGCTGCGACGGAAAGCCTCACGACATCCCGCCTTGCGGGAAGTACCGGCCTTGCCGCAGCGAGATAAAGGACTGCGATCAAGGCCGCGGAAACATAGCGTGCGGTGGCGAGTTCGATCGGGGTCAATGCCCCCAGACCGATGCGGATGGCGGCGAAGGAGGAAGCCCAGAAAACGATCGTCACGAGGATCGCGGCGAAGGCAATCCAGTCAAATCCCTGTCTTTCATTCATTGCTGGTGAGTCCATTGCAACAGTGCTCATGTCTGCCTCCGTCTGGCGTAGTCGACATTGGTTTAGGCCGTTGATCTATGCTTGAAAAGCAACGCGATCGATGATCATATGTGCGCATGGTTCACAGCTCGCAGACTTTGCCGCCTCTCGATACTTTGGAAACGTTTGCCCGGGCCGCTCGCCTCGGGTCCTTTTCGGCTGCGGCGGAAGAGGGCGGTGTGACACACGGGGCCGTCTCTCGTCAGGTCGCGCGGCTGGAACGCTGGATGGGGGTCCGGCTTTTCCTGCGTGAAGCGCGGGGCGTGACGCTGACGCCCGAAGGAATCCGGTTTTTGGCCCGCACCGAAGATGCGCTTGGAATCCTGGCCAACATGGACGAGAGATGGCTCCCTCGGCGCAACAGGACAGCGGTGCGGCTTTCGGTGACACCATCCGTCGCATCGCTCTGGTTGTTCCCACGACTGTCCAGGCTGGAGACCGAGGACATTCATCTCGAACTGGTGCTCGAACATCGGCTGGCTGATTTCAGCGAGGGGATCGATCTTGCGATTCGCTGCGGAAAAGGGCCGTGGGCCGGCGTCCGCAGCTTGCCGCTCTGGCAGGAGGAGCTCTACCCGATTGCGGCACCCATGCTGGCGGAACGACTAGGCCCGCATCCCGACGCCAAGTCCCTGCTCGATTATCCGATCCTGCATGATTCCAACATCGAAGCCTGGCGGCGCTGGCTGGCGGCCGAAGGTTTGGACTACGTGCCGCGTGGGCATGACCGGCGCTTCGAGGACTATAACCTCGTGGTTGATGCCTGCTCGCACGGCCTGGGTATTGCGCTCGCCCGTCCACCGCTCGCCGATGCGGCACTTGCCAGCGGCAGGATCGTACGGGTTTCGGAAAGGACGATCGAACATCACGTCGCCTTTCATCTTATCCGATCAAACGATGCGTTGCGCGGGGCGGCGGCACAATTTGCCCACCGGTTTTTATCCGAGGCAGGGCACGACGAGGCAGCAATCGCCGCCTTCCTGTCGCCGGGGCGGGGGCGGTGACGGGCATGACAGTCTCCTCGAATGGAAGCTCCATTTTTCGTAAGGAATAGCAGGTTGTCTCTTCCGAGCGCTGTTCTACTTCCTCCGGCAGACGAAGCCGAGGAGCATCCATGGATACCAAAGCAACGATCGCACGAATCTGGCGGGGCCGAACGCTGGCCGAAGTGGCCGATGAATATGAGGCTTATCTGCGGGAGGCAGGCATTCCGCCGCTTGAGAAAACGGCTCTTGCCGTGCAGCTCTTTCGGGATGACATCGGCGCGGAAACCGAATTCATCACCACCTCCTACTGGCCCGATTTTGAATCCATGGCAGCGTTTACGGGTGGCGATCCCGACAAGGTGCATCACCTCGACCGCGATCCCGAATTCCTCATCGCGCTGCCCGAGAGAGTAGCAATCACCAGGATCCTCATCGATCGAAAAAACTAAGTGAGGGCGCTCACGCGGCTCCGGACTGGAGATAGCTGATCACCGCGTCGGCGATCATCCCCTTATGGCGCTGCATTGTCTCCGGTTCGGAGAGATCGCGACGGAAGATCGTGCCGAAGGTGTATCGGTTCGAGACCCGGAAAAAGCAGAAGGCGCTTATCAGCATGTGCACGTCCATCGGATCGGCTCTTCTCGTGAAGACGCCGTCGGCTATGCCGCGGTCGAGGATTGCTGCGATCGTCTCGATGATGGAAACGTTCAGGTCACGGATGGCATCGGAACGCAGCATGTGGGCCGCGTGATGTATGTTTTCGATACTGACCAGGCGCACGAAGTCCGGATTGGTTTCGTCGTGTTCGAACGTGGTGAAGATCAGCGTTCGCAACGCCTGTTCCGGCGGTAGATTGGAAAGCTGCAGATCGGCTTCCAATGTACGGATCTTGCGGTAGGCGCGTTCCAGAACGGAAAGATAAAGGCCTTCCTTGCTGCCGAAATAATAGTAGATCATCCGCTTCGAGGTGCGGGTCTTTTCCGCAATCGCATCGACCCTGCCGCCGGCAAGGCCGTTGGTGGAAAACTCTTCCGTCGCGACCTCCAGAATATCCTCCTGCGTGCGCTGCGGATCGTTCTTCCTGGTGTTTTGGCGTTTCGCTGCCATCCCCAACCCGCCTTCTTAAATTTACGCATCTTTTCCAAAGTCATAGCGATCCGTACCGGCAATTTCAACAGATCATGCTTGACATACTCACTAGTTAGTACATTTTATCATGCAATCAGCGGTCCTGAGGAGGGGGCGCTGGTGAGAGCTTCCTGTCAGGTGCAAAGTGGTGACGTTCCACGCGTCACCTTGGCAATTGGGCGGCGAAGCTTCGGGAGGACTGAATGACACGAATTATCGACTGGTATTTCCTTGCCTTGAAGGTGATCATCGCGCTGCTGCTGGCGGCCATGGTGGTGCTTGTCTTCGGCAATGTGGTGCTGCGTTACGCCTTCAACCAGGGCATTACCGCTTCCGAAGAGCTGTCGCGCGTTTTCTTCGTCTGGCTGACCTTCCTTGGTGCAGTCGTCGCAATGCGTGAGCACGGGCATCTCGGCGTGGATTCGCTCCTGAAGCGCCTGCCGCCCGCATCCGCGAAGATCGCCGTACTTCTCGGCCAGGGGCTGATGCTAGCCGCCACGTGGCTGATGGTGAGCGGGAGCTGGACCCAGACGCTTATAAACCTTCCGGCCAGCATGCCGGCCACGGGCATTTCCATGGGCTGGTTCTACGGAGCCGGACTTGCCTTCGGTGTCCCGACCTTCCTCATCATTCTTTATGACGCCTTCCAGGTAGCGACGGGGCGCATCGATCTCGCGACGGCCCATCTGGTCCGTGACAGCGAGGAGGAGATCGCGCTCGATAGCCACCCGGAAGCGGCCGTTGCCGGCGTTAACAAGGTCTGAGGAGAGCCGCCATGACACTGACCATCTTCCTCGGCGCACTTCTCGGCCCAATGGCACTCGGCGTGCCGATCGCGTTCGCGCTCATTCTCAGCGGCGTCGCGCTGATGATGTATATGGACATTTTCGACGCGCAGATCGTCGCTCAGAACGTGCTGAACGGTGCGGACAGTTTCCCCCTGATGGCAGTGCCCTTCTTCCTGCTTGCCGGCGAGATCATGAATACCGGCGGTCTCTCGAAGCGCATCGTCAACCTCGCCATGGCGATGGTCGGCCATATTCGCGGCGGTCTCGGCTTCGTTGCAATCTTTGCCGCCTGCATTCTGTCGAGCCTTTCCGGCTCGGCGGTGGCGGATGCCGCAGCGCTCGGCGCGCTGCTCTTTCCGATGATGATCAAGTCCGGTCATGATCCGGCCCGCACCGGCGGTCTCCTGGCTTCAGCCTCCGTCATCGGTCCGATCATTCCTCCCTCTATCGGTTTCATCCTCTATGGCGTTATCGGCGGCGTTTCGATCACCAAGCTTTTCCTCGCCGGTATCGTGCCGGGCCTGCTGATTGCGCTGGCGCTCTGCGTTACCTGGCTGATCGTTGCGCGCAGGGAACAGTTCGAGCTTCCGCAAAGACAGAGCCGGCAAGTCCGCGTCGAGGCTTTCCTGGAAAGCATCTGGGCGCTGATGCTGCCGGTCATCATCATCGTCGGGCTGAAATTCGGCGTCTTTACGCCGACCGAAGCTGGCGTGGTTGCTGCTGTCTACTCGCTCTTCGTGTCGATGGTCGTCTATCGCGAACTGGCGCCCTCGCAGCTCTTTTCCGTCTTCGTCGCGGCCGGAAAGATCACGGCGGTGGTCATGTTCCTGGTTGCCTGTGCGGCAGTCTCCGCCTGGCTCATCACGGTAGCCGACGTGCCGGGCAGTCTCGTTGCGCTCATCGAGCCCCTGATGGACAACCAGACGCTTCTGCTTCTGGCGATCATGGTGCTGATCGTCGTCGTCGGCACGGCGATGGACATGACGCCCACCATCCTCGTCATGACCCCCGTGCTGATGCCGATCATCAAGCAGGCCGGCATCGATCCGGTGTATTTCGGTGTGCTGTTCATCATCAACAACTCGATCGGGCTCATCACACCGCCGGTCGGCACCGTGCTCAACGTCATCTGCGGCGTGTCCAAGCTATCGATGGAAGACCTCATGAAGGGCGTGATGCCGTTCATGATCGCCGAGCTGATCGTCCTTTTCCTTCTCGTCCTCTTTCCGCAGCTGGTGACCGTGCCGGTCGCCTGGTTCGCGCGGTGAGACCGAGGGGTGCCTTTTTAAAATGCATGTCAACCGGCCGTGGGGAACCCGGCCATTCTCTGGGAGGAAACTATGTTCGACACGATGAAGAAACTGGCGCTGGGGATCGCGCTGCCGGCGTTGTTGTTTGCCGGTACGGCGTCCGCAGAAATCGGCGCACATACGCTCAAATTCGCAGCCGCCAACAACAAGGGCCATCCGCAGGTCACCGGGATGGAGAAGTTCGCCGAGATCGTCAAGGAAAAGAGCGGCGGCAAGATCGAGGTGAAGCTGTTTCCGGGCGGCGTCCTCGGCGGCGACGTCCAGACAGTCTCGGCGCTCCAGGGGGGCGTGGTGGAAATGCTGGTGCTGAACGCCGGCATTTTGGCAAGCAACGTCAAGGCATTCGGTGCCGTCGACCTGCCGTTCCTGTTCAACAGCGGCGAAGAAGCCGACAAGGTGATGGACGGCGCATTCGGCAAAAGCCTCGCCGACAAGCTGCCGGCGACCGGTCTGGTCGGACTTGCCTACTGGGAACTCGGTTTCCGCAACCTGACCAATGAACGCCGGCCGGTCACCAAGCTCGAAGACATCAAGGGCCTGAAGATCCGCACTCTGCAGTCGCCGATCCCGATCGAGATGTTCAACAGCCTCGGCGCCAACGCCGTGCCGCTGCCTTATACCGAACTCTATACGGCACTCGAAACCGGCACGGTCGACGGCCAGGAAAATCCGGCCGCCAACATCATCAACGCCAAGTTCTACGAAGTCCAGAAATACATGACGCTCACCCGTCACCAGTACAATCCGCAGATCGTGCTGATCAGCAAGAAGTTCTGGGACAAGCTGAACGACGAGGAGAAGGCGGTCCTCCAGTCGGCAGCGACCGAGGCACGCGACTTCCAGCGTAAGGTCTCGCGCGAGGCGGATGCGAAGGCCGTCGCCGAGATCAAGGAGAAGGGCATGCAGGTCGACGAGCTCAGCGCGGCCGAAACCCAGAAGCTGCGTGATGCCGTAAAGCCGCTGATCGACAAGTTCAGCGCCGACATCGGTGCCGACACCGTCTCGCTGCTCTTCAAGGAACTCGAAGCCGTACGCAAGAAGTGACCGTTCCATCGGCCCGTCTTCACCGGGCGGGCCGATCCATCCAGGCATACAAGGCATAAAAACCATGGCCGAGACATTGCTGAAACCGTTGAAGGCCGCGCTAATCGGCGCCGGCATCCAGGCCTCGCTGACGCCCGCCATGCACATGGTGGAAGGTGCTGCGCAGGGCATCCGCTACGACTACGAGCTCATCGATCTGAATCAGATCGGCCGGACGCCGGAGAGCCTTCCGGACCTGCTTCGCGATGCCGAGGCGAGGGGGCTGATCGGCCTGAATATCACCCATCCCTGCAAGCAGCTCGTCATTCCCTATCTCGATGAACTGTCCGAAGAGGCGAGGGCGCTGGGAGCGGTCAACACCGTCGTGCTGAAGGACGGAAAGCGCTTCGGCCATAACACCGACTGGTGGGGTTTTGCCGAGAGTTTCAAGCGTGGTCTGCCGGATGCAGATTTGCAAGCGGCGGTTCAGCTTGGTGCCGGTGGCGCCGGTGTTGCCACCGCTTACGCCATTCTTTCCCTCGGCCTGAGGACGCTGACGGTTGTCGATCGAGAACCGGAGAGGGCGGAGCAACTGGCGGAAAGCATGTCGGTACGCTTTCCGGATGCGACGATTTCGGCATCGAGCGATATCACTTCCGCCATGGAGACGACGTCGGGCCTCATTCACGCGACTCCGACCGGCATGGCGAAATATCCGGGCATGCCGCTGCCGCCGGATCTGCTGAAGCCGGATCATTGGGTGGCGGAGATCGTTTATTTTCCGCTGGAGACGACGCTCCTGAAGAAGGCCAAAGAGCGTGGATGCAAGGTTCTCAATGGTGGGGGAATGGCCGTCTTTCAGGCGGTGGGTGCCTTCCGGCTGTTCACCGGCCGCGAGCCCGATGTTGGCCGCATGATACGGCATTTCGAGACCATGACTGCTTGATTGTCCGTATCGGCAGCGTCGAGCGGATTTAACTCTGGTGATCCTTGGGCGGCTAATTATAGTGGGCCGGCCGCGCTTTTGCGGCCTCGCATTGCCCGCCATGCTTTCCCAGGTAGTTCTTCCATGACACTTGCCATTTCCGCCAAAGACATCGACGACCTTGCGCTGATCGAAGAGTTGAAGCGCTGGGTCGAAATGGAAACGCCGACGTCCAACGCGAGCGCCGTCAATCGTCTTGCAGATCGCGTCGAGGTTCTAAGCAGGCTGGCGGGTTTGGAAGTGGAGCGGCTGGCAGGCACCCTCGGCTTCGGCGATATCCTGGCTGTCCGTTCTCCGCGTCCGGCCGGCAGCAATGAAAAGACCCTGCTCGTCCTTGCCCACCTGGATACGGTACATGCGGAGGGTGTCATCGCCAAGCAGCTGCCAATGCGGCAGGAGGGCGACAGACTCTACGGCCCCGGCATCTATGACATGAAGTCCGGTGCCCTGATGGCGTTCGAAGCCATGAAGCTTGCGGTCAAGCGGGGAAACCACATGCCGATCGACCTGATCTTCGTGCCGGACGAAGAGACGGGCAGCCTGTCCTCGCGTGCCTTTATGGAGGAGGCCGCGCGGAGAGCCGGATATTCGCTCGTTGTGGAACCGGCGCGCGATGGCGGCAAGATCGTCGTCGCCCGCAAGGGCGTCGCCATGTACGACATCACTGTGAATGGACGCGCGGCTCATGCGGGGGTGAGGCCGCAGGAGGGCCGGAGCGCCATCCGCGCCGCCGCCCGTCTGGTGCTCGAGCTGGATGCGCTCAACGATGCGGAACGCGGCGTGACGGTCACCGTCGGAACGATCCACGGCGGGACGGGACGCAATACCGTTCCTGCAGAATGCCGGCTGCAGGTCGATGTCCGTGTCCCCAACGATGCCGTAGGCAGGGAGGTGACGGGCAGGATCGAGGCGGTGCGGCCGATCGATCCCGACATCACCTTCGAAATCGTCGGGCAGATGAACCGGCCGCCCTTCGCGCAATCGGAAGAGGGGCGGAGATTGTTTGATGTCGCGGCCGATATTGCCGGCAATCTCGGTATCAAGCTTGAAGGCATGGCGACCGGCGGTGGGTCGGATGGCAATTTTACAGCAGCCCTCGGCGTGCCGACACTCGACGGCCTCGGCGCGGATGGCGCCGGTGCTCACACATTCGAAGAGCATATCTTCTTGAGCAGCATTCCTCCGCGCACCGCGCTGCTCGCCAATTTGATGCTTTCACTCCGGGCAAGATGAGCTCAGGCCGGCAGGGGCACCTCGAAGGAGTTGCGGATACGGCTCTTGCCGACCTCGATGACGTGACGCATGGCGGCAATGGCTTTCTGAGGATCGCGCGATGCTATCGCATGGGCGATCTTCAAATGATTATCGGCCACCTCGTCGATCATTTCGGGAGAAGCGGCTGGTGAGGAAAGCTGGAACGATATGGCCAGCGCTGCCTCGATCAGCGCGCTTGCCGAGCGCATGAACGGATTGCCGGACATCCGGGCGATTGCGAGATGGAATTCCAGATCCACGTTGGCGATCGTTTCCGGCGTGTGCGAGAGATCATCGAATTTGGCGGCGATCGCATAGAGCGCGATAATGTCGTCGCTGGAAGCACGCAAGGAAGCAGCAGCTGCCGCGGCTGGTTCGAGCGCCATGCGCATTTCCGCCAGGTGCTCTATGAACTCGTAGTCCAGCCCCGACTCGAAGCGCCAGCCGAGAACGTCAGGATCGAAGAAGTTCCAGCTTGCCTTGTCGAGGACGCGGGTTCCGACCTTTGCTTTCGCTTCGACAAGCCGTTTGGCCGCCAGCGTCTTCATGGCTTCCCGAAGTACGGTGCGGGACACCCCGAAGCGCGCCGAAAGTTCTGCATCGCCCGGTAGCAGCGAGCCTTCCGGTATCTTCCCGGACACGATTCCGCGGCCCAGCTCCGCTACCACATGCGCGTGGTTGCTGCGGCGCTTTCGACCACTGATCGTCGTTTCCAGAAGACCCAATTAAACCTCCCTAAGCCGTCCCTCGGCCAATCGCCTGTTCGAATACCAGATGATCCCGCGCTGCAATACAATGAAGATGAAGAGCAGGATGCCGATGACGATCTTGGTCCACCACGAAGACAGCGTGCCGTCGAAGACGATGTAGGTCTGGATCAGGCCTTGGATCAGGATTCCGACGAATGTCCCCGCAACGAGACCGACGCCGCCCGTCAACAGCGTGCCCCCGATAACGACCGCCGCGATCGCATCCAGCTCGACGCCGACGGTCGCCAGCGAATAGCCCGAAGACGTGTAGAGCGTATAGGCAATGCCGGAAAGGCCGGAGAGAAAGCCTGAGAGGGCATAGATCCCGATGGTCGTCGGTCCAACCGGCACGCCCATCAGTTCCGCCGACTGTTCGCTGCCGCCGATCGCATAGACATTGGCGCCAAAGCGGGTCCGGCCGGCAACGAAGGCGCCGACGACAAATACCAGCAGCATCAGCATGGCGAGCGCCGTCAGCCTGCCTCCGCCCGGAAATCGGAAATAGAAGCCCTGGATCGTATCGATGACCTCGTGCGAAATCGGTACCGACTCCGTCGAGATGAGGTAGGCCGCGCCGCGGGCAAGAAACATTCCTGCAAGGGTGACGACGAAGGGCGGGATGCCGAGATAGCGGATCATCGCCCCCATCAGGCTGCCGAACAGCGTTGAGATTACCAGCACTGCGGCAAAGGCGGCAAGCGGATGGACCCCCAGCGATCCGACCAGCACGGCGACGAAGACGCTGGTGAAGGCGATAACAGAACCGATGGACAGATCTATGCCGCCCGAAAGAATGACGAATGTCATCCCGACAGCCGCAATGCCGAGGAATGCATTGTCGGTCAGGAGATTGCCGATCACCCGGGTCGACAGCATGTTCGGGAACTGCAGGATGCAGAGCGCATAGGCGATGACGAAGATGCCGAGCGTGGTGACGAAGGGCAGGTTGCGGGTATGGATCATCGCGCTGCTCCTTCCGCCTTGCTGGCTGCCGTTTCGGGTCGGGTCTTTGCCGCTTTCATGAAGCCGAGCAGGTTCATGATCGCCGGAGATTGTAGTGTCAGCACGACGATGATGATGCCCGCCTTGATGATGAGGTTGAATTCAGGCGGGAAGCCCGAAACCAGGATGCCGGTATTGATCGACTGGATGATCAGCGCGCCGATCAACGAAGCCGTGATCGAGAACCGGCCGCCATTGAGCGATGTCCCGCCGATGACGACCGCCAGAATTGCATCCAGCTCCAGCCAGAGACCGGCATTGTTGGCGTCAGCGCCGCGGATGTCGGCGGTCACGATCAGGCCGGCTACGGCTGCGCAGATACCGGATATGGCATAGACGAAGAACAGCAGGAACCGCGCGCGTACGCCGGCAAGGGTCGCGGCGCGCCGGTTGATGCCGGTCGCTTCGATCAGGAAGCCCAGGGCAGAGCGCCTGACGAGCACGCCGATCAGAAGCGCCGCCAGGATCCAGATCAGGATCGGGACCGGGATGCCGGCCACCGAACCGGAGCCCAGGGCAGAAAAGCCGTCATTGTTGAAGGTGAGAATGACGCCTTCGGTAATCAACTGTGCAATGCCGCGCCCGGCCACCATCAGGATCAGGGTGGCAATGATCGGCTGAATGTCGAGGAGTGCGACGAGGACGCCATTCCACAAGCCGCACACCAGGCCGACGCAGAGGGATGTGAGGATCACCACCGAGAGCGGATAGTCCTTGCTGATGAGCGCTGCAGCAACGGCACCGCAGATGGCGATTACCGCGCCGATCGAAAGATCGATGCCCCGGGTCGCGATCACCAATGTCATGCCGATCGTCAGCAGTGCCACCGGGGCGGCACGCACCAGAATGTCGATCAGGCTGCCGTAGAGGCGGCCGTTCTGGAAGGAGATCGTCAGAAAGCCCGGGGCGATCGCCGTGATCAGCGCGAGAATGATCGCCAGCGCGATTATCTGCGGGGCGAGGCGGCGCAGGCGGCGGGTGAGACGGTTCATCACGCGGCCTCCGTACGGGCGGAGGTGGCGATTGCCTGCATGATATTGTCGGCCGTCAAGGCGTCGCCGGACAGTTCCGCCACATGCCGCCGGTCGGAAAGCACGATGACCCGGTGGGCGACCGCCGTCAGTTCCTCAAGTTCCGACGAAATCACCACCAGGGACATGCCCTCCGAACACAGGCGTTCTATCATCTTCAGGATTTCCGCATGCGCGCCGATATCGATGCCGCGTGTCGGTTCGTCGAGGATCAGCAGGCGCGGCTCGGTCGCCAGCCAGCGGGCGAGGATCGCCTTCTGCTGGTTGCCGCCGGACAGGAATTTGATCGGCCGGTTGGCATCCGGCGGGCGGATATCGAGGGATTTGATGAAGCTTTCGGCGAGAGCATGCTTTTCACGCGAGGAGATCGGCTTTGACCAGCCCTGCCGGGCCTGCAGCGCCAGAGCGATATTATCGGCAACCGAGAAGTCGCCGATGATGCCATCGGTCTTGCGTTCCTCGGGGCAGAAGCCGAAGCCGTTGACGATCGCCGCCTCGGGGGAAGTCAGGGAAACCGGCTGGCCATCTATCGTCGCAGTGCCGCTGTCGGCCCGATCGATGCCGAAGAGCAAGAACGCGGTCTCGGTCCGCCCCGAGCCGAGGAGGCCCGCAATACCGACAACTTCGCCGGGGCGAATATCAAGGTCGAAGGGCGCCACGCTGCCGCGCTTGCCATAGTTTGCGAAGCGTATGGGCGCCTCGGCGGTTGCCGCAACCGTCTCGTCCTGGGCCTGATGTTCGCGGGTGATGTGCTGCAACTCGCGGCCGAGCATCATCGAGATAAGTTCCAGCTGCGGCAGTTCGGAAAGTTTTCGCGTGCCGACCAGGCGCCCGTTGCGCAAGACCGTGACGCGGTCGGCAATCGCATAGACCTGGTTCAGGAAATGGGTGATGATGATGATGCCGAGGCCTTCTTCACGGAGCCGGCGCAGCACCGAAAACAGCATCTCGACCTCATGGGAATCGAGGCTGGCGGTGGGTTCGTCGAGAACCAGGACCTTGCCGGACAGATCCACTGCACGGGCGATCGCGACGATCTGGCGGACGGCCACCGAATAGGAGGAGAGCAGGGCGTCGACATCGATGTCCAGGCCATAGCGGGCAAGCAGCGCCTTCGAACGCCGGCGCATTTCGCGGCGGTCGATCAGACCGAAGCGGTGCGGCTGGCGCCCCAGAAAGAGGTTTTCGGCTACTGTCAGGTTTTCCAGCAGATTGACTTCCTGGTAAACCGTACCGATGCCGAGTGCCTGAGCCTCAGCCACGTTTGCCGGGGTCACGTCGCTTCCGTCAAGCTGCATGGTTCCGCGGTCACGGCTGTAGACCCCGGTCAAGATCTTGATCAGCGTCGATTTGCCGGCGCCGTTTTCGCCGAGCAGCGCGTGGATTTCGCCCCGGTTCAGGGAGAAGTCGACGCCGTCGAGCGCCGTGATGCCGAGAAAGGTCTTGCCTATGCCTCGGGCTTCCAGAAGAGAATAGGAATCTGACATGCCGATAATTCCCGCACGTATCAAAGAACCGGAGCGGTATGGGGGCTCCGCTCCGGTTTCAGTTAGCGCCCGGCCCAGAATGAAGAGCAGGCCGGGCAGCGGGAGGACTTAGTAGCCGAGACCCTTCTTGGCCTCATAGACCTTCATCGGATCATCCTTGGCCGTATAGAGCTTGGATTCCGTTTGGATCCACTTCGGCGGCTCTTTCTTGTTCTTCAGATAGGCTTCGAGTGCATCGAAGGCAGGGCCGGCCATGTTCGGAGTCAATTCCACCGTCGCGTTGGCTTCGCCCTTGGCCATGGCCTGGAAGATATCCGGCACGGCATCGATCGAGACGATCTTGATGTCGGTGCCGGGCTTCAGGCCGGCTTCCTTGATAGCCTGGATGGCGCCGACGGCCATGTCGTCGTTGTGGGCGTAGACCGCGCAGATACCCTTGCCGCCGCCTTCGGCCTTGATGAAGCTTTCCATGACTTCCTTACCCTTGGTGCGGGTGAAGTCGCCGGTCTGCGAGCGGACGATCTTGATATTGCTCTTGCCGGCAATCGCTTGATCAAAACCTTTCTTGCGGTTGATGGCGGGCGAGGAGCCAGTCGTGCCCTGAAGCTCAACAACCTTGCAATCCTTGGAGCCGACTTCCTTGACCAGCCACTCGCCGGCGACCTTGCCTTCGAAGACGGTGTCGGACGTAACAGCGGTCAGGTAGAGGTCCTTCGGCGCATCGATCTCACGATCGAGCAGGATGACCGGGATTTTCTCTTCCTTGGCTTCCTTCAGGACTGCGTCCCAGCCGGTCGCCACGACCGGTGCCACGAAGATGGCGTCAACGCCCTGGGCGATGAAGCCGCGGATGGCCTTGATCTGGTTTTCCTGCTTCTGCTGCGCATCAGCAAATTTCAGATTCACGCCACGTTTTTGCGCTTCCTGCTTGGTAACGGTGGTTTCAGCCGCACGCCAGCCCGATTCGGAGCCGATCTGCGAGAAGCCAACGGTGAGTGATTGTGCGGATACGCCCGAAGCAAGTGCCAGGCCGAATGCGACGGTAACCGCCGCGAGTGCTCTTTTCATCTATAATCCTCCCAGAGATGAAGCAAACTGACGGAGCCGAGGATGAGCATATAATATTACTTTTTCAAGAGGCATTTTTGATGAAGTTGCGGGAAACTTCAGTTCTAGCACCTGTGCTTGTTTTTTAACTCATTGATATATATCAAGAATCTGTATGTGGAAAAATTTCCATGGCGTTTGGAGTGCTGCCCAATCGTTCTTGACAAGCGGGCGATCAATCCAATAGTCGTATTTATGACTGCATCGGATCCGAAGGTTCTGGTGGGAGGCGCATGGTGGCAGGAGACGCCATGCAGAATATGAAATCATTGGGTAACGGAATCGATGTTGCGCGTTCTTCAGGTTAAAGATGGCAGCGGCAAGCTGCAGGTCGTCGCATGGGATGGAGAAGGGGCTGCACGTATAGTGCAGGGCGTTTCTTCGACATATGAGCTCGCTCAGCAGGCAATTGCCGCCGGCCAGACGCTGGCGCAGCGCATCGATGCCGCGGGCCTGGGCGATGCCGTGGATGTTCAGAAGGCTGCCGAGGAGGGCCGTCTTGCTCTGCCGATCACGCATCCGGATCCCGGCCATTTCGTCGTAGCCGGGACGGGGCTCACCCATCTCGGTTCCGCGGACGGACGCGACAAGATGCACAAGGCCGCTCAGTCCTCGGAAAAGCCCACCGATTCCATGCGCATGTTCCTCATGGGTGTCGAGGGCGGCAAGCCTGGTCCGGGGCAGATCGGCGCGCAGCCGGAATGGTTCTACAAGGGCAATGGCTCGCAGTTGCGCGCAACCGGCGAAGATCTCGTTTCGCCCGCCTTCGCGCTCGATGGCGGCGAAGAGCCGGAGCTTGCCGGCATCTATCTGATCGGACCGGACGGTACGCCCTTCCGCATCGGCTTCTGCCTTGCCAACGAATTTTCCGACCATGTGACCGAAAAAGGCAACTATCTCTGGCTTGCCCACTCGAAGCTTCGGCAGGCCTCGCTGGGCGCTGAGCTTCTTGTCGGCGATCTGCCCGATCATGTAGAGGGCACGTCGCGGGTCCGTCGCGGCGATCAGGTGATCTTCGAGAAGCCCTTCCTTTCCGGGGAGGCGAACATGTCTCATACGATCGCCAATCTCGAGCATCACAATTTCAAATATGAGCTGTTCCGCGAACCGGGCGATCTGCATGTCCACTTCTTCGGTACGGCTACGCTTTCCTTCTCGGAAGGGATCAAGACGGAGCCAGGTGACGTGTTCGAGATCGCTGCGGCTCCCTTCAAGCTGCCGCTCGTCAACCGCCTGACGGTTGCCGCCGACAAGCCGGTTACGATCAAGAAGCTCTGAGGGTCCCATGGCTTCCATTCGTCTTGCCATCGTCGGTCTCGGAAAAATCGCAAGAGATCAGCATCTCGGCGCGATCAAGGCGACCGACGGCATCGAGCTTGTAGCCGTCGCAAGCCGCCATGCCCAGCTCGACGGCGTCGCCTGTTTCCACGAAATCGGCGATCTGCTTGCATCGGGCGTGGAAGTTGACGCCGTTTCTCTCTGTACGCCGCCGCAAGGGCGCTTCGAGCAGGCCAAGGCGGCGCTCGACGCCGGCAAGCACGTGATGCTCGAAAAGCCGCCGGGCGCGACGCTGTCCGAGGTCTACGCCTTGGAGGCACTCGCAAGGGCGAAAGGGTTGACGCTGTTTTCGACCTGGCATTCGCGCGCCGCTGCCGCAGTCGAGCCGGCACGCGCGCTGCTCGCCACGCGAAAGATCCGCAGCGTGGCTGTGGAGTGGAAGGAAGACGTCCGTCACTGGCATCCGGGTCAGGCCTGGATCTGGGAGCCGGGCGGTCTCGGGGTATTCGATCCGGGCATCAATGCATTGTCGATCGTCACTCAAATCATGCCGGAAAAATTCCACCTCACCCGGTCCGAGCTGACCTTCCCGGCCAACCGCGCGGCACCGATCGCCGCCAGCCTTGCATTCGAGACCGATAGCGGGCTTCCGGTGGCGGCGGAATTCGACTGGCGGCAGACTGGCCCACAGACATGGGATATTCGAGTTGAGACCGACGAGGGCCCGGTCGTTTTGACGCATGGCGGCAGCCGGCTTTTTGTCGATGGTCAAAACGCGATTCTCGAAGAGGACCGCGAGTACCGTAACCTTTATCGTGATTTCGTAGCATTGGTGGCTGCCGGCCGGAGTGATGCCGACTTTTCGCCGCTGGTGCATGTCGCCGATGCCTTCATGCTGGGCCGGCGCATTCAAACAGATGCATTCGAGGACTGATTATGAGCAATTCAGAGAACGCTCCATCCAATGAGATCGCCGAAACCGAGCACCGCCGCCAGGAGGTGAAGAAGCTCCGCTCGCGCGCCTGGTTCGACAACCCGGCGAATGTCGACATGACGGCGCTTTATCTCGAGCGCTACATGAATTTCGGCCTCAGCCAGGCAGAACTTCAGTCGGATCGGCCGATCATTGGTATCGCGCAGACCGGCTCCGACCTCTCTCCGTGCAACCGCCATCACCTCGAGCTTGCGCACCGCCTGCGCGAAGGCATCCGGGAAGCCGGCGGCATAGCGATCGAATTCCCGGTCCATCCGATCCAGGAGACCGGCAAGCGCCCGACGGCAGGCCTCGACCGCAATCTTGCCTATCTCGGCCTCGTCGAGGTGCTCTACGGCTATCCGCTCGATGGCGTCGTCCTCACCATCGGCTGCGACAAGACGACCCCGGCCTGTCTCATGGCTGCTGCGACCGTCAACATTCCCGCGATCGCTCTGTCGGTCGGGCCTATGTTGAACGGATGGTTCCGCGGCGAGCGCACCGGTTCGGGCACGATCGTCTGGAAAGCCCGCGAGCTGCTCGCAAAGGGCGAGATCGATTATGCGGGCTTCGTCAAGCTGGTCGCGTCGTCGGCGCCGTCTACCGGTTACTGCAACACCATGGGCACGGCAACGACGATGAATTCGCTGGCCGAGGCGCTTGGCATGCAGCTGCCGGGTTCGGCGGCCATCCCGGCACCTTACCGCGACCGCCAGGAGGTTTCCTATCTGACCGGCCTTCGCATCGTCGAGATGGTGAAGGAAGATCTGAAGCCTTCCGATATCCTGACCAAGGAAGCCTTCATCAACGCGATCCGCGTCAATTCCGCGATCGGCGGCTCCACCAATGCCCCGATCCATCTGAATGCGCTGGCCCGCCATATCGGCGTCGAACTCACCGTCGACGACTGGCAGACCTATGGTGAAGAGGTGCCGCTGCTGGTCAACCTCCAGCCGGCCGGCGAATATCTCGGCGAAGATTATTACCACGCGGGCGGCGTGCCGGCGGTCGTCAACCAGCTCATGGAACAGGGCCTCATTCACGAGGACGCTATGACCGTGAACGGCAAGACGATCGGCGAGAACTGCCGCGGCGCCATTATCGAGGATGCCAAGGTTATCCGCCGCTACGAAGAGCCGCTCAAGGAGCGGGCCGGCTTCCGCGTGCTGCGCGGCAATCTCTTCTCGTCCGCGATCATGAAGACCAGCGTCATTTCGCCGGAATTCCGCGAACGTTATCTGTCGAACCCGGCCGACCCGGAGGCATTCGAGGGCCGGGCCGTGGTATTCGACGGACCGGAGGATTATCACCACCGGATCGACGATCCGTCGCTGGAGATCGACGAGCATACCGTCCTCTTCATGCGCGGCGCCGGCCCGATCGGTTATCCTGGAGCGGCGGAAGTCGTGAACATGCGCGCGCCCGATTACCTCCTGAAGAAGGGTATTTCGTCGCTCGCCTGCATCGGCGACGGACGTCAGTCCGGCACGTCGGGCAGCCCGTCCATCCTTAATGCTTCGCCGGAAGCGGCGGCGGGTGGCGGTCTTGCGCTGCTGCGGACCGGTGACCGCGTGCGCATCGATCTCGGACGGGGCACGGCCAACATCCTGATCTCTGACGAAGAATTAACCGAACGCCGTAAGGCTTTGGAAGCAAACGGTGGTTACCACTATCCGAAGCATCAGACCCCCTGGCAGGAAATCCAGCGAGGCATCGTAGGTCAGATGGAAACCGGCGCGGTTCTTGAACCGGCCGTCAAATACCAGCGGATCGCCCAGACAGCCGGGCTGCCGCGCGATAACCACTGATCGGTAACGATCCCCAGGGGCGGCGGGGGGCCGCCCTAACCTTAGCTACGGCGGCTCAAGGGGAGCCGACCTCAAGGAGGAGTACTACATGAGCATCTTGAAATATATGACCACGGCCGCCATGCTGGCGGGCCTGGCCTTTGCTGCGCCTGCCGCAGCCCAGGAAAAGGGTCTCGTCGGCGTCGCCATGCCGACCAAGTCTTCGGCGCGCTGGATCGCCGACGGCGACAACATGGTGAAGGTTCTCAAGGAGCGCGGCTATCAGGTCGATCTGCAGTATGCGGAAGACGACGTTCCGAACCAGCTTTCACAGATCGAGAACATGATCACCAAAGGTGCCAAGGTTCTCGTCGTTGCGTCGATCGACGGCACGACGCTTTCTGACGTTCTGCAGCAGGCTGCTGACCAGAAGATCAAGGTCATCGCTTATGACCGCCTGATCCGTGACACGCCGAACGTCGACTACTACGCCACCTTCGACAACTTCCAGGTCGGCGTGCAGCAGGCGACGTCGCTCGTGAAGGGCCTGAAGGCCGACACCGAAAAGGGTCCGTTCAACATCGAACTCTTCGGCGGTTCTCCGGACGACAACAACGCCTACTTCTTCTACAACGGCGCGATGAGCGTGCTTCAGCCGCTGATCGACAAGGGTACGCTGGTCGTCGGCAGCGGCCAGACCGGCATGGACCAGGTTGCGACCCTTCGTTGGGACGGCGCGACGGCACAGGCCCGCATGGACGCAATTCTGTCGTCTACCTATTCCGACAAGAAGCTGAACGGCGTTCTGTCTCCCTATGACGGCATCTCCATCGGCATCCTGTCTTCTCTGAAGGGTGTCGGTTACGGCAGCGGCGACATGCCGATGCCGATCGTAACCGGCCAGGACGCGGAAGTTCCGTCGGTCAAGTCGATCCTTGCTGGCGAACAGTATTCCACCATCTTCAAGGATACCCGCGAACTTGCTAAAGTGACTGTCGACATGGTGGATGCGGTCATGAGCGGCAAGGAGCCCCAGGTGAACGACACGAAGACCTACGACAACGGCAAGAAGGTCGTTCCGTCCTACCTGCTGAAGCCGGTTATCGTCGACAAGACCAACTGGAAAGAAATCCTGATCGGCAGCGGTTACTACACCGAAGCTCAGGTCAAGTAATCTCATCGACCCGCGCAGCGGAGCCATCCGCTGCGCGGGCTTTCTTATTGCGGAGTGATCATGCTCGATCCCGTCTCTCTTCCCGAAAAGCCGCCGATCCTCGAGATGCGGGGCATTTCGAAGAGCTTTGGCGCCGTCAAGGCGCTTTCCGATGTCAGTTTCACCGTCAAGGAAGGCGAGATACATGCGCTCGTCGGCGAAAACGGAGCCGGTAAATCAACGTTGATGAAGGTGCTTTCGGGAGTCTATCCGCATGGCTCCTACGAAGGTTCGATCCTCTTCGATGGGGAGGAGCGGCACTTCCGCGACATCAACGATTCCGAAAAGCTCGGCATCATCATCATTCACCAGGAGCTTGCCCTCATTCCGCTGATGTCGATTGCCGAGAATATCTTTCTCGCCAAGGCGCCATCCAAATACGGCGTGATCGACCGCGACGAGCGCTACAGGCTCACCAAGCAGCTCCTGGCCAAGGTCGGGCTCACCGAAGCGCCGGAAACACTCATCACCAATCTTGGCGTCGGCAAGCAGCAGCTGGTAGAAATTGCCAAGGCGCTGTCGAAGGAAGTGCGCCTGCTGATCCTGGACGAGCCGACTGCGTCGCTCAACGAAACCGACAGCGCAGCACTTCTCGAACTGCTCAAGGAATTCCGCCGCAACGGCATCACCTCGATCATGATCAGCCACAAGCTGAACGAGATCACAGAGGTCGCTGACCGCATCACCGTTCTGCGCGACGGCCGGACCGTCGGCACGCTCGACTGCCACGAAGGCACCGTCGACGAGGATGAGATCGTCCGCCGAATGGTCGACCGCGACCTCGAAAGCCGTTATCCGGCCCGCACCCCCAAGATCGGCGAGGTCATCTTCGAAGTCGAAAACTGGTCCGTCTATCATCCGCTGCACGCAAGCCGGCAGGTTGTCAAGAATGTATCCATGAAGGTCCGCGCCGGCGAGGTCGTCGGTATTTCGGGCCTCATGGGCGCCGGCCGCACCGAATTCGCCATGAGCGTCTTCGGCCGCACTTACGGCCGCGACATCACGGGCACGGTGAAGATCCACGGCAAGGAAGTCGATACGTCGGACGTGCATCGCGCCATCAAGGCGGGTCTCGCCTATGTGACCGAAGACCGCAAGCACCTGGGGCTCATTCTGGCGGAAGACATCCGCAAGAACATCTCGCTTGCGCATCTCGGCGGCGTCTCGAACCGCGGGGTCATCGACGACATCCAGGAAATGAAGGTGGCCCAGGAGTTCCGCACCCGGATGCGGATCCGCAGCCATACCGTTTACCAGGAAACCGGCAAGCTCTCCGGCGGCAACCAGCAGAAGGTGGTGCTGTCGAAATGGCTGTTCACCGGGCCCGACATCCTGATCCTGGATGAGCCAACGCGTGGCATCGATGTCGGCGCAAAGTACGAAATCTATTCCATCATCAACGAACTTGCGGATGCCGGAAAAGCCGTCATCGTGATCTCGTCCGAAATGCCAGAACTGATCGGCACCTGTGATAGAATCATGGTGATGCATGAGGGTGAGTTCGTCGGCGAAGTGGCCGGCGAGCAGGCAACGCAGGAAAATATCATGCGCGCCATCATGCGTCGCAAAGGGAGATAATCATGACCACCCCGCAGGAAGCAATCACCGCTCCCAAGCTGGCAACGAGTTTCTGGAAAGATAACCTGCGCGACTATGGGATGCTGATCTCGCTGGTCGTGATCGTCATCTTCTTCCAGTTCGCGACCGGTGGCATTCTCCTCAAGCCGCTCAACGTAACCAATATCGTCCTGCAAAACAGCTATATCGTCATCATGGCGCTTGGTATGCTGATGGTGATCGTGACGGGCCATATCGACCTCTCGGTCGGCTCGGTTGCCGGCTTCATCGGCGGCCTGGCCGGGCTTCTGATGGTCCGGTGGGGCTTTGATTTCGCGAGCTCGATCGTGATCTGCCTCGTGGTCGGCGGGCTCATCGGCGCCATTCAAGGCTACTTTGTCGCCTATTTCAAGATACCGTCCTTCATCGTGACGCTGGCGGGCATGCTTGTCTTCCGCGGCTTCATGATCGCCATTCTCGGCAGCCAGGCTATCGGTCCGTTCCCGCCGATCTTTCAGAAGCTGTCGTCCGGCTATGTCGTCGAGCTCATCTCCTCCGATGGCGGCGTCTACCTGACCTCGTTCATTCTCGGCCTGCTGCTTGCCGCAGCGCTCGTCTGGCAGAACTTCCGCAGCCGCGCCCGCCGCATCTCGCACGGCGTGGAGAGCGAACCGATGGGCTTCTTCATCGGCAAGAACATCGTGGTTCTGGCCGCGATCGGCTATGTCGCTTATCTGATCTCGTCGCACCGCGGCATGCCGAACGTGCTGATCATCATGGCGGTGCTGGTCGCGGCCTACGGCTTCTTCACCAACCGCACCATCATCGGGCGGCAGATCTACGCGGTCGGCGGCAACGCCCGCGCTGCCGAACTCTCCGGCATCAAGACCACGCGCCTCGTCTTCTGGACATTCGTCAACATGGGCGTTCTGGCAGCGCTCGGCGGCCTCGTCGTCGCGGCCCGCCTCAACAGTGCAACCCCGAAGGCCGGCTCCGGCTTCGAGCTTGACGTCATCGCTGCCTGCTTCATCGGCGGTGCCTCGGCCTATGGCGGCGTCGGCAAGGTGACGGGTGCCGTCATCGGCGCATTCCTGATGGGCGTGATGAACAACGGCATGTCGATCCTCGGCATCGGCATCGACTACCAGCAGGTCATCAAGGGGCTGGTGCTTCTCGGTGCCGTCTGCGTGGACGTCTATAACCAGCGCCGTTGAGAGCCTGACACAGGCATCGGCAATCAAAAAAACGCCCGGAAGCGGCTGCCGCTTCCGGGCGTTTTTGCATTGATCTGCGCCGAAGAGGGCGGCGTGACCGGGCGGATCAGTGTCCCGCGATAACAAGTTTCAAATGACGGAAGATGAGATTCAGCGGCATAGCGAGGTATCGCCTACGCACTCCCTGGCCAGGGCAACGCCATCGCAGCCCGTGTCGGGGGCGCTGACGCCAGCGCCCCCAAACCGTTTCGTGGCATCTAGCGGCTATCCAACGAGCGCATTGTCGTCGCGCTTGATTGCGACCACGGTCGAGCGTGGCAGTTTGCCTTCGCCATCCGGGAAGGGAGCATCGGGATGCTGAATGCCGACGAAGTGGGTGCGCTTGTCGGCCGACCAGGTCTGGCCGGTGACTTCCGCGCCCTTGGGCGCGGTCAGGAAACGCTCGATGCGGCCGGTGACCGGATCGCCGGCGAGCATCTGGTTGTTGCCCTGACCGAGGAATTCGCCCTCATTGGTGTCCTCGCCGTCGGTCTGGATCCACAAGAGACCGGTCGAGTCGAACATCATGCCATCAGGCGAGTTGAACATGTTGCCGGAGTTGATGTTGGACGAACCGGCATAAGGGCCTTCCTTGTGCACGTCCGGATTGCCGGCCATGACGAACAGGTCCCACTTGAACTTGCCGTCGGCATGGTCGTCGTTTTCCGGATACCAGCGCACGATCTGGCCGTACTCGTTCTTCTCGCGCGGATTGGCCGCGTTGAGCGCCATGACGTCGCCGCCGGCGTTCGACTTCATCTTGCCGTCCTTGCTCACGGCGCGGTTCGAATTGTTGGTCAGCGCGCAATAGGCTTCGATGGCGACCGGGTTGATCGCTACCCATTCCGGACGGTCCATGGTGGTGGCGCCGACCTTGGAGGCGGCCTGGCGGGTGAAGACGCAGATCTCGTCCATCTTCATGCCGGTCGATTCCGGCGTCAGCGCGACCCATTCGCCCGTGCCGTCGTCGGAGAACTTGGCGACGAAAAGCGTGCCTTCGTCGAGCAGCTTCGAGGTGTCGCCGCCCGGCACATAGATGCCGTTGGAGACGAACTTGTAGAGGAATTCGCCACGCTCGTCGTCGCCCATGTAGACGACCACGCGACCGTCGCGCGCGACCACGGCGGCGGCGTTCTCATGCTTGATGCGTCCAAGCGCCGTGCGCTTGACCGGGGTCGAGGAGGCGTCCGACGGATCGATCTCGACGATATAGCCGGCGCGGCGGGGTTCGTTCGGGTTCTTGGCGACGTCGAAGCGTTCGTCGAACTTCTCGTAGGCATAACGCGTCTCGGCGACGATGCCGTAGCGCTTGTAGTCATCGGGCAGCTTGAAGGCGGCGTCGGTCGTGCCGAAATAGCCGTTGAAGTTCTCTTCGCAGGTGAGGTAGGTGCCCCACGGCGTGCGGCCGGCGCCGCAATTGTTGAAGGTCCCAAGACAGTCGGTGCCGTTCGGGTCGGCTGCGGTCTTGATGAGATCCGAGCCGGCGGCCGGGCCGGAGAGCTTCATCGGCGTGTTGTGATGGATGCGACGGTTGAACGGGCTGTCGAGCACGATCTCCCAGCCATTTTCCCCTTCGGCCACTTCCATGACGGTGACGCCCTGCATGTTCTGCAGGATGCGCACTTCATCGAGATTGGCCGGAGTGCCCTTTTCGCGATGCGGCAGGTTGATTTCGGGGTTCACATATTCGTGGTTGACGGCGATCAGCTGGTGGTCGCCGACAACGAAGAGTTCCATGCCGTCGGTGTTTTCACCAAACACCTTATCGGAGTTTTTGAGGCTCACACCCTTCACGGGGTCAACGTCCGGCACGCCCTTAAACAGCGGCTGCCCCCACTTGGCGAGCGGCTTCCAGCTGTAACCTTCGGGTACATGGATCGTATTGTCGGTGAAGACCGGTATCGGCTTGAACGCGAAGCGGCCGGCCGAGGCTGCCTGCTGTGCCTGGGCAGAGGTGGACGACATCAGGTTGCCGAGCGTGCCCATCGCAGCCGCGGCGGAGCCGATGGCAAGGACACCGCCGAGGAAGCCGCGCCGCGAAAGGGCACTTTCCACCACGCGGTCGAATTCGGTCTCGGCCGGCGGCGGATTGTGCAGTTCGTCCCACTCGTCCCAAGACAGTTTGCTGGTGTCGACGTCAGTCATGGTGGTTCTCCATCGTTGCTTTCGGAACAATCGCAACAAGCGGCGTACTTCCGGAATAATACATCTGGATGACGAGCGGCCGTTATTCATGTTCAGGTCGAAATCTGTCCCATGGAAAGCCATTGCATGCCTTTTGAAGCAGGAGGGCCGGGCGCCGGTCCCTGGCGTCGTGCACAGAACCCGGCGCCGGCTGCGCCCATTGGTTCGACGCCGCCGAACATGGCCGATCACGGCTCTGTTCTTGAAGGGATCCGCCATTTCGAATGGTTGCGTCCGGGGCCGTGCGAACTCTTGTCCGGCGGGCTCCGGCATTGTTGACCTGAATCAAGGAATGCGCGGTCGGAAGGGTCCAAAGTAGTCGGGTCGTGATGGCTGCGCGAGCAGCCCCATCGGAGGATCTACAATGGTGAACACGATCCTGCACCCTGGTTCCGAGGCGTCTCCGGCAGTGTCCGCGCATGTCTCCGTTCCAGTCCTTGCCGCCACACTTGCCTCCTTCGCTACCATCTCGTTTCTGCTGTGCATGCTGCTCGGCTTCGTCGCTCCGGAATGGGGTCTGCACCGGACTTGGCTGCAGTTCTATCTGGGACTGACCGGCTTCGATCTGCAGAGCCTGGCGCTGGGCGTTGTTCAGAGTATCGTCTTCGGGGGCTATGCGGGAGCGTTGATCGGCACTATCTTCAACGCCATCAGCCGTCGCTTCGGCTGATCAGGGGAACGGAGCCGCACGCATGGCAACCGATCGCCGCAGGTTCGCATGGATGAACGCAGTGCTGACCGTTCTGGTCGGGCTTGCGCTTCTCTTCGCGCCGACGGCAGGCGTGCAGGCGATGCAGTGCCATGAACATTCCGTTCACGAGCACTCCGGCTTCGAACGCTCCTCGATCCAGGAGGCCGTCCACGCCTCGGTCAAGGGCGGCCCTCACATTCCCGACCACAAGAGCTGCTGCGCTGTTCCATGCAGCTTCTGTGTCGTCCTGACGAATATGGACAGGCCGGAGGCGCCGGCAGCCTTTGGCTCCTTCCTCCGTTTTGCATGGCGCGACCAGACCGGCCACGGTCTGGCGCTTCCGCCGACGCTTGGTCCCCCCCGTTTTCCGGTCTGAGGATTCCGGAAGCCGCTCCGTTGCGGCATCCGGCCAATTCCACGGGCTTCCTCACGGGTGCCCAAGACCAATGATCGGCGCAGCCGATCCGGAAACAGGACCAATTGCAATGAACCGCCGTGATTTTCTTAACGGCCTGATGGTCGGCGCAGCAGCGCTTGGCACATCGGCCGCCCTCCGTCCCGTCCGCGCCTTTTCGCAGGACGCAAGATCCACATCTGCACAGGGAGCGCCTCGCAGCCTCTCCGTCGGATACAGGACCATAGACGTCAGGGGCAAGTCTGCCCGCGTCTTCGGCCTCGTCCAGCCAGACGGCAGTTCGGGGCTGACGCTGGATGCCGGAACGGAATTCGATGTCGCGCTGTCGAGCGCTGTCGACCAGCCCACCCTGATCCACTGGCACGGTCTGACGCCGCCCTGGGCGGCCGACGGCGTGCCCGACAACCCGGCCGCACTCCTGAAGCCGTCCGAGACCCGCCGCTACACCTTCCCGGTCGGCGCGGGTGGCACGCATTGGATGCATGCCCATACGCTGCAGGAGCAGAACCTCCTCGCTGCACCGCTGATCGTGCGGACTGCCGAAGATCGCGCCCGCGACGAGCAGGAGGTCGTGATCCTGCTCCATGACTTCTCGTTCAAATCCCCGGAGGAACTGCTTGAAGGGCTGAAGGGTGTGAGCGCCGGGCATGGCATGCGGTCTGGCCATCAGGGCATGATGCAGACAATGAAGACTATGCAGGGGCATCAGATGCCGATGACGGGCATGTCGACGATGGGCATGCCGATGGCGGCCACGTCGGCGATGGACCTCAACGACATCGAATATGACGCCTATCTCGCCAACGACCGGACGCTCGACGGTCCCGATGTCGTAAGGGTCGAGAAAGGCGGCCAGGTTCGTTTGCGCATCATCAACGGCGCCACGGCGACTGCCTTCACCATCGACACGGGCAGCCTTTCCGCGGAATTGGTCGCCGTCGACGGGCAGGGCGTGCAGCCGGTCACGGGGACGTCTTTCCCTGTCTCCATGGGTCAGCGTCTCGATATCCGCATCAGCATTCCGAAGAACGGCGGTGCGTTTCCCGTCCTCGCGTTGCGCGAGGGAGCCGTGGAACGGACGGGCATCATCCTTGCCACCGCGGGTGCGGATATTCGCAGGATCGCCGTTGATGGCGAGGCGAGGGGGCCGGTCCTCGGGCTCGATCTCGAACAGCGGCTGCATCCCGTCATCCCGCTGGCAGCCCGCGCGGCGGACCGCCGCTTCGAACTTTCGTTGACGGGCGACATGGCAGCCTACACCTGGGGAATCGATGGCGCGGACGGTCTTGTCGTGAAGCGCGGCGAGCGGATCGAAGTGGTGATCAGCAATACCTCGATGATGGCGCATCCGATGCACCTGCACGGCCACCATTTCCAGGTACGCGCCGTCAATGGAGCGCCGGTCGCAGGAGCCGTCAGGGATACCGTGCTGCTGCCGCCGATGGCGAGCGTCGTCCTGGCATTCGACGCCGACAATCCCGGCCGCTGGCCGCTTCATTGCCATCACCTCTACCACATGGCGACGGGAATGATGGCTTACGTGACCTATGACGGCATCGGTTGACGCGGTTGATGACTGCGAAGCCCTTCCCGAAACAAATCGACGAGACATTCTCATGAAGCAATCCATGACTGATCATCACACGCATGCAGGCCATTCCCATTCCCGAAGCGGCCACCTCCACGAAGAGAAGAAGCCCGCCTCGAAGACGAGCGTCAAACCAGAGCCTGAGGCGGACGTGATCTACACCTGCCCGATGCATCCGCAGATCAGGCAGCTTGGCCCCGGCAACTGCCCGATTTGCGGGATGACGCTGGAACCGGAAGTCGCGACCGAAGCGGCGGGAGCAAGTCCTGAACTCTTGGACATGACCCGCAGGTTCTGGATCGGGCTTGTGCTGACGTTGCCGGTCCTCGCTCTGGAGATGGGGAGCCATCTCACCAACCTTCACATGCTGCTCGGGGCGCAGCTTTCGAACTGGATCCAGCTCGCGCTTGCGACGCCAGTCGTCCTCTGGGCGGGATGGCCGTTCTTCGAGCGAGCCTGGGCTTCGCTCGTCAATCGCAGCCTCAACATGTTCACACTGATCGCGATGGGAACGGGTGTCGCCTGGGTCTACAGCGTCGTCGCCACGGTCGTGCCCGGCATCTTTCCGGACACCTTCCGCGCCGCTGACGGTTCCGTTGCGATCTACTTCGAGGCGGCGTCTGTCATCACAGTCCTCGTGCTCTTGGGGCAGGTTCTGGAACTCAGGGCGCGGGAGCAGACCGGCGGCGCCATCCGGGCGCTGCTGGACCTCGCGCCGAAGACGGCCCGCCGTGTCGGAAATGACGGCTCGGACGAGGACGTCAGCCTCGACGTCGTGGTGGTCGGCGACCGCCTGCGGGTCCGGCCGGGCGAAAAGGTGCCGGTTGACGGGGAACTGGTCGAGGGGCGCAGCTCCGTCGACGAATCCATGATCACCGGGGAATCCATGCCGGTGACGAAGGAGGTCGGCGCAAAGCTGATCGGCGGCACGCTCAACCAGAGCGGCGGTTTCGTTATGCGGGCGGGCAAGGTCGGACGCGATACCATGCTTGCGCAGATCGTGCACATGGTCGCGGATGCCCAGCGCTCCCGCGCACCGATACAACGTCTGGCCGACCAGGTGTCGGGCTGGTTCGTTCCCGTGGTGATCCTTATCGCGATGGCGGCCTTCGTCGCCTGGGGCATCTGGGGACCGGAACCTCGCTTCGCCCACGGCCTCGTCGCTGCCGTCGCCGTGCTGATCATCGCCTGCCCCTGCGCTCTCGGACTGGCAACCCCGATGTCGATCATGGTCGGTGTCGGGCGCGGCGCGGGGATGGGTGTCCTCATCAAGAACGCCGAGGCGCTGGAGCGTTTCGAGAAGATCGACACGCTGGTGGTCGACAAAACCGGCACCCTGACGGAAGGCAGGCCAAAGGTCACGGCGCTGAAGGCGATAGACGGCTTTATAGAGACGGAGCTTCTGAGACTGGCCGCCACCCTCGAACGTGCCAGCGAGCATCCGCTTGCCGCGGCCATCGTCGCTGCAGCCAAGGAGAGAGAGATCGCTTTGGGCGAGGCGCGCGACTTCGACAGCCCGGTCGGTAAAGGCGTCACCGGGACCGTCGACGGCAAAAAGCTCGTCATCGGCAGCCATCGGATCATGGCGGAAATGGGGATCGACCTGTCGGCTCTCATGGGCGAGGCCGAGATCTTGCGAGGAGAGGGGGCAACGGTGATCTACGTCGCCGTCGACGGCAAAGTCGGCGGCCTTATTGCCATTGCCGATCCCGTCAAGGCGACGACGCCCGCCGCCCTGCGCTCGCTGAAGGAGGAGAATATCCGGGTCGTCATGCTGACTGGCGATAACAGAACGACGGCACAGGCGGTGGCGAGAAGACTCGGCATCGACGAGGTGGAGGCCGAGATCCTGCCGGAAGACAAAGGAAGGGTGGTCGCGCGGCTTCGAAGCGAAGGGCGCGTCGTGGCCATGGCTGGAGACGGGGTCAATGATGCGCCGGCGCTTGCCGCGGCCGATGTCGGCATCGCCATGGGCACGGGAACGGACGTTGCGATCGAGAGCGCTGGGGTGACGCTGCTGAAAGGCGACCTGCAAGGGATCGCAAGGGCGCGCAAGCTCAGTCACGCGACCATGAGCAACATCCGCCAGAACCTGTTCTTCGCCTTCGTCTACAACGCCGCGGGCGTGCCCGTCGCGGCGGGCGTGCTCTACCCGGCCTTCGGGCTGCTGTTGTCGCCGATCATTGCGGCCGCCGCCATGGCGCTCTCTTCGGTAAGCGTCATCGCCAACTCGCTCAGGCTGCGTCGCTCATCGATCGACTAGGTGGCCCGGCGGCGCGTTCGCCGGACACGACATTCGAATTCATCCTGTCCCACTTCAGGGGGCAGGCGGATACAGACCAATCCAAAGGAGAAACGACATGAGAACCACAACAATTCCAACCGCTGTCCTGCTGGCCGCGGCGATCGCCTTCGGGAGTGCAGGTTTTGCCCTCGCGCAGACGAGCGGAGCGGATCCGCATCATCCGGCGGACTCGTCGCAGGCCGCCCCGCCTTCGGGGACGGACGGCATGGCCGGACAAAGCCAGGGGACCATGCCCGGCTCCGACATGATGCCGGGCGGAATGATGGGGCGAGGCATGATGATGCAGCCCGGCATGATGGGAGGAATGCGGCAGATGGGCATGCGCGGACAGATGATGAAGATCATGTTCGCGATCGCCGACACCGACGGGGACGGCGCGCTGTCCTTCGAGGAGGTGGCGGCAGTCCACAAGCGGATCTTCGACAGCGTGGATGCGAACAAGGACAGCAAGGTAACGCCCGAAGAGATGCAGGCGTTCTGGCAGCAATAAGCATCGGACCGGCGACGACGGGATCGGCGGCAATGTCCACCGATCCCGCACGGCCGCGACGACAAAGCATCAGGAAGGGCGCACCGCCAGATAGACGACGGGCTTCGATCCGTCGCGTGGTACGGCCATCACGTCATAAGAGGCGTTGGGATCTGTTCCCATTCCCAGCGACCCCTTGGGCATGCCCGCGACCGCCAGCCCAGCGATCGGCGGTCGCTCCTTCAGGAGCCTTTCCGCCGCCTCAAGGGGCACGTGGCCTTCCAGGTAATAGCCGTCGACGATGGCAGTGTGGCAGCCATGAACCTCGTTCGGCACCTTCAGTTGTGCCTTGACCATATCCATGTCGTCTTCGTTGCGGATAGTCACCACGAAGCCTGCTGCCTCGTAGGCCGATGCCCAAGCACCGCAGCAGCCGCAGTACGGGTCCTTGTGCACAACCAGCGCCGTGCCTTCAGCTGCTGCTGCGCGTGGCAGGAATGCCGCGGACGCTGCCATGCAGATGAATTGCCTACGTCTCATTTCTTTCTCCATCTCAACTCGGCCGCATCGGGAGAGCGCTCGCGTTGACGTTTCACATCTGCCGGGAGGCCGGAGCTTCACGTTCTGATCTGACTCATAATATCATAAGTCGGAAGGAGCAGAACGGCACGGCGAAAATGTCGCGTTTCGTCTCGCAACTCGGACTGAACGTCCCGGCGCATCAGGTCGCCGATTCCGTCACCGCGTCTTCTATTATCTCCTCGGGGATATCATCGAAGGACGCGTAGTTGAGATTGTAGAGCTTGGCATAGAGCTTGCGGTTGCGCATCAGATCCGCGTGGTTGCCGCTTTCGATCAGCTCGCCGTTCTGCAGCACGATGATGCGATCTGCCTCGCGGATGGTGGCGAGACGGTGGGCAATGACCAGGCCGGTGCGGCCTTCGAGCAGTTTCACCAGCGCCTTCTGGATCAGCATTTCCGTATAGCTGTCGATGTTGGCGGTCGCCTCGTCGAGCACCAGGATCTTGGCATCGGCCACAAGCGCGCGGGCAAAACTGATCAATTGCCGCTGGCCGAGCGAAAGGTTGCCGCCGCGCTGGCCGAGTTCGGCATCGTAGCCGCCCGGCATGCGCATGATGAAGTCATGGGCGCCCACGGCCTTGGCCGCCTCGATCACCTGTTCCCGGGTCGCGTCGGTCTTGTGGTAGCGGATGTTGTCGAAGACGGTTCCGGTGAACAGGAAGGGTTCCTGCAGCACCATGGCGATCTGCCGACCGAGCGAATCCTGGGTCAGCTGCCGGACGTCGTGGCCGCCGACCAGGACCTGGCCCTGCTGGACATCGTAGAAACGATGAATGAGCGACATGCAGCTCGATTTGCCTGAGCCTGTCGGCCCAACAAGAGCCACCGTTTCTCCCGGGTTGACCTTGAAACTCACATGTTTCAGCACCGGATGTTTCGGATTGTAGCCGAAGACAACGTCACGGAATTCGACCGAACCATCCATATCCGGCGAGAGGACTTTGGCATTTGGCGCGTCCTTGATGTCGACCGGCACGTCCAGCACTTCGGTCAGCCTCTGGCCCGAGGCCATGGCGCGCTGCATCACGGAATATTGCAGCGTCAGTGAACGGATCGGGTCGAAGAAGCGCTGGATGTAGAACAGGAAGGCGATCATCACACCGACATCCAGCGCCTGGTTGAGGACGCGGGCGCCTCCCACGACGATGACCAGCGCCATGGCGAGGCCGGTGAGCGTATCGACGATCGGCACCATGACCTGGGCGTATTTGGCGGCCGTCAGATGGGTCCTGAGGTTCGCCCGCGCCTTTTCGTCGTAGAGCATGAAGTTGACCCGTTCGCGGTCCATGCTCTGGATGGCGCGAACGCCATGGATTGCTTCGGCAAGGGCGCCATTCGCGATGGAATTGGTCTCGTGCGCGGCCATGAAGGACTTGCGTGCCCTCGGCAGCCAGAAGATGCGGACGACAAAAAGGACGGGCAAAGCGGAAAGCGTCAGCAGGCCCAGTTTGAAATCAAGGTAGAGCATCACGAAAACGATGCCAAAGAGCAGGGCGATATCGCCCACCGACAGCACCGAGGTTTCCAGAAATTCCTGCATGGAATTGACGTCGCCCTGCAGCCGCGACATCAGCCGGCCGACTTCGGTCTTGTCCATCCACGAAAGAGAAACGCGTTGGAGATGGCTGAACATCGCCTTGCGGATGTCGAAGAGAACGTCCTCTGCGGCATTTCCGACCAGCATTTCCTGTGCATAGCTCGCGCCGAAATTGATGACGATCGCCACGAGAAAGGCACCGATGGCCCCGATGAGCACGCGGTGATCGGCGCTGCCGGACTGCATGCCGTTGTCGATCGCGTAACGGATGATCAGCGGGATCACCAACTGCATGGCGGTGAAGATCAGGACGGCGACAACCGCCCAGTAGATTTTCACCCGATAGGGGCGCACGAAGGCCCATATCCGCTTGACGATATCGCCGTCGAAGACCTTGCCGAAGATTTCCTCTTCGATCCGGTGTGAGCCGACGACCGCCCGGGGTGGGCGCCTGCCGTCGTCGCGCACGTCGGCGCGTTCGGTTTCCAGTTCATCGGCCATTACAGGCTCCTCTTCAGGCCGTCATCAAGCGGTCAGCACGTCGTCGTCGGGGCGAATCTGCAGATCGTAAAGCGCCTTGTAGCGGCCGCCCAATGCGAGAAGTTCCTCGTGCGTGCCGCTTTCGACGATCCGGCCTTCCTCCATGAAGAGGATCCGGTCGGCATGCATCAGCGAACTCAGACGATGCGCGACGATGATCGTCACGCGATCGGCGGCGTATCTGCGCATGGCGCTGCGGATGCGCTGTTCGGTGCCGGCATCGATCGCCGCGGTCGAATCGTCCAGGACCATCACGGCGGGACGCAGCATCAGGGTGCGGGCGATCGACAGGCGCTGGCGCTGGCCGCCGGAAAGAGAGACGCCGCGTTCACCGACGACGGTGTCATATCCGCTGGGAAGGCCGAGCACATAATTATGGAGCTGGGCACTTTCGCTGGCACGCTCGATGCGGCCTTCCTTTGCCCACGGATCGCCATAGGCGATGTTGTTTTCGATGGTGGTGGTAAACAGGAAGGAGTCCTGCTGGACCACAACAGCCTTGCGGCGCAGGGACTGCAACGTCACGCTGCGGATATCCTGCCCATCGATGGTGATGCGTCCGGCTGTCACGTCATAGAAGCGCGGGATCAGATGGGCCAGGGTGGACTTGCCGCTGCCGGGAGGTCCGACGATGCCGATCGTTTCTCCACGTTTTGCTTCGAAGGAGATGTCCGTCAGCACTTTATGCTCTTCTGCGCCGGGATAAGCGAAATCGACGTGTTCGAAGCGCAGCGTGCCTTGAGAAACGGCAAGGTCCTTGGCGTCCTTTTCGTCCTTGATCGCAATATCGAGATCGAGCAGCTCGAAGAGCCGCGCCCCGCAGGTAGAAGCACGGGCAAAGGCATTGACCATCAGGCCGAGCTGGCGCACCGGCATCTGCATGATCGTCATGAAGGTCAGGAACGAGGTGAGCGTGCCGACCGTCATCTCGCCGGCCATCACCTTGGCTCCGCCGAGCCAGAGAACGAGCACCATGGCGAGGAAGAACGAGAAGGTCATGGCGCTGGTGTTTGCGACCCGAATGCCGACGCGTTGATGCGCCAGCGTCACGGCGCTCTGCGAGGCTGTCTCGAACTTGTCGAGTTCATGTTTCTGCGCGGCGAATGCCCGGACGACGCGAATGCCGCCGAGGTTTTCCTCCATGACGCGCGTCAGCACCGACAGCCGCTCCTGTAGTTCCAGCCAGGTGGCGCGCAGCCTGAGCTGGGTCACGGACGACCGCCAGCCGACGAAGGGAACGAAGCTCAAGGCGAGCAGACCGAGGACGACATCGGTGGAGAGCAACAGGTAGGCACCGATGCCGATCAGCATGGTGAGAAGCACCATGCGCACCAGTGCCGTCGAGAAATACATGCGGACGCCTTCGAGGTCGAGAAGCCCGACGGTGATCAGGTCTCCGGAATGCATGCTGTCGTGGAAGCTGAAGGACAGGCGCTGGATCTTTTCGTAGCACGCGAGCCTCAGTCGGTAGCCCATGTGGTGGCCGACGGATTCGCTGTAGTAGTTCTGGACGAGCGTGAAGATGCCGCGCAGCACGCTCGCGCCGAGCAGAAGCAGTGCCGTGGTCAGGAGTGCATCCTGAGCCGCGCGGCCGGCATCACCGCCGGTGAGCACGACCTGCGTGTGATCCACCGCCTGGCCAAGCAACTGCGGGATCATCAGCTGAAACGTCGAGGCGATCAGGGTCGCGCCGATCGCGAGACTTGATTGCCAGGGATGGCGGAAGGCCATGACGGTGATGCGGGTGAGGATCGAGAGGCCCTTGCCCCAGCCTGTCGCATTCACGAACGCCAACGAAGCCGACGGCTTCGCGACGCGAAGGTTTGCTTCGCTGCTCACGGTTTTATTCCAAAATGAATCACTGGGCCGGTTAAAATATCCGGAAAGACCACTATGAGATGAGACTCGCTAGATGACCTAGCGTGCACAACCGTAATTGCCAGTCAACATAATTGACAAAATGCAGGTACCTCGATGGGACGATCCGGCATTTTCCGAGTGAATGGTTGGAAAGGTGCTCATCTGAGAACTTGAAGAAACGGATATCATGGGTGAAAAGGTCGGGTCGGCTGAGCCAAGCAATTCAATCCGCCGGTGCCGTCGTTTTTAAACCCGAGGATCCGGATATGAACAAATTGGACCGCCGCCGCTTTCTGAAGACTTCGGTTGCCACCGGGTTGGCGCTCGCCGCTCCGGCCTATGTCCGCACCGCCAACGCTCGCGCGACTGCAATCACGGTCGCCTCGCTTCTGGGCGACGACAAGCCCGAGACCAAGATCTGGGTGAAGATCGGCGAACTGGTGGAGGCAAGGCTTCCCGGCCAGTTCAGGTTCAATGTGGTCAAGAACGGCGCACTTGGAGGCGAGAAGGAAGTTGCCGAGGGCGCCCGACTGGGTTCGGTGCAGGCAAGCCTCTCGACAGTTTCCTCGCTCTCCGGATGGGTGCCGGAATTGCAGATCCTCGATCTTCCCTTCCTCTACCGTGATCGCGACCATGTGCGCCGGACCGTGGATGGAGAGATCGGCGGCAACCTGAAAGAGAAGCTTGCTGCGCAGGGTTTCTTCGTCGGAGATTTCATAAATTACGGTGCCAGGCACCTGCTGACCAAGGAGCCTGTAACGCGCCCCGATCAGCTCAAGAGCAAGAAGATCCGGGTCATCCAAAGCCCGCTGCACACCAAGCTCTGGAGCGCCTTCGGCACCACGCCCGTGGGCATCCCGATCACCGAAACTTACAATGCCCTGTCGACCGGCGTGGCGGATGCCATGGATCTCACCAAGTCCGCCTATGCCGGATTCAAGCTCTACGAGGTCGTGCCCTATATGACCGAGACGGGCCATATCTGGGCCTCGGGGGTGGTTTTCTACGCAGCGAACTTCTGGAACCGGCTGACGGACGAGCAGAAGACGGTTTTTCGCGATGCTTCGCAGGAGGCGGCGGGTTATTTCGACCGCCTTATCGTCGAAGACGAAGCCAGGTCGGTGCAGCAGGCGTTGGGGAACGGCGGCAAGGTCTTAAAGCCGGAGGCGCTCGACGAATGGCAAAAGGGAGCGCAAGGGGTTTGGCAGGAGTTTGCGGCCACTGTCGGCGGGATCGACCGTATCAAGACCATCCAGGCGGCCTGAGGGCGGGAGAATACGCATGACCAGCGGCCTTCATCACGTCACGGCGATAACCCGGAAGATCCAGGCCAATGTCGATTTCTACGTGGGTTTCCTCGGTCTGAGGCTCGTAAAGCGGACGGCGGGTTTCGAGGATGCGCGTCAGCTTCACCTCTTCTACGGTGACAGCGGCGCATCTCCCGGCTCATTGGTGACGTTTCTTGCCTGGGAGGACGGATCGCTCGGTCGAGTGGGCCATGGCGCGCCGAGCGAAATCAGCTTTTCGATCGCGCCGGACGCGATTGGTTTCTGGCTGACGCGGGCACTGCAGTACAATGTCAAGCTCAGCGGCCCCACACAGGAGTTTGGCGAACCGGTTCTGCGGCTGACGGATCCTGACGGCATTATCGTGAAACTGGTTGGGGTCGAGGAAGCCGCGCCCTGGATCTGGTGGGCCGGCGGCGGAATTGCCGAGGCTGACGCGATCCGCAGACTGCGCGGCGTGACAATCCTATCGGAAAAGCGGGCGGCGACGGCGGATTTCCTGGCGCGTCACATGGGACTTACGCCTGGACCGAAGGAGGGCACTATCCAGCGGCTCACCTCGGAGGCGCAGGACATCGTCGATGTCCGCGATGCGGGCGGCTTCTGGACCGCGGCTCCGGGCACAGGAACGATCGATCATATCGCCTTCCGGGCGCCTGACCGGGCACGGGTGGAGGCGGTGTATTCGGCGCTGGAAGCGGAAAGCAGCGGCGAGATGAACATGCACGACCGCCATTATTTCTATTCGCTCTATGTGCGTGAGCCTGCCGGAACGCTGATCGAACTGGCGACGGACGGCCCGGGATTTACGGCCGACGAGCCGCTGGAAACGCTCGGTAGCCGCCTTTTCATTCCGGCGCATTTCAAGGAGGACCATGAGGTGCTGCGGGTCATGCTGCCGCAATTCGGCCTGCCGGGAGAGGAGCGCATCATCTATCGCGACCTGCCTTTCGTGCATCGTATCCACATGCCCGAAACGTGGGACGGTTCCACACTGGTCGTGATGCATGGAACGGGCGGCAACGAGACGACAATGCTTCCCTTTGGTCGCAGCGCTGCGCCGAATGCGATGCTGATCGGGATCCGGGGACGGTCGACCGACGAGGGACATCCCCGTTACTTCCGCCGCTTTAGCCAAACGACGTTCGACCAGAGGGAGATCGTATCCGAGGCGGAAGCTTTCGCGGCCTTCGTGCAGGAACTGGGGCCGGCCTATGGCGTTGATCCCGACCGTACGGCTTTTGCGGGCTGGTCGAACGGCGGCAACATGATCGGCGCGGTCATGCAGCTTCATCCGAAACTGATCCGCAAGGCGGTGCTGCTGCGTTCGATGAACTGCCTCGAAGAGAAACCGTCCGTTGTTCTTTCCGGCAGCAAGGTTCTTTCATTGAGCGCCACGGACGATTTCTACGGATCTCTCGCGGAGGAACTGGAGGAGCGGCTGCGGACTGCCGGTGCGGAGGTCACCGCGATGAAACTCGATGCCAACCACGGGATCGGGCGGGAGGACGAGACGATCGCTCGCAACTGGCTGAGCTACGCCGGGATGTAAATTTTCGTCCGGCCGCGTGCCTTACGAGATGTCGGCCCGGTCAGTCGCCGTAGTGGAGGGAGACCGCGTCGACGGCTGCGGCGATATCCGCCTTGAAGCCGAGGCGCCTCAGGCCCATGCCGAAGGCCGTGACATTGCCGAGCACGCTGTCGAAGCGGGCGCGGCGGCCGGTATGGTTCAGCCGGATGAGCCGTTCGGCGCCAGGGCCGACTCCGGCAGAGAGCTCCATGACGCGGGGCGCGACAGCCAGCAAGGCTGAGGTATCGGCACCGGCAGGCAGCCTGGCCGTGGTGACCAGATTGGAACGTCCGGCGGGAGGGACCCACAGCTCGGCCCCCATGGCGGCCAGTGCTGCTCGAGTTGCCCGGGCAGCCCGGACATGCCGGGCGATCATCTGCTCCAGGCCCTCTGCCTCTACCCGATCCAGCGCCGCCTCGAGCGCGAAGAATTCCAGCGGCGCGGCCGTGCCGGGCAGCTGGCCTCGGCCGGTTTCGAGCCAGACCCTCTGGTCAAGAAGCGAAAGAATAGAATCCCTTGGCCCGTCTTCTTGAGAAATCAGTTTCCAGGCGGCGGGGCTGACCGACAGGGCGGAAATGCCGGCCGGGCCAGCCAGCGATTTCTGAGCGCCGATCACGGCGACGTCGATGCCGAGCTCATCGACGTTCAAGGCATGGCCGCCGACGGAAGCGACCGCATCGATGATCGTCACTATACCGCGGGCACGCGCAAGCAGCATGATCTCCTCGAGCGGATTGCGGATGCCGCTCGCCGATTCCGCATGGACGAGTGACAGGATCGCAATGTCCGGATGAACCTTGAGGTTCGCTTCGACGGCCGCCGCATCGATGGGGCGCGCCGGTTCGGCCCTGAGTTCGATCACCTCGGCACCGGCACGTCTCAGCCAGTTGCCGATCCAGGCGCCGTAAAGGCTCGTAACGATGTTGAGGACCTTCATGCCGGGCCGCGCGACGCTGGCAGCCGCCGCCTCCAGCGCCACGACGGCTTCCCCCTGGATGAGCAGCACATCCATCCGTGTCTTCAGGATGTTCTTCAATCGATCGGCGACGGCGCCATAGCGCGCCGCGGGAAATGCGGGCGGATCGTTGAGCGGATTCCACGATTCAAACGTCATGATGGGGTCTCTCTGGCATTCCGGTGACGAGACGCGGCACGGCGGCGATCAGCGCCCGCGCGGCGGACGATTGCGGATTTTCGATCACCTGGCGAGCGGAGGCGATTTCCACCAGTCGGCCGGCTTCCATGACTGCGATGCGGTGGGAGACGGCCCTCAGCACCGCCAGGTCGTGCGAGACGAAGAGGCAGGCGATGCCGCGCTCCTGCTGCAGTTCGACCAGGAGTTCGAGGATCTTTCCGCGGATGGAGACATCGAGCGCCGAGACGGCCTCGTCAAGCACGATCAGGGATGGCCGCGTGGCAATCGCTCTGGCTATCGCGATCCGCTGCCGCTGACCGCCTGAAACCTCACGGATCGAGCGGCTAGCGTAACTTGCCGGCAGTCCGACCCGTTCGAGCAGGGTCGCTATCTCCCTCGGCCTCTCCACCTTCGGGACGATATCGTGGATCCGCAGCGGGTCGCCCAGGACCGAGGCGACGGTGGCGCGGGGATTGAAGGCGCCGAGCACGTCCTGAAACACCATCTGCATTTTTGCGCGACGGCGGCGCAGTTCAGCGCCCGAAAGCGCCAGCCAGTCCTTCCCTTCAAACCGGATACTGCCTGCATCGGCGGACGTCAGCCGCAGGAGAATGCGGGCGAGCGTCGATTTTCCGCTTCCCGACGCACCGACGAGACCAAGCGTCTCTCCGGGGGGGAGCGTCAGCGAAACATCGTTCAGCGCCGCCACGTCGCGGCCGCCGGAGGAGAAGCGTTTCGAGAGGTTTGCGATATCGAGCAACATCAGGACGCCGCCTCACTGATGAGAGGGGGTGTGGAGAGATCCCGATGGCTGGCAAGCAGCGCCCTGGTATAGACATCCTTCGGCGAGGTGAGGATGGCCCCGGTTGGTCCGGCCTCGACCAATCCGCCGTCCCTAAAGATTGCCACCCGGTCTGCAAAGCCAGACGCAAGCGCGATGTCGTGGGTGATGAAGATCAGCGTCATCCCGGCTTCGCGAACCAATTCGTCGAGGAGCGAGACGATTTCGGCCTGGACGATCATGTCGAGCGCGCTGGTTGCTTCGTCCGCGATCAGAATGCCGGGCCCGGCCGCGAGAGCGGCCGCGATCGCCACCCGCTGCCTTTGTCCACCGGAAAGCTGATGCGGGAAAGCCTTCAACACTTTTGCCGGATCGGGAATCCGGACCCGTTCCAGCATGTCGAGGGCCCGCTCATAGGCGGTCCTCCGTGTCAGCCCGAGATGAAGGCGAGCGCCTTCGGCTACCTGTTCGCCGACTGTCAGCACCGGATTGAGGCTCGCGGCAGGGTCCTGGAACACGAATCCCATATCGCGGCCGGGAAGAGGCGCTTGGCCGAGCGACCAGCGCATCTCTCCGCGCACCCTCGCGCCAGCCGGCAGAAGCCTTGCAATTGTTCGCGCAAGCGTACTCTTGCCGGACCCGCTTTCGCCGATGATTGCCAGCCGCTCGCCGGCGTGGATATCGAGATCGATATTCGTCAGCGCGGGCACGGAATTGCCTCGATAGGCGACCTCGAGCTCTCTGATTTCGCAAAGCGCACTCATGCTTCGCTCCCGGCGAGCGTTTTCCCGAAGCCCTCACTGAGCAGATAGACGCCGATAACCGTCACCACCAGAGCGATGCCCGGAAAGATCGACAGCGACGGCGAGGAGCGCAGGACATTGCGGCCTTCGGCAATCATCGAACCCCAGGTGACGATATTGGGGTCACCCAAGCCCAGAAAGGAGAGTGCGGCCTCCGTGAGAATGGCGGCAGCGACGATAATCGCCGACAGCGCCAGTACCGGCGGTAGCGCATTCGGCAGGATTTCCTTCCAGGCGATCTCAACCGGATGCATGCCGATCACCCTGGCGGCGGCGACGTAGTCTCTTTCCCGGATCGAAAGCACCTGCGCCCTGGTCAGCCGGGCCGGGTCGGCCCATGCGCCCAAAGCGATTGCCAGCACCACGACTGGAACGGAGGCGCCGATGACGCTGACGAAGGCAAGCGCCAGGAGGAAGCTCGGCACGATCTGGAAGGCGTCGATGACCCGCATCAGCGCCTCTTCGACGAGCCCGCCGGCAAAGCCGGCCGCCAGCCCGACACAGAGGCCGATGGCAATGGCAGCAATGGCCGCCGCAATGCCGACCGCAAGCGAGGTGCGGGTTCCATGTATGATGCCGGCGAGTACATCCCGGCCGAGTCGATCCGTGCCGAGCGGGAAGGCGGGATCGACGAAGGGCGCCAGCAACGGGTCGCCTGCAATGCGCAGAGGATCACCGGGCGACAGCACCGGTGCGAACAGCGCGACGAGTATCAGCGTGGCCAAAATGCCAAACCCGGCCATACCTTCCGGCGTTTTCATGAGATTTCGAATCCGCCTCATGCTGCCGGCTCCGAGGCGCCGACGCGTGGATCGAGTGCGGCGTAAAGGAGGTCGATCACGAGGTTGATGCAGATGACCAGCACTGCGCTGACAAGGATGATACCCATCAGAAGCGGCGCATCGCGACCGCTCACCGCTTCCTGAGCCAGCCTGCCGAAGCCGGGTACCGCAAAAATGCTCTCGATGACGACGCTGCCGCCGAGCATGGCTGCCGACTGAAGGCCGAGCATGGTGACGAGCGGCAGGAGCGCGTTGCGGGCAACGTGGCGCAGCACGATGCGGCTGCGGGACAGACCCTTGGAGCGGGCGAAGAGCACGAAATCCAGCGCCCAGACATCGGCCATCCCGGCACGCATCACCCGCAGGAAAAGCGCCGTATAGATTAGCGCCAATGCCCCGACCGGCAGCACGAGATGGGACGCGATATCGGCGGCGCGGGTGAGGCCGGTCTTGCCGGAGGCGATCGTTTCGATCCCGGAAGTCGGCAGCCAGCGAAGCTGAACGGCAAAGACGATGCTGAGCACCAGGCCGAGCCAGAAGCTCGGGATCGCGTAGAGAATCAGGGAAACGGTGGAAAGCACTCTGTCGCCGGCACTTTCCGGCCTCGCGCCGGCGACGATGCCGAGGGCCGAGCCGAGCCCGAAGGAAAGCGCGGTGGCGCTTCCCATCAGGAGCAGCGTGTTCGGCAGGCGTTCAAAGATGAGGTCGAGGACCGGCCGATCGAAGGCCACCGACCAGCCGAGATCAAACCGCGCCAGCGAGGAGACGTAAAGCCAGAGGCGCGCGAACACGGACTGGTCGAGGCCATAGGCCTGGCGCAGCGATTGCGCCACTGTCGCATCCCCGCCGCCGATAGACAGCAGATAGGCGTCCACGGCGTCGCCGGAGGCGGATTCGAGCAGTAGGAAAGTCAAAAGGATGACGATCAGCAGCACCGGAATGCTGCTGATCGCGCGACGCCTGATCAATCGAAGGGCACGGTTCACGCTGCGGAAGGCCTTTGGACTCGTTTTTTGAAATCCGAACCTATCACGATTGCAGCGCCGTATCCGCCCAGCTGGAGACTGCCCAGCGCGGATTGTTGGAGACGTTGAGCACGCTGTCACGAGCGACTGTGATGAAACCCCATTCTGCGACATTGATCAGCGGTAGGTCGGCGGCGACCAGTTTTTGAAACTGCTTGTAAAGGTCCGTGCGGGCCTTGGTGTCGACCGTCTCCGCTGCCTTGGCGATGATATCGTCCAGCTCCTTGTTCTCGTAGCCACCCTGATTTGAGAAGGGGACGCCGGCCGGGGTACCCGACTTCACGAGGATCGTCGTGGAAATCGCCGGATCGCCGCGGAAAACCGGCGGAGCGACTGCGAGATCGAAATCGTGGTCCGTGTAGACCGCTTTCTGGTGAGCAGCGGAATCCGCATTGACGAGTTGCGCATCGATGCCGATTGCGGCAAGCGCCTGGCGAAGATAGGCGCCGAACTGTTTGGTCTCGTTGAAATAGGGAGCCGGGCGCAGCTTGAGCGAGAAGCGGTTGCCGTCGGCGCCTTTCGGATAACCGGCTTCGTCAAGCAGGGCATTGGCCTTGGCGACGTCGAAATCATAGGCCGGCACGCTGGCGTCGTAGAATTCCGGGGCGTTCTTCGGCACTGGCCCGGTCGAGGCAGCCGCATAGCCGAGGAAGATGGTGTCGACGACAAACTTTTTGTCGATGGCATGCGCGATTGCCTGGCGCACCTTGAGATCGGCGAGTTCCTTGCGGCGGTGATTGATCTCCAGCACAAGCTGGTAAGTCAGTGCTTCGTAGCCCTTGGAGATGACCTTGATGTCCGGCACCTTGGAAATGCGGGCGAGATCGGTGAGCGGTATGGCCGAGAAGGCGGCGAGCTGGATCTCTTCCGCTTCCAGCGCCGCGCCTGCGCCGGCGCGATCCGGCAGAACGCGGAAGATCACCTCGTCCAGCTTCGGTTCGCCTTTGTTCCAGTAGTCGGCATTCCTCGTCAGGCGATAATATTCCCCCGGCTTGTATTCCGTGAACTTGAACGGGCCGGTGCCGACGAGCTTTACATTGGCAGGATTAGTGGCGATGTCGGTGCCTTCGTAGAGGTGCTTCGGTACGACGCTGCTGACCACCGGCAGGGCATTGCGGATCAACTGGAAGGGCGTCGGCTTGGAGAAGCGGAAGACGGCGGTCGCCGCATCCGGCGTGTCGACCGCTTCGAGATTGGCGAAGACGAGGCGGCCGAGATTTTGCAGCGGCTTCCAGATGTTGAGCGCCGAATAGGCGACATCGGCGGAGGTGAACGGCTTGCCGTCGTGCCATTTTACGCCTTCGCGCAGCCTGAACGTCACCGATTTCCCGTCCGCCGATCCTTCCCATGAGGTCGCAAGGCGCGGCGAAAGCCCGTCCTTGCCCTCGAAAGAGGCCTCCGCCAGCGGCTCGATCACCTTGCTCGCGATGAAGAAGACGCCGTTCGAGGCGACGATCGCGGGATTGAGGTTCTTCGGTTCCGAATCCGCCGCGACGATCAGCCGGCCGCCCGAGGGTGCATCTTGAGCGCGCGCCAGCGTCGGCAAGGCGGTCGAGGCGAGCAAGCCAGCGCCTGCCTGCAAAAAAGTGCGTCGGGATAGGTTGGCGATCGTCATGCTTGTCTCCTCGGTGCGGTCTTTCGGCAGCATATTGGCAGCGAATTTTCTTCCCGCACAGACAGGAATTTCTTCCCCCGCGCATTCGGGAACAAATTCTCGCCGGATGTTGAGGCGAACGCAAAAAGGCCCCGGCAGCCGGAGCCGCCGGGGCAGGTGCCCTGGGAGGAGGGTCAGGGATAGATCTTCTTCGCCAGCTCCATCAGCGGACCGTATTCGTTCATCTCACGGGTGCCGAGCAGCTTGGCGCTCGCGAAGCGTTTCGATTCCGGATCGAGTTGATCCTCGACGCCCTTGGCGACTGGCAGCATCCAGGCCTTGGCGTAGGTAACCTGCTGCTCCATGTCGAGGAAGTGGTTGATGAAGAGTTTGGCGGCATTCGGATGCGGTGCGTTCTTCATGATCGCGAAGTGGATCGAGACATAGGGTACGCCTTCCTCCGGCACGATCACCTTGATCGGCAGGCCCTTGAGATCATTGGCGAAGGCGAACATCTGCGGGATATAGACCGGATATTCGCCGCGGGCGACGCGCCGCGCGTCATTGCGCAGATCGCGGCTGAAGACCGGCTTGTTCTCGGCGAGCTTCTCGTTAAAGGCCTGTCCGTAAGTCTTGTTGAAGACCACGAACATGGTGCCGCCGGACCCCAGCGGGCGCATGTCGTCGGACAGGATCTTGCCCTTCCATCTGGGGTCGGCGAGGTCCTTCCAGCTCTTCGGCTCGTCCTCGGGTTTCACAAGTCCGGTATTCACCAGGATGCCGTAGGCCTGCAGGAAACCCGGCACATGGTCGGCGGTGACTTCCTTCTTCATGTCGTCGCGGATATTGGCGACGTTCGGTATCTTGCCCAGAGGCTCGACCAGGATGCCTTGGGTCTTGCCCGTTTCGATCGAATTGGCGGAGTGCATCTGGATGTCGGCCAGATAGCGTCCGGCGGCCTGCTCGGAGCGCAGGCGCTCGGTGAGTTCGCTGGCGCGGACATCGAGGGATCCGACCTTGATACCGTATTTCTTCTCGAAGGACTCGGTCACCGCCACGAAGTTCGGGGCGCCGAGCTGCGAATTGTAGACGGTGACGGTGCCTTCCTTCTTGGCGGCCTCCACCACCTTGTCCCATTCGGCATCTTGCGCGAAGGCCGGATTTGCGACCAGCGCGGCAACCGCAAGGGCTGCCAATTGACGGATAAGCGACATTTTCTCCTCCCTAGAATCTTCGCTATCTTGCTGTCTGTGTTCATATTTCCACGACGACGTAGTCCTCATCGATGGAGACCGGAAAGACCTCGGCCTGATAAGGACCCTCCGCGAGCGCTCCGCCTTTTGCGACGGAGACGTCGAAGCTCTTGACACGGGTGCGGGCCGGGTCGCACCAGGACTTTCCCGTGCGGATGTCGAATTCCCAACCGTGCCAGGGGCAGCGCACCAGTTCGCCGTGCCGCGTCATGCGGTAGTGGCCTGGTTCGTCGGATTCGGCGAGGCCCACGACCTGGCCGCGGCAGAGATCGGCGCCCTCGTGCGGGCAGCGATTGGCGATGGCGAAGAATTCGCCCTTGACGTTGAAGAGGGCGATGTCGCGGCCGGCGACCTTCACCAGCTTGGACTTGCCGATATCGAGTTCATCGACCTTGGCGACGACGTGACGAGCCATTCTCAGTTCAATCCATAGAAGTTGACAGCATTTCCGGCGAAGATCGCCGCCTTTTCAGTCGCCGTGAGCGGCACCTTGAAGGCAAAGCGGGGATCGTCGAAATCCCAGTGGGGATAGTCGGTCGAGAACATCAGCCGGTCGGTTCCGATCCACCTCAGTGTATCGGCCAGGTTCTTCGCCGGGTTCGGCTCCTCCATCGGCTGGGTGGTGAACCAGACGTTCTGCCGCAGATATTCGGACGGCGGACGCTTCACATGCGGGACCTCGTCGCGCATCGTTTGCCAGGCCTTGTCCATCCGCCACCCGAATGACGGCACCCAGGAGAAGCCACCTTCGACGAAGGAGATTTTCAGTTCCGGGAAATGTTCGAAGACGCCTTCGAAGATGAGGCTTGCGATCACCGCCTGCATGGTCTGCACCTGGCTGTGATGTTCTTCGAGATAATAGGAAGGCCAGCCGGCGCCGGTCGCCTGGTGTCCGCCGACGCCGCCGACATGCAGCGATAACGGCAGGCTATGACTGACGGCGGCCTCGAAGATCGGCCAGTGGCGGCGTTTCCCCAGGGGCTCGATGGAGCGCGGCGGCAGCAGGACCTGCACGAAGCGCTTGTCCGAAACGCGCCGATTGATCTCCGCGACGGCATTGGCCGGATCTTCCTGCGTGGCGATGATCGATCCGCGCAGACGGGGTTCCGGCTCCAAAAACTTGCCGACCTGCCAATCATTGATGGCTGTGGCGATCGCGCCGGCAAAATCGGGATGGCGCTGGCCGCTGGCATTAAAGCGCAGCGGCACGAGGACGCCGATATCGATGCCGAGGTTGTCGAGATGCTGTTCGCGCAGGAAGGGCAGGTCGGAGCCCGGCGGGCCTCCCGACGGAGGCCAGCTATCGACGCGCGAGACTTCCGGCACCATGCGCGGATGGGAGAGCGTTTCCGACAATCCCTGGCGCGTATGGCCGCCATAGGTCGCGAGATGATCCCGCCAACGCTGCGACAGATAGGGCTGTATTTCCGCCGGCGTCTTCATCGACGGATGGATGTCGCAGTCGATCAGATTGTATTTGGCCTTCGTCTCGACCGGGCGTTCCAATGTGTCGGTTTCCGTCATTTCGCGACCTCCTCGTTAAAAATCCGCGGCGATCCGCGGATAGGTGGCAAGCGGATTGTCGATCAGGATCTTCTTGGCAAGCGTCTCGCCAAAGGCGACCGGCAGGGCGTTCAGGCCCTCGAACTGCGCATGCGGATAATCTGTCGAGAAGAGCAGGATGTCGTCGCAGTCGATGTGTTCGAGTGTGCGGGCGAGCGCGTCCTGGTCCGACGGAGCTTCGATGGGTTGCAGCGTGAAGCGGACATGCCGCTTGACGATATCGCTCGGCTGTTCCGTCAGCCACGGCGTTTCGGCACGCACGCCGCGCCAGGTCTTGTCGGCCCGCCAGAAGAAGGACGGCAGCCATGTGAAACCGCTTTCGGCGAAGACCACCTTGAGGTCCGGCACCTTTTGAAAAACGCCTTCGGCGACGAGGCTCAACAACTGGCTTTCGAAAATCGATGCCTGCGCCACATAGGATTCGACGAAATAGCTCGGCCAGCCGGTGGCGGTGGGCGCATGGCGGTTGCTGCCTCCTGCATGGATGCAGAGGGGCAGATGGTTGCGGGCGGCCGCCTCGTAGATCGGCCAGTAACGGCGGCGACCGAGCGGCTCGTCGTTCTGGGCGAGGATCAGGACCTGCACGAAACGGTGGTCCGCAGCCCGTCTCTCGATCTCGGCGACGGCAAGCTCGGCATTCTGGGCGGAGACGATGATCGAGCCTCGCAGCCGCGGTTCCCTGTCGAGCCATTCCCGTGCCAGCCATTCGTTGGCGGCGCCGCAGAGTGCAGCGGCCATGTCGTCCGAATGCATGATCATCGCGCCATGCAGGACATTGCAGATCGCCAGTCGCGTCCCGAACGGGTCGAGCGCCTGGGCGCGGACAGTTTCGAGCGTATCGCCGGCAAAGCCGCTCTCGGCCTTCCAGTCGGAGCGGACGTTGATTGGCGCCCGTGGCGGCGAGGACGTCATGGCAAGGCTTAAACGATCGACGCCGCGCATGACGAAGGTTTCGCGCCAGTACTCATGAAGGTAGGGAAGCAGCGTCTTCGTTGCTGGCGATGCCGGGTGGAGGTCGCAGTCTATGCCGCCGACGGTCGAAAGCCCCGGCTTGCTTTCCAATGATCGGATCATCTCGTTCATGCGGGCACTCCCAGGATCAAGGCAGGCGGTAAACCTGTTTTGCGTTTTCGCGAAAGATCTTCTCGCGCTCGGGCGGCGACAGCGGCACCTTGAAGGCGTAGCGCGGGTCGTCGAAATCCCAGTGCGGATAGTCGGTCGAAAACATCAGCCGGTCGGTCCCGACCCAGCGCAGTGTATCGAGCAGGTGACGGTTGTTTTCGGGCTCCTCGATCGGCTGGGTGGTGAACCAGACATTTTCGCGGATATATTCGGATGGCGGCCGCGTCACATGCGGAACTTCTGCACGCATTCGCTCCCATTGTCTGTCGAGCCGCCACATCAAGGGTGCCGCCCAGGCAAAACCACCCTCGACGACAATGAGTTTCAGCTTGGGAAAACGCTCGAAGACACCTTCGAAAACCATGCTGGCGACGACACTCTGCAGGCTGTGCGAGAAGGCGTAGTGTTCTTCGATATAGAAATTCAGCCAGCCGGCGCCGCTATTGGTGTGCCAGCCGAAAGCGGCGGAATGCATGCCGATCGGCATGTCGTAGTGTTCGGCGACTTCGTAGATCGGCCAGTAGCGGCGCCGACCTGCCGGCTCGATCGTGCGGGGCGGGATGGCGATCTGGACGAAGCTTCTGTTGCCGATGCGTGCCTCGATCTCGGCGATCGCTGCGGTTGCATCTTCCTGGGCAACGGAAATGGAGGCCTTGAGACGTGGTTCCGGACCGGTCCATTTGTCGAGCTGCCAGTCGTTGACCGCAGTGCACATGGCCGCACCCAGATCCTGGTTGAGCGTTGAGGATCCGGCGGCGAGCGGCTGAAGGATCCCGTATTCGATGCCGAGCGGATCGAGGAGCTGTTCGCGCAGGAAGGAAAGGTCCGAGGCCGGCGGCCCGCCATTCGGCGGCCAGGCGTCGCGGCGCATGCCGTTGCCGGGCGTCATGCGCGGATAGGGCAGGGTGCCCACCAGCGGATTGGCGCTTCGCTGGCCGTAATCCGCCAGGTGGTTGCGCCAGCGTTGGGGCAGGAATTTCGCAAGCTCGTCAGGTGTGCTGAACGCCGGATGGATGTCGCAGTCGACGATTCCGAGTTTGGCTTCTGTACCGGTTTCCTTTTCGAGAACAGCTTGGTTCATGGCCGCTCCTCCAGTCGTGGATAGGTGGCAAGCGCGTTCTCCCGCGCCAGCCGATCGATCAGCCGCTCAGGGAAGCCGTCCGGGATGGCAGCGTCGCCTTCAAACTGCGCATGCGGATAGTCGGTGGAAAACAGCAGCATGTCGTCGGCGTCGAGATGTTCGATGATGCGCTCGAGTTCCGCGGGGTCGGAAGGCGCGTCGAAGGGCTGTGTCGTCATGCGGATCTGACGCCGGACCAGCGCCGACGGCGGCTCCTTGACCCATGGCACCTCGATGCGTGCGCCGCGCCAGTCCTTGCTCATCCGCCACATCTGGCCGGGCAGCCAGGAGACGCCGGATTCGATCAGCACGATCTTCATGTCGGGGAATTTGCCGAGCACGCCTTCGGCGACGAAGCTGCCGACCTGGGCCGCAAAACCCTGAACCTGGTGCACGTAATCTTCGGCGAGATACGAGAGGAAGCCGCTTTGACTTGGCGCATGGCGATAGGCGCTGCCGGCATGGATGCCGAGAGAAAAACCGTGGCGTTGGGCGGCCTCGTAGATCGGCCAGTAATAGCGGCGACCAAGGGGCATTTCGCCCATGCAGAGCGCAAGGACCTGGACAAAGCGCCGGTCATTCGCGAAACGCTCGATCTCTTCGACGGCGGCTTCCGGATTTTGCATCGGGAGGACCAGAGAGGCGCGCAACCGCGGATCCCGGTCCAGCCATTCCGCCTTCAGCCAATCGTTGGTAGCGCGGCAGACCGCGGCCGCCAGATACGGATCGTAGATCGCATGCACGCCGGTGACGCAGTTCAGGATCGCGTATTTGAGGCCGAACGGATCGAGCAGATTGCGACGCAGCTTTTCGACGCCTCTGCCTTCGGCTGCCTTCCAGTCTTCCCGGAAGAACGGCTTTGTCCGGGTCGGGAAATTGGTGAGCTCCAGCCGATCCACGTCTCGGGTGGTGACGATCTCTTTCCAATAATCGTCGAAATAGGGCAGCAGATCGGAACGCTGCGGCGCATCGGGATGGACATCACAGTCGATTGCGCCCAGTTGCGAGAGCACGGGGCGCTGCCGGGCGACAGCGGTATCCACCACACAAGACCTCCCTCTTTTCGCCGGTCGACACGTCCTCTTCCCGGACGTTGCCGACTTCACTCCCATGCGATGCGCTGAACGGCGCAAGGCAAGCACGCGTTGGCGATGCGTATCCTCGATGTGGAAGGGTAAGGGGCAGGGGCGCCGGAGAGAATACGCTTTTTCGTCCTAGCGGTTTTCTCGAATCGAGAAAGCTGGAAGGGGTTGGTCTTTTCCCTGGAGGCAAAGGTCAGTGTTTCTCATGCGGGTTTCTCGCCGAGAACGAGCGCCGTGTGCATATGAACCCGAAGCCATTCCATGACTGCTCTCACAGTCGGCTTACGGGCCTGGGTTTGCGGGATCAGCGCCTTCAGCCAGAGTTCGGCGACAGGATATTCCGGCAGCAGTTCGATCAGTTTGCCGGTTCTGATCGAGTCTTCCGCGACATAGGTCGCAACCATGGCTACGCCTCGACCGCGCAAGGCCAAGTCGTGCAGGACCTGGGTGTCGTTGGCGCTGAAGGCGGAGCGGACCTCCACATCGACCGGGCCTCCGGGACTCACGAACGACCAGGTGGATCCGGTGGCATGAAAGGTCAGGCAGATGTGATCGACAAGATCGCGCGGATGTTTCGGGATGCCGCGGCTCTCCAGATAGGATGGAGCAGCGCAGAGTTTGCGGGGGTAGGGACAGAGCGGTTCGTCGACCACGTTGGAGTAGGAAGCCGGAAGTGCGCCAAGCGCGATGTCATATCCCTCTTCGCAGGATTGACCGAACGGTCGACCAGGGCAACATCCATCGTCACATTGGGGTTCTCTTGCTGAAAGTCGCTCAAGATCCGCGCCAGAAAGGCAATCGTCACCGTCGTCGGGGCTTTGATGCGCAGATGTCCTTCGATCCGCTGCGCGACCGCTGCGGCGCCGCCGATCGCGTCGTCGATGTCCTTTACCAGCGACTGATAGCGCGGCAGGTAGCGTTCTCCCACCTCCGTCAAAATGAGTTGGCGCGTCGAACGAACAAACAGTTTTACCCGCATCTGGTCCTCGAGCCGGCTGATCCGCTTTGTGACCACCGAGGGCGCGACGCCCAGATGACGGCCGGCTGCGGAGAAGCTTCCGGAGCGGGCCACTGCCAGAAAGGTGCGGATATTGATGAGCGTGTCCAATGCCTTAGGCCTCCCAACCCAGCGCTATGGTCAAATTGCGAGCCAAGCCTAGCACAGGTCAGCTTTCTGCTTTCGAGAAAAGTGAATGTAAAAAAATGATGCTTTTCGACTGCAAGGGAAAAGGTCAATCTAACAACGGTGGAGGCTTAGCTTGCGGAAGCGCTGTTCGTTATTCGAGCCGCGGGGTTTGCTGGCGGAGTTCGAAGGCAGGAGTTTGTTAAGCGGAAGCTTGTTCTTATGCCTAAATCTTATCGGCAGCGGGTAGAGTCCATCCAGCAGGACAAGCGATGTCGGAAGAATGAGGCGGTACCGTTCGGGAAAACGGCGCCACCGAAGCGGAGAAGGAGAGGGCGGCGATCGTGCCGCGGATAGTTCGGTGTCGAGAGCAGGGCACGGCCCTGCGATTGCGCTCAGTCGTCAGTTCCAGGGAGGAGAGACACGTGACGAGCAACAGATCGATGACGGCGGCGGCCATTCGGCAATGGTCGAGGCGATGTTTTCTGACGGCCGCAGGCGGAATCGCGGTCGCAGCGGCGGCATGGCAGCCGGTGCAGGCGCAGGATGCCGAGTGGGACAAGGTGATCGGGGCGGCCAAAAAAGAAGGCACGGTCGTCCTTTACACCGCGCTTGTCGGGCAGCCGAGCACCAAGAAGATCGCCGAAGCCTTCACCGAGGAATATGGAATTGCCGTCGAGGTTCTGGAAGCTCGCGCCAGCGAAATCCGTGAGCGCGTGCGCGTCGAGCAGGCTGCGGGTCGCTTTGCCGCGGACGTGATGTTCACCAGCGAAGGGCAGACGCGGCTCTACGATGCGGAGGACAAGTCCATCGATCCGCTCCCCGTGACGCCGAATTCCCGGAAGATCAAACCGCAGTTCAAGCTACAGGTGCCGATGGCTTCGGTCATGACCATCCCCTACGGCATCATGGTCAATACGGGGCTCGTCAAGCCGGCCGATGAACCGAAGAGCTGGAAGGATCTCGTCGATCCGAAATGGCAAGGAAAGATTCTCGCCGACGATCCCCGCGCAATCGGAGCCGGTTACCTGTGGTTCTTTTCAACCTATGACCGGATCGGCGAGGATTACCTCAAGAAGGTCGCCGGACAGAAGCTCGTCTTTACCCGCGACCAGCGGGAATCCCAGCGCCGTACGGCGCGTGGCGAATATTCGATCTATATGCCCGTCATCCTGACGGACATGTCCGACTTGAAGGGGCTGCCGGTCAAGTTCATCATACCGGAAGAGGGCGTCGGTTATGTCCTTTACGGCAACGTCCTTTTGAAGAAGGCGCCCCATCCGAACGCGGCCAAGCTTTACCTTGATTTCCTTCAGGGGCCGACTGCGCAGAAGATCTATGCCAGCCTCGGTTACGGTCCGGTGATCGACGGAGTGACCGAGGGATTGCCTGCAGACATCAAGGCGATCTCGGAGGCCAAGCTCTACGGCACGAGCGACTCGCGCCGGCAGAACGAGATGCTCGCCAAGGCAAAAGAAATCTTCAAGTGACGGTGTCGCGCCGTTGCCGCGATATGAGCGGCAAGGGCGCGATATCCAATGCCGTGGAGCCACGAGGACCGCATGACCATAATTCATAATCGCTCGCTCGATGATATTGCCGAGACCGGCCCCACGCTTGGCGGCAACGCCGTTACCCGCGCTTTTTCCGGCGGCTCGATCGGACGATTGATCGGCATGCTGGCGCTGATCGCCATACTGGGCTTCCTGACGATCTATCCCTTGGCCATGCTGCTTTACGGCAGCCTCCATTCGACTCCGCCGGGCCTTGCGGGTGAGTTCAACCTCAACGGCTATCGCGCCATCATGACGACCCAGAATTTTCTGGTCCTGATCAACACGGTCGGCATCTCGCTGGCCAAGACCGTTCCCTCGCTTACGATCGCGGTGTTTCTGGCCTGGATCATCGCTCGCACCGACACGCCCTTCCGCGGCACCCTGGAAGTGCTGATCACGCTGCCCTTCTTCATCCCGCCGATCCTGACGGCGATGGCCTGGGGCATGCTTGGCAATCCGCAGGTTGGCGTCATCAACCTCGTCTGGCGTTCGATCAGCGGCTCGCCGGATCCGCTCGTCAACGTCTATTCCTATGGCGGCGTTGTCTGGCACATGTGCCAGTATTCGATCCCGTTCCTGTTCCTCTTCACCGTCGACGCCTTCCGGGCCATGGATCCTTCGCTGGAGGAATCGAGCCGGATGTGCGGCGCCTCGCGGTGGACGACATTCCGCAAGATCACGCTGCTGCTGATGCTGCCGGTGCTGACGAGCTCTTTCATGCTGAGCTTCATTCGCGGCATCGAATCCTTCGAATCGCCGCTGTTTTTCGGACTTCCCGCCGGCATCAAGGTGATCACCACCGACATCTACGAGTCGATCAACCACCGCGCCACGCCTGACTATCAATATGCCACGTCGCTGTCCTTCGCGATCATGGGGCTGATGTTCCTGCTGGTCATCTGGCAATGGGCGCTGCTGCGCGGCAAGAGTTTCCAGACCGTCACCGGAAAGGGGTTTCGGCCGAACGTGATGGAGCTCGGCCCCTGGCGCTGGGTGACCTTCGGCTTCTGCGTGCTGTTCTTCATCATCACCGTGGTCCTGCCGGTCGGCCAGCTTCTGCTCGGCTCGTTCTTCCGGTTCTTCGGTTTCTACACTTACGAGATGCTGACGCTCGAGCATTACAGAGCGGTCTTTTCCAATTCCGAATTCTGGCGGGCGGTGCGCAATACAATGATGCTGGGGCTGCTTGGCGCCACCGCCACCATGGCGCTCGGCGCGGTGGTCGCCTATGTCTCGGTCCGCACCCGCTGGCGCGGCCGCAGCCTGATCGACGGCATGGCCTGGCTGCCGTGGATGATGCCCGGCATGGTGCTCGGCGTGGGGTTCCTGTGGGCCTTCGCCATGCTGCCGGGGCCGATCCCGATCTATGGGACGGTGTGGGCGCTCCTGCTCGCCTATCTGGCGCTCGGCACGCCGGTCGCCGTGCGCGTGATGACCGGGGCCTACCACCAGCTTTCCTACGACCTCGAGGAATGTTCCCGTGTCCATGGCGCGAGCTGGTTCCAGACCATGTGGCGCATCATGGTGGCGCTGGCATGGCCGGCGTTTGCGGTCGGCTGGGTGCTGACCTTTTTCGGCATCATGAGGGAGCTGTCGGCGTCGATCCTGCTCTATTCGGTCGGTTCCGAAACGCTTGCCGTCGTGCTCCTCAAGCTCTGGGCGAACGGCAACGCCGAGCAGGTGAGCGTCATCGGCCTGATGATGATGCTGCTCGTCATTCTGTTCCGCTGGGTGCAGCTCCGATTCATCAAGGCGCGCATCAGCAAGCTTTAGGGCCAGGGATTTTGAACCCCCTTGGCAGGCCGGTTTTCAGTTGGCGGACAGAGCTGTCCGCACCGAAAGGAAGAAAAAGTATGGCTTCGGTAACCCTTGAGAATGTGACCCGCATGTACGGCGCAGTCACGGCCGTGGATCAGGTGAACCTGAGGGTCAAAAGCGGCGAATTCGTTACGCTGCTCGGCCCATCCGGCTGCGGCAAGACGACGACGCTGCGCATGGTGGCGGGACTGGAGAAGAACACCGGCGGGCGCATCAGCATCGGTGACAATGTGGTGTCGGATGCGGACAAGGGCTATTTCGTTCCCTCCGAACGGCGCAGGCTCGGCATGGTTTTCCAGTCATATGCGATCTGGCCGCATATGACGGTGTTCGACAACGTCGCCTACCCGTTGCGCATCCGCCGCCGGACCGACAAGGAGATCCAGGACCGGGTGATGAATGCGTTGCGCCTCGTCGAGATGGAGCAATATGCCGAACGCCCGTCGCCGGCACTGTCGGGCGGTCAGCAACAGCGCGTGGCGATCGCGCGTGCGCTGGTGTTCGAGCCTGAGGTGCTGCTGCTCGACGAGCCGCTGTCGAACCTCGATGCGCGGCTGCGCACGCAGATGGGCGACGAGTTCCGCCAGCTCCAGCAGCGCCTCAAGATCACGACCCTTTACGTCACGCATGACCAGTCGGAGGCCATGGCGCTTTCCGATCGGGTCGTCGTGATGCATGGCGGCAAGATCCTGCAGGTCGGCGCACCGGAGGACATTTACCGGCGGCCGGAAAGCCGGCAGGTTGCGGCATTCTTCGGTACGCCGAACCTCCTGCAGGCGAAGGTCAGGAATTGCCGCCCGAACGGCGGCCAGTATTACAAGCTGGACGTCGAAGGGAGGGGATGGTCGGGCGAATGTCACGCGGCCATCGAGATACCGGCGGGAGCGGACGTTACCGTCATGGTGAGGCCGGAAAACCTGCAAATCGGCGAGGCGGGAGCGGCTAATGGCGGTCTTTCCTGGGCGGGCGAGATCAGCCAGGCCATATTCCGTGGGCCGCATCGTTCCGTCATGGTCAAGACCGCCGACCAGACGCTGCATATCGAAACGCCGTCGCTGGCCGATGTCGGCATCGGCCGTGCAGTGACGGTAGCCGCGCCCTCGGACGCCGCCTGGGCTGTCCGAAGCTAAGTAGGCTCCTCTATCCATGGATACGAGGACAGCGGTCCTCCAACCGTGACCCTGCGTCTTTGGCACGCCCGGCAATTTCGTCTGCCGTGAACGGTGACCGGTTGCATCAGGACGAACACTCGCTCGTCGCAACCCCACTTTGTATACATATCCTGCTTGATCTAATCGTTATCCGAAAAAACGGTCCGAAAAATCAGCTTTCCGATCAATTCGTGTATGCATTGTCGTCTGTTTATTGTTGTGTCTGCCGAACCCTTGTTCTATGAATCCTTGGCACCGGGAGGTCGGACGAAGCTTTCGCCGTTGGCGACAGTCGCGGAGCGAGACCGGCCGGCGAGAGGAGAATGGCGGGAGGAGAACCGCGGCCCCTCACATGCATTGGCAATCTTGACCGGTGCGGTCGCTCCCTCCTTCGGTGCGGACGGCCTAATCGGGGAGCAACAGAGGGAAAGGTTTATGACAAAGAATCTGACGCAGGTCCTGAAGGAAAAGGGAAATCCGGTCGAGATGCTGCGCAATTCGCGCATCGGCATGTATATCTATCCGGTCGTTGCGCCCGAGTTTTCCAACTGGCGGACGGAACAGGTCGCGTGGCGCGAGTCGGCCGTTCTCTTTGATCAGTCGCACCACATGGACGAATTGATCGTCGAGGGCCCGGACGCGGCAAAATTCCTCGAAAGTCTGGCGATCAACAGCTTTGCGAATTTCGATACCAATCGCGCCAAGCACTACGTGCCGGTGACGCCGGCGGGGTATGTCATCGGCGACATGATCATCTTTCGGGAACGGGAGGACAAGTTCGTGCTCGTCGGCCGGGCGCCGACCGCCAACTGGCTGCGCTACAACGCCTCGCTCGGCAAGCACAATGTGAAGCTTACCCATGACCCGCGCTCGCCTTCGCGTCCTGATGGCAAGGAGGTCAACCGGGTTCACTACCGTTTCCAGATCCAGGGACCGGATGCGCCGAAGATCTTCGAGAAAATGAACGGAGGTCCGATTCCCGACATCAAGTTCTTTCATGTCGACTGGATCAATGTCGGCAACCGGAAGGTTCAGGCGCTGCGCCACGGCATGGCCGGTGCCCCGGGTCTCGAAATATGGGGGCCCTACGCGGAAAAGGACGAGGTACGCGAGATCGTGGTTCAGGCCGCGAAAGATGCAGGCGTCGACCTTTATCTTGTAGGCGCGCGAGCCTATTCCACCAATACGCTGGAATCCGGCTGGATCCCGTCGCCTCTTCCGGCAATCTATACCGGGCCTGAACTGCAGGGATACCGCGACTGGCTGACGGAGGACAGCTACGAAGCCATGGGTTCGATCGGCGGCAGCCTCGTTTCCGATAACATCGAGGACTATTACGTCACCCCTTACGAACTCGGCTACGGCATCTATATCAAGTTCGACCACGACTTTGTCGGGCGCGAGGCGCTGGAAAAGATGAAGGGCAAGCCGCATCGCAAGAAGGTGACCTTCGAATGGAACGCGGAAGATGTCATGAAAGTCATCGCATCGAGCTTCGTTCCGGGCGAGCAGGCCTACAAGTGGATCGACCTGCCGCAGCCGAACTACGCATCCTCCAGCGCCGACAGGATCATGCATGGCGACAAAGTTGTCGGCATGTCGATGTTCAACGGCTACAGCTACAACGAACGCTGCATGCTCTCGCTCGGTGTCGTCGATGCGGACATCCAGGAAGGCGACGTGCTGACACTCATCTGGGGTGAGCCGAACGGGGGGACGGGCAAGACCTCGATCGAGAAGGGGCACAAGCAGGCCGAAATCCGCGTGCGTGTCTCCCCGACGCCTTATGCGCGGGAAGCCCGCGAGAACTACGCCGAAAGCTGGCGCACGAAGAGAAGCTGATTTCTAGTAACAAAATGTGAAGCGGCGACCTCCGGTCGCCGCTTTTCGTATTCCGGCCCGACGGACCGTCACCTAACGCTGTTTGGCGCCGGCGCTCTTGCCGTCGGAACTCTTCGAACGTTCCTCGAAACGATCCTTGCCCTTTGGGAGATCGGAGCCTTTTTGGGCTTCGACCTTCTTTTCTTCCTTCCGAGTGCTCTGCTTCAGCCCACGGGCCGATTCACGACCCTTTTCGGTCGGTGCCTGTTCGATACCCATCCTGTTTCCTCCTGCATCCTCATGGGATCCAGTGAAACACGCGGGAGCGGCCTCTTGTTCCTGACCCCGGCGTCAGCCAGCTTTGCCGGCAAGCACCTTTGGCCGCGCGGATAAAAATCCGGCGCGGTTCGGTTTTTGTGGGAATGGGGCAGGCGGGGTATTCGGGTATTGGGTATTCAGGTTTCCACCTGCCCCGACCGTCTCAGTGGTTTCCGGGGATTTCCCAGCCCCCTTCGACCACTTCATCGACCATCATCGGGAACCGGACTTTGCAAGACCGTGGATGCGACCGGTTCGCGAACCCGGTTTCCCATCCGATGACGGGAAGGATTATGCGGGTGGTGCGGGATGCGGGGACAAGATGGGGAAAAGAAAGTTGCTAAGCCGCTGAGGTGAAATGTGAAAACTTTCCGGCGGGACGGGAATTTTCCCTACCCGCCGCCCCGTCCTCGGGAGGCAATCGCGCCGCTGGAGCGGCGCTGGATTTGTGAAGTCGGCTCACCGTCCCGCCGAGCGCGCCGACAAAAACACCTGCGGCTCGTAGGCGAAATCCCTGTCGAAGGGATAGGTCGGGCGCTGCTTGCGGTGGCGCTCCAGCCGTTCGACGAACTGGTCGACAACGCCCGGCGAGAGTGCCATCAGGTTAGGATTGGCGATCGGCGCCAATTCCGGCGAGAGATAACCGGATTTTACGACGATGATCTTGGCCTTCTTCGGATCCAGGCCGAGACGGGTGAAGTCGGCAATGTTGTGATAGGGCCGGCGCTTCGCTGACAGCACCAGATCGATGCCGCCGATTGCAACCACCGCCTGGCGATCGGCAAGGTCGGTCGTTTCGTGCAGGAATTTCACCTTGACCCTGGCCTGTACCGGTTTGCTGCCGATCGTATCGAGCGAGGCGCCGACGGAAAGATCGAGTTCCGCGCCGACGCCGGCGGCGTAGCAGGCCTCGGCCGCGGCCTTGTCGGCAATGCCGGCGAACACAACGCCGGTGGCGCTCCTGGTGATCAGTTCGGCGAGCACCTCGGCCCGGTCGCCGACGCCACCGCCGGTCGGGTTGTCGCCGGATTCTGCAAGCACCACCGGAGCGGTCTTGCTGGCCACGGCCCTTGCGACGCATTCCTGAATCGAGCCGGTTTCGCAGCCGAAGACGAATTTTCCTCGCGCATTCCAGTAGGCCGCTGCGACGCGCCTGGCCTCGCGTTCCAGAACGGCGCGGTCCGTGCCGGTCAGGATCGCGGCCGCTGTGGCACGCGGTTCGTCGGCCCAGACGTAGCCGACCATCAGCGAGGCGTCCCACACGCCGTCGATCGCATCGATTTCAGGCATCATCGCGTAAAGGCTCTTTGCCGGCTCGTCGACCGTGCTGGTGCGCTCGCCTGGCAGCAGAACCGGTATCGGTGCCCAGAGCAGTAGCGGCTTTACGCCGGTCTTCAGGCTTTCGACCAGCATCTTCACCGACCGGCGCATAGTCTCCTCGACATCGATATGGGGCGCGGTGCGATAGGTGGAATACATGTCGAGCGCGTCGATGATGCGCTGGCTGACATTGCCGTGCAGGTCGTAGCTTGCAGAAACCGTGCAGTCGGGGCCGACGAGATCGCGTGCAGCGGTAATCCAGTCGCCTTCGGCGTCCTCCATGCCCTGGACATACATGGCGCCATGCATTGCCAGATAGAGGCCGTCCAAAGGCAGCAGCGGCTTCAGGCGCTCCAGGAATTCGGCCTTGAAACGCTCATATGTGGAGCGGGCAACCGAACCGCCCGCGATGGCCCGGCAATGGATAGTCGGCAGGAATTCGGCTTCATAGTCCTTGAGAAAGGCAAAATAGGGCGATGCCGTCAGTTCCTCGCCGCGCACGACGCGAAAGTCCTTCTCCTCGTTCAGGACGGGGTTGTAGGTGCTGCATTCGATATGGATGCCACCGACAGCAATACGCATGGAAAAACCTCAACTCGTATGGGAACCGATCAGGAAATTATGGGCGGCAATGCTTGCCGCCCCGCGTGCCCAGACATCGCCGTCGACGCGCTTGATGCGGATGGGCGTCTGGCCGGCGTAACGCGGCAGAACGTTGGTCTCGATCGCCTGGTTGACCACGGTACCGAAAAGACCCTCGAACGAACCTTCCACATGCGTGATCAGGATGAGGCCGGGGTCGTTCATCTGGATGAGGTTGGCTATCGCAAGCCCGAGAGCCGAGCCGGCGCGGTGCAGAATGCGGATCGCTGCGGCATTGCCGGTCGAAGCTTCGTCTTCGATGTCCGACAGCGAGGTACATTTGAGCCCCTCGGCGCGCGACATTTCCTTGATCGCTTTCATCGAGGCGACAGTATCGAGGCAGCCGCGTTTGCCGCATCGGCAGGGGGCGCCGCCGGGCTCGATGGTGCAATGGGCAATTTCGCCTGCGCCGCCGTGATTGCCGCGATAGAGCCTGCCGTCGATGAAATGGGCGCAGCCGATGCCGTCGCCGAGCGAAACCACGCTGAAATTCTGGATTTCGCGGGCGCTGCCGAACAGTTTCTCGCTGACCGCGACTGCCTTCGCGTCGTTCTCGATAAAGGTTTCGATGCCGGAGCGTTCGCGGATGATTTTCGCGAGTGGCACATCCTGCCAGTTCAGAAGCGTCGACTGGACGCAATGGGCCTGGGTCTCATCGACGAAGCCCGAAAGTGCGACGCCGATGCCGGAGAGTTTTTCCTTCGCGTCCGGATGGGTTTCGAGAAGGCTCGGCAGCCCTTCCGAAATCGCCTCGGCAATGACCTTCGGGTCGCGCGACAGCGGCATTGCTTGACGGGCGATGATCTTGCCGTTGAGGTCGCTGAGGATCATCGGCGCCGGGTCTTCCAGCAGCGAAATGCCGACGAAGAAGGCGCATTCGGGATGCAGGTCGAGCAGTACCGAAGGCCGGCCCTGGCCGTAGATGATTTCTGTCTCGTGCAGCACGCCGAGATCGATCAGGTCGCGCGCAATGCCGCTCATCGCCGCTTTGCTCAATCCCAGCATCTGAGCCATCTCTGTCCGGGTGAGGGGGCCGGACTCGCTGATGGCGCGCAGCAGTTGGCGTTGCGAGGAAGTGAGCATGGCGGTCAAGCGGCTTCGGCCCCTATGGATTGTGCCTTGACACTAAGTTCAGAAAATGAACAAATCAACGGTAATAAATTATAAAAATGATCTAAGGGGCACGGCATGCCCTAACGTCAACAAAAAATAAGGGTGAACAATCATGGCCATGTTTCTGAAAAATCGTCGTTTTGTGCTCGCCTCGGCGGTTGCGGGCAGTCTTTTGTCTCCAATGGCCGCGGGCGCAGCGACGTTGAACGTGATGCAAACGGAAGCGCCACGTTCCATGGATCCGGGTGACCAGACTGCCACCTACACAGCCGCTTTGCTCGATCCGATGTACGAGGGCCTGACCAAGCGCGATCCCGATCTTTCGCTCAAACCGGCGCTTGCCACCGAATGGTCCTCGGATGCTGCAGGTCTGGTGTGGACTTTCAAGCTGCGCCCGGGCGTCAAGTTCCATGATGGCACCCCCTTTGACGCCGATGCCGTGGTCAAGAACTTCGCCCGCCACCTCGACACCAAACGCGGGCTTGCCGCGAGCGGCCGTCTGCGCACCTTTCTCGAAGGCGTGACTGCCGTCGATCCGATGACTGTGCAATTCAAGCTGAAGACCCAGTATCCGGCCTTCCTGGCACTGCTTGCCACCGGTCCCTGCCTGATGGTGAGCCCTGCCGCGGAGACCGCGGGAACGATCGGCAGCAAAGCGGTGGGAACCGGTCCCTATAAACTCGCCGAATATAAATCCGGCGAATACGTGCTGCAGACCAAGAACATCGAATGGTGGGGCGGCGCGCCGAAGGGCGAAGACGAGATCAACTGGACTTGGACTCCGGAGCCGTCGGTCATGAACATGGCACTGCAGACCGGCGATGCCGATGTGGTCAATCCGTTCCCTGCGGCTTTTGCCCAGCAGATCAAGGCCAATCCGGACATGACGCTCAGCGCCACCGACGGTTCGGCGGTGTTCTGGGTTTCGCTGAACACCAAGATGAAGCCGCTCGACGATGTGCGCGTTCGTCAAGCACTCAACTACGCGACCGACCGCGAAGGGATCGTAAAGGCCTTCATGCAGGGTTTTGCGACGCCGGCCAACTCGCCGCTGGCGCCGGTGACGCCCGGCTACGACAAATCGCTCGCACCCTATAGCTATGACGTCGAGAAGGCGAAGCAGCTGTTGAAGGAGGCCGGCTACCCCGACGGCTTCTCCATGTCGACCATCGTGCAGGAGCAGGAATCCCGCATCGGCGAGCTGCTACAAGCCATGTGGGCGAAAGCCGGGATCAAGCTCGAAGTGCGCAAGATGGAAGGCGGCGTCTGGTCCAAGGCGGCATTTCTCGACCCGGCTGGCAAGGAAAAAGACACTATCGGTTCCTCGATCGCCTCCTGGTCCTCAGGGGTGAACGGTGCGGATCTTCAATTCCGTCCTCTCTACCACTCGAAGAGCGCGTCACCGGCCGGCGCCAATCTCGGTTTCTTCTCCGATCCGAAGCTCGACGAGTTGATCGACAAGGCGGCTTCGACCCTCGATGAGAAAGCGCGCAACGCCATCTACGTGGATGCACAGAAGCTCGTGAATGAACAGGCACCGCATGTGCTTCTCTTCACGAAGCAGGATCTTTTTGCGACGCGGGCAGGCGTCAAGGGCACCTGGGTCATTCCGGGCGGCCTGATCATCGTCAAAGACGCCAGGAAATAACTGAGGTGCGGGCGGGCAAGGAGATTCGCCCGCCACTCCTTTAGATGAATTGACCGAGCGAGCGGATGAAAGCCTATATCGCCAAGAAGCTGCTGGCCTTGCCGTTGATCCTCATCGGGGTATCCCTTCTGGTCTTTGTCGCCATACGCGCGCTGCCCGGCGATCCTGCACGGCTGATGGCGGGGCCGGAAGCGACCCAGGAAGCCGTGGACAACATGACTCGCCGGCTCGGTCTCGACCGCAGCCTGCCGGAGCAATATGCCTCCTTCGCCTATGGAGCCGTGAGAGGCGATCTCGGGATCTCCATCAAGTCCAAGCTGCCGGTGGTCGACGAGATTGCCGAGCGTTTGCCGTTTACGCTTGGACTTGCAATCACCGCTTATCTCCTGGCGATCGGCATCGGCGTGCCGGCCGGCATGATTGCCGCGATCTACCGTCACGGCTGGCCTGATCAGATCGTCATGATCCTTGCCATTGCCGGCGCGTCGATCGCCAATTTCTGGCTGGCGCTGATGGCGATGAACACGTTCTCCGTCCAGCTCGGCTGGCTGCCGCTGCTCGGCGCCTCTTCATGGAGGAGCTTCATTCTTCCCTCGATCACGCTCGCCGTGCTGCCGACCGCCGTCATTGCCCGCATGACCCGCTCCAGCATGATCGAGGTCATGTCTCAGGACTATATCCGCACCGCCTACGCGAAAGGCGTCGCTCCCCAGACGATCTACTGGAGCCACGCGCTGCGCAACGCGCTGATCCCGATCATCACCATCGTCGGCCTCAATTTCGGCAGTCTCGTCGGTGGCGCAGTCGTCACCGAATCCGTCTTCAACTGGCCGGGTATCGGTCGTTTCCTTGTCGATGCCGTCCGTTATCGGGATTATCCGGTCATCCAGGGCGTGACGCTCGTCGCCGTGACCGGCGTGGTCGTCATGAACCTGCTCGCGGAACTTCTGATCGCGGTTCTCAACCCGAAGATAAGGTTCGACTGATGGCGTCGATCGAAACGGAGATTGCACCGCGCCGCCGGGCGTTATCGCGGGCTTTGCGCTGGATGGCGGTCCACCGCAGCATCGCTCTCGGCGGTTTCCTCGTCGGCCTGATCGTGCTTGCCGCAATCCTTGCGCCGCTGATCGCTTCCGTCGACCCTTATGCGCAGGACCTGCTTGCGACCATGGAGCCACCCTCCTGGGCACATCCGTTCGGGACGGACGACAACGGCCGCGACATATTTGCCCGCGTCCTCTATGGAGCGCGTATTTCGTTGCTCGAGGTGGTGCTCAGCGTCGGCCTGGCGGTGATCGTCGGCGTGCCCCTCGGCATTATGTCGGGCATGAGCGGCCGTTATGTCGACCAGGCGGTCATGTGGGTCATGGACATTCTCTTCGCCTTTCCGGGCATCGTGCTTGCAATCCTGATCGTCAGCGTGCTCGGCAGCAGCCTGATCAACCTTCTGATCGCCATTGCCATCTTCTCCGCGCCGGTCTACGCCCGGCTCAGCCGGAACCTCACGCTTGGGCTGAAGAGCATGGACTATGTCGAAGCTGCGATCTCGCTCGGGATCTCGCGCCGCCGCATCATGACCCATTATATCCTGCGCAATGCGATCGGGCCGATCATCGTCCAGTCGACGCTGACGGCCGGAACCGTCATCCTTTCTGCCGCGAGCCTTTCCTTCCTTGGCCTCGGGGCGCAGCCGCCGCTTCCCGAATGGGGCGCGATGATGAGCGACGGCCGGAATTATCTCGGCCTCAATATCTACATGTCGCTGTTTCCCGGCCTCGCAATCATGATCACGGTGCTTGGCTTCAACATCCTCGGTGATGGACTGCGCGATCTGCTGGATCCGCGCAAATGAGTATGATCGCGGCGGAATCTGAATGGGCGGATAGGCGGGGGTCGGGAAAGCCGGTCTTCTGCGCCGATGTCGGCGGTTCGTTCATGAAGTTTGCCGTGTCGCCGGCGCCGGGTGCGTTGGTGCCATTGGAGAAGGTAGCGACGCCCGCTGCAAGCTGGGATGACCTGGCTGCTTCGCTGTCGGCGCTGATCGAGCGTCACCAAGGTGCAGGTGATCCGGAATCGCCTCTGGCATTGTCGATCGCTGGCCTCGTCGACCCCCGTGATGGCAGGGCCACATCGGCGAACATTCCCTGCATAACCGGAAGACGGCTCGTTGACGAACTGTCGGCCATGCTTGGCCGGCGGGTGCTGGCGGCCAACGATGCCGACTGCCTGACATTGGCGGAAGCCAATGAAGGGGCAGGGCGGGGGCATTCGGTCGTCTTCTGCGCCATCATGGGCACCGGGATCGGTGGTGGACTGGCGATCGATGGCTGTCTGGTGCGGGGTGCCGGCGGCGTGACCGGCGAATGGGGGCATGGCCCGATCCTCAACACGACGGTCGAGATCTACGGCGAAACGCTGCATGTGCCGCGGTTTCCCTGTGGCTGCGGTCAATCCGGCTGCGTCGATACGATTGGTGGGGCTCGCGGCATCGAACGGCTGCACGATTTCCTGCATGGCTGCGAAGAGACCAGCCACGATATCCTCGAAAACTGGCAGGCAGGCGAGGCGCGGGCGGTCAAAACGGTGGCGGTTTATCTCGAACTTGTCGCCGATCCGCTGGCGCTGGCGGTCAACGTCACGGGTGCGTCGATCGTGCCGGTCGGGGGCGGCCTTGCATCAGTGACACCGCTAATCGATGCGCTGGATCAGGCCGTGCGCAGGCGCATTCTCAATCGCTTCGGTCACCCCCTGGTGACGCCGGCGCTTCGGCAGGATGACGGCGGACTGGTGGGGGCTGCCTTGCTCGGTCATCAGGGAGGTTGATGTGGGCATTATCCTCGAAGTCTGTGTCGACAGCCCGCAGGGCCTCGCCGCCGCGATCGCCGGAGGCGCGGACCGGATCGAACTCTGCTCGGCGCTCGATGTCGGCGGATTGACACCTACGCCAGGCCTCCTGACGCTTGCGGCAAACGCGCCGATTCCGGTCTATGCAATGATACGACCGCGTGCCGGAGACTTCGTCTTCGGCGCCGACGACGAAACGGCAATGCTGGCCGATATCGATGCAGTGCGCGCCGCTGGCCTGGCGGGCGTCGTGCTCGGAGCAAGCCGTCCCGACGACACGCTCGACCTGGCTCTCCTAACGCGGTTAACGGATCATACAACGGGTCTTGGGGTCACCCTGCATCGGGCTTTCGACCTGGTGCCGAATGCCGACGAAGCGCTTGAGCAGGCCGTCGAACTGGGCGTGGAACGCGTCCTGACATCGGGCCTCGAGGTTAGCGCGCCCAATGGCCTCGATCGGCTTGGCAGACTGGTGGAACAGGCGAAGGGACGTCTGTCGATCATGCCAGGCAGCGGCATCAACCTAATGAATGCCGAGCAGATCGTGCGGCAGACCGGAGCCCGCGAGATCCATAGTTCCTGCCGCCGACCGATTGACGGTGTTAGCCCAAAAGCCATTGCTTTCGGCTTCCAGGCTTCCGCCTCCTACGCGACCGACAGCGGGATCGTCCGCAGCATGCGCGCCATGCTGGACGAGATCGGTTGAGCCGCTGGTCTGGAAGTGAGGCCTAATCTATGCGCAGAGGCTGCGGAGCGCGTCGGGCCTCTTGAATTCGACGCGGCGAGTGCTCTTCAGCCTGATGAACCCGCCCGAACGAAGCTTCGCGAATACCCGCGACACCGTTTCTATCGTCAGACCGAGATGGTCGGCGATGTCCAGCCGGCTCATCGGCAGATCGAAATGTTCGAGGTCGCCCTGGCGGTTTGCCATGTCGATCAGGAAGCTGGCGATCCGTTCGACCGCGGTCTGTCGACCGATCATCATGATGTGTTCCTGGGCACGCAGCATCCCGCGCAATGCCAGGCTGAGAAGTTCGGGCGAGGCTTCGTCGTTGGCAGGGCGGGTCATGGCGCGCAGCCCCGTTTGCGTGATGGCTTCCGCGAAGAAACTGTGGGTCCGGTCTGCATCATAGCCGAAGGTCTCTCCGGCCAAGTAGAAGGCGATGATCTGCCGTCTTCCGTCCGACAGCAGCCTGTGGACGCGTACCGCGCCGAATTCGACCTGATAGAACGTACCAGCCCTGCTGCCCGGAGCGTAGATTTCCGCGCCTGCCGTAAAGGCCACGACGGGATATGGCCTGCAAAAGCCGGCAGTCTTGGGAGAGTTTGCCGTCGATCGGCCCGATACGGGTTGCCTTTGATTGTGGGCGGCGGCGGTTTGCATACTGCATTCTCCCGTTCTGAGGTTTCAGGATGCCTCAAGACGGACCAGTGAAAAATTCGGTTCTCTCACTAGGGGGATGTACGTAGCCGCGGAGTAACGAAAGGATTGGGGATATCAGTCTACCGTCTCGAGGCTTCTTACGAGCCGCAGCAGATCGGCGCCGTCGAAGGGTTTTGTGAGGATGAGACCGTCATCGTTTACGGCAGGATATACGCCATCGGTGAGGAGGATGACAGTCTGGCCCAAATCGCGCAGGTACCGCCTCGCGTCCTCGCGGCTCCGCAACAGGTTGTCGTCGATGATCATGCAGAGGGTTGGGGTGATCGGAATATGCGCCTTGCGCCACGTATCGAGGGCTTCGACCCGATATCCCTCCACCTCGAGCGCAAACGTCAACGATTGCCGGAGGCCGAGATCCGGTTCGATGATGACGATGTTTCTCAACGGTGAGTGCACCAGACTATCCGCAAGCTTGGATGGCAAATTACCTCCGACATCCGGTTCCTAGCGCCTTCAGGGCGGGTCCGCTTTGCGCTGGATCAAGAAATGAAAATTAATTATCCGCTTCACCGAGGGGCGAGCCGGCGGCAATGGCCATGCGAACGAGCTGTGGCAGGCTCCTTGCTTTCATCTTTGCCATGACGTTTGCCCTATGCACCTCGACCGTTCGAGGGCTGATGTCGAGATCATATGCGATCGACTTGTTCGGCTGGCCGGCCACCACTGCCGCCAATACCTGCCGCTCCCGATCGCTCAAGCTCTTAAGGCGGCTCCTGACTTCGTCCATATCGTCGGGATCGGCGGTTTTCTCCCGGAATTGAGCCGCGGCACGTTCTATCGCTTCAATGATGACCGTATCTTCGAAGGGCTTTTCTATGAAATCCACGGCGCCGGCTTTCATCGCTTCCACGGCCAGAGGTACGTCGCCGTGGCCGGTGATCACGATGGCCGGGACATTCGTACGTCCTGTCACGAGTTTACGGATCAGCTCGACGCCGGTCATGTCCGGCATGCGGAGATCCGTTATCAAGACGCCGTTGCGGATGCTGGGTGCGAACTGCAGGAAGGACGACGCCGTTTCATGAATACGCACGGCAAAGCCGTTCATCGTCAGCATGAATGCAAGAGATTTCCTGACCGGCTCCTCGTCGTCGACGATATGAACCGTATAGTCACCTGTCTGCATTCTCGCTGTCCCCCTTGTAGATCGGAAGCGTGAAGCGGAACGTCGCTCCTCCCGCCGGATTGCTCGATACGATCATATCGCCGCCATGGGCTTCCACAATACGCTTCGAGATAGAGAGGCCTATCCCCATCCCGCCCGGTTTGGTGGTGACGAAGGGCCTGAAAAGCTGTTCGGCAATTTCACCCGGAATGCCCGGTCCCGTGTCGCGTACGGTGATCATCATGAGGTTGTTGCTCTCGGGTTCGGTGCGGATGACCAATTCGCGCCGTTCACTCTCGCTCATCGCCTCGATCGCGTTGCGCATCAGATTCGTCAAAACCTGCTGGATCTGGATACGGTCGGCCACCACTATTTCTGGACCGGGTGCGAATTCGAAGACCACTCTGACGCCTTTCTCGCGTGAACCGACCAATGCCAGCGCTCCGGCCTCCTCGACCAGCCGGCGAATGTTCTCAGGCGCCTTTTCCGTCTCTCCCTTGGTGACGAACTCCCTGAGGTGCTTGATGATCTGGCCGGCCCTGAGCGATTGTCTGGCCGTTTCCTCCAGCGCCTCGCGCATCCTCATCGCGATCGGCTCGTCGACGTCGCGCAGCAGGCGCGCGCAGCCATGCACGTAGTTGGAGATTGCCGACAGGGGCTGGTTAAGCTCGTGGGCGAGCGTCGAAGCCATTTCTCCCATTTCGTTAAGGCGGGCGAGCCGGGCCAGTTCCCCCTGAATTTCCTGAAGGCGGGCGGCATATTCCTCCCGCTCCGTCAGATCGCGCACAAAACCGGTGAAAAAGACTTCTCCATCGGACTGGGTTTCGGCGACGGCGAGCTTCATCGGAAACGTGGAGCCGTCCTTGCGGCGCCCGACGACAACCCGATCGATTCCGATGATCCGCCTTTCGCCGGTCGATAGATACCGGGCGAGATATCCGTCATGCTCGCGGTGATAGGGCTCCGGCATCAAGATACGAAGGTTTTGCCCGATCGCCTCCTCCTCGGTATAGCCGAACTGTCGGACGGCCGCCGCATTGAAGGACACGATCGTCCCGTCCTTGGTGCTGACGATGCTGGCATCGAGCACCGTATCGAGCACGGAGCGCAGATGCGCTTCGCGCGAATCCGCCCTGGCCTGGACCTTCTCGATTGTCTTGCGCGCGGAATGAAGAATCTCGCCGACAAGCGCGATCGCAACCCCCACGATGCCGATGGCGGCCATTTCCGAAAGGGTCGGTCCGCGTGGGGTAAATTCCTTGATGACGTAGACGGCCAGGACGGAAAGGGCGACCGAGAAGATCGATGCCGGAATGCCGCCAATGACGGCGGCAATCAGAATGGGCGGAATGAAGAAAGTAAAGGTCGCCCGGTCATCGAGCAGGCCGTGCAGAGCAAGGCGCAAGACGAAGGCGGTCAACACACAGGCGACCGCGATGAAATAGATTTCTGCGGTAGAAAAGCGGTGGCTTAAAAAAGACTGGATGAGGCCATTCTTCCCGTCTGCGGCCATTCGCATGTCAACGGCGCCCGCCCGCCGCCGGTCTCTCACAGAAAGTCTCTGTTCGTTCATATGAAACCTGACAGGTTATCCAGAACATATATTAGCACGCCGAACGGCTGCGCGTCCAACCGCGGAACCGAGGACAAACATGTGATACACATGCTTTTTCCTGCATTCCTGCGCCAGTGGACGGCGTGCTTGCAGCGGGCCATTGCGAGCCCGGCGGCCGAATACTCGATGAAAAAGGTCGCAGCTAGAAAAATCCGAGTCTTCTTCGGAAATCCTGCATTTTCGAGGTTCGTTGTTATCGCTTTTCTAATTCATGAATGCCTATGTTGCGGCTCCACAGCCCTTTTGCGGAGTAGAGATGTCTAACGCCGATAGCATGGACATTGCGGAGCGCAGACGGCTCGATGTTCTGGATCGCTACCGGATCGCGGGCACTGCCTCGGAAAATCGCTTCGACCGGATATGCCGCTTTGCGTCGGAGCTTTTTTCCACCCGCATGGCCTTTGTGACGCTGATCGAAGAGGATCGGCAGTGGTTCAAGTCCTGCGCCGGCTACGAGTTCGAGCAGACTCTCCGATCGGAATCCTTCTGCCAGCATACAATCACTACGCACGATGTTCTGGTCGTCCCGGATGCAAGGCTCGATCCGCGTTTTTCGGGCCTGCCGATCGTGACGGGCAAGCCATTCATCCGCTTTTACGCCGGAGCGCCCTTGACCACGCCGGACGGATGGCGGATCGGGGCTCTTTGCATCGCAGATACCAAGGCCCGAGCAAACTTCTCGGAACGCGAGAGAAAGGCACTGGCCGGCCTGGCATCGATGGTGATGGAGCATATCGAGCTGCGCCGCGAGGGAATACCTCAGGCTACGGCGGCGAAGTTTGCAGATTCCACCGATCTTTCTCTGATTACCGCCGATCCGAAGGGCCGCATTGAGTTCGTGAACCAGGCTGCGCTCGACATGTTCGGCTACGAACGCGACGAGATGATTGGGAATCCGCTCGATCTTATCGTTCCGGAACGTTTTCGGGCCGCTCACAATGCCGGCTTTGCGCGCGTCATTTCGGGCGGCAATTCCAACCTCCGCGGCAAAACGGTCGAGATTTCGGCACGGCGAAAGGATGGCGTGGAATTTCCGATCGAACTGGCCCTCTCCATTTGGCGCGACGAGCAAGGGGTCGGCGTCGGTGCCATCATCAAGGACATATCGGAGCGGCGGGACCGCGACATCCGGCTTCTGAGGCTCGCCAGCCAGGATACTCTCACGGGGCTTTGCAACAGGCCCCGCTTCGAGGATCTGCTGCACGAAGAGCTCGGGCAGGGCAGACCGCTTGCGGTTTTGCTCTTCGACCTGGACGGCTTCAAGGATGTCAACGACCGGCTGGGCCATGCCGTCGGAGATTCCCTGTTGCAGGCGATCGGCGTCCGGCTGCCAGCGGTTCTCGACCGCCACGTCACGGTCTCCCGTTTCGGCGGCGACGAATTTGCCATACTCGTGCCGGGCACCGGTGATCCTCGCATCGCGCAGGAAAATGCCAACACCGTAATCGAGGCGTTCAAGGCGCCTTTCGAGGTTGGCGGTCATACGCTGCGCGTCGGAGCAAGCGTGGGCTTCTCGCTTGCTCCGTCCCACGGATCCGACGCGGATGAGCTTATCGCAGGCGCTGATTTCGCCTTGTATCGCGCCAAGCAGGCCGGTGGGCGCGTTTCGCGAATGTTCGAGCCTTCAATGCGGAACGAGACGCTGGTTCGCCGCACGCTCAGAGATGGATTGCTTCGCGCCTTGAACAGGCAGGAGCTCGTTTTGCACTATCAGCCGCAGGTGATCCTCGAAACGGGCGACGTGTTCGGCGTCGAAGCGCTGATCCGTTGGCGGCATCCCGAGCGCGGCCTGTTGTCGCCGGCGGCCTTCCTGCCTGCCCTGGAACAAAGTTCGATCGCCCTCGATGTCGGTTTCTGGGTGCTCGAGGAAGCCGCACGCCAGATGGCTGCCTGGAGACAGGTCGGCTACCCGCCGATCAAGATGGGCATCAATCTCTTTCCCGCGCAGGTGCGTGCGGGCGATTTGCCGCGTTTCGTGGAAAACCTGATCTCGCGCTACAATCTCGATCCGCATTTTCTGGAGATCGAGATCACCGAGACCGTCACGCTCAAGGATGACGATCAGTCGCTGGAAACGATCCAGGCCCTGCGGGAAATGGGGGTCGGCGTTGCCTTTGACGATTTCGGCACCGGTTACGCCTCGCTCGGATCGCTGCAGCGTTATCCCTTGACGACGTTGAAGATCGATCGGGGCTTTGTCCGCGACCTCCTGACCAAGCCGAAGGACGCAGCCATCACCCGCGCCCTCATCATGCTCAGCACCGAGCTTGGACTGCGGACGATCGCCGAGGGAATTGAAACACTGGAGCAGGAGAAAGCGCTGAGGCTGATGGGATGCGAGGCGGGGCAGGGTTTCCGTTATGGAAAGGCGATGCCGGCGGAGGCTGTTGCCCGTCTCATCGCCCGCCCGACGACCAACCAGCGCATGAGTATCTGGTGACCCGTCTTGCGTCCCTCGAGCGCGATGACTGTGCCAGAACCAAAGACAACGTGATGAAATCAGATATTTTTTAGATATTCATAATAATAGGTGTGATTTGTTCGCCGGCATTTGATTTCAATTGTCAACGATCCCCGAACCTCTATAACCTCCCGGTACGTGTCAGCATCGGGGGCGGCCCATGTTCCGTTTGACGGAGCTTTTCAACATCGATCCGAATCCGCGATCTTTAGCGCACGATCCACTGATGCCCAAGGTGGAGCTCCCATCCTCGACATCCTATACGGTTGCGGGTCTCGATGGAGAGCTGCCTCCGGTCGGCAAGGATGATCTGAGCAATCTTTCCGGTATGCAGGGCGGTGAAAAAGTACCATCGGGCTCAACACCGGCAACCAATCCGGCTGTCGAAGGACCTGTCCCGGAGGGTCGGCAGATCACAGTGCTGTTTGTGGAGGACGAGGCGTTGATCCGTATCTCCGCCGCGGATTTTCTTCAGGACTCGGGCCTGACCGTCGTGGAGGCGGGATCAGCGAAGGAAGCGCTCGCTGCCGTTGACGACGACGTGCGGATTGATATTGCCGTGACCGATGTCCATCTGCCAGAAATGAGCGGACCGCAGCTCGTCCTGAAAATACGCGAGGTATTGCCGGATCTTCCCGTCGTATTTGCAACGGGCGATTCCGACGTTCCCGAGGCGGAGGGCTTGAGCAAAACGGCGCTTATCACCAAGCCCTACGACTATGAAGCACTGGCCTCCCTTATCCGCGGCATGGTTGCGCCGTGATAAGGCCGTCATCGTCAATCTTCCTTCATTCCGGCGGCGACCTCGGTCTTGCGCAGTAGCCAAAGGATGATGACGCCGGCGATCGTGGCACCGACTGCCACAAGCCACATGCCGAGGCCTGCACAAAGGCCGATTGCACCCGAGAGCCACATGCTGGCGCCGGTCGTCAACCCCTTCACGTCGCCACGCGTGTAGATGACGACTCCGGCCGCCAGGAAGGCTATGCCGGCGGTGATCGCTTCGATGAGGCGGATCGGATCGAACTGGACCGTGTTCGGTCGGTCGCCGAAATCGTGCATCAGCTGCAATCCCACGAGTGCGAAAACCGCTGCGGCTAAGCCGATCAGCATATTGGTTCGCAGTCCGGCAGGATTTTTCCTGAATTCTCTCTCCAGTCCAATGAGGCCACAGAGAATTGTCGCCCCCACCAGCCTCGCCAGAAGCACTTCAATCGCCACGGGGGCCTCGTGGGAAAACTCCTCGGCAAGGCTGCTCAGCATCGTTGATCGTCTTCCGAATGTTACGGTTTTGTGACTTTCGAAAAAACTGATCCGGGCGGGGATGGTTCCGTCACCTTGCGGGACGACGTCAGATAGGCCCCTTGGCTTCCGCAATCACCTTCGTCAGGCTGCCGGTGGCCGGGAACAGCGGGATGAGGCATGCCTGCAATGCGTGGTAGATATCGCCCTTACCCGGAAAGAGCGTGTGGGCCGGGATAAGATCTTCCGTCAGTTCTTCGTGCCAGCCGCCGTTCTCATGATCGAGGAAGCGGTTGGCGATCGTGCCCCAGATCAGGCGATAGCTGTCTTCGTAGAAGCGGTCTGCGGGAAGATGTTCATTGAGGAAATGGGCCGCGCCGGCACCTTCGCACATCGGCCACCAGAGCTTGTTGGTCTTGGCCGGATTGTCATTCCAGTCGAGCGTATAGAAAAAGCCGCCTTTCTCCCTGTCCCAGCCCAGTGACATGGACTGGACGAAGAGTGATTTTGCGGCATCCGGCATCCAGCCGTGCCGTTTGTCCCCCAGCACCCACAACTGGAGCAGGAGACGTGCCCATTCCAGCCAGTGCCCTGGCGTGGTGCCGGCCGGGCGGAACATCTCGTCGGGGTGGTAATAGGACTTGTCGATGGTCCATTCCTGGTCGAAATGCTCGGCGACGCGGAAGCCGACGCTGCCGGCCACACGACAGATGACAAGATCCGCGATACTCTCCGCCTTGGCGAGGTAGGTCTTCTCTCCGGTCGCCTCGTAGGCGGCCATCAGGGCCTCGGTAAGATGCATGTTGGAGTTTTGCCCGCGATAGCCGCCGCCGTCGATCGGCGACCAATCGCGATTGAATTCTTCCGCAATCGCACCGTGCGAGGCTTCCCAGAATTTCGTATCGAGAATTTCGCTGATATCCGCCAGCATCTTGTCTGCGAGCGGATGGCCGGCGACCTTGGCAGAGGATGCGGCGAGCAGGACGAAGGCGTGTCCGTAACCCTGTTTGGCGGCATCCACGGCGCCGTCGTCGTTGACCTGCCAGAAATAGCCGCCGTGCTCGCTGTCTCGATGCCGCTCCCAGAGGTAGCGCATGCCGTGATCGATGATCTCACCTGCGCCTGGACGGCCGAGCAGGTAGCCGATCGAAAAACAATGCACCATACGAGCGGATGCATGGATACCGCGGGTAGGATTGGCTCCGCCCAAGGGAAGGCCGGTGTCATCGAGGTCGAAAAAGCCGCCGGCTGGATTGACCGCACGGTACTGGAAGAAATCGAAAAGTCCGTCGGCCTGATCGAGCAGCCAACGGCGATGGTATGGAAGATTGTTCCATTTTTCTGCCGTCGCTCCGCCGTCGCTCATGCTGGTCTCCCTGATGCACTCGTCGTTTCTGACTGGAGGCTATAACGTCCCCGCAATAGTCTGTCATCGGCAAAACTTGGACAGAATGCGTCAACCGCGCTGGACTTCACATAAAGACATCTTTATATCATTAAGTCACTTGCTGCGATTTGGGAGTGCGCCTATGTTGGATGATCTGTTTGGTCCGGAAGATGCCCGCCGCGATGGCGCCGAAATTCTTGCCGCGCTTCAGGCTGCCGCCAGGGAGAAAATCCTTGTTATCGACGGCGCCATGGGGACTCAAATTCAGGGCCTCGGCTTCGACGAGGAGCAGTTCCGCGGAGAGCGCTTTATCGGATGCGCCTGTCATCAGCAGGGCAACAACGATCTCCTGATCCTTTCCCAGCCGCAGGCGATCGAAGAGATCCACTATCGCTACGCCAAGGCCGGGGCCGACATCATCGAGACCAATACCTTCTCCTCGACCCGGATCGCCCAGGCCGATTACCAGATGGAGAATGCGGTTTACGATCTGAACCGCGACGGTGCCCGCCTGGCGCGACGCGCGGCGCTTCGCGCAGAGCAAGAAGATGGCCGCCGCCGTTTCGTAGCCGGCGCCATCGGCCCGACCAATCGCACGGCGTCGATCTCGCCTGATGTCAACAATCCCGGTTACCGCGCGGTGACATTCGATGATCTGCGAATTGCGTATGGTGAGCAGATCGACGGGCTCGTCGATGGCGGTGCCGATATCATCCTGATCGAGACGATCTTCGACACGCTGAACGCCAAGGCGGCCATTTTCGCCTGTGCCGAGCGGTTTGCAGAAAAGGGTATTCACCTGCCGGTGATGATCTCCGGCACGATCACCGACCTGTCGGGGCGTACGCTGTCCGGCCAGACACCATCGGCCTTCTGGTATTCGGTCCGCCACGCCAAGCCTTTCACGATCGGGCTGAACTGCGCACTCGGCGCCGACGCGATGCGGCCGCATCTGCAAGAGCTTTCAGCGGTCGCCGACACATTCATCTCTGCCTATCCGAATGCGGGCCTGCCGAACGAGTTCGGTCGCTACGACGAGACGCCCGACGATATGGCGCGGCAGATCCGGGGATTTGCCGAAGAGGGACTCGTCAATGTCGTCGGCGGCTGCTGCGGCTCGACGCCGGAGCATATACGCGCGATTGCCGAAGCGGTTGCCCCGCACAGGCCGCGTGAAGTCCCCGAGCACAAGCCTTTCATGTCGCTTGCCGGCCTCGAACCCTTCGTCTTCACGAAGGACATCCCTTTCGTGAACGTCGGCGAGCGCACCAACGTCACCGGCTCGGCAAAATTCCGCAAGCTGATCACCGCTGGCGATCTTACGGCGGCTCTCGCCGTTGCGAGGGATCAGGTGGAAAACGGCGCGTCCGTGATCGACATCAACATGGACGAGGGGCTTATCGATTCTGAAAAGGCGATGGTGGATTTCCTGAACCTCATCGCCGCCGAACCGGATATCGCCCGTGTTCCGGTAATGCTCGATTCCTCGAAGTTCGAGATTATGGAGGCCGGCCTCAAGTGTGTGCAAGGCAAGCCCGTCGTCAATTCGATCTCGCTCAAGGAAGGCGAGGAGAAGTTCCTGGCCCAGGCGCGTCTGCTTCGCAATTACGGTGCTGCCGTGGTCGTCATGGCATTCGACGAACAGGGGCAGGCCGACACCTACGAGCGGAAGGTGGCAATCAGCGAGCGCGCTTACAAGCTGTTGACAGAAGAGGCGGACTTTCCGCCGGAAGACATCATCTTCGACCCGAACATTTTTGCGGTCGCCACGGGGATGGAGGAACATAACGGCTACGGACTTGCCTTCATCGAGGCGACCCGAACGATCCGCGAGCGGATGCCGCTGGTACATATCTCCGGCGGCGTTTCGAACCTCTCCTTTTCCTTCCGCGGCAACGAGCCGGTGCGCGAGGCGATGCATGCCGTATTTCTCTACCATGCCATCCAGGCGGGCATGGACATGGGCATCGTCAATGCCGGGCAGCTGGCAATCTACGAGAACATAGACCCGGAGCTCCGTGAAGCCTGCGAGGATGTCGTGCTCAACCGGCGCGACGATGCGACGGAGCGGATGCTCGATATCGCCGAGCGCTATCGCGGCACCGGCACCAAGGAAGCCAAGGCGCAGGATCTCGCCTGGCGCGAATGGCCAGTCGAAAAGCGTCTTTCCCATGCGCTGGTCATCGGCAACACCGATTTCATCGAACAGGATACCGAAGAGGCGAGACAGCAGGCCACGCGTCCGCTCGATGTCATCGAAGGGCCGCTGATGGCCGGCATGAACGTGGTTGGCGATCTTTTTGGCTCGGGCAAGATGTTCCTGCCGCAGGTGGTGAAGTCGGCGCGGGTCATGAAGCAGGCGGTGGCGGTGCTGCTGCCGTATATGGAGGAAGAGAAGCGGCTGAAGGGTGGCGACCAGAGGAAGTCTGCCGGCAAGGTGCTGATGGCAACCGTGAAGGGCGACGTCCACGATATCGGCAAGAACATCGTCGGCGTCGTGCTTGCCTGCAACAATTACGAGATTATCGATCTCGGTGTCATGGTGCCCTCGACCAAGATCCTGGAAACAGCGATTGCCGAGAAGGTCGACATCATCGGGCTTTCCGGCCTCATCACGCCGTCGCTTGACGAGATGGCGCACGTGGCTTCGGAGATGGAGCGTCAGGGCTTCGATATTCCACTGCTGATCGGCGGCGCTACGACCAGCCGTGTCCACACTGCGGTCAAGATCCATCCGCGTTACGATCGGGGCCAGGCGATCTACGTTACCGACGCAAGCCGCGCCGTGGGAGTCGTATCTTCGCTGCTGTCGCCGGAGGCAAAGCAGAACTACATCAGCACCATTCAGGCGGAATACAGCAAAGTGGCCGCTGCTCACGCCCGCTCGGAAGCGGAAAAGACCCGTTTGCCGATCGCCCGTGCCCGCGACAATCCGGAAAAGCTCGACTGGACCGACTACAAACCGGTCAGGCCGCAGTTCATCGGCACAAAAGTGTTCGAAACCTACGATCTTGCCGAACTTGCGAAGTATATCGACTGGACCCCCTTCTTCCAGACCTGGGAACTGAAGGGGCGTTTCCCTGCGATCCTGGAGGACGAAGCTCAGGGCGAGGCGGCGCGCCAGCTCTATGCCGATGCACAGGCGATGCTCGACAAGATCATCGCGGAAAAGTGGTTCAGGCCGCGGGCGGTGATCGGCTTCTGGCCGGCCAATACGGTCGGCGATGACATCCGCCTCTTTACCGACGACAGCCGGAGCCAAGAGCTTGCGACCTTCTTCACGCTGCGTCAGCAACTGTCGAAGCGGGACGGGCGGCCGAATGTGGCGCTTTCGGACTTCGTGGCGCCGCAGGCGAGCGGCGTTCAGGACTATGTGGGCGGCTTCGTCGTTACCGCGGGTATCGAGGAGATCGCCATCGCCGAGCGCTTCGAGCGGGCCAACGACGACTATTCGTCCATCCTGGTGAAGGCGCTGGCGGACCGTTTCGCGGAAGCCTTTGCGGAATGCATGCACGAGCGCGTGCGCAAGGAATTCTGGGGCTATGCGCCGGACGAGAATTTTTCCTCCGACGAACTGGTCACCGAAGCCTATGCCGGCATCCGTCCGGCGCCCGGCTATCCGGCACAGCCGGATCATACCGAAAAGTCGACGCTTTTCCGGCTGCTGGACGCCGAGAACGCAACCGGTGTGGCGCTTACCGACAGCTACGCCATGTGGCCCGGTTCCTCGGTCTCGGGCCTCTATATCGGCCATCCCGCTTCGTATTATTTCGGAGTTGCCAAGGTCGAGCGCGACCAGGTCGAGGACTATGCCAAGCGCAAGGGCATGTCGGTTGAGGAGGTCGAGCGCTGGCTCGGCCCGGTCCTCAACTATGTGCCTTCCTCGCTGGTCGAGGATGCCGCCTGAAATCGACGACGTTACCTGAAAGGTGATTGGCGAATTCGATCACCTTTTCTCCAGGCGGCTGGGTCAGTCCCTGACGATCAGGAAATCTCCTGACGAGAAGCGAAGGGTCAGTACTTCGCCCGGTTGCGGCAATACGGCGTCCGGGGCATTGAACATGTCGAAGGAGATCTGGTTGCCGCCAACATCCATTTTTGTGCGGATCACCGACCCCAGGAAATGCGAAGAGATGACTTTGCCGACGATCGCAGTGTCTCCCTTGGCGCTTTCCGAGAGAGAACCGGCTTCTGGACGAAGCGCGATCGAAATCTTGTCGTCTACGTTCAATGCGCCGATCGGTTCGCGCAGTCTCACCGTATTGTCGCCCACCTTGACGGTATTGGCGGACGGATCGGCGACGGTCGCCTCGATGATGTTAAGCGTACCCACGAAGGAGGCGACGAAACGGGTGTTCGGTCGGTTGTAGATTTCCGACGGCGTGCCGATCTGTTCGGCGCGGCCGGCGTTCATCACAACGATGCGGTCCGAGATCGACAGGGCTTCTTCCTGGTCGTGGGTGACGAATACCGTGGTGATGCCGAGCTGCCGCTGGATCTGGCGGATTTCCTCGCGCAGCGAGACGCGGATCTTTGCATCGAGCGCGGACAAAGGTTCGTCGAGGAGCAGGACCTGGGGTTTTGGGGCAAGCGCGCGGGCAAGCGCGACACGCTGCTGCTGGCCGCCCGACATCTGATAGGGGTAACGGTCGGCAAGATGGTCGAGCCGGATCAGGGCAAGCATCTCCTTCACGCGGGTTTCGATTTCCTCTTTCGGCTTGCCGGCGACCTTGAGGCCGAAGGCGACGTTGTCGAAGACGTTCATGTTGGGGAAAAGCGCATAGGCCTGGAAAACCATGCCGATGTTGCGCTGATTGGTCTTGAGGCGGTTCTGGTTCTTGCCGTTGATGGAAATCGTGCCGTCGCTCGGGTTTTCGAAACCCGCGATCATGCGCAGCACCGTCGTCTTTCCGCAGCCGGACGGTCCGAGAAAGGAAACGAATTCGCCTTTCTCGATGGACATGTTGAAGTCCTTGACGACCTGCGTCTGACCGAAACTCTTCTTGATGTTGTCAAGGACGAGGAAAGACATGCGAGGAATTCCTTATGGCCGGGAGGGTGCCATCTTGCTGAAACGGGAAACGAGCTGAAGGAGCCCCATCGATAGCCAGGTGATCGCAAATGCGATAACGGCGAGGGCCGCAGGCTCATAAGCCTTGTTGGCGCCGACGAGCTGCAGGTAAGGTCCAAAGGCCGGGCGATTGAGAAGGGCGGCCATCGTGAATTCGCCCATGACGATCGCAAAGGTGATGAAGGCCCCCGAGAGCACACCCGACATCACGTTGGGGAATATGCAGCGAAGCATGATGGTCGGCCACTTGGCCCCCAGAATTTCCGCTGCCTCGGTCAGCGTCCTCACATCGATGGCGCGCATGGCGGTATCCACCGCACGGTACATGTAGGGCAGGGAGAGCGTTATATAGGACAATACCAGCAGCGCATTGGTGCCGGATGTGGAGCCCGTGAAGGGTATCCAGGACGATGAATTGTAGAGCCTCAGGTAACCGAAGACGATGACAATCGCAGGGATGACGAGCGGCAGCAGCGTAATGAATTCGATAACCGGGCGGATCTGAGGCAGACGCAGCCGCACCCAGTAGGCGGTCGGCACGACGAGCAACATTCCGAAGATGATGGTGAGCAGCGCCATCACCATCGAAAAGCCGAAGGTCTCCCGGAACTGCATGTCCGAAAAGACGGACTGGTAAGCGTCGGTGGAATATTCGCCGCGCCGCATGCGCAGCGAAAATTCGAAGGTGCCGATCAGCGGAACGAAGAAGTAGATGACGCCGATGGCGATGGCGATCCAGGCCAGTATCTTCTGCGTCTTCATTTCTGCCACCGTTCAGCGCGCATGCGCAGCAGGATGTAAAGGAGATTGGAGATGCCGGTGATGACGATCATGCCGAGCGCCAGCGCATAACCGAGATTGGCGTTGTGCAAGACGTCGCCGCGGATCTGCGCGTAGAGCAGGATCGGCACGATATTGAGCGAGGAGCCGGTGAGGGCGTAGGCGGTCGCGATCGCTCCAAACGCGTTTGCAAAAAGAAGAAGCGTCGTACCCATCAGGCTCGGCCAGAGGATGGGCAGCGCCACCATGCGCCAATATTGCCATGTGGAAGCCCCGAGTATTTCCGAAGCCTCGCGCCATTCCTTCTTCATGCCATCGAGGGCCGGCGTCAGGATCAGCACCATCAACGGGATCTGGAAGAACATGTAGGTGATGGTCAGCCCGAAGAAGGACAGGATATTGAAGCCGGTGGAATAGAGATTGAAGCCCAGCCAGTCCCGCAACAGGACCGTGACAAGGCCGGTTCGCCCGAGGGTGGCGAGAAAGGCGAAGGCAAGGGGAACCCCCGCAAAATTGGACGCAACGCCGGAAAAGGTCAAAAGCCCGGAGCGCACCCAGGAGGGGACGCCGCCGAGCACGATTGCCCAGGCAAGAAAGAAGCCGATCAGCGCGCCTCCGAGCGAAGAGGCGACGGAGACCTTGATGCTGATCCAGTAGGCGCTGATGATGGACGGCGTGAAGAGGTCGGCGATGTTCCTGAAGGTGAACTGGCCGTCAGGGGTAAAGAATGCCCCCATCACCAGATAAAGCGTCGGAATGATCAGGAACATCAATGCGAAGATCATGAACGGAACGATGCCGAGCCAGTCGACGACAGTGCGGCGGTCGATAAAGGACGTCGTTGCGGCGCTCATGATGCGGAGGTCTTTCGCAGGAAGGGAGGTCTTCCCGCATAGGCGGGAAGACCGGGGATCGCAAGATTACTTGACGTTGGCGCCGACAACGCTGTCCCACTTGGTGGTGATGGCGGCCTTGCCTGCGGCCTGTTCATCGAGCGTCGGGAAAACAGCCTTTTCATAGGCTGCAGCCGGCGGCAGCGCGTCGAGAAGCGCCTTCGGGATCTTGTTGTTCTTGGCAAGATCGTTGAAGCGGATCGGGTGGCAGTAACCCTTCAGCCAGCCAAGCTGACCTTCGTCCGAATAAAGATGCTCCATCCAGAGCTTTGCCGCGTTTGGATGCGGAGCGAAAGCCGAAATCGCCTGCACGTAAACGCCGGCCACGACGCCCGAAGCCGGGACCACGACCTCGACCGGCGGGTTGCCCTTGAGGCTGTCGCGCCAGGAAAGACCGTTGTAATCCCAGGCAATCACGATCGGGGTCGATCCCTGGGCGAGCGAGGCGGACTTGCCGATAACGGGCACGAAGTTGCCGGCCTTGTTGACTTCCGCGAAGAAGGAGAGACCGGCTTCCCCAGCCTTGGCCGCGTCTTTTTCGCCTGCTGCCAATCCAGCCGCATAAACGGCCTGGACGGCCTGGTTGGAGGCGCGCGGGTCACCGGCAAGCGCTACGGAATTTGCCAGCTCCGACTTCTTCAGGTCGGCCCAGTCCTTGGGCACGTCCTTGACGATGTCCGTGTTCACGACGAAGGAGAGGACGCCGTAATAATCGCCGTACCAGTAGCCTTCGGCATCCTTGGCGCTATCGGGGATGCTGTCCCAGGTCGAGACCTTATAGGGCATGAGCAGGCCTTCAGCCTTTGCCGACGGTCCGAAGGAAAGGCCGACGTCGATCACGTCGGGAGCCTGCGGGCCTTTGTTGCCCTTGTTGGCCTTGATGGCTTCGATTTCGTCCCCGGAACCGGCGTCGGGGTTCAGTTCGTTGACCTCGATCCCGTATTTGGTCTTGAACGCGGCGATCACGTCGCCGTAACCGCACCAGCTGTGGGGCAGCGCGATCGTGGTGAGCGTTCCTTCCTTCTTTGCGGCAGCAATCAGTTCGGCGCTCGGCTCGGCGGCTGCAAGGCTGGCCGAAGCGACGACGATCGCGGTCGTCATCGAAAGAAGACGTTGGGTCTTGTTGAGCACGGTATCCTCCTAGGGTTCAGGTCGTGTCGGGCGCGACTCGTAGAGTCAGTTTATGTATCGTCTATGACAGCTCGGGCGCATCAGCATCCGCTTATGAAGCTCCTGATCTGCCTGCAGTTTTCAGCCTCATTGTCCTCGTTCAAGAAAAGCTCTGACGGCCCGGTCTGCGGAAGAGGCGGCTCCGTTCGAAAAGGCCCTCAAGAGAATTCATGCGTTCGCGGGTTTCCTCCCATGTGGCGTTTTGAACCGCCTCGATCAGAGCTTCGACAACAAAGAGCGTGACGACGGACGAATCCCACGCGGAAGGAGCCTCGGTACGCACCTTGAATATGTGCTGTGCCTGCTGGGCGACCGGCGAGGCCCAGACATCGGTAAACAAGATGATGACGACGCCATTGGCCCTGGCGGCCTCTGCCAGCGTCGCCATCTCCTGCTCGTAACGGCGGATATCGAAAATCACCAGGATGTCGCCCGCGTTCATGTTGAGCACGTGCTGCGGCCAGGAGCTGGAATTGTTGGTGATCAACGTCGTTTTCGGGCGGATGACCTGCATGTGGGTGAAGAAATATTCCGCCAGCGAACCGGTGATGCGGCCGCCGACGAAGTAGATGCTTCGCTCCCGATCTTTGAGCAGCGCGGCGGCCCCCTCAAACGTCCGGGTATCCAAATCCGAAAGGGTATCACGCAGGTTTGCGGTGATGGCCTCGGCAAAGCGGTTCAGGATATGGGTTCCGGGCACATTGGAGGCCCAGCGGTCGTGCTTGGCGATCGGATTGGAGATCGTCTCTTCCAGCTCCTGGTGAAGGTGGGATTGGAATTCCGGATAACCCTTGTAACCGAGTTTCTGCACCATGCGTGCAACAGTCGGCGTCGAGACGCCGGCGTTTTCCGCGATCGTCGTGATGCTGCCCAGCCCCGACACGGGATAATTCTCCAATAAGCTGTCCGCCAACTGTTTTTCCGCACGCGTCAGCCCGTCGTAACGACGACGAATGACATCCGATACGGTGCGTGCTGTTGGTGGCACGAAAGCTGTTCCCTCCGGTCTTCGCCGGTTTATGACAGGATTAACGATTGTTTCTGGAGAGAAGTCAACGGCTCGTTTGAAGAGAATTTTTCAGTTTCACGTTGACGATCATCAAAAAGTGAAGAATTCTCTTCTTGGGTCGATTTTACTCAAATTTCGCGGGAAGCCTTCCATGCTGGTCCAATCGGAATTTTTCACGGCGGCGGACGGTGAACCCGTTGCCGTGGAAAATGCCTGCGGCAAGGGTGAGGTCTTATTGATCTGCGAGCATGCCTCGCGGCGTTTGCCTGAACGTTACGGCAATCTCGGTCTGCCGGAGGAGGCGCTCGCTTCCCACATCGCGTGGGATCCGGGCGCGCTTGCCGTTGCGCGATTGATGTCAAAGGGGCTTAATGCCACGCTCATCCACCAGCGCTTCTCCCGCCTCATTTATGACTGCAACCGTCCGCCGGACTCGCCTGCGGCGATGCGCGATGTTTCGGAAGTCTTTCGCATTCCGGGCAACGAAAACCTTTCCGATGCCGAAAAGTCCCGGCGCACCACGGCGCTCTACATGCCGTTCCACGGCCGCATTCGGGAAGAGATCGCCGCCAGGCGGGCAAGGGGTCAGGCGAGCGTGCTGGTCACGGTCCACAGTTTCACGCCCGTCTATTTCGGCAAGGCGCGTCCGGTCGAGATCGGCATTCTGCACGATGCGGACAGCCGTCTTGCGGATCGGATGCTCAAGGCAGCCTCCGATACTCATCTCTATCGGGTCGAGCGCAACGAGCCCTATGGACCAGCCGATGGCGTCACCCACACGCTTGAAGTTCACGCTTTGCCCGCGGGGCTGCTCAATGTGATGATCGAGGTGAGAAACGATTTGATTGCAGACGAAACCGGCCAGGGGGTCGCGGCCGATTTCTTGACAGGACTGCTGCGGGAAAGTCTCGCAGACATCCCAAGATAAGACCCGGGGGAGCAGTGAAAGCTGCAGGCGCCGACACCGGAAAAGAACGGGCGGCGTCAACATATGTCGACTGGGGTGGGGGTTGATCATGATGATCGGCCGCCCGATTCTTTGATCAGGAGAGAAGGGCATGGAAAATTCATCTGCGGGCGTCAGCTATAAGAAGGCAGACGCTTCCTATTTCGAAAAGCGCGGGCTCTCCCGCTATGCGGGCGTATGGTCGCTCTGGGCGCTCGGCGTCGGAGCGGTCATTTCCGGACACTTTTCCGGCTGGAACTTCGGTTTTGCGACCGGCGGTTGGGGTGGCATGCTGGTTGCGGGCATCATCATCGCGGTGATGTATCTCGGCCTCACGTTCTCGATTGCCGAGATGAGCCCGGCGCTGCCACACACGGGCGCGGCCTATTCCTTCGCCCGCACGGCCATGGGGCCCTGGGGGGGCTTCATCACCGGGCTCTGCGAAAATGTCGAATATGTGCTGACGCCAGCGGTTATCGTGACATTCATCACGGCCTATGTGAATTCGATCCTCGGACTTGATCCGGCCTATTCGCCGCTCGTGTGGATGATCTTCTACGCGATCTTTCTCGCTCTCAATGTCTTCGGGCTGGAACTGTCGTTCAAGGTGACATTGGTCATCACCGTTCTTTCGCTGGCGGTTCTGGTGTTCTTCTGGATCAGCGCAATTCCGAGCATGGATTTCTCGCGCTGGGCGCTGAATATCGGCGTGGGACCGGACGGGGCAGCCGTCGAACTGCCGGAAGGCAACGGCGAATGGTTCCCCTTCGGCTTTTCCGGCGTGCTTGCCACGCTTCCCTTCGCCGTCTGGCTCTTCCTCGCCATTGAGCAATTGCCGCTGGCGGCCGAAGAATCCGTCGATCCCAAGCGGGACATGCCGAAGGGTATTATCCTCGGCATGGTGACATTAATGGTCTCCGCCTTCATGATCGTCCTGCTCAATCCGTCCGTGCCGGGCGTCGGCTCGTTCCATCTCGGCTCGTCGCTGGAACCGCTGCTCGACGGGTTCAAGGCAGTATACGGCGATAGCGGCGTGGTGATCCTCGGCCTCGTGGCGCTGACCGGCCTCATCGCGAGCTTCCACACGATCCTTTACGCGCAGGGGCGGCAGGTTTATTCGCTGTCTCGCGCCGGCTATTTCCCGACGGTACTGTCCGTCACCCATTCGGTCTACAAGACACCGTATGTGGCGATGATCACCGGTTCCGTCGTCGGCCTTGCTGTGATGCTCGTGATCTGGTTCGCGCTCGGTGCGGAGCAGGGCGGCAGCATCATTGGCAGCGTGCTTCTCAACATGGCAGTGTTCGGGGCGATGTTCTCCTACATCATGCAGGCGATCTCGTTCATCATCCTGCGCAAGAAGCTCCCGAATATCGAACGGCCTTTCCGCTCGCCGCTGGGTATCCCGGGGGCGGTGTTGACGATCATCATTGCCATCGTCACGCTGCTCTACCAGATCCAGGATCCGAACTTCACCAAGGGCGTGCTCTGGGTCGTCATCTGGTTTGCGATCGCGATTGCCTATTTCGCATTCGTCGGCCGCCACCGCCTGATCCTCTCCCCGGAAGAGGAGTTTGCGATGGAACACAAGCAAGCGGCTTCGCTCGCCTGATTAATCCACTTATCGGCGTGGCCCGCACTCCGCTGGCCACGCCTCCCAGTTTTTAATAGGAACGGATGCAGGGCATGACCGCCAACTATTCTTTCGACGATTTGAAGCGCGATGTAGCCGAAGGCCGTATCGACACCGTTATCGCTGCTTTGGTCGACATGCAGGGCCGCCTGATGGGCAAGCGGTTCCAGGCAGAATATTTCGTCGCGAGCGCTTACGAAGAGACCCACAGCTGCAATTATCTGCTCGCCACTGACATCGAGATGGAGACTGTCCCAGGCTACAAGGCGTCCAGCTGGGAAAAGGGGTACGGCGACTACACCATGAAGCCGGATCTTTCGACGCTGAGGAAACTGCCCTGGCTGGAAGGCACCGCGCTGGTCCTCTGCGACGTGCTTGATCATCATACCCATGAGGAGGTGCCGCATTCGCCGCGCGCCATCCTGAAGAAGCAGGTAAAGCGCCTGGAAGCCATGGGCATGAAGGCCTTCATGGCAACCGAATTGGAGTTCTTCCTGTTCGACCAGACCTATGACAGCGCACGCGAGAGCGGCTACCGCAATCTCAAGCTGGCAAGCGCCTATAACGAGGATTATCACATCTTCCAGACGACCAAGGAGGAGGAGGTGATGCGGGCGATCCGCACCGGCCTGCAAGGGGCCGGCATTCCCGTCGAAAATTCCAAAGGCGAAGCGTCTCCCGGCCAGGAAGAAATCAACGTGCGTTACGCCGATGCTCTGACCATGGCCGACCGGCACGTGATCATCAAGAATGCGGCCAAGGAGATCGCCTGGGCGAAGGGCAAAGCCATTACCTTTCTCGCAAAATGGAATTACAGCGCAGCCGGCAGTTCCTCCCATATTCACCAATCCCTGTGGAGCGCCGACGGCAAGACATCGCTGTTCCACGACAAGGACGGTGAATACGGCATGTCTTCGGTCATGAAGCATTACGTGGCCGGTCTGCTGAACCATGCAAGCGAGATCACCTATTTCCTGGCGCCCTATATCAATTCCTACAAGCGTTTCATGGCGGGAACCTTCGCGCCGACCAAGGCCGTCTGGTCGAAAGACAATCGCACCGCTGGCTACCGGCTCTGCGGCGAGGCTACCCGCGGGATCCGGGTCGAATGCCGCGTCGGCGGCTCCGACCTCAATCCCTATCTCGCCATGGCGGCGCTGCTTGCGGCCGGCATCGACGGAATAGAGAAGAAGATGGAGCTCGAGCCGGCCTTTGTCGGGGATGCCTATGCCGGCAAGGACATCAGGGAAATCCCGAAAACCCTGCGCGACGCGACCCATCTGCTGCACGGTTCCGAGTTGCTTCGCACCGCCTTCGGCGACGAAGTGATCGACCACTATGTGCGGGCGGCTCACTGGGAGCAGGAGGAATATGACCGCCGTGTGACAGATTGGGAAGTGGCGCGCGGATTCGAGAGGGTGTAGACCTCTCCGCACAAATCAAAAACGTAATGGGAAGTGAGATCATGACGATGATCCAATGTATCTCGCCGGTGGATGGCTCGGTTTATGCCGAGCGCGAGGCCATGTCGCTGCAGGCGGCGGCGGAAGCGATCGGCCGGGCTCGGCATGCACAGAAGGCCTGGGCGAAACGGCCGCTCGAAGAGCGCGTGCAATTGGTGCTGAAAGGCGTCGCGCGGCTGAACGAGATGGCCGACGAGGTGGTTCCGGAGCTTGCCTGGATGATGGGTCGGCCGGTCCGTTATGGCGGCGAATTCAAGGGCTTCAACGAACGCTCGAACTATGTCGCGTCGATCGCCGCCGATGCGCTAAAGCCGATGGTGATCGAAGATAGCGCGACATTCGAACGGCGCATCGAGCGCGAGCCCCATGGCGTCGTCTTCGTCATCGCGCCGTGGAACTATCCCTATATGACGGCGATCAACACTGTCGCGCCGGCGTTGATGGCCGGCAATACCGTCGTCATCAAACATGCCTCCCAAACGCTGCTGGTCGGTGAACGCCTGGTGCGCGCTTTCATCGAAGCGGGTGTGCCGGAAGACGTCTTCCAGAACCTCTTCCTGGATCACGATACGACGGCGAAGCTGATTTCGCAGGGACTCTTCAACTTCATCAACTTCACCGGCTCCGTCGAAGGCGGTCGATCGATCGAGCGCGCCGCCGCCGGCACGTTCACCGGCCTCGGCCTCGAACTTGGTGGCAAGGATCCCGGTTACGTCATGGAGGATGCCGATCTCGATGCGGCCGTCGACGTGTTGATGGATGGCGCCACCTACAATTCCGGCCAGTGCTGCTGCGGCATCGAGCGTATCTATGTGCACGAATCGCTTTACGACCGGTTCGTCGAGAAGTCGGTCGCCTGGGTTTCCAACTACAAGCTCGGCAATCCTCTGGACACGGAAACGACGTTGGGTCCGATGGCGAACAAACGTTTCGCCAAGGTGGTGCGCGAACAGATCGCCGACGCCGTCTCCAAGGGGGCCAAGGCACTGATCGATCCGAAACTCTTTCCGGCCGATGATGGCGGCGCCTATCTCGCTCCACAGATCCTCGTCGATGTCGATCATTCCATGCCGTTCATGCGGGAGGAAACCTTTGGTCCGGCAGTCGGCATCATGAAGGTCAAGAGCGACGAAGAGGCGCTCGGCCTGATGAACGACAGCCAGTATGGTTTGACCGCGTCGCTCTGGACAAAGGATGCCGAACGCGCCGGCCGGCTCGGCCAGGAGCTTGAAACCGGCACTGTGTTCATGAACCGCGCCGACTATCTCGATCCGGCGCTCGTCTGGACAGGCGTCAAGGAAACCGGCCGGGGCGGCTCGCTTTCCGTCCTCGGTTTCCACAACCTGACCCGTCCCAAATCCTATCACCTGAAAAAGGTCACGAAATGAATATCGTCGCGAACTGGAGTTATCCGACCGCCATCAAGCTCGGCCGCGGCCGCATCAAGGAACTGGCGGACGCCTGCAAGACGCTGGGTCTGAGGAAGCCGCTACTCGTCACCGACCGGGGACTCGCTCCGATGGCGATCACCGGCCACGCCCTCGACGTTCTCGAAGAGGCAGGTCTTGGCCGGGCGATCTTTGCCGATGTCGATCCGAACCCGAACGAGAAAAACCTCGAAGCCGGCATCAAGGCATATAAGGACGGCGGCCATGATGGCGTGGTGGCATTCGGCGGCGGCTCGGGCCTCGATCTCGGCAAGCTGATTGCCTTCATGGTCGGGCAGACCCGACCGGTGTGGGATTTCGAGGATATCGGCGACTGGTGGACCCGCGCCGATGCCTCGAAGATTGCACCGATCGTTGCGGTGCCAACCACGGCCGGGACGGGTTCGGAGGTCGGACGGGCAGGGGTGCTCACCAACTCGGTCACCCACGTGAAGAAGATCATTTTCCACCCCAAACTGCTGCCGGGCGTCGTCATCTGCGATCCGGAACTGACGATGGGTATGCCGAAGGCGATCACCGCCGGCACCGGAATGGACGCCTTTGCCCATTGCCTGGAAGCCTATTCGTCGCCTTTCTACCATCCGATGTCCGGGGGCATAGCACTCGAAGGGATGCGGCTCGTAAAGGAATTCCTGCCGCGCGCCTACAAGGATGGCACTGATATCGAGGCGCGCACCAATATGATGTCGGCCGCCGCGATGGGCGCCGTTGCCTTCCAGAAGGGGCTCGGCGCGATCCACTCGCTCTCCCACCCGATCGGCGCCGTCTACAATACCCATCACGGCATGACGAATGCTGTCGTCATGCCGCCGGTGCTGCGTTTCAACCGGCCGGCGATCGAGGAAAAGATCGCCCGCGCTGCCGCCTATCTGGGGATTGCCGGCGGGTTCGGCGGTTTTTACGACTATGTGCTTTCACTGCGCTCCGAGCTCGGCGTACCGGAAAATCTTACGGCCATGGGAATCAAGTCCGACCGAATCGATGAACTGACAGCCATGGCGATGGAGGACCCGAGTTGCGGCGGCAATCCCGTCACGATGACGATGGAGAACACCAGGGAGCTTTTCCTCGACTGCTTTTAATACTTTTTCGCCTTGGCAGGATCGGCTTAAACAAAGCCCGGAGGGCAAAATCTCCGGGCTTTTCTGTGTTTTAGCAAGTCGAGCTAAATCTTTCGGTTTATTTTCATGAGGTCTAATTTTACAATTCGTTAACCATGTTTGGAAAGGATGGCTTCATGACACCATGCTTCCCGGTGTCCTCGTGAGCGATGCGGCTCAGGACTTCTTCGAGGACCGAAAATGCCTGTAATATCATTTGCAAATGCCAAGGGTGGCGCCGGAAAAACGACTGCCGCGCTGCTGCTCGCTACCGAACTCGCCCATCAGGGCTTTCGCGTCACAGTCATCGATGCTGATCCGCAGCGCTGGATAAGCCAATGGGCTGAGACGTCAGGGAAAGTCCGCAATATCGATGTCATCTCGGAAGTCACCATCGCCTCGTTGCAGTGTCACCTTCGGGAAATGGGACCGCAGACCGACTATTTCATCATCGACCTCGCCGGCGCCCGCGATGCGCTGGTCACCACCGCGATCGGCCTTTCCGATCACGTAATGATCCCGGTCCAAGGTTCGGCCATGGACGCCAAGGGTGCTGCGCAGATCCTTGATCTTCTCTCCTTCCTCAAGGAAAAGGCAAACCTCGACATCGCGCATTCGGTCGTGCTGACCCGCGTGACCTCGATGGTCACCACCAAGGCGCTATTGACCATCAAGGGTCTGCTCGCTGCACGCGGCGTGCATGTCCTCGACACGCCGATCGGCGAGCGCATCGCCTTCAAGGAACTGTTCGAGATCGGCGGTACGCTCCACACGCTGGATCCGGCGAAGGTCAGCAATGTTGACAAGGCGAAGGAAAACGCCCGCTCCTTCGCACAGGAGGTGATGCGTCTGATGCCCGTCAAGATTACCCGGTCCGTCGCGTCGCGCCTCTTCGGATTGAACCGCTACGCCGCCTGAGCGACATCCAGGTCGTGTTCAGGCCACGGCTTATTGTGAAACGGCCGGTTCTGATGAGCCGGCCATTTTTCTTCAAAAAGCAGTTCGGCAATCGCCGCGGCTTATTCTACGAATTCCACCGTCGTTCCGGGCTTCACCATCTTGGCAAGTTCGGTCGCATCCCAATTGGTCAGGCGGACGCAACCGTGGCTGTTGGTCTTGCCGATCTTGGAGGGATCCGGCGTGCCGTGGATGCCGTAGGTGGGCTTTGACAATGCGATCCAGACTGTCCCGACCGGTCCATTGGGGCCTGGCGGAATCTGCAGGATCTGATCGTTCTTGCCCTGCTGGAAGTTGATTTTCGGATTGTAGGTGTAACCCGGATCCAGGGCTATGCGCTGGACCGTGTGGGTACCGGTTGGGGACGGCGTGTCGGTGGAGCCGATGGTTGCCGGATAAGCCGAAACCAGTCGTCCGTCTTCGCCGTAGGCGAAGACTTGCTTTCTGCCCTTGTCGGCGACGATCCGCGTCACCTGGCCGACCTTTGGCTGACCGGGGTTGATGACCTTTATGGTGGAGCCGGGGATCGTGAAATCGACACCGGGATTGAGCGCCTTCAGGTAGTTCTCGTCCATATGGAACTGCTCGGCGAGCTTTTCCGTCACCGACATATAAGACATGGCGGGGAGTTGCGCCTTGTGCGCGTAGTCTTCCGGGATCGACGCAACATAGGGGCCGGCGGCGTCTGCCGGCGTGATCGTGTAATCGATGATCGGCAGGCCGCCTGAATAGGTCAGGCGCTGCATGATATCTTCGGAATTGTTGGGATCGAGCGTTTCGCCCGTCATTTCCTGCCAGGCGGCTATGGCCTTGTTGACGTTGTCGCCGAGATGCCCGTCGATCACGCCCGGAGAGATGCCCTCGCGATCAAGAAAGACCTGAAGGGCGGCGATTTCCGCCTGCGGCTTCTTGGTCACGGTAATGATCGGTTTCTGCGGATGCAGGGCCTCGATGGCTTGCTGGTCCGGCTCGATGGAGGCTTCTTGCGGGTAGTCGCTGTCGGCACCCGGCAACGGCTGGTCCTCCAGTGGCAGCCGGGTGATCGAGCCGCGATCGGGAACGGTGCCGGTCACGTCTCCCGGCTCGCCCGGCCGGTATTCGCGGAAATCGCGATAGCCGTAACCGTCCTGATAGCCCCCGGAATTGCGGGAGTTGCGATACCCGCCGGGTGCCGGCGGATAGTCATCGGCGCGGGCGGGGCGGTAGCTCTCCTGGCGGATTTCGGTAGCGAGGACATTACCGTAGCGGTCGATAAATACGCGCCGCCCCATGCCGTCACGGCTGATGACGACATCCCCGCGATCTGGGACATAGTCCAGGATCGCACCGTCGGGGGAGACGAGGATCGTTTCCGCCGGGTAACGATACCGGCTCTGCGCCTCTGCAAATGGAATGCCTTGGGCAGCTGTCAAAACGACGAGGCTGATGCCTGCAAAAAATAGCCGCTTCACTGTGTCACCGACTTCCTGGTTTCCTAATATATGTAAAATCGGGAACTCGCGTCTTCGTTCCCAGCCCGCACCCGTCGCCACAGACAAGGTAAATTTGACCGTAGTGTGGAAAAAGTGAATTCGTCATGAATGTCCCGTTAAAATCGTATCACGATCGGGTAGAACTTTTGACAAAACCGTGAAGGGAATGATTATGAAGGCGTTTTCCGCTGCCAGAGGTCCGACGCTTTTCCTCGACGAGACATCCATGCTCGACATCGGGGGGTGCGTGATCGGCGATATCGATCTGTCTCCCGGCCGCGCCATTCCCGATGACGGCGATCCGCGAATCGACCATTCGCTGGAGGGTTTCCTCTTTACATGTGGACCCGACCATATTCGCCACCCCGAACCGATCGAAGGTGCGGCCGACGGACGGAAATATCCGCTCCACGGTTCCTTCTCTTCCCACCCTGCGGAGATATTCTTCTGGGATAACCAGGGTGGCGATGCCGAATGCCGAGGCCGGGTGCGAGTCACCATGGCGACCGGCGAGCCCGCGTTGCTCGAACGCCACTGGAGGATCGACGGCGCCACGGGCGAAGTGACGCTTTCGGACAAGATCACAAATAGCGGCACAAAGGCTTTTGCCCCTGTGCACATGTATCACATGAATATTGGAGCATGGCTGCTCGACGATCATGTCCGCCTTAAAGGGAAAATGCTGGAAGGGGGAGGGTTTCCCTGGAGGTTCGGTGCTGATCCCGGCGGTGTCTTCTGCGTGCCTGCGAAAGACGGTGGCGAACAATGGGCAGAGATAGCCCTTGGACCCATAGCCGCAATCGGCGGCCTCACTCTCAAGGTCAAGTTCAAGACGGAGACGCTGCCGCACCTGCAGATCTGGCGGAACCAGAAGGCGCCGGCGCATGTCCTTGGCATAGAACCGGTTTCGCATCGCTGGGTGAGCCGATACGAGCTGGCGGAAAAGGGGGAGCTGGGGTTGCTGAAGCCCGGGGAAAGCATCGAGTATGGATTGCGCTTCAGCTTCGGCTGAGGCGCAGCCGTTCCGTGATTGACGCCTCCGCGGCACCGTCGTAATGCTTGCGCCTCATTGAAAACGGAGGGCTCAGCCTTGGATATCCGCCAGATCAACGACGAATATTCCGTCACCGGTCAGATCACCGTCGAAGAGCTCGATCAGATCAAGGCGATGGGCTTCAAATCCCTCGTTTGCCACCGTCCCGATGACGAAGAGCCTGGTCAACCGCGTTTTGCGGATATCGCGGCACGCGCCAAGGAGCTTGGTCTCGATATCCGCCACATTCCGGTCGGTCGTATGGGCGTCGATGCGGAGGGCGTCCGCGCCATGGTCGACGCGCTCGACGAATTCCCGCGCCCGATGCTCGGCTTCTGCCGTTCCGGCGCCCGTTCGACGGCAATCTACGAAAAGAGCCAGCATATCCGCGGCTGAGATTTCATCGTGTCTCGTGCCTGGAGCGCGAGACCTTCCCCCAGCTCAAATTTCAGGAGTAGTTCCATGAGCATCAAGCGCATCGAGCCGGGCGCCCGCATGAGCGGCGCCGTGATTCACGGCAATACGGTCTATCTCGCCGGTCAGGTGGGAGAAGGCGAAAGCGTCACCGACCAGTGCAAATCGGCACTCGCAGAAGTCGATCGCCTGCTCGCTGCCGCCGGTAGCGACAAGTCCAAGATCCTGCAGACGATCATCTACCTGTCGGATATGGCTACCTTCGGGGAGATGAATGCCGTCTGGGAGGCCTGGATCGATCCGGCCAATCCGCCGGCCCGCGCCACTAGCGAAGCCAAGCTTGCCGCTCCGAAGTATAAAGTTGAATTCATCGTCACGGCCGCGATTTAATCGAGGAATCGGGATCGGCATAAGCCGGTCCCGCTTCTTCTTCAGTGATTCAGGCTTCACCCGGGGTGAGGCCGAAGAAATAAAAGGCGGCCAGCGCAATCGCGATCAGGAAGATGACGACGACGAAGGTCGTCATTCCGCCGAGTGCCTTGCGTTTCGTATCCTTTGCCATAGCCCATCAACGACGGATCAAATGATCGGTTCCGGCAAGCCGCTATTGTAGCATCCGGACTAGGAGCCCTGGCGGATCTGGGTGAGCGTTCTGCTCGGTGTGATCGCTTCCGGATCGAGTTTCACTTCAATAATCGCCGGCTTGCCGCTGGCGCGGGCCCGCAAATAGGCGGGGCCGAACTCTTCGGTCTTCTCCACCAGTTCACCGTGACCGCCGAAGGCTTCGGCATAAGCGACGAAGTCCGGATTGACGAGGTCGGTGGCGCTGACGCGGCCGGGATATTCGCGCTCCTGATGCATACGGATCGTGCCGTAGATGCCGTTGTTGACCAGCACCGTGATGATCGGCAGCCCATAACGGACGGCGGTGATGAACTCCTGTCCATGCATCATGAAGCAGCCGTCTCCCGCAAAGCAAACCACCTCACGCTCCGGAAAGAGCTGTTTTGCCGCGACCGCCGCCGGCAGGCCATAACCCATGGAGCCGGAGGTCGGGGCGGACTGGGTGTTGTATTTCCGGAAGCGGTGGAAGCGGTGCAGCCAGGTGGCGTAGTTGCCGGCGCCATTGGTAAAGATCGCGTCGTCCGGTACGTTCTTTTCGATCCACTGCATGATCGGACCCATCTTGACGGCACCCGGGCCGGCTTCCGGCGGCGTCGACCACTTGAGATAGGCGTCGTGCATCGCCGATTTCCGTTCGGCCCAGAGGGGCAAGGCCGGCGGTTCGAGGTCGTTGAGCGCCGCGACAAATTCCGCGGGAGCGGCACAGATCGCCAGGTCGGGGCGGTACATGCGGCCGAGTTCCTCCGGATCGGGGAAGACATGGACAAGCTTCTGCTTGGGATAGGGAATGTCGATCAGCGTGTAGCTGGAGGAAGGCATTTCCGACATGCGGCTGCCGAGCAGCACCAGTAGGTCCGATTCCCGGATTTCTTTGGCCAGTGCTGGATTGATGCCGATGCCGACATCGCCTGCATAAGAGGGGTGCAGGTGATCGAAGAGCATTTGGCGGCGGAAGGAGCAGCCGACTGGGATTTTGAAACGGCTGGCGAAAGCCTGGAAATCGGCGACCGCCTGTTCGCTCCAGCGGGTGCCGCCAAGGATGAACATCGGACGCTGAGCACTCTTCAGCATGGTTTCGAAGGCGGCGATCTGGCTTTTGCCGGGATGGCTTTCGACCGGCATATAAGCACGGGCTTTCGGCGCCTCGACCTCCTCGACCAGCATGTCTTCCGGCAGTGTCAGCACCACCGGGCCGGGGCGGCCGGAAGTGGCGACGGCAAAAGCACGGGTGACGAATTCGGGAATGCGTCGGGCATCGTCGATTTCGCCGACCCATTTGGCGAATTCGGTGAAGGCGCGGCGGTACTCGACCTCCTGGAAAGCCTCGCGCTCGCGCGCTTCGCGCTGAACCTGACCAATGAACAGGATCATCGGGACTGAATCCTGCCTTGCGATGTGCAGGCCGGCGGAGGCATTGGTGGCGCCAGGGCCGCGGGTCACCATGCAGATGCCGGGCTCTCCCGTCAGCCGGCCCCAGCTGTCGGCCATCATCGCCGCGCCGCCTTCCTGGCGGCATACGAGCACGTCGATGCCGCTCTCATAGAGCGCGTCGAGGACGGCGAGATAGCTTTCGCCCGGCACGCAGGAGACGCGTTTGACGCCGTTCGCCTTGAGCGCCTCGACAATAAGCTGGCCGCCGGTCTTCATTTCTGTTTCCCCCTGTTTTGCATTTCTTCCAGTTCGCCGAGAATCTCGGCTGTATGCTCCCCAAGTGCTGGGCTTGGACGGTGATAGGCGAGCGGCGTCTCGGACAGGATAATCGGGCTGCGGACACCCGGGATGACCGTGCCGTCGGCTGCTTCGAGATTGATCCGAAGCCCGCGCGCCTTGATCTGCGGGTCGTCGAACATTTCCTGGATCGAATTGATCGGACCCGCCGGCACGGCATTCTCACCGCAAGCGACGAGCAGATCCGCCTTTTTCCATTTACCCGTCTGCGCCAAAACCAGGCGCCGGACCTCGTCGCGGTTGGCGACGCGCGACTTGTTGGTGGAGAAGCGCTCGTCGTCGGCGACGGCTTCGATGGCGAGGATGCGGCAGAGGCGACGGAACTGGCCGTCGTTTCCAATGGCAAGGATGAGATGGCCATCCTCGGTCGGCACGACCTCGTAAGGAGAAATGTTGGGATGGGCGTTGCCCAACCGCTGCGGCGCCTTGCCCGAAACCAGGTAATTCATATTCTGGTTGGCGAGTACGCCGGCCTGCACGTCGAGCAGGGCCATGTCGATGAGCTGGCCTTCGCCGCTCCTCATGGCGTGGATCAGTGCTGCCTGGATTGCCGTCACGGCGTAGACGCCGGTGAAGATGTCGGCGATCGCGACACCTGCCTTCATCGGTTCGCCGTCCGGTGCGCCGGTGATCGACATGAAGCCCGACATGCCCTGGACGATGTAGTCGTAGCCCGCCAGGTTTGCATAAGGCCCATTCTGGCCGAACCCGGTAATCGAGCAATAGACCAGTTTCGGGTTGATTTTCCGCAGGCTCTCGTAGTCGAGGCCATATTTCGCCAAGCCACCGAGCTTGAAGTTTTCGATCAGCACGTCCGCCGTCGCCGCGAGACGGCGGACGATGTCCTGGCCCTCCTCGCCCTTCAGGTCGACGGCAATCGAGCGCTTGCCGCGGTTTGTCGAATGATAATAGGCGGCGGAAAGGTTCTCGCCGTTCGTGCCTTCAACGAAGGGCGGTCCCCAGGCACGCGTATCGTCGCCGCCGTCGGGATTTTCGACCTTGATGACATCGGCGCCCATATCGGCCAGCATCTGGCCCGCCCAGGGGCCGGCGAGCACGCGGGCCAGTTCGATGACGCGTATACCGTCCAGCGGCGGCTTCTTTTTCGTCTCAGTCATGGGGTCACGGATGTCTTTGCTGTGCAGGTCACGGGTTTCGTGGAGGCGACCCGCCGTTCGCGCCAGATGATGTAGAGGCCGGAGCCGATGATGATGGAAATGCCGAGCCATTTCATAGGGTCAGGAAAATCGCCGAAGACCAGCCAGCCGAACAGGGTGGCGGAGACGATCTCGAAATATTGCAGCGGCGCGATGACGGAGGCGGGCGCCGCCCGGTAGGCATAAACGGCGAGGATGCCGGAAAATGCCGCGAAGGCGCCTACTCCGATCAGCCAGGTGAGGGTCAGCCAATCCGGTATCGACGGCGCGAGGAAGGCGGTGTCTGTCTGGGCGCCAACAAGCAGCAGGACGGCGGAGATCGGGATTCCCCAAAGCGCCATCTGGAACTGCATCGACCAGGGGTCCTCGCGATGCGAAAGAGCGCGGGTCATCAGGGCGAAGATCGCTATGCAGAAAGCGGTGACGATCGGCAGCATGGCGACGAAGCCGATATCCTCGAAGCTCGGGCGAATGACGATCATTGCGCCGAGAAAGCCGATGGTGCAGGCAGTGTAGCGGCGCCAGCCGATAATCTCCTTGAGGAAGATACTAGACAGCACCGTCAGGATGATCGGCTCGACGAAGAAGATGGCGACCGCATCGGCCACTTCCATGACGGCGAGGGTTGCGACGAAGCAGATCATGGCAAGGGTGATCAGGCCGGCGCGGATGGCGTGGTAGCCACTGAGCCGCCAGGAGAATGTGCGCCAGGACCCATTCCAGAGGACGATCGGCAGCATAAAGAGTGCCTGGAAAACGAACCGTGCTGCGGTGATGAAGGTTGGCGAGGCGGCATCGGTCGCGAGCTTGGCGAAGATGTCGATGAGCGGCGCGAGCAGCATTGCAAGGATCATCAGACCGAGGCCGTGAACGGTGCGGCTCTCGGGTATCGATCCGGCGAGGCTTCTGGGCTGCGAACTCATGTTCTTCCTATAGCGGGGGGAGGCATCGGAAGCACTTGATGAAATGTCATGAACTCATTCCGATTTGGCCATCGTCGGGAGGGGAAGCACGGCTTTTGCCCAGGCGGCGAATTCGGCGGCAGCGCGAACGCGGACCGTATCGTTCAGCGTCTCGTGGCGGGTCGCCGGCCAGATTTTCGTCGTGACGTTGGAAAGCCCGTTCTTCTTCAAATGCCCAGAGAGCCAGAGGACCTCGCGTCCCCTGTTGGTGGCCGGGTCCTCGGCTCCGCCGATCAGGTGAATCGGCAGATCCTTCCGCAGCCTGCCGATGAGCTTCGGAGCCCGAAAAGTCATTTCGAAGAGGTCGAGCCAGAGCGAGACGCTGGCATCGAAACCGCAAAGAGGATCGGCGATATAGGCATCGACGATCTCCCCATCGTGGCTCAGCCAGTCGAAGGCGGTTCGATGGCCGGGAATTGAACGGCCCCAGGCCTCGAAGGTCAGTTTGGGCAAGAGGCCGCTCGGCACGTCGGAGCCCTTGAGCGCTTTTTCCGCAAGAAGGATTGCCTGCGCCGCACGCCCGGCTATGCCGGGATTGAAATTCGAATTCCAGACAGCGACGGCATCATAACTATCGGGATGATCGACCGCTGCGTTGAGCGCGATCAGACCTCCCATGGAATGGCCGAAGAGCAGGACGGGCAAACCGGGATGATTTTGAGCCGCCATGTCGCGCATGGCTTTAACATCCTCCGAAACGAGCCGAACGCCGTCTCGTCTGCCGAAACGTCCGAGTGGCGCATCCGGTGCCGTCGTTTCTCCGTGGCCGCGATGATCGAACGCGTAGACATGAAAGCCGTGGCCGGCCATGGCTTCGGCAAATGGTCCGTAGCGCTTCGAGTGCTCGGCAAGGCCATGACAGATGAGGAGGATTGCCGTCACCGGCTCGGCGCCCGGCTGATGGTGATTGGCAAGGCTCGCTCCCGTGGCGCTTGCGAGCTGTCTGGTTTCGTCGAACATGCGGATCCTCCCGTCTGCCTCACCGTTTATGCGCGATTTTCCAGCTTGTGCATCGGTTTTTTCCGAAAAGTGCTTCACACTCTTCGGTCGGATGCACTACATAGCGGCAAAACAGATCCCCCTCCCGGAGCAGTTCATCCTATGGCACGTCAGTTCATTTATCACATGGCCGGCCTCAACAAGGCCTACGGCAACAAGAAGGTATTGGAAAACATCCATCTTTCTTTCTACCCGGATGCCAAGATCGGCATCCTCGGCCCGAACGGCGCCGGTAAATCCACCGTGCTGAAGATCATGGCAGGGCTCGACAAGGAATATACCGGCGAGGCCTGGCTCGCCGAGGGCGCGACGCTCGGCTATCTGCCGCAGGAGCCGCAGCTCGATCCCTCCAAGGACGTCATGGGCAATGTGATGGAAGGCGTCGCCGACAAGAAGGCGATCCTGGACCGCTATAACGAGCTGATGATGAACTATTCCGACGAGACGGCGGAAGAGGGCGCCAAGCTCCAGGATATCATCGACAGCCAGAACCTCTGGGATCTCGAAAGCCAGGTCGAGATGGCCATGGACGCGCTGCGCTGCCCGCCGGGCGACTCCGCCGTCGACAATCTCTCTGGCGGTGAAAAGCGCCGCGTGGCGCTCTGCAAGCTGCTGTTGTCCCAGCCGGACCTGCTGCTGCTCGACGAACCGACCAACCACCTCGATGCCGAGACGATCGCCTGGCTCGAAAAACACCTGCGGGAATATCCCGGCTCGGTGCTGATGATCACCCACGACCGCTATTTCCTCGACAACGTCACGGGCTGGATTCTCGAACTCGATCGCGGCCGCGGCATTCCCTACGAGGGCAACTATACGGCCTATCTGCAGGCCAAGGCGAAGCGCATGGCGCAGGAAGGCCGCGAAGAGGCCTCCCGTCAGAAGGCGATCTCCCGCGAGCAGGAATGGATTTCCGCCAGCCCCAAAGCGCGCCAGGCGAAGTCGAAGGCGCGTATCCGAGCCTATGATGAACTGGTCGCAGCCGCCGAGGACCGCCGTCCCGGCGACGCGCAGATCATCATACCGATCGGCGAGCGCCTCGGGCAGGTCGTGATCGAGGCAGAGAACATCTCGAAGAGCTATGGCGATCGCGTTCTCTTCGAGGGCCTGACCTTCAAGCTGCCGCCTGGCGGCATCGTCGGCGTCATCGGTCCGAACGGTGCGGGTAAAACGACACTCTTTCGCCTGATCACCGGCCAGGAAAAGCCGGATGAGGGCACCGTCCGCATCGGCGACACCGTACATCTCGGTTATGTTGACCAGAGCCGCGATTCGCTCGACGGCAACAAGACCGTTTGGGAGGAGATCTCAGGCGGCAACGACATCATCAAGCTCGGCAAGTACGACATGAACTCGCGGGCTTATTGCGGCGCGTTCAATTTCAAGGGTGGCGACCAGCAGCAGAAGGTCGGCAATCTCTCGGGCGGCCAGCGCAACCGCGTGCATCTCGCCAAGATGTTGAAGGCAGGTGGTAACGTGCTGCTGCTCGACGAACCGACCAACGACCTCGACACGGAAACGCTGGCGGCCCTCGAAGACGCGCTCGAAAACTTTGCCGGATGCGCGGTTATCATCAGCCACGACCGCATGTTCCTCGACCGTCTGGCCACCCATATCCTGGCTTTCGAAGGGGACAGCCATGTCGAGTGGTTCGAAGGCAATTTCGAGGATTACGAGCAGGATAAGATTCGCCGGCTCGGAGCAGATTCGGTCAACCCTCGGCGCGTGACCTACAAGCGTCTGACGCGCTAATATTTTTTAGCGATCTCTAAGTAAAGCCCTGGTAGTCCCAGGGCTTTTGCTTTTTGGAGCGGTAAAAAAATACTGAATCCGCCACCCCCAGATTTTTGGGGGATTCTTGCGATGGTCGGTCAATACAATCGCAAAGATTGGGAGCGCAGGCTGGTGACGGGGGAGGTCCATGTTCGCCGGGCCGGCTATGCTGTCATGAAGACAGTCCATCGTAGAGGGTTGATTCATGGTGCGCTTGATCGAGCGGCTGCCTTTTCGCGCTTCGCTGACGCTTTTGGCTCTGGTGCCATTGCTGGCGGTGGTCTGTCTCGGAGCGTTTGTCAGTTGGAATTCCTATGCGAGCTATCGGGAACTCGAGCGGGCATTGGCGCTCGAGAAGCTCGCCCGTGCCGGCGGTGAGTTGATGCTGGTCATGCCTGTAGAGGGTGCCGCTACGGCAGCCACGAGGTCGGATATAAGGGTCAAGGCCGATAGCGCGCACCGAGCGCTTCTCGAGATCTATGACAAGACCGTTGCCTTCGGCATAAATGACGCCGGGCTTGCAAAGACCAAGTCATCCCTGGACGAGCGCTGGGGCAAGCTTCCCGAATACCGTTCCGCCATCGATGCGGGCAGTGCCGATCCGCTCATGTCGCTGCGCTATCTTCAACCGATATCAGCCTCTGGCCTCGAGCTTGCAGGGCGGGTCGGCAACCTCATCGACAATCAGGAACTCTCGCGTGCCGTGCAGGGCTACCACGCCTTCATGCAGGTGAACGAAGGCTATTTGATCATCAATCGTATCGGCCAACAATATACGCGCAATGGTGTGCTGACTGCCGAGGAGCTGGCCAAGTTCGGGCACGGCAAACATCAGATCCGCATCTATGAACAAGCCTTCCGCCAGTTTACGCCGCCCGATCTGCTGCAAAGATACGATACGTTCCTGCAAGGGGTGGAAGGTCAGCTGATCGACAAGACGATAAAGGCAATGGATTCCCTCAAGCCCTACACCCCGGCGCCCGGCGATTTCGACGCATGGATTGGAGCCATGGTGAAACGACGGGACTTCGTGGCGGGACTTATACAGGAAAATGCCGGCAAGATCGGCGGTCTGGCCGCCCAAAAATGGAACGATGCGTCTTCGACCCTTCAGCTGACGTTATCGGCTCTCGGCATCTTCATGGCGATCTCGATCGCTTTCAGCGTGATGATTACCCGCGGCCTGTCAGGCTCGATACGCAAGATCGGCGATTGCATGGCCAACTTGGCCGAGGGCGACATCGCCGCCGCTATTCCTTACGCGGAGCGCAGCGACGTGGTGGGAGAGATGGCACGTTCGGTCGAGGTTTTCCGGGACGCGGCAGGCCGGAACAGGGAGCTAGAAGCGGAAGCCGAAGCCAATCGTCGCCGCGCCGAGGCGGAACGTATCGAGATGCAGCGCAGTACCGAAGTCGAAGCCGAAGGACGTCTCAACCAGGCGACCGGTGCACTTGCAGCCAGCCTGCGGCGGCTTGCAGCCGGCGACATGCTCTGTGAAGTCCACGAACCTCTCGCCCCGCAGTTCGAGGCGCTGCGGCAGGACTTCAACACGTCCGTGCGTCAGCTTCGCGAAGCGCTGCTCAGCGTCGGTAGTTCGGTTTCGACGGTTACCAGCGGGTCGCGCGAGATTTCGAGTGCTTCGGACAACCTATCCAAGCGCACCGAACAGCAGGCGGCTTCGCTGGAGGAAACCGCCGCAGCGCTCGAGGAGATCACCTCGAACGTGATCGCCACCTCCAAGCGCACTGCCGAAGCTCGTGATGTCGTGCGCGATGCCCGCGCCCGGGCCGACCAGTCCGGCCACGTGGTCCGTAATGCCGTCATGGCCATGGAGCGGATCGAGAAGTCGTCGCAACAGATCAGCCAGATCATCGGCGTCATCGACGAGATCGCCTTCCAAACGAACCTTCTGGCGCTGAATGCGGGTGTGGAGGCAGCGCGTGCGGGTGAGGCGGGTAAGGGCTTTGCGGTCGTCGCGCAGGAGGTCCGCGAGCTTGCGCAGCGGTCCGCCAATGCTGCCAAGGAGATCAAGGCTCTGATCTCCAGTTCTGCTGTAGCCGTCGGTGAGGGCGTGAAACTGGTCAACGATACGGGCGAGGGACTGGGCGTGATCGAGCAGCTTGTCCAGAGCGTGACCACCCATATGGACGCCATCGCGATTGCGGCGCAGGAACAGTCGGTCGGCTTGGCCGAGGTCAATACTGCCGTCAATCACATGGATCAGTCGACACAGCAGAATGCCGCGATGGTTGAAGAGATGAATGCCGCGGGTGCGGGGCTGGCACAGGAAAGCGACAAGCTGAACGATTTGTTGTCCCACTTCCAGCTCGGCGAAAATGCCGGTGGGCGTCGTGTCGCGGCCGCTCCTCCATCGGCGGTCGCCCGACAGGTCGTACAAACATCGCACCGCCCTCTGCGGGCGCGGCCGGCGATTTCTCACGGCAATGCGGCCGTAGCTCAGGCCGCAAATGAATGGGAAGAGTTCTGACATCCAATCTCAATTCCACTAACGGGGCGGCCTGTCGGCCGCCTTTCTTTTTGCGGTGGAGGCGATGGAACGCGTTTCTCGCTTGCGTCGAGCCAGCAAATCACATAAACATATCTTTATATGTTGATTGGATGGGATGCTGCTTCGATGGGTCTCGCGCTCGATACATTGGTAGATGTGCTCAAAACGGCAGGCGAGCCCACTCGCTTCCGCCTGCTCGCACTACTGGCAGAGGGCGATCTTACGGTCACCGATCTCACGGATATCCTCGGGCAATCGCAGCCGCGGATTTCGCGGCACCTCAAGCTCCTCACCGAAGAGTCGCTGATCGACCGCTATCAGGAGGGAGCCTGGGCTTATTTCCGTCTGAGACAGGAAGGCAAGGCCGCCGCTCTGGTTCGTACGCTGCTGGCTGCCGCGTCGGAGGAGGATCCGGTCCTGTTGCGCGACAGCGAGCGGCTTTTGGCCGTCAAGCGCGTGAGGGCCGAACGGGCGCAAGCTTATTTCAGCCGCAACGCCTCGGAGTGGGACGAACTGCGGCGACTGCATGTGAGTGATGCAGCGGTCGAGGCGGCACTGCTGAAGCTCATCGGCAAGACGCCAATCGATGCGCTGCTCGATCTTGGGACGGGTACGGGCTGGATATTGCAGCTTCTGTCCGATTTTTATCGCCGAGCTGTCGGCATCGACGCAAGCCGTGACATGCTCGCTGTGGCACGCGCCAATCTCGACAAGGCCGGCATCACCAAGGCCTCCGTCCGGCACGGCGACATCCTGAACCTGCCGTTGGAAGGCCAGGACTTCGATCTGATCACGATCCATCAGGTGCTGCACTTCCTCGATCAACCGGAACTGGCCATCGCGGAGGCTGCCCGCGTACTGCGCCCCGGCGGCCGGATCATCATCGTCGATCTGGCGCCCCACAAGCTTGACTACCTGCGCGAGGATCATGCGCATATCCGGCTTGGCTTCTCTCACCAGGTCATGGCCGAGTGGCTGGACAAGGTGGGGCTCGAGGTGGAGGAGGCGATCGATCTCGGCTCCGGCAAGGAAGGCGCACTAACGGCGACAGTCTGGCTTGCACGAGACCGCAGGCTGTTGATCGCTTCCCACGCACCCGCAGAAACCCAAAACGCCTCATAAGGGAACTGACCATGACCGCCAATCGCGAACCCTTCAGCGTTTCTTTCGAATTCTTTCCGCCGAAGTCGGATGAGATGGAGGCCCAGCTGTGGGAAGCCGTGGAGCAGCTTGCGGGTTGGGCGCCGGAATTCGTGTCCATGACCTATGGCGCAGGCGGTTCGACGAAGGAGCCGACGCTTGCAGCGGTAACACGGATGATCGGCGAGGCGAGACTTCCGACAGCGGCGCATCTGACCTGCGTGGATGCTTCGCGCGAGGAAACGCGCGCGGTCATCGAAGCATATCGGGCCGCCGGAGTTCGCCGCATCGTTGCTCTTCGGGGCGATCCGGCAACCGGCATCGGAACCGCTTACCTTCCCCATCCCGAGGGGTATGCACAGACGGCAGATCTGGTGCGGGCTCTAATGGAATATGGGGATTTCGACGTGTCGGTGTCGGCTTATCCGGAAAAGCACCCGGAGAGCGCTGATCTTGCGGCGGATATCGAGGCCCTGAAAGCCAAGGCGGATGCAGGCGCCTCGCGGGCCCTCAGCCAGTTCTTCTTCGATAACGACATTTTCGAACGGTATCTGGAAAAGGTGCAGGGGGCGGGCGTTTCCATCCCCGTAGTACCGGGCATCATGCCGATCCAGAACCTTACCCAGCTCAAGCGCTTCGCCCGTCGTTGCGGCGCCTCTGTGCCGGCTTTCCTCGATGCCCGGTTCGAAGGGCTTGATGAGAAGCCGGAGGATCGCGCCAAGGTGGCGGCCGACGTTGCCGCAGAACAGATGGAAGATCTGAGCCGTCGCGGCATCCACGAGTTCCACATCTATACGATGAACCGCGCGCCGCTCGTTTCGGCCGTGCTGGAGCGGCTCGGCCGCCGGCAGATTGCCAGTCCTCGCACTGTCGCGGCCTGAATGAAAAACGCATGCTTCTACGAGAGGAGCATGCGTTCTAATTGAAGTGCTGATATCAAACGGTCATGGATGCAAAATTATGACCGGGTAGTGGGATCTGTAGCGTTCAGATGAACAGCATAGATGCCACGAACACGAACGCTACACCGACTACCAGGACATTCAGAGAGTATGTACGTCCCATGTCTGCCTCCTTGCGTTGACCGTTAAAGTCTATGTCGGTTTTGTGTCGATTGGAAAGCAGATTCTATGCTGCACCGCCGCTGCCCGAACCTCGCTTCACGAGCTTAAATCTGGCATATTGCTGAATTTGCTCAATAAATTTGTTGTTAATCTTAATTGTCGCACCCTTAAAAAGTGGTGTATGAGTGTTACGGAGCGTCATATTCCGTGAGAGCTGCGCTTCTTTTTGACACTTTGCAAAGCCATTTGCTGCAGTAGCGAAGAAGCCGTCCGTCGAGCAGGACGAGGCCGAACCCGATCAGCAGCATGCCGGCGATGTCCGGCGCCTCCAATCGCTCGCCAAGAAACAAGGCGCCCAGCAGAATGGCGCTTGGAGGCACAATGAGCGTCACCAGCGATGCATTGGTGGCGCCTGCCGTAGCCAGGATACGGAAGAAAAGCATATAGGCAAACGCCGTCGAGATCAGTGCCAGCGCCAGGATCGCCGCCACAGCCTCTATGGAAGGCGCCGGCAAGGTCCAAGGCTGGTCAAGGAGCATTGAAACGGGCAGCATCATCAGTGTCGAGGCAGTCAGTTGGCCGGTGGCGGAAACCGGAGCGGGAAGGCCGCGGAAACGTTTGCCGTAGGTTCCGGCTACCCCATAGGACATTGCTGCGGCCACCGGCAGAACCAGAGCCCAGAGCGGAGCAGATGCCGCTGTTGTGATGCTCGGCCCGATCAGAACAACCGTGCCGGCGAGGCCGGCGAGACAGCCGGCGATTTTGCCTGCCGTCAGTTTTTCGTCCGGCGTCCAACGATTGGCAATCAGGACTGTCCAGATCGGTGTCGTTGCATTGAGGATCGACGCAAGGCCTGCCCCGATCTCGGTCTGGCCGAAGAAGATCAGCGTATGGGGCAGGGCATTGTTGACGAAGCCCATGACCACGAAGGAGCGCCAGTGAGCGGCCAAGGACTGATAGAGGCCAAATCGGCCGTGGAGATAGATGTGGAGCGCAAGCGCTGCCAGGAATAGACGCAGGAAGACCAAAGTGAAGGGCGGCACTTCCAGCACGGCAATGCGCGCAAAAAAGAACGAGCCGCCCCAGATCAAGCCCAGCAGCAGAAGAAGCGCCCAGACAACTGCATTGGGCTTCGAAACGGTGGCGGTCGTCATGGAATTTTCCTTCACATCGGAAGCAGGAATATAGCCAGGACGAGCCGACCGCCACCCGAATCTTGAGCAGTGGGATTGCAGGCCTTAGAGTGCCGAAAGCAGCCCCTGGGTCGGCCACCCGTCTGCCGGCAGTCCCAAGCGGGCCTGTTCCTTCTGGACCGCCATGCGGGTGCCGGAACCCAGGATGCCGTCGACCTTTCCGACATCGTGGCCGAGCGATTGCAACTTCGCCTGCAATGCCTTCATACCGGAATCATCGAGGCCGGGTTCAGGCGTTCCCTTCAGATAGGGCGGAGCGCCGGACAGGCGGGTGGCGAAGTAGGCCGCCGATGTCGTGTATATAAAGGACTGGTTCCACTCGAGATAAATGCGGAAATTGGGATAGGTGAGGAAGGCTGGCCCCTTTCGTCCCTGCGGCAGGACAAGAGCCGCCGGCAGATCGCCGAAGCTCGTATTGCCGTCGCGCGGTGCGACGCCCATCTTGAACCATTCGCCAGCGGGAATCTCGTTGCCAAGGCCCGATTTCCCCCAGGGCAGGTTCTCAGCCAGCGTTACTTCCTGAACCCACGGCTGGCCTGCCTTGAAACCGAGGCTCTGGATGAATTTGGCGGCCGTCAGGATCGCATCGGCGGCGCTGTTCTTCACGTTGATATGGCCATCGCCATCGCCATCGACGCCAAACGCGATGATGTCCTCAGGCAGCATCTGCACCTGGCCGATCTCACCCGCCCAAGCACCGGTATTGGTCGCCGGATCCAGGTCTCCGTGCTGCACCATCTCGATGAGTGCGATAAGCTGCGGACGGAAGAGTTCCGGGCGCCGGCAATCATGAGCGAGCGTCACCAAAGCGTTGCGGGTGTTGAAGTCGCCCTGGACCGCTCCAAAATCCGTTTCCATGGCCCAGAAGGCGGTGATGACACCCGGAGCGACGCCGAATTCCTGCTCGGCGCGGGCGAAGACATCAGCGTATTGCTTCAGCTTCTGGCGGCCGATATCGAGCCGCGCCTGACTGACGGTGCGTTGGGAAAAATCGAGGAAGGTTTGGCGGAAGACACCCTGGGCGCGATCGCGGGACAGCACTTTCTGGTCGATCTGCGCGTCGGCGAGAGCTCGATCGGCGGCATCGGCAGGGATACCCTTGGCGATCGCTTCGGCCTTCACGCCCTGAAGGAAGGTGGAAAGATCACCTCCGCACGTGGGGGCCGGCGTCTGAGCAAGGGCGGTGGAGGTAAGGCAGCCGGCGACAACGGATGCGAGCAAGAGGCGGCGGACAAAAACAGCGGACATTCGGCGTTCCCAATGTGAATAAGCACCGCCGCATGTGGACAAAATCGTGACGGAAATGGCGGCAGCGGCGTCGGGGCAGGTTCTACCGCAACTGCTCACATATTGCCAGATGTCGGAGTGCCGGCAGGTCGAGGTTTACTTGCTGACGGATGCGACCCAGTTGTTCCAGCTCTTCGCCGTGCCGGAAAATACGTTGATATCCGTCTGACCTTGGATGCCCGGCACGATGCCCGTTGAGGTGTATTGCCAGAAGGCCCAGCGGCGACCGGCATAAATTTCACCGGGATGTGCTGCGACCGACCGCACCCAAAAATGATAATCGTTGAAGGCTCCAACCAGGTTGTCCCGGTGGAAGTCGACGGAGGTGTAGATGATCGGACGCTTACCGTAATGCCGTTCGATACGATCCATGAAGCGCTTCATAACGTCGCGCACGGTGGCAGGGTCAGGCTTCAGCTTGCAGGTCGGCGAGGCGTGGTTCCATTCCACGTCGAGCACCGGCGGCAGCTTCGTCGACTGCCTCGGCACATTGGCGATGAACCAATCGGCCTGCTCCTCCGGAGTCGAGCAGAAATAATAGAAGTGGTAAGGCGCGTGCGGAATACCGAATGCGGCGGCGTTGCGCCAATGCCGTTCGAATGCGGCGTCGACCCGATCTTTTCCTTCGGTCGCCTTGATGAAGGCGAATGCGACTCCGGAGCCCTTCACCTGAGCCCAATCGATATCCCCGTCGTTCCATTTGGAAAGGTCGATGCCATGGATTTCGTGGCGGCCGGGATGATATCTGCCGAAATCCTGCGGATCGTTATCCTTGAACCTCATCTGCTTGACCGACGAGGTCTCCACCAGATCGTAATCGGTCGATGTGCAGCCGGCGGCTGCGAGCATGGCTGTCGCAAGAAACGTCAAAAGGAGCCGAGGCATGGAAGTCCCGTGTTGATGCCGACTAAAGCCTCTCGCCTCACGAATCTGCAACGAGGAGGCGTAAACGCCATGTCGTCATAACGTCGTAAAAAATCGGTTATGGCAAGAGGGCTGCCAGCCGCATGCGCAGCGATCGGATATCAGCCGCGGCGGCGGATCACCGCGTGCCACGCATAACCCCAGCCGATCTCTTCGAAGATCATGTCGGCGTCTGCTGCGGCAAGCCTGCTTTCCAGCACACCGTGCAGGTTCGCACGAGGCGTGACGTGGAAGCGCGTCAGCCAAGCCTTCAGCAGCCGTCCGAACCAGCCGGGCAAGCGTTCCTGCTGGCCGAAATCGACGATATGCAGCGAGCCGTTCGGGGCAAGCGCGGCCAAGGCCGCATCGACTGCACCTTCCCAGTTCGGGATCATCGAAAGCGCATAGGAAATCAGGATTCGGTCAAAGCCCGTCCTGCCGAACTCCTCCGCCTTGAAATTCGTGGCGTCCGCCACCTGGAAGTTCGGTTCAGCGGCTCTGCCGCGAAAATTCGCTCGGGCGCTTTCGAGCATCGCTGCGGAGATGTCCAAGCCATAGAGTTTGGCAGTCGGATAATGCCGGTGAGCGAGCAACAGATTGCGGCCCGTTCCGCATCCGACTTCCAGCAATGTCGCTCCCGGCGGGACGTTCAGTCCTTCTACCGCCCGATCACGACCGAAGAGGTAATATTTGCGCGTGGCGTCGTAGATGTGACGCTGATAGCGGTACATCCGATCCATCCGCTCTGCATGCTCGTCGGGGAGGGACGTGCTTGTCATTTGCTGCGCCATCAGGCTTTTTTCACGTAGATATGGAAGCCGCCATAGATTGCGGACCGGTCCTGGAAGTTCAGTTCGGCCGATCGATCTTCCAGATAGGTCCACTGGTCCAGTAGCGCAGCCGCCAGCCGGCCATGAAGGACGGTCTTTTCAGCCGCCGTGCGGAAGATCACGCGGGCTCCGGAAGCTGCCGTGCGGGCGATTTCCGTCCAGAGATCGTTGAGCTGCTGATCCGTCATCCAGTCCTGAGCGTCGAGCAGGACGTAACGGTCCACGGAAGCCGCGGGCTTGCGCGCCAGAAGCTCGGTAAAGCTCGCGTGGTGGACCGTGACGCGATCGGCATTCTTGCGGATCATCTGAAAGTTTTCCGCCTTCAGATAAGTCGGCAGCGTACCCTCTTCCGCCTTTGGGTAGCGGCGTACGAAGGCTTGCCAGGCAAAGTAGTTGTCGCGCAACGGGAAATGGCAGGCAAGCTTTTCGAGTCGCTGGCGCAGCACCGGCGCGATCGATCCGTCGGCGGCAAGACTTGCGAGTTCGTCATATTGCTGCGGCGGGATACCGAGACCGAAAAGCGAACTCTTGCGGCTGGTGATCCAGCGGATCAGGGGTTTTTCGAACAGAGGAGCGATCTTCTGGTCGAAGAACTGCCGCTGCTCGCGCAGGGAGCGGGCATTCGCCATTTCGGTAAGGTCGGTTCCGTGCAAGCGGGCGATCAGATGGCCGGCGCCGATGAAGCGGCCGAGCAGGCCAGTTCTGTAGATGTTGCGATTGAAGACGCCGATGCGGCGTCGGCCCGAGAGGGACCGCTTCTCCCAATAGGCGCGCGTGGCGGTGTCGAGGTGCGGGGCGACGAATTTGTCGTAGCTCGTGCTGTTGGAGCGAACGCCGTCCATGCCGAAGTGGCGTACGACATCGCCGTGGCCCGGCAAATGGCGGAAGGCGGCCAGTTTCAGGCGGTTCAAAGCGACGTGATGTGGATTGAGGTCTACCACGTCGATCTTCCTCGGCGCGCGGGACAGATAGGCGAGCATATTGCAGCCGCCGGAACCGATTGTAACGATCGAGTGCTCTTCAGCCAGTTCCATGGCCGCCATGTCGACATCCGGATCTTCCCAGATCTGCGGATAAACCAGCCCGGAAAACAGCAGCCCGAAAAGCCTCTCTGAAAAACCCTGTCGAGAAAGTGCCTTGTGCTGCAGAAGCGCATCCTTGAGCTTCTTGTTTTTCCGAAAACCGGCTTCCTGAGCAATATCCGCCATAATCGAGTCCCGCCTAGTCCAGAGTTGCAGGGCGTGTAGCCCGATCATGCAACAGATTGATGACGCGGCCTGTGCTGAACTACAGAACGGGCACTGCGCCAGCAAAACTGCTTCCTTGGGGGCGAGAATCCTGATTGCATGCATGCGCAAAAGATGAGGGACCAAGCGATTGTTGATCAGGATTGCGAAGATTTGTTTTGGTGCCGTCCTGGTCAGTGTCGCCGGAATTGCGGGCTGGCTTTACGTTATGCCGCCGGAACTGCTGAGGGTCGGAAGCGGTTATGCCGCCAAAATCGTCTGCTCGAACGTCTTCATCGCCGCACAGGACGCTGACGTGGTGCTTGCGGTCGACGTCCAGGCGCCGGGCCATCCGCTGCTCAAGCTGATGCACGTGTCCGTCGATCGGACCGAAAGACGTGTCCATGCCGCGCTGCTCGGCATTTTTGCCGGCAATGATGCCGTCCATCGCGATGGCTTAGGGTGTACTGTCACTCCGAATGGGGAAACATTGCCGCGGGTGGAAACGGCATCGGCTATTCGGACGCCCGTCGATGAGACTGTCCTTTGGCCGGAGGGCGGAAAAATTGAATCCCATCCGGCAATTGCGCCTTTTCTTTCACGCGATGATCTCATTGGAGCCGGCATGCGGGCGGTGGTTGTCGTGAAGGGGGGGCGTATCGTAGGAGAGACCTATTCTGCCGGGTTTTCGAAGGACACGCCGCTTCTGGGGTGGTCTATGACCAAGACGGTCACTGCGGCAATCATCGGCACGATGATGCGGGACGGCCGGCTGTCGGCGGACGATAAAAGGCTCTTACCGCAATGGCAAAACGATCAGCGTGCCGACATCAGCCTCGGCGACCTTCTGGCGATGGAGAGCGGCCTGGCGTTCAACGAGAACTACGGCACGGTCGCGGACGTGACCCGGATGCTCTATCTTGAGAGCGATATGGCAAATTTTGCCGCGGATCAGCCGCTTGAGGCCGATCCGGGCACCCGCTTCAACTATTCCTCCGGCACAGGTGTGCTGCTTTCCCGGATATGGATGAGCCGGCTGGAAGAGAAAGCGGCGCTTGCCTATCCGCGAAAGGCGCTATTCGAACCGTTGGGAATGGCAAGCGCGGTATTGGAGGTCGATGCCACCGGTACTTTCGTCGGCAGCTCCTACATGTATGCGACTGCGTGGGACTGGGCGCGATTGGGACTGCTGCTGGTGCGGGACGGCGTCTGGAACGGTAACAGGATCCTGCCGGAAGGCTTCGTCGAAGCGATGCGCCAGCCGAACCGGACCTCGAACGGCCGCTATTCCAGGATGCAGACCTGGCTGCCGGTCGCCGGTAAGGGTCTGCCCGCCGATACATTCATCCTGGACGGCCATGACGGACAGAACGTCATCGTCATTCCATCGCTCGACCTTGTGGTCGTGCGGCTTGGCCTGACGCCGGAGCGCTATGATCCGTCGATGCTTGTTGCAGAGATCATAAAGGTGACGGCGGCGCCCTAAGGCGCCGCCAATTGCCATTACTTTTCAAGAACGTGCAGCATGTCCTTGCGCTTGGCATCGTAATAGTAGCCGCGCGCGTAGAGCTTGATGGCATTATCGTTCTTGTTGTCGGCGACCAGCCAGGCGCCACGCAGGTATTTGATCGCGTATTTCAGGTTTGTTTCAGCGTCGAGCAGACCCGAAGCGGGTCCTTCATAACCCATGGACTTGGCAGTCGAATATTTGATCTGCATGAGGCCCCAATAGCCGTTTTTGTGATAGGCCTTGGGGTCGTATTTGCTTTCCCGATGCACGACGCGGTGTACCAGCGATTCCGGCACGCCGTACAGTCCTGCGTAACGCTTGATGAGCTTGCTTAAATCCGCAGGTGCCGCAGCCGCGGTGGTCGGTAGCGGATCGCCGGGTGCCGGGGGAAATTCCATCGCCGAAAGTGCGGCGACGGCCCTTGGTTGAGCGGCATAGGCAAGTGTCGACGTGTCCGGTCGCGGCGTGGGTACGACCGATTGCAGCGCCACCATATCCGGTGTCAGTTCGGGCTCGTCCAATGCGATCGCTTGGGCCGCCACCGGCTGGATCCTGCCTTCTGAAACGGCGGGGGCTACGGCCGGAACGGCCAGCCGTCCGCCCTTGCTGGATGCGAGGATCGTCGAGGTTGCGGGCGATGCTGCTGCCACAAGGGTCGAGGTGGTCTTGCCAGGTATTAACGCCGTCGCGGCGCTCGGGGCGGGTGCCAAGGCAACTAACGGCGCCATGGTTGCAGATGCCATCGCTACCGTCTGGACCGAGGCCGCTTCTGCGGCCATCGGAACAGGAACCGGAAGCCGTGACGTCTTGGCGAGAGCGACAGTCGGCTGTGCACCCGCGGCCTGTGCCTGCTGACCAACCGGCAAATCCGACTTGTACTGGACGGCCAACTGCCCATCCGCGGAGGCGGTCTGAACCGCACCGGCTACAGAAGTATTTGTCGGGGCTTGGCTCTGAGTCGCGGCAAGTTTGGGTTCCCGTTCAACACTTGAACAGGAAGCGAGAACCGAAGACATGGCGCAGGCCACGGCCGTTCCACGGCCGAGAAATCGGATTATCGCCATTGGGTTTCTTTCATGAATTTGGTTACCCCAGCCCGCCGAACCGCTACCGAATATCTAGTTTCATTAACCTATTGGGCAGCGTCCGACAAGACGGTGAGGCCTAGGCCGCAATCCGGCGATAACCGGCCGTGACCGCACGTCGCGATATGAATCGCGTCTGGGGCTTGCGTGAGGCTTGGTTGAGGTTTGCAGCATTGCGTTTCCGGCCGAGAACGCGGCGCGGCAGCAGCACGTGGACGGCGCCACCGATTATCATGCAGACGAGAAAGATTGCCTGCATTTCAAGAAGCTGAAGCAAAATTGGAGTTTGGAGATCGATGAACTGCGCAAGTATGGCGGCAAGCACGAGCGCGTAGCGAAGAGTGAATGCGGATTGACCGAAGAGGCAGCCGAAAATCCGCGCGCGACGACATTCCGGCAGGTTGTCGTTGTCGGCCATGGGGCCGGTGATTTTCGGATCCTGATAGGACCACAATATATAGAGCATTAGGTAGCCAAGGCCGATCCAGGAAATCGTTTCCATCAGCCGCGGGGCATAAAGAGCCGCAATTGCGACCGGCACGCTCGCCAGCAGCAGGGCCGTCGTCAACCCAAGCGCCAGGCCGGGCAGGGTGGCGACCGCGGTACGGCGGCCACGCTGGAGAGAGAAGCTGGCAGTAAGACAAGCAAGAGGGCTCGGGAGAAGGACAAAAAAAATCGCGGTCGCGGCAAAAGCGAGCCAGATATCAGCCGTCATTCCACTTCCTCCCGAACGCCCCCAGGCGCTCGTCAATCGTCTTGTATCAAGCAGCTTCGAAGGGTTGACCGATATGGTCCATCACTTCGCCGAACCATTTTGCCGTCAGATCGAAATGTTTTCCACCCTTGATTCTCGGGAATTCGATCGTCCGCAGTTTTCCGTTCTGGTCTTCGTCATGACCGGTCACGCCCGAGACCTTGTTCAGGGCACTTTCTACCGCCAGATCGACCATGCCTTTGATCAGCATCAAATCAGCGGCGTTGGCAGCGGCCGAACGTGCAAAATAACCGGATTTCTGCACCATGGAGCGGTCGGCGCCAAGAAGTGCTGCGAACTGCTTCTGAAACCAGTTGCCGACATTGATCGTGTCGATCTTCACGTGACCGAAGGCGTCACGCTTGACCGTCTCGCCGGCGGCTTCCCGCTCGGCGACGATCGCGTCCAAACAGGCTCCTTCAGAAACGAAAAGGGTCACGAAACCGCGTTTGTCCATCACGTCCTTCAGCCGGGCGGCTTCCTTGTCGATGTCAAAGGCCATTTCAGGAAGATAGATGCCATCGATGTTTTTCAACTCCGAGTTCATCATCAGGCCTTCGACATATTCATTGTCCTTGGTCTTCTGGATATAGGCCCGTGCAGTGGCGGCGGTAAGCCAGCCGCAATGACGCCCCATCACTTCGTGGATCACAAGTGTGCGAGGAGCGGCGCTCTGTTCGTTCGAGACGTGGTCAAAGAAATGCGCCCCCACCTCCGCGGCCGTCCAGGCGCCGAGCGATTGTCGGATCGGCACGACGTCGTTGTCGACCGTCTTCGGCAACCCGACCACCGTCAGATTATAGCCGTTCGCACCGAGATAGGCGGCGAGGTCTGCTGCGGTGGTGTTGGTATCGTCCCCGCCGATGGTGTGCAGGATGGTGATGCCATCGGAGGCAAGGCGCTCGGCGGCGACCCTGAGAGGATTTTCTCCTTCCTTGACGAGGCCGCGCTTCACGCAGTCGGCGGCGTTTGTCAGCTTGACGCGGCTGTTGCCGATTGGCGAGCCGCCATAGCGATGCAACAGATGCGCCTTCTCCCGCATATCGGCCGTGATGCCGATGCGGTCGCCCAGGAGTACGCCCTGGTATCCGGAGCGGTAGGCAATCATCTCGATCTCCGGCGCGATATCGTTATAGCGCTCGATCAGTCCGCCCACGGCGGATGAGAGGCAGGGCGCAAGGCCTCCGGCGGTCAGCATCGCTACTTTTTGTTTGGCCATCGATCCTCCTTGACGCGTACACTCGCGTTCAGTTCAAAACCGCTCGAATGGATGCGACAGAGATGGTCACCTGTAAAGTGAATTTCTCAAGAAAATCCGGCCTTTCGGCTGAATATGAAGGCAAGCGGCGATATAATCGTTTCAACTGAGAGAACCCTCGGGGGGGGCTGTGGAAAAGCAAAACATGGGGAAAGTCCGCGGCATCCGTACCCGCGCGATGCCATTGCAGCCCGATCACGGGGTCATGAAATGGCTCTTGGGATCACCGGTTGACGATCCGGTCGATTGGTCTCTCAGACTTGGTAATGCCGCTGTGAACTGCAGTGATTGTTCGGAAAACATGAACATAGTTTAATCTGAGATGGACCGTCCGCCGCCTTGCAATCATTGGGATAATCTGGTCCATTGGGGTCATGATATTCGATTTCGCCTGCTTCCAAATCTCCTCCCTCTGGGAACGGCTCCTCGGCGCCATCGGCGACGCGGCCGGCAGCGCGCTGGGCCGCATGGTGGAGGCCGTCCGGACGGTCTTCGAGGGCGATCCGGAAACCCGCCGGCAGGTTTCCTTCTCGGTTGCCATCATTGCTCTGTCTGCCAAGATGGCCAAGGCCGACGGGATCGTGACCGAGGCCGAGGTGAGGGCTTTTCAGCAGATCTTCGATTTTCCGGATGAAGAGGCGCGGAACGTAGCGCGGCTTTATAATCTGGCGCGCCAGGACGTTGCCGGTTACGAAGCCTATGCGCTGAAGCTCGCCGGTCTCTGCAGTTCCGGTGTCGCAAAGAATTGCCCAATGCTGGAGAACGTGGTCGACGGCCTCTTCCACATCGCCAAGGCAGACGGCCTCGTGCACGAAGACGAATTGGTCTTCCTCGGGCGCATCGCCGAGATATTCCAAATCAACGAAGCGCATTTCCGCCGCATCATGGCGCGTCACGTGCATCTCGATGGAGCGGATCCTTACCTTGTTCTCGGGGTTTCGCCGGAGGACGATTTCTCCGAGATCCGCAAGCAATATCGACTGCTGGTTTCCGAACATCATCCGGATCGGCTTATCGCGCGGGGCGTTCCTGTCGCCCTCCATGCTGCGGCCAACGAGCGGATGGCTGCCTTGAATGCGGCTTACGCAGCGATTTCGAAAGAGCGCCGCGCTGCATGACGGTTTCTGCCGCCGATTATCCCGGCGCCTCGGTGAACCCTTCTCCCAATCAGGGCGATCGTGCAAACGGGCGCAAGCCCGACATGATCATTCTGCACTACACGGGCATGCCCAGCGCCGATCAGGCGCTCTCCTGGCTCTGCAATGAGGAGAGCCAGGTTTCCAGCCATTATTTCGTCCATGAAGACGGGCGGATCGTCCAGCTCGTGCCGGAAGGGCGACGCGCCTGGCACGCCGGAAAGAGCTCCTGGGCCGGCGAAAGCGACATCAATTCCTGTTCGATCGGAATAGAGATCGCAAATCCCGGACATCCCGGCGGGCTTCCCGATTTTCCGGATGCACAGATCAAGTCGGTCGCCGATTTGTGTCTCAATTGTGGCAAAAGATGGAAAATTCCGCCCGAAAGGGTGCTTGGCCACTCGGACGTAGCGCCGATCCGCAAGGTCGACCCGGGCGAAAATTTCCCCTGGGAAAGATTGTATCTTGACGGGGTGGGGCACTGGATAAACCCAACGCAAATCAGCGGAGGGCGCTTCTTTCAGTACGGAGAGAGCGGCCAACCCGTCGAAGCTCTTCAATCCATGCTCTCTCTCTATGGGTATGCCATTGAAACTACGGGAAGCTTTTGTGATCGGACAAAAGGCGTCGTTGAGGCCTTTCAGCGACATTTCAGACCTCAGCTCGTTGACGGCATCGCTGATTTTTCAACAATCGACACCCTGCATCGGCTGCTGGCCGCATTGCCGAAATACCGCCGCTGTTAGTCGCGGTGGTTGGGGCGCAATGGGCGCGTTTCAGCAAAAATATTGCGCTGCCACATCATCTCCTCATTAGGTCTTTCTAAAGGACAGGTTAACGCAGCCACCATGTTGGACGGGGGTTGCAGAGATAAACGATAGGTCATCGTGAAGCACCGCGCCGTCTATCCGGCGACGCGGTGAGGGTGTCTGCGTATTGACGCCGGCGAGCCTATTAGTCCGGAGAGAATCTAACTGAATGAAAAAACTGGCTGTTATAGCCGCGGCGGGCCTGGCCATGGTCGTCGCGGGAAGCGAATTCGTGCGCGCTGAAGACGCCGAGAAGGTTACCGTCTACACCAAACCGCTCATTATTCCCTGGGAAACGCGCGAGACGGGCTTTGCTGCACCTACCGACGTGGCAAAGCGGATAGTCAGACAGCTCCACTATTCCAAGATAATTGAGAAATATGCCGGCGAGTATGGTGTTCCGGTTGAATTGGCCAATGCCGTCGTCCAGATCGAAAGCAATTTCCGTCCAACCGTAAAGGGCAGGGCCGGCGAGATCGGCCTCATGCAAATCAAACCTGCAACGGCCAGGTTGATGGGATACGAGGGGCCGAGCTACGGTCTTTACGACCCTGAGACGAACATTCGCTATGGAATGAAATACCTTGCCGGAGCGCATGAGCGCGGCGGCGGCAAGGTTTGCGGCACGATCCTGAAATACAATGCAGGCCACGCTGCCAAGCGGATGAATCCGGTCTCCAAGCGCTATTGCGAAAAAGTGCTCGCCGTCATCGATGCTACCAAGCAGCCGACCGGCCAGCCGCAGATAGCCGACACTGCGGAATTCGATTTCGCATCGAACGTCATCCGGACGACAACACCTCTGGTATTTTGATTCCGGAAACGGCTAGAAGTGCCTTCAGGAACAGGCATTTCAGTCGAAGGAATCAAAGGGCGGAGCATGTCGGAGCGGTTTAAATATATAGTTGTCGGGAAGGGCATGATGGGCGCTGCGGCTGCCCGTTACCTCTCGAAATGGACCGATGGCGTCGCGCTGATCGGTCCGGGTGAGCCGGCGGACTATGGGCGCCATGAGGGCGTCTTCGCCAGCCACTACGACGAGGCGCGCATTACCAGGACGATCGATCAAGATCCGGTCTGGGCGCGCCTCGCCAACCGCTCCATTGCCCGGTACAGGGAAATTTCGGCGGAGAGCGGGATCGACTTCTATTCGGAGTGCGGATGTCTGATTGTGGGACCCGCCCGCACTAGCGGTCTGTCCTATGTCGCCAAGGTCCTTGATGCTGCGGGAAAGCTTGGTGTTACTACCGAAATATCCGGGGATGCCGATCTCGGCGACCGTTTTCCGTTCTTTGCCTTTCCGTCCGGTAGCGAGGGTGTCTGGGAGCCGAAAAACGCCGGCTATGTGAACCCGCGCCGCTTGGTCAAAGCCCAGGCCGAACTTGCGGAACGGCAGGGCGCCGCAATCATTCCGGAAACCGTTTCCTCCATCCAGCAGGCCGGCGATGCGGTGACGGTGACGACGGCCGAAGGCAATACCTATCAAGGCGAAAAGGTCCTTGTCGCTGCCGGCGGATTTTCCATAAATGAGAATCTCCTGCCGCGGCGGCTTCATCTGGACGTCTATGCTCGAACCGTTGCCTTCTACGAGATCGATCAAGCAGCCCTGGATGCCCTGGGCAACGTTCCGTCGCTGATCTGGAAATGGGACGAGGCCGATGACGGCATTTATCTTCTGCCGCCGGTGCGTTATCCCGACGGCAAGGTCTATTTGAAAATCGGCGGCGATCCGGATGATCTGCCGTTGCCGACCGAGCCGGACGTGCGCGCCTGGTTTCGTTCCGGCGGCCGCGAGAGCACCCACCGATATCTGACCGAGGTCATCCACCGGCTGATGCCGTCGCTCGATATTTCCCGCACGTCGAAGGCGGCTTGCGTAACCTCCTTTACCCCGACCGGCTATCCTGCGATCGCCATGACGGAATCGGATCGTATCGGGATCTTGAGCGGCGGATGCGGCGCTGCTGCCAAGAGTTCGGATGAAATCGGCAGGCTTGGTGCAGAGCTCATTTTCCATGGTCGGATTATCGACGAAAGCTATCCGACAGATTTCGCGGCGAGCTACCTGTAAACTCTGGTATTCGACGCCTATCTCGGTTATGGACCGCATGCCAGTTGGCCGGGCAGCCGCGCTTTATCAATGTCGAAAGGCGATAAGGTGAGGAAAGTCCGGGCTCCACGGAAACACGGTGCCGGATAACGTCCGGCGGGGGCGACCCCAGGGAAAGTGCCACAGAAAGGAAACCGCCCCGCTTTCTCAACTGCCCGATGGGCAGCTGAGATGGCGGGGTAAGGGTGAAAGGGTGGGGTAAGAGCCCACCGCGCCTCTGGTAACAGCGGCGGCATGGTAAACCCCACCGGGAGCAAGACCGAATAGGGATGACGCGAGCCCGCGAAAGCGAGGCTACAGCCTGTTTCCGGGCCAGTCATCCGGGTGGGTTGCGTGAGGCGATGTGCAAACGTCGTCCCAGACGAATGGCTGCCACGTTCCGGTGCTTGCATCGGGGCCATACAGAACCCGGCTTACAGGCCAACTGGCAATTTCCCGCACCGGATGTGATGAATTCTGCGAAATCGCCTCCCGCGAGCGCATCCGGAGGTGCGGCTAACGGAAAGGTGTATTTAAGGATCTGCGAAATCTCCTTTGCTTTCGGAGCATTAGGGAGCGCCGGAATTCCACTTGCGGCGGTCGGTAGAGGCGGTTTCTCCGCTTGCTCCAATAACCCTTTGTTAAACTTAACAGCTTATAAATAAATCAGGTTTGGGAGCGGCTAGCGGGGTCTCTCCCATTGACGCCCATATGGTCCCATGGTATCCCAAAATCGCACTGCACAAGGGCGTATGAGCGCCCGCCAATCCCAAAGTTTCGGTCGGTCGGCCGGGCGGATTTCCGTTCATCCGGATGGCGAAGCTTTGTCTGGGGCGGTGCGTCGGGACGGGCGGGTATCCGTCTGGAATTGCAAGGGAGCGGGTGTTCGGCGTGGTAAGTCGCTTCCTTTCAAATGCGACGAACAGGATCGATGCGAAGGGGCGGGTCTCCGTTCCGGCGAGTTTTCGTGCGGTTCTTTTGGAGCTTGGAATCCAGGAGCTTTATTGTCTTCAGGATTTCATCTATCCGGCGATCAGCGTTGGAGGTCCGGATCTGCTCGATCGATACGAAAAGCAGATCGCATCGGTCGATCCATTTTCGCCGGAAGCCAACAGGATGTCGCTGCTGGTACATGGTGGCGGCGTCTTCATGAGGCTCGACGCGGAGGGCCGGCTGATGGTCACGGATTTTATCCGGGACTTCACGGGAATCAGCTCGGAAGTAACCTTCGTTGGGCGCTCGGATCATTTTCAGCTTTGGCGGCCGCAGGCGTTTCACGAGGCGCAGGCGGCAGCGAGAGAGGGGCGCTTCGGTTCGCGCCCTGCGTAAAACAGAGGTGCGGAATGGCGGCGAATTCTGGCAACGGAGAAACCGAGGCCGAAGGCGGACTGGTTCGTCACATTCCAGTCCTTCTTGACGAGGTTGTCGAGGCGCTCGATCCTCAAGCGGGCAAGGTCATCCTCGATGGCACATTCGGGGCGGGTGGATATTCATCCGCCCTGCTTGCTGCCGGTGCGGAAGTGATCGCGCTTGATCGTGATCCGACCGCGATCGCTGCCGGGCAGGCGTTGGCCGAAGCTCATAAAGGGCGTCTTACGCTTATCCATTCGCAATTCTCCAATCTCGCCGACTATGCGCCCGAAGGAGGGTTCGACGGCGTCGTGCTCGATATCGGCGTGTCGTCCATGCAGATCGATGAGGCGGAGCGCGGCTTCTCATTCCAGAGAAACGGCCCGCTCGACATGCGTATGTCGGCAGCGGGCGTGTCTGCTGCTGATGTCGTCAACCGCGCCAAGGTCAGCGATCTTACCCGCATCTTCGGTTTTCTGGGCGAAGAGAAGCAGGCCGGCCGCATTGCGCGGGCCATCGAGAAGCGCCGTGCCTCCGAGCCATTTGCGACCACGCGGGATCTGGCAAACCTCATCGAAAGCGTCAATCCGCGCAAGGCCAAGGACAAGATTCATCCGGCTACCCGCGTCTTCCAGGCGCTGCGCATCTTTGTGAACGATGAACTGGGTGAGCTCGCAACGGCGCTTTTTGCCGCCGAACGCGCTTTGAAACCCGGCGGCCGTCTCGTCGTCGTTACCTTTCATTCGCTCGAAGACCGGATCGTCAAGCAGTACTTTTCCGACCGCTCCGGCAAGGCTTCAGGTTCGCGTCATCTGCCAATGGTCGAAGCGAAGCCCGCCATATTCGAACCGATCGGCAAGTCGATGATCGTCGCGAGCGAAGAGGAGGCGGAAGCCAACCCGCGCGCCCGTTCGGCAAAGCTGCGGGCCGGCATTCGTTCCGTCGCTCCGCCCCGTGCTGCCGATCTTTCGATTTTTGATCTGCCCGACCTCGCCAGCCTTGCAAAGATGGGAGCCTGAAACATGCTGCGTAGCTTCGATCTGGTACTGATCGGCGTCATGACGGCTACCGCGGTCGTCACCTACACGATCAAGCACCGCGCCGACGAGAAGCTTGCCGAGGTCCGCCGGCTGGAGGCGGAAATCAAGTTGGAGAAGGATACGATAGATCTGCTGAAGGCGGACTGGGCGCTGCTGACGCAGCCGAACCGCCTGCACCGACTGATCAATGTCTACAATTCCGAGCTTCAATTGGCTCCAACGGTGCCGACCCAGCTTGCCATGCCGAAGGAGCTGCCGATGTTGAAGGCGCAGCTTCCGCAGCCGGAGACGACGATCGAGGACATCATCGCCGGCAAGAGCAGCGAAGTCGCCGCAGCTCTCAAGGGTGTCGAGGCGGCCAAGGCGAGACCAGCCTCGAAAATCCCCGTACCCACCCCGCGCGGGCGCGGCTCCATCGAAGTTATCTCTACCGGATCGGTGAAACGCTGATGTCTTTCCTGTCCCGCATTATGGTCCTGAAGAGCCGCGCGCATTTTTCCGCAGGCGGCCGCTCACCCGCCCGAGGCGCCTCCTTCGAAGGCACGCGCAAGCGCAAGTCGGCCCAGGCGAAGAACCGGGTCGGCCTGCTGATCGCCGGTTTTACGGTCTTTTACTGCGTCATCGGCGGTCGCCTCGTGCAATATGGCGTTGCGGAACCCCTGACCACATCCAGCATCCTGCCACCCGATCGGCTGATGGCATCGCGCCCAGATCTCGTCGACCGGAACGGCGAGGTTTTGGCAACCGATATCCGCACCGTCTCGCTGTTTGCGGAACCTCACAAGATCGTCGATCCGGACGAGGTCGTCGAAAAACTCTCTACCGTTCTCAACGATCTCGACGTCAAGTCCACATATTCCAAGCTCAAGTCGGATTCCCGATTCCAGTGGCTCCGCCGTCAGTTGACGCCCAAGCAGCAGAGCCAGATTCTTGCACTCGGCATTCCGGGCATCGGATTCCGGCCGGAAAAGCGCCGGTTCTATCCGGGTGGTCCGACAGCTGCGCACGTCGTCGGTCACGTCAATATCGACAACCGCGGCGTGGCGGGAATGGAGCGTTACGTCGACAGCCAGGGATTGGCCGATCTTGCCGCCGTTGGGATGACGTCCAGCCAGCCGCTTGAGCCGGTCAAGCTTTCGGTCGACCTGCGGGTCCAGGCGATCGTGCGGGACGTGGTTGTTTCCGCGATAAAGAAATTTCAGGCAATCGGCGCGGGCGCGGTGGTGATGGACGTCCATACGGGCGAGATCCTCGCCATGGCCTCGGTGCCCGATTACGATCCGAACAATCCGGCAGAAGGAGCCGAAGAAGGCTGGCTCAATCGCATGTCGAACGGAACGTTCGAAATGGGATCGACCTTCAAGTCTTTCACGATTGCCATGGGATTGGATTCGGGCAAAGTGAAGCTGTCGGACAGTTTCGATGCGCGTTTTCCCATCCGCATCGGCGGCTTCACCATCAAGGATTTCCACGGCAAAGGACGCGTGCTGAGCGTTCCCGAGATCTTCCAGTATTCATCCAATATCGGCACCGCCAAGATCGCCGATACGGTGGGCATCGAAGGCCACAAGGACTTCCTGACGAGGATTGGCTTGTTGAACAAGATGAAGACCGAGCTACCGGAAGTCGCGCAGCCGACCCAACCGCGTCAATGGAAAAAGATCAACTCGATCACCATTTCCTTCGGCCACGGCGTATCCACCACGCCTTTGCAGACGGCCGTCGCGGGAGCGGCTCTCGTCAATGGCGGCAAGCTCATCGAACCTACGTTCCTGCCGCGCACGCGGGAACAGGCCGATCTGGTTGCAACCCAGGTCATGAAGCCTTCCACCAGCAAGGACATGCGCTTCCTGTTCGAATGGAACGGTATCAACGGTTCAGGCAGAAATGCGCGCGTCGAGGGATTCAATGTCGGCGGAAAGACCGGCACCGCCGACAAGGTCGTCAATGGCCGTTATGTCAACGACAAGAACTTCAACGCGTTTCTCTCCGCTTTCCCGATGGACAATCCGCAATATGTGGTGCTGACCTTCATCGACGAGCCAAAAACCGACAAGGGCAACGGTGCAGCAATTGCAGGTACCTCGGCGGCGCCGATGGTCAAGGAGATCATCAGCCGCTCGGCGCCCATTCTCGGTGTAAAGCCGAAATTCGGCAATGACGGTTCTGCCCTGCTTGTGTCTTATTGAGCGACAACAAATCGACGGGACGATTCGTGGGGAAACGCTCAAGAGGGACATTCAAACGATGAAATTGCGAGACCTCGTCGGACAGGACTTCCCGGAGCTGGCCGAACTCGTGGCCGGCCGGGCAGGTGATCTTGACGTAGCCGGCCTGACCTCCGACAGCCGCAAGGTGAAGCCCGGCATGCTCTTTGCAGCACTTGCGGGCACAAAGGCCGATGGTTCCAGCTATATCGGCGACGCTGCAGCCCGTGGTGCAATTGCCGCTATTGCCGCACAGCCGGCCGATGCCGGCATTCCGGTGCTGACCGTTTCCAACCCCCGCAGGCTTCTGGCGCTTGCGGCGGCGCGGTTTTATGGAGCGCAGCCGGCGACGATGGCGGCGGTGACCGGGACGGCCGGCAAGACTTCCGTCGCTTCCTTTACGCGTCAGATCTGGACCTATGCCGGCTATGCGGCCGCGCAGATCGGCACGACGGGCGTCGTCTCTCCCACGCGCAACGATTATGGATCTTTGACAACGCCGGACCCGGTGGAACTTCAGGAGCTTCTGGCGGAACTCGCTGTCGAAGGCGTCACCCATGCGGCCATGGAGGCGTCCAGCCATGGTCTGGACCAGAGCCGGCTCGACGGGGTTCGTCTGACGGCAGCGGCTTTCACCAATCTTGGCCGCGACCACATGGACTACCATCCGACGGTCGAGAGCTACATGGCTGCAAAGATGCGGCTTTTCGATACGCTGATGCCGAAAGGCGGACCGGCGGTGATCTTCGCGGATGATGCCTGGTCGGAAGAGGCCATTCGTGTCGCGACAGTGTCCGGCCTCGACGTGCGTACCGTCGGTCGGCGTGGCGATTATCTATGCCTCAAACGCGTCGAGCATTTCCGCCACAAGCAGGTGGCGGAAGTACATTTCGGCGATGAGATCTTCGAGGTCCATATTCCGCTTGCAGGTGACTTCCAGGTGGCCAACGCGCTCGTCGCGGCCGGTCTTGCCATGTCGACCGGCGTTTCGGCGTCTGTCGCGATGGCCGCGCTAGAGAAATTGGTCGGAGCATCCGGGCGCCTCGAATTTCTCGGGCAGACGAAGGACGGTGCACTGGCCTATGTCGACTATGCCCATAAGCCGGATGCGCTGGAAAATGTGTTGACCTCCGTAAGGCCTTTCACGACCGGGCGCGTGATCGTGGTGTTCGGTTGCGGCGGCGACCGCGACAAGGGCAAGCGGCCGATCATGGGGGACGTGGCGACGCGGCTTGCCGATATTGTTATCGTCACGGACGACAACCCGCGATCCGAGGTGCCGGAGGTTATTCGTTCCGAGATCATGGCTGCGGCTCCTGGTGCGATCGAGATCGGCGATCGCGCTACGGCAATTCGCGAGGCGGTGAAGATGCTGCAGTCGGGCGATACGCTGATTGTTGCCGGGAAGGGGCATGAGGAGGGGCAAACGATCGGGACCACGATTCTGCCGTTCTCCGACCACATGGAGGTACGCAAGGCACTGGAGGAGCTGAAACCTTGAGCTTTCTTTGGACTTCTGAGGAAATGGTGGCCGCAATCGGCGGCCGGCCGATCGGTACGTTACCCGCTGGCATTAACGGCATTTCGATCGACAGCCGCTCGATCGGCGAGGGCGAGGCTTTCTTCGCGATCAAAGGCGACCGTGTCGACGGCCACGATTATGCGAGCCTCGCGGTCGCCAACGGCGCGCCGCTCATCGTCGTCAACGAGGCGAAATTGCCGGCGCTCGGCAAGCTGACGGTGCCGATGATCGTGGTGGAAGACGTGCTTGCGGCGCTGGGAAAGCTGGCTCTTGCGTCACGAGAGCGCAGCCGGGCGCGGATCATCGCGGTTACCGGCTCGGTCGGGAAAACGACGACCAAGGAGATGCTGCGCCACGTGCTGACGCCCTCCGGCAAGGTACATGCCGCGGTTGCCTCCTTCAACAATCATTGGGGCGTGCCGTTGACGCTCGCCCGGATGCCGGCGGATGCGGATTTCGGCGTCTTCGAGATCGGCATGAACCATCCAGACGAGATCCGGCCTCTGGTGAAGATGGTGCGTCCGCACGTGGCGATCATCACCACGATTGCTGCGGCTCATCTTGGCCACTTCAAGAATCTCGAGGAAATCGCCGCCGCAAAGGCCGAGATCTTCGAGGGCCTTGAACCCGGCGGGGTCGCAATCCTCAACCGCGACAACAAGCAATTCGATTTTCTTGAAAAGAAGGCACAGGAAGACGGTGTCTCGCGTGTCTGCAGTTTCGGTCAGCACGCCAAGGCGGATTTCCGGCTGGCGGATTTCGAAGGCAATGCCGAAAGCTCCACGGTATGGGCCGTGCTCAATGGCGAAACCTCGGAAATTCAGATTGGCGCGCCAGGGCGCCACATCGCCGAAAATGCCATGGCAGCACTTGGAGCCTGCCTGTTAGTTGGGGCGGACATGCCTAAGGCCATGGAGGCGCTCGCCGTTCTCCGGCCGGTGAAGGGCAGGGGCGAGCGCCACCTGCTCGGCATAGGCGAGGGACATCTGACGCTGATCGACGAAAGCTACAACGCCAACCCCGCTTCCGTGCGGGCGGCAATCGCCTTGCTCGCCTCGGCCACGCCGGAAGTTACCGGCAGGCGCATCGCCGTGCTCGGCGACATGCTCGAGATGGGAGAATTCTCTGCTGCGGTACATGAAGAGCTTGCCGGTCCGCTGCTGGCCGCCGGCATCGAGCACGTCTGGCTCGCAGGCCCCGAGATGGCCGCACTTCGCGATGCTCTGCCTGAGAGTGTCGAGGTGCAATATTACGAAAAAACCGCCGATCTCGCGGACTTCGTCGTGCGTTCGGTGATCCCGGGTGATGTGGTGATGGTGAAATCATCGCTCGGACTTGGCTTCGGCAAGATCGTGGCAGCCCTGCTTGACAACTATCCGGCATTCTCCGACACGGAGCGCCAACTTTAATGAGATGCGGCTTGAGAAAGGGCGCTGAATGCTGATCTGGCTTGTGGAACTGGCGGACCATTTCCAATTTTTCAACCTGTTCCGGTACATCACGTTCCGGACCGGTGCCGCCCTTTTCACGTCGGCCCTGATCGTCTTCCTCTTCGGCCCGCAAATGATCGCTTCGCTGCGCGTTCGGCAGGGCAAGGGGCAGCCGATTCGCGCCGACGGTCCGCAGACTCACTTCAAGAAGGCTGGCACGCCCACGATGGGCGGACTGATGATCCTTGCCGGTATCGTCGGCGGATCGTTGCTTTGGGCCGATCTGTCCAATGTCTACGTCGTCGCGACCTTGCTCGTCACGCTCGGTTTCGGTGCGATCGGCTTTTACGACGACTATCTGAAGGTCACCAAGCAGACGGAAAAGGGATTTTCAGGCAAGGCGAGACTTGGAATCGAGTTTGTCATCGCAGGCATCGCGGTCTTCTTCATGATGCGTATGGCGCTGGCGAGCGGCTCGGCGACCAACCCGACTCTCGGTACTTCCATCGCCTTTCCCTTCTTCAAGGATCTGATCATCAATCTTGGTGTCTTTTTCGTGCTGTTCGGCGGGTTCGTGATCGTTGCCGCCGGCAATGCGGTTAACCTGACGGACGGCCTCGATGGTCTCGCGATCGTCCCGGTGATGATCGCCGCGGCTTCGTTCGGCGTGATTGCCTATCTCGCCGGCAATGCAGTCTTCGCGAACTATCTGCAGATCAACTTCGTCCCCGGCACCGGCGAACTTGCCGTCATCCTTGGTGCGGTGATCGGAGCGGGCCTGGGCTTCCTGTGGTTCAACGCGCCGCCTGCGGCAATCTTCATGGGCGACACCGGTTCTTTGGCGCTCGGGGGGCTGATTGGTTCGGTCGCCGTCGCCACCAAGCACGAAATCGTCATGGCGATCATCGGCGGACTGTTCGTGATGGAGACGCTCTCGGTCATCATCCAGGTCGGCTTTTTCAAGATGACCGGCCGCCGGGTCTTTCTGATGGCGCCGATTCATCACCATTTCGAAAAGCTCGGCTGGACGGAAAGCCAGGTCGTGATCCGCTTCTGGATCATCGCCGTCGGTCTCGCCATGCTCGGCCTTTCGACCCTCAAGCTCCGGTGAGGCCAGATGATTCCGGTCACCACCTTCAAGGATAAGCGGGTCGCTCTCTTCGGCCTCGGGGGATCCGGGCTCGCGACCGCAAAGGCGCTGGTTGTCGGTGGCGCGGATGTTACCGCCTGGGACGACAATCCGGACAGTGTCGCGAAGGCTGGAGCCGAAGAGATTGCAACCGCGGACCTTCGCACGATCGACTGGTCGGCGCAGGCTGCATTCGTCCTGTCGCCGGGCGTGCCGCTTACCCATCCGAAGCCGCATTGGAGCGTCGATCTCGCCCATGCCGCCGGCGTCGAGATCATCGGGGATGTAGAGCTTTTCGTTCGCGAACGCCGGGCGCATGCGCCGGATTGCCCGTTCATTGCCATCACCGGCACCAATGGCAAGTCGACGACCACCGCCCTTATCGCCCATATCTTGAAATCGAGCGGCCGCGACGTGCAACTCGGCGGGAACATAGGTACGGCGATCCTGACCCTCGATCCGCCGAAGGCGGAACGCTATTTCGTCGTCGAGTGCTCCTCCTACCAGATCGACCTTGCCCCGACGCTTAATCCGACCGCCGGAATCCTACTCAACCTGACGCCGGACCATCTCGATCGGCACGGCACGATGCAGCATTACGCGGATATCAAGGAGCGGCTGGTAGCCGGCAGCGATACCGCGGTCGTCGGTGTCGACGATTCCTATTGTGCGCTCATCGCCGACCGGGTGGAGCGCGCCGGCGTGAGCGTCAAGCGGATCTCCAAACGCAACGTCGTGGCCGAAGGTTTTTACGCGGAAGGCAGCCGGATCATCGAATCACATGGAGGCACGACTTCGCTGCTCGCCGATCTCGACGGTATCCAGACGCTCCGAGGCAGCCACAATGCCCAGAACGCCGCGGCCGCGATTGCCGCGTGCCTCGCGGTCGGAATGTCCAGAGACGACATCCGCGCCGGACTGAAATCCTTCCCGGGACTGAAGCACCGCATGCAGCCGATCGGCCAATTGATGAACCGCGCGGGCGGGCAGGTGGTTTTCGTCAATGATTCGAAGGCGACCAATGCGGATGCGGCAGCGCCGGCACTCTCCAGCTACGACCGGATCTACTGGATCGCGGGCGGTTTGCCGAAGGAAGGCGGGATAGTCAGCCTCGCTCCACTCTTTTCCCGTATCGTGAAAACCTATCTGATTGGAGAGGCGGCGCCGGCTTTCGCGGCAACTCTCGGCGAGGTTGTGCCCTACGAGATTTCGGGCAGCCTCGAAAGAGCCGTGATCCATGCCGCAGCGGACGCCGGGATCGACCCGGCGCCTTCTGCGGTCATGTTGTCACCTGCTTGCGCCAGCTTCGATCAGTTCAAGAATTTCGAGGTCCGCGGCGATTCCTTCGTCGGCCATGTCGCGGCTCTCGATGGCGTCACGATGTTGGTCGAGACCAAAAAGGGAAGCTGAAGATGGTAAGCCGCGCAGATCGAGGGCCGCTCGCAGACTGGTTCTGGACGATCGACCGTTTCTTCCTGGTCGCCTTTGTGCTGCTGATGGGCATCGGCTTCATGCTCTCGTTTGCGGCTTCTCCGGCCGTCGCCGAGCGAATCGGTCTCAACAGCTTCCACTTCGTTGAGAGGCATGCGCTTTTCCTCCTGCCGTCGCTTGTGGTGATGATCGGCCTGTCCTTCCTGACGCCGAGGCAGGTCCGTCGAACGGCGGTCATCCTGCTTGTCATCTCGCTGGCTATGATGGTGCTGGCGTTGTTCTTCGGCGTCGAGGTCAAGGGATCGCGGCGCTGGATAGGGGTCGGCAGTTTTTCGATACAGCCGTCCGAATTCATGAAGCCGGCTTTCGTCGTCGTCTGCGCCTGGCTGTTTGCCGAGCATGCACGCCAGCCGGAAATCCCCGGTAACCTCTTCGCGATCATCCTTTTCGGCATTGTCGCAGCACTGCTGGTCGCCCAGCCGGACCTTGGACAGACGATCCTGACCAGCGTCGTCTGGGGCGGCATGTTCTTCATGGCCGGCATGCCGTGGCTGTGGATATTCCTGCTCGGCGGCGTCGGGGCGGGAGGCATCGTCGCAGCCTATTACATGCTGCCGCACGTCACCTCCCGTTTCGACAAATTCCTGACGGGCGAGGGCGACCGTTTCCAGATCGAAACCGCGCATGAAGCGATCCTGCAGGGCGGCTGGTTCGGCCAGGGGCCGGGCGAGGGCATCGTCAAGCGTATCCTGCCCGACAGCCATACGGACTTCATCTTCTCCGTCGCGGCCGAGGAATTCGGCATCATCTTCTGCATGACTCTGGTTGCGATCTTCGCCTTCGTCGTTCTGCGCGGCCTGAATCATGCCTTCAAGGAAGGCAACGACTTCAACCGTTTCGCGGTTGCAGGTCTCGTCCTACAGGTCGGCATGCAGTCGATGATCAACATCGGCGTCAATCTCGAACTCATGCCGGCAAAGGGGATGACGCTGCCTTTGATCTCCTATGGCGGCTCTTCGATGATCGCGATCTGCGTCACCGCAGGTTTCATTCTGGCGCTGACGCGGCACCGGCCGGAAAAGCGGGCGCAGGAGCGCAGCCTGTTCCGCGTCACTCAAAGCCTGCCGGCGGAGTAAGATGAATGACCAAAGGCATCATCCTTCTTGCCGCCGGGGGAACCGGCGGCCATGTTTTTCCGGCCGAAGCGCTCGGACATGAGCTCAAGGCACGGGGCTATTCCGTCCACCTCGTCACGGACAGCCGCGCCGAGCGTTTCGCCGGCACCTTTCCGGCAGAAGAGATTCATGTCGTCCCTTCCGCCACGCTGGGCTCGAAAAATCCGGTGGCGCTCGCCCGTACCGGCTGGAGACTCTGGACGGGCCTTCGCGCCGCCCGCCGCCTGATCGGCAGGCTGAAACCGCTCGCCGTCGTGGGCTTCGGAGGATATCCGACCGTGCCGCCGCTGATGGCCGCAACGTCCATGGGCGTGCCCTCGATGATCCACGAGCAGAATGCCGTAATGGGCCGCGCCAACAAGGCATTGGCGGGAAAGGTTCAGGCGATCGCCGGCGGCTTCCTGCCGGAGACCGAAGGTCCCTATGCAGGCAAGACCGTGACGACCGGCAATCCGGTGCGTCCGGCGGTCCTTGCGGCTTCAACCGTTCCCTATGTGGCATCCCGCGGTGCCGATCCGTTCCGTCTCGTCGTCTTTGGCGGGAGCCAGGGCGCGCAGTATTTCTCTTCGGTCGTGCCGACGGCGCTCAGCCTTCTCGATCAAAGCGAGCGCGACCGCCTCGCGGTTACCCAACAGGCTCGCCCGGAAGACAAGGATCGTGTGACGTCGTGCTTTGCCAAGCTGAAGGCGCCGGCGGATATTTCCTCCTTCTTTTCGGACATGGCCGAGCGTCTGGCGACGGCGCATCTTGTCATCTGCCGTTCGGGGGCTTCGACAGTGTCGGAAATAGCCGTGATCGGCCGGCCGGCCATTCTGGTGCCTTATCCGCATGCTCTGGATCATGACCAGGCAGCGAATGCGGCGGCATTGGTCGCGACCGGCGGGGCGCAGGTCGTGCCGCAATCTGAGCTTTCGCCGGAGAGGCTGGCCAGTCTCGTCTCCGCGGCGATGAAAGAGCCTGAACGCCTCGAAAAGATGGCGGCGGCCGCCAAATCGGCTGGACGACCCAATGCGGCGATCTTGCTTGCGGACATGGTTGTGGCTATTGCCGAGCGCAGGTCCATCGCAGAATTTAAGGGAGTGCGTACATGAAGATGCCGAAGGCCATCGGGCTCGTCCATTTCATCGGCATCGGCGGCATCGGGATGAGCGGCATCGCTGAAGTGCTGCATAATCTCGGCCACAAGGTGCAGGGTTCCGATCAGGCAGATGGTGCCAATGTCCAGCGGCTACGCGACAAGGGCATTCCGGTTTTCGTCGGCCACAGGGAAGAAAATCTTGGCGACGCCGAAGTGGTCGTGGTCTCGACTGCGATCAAAAAGAACAATCCGGAGTTGATGGCTGCGCGTGAGAAATCGCTGCCGATCGTCCGTCGTGCCGAAATGCTCGCCGAACTGATGCGCTTTCGCAATGCGATCGCGATCGGGGGTACGCACGGCAAGACAACCACGACCTCGATGGTCGCGACGCTGCTGGAAGCCGGTGGGCTTGATCCGACCGTCATCAACGGCGGCATCATCAATGCTTACGGCACAAACGCCCGCATGGGCGAGGGCGAGTGGATGGTCGTGGAGGCCGACGAATCGGACGGTACCTTCCTGAAGCTTCCGGCCGATGTGGCAGTGGTCACCAATATCGATCCCGAACACCTCGATCACTACGGCAACTTCGATGCGGTGCGCGCCGCCTTCCGGCAGTTCGTCGAGAACGTGCCCTTTTACGGGTTTGGCGTGCTCTGCCTTGATCACCCGGAAGTGCAGGCGCTGGTCGGCCGGATCGAAGACCGCAAGATCGTCACCTATGGGGAAAACCCGCAGGCCGACGCACGGTTCTTCAATGTGCGCATGGAAGGTACCAAATCGATCTTCGACGTCGAAATCCGTCGCCGCCGCACCGGTCGGGTATTCAACTTCAAGGAATTGGCGCTGCCCATGCCGGGGCGCCATAACATTTCCAATGCCATGGCTGCGATCGCCGTTGCCAATCGGCTAGGAATCTCAGAGGAAAATATCCGGAAGGGGCTTGCCGCCTTCAGCGGCGTCAAGCGCCGCTTTACGCTGACGGGCACCTGGAACGGCGTGTCCGTCTTTGATGACTACGGGCATCACCCGGTCGAGATCAAGGCGGTTCTGAAGGCGGCTCGGGAAGCGTGTCAGGGGCGCATCATCGCTGTGCATCAGCCCCACCGCTATACGCGTCTGTCCAGCCTGTTCGAGGACTTTGCCACCTGCTTCAACGATGCCGACAGCATCATTCTTGCGCCGGTCTATGCGGCAGGGGAAGAGCCGATCGATGGAGCGAATTCGGAGGCGCTCGTCACCCGGATCCGCTCGGGCGGCCATCGCGATGCTCGCCATATGGAGTCGCCGATAGAACTCGCTTCGATTGTATCTGCCATTGCGAAACCGGGTGATTTCGTGGTTCTTCTGGGGGCTGGCAACATCACGCAATGGGCGGCTGCCTTGCCGAAGGAACTGGAAAGCATATCGGGACGACAGGAATGAAACAGGTGAATGGGGAAAAGCTGCTGGCGTCGCTGGGGGATGGCGTCAATCAACTGCGCGGGCGGCTTACGCCCGATGCGCCAATGGATCGTGTTACCTGGTTCCAGGCCGGCGGCCTGGCCGAACTCATGTTCCAGCCCCATGACGTCGACGATCTTGTCAGCTTCCTGAAGCTCCTGCCGGAGGACGTGCCGCTGACAGTGGTCGGAGTCGGCTCGAACCTCCTGGTCCGCGATGGCGGTATACCCGGCGTCGTATTGCGGCTCTCGGCGAAGGGGTTTGGCAGTATCGACCTTGTCGGCGAAAATCGCATCCGGGCCGGTGCGATCTGCCCGGACAAGCATATTGCTGCCATGGCGATGGACAACGGCATCGGAGGCTTTGCCTTCTACTACGGTATTCCCGGATCGATTGGCGGTGCGCTTCGCATGAATGCCGGCGCAAACGGTACCGAGACGGCGGACCGGGTGGTCGAGGTCCACGCAGTCGACCGGAAGGGCAACAAGCATGTCTTGTCGAAGGCGGACATGGGATATTCCTATCGCCACTCATCGGCTGCGGCGGACCTGATCTTCACCCATGCGATCTTCGAAGGTTATGCGGAGGATCGGGCCAAGATCCGCGCCGAAATGGATACGGTTCGCCAGCATCGCGAGACGGTGCAGCCGATCAAGGAAAAGACGGGCGGTTCTACCTTCAAGAATCCCGAAGGTCACTCCGCCTGGAAATTGATCGACGAGGCAGGTGGGCGGGGCCTGATGAGCGGCGGTGCGCAGATGTCTTCACTCCACTGCAACTTCATGATCAATATCGGCCATGCTACCGGTTATGATCTCGAGTATCTCGGTGAGACCGTTCGGGCGAGGGTCTTCGAACATTCCGGGATCAAGCTCGAATGGGAAATCAAACGGCTCGGCATCTTTATGCCGGGACGTGAGGTAAAACCGTTCCAGGGCGTGACGACCGAATGATCTGGGCCTTCGGCTGACGTCGTCAGGCCCACCAATCCCGTGGTACACTTCCAACAGCATCCCCCTGGAATGGCGGCGCGTTTGAGCATTTTCTCATTCATTGCGCATTCATGAGCAGTGGTCAGATAATTCCCTGGCATTGAGCGAGTCATCACGCTGGCAGGGGCCGGCGGCGCTCTTGGGGGATACAAGATGTTTAAGAAGCTTTTCGCCGAGTTTCTCGGCACGTTCTGGCTGGTGTTCGGCGGATGCGGCAGTGCAGTTCTGGCGGCTGCCTTTCCTGAAGTCGGCATCGGCCTTCTCGGCGTTTCTCTGGCGTTCGGCCTGACGGTCGTTACCATGGCATATGCGGTAGGCAGCGTCTCCGGTGGTCATTTCAACCCGGCGGTATCCATTGGCCTGATGGTTGCAGGCCGGTTCCCCGCCTCCAGCCTGATTCCATATGCCATCGCGCAGGTGGCCGGCGCGGTTGCAGCGGCCGCCGTGCTTTATCTGGTTGCTTCGGGCAAGGCTGATTTTCAGCTCGGCGGGTTCGCCTCCAACGGTTATGGCGAGCATTCGCCCGGCAGCTATTCCCTCCTTTCGGCGCTGGTGATGGAAGTGGTGATGACGGCCTTCTTCCTGTTCATCATCCTGGGAGCTACCAGCCATCGGTTCCCGGTTGGTTTTGCCCCTCTGGCGATCGGCCTGGCTTTGACCTTGATTCATCTAGTCTCGATTCCTGTCACCAACACTTCGGTCAACCCGGCCCGTTCCACCGGCGTGGCGCTGTTTGTGGGAGACTGGGCGCTCAGCCAGCTCTGGCTCTTCTGGGTAGCGCCGATCCTGGGTGCGGTACTGGGCGCGATTGCCTGGAGGGCTGTCGGAGAAGCTGAATAACCGCGATTCTTCCCGGCCACTAAACAGCCCGCGGGACGACCTCCCGCGGGCTTTTTTGCATCTAACTGCCATCGGCTTATTTTTATCTTCTTGATTAGAGAGTCTTGTTAAGATGCTGAAACAAAAGAAACAATAATGGATTTCAACTGGGGCATTAACGAAAGTAAACGGTTTGTTAACCATATTGAGGCACTAATATAGGCATGCCTTGGGTGTGGCGGGAATCGCTGAAGAACAAGGCTGGCGCAAGCGCCGCAACGTAGCGTGAAGTCCTTTTTTCGGGAGTGATTGATGAGTGACAAGCATGTGGCTGTTCTGATGGGAGGTTTTTCCTCCGAGCGGCCTGTCAGCCTGTCCTCGGGCAATGCCTGCGCCGAGGCGCTTCAATCCGAAGGTTATCGCGTCACTCGCGTCGATGTTGGCCGAGATATCGCCGCCGTCCTTTCCGAAATCAAGCCGGACGTGGCCTTTAATGCCTTGCATGGGCCGTTTGGCGAAGATGGTACGATTCAGGGTGTCCTGGAATATCTGGAGATTCCCTACACCCATTCCGGCGTTCTCGCTTCTGCGCTTTCGATGGATAAGCATCAGGCAAAGCATGTCGCCAAGGCGGCCGGGATTCCGGTTGCGGAGGCCAGGGTTATGGATCGGTTCGAGATAGGGGGTGTGCATCCGATTACGCCTCCCTATGTCGTGAAGCCGGTCCGGGAGGGATCGTCCTTCGGTGTCGTGATCGTTCAGGAAAATCAGTCGCATCCGCCGCAGGTGATCGGATCCGCCGAGTGGCGTTACGGGGATCGGGTTCTCGTTGAGCGTTACATTTACGGACGGGAGCTGACGTGCGGCGTTATGGGCGATGTGGCTCTCGGTGTGACCGAGGTCATTCCGACCGGCAATGCTTTCTATGACTATGATGCAAAATACGCTCAAGGTGGTTCAAAGCACGTCATTCCTGCGCAAATTTCACCGAATGTTTACCAAAAGATTCAAACAATAGCGCTTAAGGCGCATCAGGCGATGGGCTGCCGGGGCGTCAGTCGTTCGGACTTCCGCTACGACGACCGTTTCTCCGAGGATGGTGAGGTTATCTGGCTTGAGATCAACACCCAGCCAGGCATGACTCCGACATCGCTGGTGCCTGAAATGGCCGCACATGCCGGCCGATCGTTTGGTGAACTCGTCCGTTGGATGGTGGAGGACGCTTCGTGCTTGCGTTGATCGGCAAAAGAGCGGATGGACCGCAGGGCCGTTCCCAGAGGCTTTACTCCAGTGCGGAGGAGCGGCGTGTGCTGCCGCGGCCGTTGCGTCGGGCCGTACGTTTTTGTGTCAGCCTTGCGACTGGGCGCATCCATATTCCCGAGCACACCGGAACGGTTGCGACTTTCGGCTTCTTCGCCGTGGTCGGTCTCTATGGCATGTCGCTGGGCGGCCATACCCAGACTGTTGCTCAGGCAACCACAGCTGCCGCAGGCTTTGCCATCGAGGACGTGCGTGTCTCCGGCAACGACCAGACCTCGGAAATCGATATTCTCCAGCTTCTTGGCCTTGATGGTACGACCTCGCTCGTCGCTCTCGATGTCGATGCGGCGCGCCGCAAGCTTTCAGAGCTTCCCTGGGTGCGGTATGCGGAGGTCCGCAAGGTCTACCCGAAGACGATCGAGGTTATGCTGAAAGAGCGCGAGGCTTTCGGTATCTGGCAGCATGGTTCCGAGCTTTCGCTGATTGAGAGGAACGGTAGCATCATCGCCCCTTTGCGCGACAACAAGTTCGCTTCGCTTCCGCTCTTTGTCGGACGTGACGCGGAAACCGCTGCTACTTCGTTCGAAGGTGAAATGTCTGCCTGGCCGGAGCTCAGAAGCCGGGTCAAGGCCTATGTTCGTGTCGCCAGCCGCCGTTGGGATCTGCATCTCGACAACGGTGTCGTGCTGAAATTACCGGAAGCCAATGTCGGCAAGGCGCTGGCTGTGCTCGCTCGTCTTGAAAAGGAGCAGGGTGTGCTGGAGCGCGATGTCGCCGCAGTCGATCTGCGTCTGGAAGACCGCACAACCATCCAGTTGACTTCCGGCGCCACGGAGCGCCGCAGGGAGGCCCTGGAGGCGCGGGCAAAGACCCTGAAGAAGCAGGGAGAGCAGTTGTGAGCGTTTTTGGTTCTTCGCACTTTGGGTTGCCGCGCATGAAGCCTCTGTCTTCCAAGCGTTCGCATGTTGTTTCGGTCCTTGATATCGGTTCCACCAAGGTGGTCTGCATGATCGCCCGGCTGACGCCGCGTCAGGAAAGCCAGGTATTGCCGGGCCGCACCCACAATATCGAGATCATCGGCATCGGCCATCAGCGTTCGCGCGGCGTGAAGTCCGGCGTTATCGCTGATCTGGATGCCGCAGAAAGCGTCGTCCGGCTTGCAGTCGACGCTGCCGAGCGCATGGCCGGCCTCACTGTTGATAGCCTCATCGTCAACGTCTCTGCCGGCCGGCTGGCGAGCGACGTCTATACCGCCACAATCGATCTAGGCGGCCAGGAAGTCGAGGCGGCGGACCTCAAGAAGGTTCTGGTTGCGGCCAGCCAGCAGTCGCTGCGTCAGGACCGCGCCATTCTCCACTCCTTGCCGACCGGCTTCTCGCTGGACGGCGAACGGGGCATTCGCGATCCCCTGGCGATGTTCGGCGACGAACTGGGGGTCGACATGCACGTGGTCGCTGCCGAGCGCGCCACCCTCAAGAATCTCGAATTGTGTATCAACCGGGCGCATCTTTCGGTGGAGGGCATTGTCGCCACTCCTTACGCCAGCGGCCTTGCCGCCCTCGTCGATGACGAGGTGGAACTCGGCTGTGCGGCAATCGACATGGGCGGCGGCACCACCACGATCTCCGTCTTCGCCGAAGGCAAGCTCGTTCACACCGACGCAATCAGCCTCGGCGGGCATCACGTCACGACCGACCTCGCACGCGGCCTTTCGACCCGGATCGAAGACGCGGAACGCATGAAGGTCGTTCACGGCTCGGCGCTCGCAAACAGCGGTGACGAACGCGACGTGATCTCCGTTCCGCCGATTGGCGAGGACGATCGTGATCAGCCGACCCAGGTGCCGCGTTCCCTCGTCACCCGCATCGTTCGGGCCCGGATCGAAGAGACGTTGGAGCTCATCCGGGATCGCATACAGAAGTCAGGATTCAGCCCGATCGTCGGCAAACGTGTCGTGCTCACCGGGGGAGCCAGCCAGCTGACGGGTCTTTCCGAAACGGCTCGCCGTATCCTAGCGCGCAACGTCCGTATCGGCCGCCCGATGGGCGTCTCGGGTCTGCCGGCGGCAGCCAAGGGGCCGGCTTTTTCGACTGCGGTCGGATTGATGATCTATCCGCAGGTCGCGGACATGGAAACACATGCTTCGCAAAGCGGGCTGATCGCTTCGCTTGGCAGCGGAAACGGCCGGCTGGCCCGCGTCGGTCAATGGCTGAAGGAAAGTTTTTGATACAGCGGTATCTGCCGGCTGCGTCAGAGAAAAGTTGGAATGAATTGGCCGGCGGCGATGCGGCCTGAGAGAGAAGGAACTGGTGCAATGACCATCAAGCTGCAAAAGCCTGACATCACCGAGCTGAAGCCTCGGATTACCGTGTTCGGCGTCGGTGGCGGCGGCGGTAACGCTGTCAACAACATGATCACGGCCGGGCTGGAGGGCGTCGATTTCGTCGTCGCCAACACCGACGCCCAGGCGCTGACCATGACAAAGGCCGAACGGATCATCCAGATGGGTGCCCGGGTTACCGAAGGTCTCGGTGCAGGCTCGCAGCCGGAAGTCGGTCGCGCCGCCGCTGAAGAATGCCTCGACGAGATCGTCGATCATCTGAACGGCACTCACATGTGCTTCGTGACCGCCGGTATGGGCGGCGGCACGGGCACGGGTGCAGCGCCGGTCGTCGCGCAGGCCGCCCGTTCCAAGGGTATCCTGACGGTCGGCGTCGTCACCAAGCCGTTCCATTTCGAAGGCCAGCGCCGCATGCGCCTTGCCGAATCGGGCATTCAGGAACTTCAGAAGTCGGTCGACACGCTGATCGTCATCCCGAACCAGAACCTTTTCCGCATCGCCAACGACAAGACGACCTTCGCGGACGCCTTCGCAATGGCCGACCAGGTTCTCTATTCGGGTGTTGCGTGCATCACCGACCTCATGGTCAAGGAAGGCCTCATCAACCTCGATTTCGCTGACGTCCGTTCGGTGATGCGCGAGATGGGCCGCGCGATGATGGGCACCGGCGAAGCCTCGGGTCCCGGCCGCGCCATGCAGGCTGCGGAAGCGGCGATCGCCAACCCGCTCCTCGACGAAACCTCGATGAAGGGCGCACAGGGTCTCTTGATCTCGATCACCGGTGGTCGTGACCTGACGCTCTTCGAAGTGGACGAAGCCGCCACGCGTATTCGCGAAGAAGTCGATCCGGACGCCAATATCATTCTTGGCGCGACGTTCGACGAAGCGCTGGAAGGCCTCATCCGCGTATCGGTCGTTGCGACCGGCATCGATCGCGGTGCGGCGTCCGTCGATATCCGCGCTGCGGAAATGCGCGCCGCCGCAAAGCCGATTGTCCGGCCGTCGGCTGCGGTGCCGGCAGCTTCGGTTGCACAGCCGGCTCCCGCTCCGGTCATGCAGGCGGCTCCCGTTCCGGCCCCCAAGCCGGCTTTCGATCCGATCGCCGAGACCATCCGGATGGCGGAAGCGGAAATGGAGCGTGAACTCGCCATCGCCGAACCTCAGCGCGCTGCCCCGGCGCCTCAGCCCGCGATGCAGCCGCCGCAGGAAGAATTCCGCCCGCAAAGCCGCATTTTTGGTGTTGCTCCGGTCGAAGCTCCGGCTCCGGTCATCAACCGTCCTGCACCGGCGCCGCAGCCTGCGCCGATGCAGGCCCACGTTCAGCCGCAGGCTCCTCAGATGAGCCAGCCCGCGCCGCGCATGGCGCAGCCGCAGCATCACGAGCCGGTTGCTCCGTCGATGTCGCCGGTCATGGAGCCTGTACGCATGCCTAAGGTGGAAGATTTTCCGCCGGTGGTGAAGGCGGAGATGGATCGTCGCTCTCAGCCGGTACAGCACGTGCAGGAAGAGCGGGGTCCCATGGGTCTCCTGAAGCGGATCACCAATTCGCTGGGACGTCGTGAGGAAGAGGAGCCGGTCAATGCCGACATGACCGCGCCGGCGCCGGCTCAAGCTTCCCAGCAGCGCCGTCCGCTTTCGCCCGAGGCAAGCCTCTATGCTCCGCGCCGTGGCAATCTCGACGATCACGGCCGGGCTGTTCCGCAGGCTCATCATGAGGAAGATCAGCTGGAAATTCCGGCCTTCCTGCGGCGCCAGTCGAACTAGGTTAACGGCAGTCACCAAACGTGAAGAAGGCCCGGATCATAGATCCGGGCTTTCCTTGTTGTGCGCCCAGCATGGGCGCATTCTTGTGGGTGGAAGTCCCACCGTAAGCTGGTCATGGCGAGCGAAGTGAAGCGCAACTGCGGAAGGGCGACCGACCGTGGGGAGGAAGCGTGGATCGAACCTGCGGGCCGATGGACAAGAACCGGATATGAGGCGGTGCCGACCAGGGCGAGCGGGCAACATTCCGCGAAGCTCTTGTGACCAAGGGGCGGTGGCGTAAATCCGGCGGTCGTGCAGCGAAGGAATGCGTTCTTACCTGGGGAGATCTCGCCTTGTGCCTGAAAGGGCGACGGTGTCGAGCCGGAGCGAGAAGTCAGCAGAGGCCGTAGTAGGAGCGCCTTGCGCGAACGAAGGGCCGAAGGAGCGGAAGGGAGAGCCGCTGGTTATCGGATTTGAATGGTCTCAGATGGTCGCGTCAGCGAAGCTCGCCGATCTGGAAGATAGGGTGAAGCCCGAAGGGCCACGGCAGCGAGAAATCAAATCCGCCGAACCAGAATAAGCAAACCCAGGCGCCAGGCCGGGAGAACTACGGGCCTGACGACCTCAACTGCTCCAACCGCCCGGTGCGGACCCGCATGCCGGGTGGTGTGGGAGGGGCGGAGCCAATAGGCTCCCCCCTATCCCGATTTCTCAATCAAGACTTAGAGTTAGCAACGTTACAATTCGAAACGAACAGTGATTTGGAATGTTCCGGATGGCTGCGTATGAAGGATGCTGAAGAGACGCCGAAAAGACCCGCCGATTCAGACGGTCGGCTACAAAAGGCGCTAAGAATTTCGGATCTTCTGGTTTGCGGATCCGACGAAAAGAAGGCAGCAGGAATGACCATCGGATTGCTCGGTTTCCAGAACACCATTGCCGCTCCGGTGAGCCTCAAGGGTATCGGTGTTCATTCTGGAGCTCCAGTCGGTATTACGTTCCAGCCTGCGGAAGCGGGCACGGGCGTGGTCTTCAGCCGTATTCTCAATGATGGCAGCTCCGTCGAATATCGCGCCGTTTCCTCCCATGTAGGTCAAACGGACCTCTGCACGGTTCTCGGCAGCTCGCCCGCGAAATGGGTTGCCACGATTGAACATGTGATGGCAGCGCTCTACGCGCTCGGTGTCGACAACATCGTCGTCGAAGTCGACGGCGGCGAGATGCCGATCATGGATGGCAGTTCCTTGCCGTTCATCGAAGCGATCGAGCAGGTCGGCCTCGTCAATCAGGGCGTCAAGCGGCGTTACATCCGCGTCATAAAGCCGGTGCGGATCGATTCCGGTGCTTCCTGGGCCGAGTTTCGCCCTTATGACGGCACCCGGTTTGAAGTCGAAATTGACTTTTCCTCGCCGCTCATCGGCCGCCAGACCTGGAAGGGCGACCTGACGGCCGCTACCTTCAAGCAGGAGCTTTCACGCGCACGCACCTTCGGCTTCATGCGTGACGTGGAACGGCTCTGGGCGGCTGGTTATGCGCTTGGTTCGTCGCTGGAAAATTCCGTCGTGATCTCCGACGACGATACGATCGTCAATGTCGAGGGCCTGCGTTACGAGGACGAGTTCGTCCGTCACAAGACGCTCGACGCTGTTGGTGATCTGGCGTTGGCCGGTGCCCAGTTTATTGGCTGTTACCGTTCTTATCGAGGCGGTCACAAAATGAATGCCAATGCGCTGAAGGCGTTGATGAGCGATCCGACCGCCTATGAGGTGGTCGAGGCTCCGTCTTCGCGTTCGGCGCGCGTGCGGGCAGGTGAGTTCGTACCGGTCAGCATGCCGGAAATGGCACCCTGGTCCGCCTGATAGAACTCCGATCCAGTCGACTTGGCCGCTTCTTCGGGAGCGGCCTTTTCTTTTGGGAGGATGCCGATGCTGGCATCAATGCCACAAAAATGCATTAATGCCACAGCATTGCGTTGCTCTCCCTTTGCTTTTATGGCTAGAACGGCCTGCTCGGGGCAGGGCGTTTGTGCGCGGGACGATCAGGAACTGTCTAATGAATCATGTAAGGTCTGTTGGAATGCGTAAGACGGCAAGATTAGCGCTTGTCTCGCTGGTGCTTATCGGCGCCGGGTTTGGCATAACCGCCTGCCAATCGGACCGAGATATCGACATTACCAAGCTCGGCATGGAAACGGATCCGCCGGAGGCCCTCTACAATCAGGGGCTTGCCAACATGAAGGCCGGCAATCTGTCGGAGGCTTCGCGAAAGTTCGACGCGATCGACAAGCAGAACCCGTTTACGGAATGGGGGCGCAAGGCGCTGGTCATGAGCACCTTCACGAAATATCGGCTTGGCCGCAACGACGAAGCGATCGCGACCGGCAACCGCTATATGAACCAGTATCCGCAGTCGCAGGATTCGGCTTATGTGCAGTACCTCATCGGCCTTGCTCATTCGAAGCAGATCGCTGACGTGACGCAGGATCAGCGTGCCGCCAACCGTACGATCGAAGCTATGAACAAGGTCGTGAAGGACTATCCGGATTCGGAATATGTGGAGGATGCACAGGCCAAGATCCGGTTTGCGCGCGATCAGCTCGCCGGCAAAGAAATGCAGGTCGGCCGCTATTACCTGGAGCGCAAGGAATATCTTGCCGCGGTAAGACGTTTTCGGAATGTCGTGGAGCAGTTTTCGAATACCAACCAAGTGGAAGAGGCACTGGCGCGACTCACCGAAGCCTATTATGCGATGGGCATCGTGGAGGAAGCCCAGACTGCGGCAGCTGTGCTTGGGCGAAACTATCCGGACAGCCAGTGGTATGCGGATTCCTACAAGCTGCTGCAGGGCGGCGGTGTAGAGCCTCGCGAAAACCGAGGCTCGTGGATTTCGCGCGCCGGGGCCAAGCTCATCGGCGCCTGAGACTGGGCGCGGTATCGAGGAAACATGCTGAGCCAGTTATCGATCCGGGATATCGTTCTGATCGAGCGGCTGGATCTTGCCTTCGAGACCGGCCTGTCGGTGTTGACCGGTGAGACGGGTGCGGGCAAGTCTATCCTCCTTGATAGTCTCTCGCTTGCGCTAGGCGGTCGCGGCGATGGAGGGCTGGTTCGGCATGGTGAGGAGAGGGGGCAGGTCACTGCGGTCTTCGATGTGCCCGGCAACCACGACGCTCGCCGGCTCCTGCGTGAAAACGGCATAGATGACGATGGCGACCTGATTTTCCGGCGCGTCCAATCCGCCGACGGCCGCACGCGCGCCTCCATCAACGACCAGCCGGTGAGCGTGCAACTCATGCGGCAGGCGGGTCAACTGCTCGTCGAGATTCACGGCCAGCACGACGATCGTGCGCTGATCGATACGGATGTCCATCGCACGCTGCTGGACGCCTTTGTCGGCCTGACGGAAGAAGTGCAGGCTATTTCCGGTCTCTATCGCTCCTGGCGGGACGCGGAGCGCGCATTCAGGACCCACCGAGCCAAAGTGGAGGCTGCCGCGCGTGAAGCCGACTATATCCGCGCATCGGTCGAGGAGCTTGAGGTACTGGCGCCGCGCGACGGCGAAGAGGACGAGCTTGCCGAGCAGCGCTCCCGCATGCAGAAGGCCGAGCGTATTGCCGGCGACATTTCTGAGGCCTCCGAATTTCTGAATGGTAATGCATCGCCGGTGCCGCTGATCGCTTCGCTGGTCCGCCGCCTGGAGCGCAAGAGCCATGAGGCGCCGGGCCTTCTTGAAGAAACCGTCGAACTCCTCGACCAGGCCCTGAACCACCTTTCGAATGCGCAGATGGAAGTAGAGGCCGCGCTGCGCAAGACGGAGTTCGATCCGCGGGAGCTGGAGCGCGTCGAAGAGCGGCTTTTTGCGCTTCGCGCCGCTGGCCGCAAGTATTCGGTCGCGGTGGCCGACCTGCCTGCGCTTGCCGAAAAAATGGTGGCCGATCTTGCCGATCTCGATGCGGGAGAGGAAAGACTCCTTGAACTCGAGAAGCTCGCGGTCGCGGCAAAGATCGAATACGATCAAGCGGCTTCCGTTCTGTCGGAGAAACGCCGCCACGGCGCCGAAGCCCTGGCAGAAGCGGTCATGGCTGAATTGCCGGCGCTGAAGCTCGAGCGAGCGCGCTTCATGGTCGACGTGACGAGCGATCCCGAAGCCGCGACCGCCGAGGGTATCGACAGGGTAGAGTTCCACGTCCAGACCAACCCCGGCACGCGGCCTGGTCCGATCATGAGGGTAGCTTCGGGAGGCGAGCTGTCGCGGTTCCTGCTGGCGCTGAAGGTGGCGCTGGCGGATCGCGGCTCGGCTCCGACGTTGGTCTTCGACGAAATCGATACGGGCGTCGGCGGCGCGGTAGCGGATGCAATCGGTCAGCGGCTGAAGCGGCTTTCGGAAAAAGTGCAGGTGCTCTCGGTCACCCACGCCCCGCAGGTGGCTGCCCGTGCCGCGACGCATCTTCTGATCTCCAAAGGACCGGCGGGCGAAGGTTCTGAAAAAATCGCCACTCGCGTTGCGACGATGGAGCCGGAACACCGGATGGAGGAAATAGCCCGTATGCTGGCCGGCGCTTCCGTCACCGATGAGGCGCGCGCAGCGGCGAAGCGCCTGCTTGCCGGAAGCGGCTGATCTCGTCTCTTCCCATCGGCAAAAATTGCTCTACAAAAACGACTCCGCGATACCCGAGGAGCCGTTGCCATGTCCGCCGAACAGACGCCCGTCGAGAACCTGACCGAAGAACAGGCCGCAGCCGAGCTGGCCTTCCTCGCCGCCGAGATCGCACGCCACGATGAGCTTTATCACGGTCACGACACGCCGGAGATTTCGGACGCAGAATACGATGGACTGAAACGGCGCAACGATGCGATCGAGAAGCAGTTTCCGCAGCTCGTCCGCGCCGACAGTCCGTCGATCCGGGTTGGGGCGGCTCCTCTGCCGACTTTTGCGCCGATCACCCATTCAAGACCGATGCTGTCGCTCGACAACACGTTTTCGGACGAGGACGTGCGGGATTTCATCGGTTCCGTCTATCGTTTCCTGGGTCAGCTTCCGGATGGATCGATCGCTTTTACCGCCGAGCCGAAGATCGATGGGCTTTCCATGTCAATTCGCTACGAGCAGGGCAGGCTGGTGAATGCCGCGACCCGCGGCGACGGCACGACGGGTGAAAACGTCACCGAAAACATCAAGACCATCAAGGAAATCCCGAATCGCCTGCCGTCCGACGCCCCGGGGGTCGTCGAAGTTCGCGGTGAGGTCTATATGACGAAAAGCGACTTCCTGGCGCTCAACGAGAAGATGGCGGCGGAAGGCAAGCAGACCTATGTCAACCCGCGCAACACGGCTGCCGGATCGCTCCGCCAGCTCGACGCAAAGGTGACGGCGAGCCGCAATCTGAAATTCTTCGCCTATGCCTGGGGTGAAATGTCGGAAATGCCGGCCGATACCCAAATGGGCATGGTGGAAAAATTCAGGGATTGGGGTTTTCCGGTCAACCCGCTAATGAAGCGCCTGAATTCCGTGGAAGACATCATTGCGCATTACACCGATATCGGCCTGAAGCGCCCGGACCTCGACTATGAGATCGACGGTGTGGTCTACAAGGTCGACCGGCTCGACCTGCAGGCCCGCCTCGGATTCCGTTCGCGCAGCCCGCGCTGGGCGACGGCGCATAAATTCCCGGCCGAGCAGGCTTTTACCAAGGTTGAAAGAATCGACATTCAGGTCGGCCGCACCGGGGCGCTGACGCCGGTTGCGCGCCTGACGCCGGTCACCGTCGGCGGCGTCGTAGTCACCAACGCGACGCTGCACAACGAGGACTATATCAAGGGCATCGGGAATTCCGGTGAGCGCATCCGCGAGGACGAGCACGATATCCGCATCGGCGACACGGTTATCGTGCAGCGGGCGGGCGATGTCATTCCGCAGGTGCTCGACGTCGTCATGGAAAAGCGCCCTTCCCACGCTGTGCCCTACGAGTTTCCGAAGAAATGTCCGGTCTGCGGCAGTCATGCGGTGCGCGAGCGCAACGAAAAGACCGGCAAGCTCGATTCGGTCACCCGCTGCACCGGCGGTTTCGTCTGCCGGGCGCAGGCGGTCGAGCACCTGAAACATTTCGTCTCGCGGAATTCCTTCGACATCGAAGGCCTGGGCGCAAAGCAGATCGACTTTTTCTTCGAGAACCAGGACCCTGCACTGCAGATCCGCACCGCGCCGGACATTTTCACGCTGAAGAAAAGGCAGGAAGCCTCGCCGCTTACCAAGCTCGAGAATATCGAGGGTTTCGGCAAGGTAAGCGTGAAGAAGCTCTTCGATGCGATCGACGAACGCCGCAATATCGCCCTTCACCGCTTCATCTATGCGCTCGGCATCCGCCATGTCGGCGAGACTACGGCGAAGCTGCTGGCGCGCGCCTACGGCACCTATGAGGCCTTCGAAGCCGCGATGAGGGAGGCGCAAAGCTTTTCAGGCGACGCCTGGGATGACCTCAACAATATCGAGGGCATAGGCGAGGTGGTTGCTCGCGCCATTGTTGAGTTCTTCAGGGAGCCGCGCAATGTCGAGGTGATAGCACGCCTCCTTGAGGAGGTGACGCCGCAGGCGGCGGAGCAGATTGCCGCAAGCGGCAGCCCTGTCGCCGGAAAGACTGTGGTCTTTACCGGAGCGCTCGAAAAGTTCACTCGGGATGAGGCCAAGGCTCGTGCGGAAGGTCTCGGTGCCAAGGTGGCAGGGTCTGTTTCGAAAAAGACCGACTTCGTCGTGGCCGGTCCGGGCGCCGGTTCCAAGCTCGACAAGGCAAGGGAACTCGGCGTCCAGGTGATGGATGAGGACGAGTGGCTGGCTTTCATCAGCCAGTGATCGTCAACCCTTTAGACGAGCCATCGAATAAGCATCGATATATTGGCCGTCGCGGAAGGCGAATTCTCTCAAATGACCTTCCTTCACGAAGCCATTCTTCTCGTAGAGACGGATCGCTTTTACGTTGTCGACGAAGACTGTCAGTTCGACACGGCGCAGATCCAGCCAATTGTCGGCGATGTCAAGAATGGCCATCATCAATGCGTTTCCGACGCCGTTTCCCACGAAATCATCGTTCACCCCGATGCCGATCGACGCTGCGTGGCGTCGTCGACCGAGCATCGGTCCCAGAAATACGTCGCCGACGATCTGACTGTTGCGTTCCGCCACCAGTCTTTTTGCTCCTGGATTAGGGGATTCGAGCCCTTTGCGGGTCTCCTCGACCGTCTGGAAGGGCAGGCGTAGCGTGCCGTAGCGGTAGCCGTACATATTGGCGAGCGCGGTAATCTTTTCCGCATCGGCAGGGCAGGCGGCGCGGATCAGCACATCGCCAAACCTTTCCGGTCGTGGCGGCTTTTCGCGGGCGTCTTGAATGCGTTTCATTTTGCTCTCCTTCGTTGGGCGCCGAAGCAGAGCGGAATGACCGAACCCTGCCGCTTCGGCAGGGTTGGTGGACGGATGACCGGTTAACGCGCCAATACCGCCACGCATCCTGCGGGGTGAATGGTCAGGGTAAGATGCATGTGGGCGGCGAAGCTGATCATGGAGCGTATGAAGCCAGAGGTTGTGTGGCGCGTCAAGAGATGATCGATGACAACCGTCTTTGCCGAATCAATCGGGCAACGATAGAAGTCAGTGCATATTCGTTCGGAACCAGCCCTTGAAGACCATCGCCATCGACTTCGAAACAGCCAACGAACAGCGCGCCAGCGCCTGTTCCGTCGGGCTTGCATGGATTGAGGATAACAAGGTCGTGCGCGTCGAAGAGAGGCTCATTCGCCCGAAGGATATGCGTTTTTCTTCATTCAACGTGGCGATCCACGGGATCCGGCCGGAACATGTCGAAGACGCCGGGGAATTTCCTGAGGTGATGGAAGAGTTTGCCGATGATTTCCGTGGGGCGACAATGATCGCTCACAACGCCGCCTTCGATTTCAGCGTGTGGCGCGCCTGTTTGGACGTCTATCGGCTTGGCTATCCCGAACTTTCCTATCTCTGCAGCGTGAAGATGGCAAAGAAGGTCTGGCCGCATCTCGGTTCGCACAAACTCAATGTCCTTGCCGGACATCTGGGATTACGGTTTGCCCATCATAATGCGGCAGAGGATGCCGCAATTTGCGGTCAGGCGGCGATCGCCATCGCCCGTTCGCTTCAGGTCTCGCACGTGCGCGACATACCCGCGATGATCGGAATGAAGGTCGGGAGGCTCTTTTCCGGCGGTTATGATCCCTGCACCTGCAGGCTGAAATAGACCCCTACTGCGAGGGGCCTGCTTGTTTCTGCTCCGGCGCTTCTTATCTCAGATCACGGATCGTTTACCGGAGCCCGCACCCATGAACCGACTGGCCTGCCTCGTATCTGCCGCCGCGCTTTCGTTCTGCGCCCTTGCGGCACCCACGTCTGCCGAAGTTATCGGCAAGGTAGGGGTCGACTGGATCGGCAACGACATTATCGTCGAGGCGATTGCCGATCCGGAAATCAAGGGCGTGACCTGCCACGTCACCTATTTCGACCGGAGCATTATCGACCGCCTCAAAAAGGGCAACTGGTTCGAGGACCCCTCGAACAGTTCCATCGCCTGCCGCCAGACAGGCCCGATCGAGATCGGCGAAATCGACCTGTCCCGAGGGGGCGAGGAAGTGTTCCGCGAGGGCCGCTCGTTGATCTGGAAGGACCTCCTCGTCAAGCGCATCTATGACCAGGCGAACGATACGCTGGTCTATCTTGCCCATTCGCGGCAGGTCGTGGAAGGATCGGCCAAAATGGCGATCTCGACCGTGCCGCTCTATGGCCAGCAGGTTGTCTGGAAGAACGGCAAGCCGAAGCCGTGAGATCTTACGCGACTGTTGCCGCCGCGGCTTGTCCTGCCGTTCGGCCGGAGAACAGACAGCCTCCGAGAAAGGTACCCTCGAGCGAGCGGTAACCGTGCAGACCTCCGCCGCCGAACCCAGCCGCTTCTCCCACCGCATAGAGGCCGGAAATCGGCTGGCCGTCCTGTCCGAGAACGCGGGCCGAGAGATCGGTTTCAAGTCCTCCCAAAGTCTTGCGGGTCAGAATATTGAGTTTTACCGCGATCAGCGGCCCGTGGGCGGGATCGAGAATCCTGTGCGGTTTGGCGGTGCGTACCAGCCTGTCGCCGAGAGAGCGCCGGGCGTTGTGTATGCCCATGATCTGCGCATCCTTGCAGAAGGGATTGTCGATCTGCCTGTCCCGCGCCAGGATTTCGCGCTCCAGATCCTCCGGTTTCAGGAGATCGTTACCGGTCAGCCGGTTCATGCCGTCGACCAGTTCGGCAAGGGTCTCTGCGACGATAAAGTCTTCTCCGCGTTCCTTGAAGGCTTCCATCGGTCCGGTCGCCCGCCTGCCGACCGCACGGCGCGCCGTCAGCCTCCAGTCGCGGCCGGTCAGATCGGGATTCTGCTCTGAGCCGGAAAGCGCAAACTCCTTGCGGATGATGCTCTGGTTCAGGACGAACCAGCTGTAATCGTAGCCCGTACTCAAGATATGCTGCAGCGTGCCGAGCGTGTCGTAGCCAGGGAAAAACGGTGCCGGCAGACGACGACCGGTGGCATCGAACCACATCGAAGACGGACCGGGGAGAATGCGGATACCGTGATCCTGCCAGACCGGATTCCAATTCCGAAGGCCTTCCGTGTAGTGCCACATGCGGTCGCGGTTGATCACACGGCCGCCGGCAGATTCGGTGATGCCGATCATCCGTCCGTCGACGTGTTTCGGCACGCCCGAGACCATGAAGGCGGGCGGCTTGCCCAACCTTTCCGGCCACATCTGCCGCACGAGGTCCTGATTGCCGCCGATGCCGCCGGAAGCAACGATCACCACGGGCGCTCGAATTTCGAAGTCGCCGACTGGCGTTTTTGATGTTTCTGCGCCGCGGGCGGCGGAGCTGGCTTCCAGAATGGTACCAGCAACACCGACCACCGCATGACCCGCGGTGATGAGTTGATCTACGCGATGACGCCACAGGAAGCGGATTTTCCCGGCTTGCTCGGCTTCGCGCGCTCGGCGCTCAAAGGGTTCTACCACGCCGGGACCTGTTCCCCATGTGATGTGGAAACGGGGCACCGAATTGCCGTGCCCTGTCGCCGGTCCGCCGCCGCGTTCGGCCCAGCCGACGACAGGGAAGAGGCGATGTCCCATCTGTCGCAGCCAGGAACGCTTCTCGCCCGCTGCGAAGCCCACGTAAGCTTCTGCCCAGGCGCAAGGCCAGAAATCGTCGTCTCGGTCAAACCCGGCCGTTCCAAGCCAGTCCTGCCAGGCAAGGCTGAAGGAATCCTTGATGCCCATGCGTCTCTGCTCGGGTGAATCAACGAGGAAGAGGCCGCCGAGCGACCAGAAAGCCTGGCCGCCGAGGTTCTGCTCCGGCTCTTGCTCGACGATAATAACGGAGCGACCGGCATCGGATAGTTCCGTGGCAGCCACCAGGCCAGCCAAACCCGCGCCGACGACGATGACGTCTGCTACATCGCTCACACCGCTCCTCCCAAAGCGCGGATGGCAGCAGCTCCTGCCGCAACACCCTGCCAGATACAGTCATGGGGCGCGACATGAGTCAATCTGACCGAGCGCACGAAAAAAACCGGGCCCGCGAGCGGACCCGGTTTCCGATGGTATGGATGGCGGATCAGCGGATGTAGACGATCCGGCTTCCGTCCGCAGCGGTATCGATCCCTACGACGTTGTTCAGCTCGACATTCTTCTGCAGAAGGCCGGCGCGGAGAGCTGAATCTCGATCAAGTTTGGCCTGAGCCTGACGGATCATTGCCGGGGTGGGATGGACGATACTATCAGGGATATCGAGACGATTGGCGCTGTTGTCGATTTCCGGATCGGTATAGACGATGGAAAAATCGGTTGCGGGTCTTACAGCGCTGCCCATGTCACGGGCATAAGTACTGCCGATGGCGGCGGTAGACATCAGAATTGCGAGAGCAAAGGCCTTTTTCATGATCATTCTCCTATCTTCGTAACCAGCCGAAGAGTTTTGAAGCGGTTCGGTTGGGCGTTTGCGGTCGGAGAACTCGCAGTGCGAAGAAGTGGTTCCGAATACTATTCTTAAAAATATTTAATGATTACAACAAATTAATCTTCCGCCACGCTGCCGTGTGGCGGAAGTTGTTCGTTGTCTTTCGCAGTGCAAAAATCAGGCGGCTTCGCGGGACAATTCGTCGGCGATGACCGTGTCGAGGTTGAGGAAGCAGACCATGGTCTTTTCGAGGGCCACGATGCCGCGGCAGAAGGCGCGCTGGGCCTCCGGGATGATCTCGGGGGCGGGCTGCAGGTCCTCTCCGCGAATCGTCATCATGTCGGAAACCTGTTCAACCAGCAGGCCCACCAGTTTGCCAGCAATGTCCGTGACGATGATCGCCGAACGTTCGGAAGGTTCCGTCATCTTCATGCCGAGACGGCAGGCCATGTCGATAACCGGGATCACGGCACCGCGCAGATTGATCAGACCCAGAACGTAGGGGGGCGTATGCGGCATGGGAGTGACCGGCGCCCAGCCGCGGATTTCGCGGATGGCCATGATGTCGATGCAGAATTCCTGGTCTCCAAGATGGAAGGAGACGATTTCAAGGTAGGCGCCGGACTGCTTGATGGCATTCGTCATGTCAGAACTCTTCCCATTGATTTGAGGAACCCACGGCCTTCGGCTTGGCGGAGGTCGGGTTGTTGTCGAAGGCTCCCGCGAGCTTGTTCATCAAGTTCAATGCGGGGGATGGTTTGCCGGGCGGCGTCGAGGTGCCCGCCGTATCGACGGCGCGCGGACCGCCGGCGCCACGAATTTGAAACTGACTCATCAGCCTGTTCAGGTTTTCCGCGTCGCTCGCCAACGAGTGGGTTGCGGCAGTGCTCTGCTCCACCATCGCTGCGTTTTGCTGGGTTGCCTGGTCCATCTGGCCGATTGCGCTGTTGATCTCTGTCAGTCCGGTTGATTGTTCGCGCGCAGAAGTGAAAATCGCGTGAACGTGACCATCGATTTTCAAAACATCCTCGCCGATACGGGTCAGGGCCTCGCCGGTCGCTTTGACGAGATCCACCCCGGTCTTCACCTCCTGGTTCGAACGGGTGACGAGCGCTTTGATGTCTTTAGCGGCACCGGCCGCGCGTCCGGCCAGCTCGCGCACTTCCTGAGCCACCACGGCAAAACCCTTGCCCGCTTCGCCCGCGCGGGCTGCTTCCACACCCGCATTCAGCGCCAGGAGGTTCGTCTGAAAGGCAATTTCGTCGACGACGTTGATGATCTTGCCGATCTCGGCGGTTGCGTCCTCAATCCGTCCCATGGCAGCCGTTGCGTCGCGGACGACCGTTGCCGAGCGTTCCGTATAAGCCTTGGTGTGGCTCACCATTTCGCTTGCCTCTTCGGCGCGGTGGGTAGCGCTGCGGACGGTTGCGGTGATTTGTTCGAGCGCCGCCGAGGTTTCTTCGAGCGACGCGGCCTGCTGCTCCGTCCGCTTGGCGAGGTCGTCGCTGGCCGAGCGCATCTGATTCGCGCTGGCACCGATGGAGCCGGCGTTGGAGGCGACTTCGCTCATTGTGCGGCGCAGGCGTTCGACGACCCGGTTGAAATCCTCGCGCAGGCGCTCCAGGTCGCCGCGGAAGGAGTGATCGATGGTGACGGAGAGATTGCCATCGGCGAGCAGGTTAAGTGCCTTGCCGAGCGATTGCACGGCATCGCGGATTGCTTCGGCTGCGGCTCGCTGATCTGTTTCGCGGGCAAGGCGTTCCTGATCGCTGAGCTGCCGTTGCTTTTCGCTGTCTGCTTCAAGTTGGCGTTTCTCGATCGCGGACAAACGGAAAATATCCGTTGCGCGCGCCATCTCACCAATCTCGTCGCCGCGTTCTGCACCCTCGACCGGTGTCGCATAGTCACCGTTGACAATCCGCTGCATGCTGGCCCGCACACCGGAGATGCCTCGACGGATCGCACCTCCGTGGACGATCTGGAGAATTGCCATGATGAAGAGGGCGACAAGTCCGCAGCCGATCTGAACGTAAAGCGCCCGGCCGGACACGGAATTGGCTTCCGCGACCCGTTCCTTGACGATCGTGCTGCCCTTTTCCGCAAGGGTTCGCAGCGCTATGTCGAGCCGCTCGCCGGCGCCGTCGATCGTATCGTCGATCTTCGCGTAATCTTCGTTGGGCGCCCCGGTTTCGACCATCGTCTTGAGATCGCTCTGGATCGCTTTGGAGACCGCGGCGAGATCAGCTTCGAAGGTGGATACGAGTGCTGGTGTGCCGATCTCGGCAGCAAGCGCGTTCATATCGCTCACGCCGAGGTTCATCTGCCGGATGGAGGATGCAATCGCTTTCAAGCGCTCGGGAGCCACGCGCTTTTCTTCGCGATCCACGATGGTATCCATCGCAACGAGTATGAGCTGCGAATTGGCGATCCGCATCTGGTTGACGGAATCTACCTGGTTGTGAATGTGCGTTGCCCGTTCGAGGGCCAGTTCAACCTGATGGCCTTCGTACCATCCGACGACAAGCATGGCGCCGATACCGGCGAAGGCAGCTCCGGCCAGTGTCCAGAGACGTTGGTTCACGGAAAGCGTCTTGCTAGAACGACCATTCGTCATGCAGCTTGAATTCCTTTTGCGCCGGATAAGATCGGCGGATTTTCACTACGATGGGGCAGGCGAACCGATTGCGCGACGTCATGTCTTGGTGGTCGGAGTGTCACAGGGCAGCGAGAGGCTGCCGGCGCGGCTTCTCGCTTCGGGCCGACTCTCCGAGCCGTTTCGCAGCCTCAAGCTCTCAAAAAGATATTAAGTCTCTGCTAATCTTAGTCGGCAAAGGGCTTTCGAAAAATCATGTATAGCCCTAGAATGAGGCCATGAACCCGGATGCCACCAACGCTCATCGCGTGCCGATAATCGCCATCGCGAGCCTATTTTTCCTCGGCCTGGGAGGAATGGCTTTCTATGGCTGGTTGCGGTTTGGCTCTTCCATCATGCTGGTGCTCGACGAGGGTGGCCTCTCCTGGTGCTTTTGAGCGAAGCATTGCGCCCGTGGGACAAATTAGCGCGACGACGGCGTGTTGAATTGCGCGAGACCGACTTCCCATCTATCTCTTCAGGAACTGCAGCCTGACTAGCAGGCGCGAACTGAGAGAATTCCAATGAAGACCTTTCGCACCATCCTCTGGGTCGCTGTCGTGGCACTCGCGGGCGTCCTTGTCTGGCTGACGGTGGAAATGAGCAAGTCGAGACAGGAGCTTGCGGAAGGCCCCTTCGGGGTTCCGTTCCAGCTTGTCGCCCAGGACGGGCAGCCGGTCACCGAAAAAGCCTTTCAGGAAAAGCCGACGGCGCTCTTCTTCGGGTTCACGCATTGCCCGGAGGTCTGCCCCACAACACTTTTCGAACTGAACGGCTGGCTACGGCAGGTCGATCCTGACGGAACAAAGCTCAACGGTTTCTTCGTCAGCGTCGATCCGGAGCGCGATACGCCAGAATTGCTCGGCCAGTATATCTCGAACGTCACCGATCGGGTGAAAGGCATTTCGGGGCCTCCCGAAAAAGTCAACGAGATGATCAAGGGCTTCAAGGTCTATGCGAAGAAGGTCCCGGTCGACGAAAAGGATCCGAAGGGCGACTACACCATGGATCATACCGCTTCCGTTTTCCTGCTGGATAACGGCGGACGCTTTGCTGGCACCATCGCTTACGGCGAAAATCCTGACGTTGCCGTCAAGAAGCTTGAGAATCTGATCAAAGGGTGACGCCTTCGCTGTTGAAGCCCCCCATGCTTCTGTGGCAATCCTCTCGGCCATTGATCATTAGCTGAGAGATATCTCCTTGAGCGAAATCCGCCTTTACGTCACGTCCACCGAGAAGGGCGCAGCACAGATCCTCGATATCCTCTCGGAAGTCTTCGGCGAGGAAGATCTTGCCATAGCGACCACCGAGGTCGACGAAAAGAAGGATATCTGGGAAGCCTCTGTCTACATGATGGCGGATGAAGAGGAAGCGGTGCGTGACCGTATGGCTGCAGGTATTGGCCAGGCCTTTCCCGATGCGGTAATCACGCGCGAGGTCATTCCTGATATCGATTGGATTGCCAAATCACTGGAAGGCCTGAAACCGGTCAGGGCAGGGCGCTTTCTCGTTCATGGCTCGCATGACCGCGACAAGGTCAAGCCCAATGATATCGCGATCGAGATCGATGCCGGCCAGGCCTTCGGGACCGGCCATCACGGCACCACGGCCGGCTGCCTTGAAGTTATCGAGGATGTCATGCGGGCTCGTAAGGTCCGCAACGCGCTCGATCTCGGATCGGGAAGCGGCGTGCTGGCGATTGCGGTGCGCAAGTTGAAGAACATTCCTGTTCTTGCCACGGACATTGATCCGGTCGCGGTCCGCATCGCCAAGGAGAACGTGCGCCGCAACGGGATCGCCACCGGCATCCGATTAGAGACGGCGTCCGGATTCCATTCACCCGCTTTCCTTCAAGAGGGACCATTCGACCTGATTATCGCCAACATTCTGGCGCGTCCGCTCATGAAGATGGCGCCGCAACTGGCCGCGCATCTGGCCCTTGGAGGCTCCGTCATTTTGTCCGGCATTCTGGCAGGGCAGCGGTGGAAGGTGCTGGCCGCCTATAACGGCGTGCGGCTCCGTCATGTCCGGACGATCTGGCGGAACGGCTGGGTGACAATCCATCTCCAGCACGGCTGAAACATTCCGCATTGCAGCATTGAATTTACCGCATGGCTGAGGCGCCTCCATAGAAAAAAGGCGGCACTTGTGGTGCCGCCTTGGATCAGCTTGTAGTGCTGATCGTACCCGCGAGCTGGGAGGAGGAGCTGCTCAAGCGGGTCTCGTATTCCGAAAGCCGGGGCGAGTGAGGGAGGATCATCGCGCCGGCCAGAAAATCAGAATACGTAGCTGGTGGCGCCTTTGCGGCGCAGTTCTTCGCGGCTGGTGCCCAGACCCTTCAGCGTTTCGTCGTCGAGGTTCAGCAAGGCGCCGTTGACGTAGCGGGCAACCTGACGTTCACGAGCTTCTACCACGCGGTTGAAAGCACTGCGGAAGAAAGAATTGGCCATCGGAGTAATCCTTTTGGAGCGGGCCTTGTTTGGCGCCCGTTCGGTGATTGAGATATAGGTTATTTTGCACTGCACAAGGAGAGGGCTTCCATCATGGGTGATATGCGTCCAGCGCATAGGACGACATGAACCTCGCGTTAATTTGACGCTAGATGTGTTCCGTCATCCATCTTCGGACTGGCTGGCACACCCCGCCAAAAATCGTCTAACATGGCATGGTGTTGTCGGAATCAAGCAGCCGGAAATTTGCACCCATGTTTCAGTCTTTCGAAGTAAAGTCGTCCCCGCAATTCGGCCGTGAGCGTGTCATCGCGTTGAGGGCGAGGCTGGCCGAACTTGGCATCGATGGGTTTCTCGTGCCGCGTGCCGACGAATATCAGGGCGAATACGTGCCCGCGTCAGCCGAACGGCTTGCCTGGCTTACCGGCTTTACCGGTTCGGCTGGCATTGCACTCATCACGCAGGGTGAAGCCGTGGTTTTCGTTGATGGACGTTACGTGACGCAGCTTGCCGAGCAGGTGGACGGTACGGTCTTCACCGGCGGCGACCTCGTCAACGAACCGCCGCATATCTGGCTGCCGCGCCATGCGCCCAGAGGATTCCGGTTAGGTATCGATCCGTGGCTTCATGCGGGTGCCGAAGCGCGGCGGCTGGAAAAGGCGCTCGGGCAGATAGATGGCGCGCTGGTGCTTCTGGATGGCAATCCGCTCGATGCTATCTGGAATGATCGTCCGTCCGAACCGCTCGGCCCTGTTTCGATCCAGAAGCAGGAGCATGCGGGCCTGCTTGCGGGCGAAAAAATCGCGGAGATCGCCAGGCAGGTGAAAGAGAAGAACGCAGCGGCGGTCCTCATAACCGACCCGTCGTCCGTCGCATGGATATTCAATATCCGCGGCGACGATGTTCCGCATACGCCGCATCCTTTGAGCCGCGCCATCATTCCGGCCGAAGGCAAGGCTGAAATCTTTCTGGATCCAATGAAGACCGGTATCGAGGTCTCAGCCTATCTCGCGCAGCTTTCCGTTCAGCGCCCGCCGTCCGAATTTCTCGCCCGACTGTCGGCTTTTGCGAAGGATGGCGGAAAGATCCTGATCGATTCCGAGCTGACGCCGCTGGCGCTGACGAAGGCTATTGCCGCTGTCGGCGGCGAGGTGGTGGAGGCTTCCGATCCCGCAAAACTGCCCCGGGCCTGCAAGAACAGGGCCGAGCTGGATGGCTCGGCTCAGGCCCATCTGCAGGATGGTGCGGCGATGGTGGAATTTCTCCATTGGCTGGATGCGCAGCCGCCCGGTTCCATTACCGAGATCGATGCGGTGAAGGCGCTGGAGGCGGCCCGTACTCGCGTGGGCCAGAACATGCAGAACCCGTTGAAGGATATTTCCTTTGACACAATCTCCGGGGCCGGCGAGCACGGTGCTGTCATCCACTACCGGGTGACGACCGAGACGGACCGCAAACTTGAGGCTGGCGAACTTTTCCTGATCGATTCCGGTGCCCAATATATCAACGGTACGACCGACATCACCCGCACTGTCGCTGTTGGAGCCGTACCGGAAGACCGGAAGCGCTTCTTCACACTGGTGCTGAAAGGCATGATCGCCATCAGTGCGGCGCGTTTTCCGAAGGGGACGCGGGGCTGCGATCTCGATCCGCTCGCCCGCATTGCGCTCTGGAGGGCGGGAGGCGACTACGCCCATGGAACGGGCCACGGCGTCGGCTCCTATCTTTCGGTCCACGAGGGGCCGCAACGCATCTCACGGCTGGCGACACAGGAGCTATTGCCGGGCATGATTCTTTCCAACGAACCGGGTTACTATCGCCCCGGCTCCTTCGGCATCCGCATCGAAAATCTGATCTACGTGAAAGCTGCGGAAGAGATCGACGGCGGCGATCAGCCGATGCTCGCCTTCGAGACCTTGACATGGTGCCCGATCGACCGCCGGCTCGTCTTGCCGGCGCTGATGACCTCGGAAGAGCTCGAATGGCTTAACCGCTATCATGCAGACGTGCGGGAAAAACTCATGCCGCTCGTCGATAATCAGGCGGTCAGGGATTGGTTGGTGGAGGCCACCGAGCCGCTGGCGTGAGCCGAGGAACGATCAGAAGCCGAGCAGGTGGCGGCTCGCCATTGCCGCCGCCCAGCCGGCGGCGAGCATGATCAGACCCGGATAACGCAAGCTGACGAGAAGCGCCACCGACATGGCGATCTTCACATCCCATCCGCCATTGAAGAAGGCGGGTGCGACCAGTGTGGTCAGGACAGCTGCTGGCACGGCATTCAGCGCCTGTTCCATCCGGGGAGGGATGGTCTTCATCCGCGTGATCAGGACATAACCGCCGACACGCGTGAGAAAGGTCGCAACTGCCGCGGCGAAGATCAGCAGGAGCATTTCCGGGTTGAGAACCTCGCTCATGTCAGGCCTCCGCCTTCTCTGCCATAGGCTCCGGTTCGCTCGCCGGCAGCGGCAGCAATGCCGCCACCGCGACCCCGACGGCTGCGCCGATGCTGACATGCCATGGGGAACCGACAAAGTGATAGGCGGCGATGGAACCGAGCGTGCTGGCAAGCACTACAGGATAGAAACCTGAGCGCCTGCGGAAACCGAGCACCAATCCCATGAAATATGTCGGCAACAGCACGTCGATCGCCAATGTCCGCGGGTCGCCCATCATGCTTCCGAACCAGGCTCCGACGGTGCTGAAGAATAGCCAGGGAAAATAGATCGACAGCCCGAAACCGAGATACCATTCAAAGCTGACACCCCGGCCGTCCTCACCGCGCTTCACCGACTCAGCAAATTGCGGGTCCGTCAGCAGGAAAAAGGCGAAGAATTTCTGGACCGGCGAGAAGTGGGTGATGAAGCGCGTCAGCGCTGCCGAATAAAGGATATGCCTGAAGTTAACCGCGAAGACCGAGAGCACGATCAGCCAAGGGGCGACATGGTGGTCGAAGAGTTCGATGCCGACCAACTGGCTTGCCCCCGCGTAGACGGTGGCGCTCATGATGGCCGCATCGAGCACCGACAAGCCATTGTCGACAGCCACGGCACCGAACAGGATCGCAAAGGGCGCGGAGGAAATCGCAATGATAGCTCCGCCCTTCAGGCCATCGATGATGTCTTCGCGCTTCATGAAAAAGTCCTTTGGGACGCTTTAGGGCCGTGCCGAATTCAACGCAATTGAATATGGCTGATGGAACGATCGATTTCGCTGACTGTCATTGGCTGCAGCCGTTCCCGCCGATCAATCAGCTAGCACGTCCTTGCTCGAGATGATGTCGACGCCGTTGGCTTTCATCTCGGCTATCGCAGCCACGACTCCTTCCGGATCGATCCCGCGGCTGGCATCTTCTATGAACCGCACCTTTACATCCGGCAGCATCTCGACCGCATCGAGCACCGAATATCTGACGCAATAGTCGGTGGCGAGGCCGCAGATATCGAGTTCCGTCACCTGCTGCGCCTTCAGATATCCTGCGAGGCCCGTCAATGCCGCCTGATCGTTGTCGCGGAAGGCGGAATAGCTGTCGACAGCGGGGTTTTCGCCCTTCTGCTGAATATAGTCCACGGCTGCGATGTTGAAGTCCGGATGGAATTCGGCGTCGGGTGTTTCCTGCACGCAGTGATCGGGCCACATCACCTGCAGCTTGCCGGAAAGCTTTCCCATCTCGAAAGGCTTTTTACCTGGATGCTGTGAAGCGAAGCTCCCGTGATTTTTCGGGTGCCAGTCCTGAGACGCGACAATGACGTCGTATCCACCGTCCTCGATCAGCCGATTGGCGATCGGCACCACGTCGTCTCCGTGCGGCACGGGCAGGTTGCCACCAGGGCAGAAGCCGTTCTGGATGTCGATCAGCAGCAGGGCCTTCATTGCGACTTCCTCCGAGTCTTGCTTCCAACAAAATGCCCATCATGGCGCCAACGATCAAGCCGGCCAATGCAAAGCGCCTTTCTAGGCAGATCCGAAGGTACCCTTTGGGTTCTGCCTATGGAATGCCTGCAGCGATTACTCTGGTGTCCGCTCATCCGCTTGAAACGTCGCAAAAAATTCCCCCGAGCGATGTTGCCGGCGTCATCGGCGGGCGCTAAATCGTGAGGCATGACACAGGATATCAGCCAGACACTCCGTATCGCCGTCGCTCAGCTCAACCCAACTGTCGGCGATATAGCCGGCAACCTGGCCCTGGCGCGGGAAGCGCGCAGGGACGCCGCCGGCGAAGAGGCAGACCTTGTTCTCTTCACCGAGCTTTTTATCTCCGGATACCCGCCAGAAGATCTCGTCCTCAAACCGGCTTTCCTGGCTGCCTGCCAGAAGGCTGTCGAACAGCTGGCAGCCGATACTGCCGATGGTGGTCCCGGCGTCGTCATCGGCTTTCCGCGACAGGGGGAGGCGGGCCGGCACAACTCGGTTGCCTTGCTGGACGGTGGCAAGATCGTTGCGATACGGGACAAGGTCGATCTGCCGAACTATGGCGAGTTCGATGAAAAACGCGTTTTCACGGAAGGGTCGATCTCGGGGCCTTACAACTTCCGGGGCGTCAGGATCGGCATTCCGATATGCGAGGAGATCTGGAACGACATGGGCGTCTGCGAGACGCTGGCGGAAAGCGGAGCGGATATCCTGCTCGTGCCGAACGGTTCCCCTTATTATCGGGGCAAAGTGGATATCCGCCATCAGGTCGCCCTGCGTCAGGTGATCGAAAGCGGTCTGCCGCTGCTGTTCGCCAACCAGATCGGGGGACAGGACGAGCTTGTCTTCGACGGCGCAAGTTTTGCTTTCAACGCCGACAAGACACTCGCCTTCCAGATGAGCCAGTTTGAACCGGCAATCACCGTGACCGAATGGAAGAGGGCCAACGACAGCTGGCGTTGTACGCGCGGCCCGATGGCGCGCATTCCCGAAAAGGAGGAAGCGGATTACCGCGCGTGCCTGCTGGGCTTCCGCGACTATGTCAACAAGAACGGCTTCAAATCGGTGGTTCTCGGGCTTTCAGGCGGTATCGACTCGGCGCTCTGCGCGGCCATTGCCGTGGATGCCCTGGGAGAGGAACGGGTGCGCACGGTGATGCTGCCCTATCGCTACACGTCAGAAGAGTCGCTCAAGGACGCGGCCGATTGTGCCAAGGCTCTTGGCTGCCGCTACGACATCGTGGCGATTGCCGAGCCGGTCGACGGATTTTCATCGGCATTGTCGGAATTATTCGAGGGAACGGACGAGGGCATCACGGAGGAGAATCTGCAGAGCCGTGCGCGCGGGACGATCCTGATGGCGATCTCCAACAAGTTCGGTTCCATGGTGGTGACGACCGGCAACAAATCGGAAATGTCGGTAGGTTATGCGACGCTTTATGGCGACATGAACGGCGGCTTCAATCCGATCAAGGATCTTTACAAGATGCAGGTCTACGGGTTGTCCGCATGGCGCAACGAGCATCTGCCGCCCGGCGCGTTGGGATCCGGCGGCGAGGTCATCCCGAAGAACATCCTTGCCAAGGCGCCGTCTGCGGAATTGCGTCCCAACCAGACCGACCAGGATTCGCTGCCGCCCTATCCGGTACTCGACGATATCCTCGAATGCCTGGTCGAGCTGGAAATGGGAACGGAGGAGATTGTAGCCCGGGGTCACGATCTGGTGACCGTCCACCGAATTGAGCACCTGCTTTATCTTGCCGAATACAAGCGGAGGCAATCCGCCCCCGGTGTAAAGATCACCAAAAAGAACTTCGGCAGAGACCGGCGCTATCCGATCACCAACCGGTTCCGGGACCGGTGACGGCATGGCGCTGCGGAGTTCTGTCGAGATCTACAATATTCGCACCCGGCAAAACCGGGTTGTCTGGCAGACTGACGCCTCGTTCGAAGCGCCGAACTGGTCGCCGCGTGGTGACTATCTGATGCTCAACAGTGACGGGCTGATTTATCGGCTGTCACCGAAGGGTGATAGCCGACCCACCCTAATCGATACGGGTTTTGCGCGCGGGTGCAACAACGATCACGGCATTTCGCCGGACGGCTCGCTGATCGCCATTTCGGACAAGGTAGAGTTCGGCAAGTCGGCAATCTATGTGCTACCGGCGGAGGGTGGTGATCCCCGGCTGGTGACGGAGAAACTGCCCTCCTACTGGCATGGGTGGTCGCCGGATGGCCGAAAATTCGCCTATTGCGGCATCCGCGACGATCTCTTCGATATCTATACGATCGATAGGGAAGGCGGCGAAGAAACACGGTTGACTTTCGGAGAGGGGCGGAACGACGGGCCCGACTATTCTCCCGACGGCGAATGGATCTATTTCAACTCCAGCCGTACCGGCCTCATGCAGATCTGGCGCGTACCTGCGTCGGGAGGCGCAGCGGAACGTATCACCGACAGCAATTACGGCGACTGGTTTCCTCATCCGTCACCAAAAGGAGACAAGATCGTTTTCATCTCCTACGACGCGACGGTATTCGATCATCCGCGCGACCAAAACGTCCGCGTGCGGCTGATGGACATGGATGGCGGTCATGTGGAGACCTTGTTCGAGTTGTTTGGCGGGCAAGGCACAATGAATTCGCCCAACTGGTCGCCGGATGGAAACGAGTTCGCCTATGTGCGCTACTTCCCTGTCGCATGAGGGGCTTGAATGCGTGAGGCCGCTCATGCATAACCGCGACGTCAGGTGCCTGCCGCTGGCAGGAGAATCGGGAATCCGGTGAAAGACCGGAACGTGCCCAACGCTGTGAGGCGGACGCTTGCCGCAAAGTAGATGCCACTGGGATTTCCGGGAAGGCTGCGGCGAGCGGATGAAGCCAAGTCAGAAGACCGGCCTGTCGAGATAGACCGACCCGCGTGGACGGCGGCAAGGTTTTTTTGGTGCCCTGCTTTATTACGCAGGGTGTCAGCATTGTTGGGGATTAACGATGCGACCTGATCTTTTTGCCGATGCCTTGATGCCTGCAGAAGAATTCCCGGAACGTGACCGTGCTGCGGTCTACCGAGCGATAGAGACGCGCCGTGATGTGCGCGATCAGTTTTTACCCGAGCCGCTTCCGGACGATCTCGTTGGGCGGCTACTTGGGGCGGCGCATGCTGCGCCGTCGGTCGGTTTCATGCAGCCGTGGAATTTTATCCTGGTGCGTGACCCGGAGGTCCGTGAAGCCGCCTGGCAGGCCTTCTCGCGGGCCAATGAGGAAGCGGCGGAGATGTTTCCGCAAGAACGACGCAAGGTCTACCAAAACCTGAAGCTGGAGGGCATCCGCAAGGCGCCGCTCAGCATTTGCGTCACCTGCGATCCCGAGCGGGCCGGCCCCGTTGTCATCGGTCGCACACATGATCCGCGCATGGACGTATTCTCGGCCGTCTGCGCGGTGCAAAACCTTTGGCTGGCGGCACGGGCCGAGGGTGTCGGTGTGGGCTGGGTCAGCATTTTCCACGAGGCGGACCTGCGCGCACTGCTTGGTATCCCTGAGGGAATCCAAATCGTTGCCTGGCTTTGCGTCGGCTATGTCGACCGCCTTTATCGAGAACCGGAGCTGGCGGTAAAGGGCTGGCGCCAGCGGCTCTTGCTCGAGGACCTGGTATTCAACGACAAATGGGGCCGAGCTTGATCACTGCTGGGGTTGTGGGCCGGTAGACTTCGGATTGGCAAGATCAATGCTTGTATCCGGCAGAAACTGGGGGCCCACTATGCGAACCTTCTTGTTCGGATCGTAGGTGCGCTCCAACGGCGGAGGCGGCGGCAGGTTTGCCGCCTTCGTTTCCTTCGGATCTTTTGTCCGCAGGTCGGTCACTCCGGAATAGGGCTCCGGTTTCGGCAATTCGATCCCCTGAACCTTCAGCCGCTCTTTCCGCTCCTCTTCGACATCGGAAGGGAGGCAGCCGTTCGATTGGATCGACGCAAGAATGGCATTGCGTTCATCCGACGAGCGCCAGAGCTGGCGTGCATTCTCCCGATCCGCCGTCAACGCATCGCGCTCACGCTCCATCGCGCCAAGCGCATCGCGCATCTCGTCGCAGGCGCCGCCATTCGCGCTGCCGCCGAAGACGACGATGCTGCCGCCGCAGCCGCTGCGGCGCATCTCGATTCGATGCCGACGAATGTCGCCGTTGATCTCGCTGAGATGTTGCGAATAGCGCCGCATCTCGGCGGTGTTGCCGATGATTTGCGGAGCATTGTTGAGTTGCCGGTAAAGCGCCGCGCAGGTGCCTATATCCCGCGCGGAAGCCATGTCGGGTGCAAGCAGAATTGGAGCGATCAGCAGGTTGCGAATACGCATAAGTTGATGTCCGGCAATCTCTAGAATCGGTAAACCGCATCATGAGACAGGCCAGTTGACAATATCATAAGCACGCTCTCGCAATCTGCGGAGCCAGTACGGATTATGCGCCCACAGGCTTACGACTGCAGGGCGAAATCTGGTTGAGAGGCCTCGACAACCGCCAAGGCTGCCATATTCACAACGCCGCGCGATGTCACCGAGGGCGAGAGGATATGTGCAGGCAGCGCCGTACCCAGCAGGATCGGCCCCACATGAAGTGCATCGGTGAGATTGCGAACGATGCCCAGCGAGATATTGGCCGCGTCCAGGTTCGGGAAGATCAGAAGATTGGCCTCTCCGGTCAGCGAGCTGTCCGGCATGGCGCGCTTGCGCAGGTCCTCCGAAAGCGCGGAGCCGCCCTGCATCTCACCGTCGACTTCCAGTCGAGGAGCCCGTTTGCGCACCAGGCTGAGGGCCGCGCGCATCTTCTGTGCGCTTTCGGAATCGCGCGAACCGAAATTCGAATGGCAGATCAGCGCCGCTTTGGGGACGATGCCGAACCGCTGGACTTCCTGGGAGGCGAGAATGGTGATTTCGGCGATTTCCTGTGCGGAAGGATTGTAGTTCACGAATGTATCCGTGAAGAAAATCGCGCCCCGTTGAGAGATCAGGAGGCTCAGGCCCGAGAAGGCGCAGACACCCTCCCTTTTTCCGATAATCTGCTCGACGTCGCGCAGATGCCGATCATAACCGCCTTCCACGCCGCAAATCAGTGCGTCAGCCTCGCCGCGCTTGACGGCAAGCGCCCCGATTACTGTGTTGTTGGTGCGCACGATGGTGCGCGCAGTCTCCGGATTGATGCCCCTGCGCCCTACCAGAGCGAAATAATCATCGACATATTCGCGGTATCGAGGATCGTCTTCCGGATTGACGACTGCGAAATCGACCTCAGGCCGAATACGAATGCCAAAGCGCTGAAGGCGCGCCTCGATGACCGACGGACGGCCGATGAGGATGGGCGTGGCGGTCTTTTCCTCCAACAATACCTGCGCGGCGCGAAGCACGCGTTCATCTTCGCCCTCCGCAAATATTACGCGCTTTTTCTCGGCGGTCTTGGCGGCGGCGAAAATCGGCTTCATGACAAAGCCAGAGCGCCAGACGAAGCGGTTGAGCTGATCGAGATAGGCGTCGAAGTCCTGGATCGGGCGGGAGGCTACGCCGGTTTCCGCTGCGGCTTTTGCGACGGCCGGTGCGATGCGCAGGATGAGCCGGGGATCGAAGGGCGAGGGGATGAGGTAGTCGGCGCCGAAGACGGGCGTTTCGCCGGAATATGCGCGAGCGGCAACGTCGGAGACCTCCTCGCGGGCAAGTGCCGCGATCGCCTTGACCGCCGCCATCTTCATTTCCTCATTGATCGTCCGGGCGCCGCAGTCCAGCGCGCCGCGGAAGATATAGGGGAAGCAAAGGACGTTATTCACCTGATTCGGAAAATCCGAACGACCGGTGCAGATCATGGCATCCGGACGGGCGGCGCGGGCGAGTTCCGGCATGATTTCCGGCGTCGGGTTCGCAAGCGCCATGATAAGCGGCTTCGGCGCCATGCGGGCAAGCAGGTCCGGCTTGAGGACCCCGGCGGCAGATAATCCGAGGAAGACATCGGCATCGTGAATGCTGTCGGCCAGAATGCGCTTGTCGGATTTCTGGGCGTAGATTTCCTTCCACTCGTCCATGAGCGTGTTGCGGCCGTCGTAGACCAGGCCTTCTATGTCATGAACCCAGATGTTTTCCTTCTTCGCTCCGAGCGAAACGAGAAGATGCAGACAGGCAAGCGCCGCTGCACCGGCGCCGGACGTGACGATCTTCACGTCGCCGATATCCTTGCCGGCGAGTTCCAGCCCGTTCAGGATCGCGGCTGCCACGATGATCGCTGTGCCATGCTGGTCGTCGTGAAACACCGGGATGTTCATCTTTTCGCGCAGCCGGCGCTCGACCTCGAAACATTCGGGAGACTTGATATCTTCCAGGTTGATCCCGCCGAAGGTCGGCTCCAGCGCCGAGATGGTAGAAACCATCGTCTCGATGCCGCGGGCTTCGATTTCGATGTCAAAAACATCGATGCCGGCGAATTTCTTGAAGAGGACGGCTTTGCCCTCCATGACCGGCTTCGATGCCAGCGGGCCGATATCGCCGAGGCCGAGCACCGCCGTGCCGTTGGAAATGACCGCGACGAGATTGGAACGGGCGGTGAAATCGGCAGCCGCATCGGGATTGTCGCGGATCGCAAGGCAGGGAGCGGCGACACCCGGCGAATAGGCAAGTGCCAGGTCGCGCTGGTTTCCGAGCGGTTTGGTCGCCTGGATTTCGAGCTTGCCGGGGCGGGGATAGCGGTGGAAGAACAGCGCCTGCTCGTCGAGATCGCCCGTGGCCGGCACGGCCGGCGATTTCGGTTTATCCTGCGCGTTCATGGTTCCTCCTGGCTTGTTTTTTCTGCATGGGCTGATGGTAAGGAGAGACCCTCCTTACATCAATCGGTCGGGTGCGACAGCAGCTAATTTGCGGTGATAGCGGAAATGGAGCGATATCGGAGCGCCGCTGATCGGGGTTTTCCCGGAGCCTGTCATCATCCTGAAACACGAGTCTGGTTTTGAAAAACAAAGAAGCGGCGACGAAAGGACGACTTCGTGACCGGGCAAGTGGAAACAAGGCATTTCAGAACGCTCTTTATTTCGGACGTGCATCTCGGCTCCAAGGCCGCCCGAACTGACTTCCTGCTGGACTTCCTGCGTTATCATGAAGCCGATACCATTTTTCTCGTGGGTGACATCATCGACGGCTGGCGGCTGAAACGGAACTGGTATTGGCCGCAGGGCTGTAACGACGTTGTTCAGAAACTTCTGCGCAAGGCGCGCAAGGGAACACGCATAGTCTATATTCCCGGCAATCACGACGAATTCCTGCGGTCGTTTCCCGGCACGCATTTCGGCGGAATAGAGGTGGCCGAGCGAGCAATTCACGAGATGGCTGACGGCAGGAAATACCTCATCTTGCATGGCGACGAGTTCGATGTCGTCGTTCGCAACGCGCGCCTGCTCGCCTATCTTGGCGACTGGGCCTATGACGCGGCCATCGTCATCAACCTCGGCCTGGCTGCCATCCGCAGACGCCTCGGCATGCCTTACTGGTCTTTCTCCGCCTGGGCAAAGCTGCAGGTCAAACATGCTGTCAACTTCATTGGCGAGTTTCAGCGCGTCGTGGCCGAAGAGGCGCGCCGCCATAACGTGGAAGGCGTGATCTGCGGCCATATTCACCATGCGGTGATGGAGGACATCGACGGCATCCATTATGTCAATACCGGCGATTGGGTGGAAAGCTGCACGGCAATTGTCGAACATCAGGATGGCAGGCTCGAAATGATTTCCTGGCAGCGGGATACCGCTGCCGCTGAGATCAAGGCACTGGCGGCGCCGCAGATCGTCGAGGACATGCGGGCTGCCTGAACTGCGATACACGTCAGCTCTGCCCAGGGCCATTTCTTGCCATAGGCATAGGCAGGCCTCTGTGTTAGGTAAGCGGCAAGTTTCAGCAACCTACCCGTGAAATCGTGATTCCTACACAGACGGCGCCCGCCGCGCCCCGGTTCTTCCAATTGCGCTGCGCACTCGCCTATGGCGAACCACTGGGAGTGAACGGCGTCATTTTGCCTTATCTGCCGGTTTGGCTCGACGGACTTGCCTTTTCCGAATTCGAAATCGGGATTGTGCTGGCCGCGCAACTTCTCTTGCGGGTGTTCGCCGCGCCGGTGGCCGGCGTTTTTGCCGACCGGCTGGGGGAGCGGACGCTGATGCTTGTTTGGTCCGGCGCGTTGTCGTTGTCGACGGCGCTGGCCATGTTTTTTTCGGACACCTTTTGGCCTGTGCTGTTGATCGTCAGCCTCCAGGCGGCTTTCTTTGCGCCTTACGCGCCGATCGTCGAATCCGTCGCAGTCACAGGTGTCCGGCGTTGGGGATTCCAGTACGGCGCCATGCGCGTCTGGGGCTCAGTCGGCTTCATGGCTGTCGCGCTTATCGTCGGAGAGCTTCAGGGTTACTGGGGCTTTCAGACGATCCCGCCCGCAGTGGCGGTGGGATTTGTGCTAACAGTCTTGGTTGCGTTTGCCGTTCCGAGGCTCGGTCAAGCCGTGATTCGACCCGCCAATGCCGGTTTTAATCCCAGCTCGATCCGTCGTGTCGACTTGCATGTGTTAATGATCGGAGCGTCGATTGCTCAGGCTAGCCATGGAATGTTCTATACCTTCGGCACGATCCACTGGCAGCAGATCGGCTTCTCGAGCGGATCCATCGGAATATTGTGGAGCGCCGCGATCATTTTCGAAATCGTCGTATTTTTGACGGCCGGCAGGCTCGCGAAGTCCGTATCGCCTTGGACGCTGTTGCGGATCGGCTGCGCGGCGGCGATCCTGCGCTGGAGCCTGTTTCCATTCTCGCTGGGATTCTGGGGCTACATAGCGCTACAGGGCCTGCATGCGTTTTCGTTCGCCTTCGTGCATCTGGGACTTCAACAACGCCTGGTGGAATCGGTGCAGGAGCATCAGGAATCCACGGTGCAAGGCGCGTATGTCTTCTACAACGGCGTCTTCCTGGCAATTTCGACCATATTGTCCGGTTTCCTTTACCGGCAATTCGGGGTGACCAGTTACCTCGCGATGTCGCTTCTCGCCTTGATCGGGCTGGCGACGATCGCATTTGCGGCTCGCATTCAACCCCAGAGGTCAGGGTCTGGCGGATAAACCAGCGAACCCTCGTAGCGCAGGCCGGTCGGCCTATCCTTTGCAAGCAGCAATGGCCCGTCGAGATCGGCGTAATCGGCATCCTGCGCCAATAAAACAGCCGGAGCCATCGCAAGCGAGGAGCCGACCATACAGCCGAGCATGACCAAAAATCCAAGTCGCTGAGCCTCGGCCTTCATGGCCAGTGCTTCCGTCAGGCCGCCGGTCTTGTCCAGTTTGATATTGACTGCATCATAGCGATCGCGAAGGCTTTCGAGATCTTTTGTAGCGTGCACGCTTTCATCGGCGCAAACCGAGACCAAGCGCCGGATATTGGCCAGGGCCGCATCCTTGCCGGCGGGTAGAGGTTGCTCGATGAGCGACACGTTCAGTTCCGCCGCGACAGCCATGTGGTGCGAGAGATTTTCTTCCATCCATCCTTCGTTTGCGTCCACGATGATGCGTGCGTTCGGAGCCGCTTCGCGAACGGCGCGAAGCCGTGATTCGTCATCCTCGGTACCGAGCTTGATCTTGAGGAGCGGGCGTTGAGCATTTCTGCGGGCATCGGCAGCCATAACCGCGGGCTCGCCGAGTGAAAGCGTAAATGCCGTAACGAGAGGCTTCTGGCTGGCTGCGCCAATGAGGTCTGCTACCCGGAGGCCATCGCGCTTCGCCTCCAGATCCCAAAGCGCGCAATCGACTGCATTCCGTGCGGCCCCCGGTTTCATCCGGGTCTGCAATTCCTCGCGCGTCAGGCCGCTGTCGACAGCCTCCGCGATCGAGTGGATATCGGAAAGGACGCCATCAAGGCTTTCGCCATACCGTTTATAGGGCACGCATTCGCCGCGTCCGGAGAAACCGTCTTCGCGGATCGTGCAGGTAATGACTTCGGCTTCAGTTTTCGAGCCGCGCGAAATCGTGAATAAGCCGGCGATCGGAAAGGTTTCTATTGTGGCTTCGAGGTGACGGCGCATGGTTTTACGCATCCTTTTGACGCAAATACCTGTGAGGCCGCTTTATTGCTGATCCTGAAAATGCGATCAACCGTATCGTATTGAAACCTCAAATGACCAGTGACTGCGAAAGAAGCCGTGACGTCCAAGGCAGCCGAAATCAAGGCCGAAGATCTGCCAGGCGGCGAACGTTATCTTTTGGCGGGCGACTGGCGGGGGTCGACAATTTCTCCGATCCTGAAGGATCTTGATCGGCTGGAACGCGCCCAGGGCCAGGGCAGGCTGGAGATCGATCTCAACGGCGTCGGCGGCGTCGATACGGCTGGAGCGTGGCTGATTCGACGGCTGATGACGTCCAAGGTCGAACAGGGCCGCGACGCGGTGCTTACCGGGGGCGAAGGACCGATCCGCGAGCTGATCAGCGCATTGCCGGAAAAAGCGCCGGCGCCTTCTGCCGAGAATGGAAAGAAAGGCACGCTTTTCGAGCGTATATTTGCTCCGAGCGGCAAGATCATGGTGGGGCTCGGCGGCGATTTTTACGCTGCCATGCACATTCTCGGTTCGGCGGTCCGCGGCGCGCAGATGAAGTTCGGCCGAGGGGCCGGGGTTTCGCCGGCGTCAGTGGTCACCCATATCGACCGGATGGGCGTGCGGGCCGTGCCGATCATCGTGCTGATGTCGTTCCTGATCGGCGCCATCATTGCACAGCAGGGCGCTTTTCAGCTCCGGTACTTCGGCGCGGAAATCTTCGTGGTCGACCTTGTCGGCATACTTCAGCTTCGCGAGATCGGGGTTCTCCTCACGGCGATCATGATCGCCGGCCGCTCGGGCAGCGCGATTACCGCGGAGATCGGTTCGATGAAGATGCGCGAGGAAATCGATGCGCTGACCGTCATCGGCCTCAATCCGGTGGGCGTGCTGATCTTTCCGCGCCTCGTGGCGCTTACAGTGGCATTGCCGCTCCTCACCATCATCGCCAATTTTGCCGCCCTTTTCGGCGCGGCGGTTGTTGCCTGGGCTTATTCGGGCATCACTTTCGACACATATCTGTCACGTCTGCATGAGGCGATCGACCACACGTCCGTTGCATCCGGAATGATCAAGGCGCCGTTCATGGCACTGGCGATCGGTATCGTTGCCGCCGTGGAGGGCATGAAGGTCGGCGGCAGCGCCGAATCCCTCGGGCAGCACGTCACGACCTCTGTCGTGAAAGCAATCTTCGTCGTCATCCTCATGGATGCGCTTTTCGCCATCTTCTATTCGGCAATCGATTTTTGATGGGGGCGGGGTTGGAAGAGGCGGTAGAGGGTAGCGGCAAGGACAAGCCAAACGGCGGCCAAGTCGTGCTTTCGGTACGTGATGTCACTGTCGGCTTTGGTGATCAGGTGGTGCTCGACCGTTTGAACCTTGACGTCTATCGCGGCGAAATTCTGGGTTTCGTGGGCGCTTCGGGCACCGGCAAGTCCGTTCTTATGCGCACGGTTCTCGGCCTTTTGCCGCACCGGTCAGGCGTGATCGAAATCCTCGGCATCGACTATGACAACGCCTCGGAAGAGGAGCGCATGCAGGTGGACATGCGGTTGGGTGTGCTGTTCCAGCACGGGGCACTGTTTTCGGCGCTGACCGTCAAGGAGAACATCCAGCTTCCGATGCGCGAATATCTCGACTTGCCACAATCCTTGATGGACGAGTTGGCTTATCTGAAGATCGAGATGGTGGGTCTGCCGCCGGATGCCGCCAACAAATACCCATCGGAGCTTTCAGGCGGCATGATCAAGCGTGCCGCCCTGGCCCGCGCGCTTGCGTTGGACCCGGATCTTGTATTCCTGGACGAGCCAACGTCGGGTCTCGATCCCATAGGGGCAGCCGATTTCGATGCGCTGATTGCCAAGCTGCGCGACACTCTCGGGCTGACGGTTTATATGGTAACACACGACCTCGACAGCCTTTTTTCGGTCTGTGACCGTATTGCCGTGCTTGGTCAGAAACGGGTATTGGTGGAAGGTACTCTTGAAGATATGTTTGCTCATGACGATCCATGGGTTCAGTCGTATTTCCGCGGAAAGCGGGCGCGGTCTGTCGTAATTCAAGAAAAGCAGCCGGCTGCGGAAGTAGAGAAGTGAACTAATCCATGGAAACCAGAGCCAATTACGCCCTTGTCGGTTTCTTCACGCTGCTGGTGATCGCCGCCGCCTTTGGTTTCGTCTACTGGATGGCGCAATCCGGTCGTGGTGGACCTACGGCTGAGCTCGCCATCCGCATCCCCGGATCGGCGAACGGCCTTTCCGTCGGCTCACCGGTCCGTTTCAACGGTATTCCGGTCGGTTCGGTCCGTAACCTCACCATCGATCCAGACGATCCGCGCTACTCGATCGCGTTCACGGAGGTAAGAGCGGATGCACCGGTCTACCAATCCACGCAAGCTGCTCTTGAAGTGCAGGGGTTGACCGGAGCGGCTTATATCGAGCTTTCAGGTGGCGCGAAGGGCGAAGAGAACATCCTCCAGAAGTCGTTGGAGACCGGTCGACCGGCCGTTCTGATCGCCGAGCAGTCGAGCGTCACGAACCTGCTCGCCACTGCCGACAAGATCCTCGACCGAGCCGACGCGGCGATCAGCGATATCCAAGGATTCGTCGCGGATGCGCGCGGGCCGCTCACTCAAACCATTCGCAACGTCGAAACCTTCACCGGGGCTCTGGCTCAAAATTCCGACAGCATCGACAAGTTCCTGAACAGCTTGTCCACGCTGTCTACGACGATTGATCGCGTCTCCGGCACATTGAATTCGACCCTTCAGGCCGCCGAGCGGCTGGTGAGCGCGATCGATGCCGAGAAGATCAACGCGGTCGTGGCCAATACCGAACGAGCCACCCGAAATATCGCGAACGCTTCCGACAATTTTGGCGATCTCGTCGCCAACGTCAGGAACGCGGCGGCAAATTTCGAACAGGCAGGAACCCAGGCCCAGAGCGTATTGCGGCGTGTCGATACGGTGATGAGTTCGGTTAGTCCGGAGCAGGTGAAAACAACTATCGGCAATATAACGGCCGCGTCGGAAGACGCCCGGCAGACGATTAGTTCGGCGCGCGACGTGGTCGACAGCTTCGCCAATCGCAGGGAAGACATCGATCGCGCGGTTGGCGACTTCACCGAACTGGCCAGAAAGCTGAATGAGGCATCCAGCCGCGTCGACGGCATTCTCGCCAAAGTCGATGGCCTCGTCTCCAGCGACGATTCGCAGGGGCTTTTTGCCGAAGCGCGCCGGACGCTCGAATCCTTCCGGACCGTGGCCGACAACATCAACGCGCGAGTCGGCCCGATTGCCGACAATCTGTCGCGCTTCTCCTCAAGCGGTTTGAGGGACATCCAGACATTGGTGAACGACGCCCGGCGCACCGTCCAGTCGCTCGACCAGACAATCAACAATTTCGACCAGAACCCGCAAAGGCTGATCTTCGGCGGGGAGACAGTGAAGCAGTATGACGGCAGGACACGCCGGTGACGCGGGACGCCATTTGGAGACTGGGATTTTGATGACTGGTACGGAGTTATTAACGCGACGCGCAAACCGCCGCCCGCTCCTCGTCGCGCTGCCACTGGTGGCGGCGCTTGTCACCGGCTGTGGCAGCAGCGCGAACAACGATACGTTCGATCTGTCAATCACCCCAGCAGGCCAGGGGCCTTCGGCACGCAACCGGCAGATCCTGATACCCGAGCCGACGGCCGTCAAGCTTTTGAACAGCGAGCAGGTGGTGGTTCGCGTTTCCCCGTCGGAAATCCAGTATCTTGCCAACTCCCGATGGGGAGATCGCCTGCCGGCTCTCGTTCAGTCAAAACTCGTCGAAGCGTTCGAAAACTCCGGTCGTCTCGGTGGCGTCGGTAAACCGGGGCAGGGCCTCGCCATCGACTATCAGGTGGTGACCGACATCCGGGCCTTTGAAGTAAGCGCCGGCAGTCCCCGGGTCGCCGTTGTCGAAATTTCGGCAAAGCTGCTGAACGACCGCAACGGCACTGTGCGCGGCCAGAGCGTCTTCAAAGCCACCTCGCCAGTCTCCGGCTCCGAGAACCGTCATTTTATCGAAGCGCTCGACAAGGCTTTTGCCAAGGTTGGGGCGGAGATTGTCGACTGGGCGCTCAAGTCGATATAGGGCGTCGTTTCACCGCCTGGGGCAGCAGCCAAATCCGCAACTAAAAAGGTCGTCTTTGAGGCGGCCTTTTTAGTCTGTCTATTGTCGTTGCCTTCAGTTGAACCGGCCAGCGGCATGGGCGAGCATCGTATAGACCTTGCCCGTATCCGATGTGAGGTAACTCTGGGTGACAGTCTTGTCGCGGTCAGTGCGGGCGACATCGGCGAGCAGCTTTTCGAAGTCCGCGATGTAGCGGTCGACAGCGGTACGGAATTCCGGCTCCCGCTCGTACTTGCGCTTGATTTCATCGAACGTCTGCTGACCTTTCAGCGTATAGAGACGGCGAGTAAAGACATCGCGTTCGCCGCGCTGGTAGCGGCGCCACAGGTCGACCGATGCGTCGTGATCGATCGCCCTGGCAATGTCCACGGAGAGCGAATTCAGCGACTCGACCATGTGGCGAGGATTGCGATTGTCTCCATTGCTGCGGGGTGCCGGCGCAGGTTCGGCCGCGCGCACCGGCTGCTGCTGGCGTGGTACCGGAGATTCACCCAGTTCATCGCGCGATGCGCCGCGGAGCAGATTGCTGATCCAGCCGTCATCGCTGGCATTGCCGCCGCGGGGGGCCGGTTCAGGCGCGCGTGAAGCCGGCGTCTGGGCAGGCCGATCAAGCGGAAGCGCGCCTCGCAGCGAGCTTGCGCCATATGTATCGCTGCGAGGAGCAGGCGGAGCGGGCTGCGGCGGGACAGGCGCAGGAGCGGCAGGCTGGGGACGAGCAGGTGCCGGAGCCGGACGGCTGGCGGAAGCCTCCGAAACTTCGAAATTCTGCGTCGAGCGTCCAACCAGGGCAGAAATGTCCTGGAGGGCCTTGATCTGTTCGGCGACCGCACGACGCATTGCGGCAGCGCTTTCTTTGGCCTCTTCCGGAAGATCGAAGGCACCGCGCTTGAGTTCCGAGCGGGTCGTATCCAGCTCGCGCCGGATGTCCTGGGCCGAACGCCGGATTTCATCGGTTGCGCCGGAGAAGCGATTGATGGCTTCCTCGACCGACTGGCGCAGCGTCTCGCGAAGTTGTTCTGCGGCACTGCCGGACCGGTCAGTGGCATCCGACAGAAGCCGCTCGACGTCGGTGAGGGACGCAGAGATACTTCCGCGCATCCGTTCGGAAAGGTCGCGCGTTCTTTTCTCGGCATCCGACAGGGTCGACTCGATGGCACGGGTGGCGTCGCCACCGGCATTGACTAGGGCTTCCCGCATCGCGTCGGCCGTTACTTCGGCGCGATGCTGGGTTTCACCGAGCGTGCGGCCGATGTCGGCGAAGGAGGCATGCAGGCTTTCACGCAGTCGCGAGCCGACCTGCAGGGAGCGTTCCTCGGCCTTTTCGAAAGCGCTGTCCACAAGGCCTGTGAGGTTGCGCATCGTCCCTTCGATTTCTTCCGAGCGCTTGAGCAGGCCGCCTGCCAGGCTGCGGAGCGCATTCTGACGTTCATCCAGGGTGCTGGCGAGGTTAGACTGCGCAGCACCGAGGAGGTCAGATGCCTCAGACAGCACTCTGGAATGTTCATCGAAGCGGCCGACGATACCTCCGACTTGCTCAAGAGTCTGACCAAAGACTTCGGACATCCTCTCGATGTTGGTTTCGAGCATGCGAGTCGAGCCGGACACAATATCTGCAACATGGCCCGCCGATTGCGAGAAGCGGCTGGCCGTTGCGCCGAGCTTGCGGTCGGCCTCGGCGAGATGCTCAGCAGCGACGTCCGTGGTACTGCCGATATCCTGCGCTGCCTGCTGAACCATGGCGCTGATGCTGGAATTGCTTTCAGCGAGCTTGTCGATGAGGCTGTTCACAGCCGCGGACAATCCCTGCTCAACATAGCGCATGGTGCCGGCGGCATTTTCAGTGCGCTGGGTGATGGCCGCCAGGGTATCGTTGGTTCGGGTGGCGATGGCGTCGATGAGGGCGGAATTCTCGCTACGGATCCGGGCGGCGGTTTCCTCGGCCGTCGCAGAAAGGCGTTCTGCACCCTGCTGGGCGGCGCCCGTGATCTGCTCCACTGCAGCGCGACCGGTCTCGGCATATTCCTCGACCATCGGTTTTGCCTTTTCGTCGAGAAGGCGGCTGAGTTCGGCCGAACGGCTGGCGAGCATGGAGTTCAGGTCGCGAGTACGGTTGTCGAGCGCCGAACGGATTGCCTCGCCGCGAGCCGCAAGCGCGCGGTCGACGGCGTCCATGGCATTGTCAAGCTGGTCTGCCGTTTCCGTGAGCGTGGTGCGGATATCGTTGCCGCGTTCGCCAAGCGCCTTCTGGGCATCGTCCAGAGCCTCCGAGATCGCCGTCACCTGCTTCTTCACGAGGCTATCGGCTTCGGCGACCTTGTTGACGATCGCGTTTCCGGCTTCGGAGAAGGCATGCGCGACAGTCGCAGCTTGGCCGGCCAGCCTGTTCTGCGTCTCGGAAATCCGCCCGACGATCTGGATTGAGCGGTCCTCGATCGCCTTGGTAAATTCGCTGTTGCGATTTGCCAATTCTTCCGTGAACTCGGCGCCTGCGCGGGCAAGCACTTCCGCCGAGCGTGTGGCCTCGCTGTCCATGCTTTGCGCCGCGGCGCTGACGGCTTCGCGCAACGTCGAGGCGAGGCCGACGGCCTTGCTTTCGATTGTCTTGGTCACATTATCGAGCCCGATCGTCAGGGCGCGGTCGATCGTGCCGAGACGCTCTTCGATACGGGCGGTGCGTCCGTCCATCGTGTCGGCGATCCGGTCCGTGGCCTCGACGGCAACGCGCTCCAGCTCCGCCGTGCGGCTATCAAGCGCGGCCGAAAGATTGCTTCCGGCGTCGTTGACAAGCTGGGTGGCATTCACCACTTCGCCACGGATGCGATCCTCAAGGCCGCCGAACGTCGATTCGATCCGGCTACCGGTCTCCTCGAGAGCCCCCTGAACGCCGCCGACAGTCTGGCGGATACGATTGGAGAAGGCATCTGCCGACCGACCGATCTCGCCGGCGGCGTCGGAAAGGCGAACGGCCAACGTGCCGACGTTGTCGCGCAGCCGCTCTTCCAGCGATTGCCCGGCGGTGTCGATGGCGTCCTTCAACGCGCTGTTCTGAGTCTCGAGCGTCATCTCCAGCATACCGGCGCTCGCCGCGATGGACGTGCTCAGCGATGTTGCCTGATCCTGCATCAGGTCGCCGATCTGGTTGCGCGCGTCGCCCAGCGTGTTGGCAAGCAGGCCGGTCCGCTCTTCGAGCGTTTCCCGCATTTGGTCGTGGCCGGAACTGAGGGTTGTCTCGAGCTGCTGATGGCCGAGGCCGATGGTCGCCGCAATCCGCTCCTGCGTGGAGCTCATGACGGTTTCCATCCGCTCCAGGCCGCCGGCCAAGCCTGCTTCAAAGCGGCCCGTGCCGTCGGTAAGAGCGCTTTCGATGCGATTGCTGGCGTTGCCCACGGCTTGTTCGAGCCGCTCTCCGCCCGATTCCAGGATACGCGAAAGCTCCGCGGTGCGGTTTTCCAGCGAGAGGTCGAGATTGAGCTGGTTATCGGCATAGGCGTTGTGGATAGCCTCTGCCCGGGCCGCGAAAGACTGCTCGATGCGGCTGTCGGCATCGGATAGCACATTCACCAGCGCCGAGGCCTTGGCGTCCAGCATGCCGGAAAGACGATCTTCGCCAAGCGCGAACGACGTTGCGATTTCCATCGACTTGTCGTCCAGGAGTTCGGCGAGCTTATCGCGGTTGGTGTTCAGAGCTTCATGAATCTCGAACGTGCGACGCCCGAGATCGCCGCTCATGCGTTGTTCGGTTTCGGACAGGGCACGCGCGATGGCTTCCGACTTTTCGTCGAGCATGCCGGTGAGCCGGTCCTCGCCAAGCGCAAAGGACGTGGCGATCTCCATGGACTTGTCTTCGAGGATCTCGGAAATCCGCTCGCGATTGGTCTCCAGCGAGGCCTGCATCTGCGACGCGTGGCGCCCGAGATCGCCGCTGAGCCGTTGCTCGCTTTCCGACAAAGCGCGCGCGATATGATCCGCCTTTTCATCGAACATGCCCGCGAGCCGCTCCGGCGCGTTCGACATCAGAGCGTCGATAGCTGCGGTTTTCTGGCTGAGCACCTCGGTCAGATGGTCGTGGCTGCCGGAAAGCGCAGCGATGATCGCACCCGAGCGGATTGCCAGTCCCTGTTCGAACTTGGTCTGGTTTTCTGTGAGCGTATTCAGAAGAGCGCTGTTGCCATCCGTCAGGGTGCTCTCGATCTGTCGATGAGCGCCTGTGAGGCCCTGCTGGAGCTCGCTCGTACGAGACGCGAGCACTTCCTGGATCTCTGCGGTCCGGGAACCCAGAACATCCTGGATTTCCGCGGTGCGAGAGCCGAGAACGTCCTGGATCTCTGCAGCGCGGGAGCCCAGAGCGTCCTGGATTTCGCTGCTGCGCGCAGACAGTGCATCGGAAAGCTCGCGCGAGCGGCTTTCGAGCATGGAGTCCAAAACTTCCTGGCCGGTGCCGAGGGTGGTGGCAAGCGCGAAGGATTGATCTGTCAACGACGAGCTGATGCGTTCGATGCTGGAGCTGAGAATATTTTCGATAGACTCCGAGCCGCTCGCCACCGTCTCGTTGATACGCGCCAGGCTGTCCATCAGCTTGCTGTCGAGCGAACCGGCCCTCTGATCGAATGCGGAGGTAAATTGAGAAACGCTGTCGTCGAATGTGGTGCTGAGGTGACCCACGGTCGCCTGCAGGCGCTCCTCGAAGAAACTGGAGCGCATGTCGAGGTCCATGACGACATCCTCGACGGTCGTCTGAAGGCTCTGGCGGAAGGAGGAACCCTTTTCCTCCAGCGAGCTGTTGAGGCTCGACAGTATTTCGTCGAGCGAGCCGGTAAGGGTCCTTTCGCTGCTGGAAAGCCCTTCCGTAATCTCTCGCGTGCGGGCCAGCAGGGTCTCGTTGAGCTGCCGGGTGCGATCTGCGAGCGCGGCATTCAATTTCTCGGTGTTGGCGTCGAGAGACGAGGCGCGGGTTTCGAACTCGGTCAGGAGCGCCTGGCCGCGCGTCGAGAGCACCGAGGTAAGCTGATCCATCCGCTCATCAAATTCATGGGCGAGCGCAAAGCCGGAGGAGTTCAAGGTTTGGAGCAGGTTTTCTGCCTTGGTGGTCAGCAGCGTTCCGAGCGCCTCGCCGGCGGCATCGGACTTCTCCATGAGTGCGGCTGCCCGGGTATCGATCATCGAGGCGAACGCTTCGCCCGAGGTCGCAAGGCGGATCGAGATCTCTTCCGTGGCCAGCGAAAGCTCTTCCTTGAGCTGATCGTGGGCGCCAACGATCGACGAGCGGATACGCTCGGCATGATTGACGATCGCATCGCGCTCTGTGCCGAGTTCGTGAACGAGACCGCGGACGCGCAGTTCATTGTCGGTAAAGCTGCGCTCGAGTGCGTTAACTTCCGAATGTACCAGCGTTTCGAGTTCTGTGGCGCGGGCGATCGTGCGTTCGATGCCTTCGTTCATCGCGGAGACTTCACGACGTACGGCTTGGCCGACGCTCATGATGCGCTCGGAGGCGATGGTCTCCGGCTCGGAAAGGCGAAGCGCCACCTCGGCCATGGAGCGGGCGGCGTTTCTGAGGTCCTGTGCCCGCGCCATCATGATGGCGAACGCGAAGAACAGCATGATCGGGATGAGGATCCCGACTGCGAGGGCGACAATGCCTGGAGCGGCAAGCACGCCTGCAACGGAGGTGATTTCCCAAAGCTGGTTGCCGTAGATGACTTGCCCCAGCCCGATGCCGGCCACCGCCCAAAGAAGGGAAATGATCACAGCATTACGGATAGCGGAGCGCATGGCGCCGCCTTCGAGCGTCCTGAGGATCGCGCTGGCGCTGCGTCTGCCGGCATCGTTCGCAGGCTGGAACGTCGGCGACTTGGCTGCAGCTTCGGAGACGGCCGACCTGAACGACTCGGCGGGCTCCTCTTGATGTTGCGGAGAAGACGGACGCTGCTTGGGTGTGTCTGACACTCTTGTCTCCGAGGCATGGGGCGCGGATCTGCTGCGCGGCGACTCATCGTTGAAATTGATCTTCAGAGCTTCTTCCAGCGCCTGGAAAGCCGTCTCGTCGATCGACTCGCTGCTCGTTTTCTTCGCCATGCGGTTACGCCTCGTTACATACTCGCCCGGCAATCCCATCAGACGCGCTGCCGCCCGCAGACCGACAGATGGAACACTGCCTGCCGGAAACCCGTGCCTCATCATGGGGCTTGAGTTTCCTATTCATTTTCATGTCGGACGGCCGTTCTTTCAAACGGATGATAATGAAAGCTTACCAACCTGCCATCCGTGGCAAAAGGAGAATATTCCCCGCCACCTTAGTCGTACTGTAGTGGCACATTCGGCTCCCTGGCACAATTAAAACGCCGGCCAGGGAGATCCGGCGCTGAATGTTGTTAACAGAATTTAAACCATCGCCAGATGCAAAAGTCCTAAAATCTCGGGAGCTTAGCAGAAATTAACCATATGGGAAGATTTCAGCCCCGATTGTGCCGGAATTTAACGGGATAGCCGGCTCCGACCCGCACAATTCGGGACATGTAAGAACAACAACAAGGAAACTTCCCATGGCAGTGGCAGCCGTCAGTATTGCGTTTGACGCCCCCGAACACCAAGGCGGCGCTTGCCCGTCTCAATCCCGACCGATTGATCTTGTCCATCTCGCGACACAGACCATGGGCGACAAGGCTCTGGAGGTTGAGGTGCTTCAGATGTTTGCACGCCAGGCTCGGCGGGCGCTACAGGATCTTGCCGTCGCGGACACGACCGCTACCGTCGCAATAGCTCATCGCCTGAAAGGGGCGGCCAACGCAGTCGGCGCCTTCAAGGTCGCTATTGCGGCCCAGAAGCTCGAGGACAGTGGCGCAGATACGGCCCTCAAGGCAGCTGTCGGGGCTGTGGTCGTGGAAGCGGAGAACTTCATTAACAAGCTCTGCCGCTGAGAGCGCCCCTTTATACATAGGGCGCCCGTGGAACAGCCCGCGGCGCCCGAAAATGTTGACTGCGCCGGGGTTTTATTGGAAGACAGCGCGCTTAAATAGAGCAGCAACCTTCAACATCCCGGATTTCCAATATCATGACGAAAATTTCGATCGTTGCCTTTGACGGAACGCGCTTCGATATCGAGGCCGAGCCGGGCTCCACGGTTATGGAGAATGCGGTTCGCAATTCCGTTCCCGGCATCGAGGCCGAATGCGGCGGTGCCTGCGCCTGCGCCACCTGTCATGTCTATGTCGATGAAGAGTGGACCGAAAAAGTCGGCCCGCCGTCTCCGATGGAAGAAGACATGCTCGATTTCGCATTCGAGGTGAAGCCGACCTCGCGTCTTTCCTGTCAGATCAAGGTCAAGCCGGAACTCGATGGCCTCGTGGTCAACGTGCCCGAGCGGCAGGCCTGATCACGCTTCGGATTGCCGGCAAAAAAAAGCCTCGCTGCGCAGGAACGGCAAGCGAGGCAAGGCGGGCGCATCACCGACAGGCGAGGGAGGAGACACCTGCGGCTGAAGACGCGCCAGGAGAACAATACGCAGGAGACCGTTACGCGGAACGCTTGAAACCGCTGCTTGCGACGCCCGGCGGTACCGATAGCGCGCTGATTGGTTATACCTTCCGCCTCAATCTCTGGAACATGCGGCAGGTAAGTTATGTCTTAGTTTTATCCGAGATTCGTATTTTAGACTATCACCATAAATCACCTGTCATTGACAGGATGATGCGCAAGCTTCGCAAAAGGTTCGCGGGTGGTCTATTTGCCGCCCCGTTTCAGGCGGTATTGCAGCAGCCGCATCATACGGGCATCGAAATTGGCTGCCTCGACCTGATCGAATCGCAGCTGCTCGCGGTCATGCGCCTCCAGAATGCGGCGCGTCGTGTCCGCCACCCTTTTTTCCAACGCGTCGCAGCTTCTCTGGGAGGGAAGCGCCAATAGCTCTCTTTCCAGCTGACGGGCGTGGTTGCGGGCGATCTCGGCGTGCCTCTCCTCGTGCCGCTTGATATCGGCCGACAGGGTATCCCAGATGAAGCGGAGGTCGTTGGCGGCCCTGCCACGGTTGCTCCAGCGGGGAAGTATGATGCGGGTGCGAAGCGTCACACGAGCGCCGCCGATTGAGCAATTGCCGCCCTTTTCTACGTAGGTAGCGTCGCCCCCGAATTTGATTTCGGTCGCACCGGGATGGCGGTGACCCGAGGTGCGGGTTATCGGTCCTCGTTTCTCCAATTCCTTGTCGAGGTCTTCCGCCGTGCGACCGCCGATCCGGAAATAGGAATAGGTCTTGCTGATCAGAGGTTCGGCGGTGGCTGGCGCAGAGATCACGCAGGAGACAAGAATTGCACCGAAAAGTCGGTGGACTCTGCGCATCAAAAACATTCTGGGGCCTGCGACGTTGAACTTGGGGTTAGCTTGGGGCATAGCCAGAAGGAGCGCAACATAAAGGCATCAAATTTTGCGTGATCCTTCGACAGATGGGCGGCGGGTGGTATCGCGCTGCAACAGCACGTGGCGCGTGGGGCACGGCCGAACCCTCGAACTCGGTTTTCAAGGCCATATCATGGCGATCATCAATGTCACGCCTGATTCGTTTTCCGATGGCGGACGTCACGCGACTCTGGAAAGCGCCTTCGTTCATGCGATGGCTTGCGTAAAAGACGGCGCAGTCATCCTCGATATCGGCGGTGAATCAACGAGGCCGGGTGCGGCAGAAATTGCGCCTGCCGAAGAGCAGGATCGTGTCCTGCCGGTGGTCGAGAAGCTGCGCGCTGAGACGGACGCGCTCATTTCGATAGATACCTACCGCGCCGAGACAGCCAGGCTCGCGGTCGCAGCCGGCGCCCATATCATCAACGACGTGCACGGCCTGCAACGCGAGCCCCTTATTGCCGATTTCGCTGCGGCGACAGGCGCCGGGGTGTGCATCATGCATACTGGCCGTGGACGGGAGCAGGAGAGGCTTGCCGACAGGATCGACGACCAGGAGTTCTTTTTGACGGAGTCCGTGAGCATTGCACGAAAGGCTGGGGTGCCGGATGAGGCGATCGTGCTCGATCCGGGTTTTGGTTTCGCGAAGAACAAGGACGATGACCTGGAATTGATCGCCCGCTTTCCCGAGTTGCACCGGCTTGGTTTTCCACTGCTGGCCGGCACGTCCCGCAAACGCTTCATCGGCGCCGTGACGGGCCGCGAGCGGGCGGACGAACGTGATATCGGCACTGCCGCAACCACCGCCATGTTGAGGCTTGCAGGCGCGTCCATATTCCGTGTTCACAATGTCGCGGCCAACCTGGATGCGCTGAGGATGGCGGATGCCGTGCTGGCAGCGGCCAGTGCCCGTGAAGAGAAGAGAGGCTAATCCGTGGGCATATACACGATCACACTGAAAAACTGCGGCTTTTATGCAAAGCACGGTGCCTTTGAGCAGGAGGCCTCTCTCGGCCAGCGGTTCTTCCTGGACGTGGTGATGGACGTGGAGGCGGACGACGCTCTCGAAAATGACGATGTCGCGAGCACGGTTCATTACGGCATAGCCTACGAAATCGTGGAGAGGGTCGTGACCCAGAACCGCCGCAACCTGATTGAGACGCTTGCCAAAGACGTGGCCAAGGCATTGTGTGCATGGTCCCCGCAGATCAGGCGTGCGGATATTACGGTGCGCAAGCCAAGTGTCCCGATTCCGGGCATCCTAGATTATGCAGAGGTCCGTGTTGAACACTTTGCCTGAAGACGCCTTGCATATTGCTGCGCTTGGGTTGGGAGGCAATATAGGCGACCCGCCGGCAGCAATGGCGGAAGCTTTGCGACAACTGGATGCGAGGGATAGCTGCCGCGTCGTATCGGTCTCCAGACTTTATTCCACGCCGCCATGGGGCAAGACGGATCAGGCGGATTTTTTCAATTGTTGCGCGCTGGTGGAAACGCGGCTCGATCCGGAGGATCTGCTCGAAATTTGTCTATCGATCGAGCGTGCAATGAAGCGCGTGCGTCTGGAGCGTTGGGGGCCGCGCATCATCGACATCGACATCCTGACTTATGGTTCTCGTGAAATGAAGACCTCGAAACTGGAAGTGCCGCATCCGCGGATGACGGAGCGCGGCTTCGTGATCATGCCGCTTGCGGACGTCGCGCCTGATCTTATCGTGAAGGGAAAGGTGGTGCGCGACTGGCTTGAAAACGTCGATACGGCGGGCATCAAGGTCGCGGAGGAGAGCCGGGACTGGTGGCGGCGCGTGTAAGCGCGCGCCGTCTACTGTTTGATCGAGCCGACCGCGATCGAATCCATGTCGCGATCCAGGGAAAGCCCGATAACGGGTACCATCTGGTCCTCGACCTTGACCGAAATGGTGATGTTCATCTTGTTTTCGTCGCGCAGGCTGGCGACCATGGCGCCATTGAGCTTGGCACGATTGATGCCCATGACCACCTTGTCGCCATTGACCGAACCGGAAATGATATCAAGTCCCTTGCCGTCGGCACCATCCAGAAATCTTCCGGTGTAGCCGCGGCCGTTTTGGGTGATGACGGCAGACATGGGCTGCTGGAAAACGCCGACGCGGCAGGTCCCGTCGAGCTTGATACCGATGTCTCCCTCCGGCGTGGGAGCGCCAGTGAGATTGCAGCTGAATTTCGTGCCCTTGTATTTGCCGGCGACGATTTCACCAGGCCCCTTCCATACGCCGGCGACCGATTGAAAGAAGGCCTTGTCGCGGGGAGCAGCCTCGGCTTCGGGCGCCATGGCGGAGGTTGCCGCAACGGCTAGAACGGCGAGCCCGCCGAGAAGCGAAAAGAAGCGCGGATACATAAACTTTCCTCTGGCAAGCAGCGACTGTAAGAGGCCTGTAATTTAAGCTGGAATGGTTAACGAGTGGTATCGGCGACGGAGGCTGCGCCATCCTGCGCCCGCCGATCATTCACTTTTGGAACCGCCGATCGACGCGATATCCGAAAGAAAATCGCCTATTCCAGGCCGTTTGACTGCCCTGAACGGCAACGGTCTGCAGAGATCCATCGCAGCAATTCCAATGCGGGCGGTGAGCAAGCCATTGATCACTCCTTCACCCAGCCGGCTTGAGAGTTTCGAGGCCAATCCATGGCCCAGGACCTGCTGTGCAAGGCTGTCCCCAACCGCGATCGAGCCAGTTACTGCAAGATGCGCAATTACGTCACGCATGAGCCGCAGCAGACCGAAGGTTCCGGGCCTGCCACCGTAAAGCTCGGCCATGGCCCGGATGAGCCGCGTGACTTCGAAGAGCACATAGGCGAGATCGACAATGGCGCGCGGGCTGACGGCCGTGACGATCGAGACTCTCTTGGCTGAGCCGAGAATCAGCGAGCGGGCCTTACGATCGAGCGGCGCCAGCAGTTCCCGTTCCGCGAGATCGAGAAGCTGCGGGCCGTCTATGATTTCGTCCTTGGTGGCGTCAAGCGCCGTGCGGCCCTTGGCGGTCTCCGCGCGGTGACTGAGCAGTTTGCCGAGTGCGGCCACGACCGAGCGCGCGGCCAGCGGACGGGGGGATCGGACCGCTTCCTCCGCCTCCGCCTTCAATGTCTGGACGGCCGAAAGCCGCATCATTCCGAATATTTCGCGCCCCACGATCACCGCCAGCGCGAGCATTCCAAGCCCGAGCGCGGCCAGTGCCGCATAACCCAACCAATCGGCGCGCGCGAAGAGATCACGGATGACGCGATCGGCCCAGAGGCCGAAGGCTAGCGACAGGAAGGTACCAAAGGCGCCGATCGCGAGGTTGGCGAAGGAAAATCTTCTTCGGGCCCGAGGCTCGGCAACGGGGATCGCTTCCGTGGTCAACTCCGAGGGTGAGAGGAATGGATCCTGCTCGTCCGGTGTGATGGCGACGTTATCGGCAAAACTGCGCGGACTGCGCCGAGCGGGTGTAACCACGTCGCTTTGCGGCGTGTTCTTTTCTTCCACGTCAAAGGAAGCAGGCCGACGGTTGCCGCTCTCGGATTTTTCGGGCGGTCTCATGCGAGGCGGTCTCCAAACAGAAACTGCATGGCGCGGTCCAATCGGATATGCGGAACGGAGAGTTTTACGCCGCCATTCGTCTCATCGAGTGCGGGCGGGCGGAAACGCACGACATTGAGTTCCGGAAGCTCCGCATTTGGTTCATCGAGATGTTGAAACAGCAAATCAGGATTTTCAGGCAAATCACCGGGAAATATAGCTGTTTTTCTGTTTCCGTCGAAGCATTCGCCATTGATCGTTTCGCCTGCGATGGGCGTGCCGACGATCACCGGCAAAAGATGGTTGCCTTCCTTCACCGTGGCTTCCCTGGTGGCACGGACCGAGGCGATCGCCATGACTTCGATGCCGGCGCCGGCCATGCCGATCCGCTGGATTGCCCGATCCACGAGCCGGCCGGTCAGCCTCTCCAGCCGGTCATGGCTTTCGTGGTGCAGGTGATCGGCCTTCGTCGCCGCCACCAGAACCTTGTCGATCTTGCGCCCGACCAGAGACGAGAAAAAGCTGTTATGGCCGGGCTGGAAGCAGGCGAGCACGTCCGCGAGTGCGCGCTCCAGATCCTGCACCGCTTCGGGGCCGCGATTGATGGCCTGCAGTGCGTCGATAAGGACGATCTGCCTGTCCAGTCGGGCGAAATGTTCGCGGAAGAAGGGTTTGATCACAACGTTTTTGTAAGCATCGTAACGCCGCTCCATCATCGCCCTCAGCGAACCTTTGGGTGCCTTCGTTGCAGGCAAGTTCGGCAGGGGCGCAAATGTCAGCGCCGGAGAGCCTTCCAGATCACCCGGCATCAGGAAACGACCGGGCGGCAGGGTGGAGAGGGAACGCTCGTCAGCCCTGCAGGCCCTGAGATAGGAAGCAAAGCTTTCTGAAAGTCGGCGCGCCGTCATTTCATCGGCCGGTGCGTCCAGATCGACGTTCGCCGCGAGCGTCAGCCATTCCTCCGAGAGAGCCCTCCTGATGCCGGTGCCGGCAAGCGCTACGGTCTTCTCGCTGAACTCGCGAAAGTCTTGGGCGAGAAGCGGCAGGTCGAGCAACCACTCGCCTGGATAGTCGACGATGTCGATCGAGATTCGGCCGCGGGAGAACATGCGGTTCCAGCCGCTCGCACTCTCATAGTCCAACGTGATGCGCAGCTCCGAAATGGCTCGTGTGGAATCCGGCCAGATTCGGTCCCGCACCAATGCCTGGATGTGGTCCTCGTATTGGAAGCGGGGGATTGCATCGTCCGGCTGCGGTTCGAGCCTGACCGCTGAAATCCGGCCGGACCGCATCGATTCGAAGAGCGGCAGGCGGCCATCGTTCAGCAGATTGTGGACCAGCGACGATATGAAAACCGTTTTGCCGGCGCGCGACAGGCCGGTAACACCAAGTCTAATCGTCGGATGAATGAGACCCGAGGCGCGGTCGGCGAGATTGTCGAGCGCAATGCGGGCGTCATCGGTAAGGCTGGTAAGCGAAGGCGGCAAAATGTCGTTCCGGGTCCAGAGTTTCCGATAATATAGGATGCGCAGAAAGCGACGCAAAGGCGACGCAGTATCTTACCTGGTCACGTCAGCCCCTCAGGCCGTCAAAAAATCCACCAGGGTCCAAGCGGTGGCGGTGCCGGCGGAGAACCCGCGATAGTCCAGAACCGCGAGGCCGGCGGGCGGATAGCCGCCTGGAATGGTGGCTATCATCTGATCTGAGCCGATCAGTGCTTCCAGCAGCTCTTCCATCGTCGGGTTGTGGCCGATCAGCATTACCGATTGGCTTTCCTTCTGACCTTCGAGAATGGCCAGATAGGTCCCGAGGGAGCCATTGTAGAGTTCGTCGATGTAAATCGGCTCGATCATCTCGCTGACGGCGCGACGGATCGCCTCGGCCGTCTGGCGGCAGCGCACGGCGGTCGAACTGATGACGATCTCAGGCAGATAACTGCGGTCCGCGGCTTTGTCTGCGACGATTTCAGCCTCTGCAAAACCCTGATTATCCAGCGGACGCTCGAAATCATGCTGACCCGGCTCCGCCCAGCCCGATTTGGCGTGGCGCAGGAGATAGATGCGGGAAGGAGGAGGAGTGATCGTCGTCATACCCGGCGCCGGAACTGAGATTGGAATGGATGGTTAGCCTTTCGGCGGGATGTTCGTCAACTCCAGGGAAGTTCCGGCGTTTCGCACTACAAGTCCGTCGGATGCGGCTGAAGAAGATAGGAGCAGGGAAATAAAAGCATAAAAAATAGCCGTTTAACTGATTTTTATGACAATTTTAAAAATGCTTTAAAGACCGGCGCAAGGCTTGAACCAGCATAGTTGAATAGGATATAGAGGCGCCGCATGAGATGTTCTTCAGGAGAATCGCGTTGAGTGAGAAGATCGATCTTGGCAATTATGTGCTCTCGGAAGACGACGAGTTCATGAATGCAAATCAGAAAGCGTATTTCCGGGCAAAATTGATCGCTTGGAAGAATGACATCCTGAGAGAAGCGCGGGAAACCCTGGGCCATCTGGCTGAAGAAAGCGCCAATCATCCGGACCTCGCGGACCGGGCCTCCTCTGAAACCGACAGAGCTATTGAACTTCGTGCCCGCGACCGTCAGCGGAAGCTGATTTCCAAAATCGACGCCGCCCTTCAGCGCATTGACGATGGCACCTACGGATATTGTGAGGAAACCGGAGAGCCAATCGGCCTCAAGCGGCTCGACGCTCGTCCGATTGCGACGCTGTCGATCGAGGCCCAGGAACGCCACGAGCGCCGCGAAAAGGTCTATCGAGACGAATAAATTTTCCGGTTCTGCAGCGAACTAGTTCAAGGCACGGTTTTTCCGTGCCTTCTTTGTTGTTCGCCCAGCATGGGCGCATTCTTGTGGGTGGAAGTCCCACCGTAAGCTGGTCATGGCGAGCGAAGTGAAGCGCAACTGCGGAAGGGCGACCGACCGTGGGGAGGAAGCGTGGATCGAACCTGCGGGCCGATGGACAAGAACCGGATATGAGGCGGTGCCGACCAGGGCGAGCGGGCAACATTCCGCGAAGCTCTTGTGACCAAGGGGCGGTGGCGTAAATCCGGCGGTCGTGCAGCGAAGGAATGCGTTCTTACCTGGGGAGATCTCGCCTTGTGCCTGAAAGGGCGACGGTGTCGAGCCGGAGCGAGAAGTCAGCAGAGGCCGTAGTAGGAGCGCCTTGCGCGAACGAAGGGCCGAAGGAGCGGAAGGGAGAGCCGCTGGTTATCGGATTTGAATGGTCTCAGATGGTCGCGTCAGCGAAGCTCGCCGATCTGGAAGATAGGGTGAAGCCCGAAGGGCCACGGCAGCGAGAAATCAAATCCGCCGAACCAGAATAAGCAAACCCAGGCGCCAGGCCGGGAGAACTACGGGCCTGACGACCTCAACTGCTCCAACCGCCCGGTGCGGACCCGCATGCCGGGTGGTGTGGGAGGGGCGGAGCCAATAGGCTCCCCCCTATCCCGATTGTGCAAGTCGCCCGATGGAGCGCCAAACTATTTATTGCGGGTCGCGGACATTTCGCCGAAGATCCGGGTAACTTCGGTTTGCAAGGACGGTTCGGGTGTTGCGCCAGTGACGAGCGGCACGGCCGCCTCGTGAGGCGGCGTCCGGCGGTTCGACTGGCCAAGGATTGCCGGGTCACGGGTGGCCAAGTTGTGCGCCATCTCTTCCTCGAGCAGCCGGTCAAAATCGCTGCCGAGCTGTTGCGGCTTGTCCGCCGCGGACTGGAGCGATGCAGGGACCGTTTGCGGGGTGACTGGCACGATGCGCGACTCCTCAGCGTCCTGCGACACCTCTGGACGGGCGACATCTATCCTATTGGCCGAGCTGGCGAGGGGATGGGCGGTGGTCGCGGCTGCCGCCAAAGCGGCAATCGGTCGTGACGGTTCGGCCTGTGCCTCGGGCGCCGGTCGAGCAGGCAGTTCTACTTTCGGCGCCGAGGTTGAGGCTGGGGCCGACGTTCCTGCGGCCCGCACGGGCATCGCTGACGATGAGCGGGGCGGCTCGCGAAGCGGGAGACCCTCCCGAACGGCCTGGCCACGGGGTTCCGCTGCAGACGGTCGCTGGGGCGGGGCTGGACGCGGCTCGACCGGCATTGCCCGGTTTTCCGCAGGTGGTTCGGCGGGAGCTGCGGAAGGCAAGTCGCGTGATACCGGGCGTAAAGACGCTGCCGGCGTCAAATTGGCGGCGGTCGATATCCCGCTTTCGATGACGATATCGGTGGGGCCGCCGATCATGATCAGATGTTCGATATCGTCGCGGCGAACGAGGACGAGGCGCCGGCGCGTGTCGACCGCAGCGGCATCAAGCACCTGAAGCCGAGGTTGACGGTTCTTTCCGCCTCGGACGAAGGGCGATGGACCGTTTCGGCCGCGAATCATCCACAAGACGCCTGCTAGCAGGAGAAGGCCTACACCCACTCCGACGACGGCGATCACGAGGCGGCTGCCATAGGTGCCTAAAAGGTCTCCGAACATGTGTTGCCACTCCTCATGCGAATGCTGGCGTAAAAGACGATTTTTTTCCTGCCGAGGCAAGTTGCCGATCGCCGTTGTCCAAACCTGACAACCGGCCTGAAATGACAAAGATAGGTCAGCTTGGCAAACTGTCCCGGGTTTTGTGGCCCTGTGGAGCTTTTTGCCGACTATGCAAGTTGCTAAGAAGGAATCGCGGGATTCTTCCCGCGGGTGACCAGGGCCGCGAGGCTGGCCGAAATGCGAGGAATTGATGACGAAGTTGCAGCAAGGCGGCAACTACGAAGCGCCATTGGTGGAACGGAGCGCACGCGGCGGCACCATCGTCCGGATCGTTCTTCTGGCTCTCGTGCTTTGCGGCGTTGCGGCCGGTTTCGTGTTGTTCCAGCACGCACTCGACAATGAGGTCGTGCTCGGTCTGCTCGGTATTCTTGCCATGGTGGGGATTTTTTTTCTTGTCTCCTCCCTGATAGGCCTCGTCGAGGTTATGCCGCAATCGCGATCGGACGAACTTGCACGCGGTTTTCTAGCCAGTCATCCCGACGGCATCCTCATTACTGATCCCAAGGGGCGTGTTCTTTACGCCAACGCCGCCTATGGCCGGATGACCGGTGCGACCAAGGCGAGCAATGTGCAATCGCTGGAAGCGCTGCTTTCCAGGACCCGCGAATCGACGGAGGCTCTTTACCGTTTGACCACCGCGTTGCGGGAAGGCCGCGAGGGGCATGAGGAGTTCAGGCTGCTGCAGCCGCTCGGTCGAGCGACGGGCAACGGTTCCGGTGCGCACTGGTATCGCCTCAAGGCGCGGCTACTTGGAGCTTCCGGCAAGAGCCAACTCGATATCTGGCAAATCACCGACATCACCTCCGAACGCGAGGATCAGGAGCGCTTCTTCCGCGAATTGCAGAACGCGATCGATTATCTTGACCATGCCCCGGCCGGTTTTTTCTCTGCCGGACGGAAGGGCGAGATCTTCTACCTCAATGCGACGCTCGCCGAATGGCTGGGTATCGATCTGACGAAGTTCACGCCGCGCTCGATGACGATTGCGGATATGGTGGCAGGCGAGGGCATGGCGCTGATCCAGTCCGTTCAGGCAGCCCCCGGACTGAAACGGACGGAAACCCTGGACCTCGATCTACGCCGCACCAACGGCCAGAGCCTGCCTGTTCGCCTCGTGCACAATGTCAGCGCCACCCGGGATGGCGCGCCCGGCGAAAGCCGCACGATCGTATTGGCGCGGCCGAAGGGCGGAGAAGGGGATCAATCCGCGTCTGCCATGCGGTTTACCCGGTTCTTCAACAATACGCCGATGGCGATCGCATCAGTCGACGGCGCGGGCAAAATCCTCCGCATCAACGCGCCGTTCCTCAAGCTGTTTGCAGGGGTGGTTTCGCGCGACGAGATCGACTCGGGCGTGGAGCTCGAGCGCATCGTGCACGAGAACACACGCCAGCAGCTGATGCAGGCGCTTGCCGCCGCCAAGGACCGGCAGGGGGACATTCCGCCGATCGACTCTCGCCATCCGGGCGATGAGAATCGTTATGTGCGCTTTTATGTGAATGCCGTGATCGACGAGAGCGACGAGGCGCCGGAGGAAGCGGCCATCGTATACGCGGTGGAGACGACCGAGCAGAAGGCGCTCGAGACCCAGATGGCCCAGACGCAGAAGCTGAACGCGGTGGGAACGCTGGCAGGCGGCATCGCCCACGACTTCAACAATGTTTTGACGGCGATCCTGCTTTCGTCCGACCATCTGCTTTTACAGGCGCGGCCCTCCGACGCGAGTTTTGCAGATCTCATGGAGATCAAGCGGAACGCCAATCGTGCGGCGGTGCTGGTGCGGCAGTTGCTTGCCTTCTCGCGCAAGCAGACCATGCGTCCGGCGGTGCTGAACCTCACCGATGTCGTGGGTGACCTGCGCATGCTGGTCGACAGGCTGATTTCCGGCACGAATGTGAAGCTGGAAGTGGATTACGGACGCGACCTGTGGCCGGTCCGCACCGACCTTTCGCAATTCGAACAGGTGCTGATCAATCTGTGCGTCAACGCCCGTGACGCGATGCCGACTGGCGGGACGATCCTGATCAAGACACGCAATGTGTCTGCGGAGGAGGCGTCGGATTTCCACCAGGCCGACCTCCCTTCGGAAGATTTCGTCATGGTCGAGGTCTCCGATACCGGCACGGGAATCCCGCCTGCAATCATGGACAAGATCTTCGAACCCTTTTTCACCACCAAGGAAGTCGGGAAGGGAACTGGGCTTGGCCTTTCGATGGTATACGGCATCGTTAAGCAGTCCGGCGGTTATATCTATCCCGAATCGGAAGTCGGTCGCGGGACTAGTTTCCGGATATTCCTGCCGCGCCACATTCCCGAGACGCCTGCGGTCACTCCAGGAGCTGCGGCTACCGCCGAGCCAGCGCCTTCCGTGCCTGTTCCGCCGGCGTCTGCCGCCGAGGACATGGACCTCACCGGAAAGTCCGCAGTCGTGCTTCTGGTCGAGGACGAGGAGGCGGTGCGTCGCGGCGGCAAGCGGATGCTGGAGACGCGCGGTTACACGGTCCACGAGGCGGGTTCCGGCGTAGAGGCGCTCGACATCATGGAAGAGCTGGAGGGCAGGGTCGACATCGTCGTCTCCGACGTGGTGATGCCGGAGATGGACGGACCGACGCTGCTTGCCGAGCTCCGCAAATCGTATCCGGACCTGAAATTCATCTTCGTGTCCGGCTATGCCGAAGATGCGTTTGCCCGCAACTTGCCGGCCGATGCCAAATTCGGTTTCCTGCCGAAGCCGTTCTCGCTGAAACAGCTCGCCGTCGCCGTCCGGGAAATGCTCGATTCGGATTAGGAAGATGCCGATCGAAATTCCGAACTTCCGCGATTCGTCCCGCAATTGCAGCGAGACGTTTGTTTTCCCAAGTGAATTTTCATGTGATTCATTGGCGTGAACATGACGGGAACGGAAGCCGAATAGCTATTTTCCGTCAAACTGTTGATCGGCTATTGCCAAATGAGAACAAAATAGGTACATCAGCTTTATCGGCTGCTTCATTGCTTGCGCGGCGGCAATAACCTAAAGGTGGGATCTCATGGCACAGAATAGTTTGCGGCTGGTAGAGGAAAAAGGCGTGGACAAGAGCAAGGCGCTGGAAGCGGCACTGTCGCAGATCGAACGTTCCTTCGGCAAGGGATCGATCATGAAGCTCGGCTCGAACGAGAATATCGTCGAGATCGAAACGGTTTCCACGGGCTCTCTGAGCCTCGATATCGCACTCGGAATTGGCGGTCTGCCCAAGGGCCGCATCGTCGAGATCTACGGCCCGGAAAGCTCGGGCAAGACGACGCTCGCATTGCAGACGATCGCCGAAGCGCAGAAGAAGGGTGGCATCTGCGCCTTCGTTGACGCAGAACACGCGCTCGATCCGGTCTATGCCCGGAAGCTTGGCGTCGATCTCCAGAATCTCTTGATCTCGCAGCCGGATACGGGCGAGCAGGCGCTTGAAATCACCGATACGCTGGTCCGCTCCGGCGCCGTCGATGTTCTCGTCGTCGACTCGGTCGCAGCGCTGACACCGCGCGCCGAAATCGAGGGGGAGATGGGTGATAGCCTGCCGGGTCTGCAGGCCCGCCTGATGAGCCAGGCTTTGCGTAAGCTGACCGCCTCTATCTCCCGCTCGAACTGCATGGTCATCTTCATCAACCAGATCCGCATGAAGATCGGCGTCATGTTCGGCTCTCCGGAAACCACCACCGGCGGCAATGCGCTGAAATTCTATGCGTCGGTTCGTCTGGATATCCGCCGCATCGGCCAGGTGAAGGAACGCGAAGAGGTCGTGGGCAACCAGACGCGCGTGAAGGTCGTCAAGAACAAGATGGCGCCTCCCTTCAAGCAGGTTGAATTCGACATCATGTATGGCGAAGGCGTTTCCAAGACCGGCGAACTGATCGACCTCGGCGTCAAGGCCGGCATTGTCGAGAAGTCCGGCGCCTGGTTCTCCTACAACAGCCAGCGTCTCGGTCAGGGCCGCGAGAACGCGAAGCTCTTCCTGCGCGACAACCCAGAGCTTGCCCGCGAGATCGAGATGTCGCTCCGCCAGAATGCGGGCCTGATCGCCGATCGCTTCCTGCAAAATGGCGGGCCGGATGCCGACGACGGCGACGCCGCCGCAGAAATGTAAGCGGTTCCGCCGCATTCAGGGTTTCCCTGGCCGCTTACTTTTGAGCCGGCCGCCATCGAAAGATGAGCGGCCGGTTTCTCGTTCGGTTGGAGGGTGGGGCGGCTGGACAGTTGGGGGTGCGGACGATACAAGCCTTTGGTTTCGAATAACAGCATCGCATCCGGCGGTAAAAAGGGCCTAGCATGAGCGGCGTGAATGAAATCCGGTCGACCTTTCTCGACTATTTCCAGAAGAATGGACACGAGGTCGTGGCCTCAAGTCCGCTGGTGCCGCGCAACGACCCGACGCTGATGTTCACCAATGCCGGCATGGTGCAGTTCAAGAATGTCTTTACCGGTCTGGAAAAGCGCCCCTATTCGACGGCTGCCACCGCGCAGAAATGCGTGCGCGCAGGCGGCAAGCACAATGACCTCGACAATGTGGGGTATACCGCGCGCCACCACACCTTCTTTGAGATGCTCGGCAATTTCTCCTTTGGCGACTATTTCAAGGAACGCGCGATCGAGCTCGCCTGGAACCTGATCACCAAGGAATTCGGCATCGACCGGAACCGCCTGCTGGTGACCGTGTACCATACGGACGATGAAGCTTTCGGCCTCTGGAAGAAGATCGCTGGGCTGGCTGACGAGAAGATCATTCGTATTGCGACAAGCGACAATTTCTGGGCCATGGGTGATACCGGCCCCTGCGGCCCCTGCTCGGAGATCTTCTACGATCACGGCGACCATATCTGGGGAGGTCCTCCCGGTTCGCCGGAGGAGGATGGCGACCGGTTCATCGAGATCTGGAACCTCGTCTTCATGCAGTATGAGCAGGTGACGAAGGAGGAGCGGATCGATCTGCCGCGTCCGTCGATCGACACCGGCATGGGCCTGGAGCGGGTTGCGGCTCTTCTGCAGGGGCAACACGACAACTATGACATCGACCTTTTCCGCGCGCTGATTTCAGCCTCGGAGGAGGCGACCGGCGTCAAGGCCGAAGGTGAACGCCGAGCCAGCCACCGCGTCATCGCCGACCATCTGCGTTCGTCCGCCTTTCTGATTGCCGACGGCGTTCTGCCGTCCAATGAAGGCCGTGGTTACGTGCTCCGCCGCATCATGCGCCGCGCCATGCGTCATGCGCAGCTTCTGGGCGCTCGTGATCCGCTGCTCTTTAAACTCCTGCCGACGCTGGTGCAGCAAATGGGCCGCGCCTATCCGGAACTGATCCGCGCCGAAGCGCTGATCGCCGAGACGCTGAAGCTTGAGGAAACCCGCTTCCGGAAGACGCTCGAGCGCGGACTTTCTCTCCTTTCCGATGCAACAACGACGCTCGGCAAGGGCGACATGTTGGACGGAGAAACTGCCTTCAAGCTCTACGACACCTATGGTTTCCCGCTTGATCTGACGCAGGATGCGTTGCGTGCTCGCGAAATCGGCGTGGACATCTCCGGGTTCACCGATGCGATGGAGCGGCAGAAAGCCGAAGCCCGCTCCCATTGGGCCGGCTCAGGCGACAAGGCAACCGAGACGATCTGGTTCGAGCTCAAGGAGAAATTCGGCGCGACCGAGTTCCTCGGCTACGATACCGAGGCGGCAGAAGGCGTGGTGCAGGCGATCGTGCGGGATGGCAAGACGGCTGAGAACGCTGCTACGGGAGAGCAGGTTCAGGTCGTCGTGAACCAGACGCCGTTTTATGGCGAATCCGGCGGACAGATGGGCGATACCGGTGTGATCTCCACCGACAATGCCACGCTGAATGTCACGGATACCCAAAAGAAGGGCGAGGGTCTCTTTGTCCATACCGCGACGGTTGCTGCAGGTGTGCTGAAGGTGGGCGAGGCGGTCGCGTTGACGGTCGATCATGTCCGCCGGTCGCGTATCAGATCCAACCACTCCGCCACCCACCTCCTGCATGAAGCGCTGCGGGAGGTGCTGGGCACGCACGTCGCCCAGAAGGGGTCGCTGGTGGCGCCGGAACGTCTGCGCTTCGACGTATCGCATCCGAAGCCGATGACAGCCGAGGAATTGCAGAAGGTTGAGGACATCGCGAATGCCATCGTCCTTCAGAATGCGCCGGTCGCCACCCGCCTGATGAGCGTCGATGACGCGATCGCGGAGGGCGCCATGGCATTGTTCGGCGAGAAATACGGCGACGAGGTGCGTGTCGTCTCGATGGGCAAGGCTATTGCAGGCCCCAAGGCCGGCAAGCTCTATTCCGTCGAGCTCTGCGGCGGAACGCACGTGAATGCAACGGGTGATATCGGCCTCGTGCGTATCCTTTCGGAGAGTGCTGTGGCCGCTGGTGTGCGCCGTGTCGAAGCCGTCACCGGCGAAGCGGCCCGTGCCTATCTTGCCGAGCAGGATGAAAGGGTGAAGACGCTTGCCGGTGCACTGAAGGTGCAGCCGGCCGACGTCGTTTCCCGGGTCGAGGCATTGGTCGACGAACGGCGCAAGCTCGAACGGGAACTGGCGGAAGCGAAGCGCCGGCTCGCCATGGGTGGCGGGCAGGGCGGTTCGACCGATGATGTCCGCGAAATCGCAGGCATCAAATTCATGGGTAAGGCATTGGCGGGCATCGACGCCAAGGACCTGAAAGGGCTGGCAGACGAAGGTAAGGCAAACCTCGGTTCCGGCGTGGTCACTCTGGTCGGCGTCTCGGAAGACGGCAAGGCGAGTGCCGTCGTGGCGGTAACGCCTGACCTTACCGGCCGCTTCAGCGCGGTCGACCTGGTGCGGATTGCTTCTGCAGCACTCGGCGGCAAGGGCGGCGGCGGTCGACCGGACATGGCTCAGGCCGGCGGTCCGGATGGCGCCAAGGCCAATGATGCGCTCGAGGCGGTTGCGGCTGCGCTGGGCGCCTGACCAATCTCAGGGAAGGCGGGCTGAACCCGCTTTCCCTCTTCAAGGAAAGATCAATGGGCGTGAACGCCATGATTGAGGACGAACTTGAAGGGGCCATTGACGGCCTGCTGCCCGCTCTGTTTCGCGACGCGCCAAGTTCCGTCTCGTTCAACAAGCTGCGCAAGCGCCTGCTCCGTCAGGTGCGCCAGGCGTTTGACGATTTCCAGATGCTGAAAGGCCAAAAGCGCTGGCTCGTCGGTCTTTCGGGGGGCAAGGATTCCTATTCCCTGCTGGCGATCCTGCTGGATCTTCAATGGCGCGGCCTTCTGCCGGTCGAATTGATGGCCTGCAACCTGGATCAGGGACAGCCGAATTTTCCCAAACATGTGCTGCCGGATTACCTTGCGTCGATCGGCGTGAAGCACCGGATCGAGTATCGCGACACCTATTCCATCGTGAAGGAGAAGGTGCCGGAGGGCGCGACCTATTGTTCGCTCTGTTCGAGGCTCAGGCGCGGCAACCTCTATCGGATCGCGCGAGAGGAGGACTGTGATGCTCTCGTTCTCGGGCATCACCGCGAGGACATTCTGGAAACCTTCTTTATGAACTTCTTCCACGGCGGCAGGCTCGCTGGCATGCCGGCAAAGCTTCTGAATGATGAAGGGGATTTGATGGTCTTGCGGCCACTCGCTTACTGCGCCGAGGACGATCTGGCAAAATTTGCCTCCGCCATGCAGTTTCCGATCATCCCATGCGACCTTTGCGGATCGCAGGACGGCCTTCAGCGCAATGCGATGAAGGCGATGCTTGCGGATATCGAGGCTCGCATGCCGGGCCGCAAGGACGCGATGCTGCGAGCTCTTGCCCATGTCAATCCGTCCCACCTCCTCGACCCGAAACTTTTCGATTTTTCCGGCCTCCAAGCCACAAGAACCTGAGACTTTTCAATGACCCCTCCGCTAGACGTCACCAAGCTTGCCGACCTTTTGCGCCTTGCTGCCAAATCCGAGATTTTGCCGCGCTTCCGAAGGCTGGGAAATGACGATGTCCGCTCCAAGAGCGAGCCGACCGATCTGGTGACGGAAGCGGACGAAGCGGCAGAGCGCTTGATCCGGCGCGAGATGGAGGCGATCGCCCCCGGTGCGCTTTTCGTTGGGGAAGAATCGGTTGCCGCCGATCCGTCCTTGCTCGGCAAACTCGCCGATGCGGAATTCGCGGTGGTCGTCGATCCGGTCGACGGCACTTTCAACTTCGCCTCCGGCATTCCGGCCTTTGGCGTGATGGCGTCGGTCGTGTGGAAGGGCGAAGTGATTGCTGGCATCATCTATGATCCCATGGGTGACGACTGGATCATGGCTGAAAAGGGTGCCGGTGCTTTTCTGCGCCGGCCGGATGGCGAGGCGATCCGACTTTCCGTTGCCAAATCCCGTGCGATCGATGCGATGGTCGGCATGGCTTCGCCCGGCTATTTCTTCGGGGAAGATCGCGAACGCATCCTCGGCAATCTCGCCAAGGTCCGATTCTTTGCAAACTATCGCTGCTCGGCTCACGAATATCGCACCTTCGCGGGCGGCCACGTACAGTTCGTACTCTACAATAAGCTGATGCCCTGGGATCATCTGGCCGGTACGCTGATCGCTGCCGAGGCGGGCGGTTATATCGCCCGCTTCGACGGCTCAGCCTATCGCCCGCACCACGTCGATGGCGGCCTCCTCGTCGCCACCGACAAGGAGAGCTGGCAGATGCTGCGCGACGAGATCATCGGGCACTAAACGGCTCGATCATTCCGGCCTTCGACGGTCCAACGCTAGACCCGTGGGTTATGCGGCTGGAAGAGTTTTCCCTTCTCGCCGATCAGCACGAAGATCAATCCGACAATAGAGACGGAAAAGAAGCCGACGACCAGTGGCAGCGCAGTACCGTCGAAAGCCTGGCCAATGGCCACGCCGATAAATGATCCGCCGACCGTACTCATGAAGCCAAGCGCCGAAGAAGCCGTGCCGGCGACGTGTCCGAGCGGCTCCATGGCCAGCGAGTTGAAGTTGGACCCGATCCAACCGAATTGAAACATCGCGAGAGAAAAGAAGACGAGGAACAGCAGGATCGGCATCGGCTGCGGGCCGAATATCTGCACGAGCATCCATATGAAGGTGATCGTTATGAAGCCGAAAAGCGAGCCGTGGGAGAGGCGCCGCATGCCGAAACGACCGACGAAGCGAGCGTTGAGGAAGGAAGACAGGGACATGAAGACGGCAACCGCCGCAAAGGCGACCGGAAACCATATCCCGAGCTCATAGATTCCCACATAGATCTGCTGCGCCGAATTGATGAAACCGAACAATGCCCCGAAGATGAAGGTGCTGGCGATCGTGTAGCAGAGCGCAATCCGGTTGGTCAGCACGATGCGGAACGCATCGAGGATAGAGGAGGCCGTAAAAGGTCTGACGTCGGCGGAATCAAGAGTCTCGGGCAGGCGGACATACATCCAGAAGCCCATGGCAAGCGAAATGACCGCTATGAACGCAAAGATCAGGTGCCATTCGCCGAAGAACATGATGACCTGTCCGGTTCCGGGGGCGATGATCGGTACGATCATGAACACCATCATGATAAGCGACATGACTTCCGCCATCGCACGACCGCCATAAACGTCGCGGACGATGGAGATGGTGATGACACGCGTAGCAGCGGCGCCAGCGCCCTGGATGAAGCGCAGGATAAGCATCGTGGCGAAGGAGGGAACGACGATGATGCCGATCGAGCAGACGACATAGATTCCGATGCCGAACAGCATGGGTATGCGCCGGCCAAAGCGGTCGGAGAGCGGTCCATACAGGAGCTGGGCGACACCGAGTCCAAAAATATAGGAAGAAACCACATATTGCCGGTGGTTTTCGCTTTCGACGCCGAGCGAGGCGCCAATCTCTTGAAGTCCCGGAAGCATGATGTCGATGGCAAGCGCGTTGAGAGCCATCAGCATAGCCATCATTGCTATGAACTCGGGCCGGCTCATGCCGCGCAAGCGATCAACGGCCGTTTGTGAAAAATTTGTCACAGCACTTTCCTAAACAATGGGAAAGGCGCCGTGGGAGCGGCGCCTTGAAATTCATTCTCAAAAATCTGGGGCGTCGCCCGGCGCATTCATGCTGCGCCGCGAACGGAGATTCCCTGCTCCTGGAGATGGCTCTGCAGCTCGCCCGACTGGAACATCTCGCGGACGATATCGCAACCGCCAACGAACTCGCCCTTGACATAAAGCTGCGGAATGGTGGGCCAGTTGGAATAATCCTTGATGCCCTGGCGAATGTCCGCGTCGGCGAGCACATTTACACCCTTATAGTCCAGACCCAGATAGTCGAGAATCTGAACGACCTGGCCCGAGAAGCCACACTGCGGGAACTGGGGCGTGCCCTTCATGAAGAGAACGACGTCGTTCGTCTTCACTTCGTTGTCGATGAATTCGTTAATTCCGCTCATGTCATATCCTTTCACATGCGGTTTCAAGGACCGCTGCGCTGCGTTATCTTCCCTAAATAGCAATGTGGCCGGTGGAATTCCAGCGGAATAACCTCGGTATGGCCTGCGAGGCGTATCTAGCGACTGCGCTGCTTGCTGCGGCTTGCAGCGGTGCGCCGGCGGCTAACCTGTTTCCGGGCCGGCCGTGTGGCGCGGGATGTTTTCTTGACGAAGCGGCCGGTCGAAGCAGATCGCGTCTGTCGTTTTTTCCGCTTGGTGGTTGTGCGACCGTGGGACTTCTTCAGAAGCTCCTTCACGACATTTTCCACCACGCCCGTGATGATCTCCTTGATAAGGTCGGGCATCGTCAGCTCAATCTGCGGGAGCTGATGTCTGTAGAGCCAAAGCGTGCAAAACTCCGCCCATATTGCCCTTCAGCGCCTCGTAGACCATCTGATGCTGTTGCACGCGGCTTTTGCCGCGGAACTGCTCCGCCACCACCTCGGCTGCGTAGTGATCGCCATCGCCGGCGAGGTCCCGAATTGTCACCCTGGCACCTGGAATGCCTGCCTTGATCAGATCTTCGATTTCACCGGGTCGCATTGCCATGATGTATTCCTTTTCTCCTCCGCAGACTCATGCGGACCTTTTTTAGGAGAGAGTGCCCCAAACCCGTTCTTCGGTCAAAGCGGGATAGCGGAAAACCTCAGATTTCACATGCCTCTGAAGCTCAATGATTCGAGAGCGAGTGCTTGAACCGGGTAAGGCTCGCCTTGGCGCGTTTTCCAAGCGGTTCGACCTGCTGACTTCTCGAAAAGCGGAAAATCCAGGCAGCACTGAAAGTGAGAATCATGAAGCCATAGGATTCGAGACTTTCTTCCATCACCACGATGTCCAGTTGCTCGGCAAGCTGGCTGAGACCGAGTACCACGGCTGCGAACCCCAACGGCCATGAGAGGCGGGGATGAATGGCGCGGGAGATGCCACCTCTGTGACGATACTCGAAAACGATCGTCGCGATCAGTAGGATCAGAACAGCTGCTGCGATAATAATCGGCAGCCACGTCTTCGAGACGCAATAAACTGTCACACTTCCACGGCATATTGGCATCTCGCGAGCAAAGAAGACGACTGAAATACAAGTTAAAGCAGTGGCGACGAAGCGAGCCAATATGCGTGTCTTTGTGGCTGCAGCGATCCCCAGCAATGCGGTGATCGCCAGCGACAAGGATTGCAGATCCTCGATCGGGCCGTCCTCTGCGAAGATCACGGAAGTGGGCATTCCCAGCTTTGCGAAGATCAGCCAAGCGAGGGCGTTCAGGCAAAGTGTAACGATGAGCGCGTCAAGCCAGATGCGCTTGTATTGCCAGGTGGGGCCTGACGACCTCAACCAGGCCAGGATCCGTGTGTGCATTTTTCGCGTGATATCCAGTTCGTAAACATGGATTTTTACGCGGCAGGATCGAGTCCATCAATCCCTGCGGAGCCATAAATATCAGAGACAACAGCGGATTTCGCTGTCGTCTCTGGAGAATTGCCGCTGGAATTCAGTTGGTTCAGGCCATGAATTGTGGAAACCAGCTTTCGTTGGCGTTCACAAGGTCGGTGACTGCGACATCGAGAAGCTCATCGACAGTCAGATTTTCGCCGGTCACGGTTCCGAGCAGCCGGAATGGGACGCCTGCGCTTTCTGCGCTCGCCTGCACGAAATTGGCCAAATCAGCCGACACGGCGATCACGTAACGTGCCTGATCTTCACCGAAGAGAAGAGCATGTGCCGGTCCGCGCTGTTCCTTGAGGCTAATCTTCATGCCCTTGCCGGACGCCATCGCCATTTCTGCCAGCGCAAGAGCAAGTCCGCCGGAGGAAATGTCGTGGCAGGCGGTGACCTGGCCGTTGCGGATCATGGACCGGACAAATTCGCCATTGCGGCGCTCGGCCGCCAGATCGACTTCCGGCGGCGGACCGTCAATCGTGTCGAGGATATCGCGCAGGTAGATCGAGGAGCCAAGGTGGCTGCCGTCGGTCCCGATCATGATCAGCCGATCGCCTTCTCTGGCCGAGCCGATCTTCGCCATCTTCTGCCAGTCGGGCAGCAGGCCGACACCAGCGATTGTCGGAGTCGGAAGAATCGCGATGCCATTCGTCTCGTTGTAGAGCGACACATTGCCGGACACGATGGGGAAATCGAGCGCCTTGCAGGCTTCACCTATACCCTTGATGGCACCGACCAACTGGCCCATGATCTCAGGCTTTTCCGGATTGCCGAAATTGAGATTATCGGTGGCGGCGAGCGGTTCCGCGCCGGTCGCGCAGATATTTCTCCAGCATTCGGCGACAGCTTGCTTGCCGCCTTCGAAGGGATCGGCCTCGACATAGCGCGGCGTGACGTCGGAGGAAAAGGCGAGGGCTTTTGTCGGATGGTTGTCGACGCGTACCACGCCGGCATCGCCGCCTGGACGTTGCAGCGAATTGCCCTGGATCAGCGTGTCATACTGTTCCCACACCCAGCGGCGGCTGGACTGGTTCGGCGAGCCGACGAGCTTGAACAAGGCGTCATTGTAGTCTGCCGGTACGGCAACTTGCGATGCGGGAAGGGGAGCGCGGCCGTTCGACTGGATCCAGGGGCGGTCATATTCCGGCGCCTCGTCTCCCAGTTCCTTGATCGGCAGGTTCGCCACTTCCTCGCCCTGATGCAGGATGCGAAAGCGCAGGTCGTCCGTCGTCTTGCCGACGATTGCGAAATCGAGGCCCCATTTATGGAATATTGCCTCGGCTTCCTTTTCCTTCTCCGGCTTCAGCACCATGAGCATGCGCTCTTGGCTCTCCGAGAGCATCATCTCATAGGCGGACATGCGGTCTTCGCGCACCGGAACCTTATCCAGGTCCAGTTCGATACCGAGATCGCCCTTTGCACCCATCTCGACCGCGGAACAGGTAAGGCCCGCGGCTCCCATGTCCTGGATGGCGATGACTGCGCCGGTTCCCATCAATTCGAGGCAGGCTTCCAGCAGGCACTTTTCGGTAAAGGGGTCGCCGACCTGCACGGTCGGGCGTTTTTCTTCGATCGACTCGTCGAATTCGGCGGATGCCATCGTCGCGCCACCGACCCCGTCGCGCCCCGTCTTTGCTCCGAGATAGACCACCGGCAGACCGACGCCTTCAGCTTTGGAATAAAAGATGGCATCGGTGCGGGCGAGGCCGGCCGCGAACGCGTTGACCAGGATGTTGCCATTGTAGCGCGGATCGAATTCCACTTCGCCGCCCACCGTCGGCACGCCGAAGGAATTGCCATAACCTCCGACGCCGGCGACGACGCCCGAGACCAGGTGTTTGGTCTTCGGATGATCCGGTGCACCGAAACGAAGTGCATTCATGGCCGCAACCGGTCGCGCGCCCATGGTGAAGACGTCGCGGAGAATGCCGCCGACGCCGGTAGCCGCGCCTTGATAGGGCTCGATATAGGAGGGATGGTTATGGCTCTCCATCTTGAAGACGACACAATCGCCGTCGTCGATATCCACCACGCCCGCATTTTCGCCCGGCCCCTGGATGACGCGGCGACCTTTGGTCGGCAATGTCCGCAGCCACTTCTTCGAGGATTTGTAGGAGCAGTGCTCGTTCCACATGGCCGAGAAGATGCCGAGTTCCGTAAAGGTCGGCTCGCGGCCGATCAGATCGAGAATACGCTGGTACTCGTCCGGTTTGAGGCCATGGGAGGCGACGAGTTCAGGGGTGATCGCGATGCTGTTCGGAATGGTCATGATCTACTCTGGATGACAGGGCCAAGCTTTGGCGCTCTTTAGCCTATGTCGCCGAAAGGTGCGACAGGAAAATGCTGCCTTGCAAGGTGACAGGCTAAGTATATCCGGGACAAAAAAAGCGCCGCAACGCGGCGCTTCATTCTTCAACGGGACGTGTGATCCGTCAGAACTTGTAACCGACCGCTATGCCGGCGTAGGAAAGGCCATCGTTCTGGTCGCAAATATCCGCATTGGAGGAATGTTCGATCGTGGCGAGAACGCGCCAGTTTTCCGTTATGTTGTAACCCACGGCGGCTGATTCATGAAACTGGGCACGGCAACCTACATTCGGCCGATCGTTGGGATTATCGAGGCTTGCATCGGTAAGCGAGCCGCCGAAACCGAGATCGATGAAGAGTTTGTCGGTGACATTGGCGGTCCAGGTAAAGCCCGCAAAAACCTGATTGGCGCCGCCGGAGGTCGACACGATCGCGCCGACATGCACCCTTGGACGCAGCATATGATCAAGGAAGCTTTCGGCGTGTCGTTGATCGAACGGGTCGAAAAAGACTGTGGCCGAAGGGAAAAGCCCTGGTTCGAACGTCTTCTTGTCATGGATTGATCCGGAGAGGCCGATACGGACTTCGTCGAAGAGGCGTTCCTGGGCCAGCGCCGCCGATGATATGGCGGACGCCGTCAAGACGGTCCCGACGACGCAACCCAACAGTGCTTTGTTCATTCCTATCGCCCTTCATGCGGACCACTGGCTCGCGGTCAATACGATACGCGTTGGCGCTCGCATTCTCCCAAGCGGAAGTGGTACAGCGAGAGGCGATAGCCGTCCAGCAACCTTAATTGGTTGTTATGAATTGCGGCGAAAAAACGTAAAGATTCATGCGGTTCGGTGCAGCTCTGCAACAGGTCGCGAGTGCAGGAGATTTGCCCGGTTCAGCAGCCGCTTGTGCCGCCGGCCCAGCGCAGAACGTCGCGCTTGATTCGTTCGCCGTCGGCAGTACCCATCAGCGGTCCGAAAGCGTCGAGACGGGCAGGATTGCCTTCCGCCTGGACGACGAGGACAGGTCGCGATTCCGGACTATTGCGCGGAACTGCAAGGATGCGAGGGCGGCCGGAGAAGGAGTTCAACTCAGGCGCCAACCGGTATGGCTTGAACGCTGCGTCTCCGGATTTGAACCAGCACGAGTTTGCCGCAAGCGCGACGCGTTCCATCGTCGGCAATGCGGCGCGATTCGGGCCGGATGCCGGGCGCTCCGACTGGCATGCGGAAAGCAGAAGGCCGAGGGCCGAGACGGCGAGTACCACGTGAAGGCGGATGGAGGGGGCCATCATAACGTCCTAAGGTGAAATCAGGATATCCAGTCGTCGAGCAGGAGACGACAACGTCAGGCGGTGGCGGCCACCACGTCCAGCGCAGAGGCAAAGATGCCGCGCCCGTCACTGCCACCGTGTGCGGCTTCGATCAGGTTCTCCGGATGCGGCATCATGCCGAGCACATTGCCGCTGCGGTTCATGACGCCTGCGATGTCACTCAAGGAGCCGTTCGGATTTGTGCCCTCTGCATAGCGGAAGACGACCTGCCCATTGTCTTCCAGAGAGGACAACAGTTTGGAATCGACAAAGTAATTGCCGTCGTGATGGGCGACGGGGCAGCGGATCACCTGGCCCTTTTCGTAAGCACGGGTGAAATCCGTTTCGGCATTCACCACCTCGAGCTTCACTTCCTTGCAGACGAACTTCAGCGACGAGTTGCGCATCAGCGCTCCGGGCAGCATGCCTGCCTCGACGAGGATCTGGAAGCCGTTGCAGACACCCAGCACCTTGACGCCTCTATCGGCCTTTTCCTTGATGGCCTGCATGACCGGCATGCGGGCGGCGATCGCACCGCAGCGCAGATAATCGCCATAGGAAAAGCCGCCTGGAATAACGATCAGGTCAACATCGGGAATTTCGGTCTCCGTCTGCCAGACGGTGATCGGCGCCCTGCCGGAAATCTTGGTGAGGGCGGCAATCATGTCGCGGTCGCGATTGAGACCGGGAAGCTGGACGACGGCGGATTTCATGGGGCGTTTCAACCTCAATGGCCTCGAAAGTATCCGGTTCCGAGGCAGTTGCAGATATCGATCCGGCGCCTGCAGCGCCGAATCCGCGTCTTAGTCGAGGGAGATCGCGTAGTTTTCGATCACCGTATTGGCGAGGAGCTTTTCGCACATGGCCTTCAGATCGGCCTCGGCTTTGGCCTTGTCGGCACCGTCGAGTTCGATGTCGAAGACCTTGCCCTGCCGCACATGGCCTACCCCGGCAAACCCGAGACTGCCGAGTGCGCCTTCGATCGCCTTGCCCTGCGGGTCCAGAACGCCATTCTTCAGCGTGACCGTCACGCGTGCCTTGATCACTGATCTAACCCCCGAATTTATTTGACCAGAACCGGACCCGTGCCCCGGATCGGTTCGTTTTCGTTGATGATGCCGAGACGGCGCGCTACTTCCGAATAGGCTTCCAAAAGGCCGCCCATATCGCGGCGGAAACGATCCTTGTCCATCTTCTCCCTGGTCTCGATGTCCCAGAGGCGGCAGCTATCCGGCGAAATTTCATCGGCGAGGATGATGCGCATCATGTCGCCTTCGAAGAGGCGGCCGCATTCGATCTTGAAGTCGACAAGCTGAATTCCGACCCCGAGGAACAGGCCGGAGAGGAAGTCGTTGACGCGAATTGCAAGCGCCATGATATCGTCCAGTTCAGCGGGGTTCGCCCAGCCGAATGCGGTGATGTGCTCTTCGGAAACCATTGGATCGGCGAGCGCATCGGACTTGTAGTAGAATTCGATGATCGAGCGGGGAAGGACCGTGCCCTCTTCGATACCGAGCCTGCTCGAAAGTGATCCGGCGGCAACATTGCGCACGACGATCTCGAGGGGAATGATTTCCACTTCCTTGATGAGCTGCTCGCGCATGTTCAGCCGGCGGATGAAATGCGTGGGAATGCCGATCTTGTTCAGATGGGTGAAGATGTACTCGGAGATACGATTGTTGAGTACGCCCTTGCCGTCGATGACGTCATGCTTCTTTTTGTTAAAAGCGGTGGCATCGTCCTTGAAGAATTGGATCAGCGTGCCGGGTTCAGGGCCTTCATACAGGATCTTGGCCTTGCCTTCGTAGATACGGCGGCGACGGTTCATAGTTTCTTGTCTCGTTGTTGGCGCCGCTCGCGGGCGCGATGGATGATGTTTGAGCGGTCCCTTATCGGAAAAGAAAGCGTTTCACAATGCAGGCCTCCAAAAGCTTTATGGGGCGAAGGTTTTGCGTAAAGCACTATCAGGAATCATCTGCCGGCCAGAGTACAGGGATTCCTGAAGCTTGTATTTCAGCCATCGCCAATGCCGAGCAAAAAGGGCGGCAATAAACAAGAAAAGCGGGGGTGCACGCTTTTCGCGCTCCGAATTGAGCCTTGGCCGGTTAACGCCTCTCAATAGAGCGGTACGGTCAATCGCGCCTACCTGTTGACCCTCGACCACAAAGTTCCAGAGGACATAGCCATCAAATTGCGTCATGATTTCGGCGCAGCGCATCCGCCGTTTATAACGGATCACCTGCGACGACGACCGTACCGTGCAGGAAGAGTTTCGTTTCTGTCAATTTTGCATCGGGATTTCGTCTTGCAACGAGCCTGAATCGATCTCGGCCAATTGCGCTTCGTTCCTCTTTTGATTAAGGGGGCAGGGCAAAAGTCCAGCTTGGGAGACCCGAAATGAGCGGCATCAGCGATCGCGAAAAAGCCTTCGAAAACAAGTTCGCCCACGATCAGGAGCTGAAATTCAAGGCGCTCGCCCGCCGCAACAAGCTCATCGGCCTTTGGGCTGCCGGTCTGCTCGGCAAAGCGGACGCGGAAGCCTATGCCAAGGAAGTGGTCGTCGCCGATTTCGAAGAGGCGGGTGACGAGGATGTTTTCCGCAAGCTTCGCGGTGATTTCGATGCAGCCGGCATTTCCGTCTCCGACCAGGATATTCGGGTGAAGATGATCGATCTGCTCGCTGATGCCGTAAAGCAGATCGAAGAGCAGTAAGTCTCATTTATTGAGGTGAAGACAAAGCCGCGCCGATCGGGCGCGGGGCTTCGAGCTATTGGGCTGAAGATTCCGTGGCCGCAAAGTCTTCTTATCAAGATCGCGGGCTCGGGCCGTGGGCTCGCCATTTGTCCGACCGAATGAAATCGGCAATCGCAGGCCCGGGCATCGGCCTTGCGAGTGCGTAGCCCTGTAGAACGTCGCATCCGAGATCGCGCAGGACCCGGATATGCTCGGGTGTCTCCACGCCTTCGGCGATGACTCGAATGTTTAGTGACTTGCCGATTTCGATGATCGAACCTACGAGCTTTCTTTGCTCTTGCGATTGAGAGACGAGACGTACCAGTTGGCGATCGATCTTCAGGGCCCGAGGGCACAGTCGAATGAGGCCGATGATTGACGCATGTCCCGTGCCGAAATCGTCGATATCGATATCGATGCCGAGTTTCCTGAGCCGGGACAGGTTCTTCAGGACGCGATCGTCACACTCGTCGAGGAATATCGATTCCAACAGCTCGAACGAGACGGTGCCGGGCTCGATCTTCAGCTTCTTCAGCTTTCGCGACAGCGACGGATCGTGCAGCCGACGGTAGGAAACGTTGACCGAGAGTTTCGGTATCGAGATGCCGTCACGCCGCCATGCGCGAAAATCCGCGAGCGCCTTGTCGAGAATTATCGCGTCGATCGAGGCCACCGCATCCAACTCTTCGGCGGTTTCGAGAAATTTATCCGGCGACAACATCCCGTGCTCCGGATGCATCCATCGTGCGAGCGTTTCCACCCCGGCGATCTCAAGGGTCGTGGCATCGAATTGGGGTTGGTAGAAGGGGATGAATTCGTTGCGTTCGAGGCCTAGCAAAATTTCATCGGACAGACGTTTGATGCTGATGATCTCGTTCTGAGTGTCCGCAGAGAAAAACTCATGACGGTTGCGGCCCTGGTTCTTGGCGCGGTAAAGTGCGATATCGGCGTTGAGAAGAAGGTGGCGGGCGTCGAATATGGGCCCTGTTTCACAAGCTATACCGACACTCGCGCCGAAGCGGCAGTCATGACCTTCATATAAAACAGGCTTGCGTAGCTCCTTGATGATGCGTTCCGCAAGATTGGACAGCTTGCGCGGAGATCCCTGGAAGTTTGACAGGATGACGAATTCATCGCCCCCGATGCGGGCCACGAAATCACCCTTACGAACAGTGTTTTTCAGGACGGTCGCGGCGTGTTTCAGCATCGCATCGCCGGCGCTGTGGCCAAGCGTGTCGTTGATTTGCTTGAAGCGGTCGAGGTCGATATGCAAGATAGCCAGGCCATGCCCGTTGCGGCCGCACTCCGCTGCCATGTGGTCCAGCATCTCATCCAGGTAACGCCTGTTGGGCAGATCCGTCAGATAGTCGTGCATCGCGTTGTGTTCGATGCGGCTACGGGCGGCTTCGAGATCGCGATTGCGGGCTTCGGCAAGCATTTTGGCGCGTTCCAGCTCACGATGCAGCATCACGTCGGCCGTCACATCCCAATTGGCCCCGACCATCTTCTGGTGACCGTTACCATCGATGAATGGCATGGTCCGGGTGCGGATTACACGCTCTGAGCCGTTCTGGAGGACGACCCTGTACTCGTCGGAAAAGCGCTCGGGCCTGGCGATGTGTCTGCGAACATTGGCCTGGACGCGCTCGGCATCATCAGGGTGAAGAAGGCTTTCCCATAGTCCGCCGATCACCACGGTCTCACTTTTCTCCAGTCCGTAGATCCGGAACATCCGCTCGTCCCAGTCGACTTCGCCGGTATCAAAGTCGGATTCATAAACGCCTATGCCTGAAATTTCCAAAGCCATATCCAGCCGGCGCGACATGCGCGCCATAGCCTCTTCGGCTGCCTTGCGGGCGCTTATGTCAGTGTCAGTACCGACGACGCGCGTGGCATTGCCGTGGGCGTCCCATTCGACGCATGCGCCCCGGCATTCGATCCATATCCAGTGACCCTGTTTGTGGAGCTCCCTATATTCAAAAACGGCGAAGTCTGGGTCGCCCGCATTTTGGCGTTCCATCGCATGAACCACATGAGCCCGATCGTCCGGATGCACCAGTTCCAGCCAGGCCTGCGTACTCGCAGCAAGCGGATCGTCGGGGGACATTCCGCGGATCTGCCGCCACACGGGCGAGTAGTATTTCTGGCCGGTGGCGTAGTTGTGATCCCATACACCCGAGACCGAACTCACAAGAGCATTGTTCCAGCGACTTTCGCGTTCGGCGAGATCCTCGATGTGTCGCTTCTGTTCGGTAATATCCGACAAGAGGACGGCAATGACTGTCTGTCCGTTAAAGGCAGTGGCGAGTGGCGCCAACGAGACGAGTGCAGCTCGGCTCGCAGCTTCGGATTTGTCGAGTCGGACTTCCAGCCTTTGGGGTGTGAGACAGGCGACCAGCTCGTCGAGCTTTTGGCTAAAGGTCGAGCGGTCCTGCGTGTGAACAAGATCTGCGAACAATCTCGGTTGGCAACTGTCGCCGATCCATTCTCTTCGAAACGAGGCGTTGGCAAATAGCAGCAGACCGGCGTCATCGATTGCAGCCATCGCAAAGGGAAGAACCTCAAAGACCGTTTCAACCACGCTGATATCAACTCCGCTGCCGAAGTTCAGAGGGCTTGAAAGAACATTTGACGGCATCTGTGCGCTGCCTGGCTCGGTGCTTGGGAGAGCGCAAGTTAGCAAAAGTCAATTAAATTCTACTTAAGATTGCCGTCCTAATTGCTGCACCTGAAATCCGGAGGGCTTCATTCAATTCGCGCCTAAGGTCTCAAGCGGCTCAGGAATTGGGCAAATACCATTGTTCCTTCCGGCCACGGCCCGTGGCCCGACTCCGCGTTGATATGACCGGCATAGCCAGCATCAACGAGCAGCGAACCCCACGCGGAGGCAATATCGTCGGCGTGTTCGAAGGAGCCGAATGGGTCGTTGCGGCTGGCGACAGTCAAGGAAGGAAAGGGAAGAGGATCGCGCGGATAGGGACCAAAAGTCATCAGGTGTTTGGGCCGTATGGCGGGATTGTCGACTTCAGGCGGAGCCACGAAAAAAGCGCCCGCGATGGTGTTTCTGAAATGCGGAATTGCGTGGATGACAGACGGGATTCCGAGTGAATGGGCCACCAGCACCACGGGACGGCTTGAGGCGTTCACCTCTTCGGCAACGCGAGCAACCCAATCGTCGCGCACCGGCTTCGACCATTCCGCTTGTTCGACGCGTCGGGCTGTCTTGAGCTTTGCCTCCCAGCGGCTCTGCCAATGGTGGGGACCGGAATTGGTATAGCCCGGGATGATCAGGATATCGGCTTCAGAGGCTTTCATGAGAACGCGATTTGAGTAGCAAAATGATCGAAGTCAAGTGAGAGGCGACATATGCGGAAAATTTTGCTAGAATATCGGCGCCGGTTACCTTGCGAAGCGTGTCGGCTCTTTTTCGTCGGACGTACATAGCTCGTCGATCGGTTTAGTGCACCTCTGATCCCGTTTCCCCATGCGGGCTCTCATGTGAGTAAATGCCGCTGCGGTCACCTCTTGGCTCGAAATGCTGCAGCGTGCGGAAAGCTAGGCTGAGGAGGAGAACCTTATGACGGCGTTTCATATCATGGCCGGAGCGGACAGCGGTTTTGCGCGCCCGGCAATCCGAAAGATCGGGATTGCAGACATCACCGACGCGCTCAGAATGGGCTGGAGCGATTTTCGCGAAAAGCCTTCGCACTACGTGTTCTTGTGTCTGATCTACCCGCTCGCCGGTGTATTCCTGATGGCCTGGAGCGCGGGTGCCAATCTGCTGCCCCTGCTTTTCCCCCTGATGTCGGGTTTTGCCCTGCTCGGACCGGTGGCGGCGCTCGGCCTCTATGAAATAAGCCGCCGGCGCGAAAATGGCGAAGACAGTTCGTGGCGGCACGCCTTCAGTGTGCTGCGATCGCCGGCGTTGCCGTCCATTCTGGCCGTCGGCTTTTTCCTGTTCGTGCTTTTCATATCATGGCTCCTGGTCGCACAGTCGATCTACGCCGCCTATTTCGGCGACGTGCCGCCGAGTTCGTTCTCGGCTTTCTTCAATGAGGTTATGACGACCCCTCAAGGCATGGCGCTGATATTGTGGGGAAACCTGGCTGGCTTCCTTTTCGCAGTGGTGGTCCTGGCGACGACGGTGGTCGCGTTTCCACTGATGCTCGACCGGGACGTCGGGGCGGCGGCTGCGATCGACACGAGCGTGCGGGCGACGATCGCCAATCCGGTGCCGGTCGCCCTGTGGGGACTGATCGTCGCTGCCTTGCTGGTGGTCGGGACGATCCCGATCTTCGCGGGGCTGGCGGTCATCATGCCGATCCTCGGTCATTCGACCTGGCATCTTTATCGCAAGCTCGTGGTATCTCCTTCGGTCCCGGCCCAAAGATGAAAAGAGCCCCTGGTCGCGGAACTGCGGCCAGGGGCTTTGCAAAAGGCGCTATTAGCTATCAGCCAAAGACACGGCTGAAGATCGTATCCACGTGTTTGGTGTGATAACCGAGGTCGAATTTTTCGCGGATATCCTCCTCGGTGAGCGCCGCACGGACCTCCTCGTCGCCGAGCAGCTCTTCCAGAAAGTCCTTACCTTCCTCCCAAACCTTCATGGCGTTGCGCTGCACGAGGCGATAGGCATCCTCGCGTGAAACGCCAGCTTGCGTAAGGGCAAGCAACACCCTTTGAGAATGAACAAGCCCGCGGAACTTGTTCATATTCTTCATCATATTCTCGGGATAGACGAGCAGCTTGTCGATTACGCTGGTCATGCGCGCCAGTGCGAAATCAAGCGTAACAGTCGCATCCGGTCCAATCATCCGCTCGACGGACGAGTGGGAAATATCCCGCTCGTGCCACAGCGCCACATTTTCCATCGCAGGCAGCGCATAGGAGCGGACCATACGGGCCAGACCCGTCAGGTTCTCGGTCAGCACCGGATTGCGTTTATGCGGCATTGCCGAAGAACCCTTCTGACCTGGGGAGAAATATTCTTCGGCTTCGAGGACTTCCGTACGTTGCAGGTGACGGATTTCGATTGCGAGGCGCTCGATCGACGACGCAATAACGCCGAGGGTGGCAAAATACATGGCATGCCGATCGCGTGGGATAACCTGCGTCGAAACCGGCTCCGGCTTCAGCCCCATGGCCGCCGCGACGTGTTCCTCCACCCGTGGATCGATATTGGCAAAGGTGCCGACTGCTCCAGATATCGCACAAGTAGCGATCTCATCGCGCGCTTCGAGGAGCCGGGTCTTGTTCCGGTCGAATTCTGCATAGGCCTGGGCGAGCTTGACGCCAAAGGTCGTGGGCTCTGCGTGAATGCCGTGGCTGCGGCCGATGGTGACCGTGTCCTTGTGCTCGAATGCGCGGCGTTTCAACGCTTCAAGCAGCTTGTCGATATCAGAAAGCAGCAGGTCGGTCGCGCGGACGAGTTGTACGTTGAAGCAGGTATCAAGGACGTCGGAAGATGTCATGCCCTGATGCACGAAACGGCCGTCAGGCCCCACGAACTCCGCAAGATGCGTCAGAAAGGCGATGACGTCATGTTTCGTGACCGCCTCGATCTCGTCGATGCGTGCGACGTCGAATTCCGCCTTGCCTCCTTTTTCCCAGATGGTCTCAGCAGCCGACTTGGGGATCACGCCGATCGCGGCCAGAGCGTCGCAAGCATGCGCCTCGATTTCGAACCAGATGCGGTATTTGGTTTCGGGCGACCAGATGGCGACCATTTCGGGCCGGGAATAACGCGGGATCATGGGTTTCTGTTTCCTAAAAGAGTATTGGCGCCGCTGTAGCAAGAAGCGGGCGTGAGCTCAAGTTTTCCGGCGGGTGATAGACAGTCAGCGAGGCGTATTCAGCGGGATGGCAATCCAGCGTCCATCTTGCCCTTCGAAGCCGGCGCTCAAGACCATGACCAGAGCCACTTCCACGGGCGTACTTCCGCCTGAGGATCCATTGACGATCCCACCCAGCCGATAGCCGCTGACACAGTTGCGAGAAAGAGGAATGTGCCGATCTTCGTGGACAATCTCGTCAGTCGGCATTCCGTCGCGTTCAGTAAAGCGAAGACGAAATGCAACGGTCCGGGATATCAGGCCCTCGCAGCGCGGATCGAGAGGCTGCGGAAGTTCCTCGAGTACGAGCGTGTTCGGCTTGCCGATCGCTGGGAGCGCCGCAACGCTCAAGTAACGCAGCCGGTGCGGATCTGCGTCAACCTCCGTGGCCGGGTTGAAAGCGACAAACTCTGCGGGATGATTGGCAAGTTCGTGGCTCTCGATCACCGCTCCGGCGTCGTTGCGGACACGCCAGCGGGCCTTTGCAATTGTCGCGTCATCCTGCTCCAGACGCACTCGAAACGGCGTTCCGGGAAGAAAGGTATCGTTGGTGAGATCGAGAACATAGATATTCGCATAGGGAAAACCGGATCCATCATGGATGCCGTATTCTTCATAGGCAAATGTGTGGCCATCGGCAGAAAAGCCGATCGGCTGGATGCTCGCGATATCGGCCGCGGATGTCGTATCTGCAAAGAACATTGCAGCACATGCCAATAGCGAATACCGCAAGCTAGACATCATCCGCGTCCATTCTCGGCGGCGGCCTTGAGCCGCGCAATATTCTCTCGATAGGCTGTGATTCCGTCGCCTTTGTAAACTGCGGAGCCTGCGACGAAGACATTGGCGCCGGCTGCCGTCGCCGCGCCGATGGTTTCGGCCGTAATGCCACCGTCAACTTCGAGCTCGATCGGTCTGTCGCCGATCAGGGCCTTGGCCGCGCGTATCTTTTCGGTCATTGCCGGGATGAACTTCTGGCCACCGAAGCCGGGGTTGACGCTCATGATCAAGATCAGATCGACGTCATCGAGAACATTCTCCATCGCCGCGAGTGGTGTCGCGGGATTGAGAGTGACGCCTACCTTCTTCCCGAGGGCGCGGATCGTCTGCAGCGAACGATGCAGGTGCGGGCCAGCTTCGGCATGGACGGTGATGCCGTCACAGCCTGCCTTGGCAAACGCCTCGAGATAGGGGTCGGCCGGAGAGATCATCAGATGGCAGTCAAAGAACGCCGATGTGTAGGACCGCAGCGACTTGATGACATCAGGTCCGAACGAGATGTTCGGTACGAAATGCCCGTCCATGACGTCGAGATGGACCCAATCGGCCCCCGCATCGACGACATCGCGCACCTCTTGCCCGAGCTTTGAGAAATCGGCGGCGAGAATGGACGGCGCTATGCGGATCGGCAGGGTCATCAGCGGAGGTCTCCAAGTTTTTCGCGACCCTTAGCATCAGCCGGTTGGGGGGACAATCGTCACTCGGTCGCAGGATGAACCAGAACAAAAGATGTCCCGCGCCATTCGAGCAGACGGAACGGATTTTCCTTCAGTTCATGCCCTTCGTCGAAGGCGATCGGACCGATCGCGGTGTTGAATGAACTCCTGCCTATAACTCCAGTCAGGGGCTGGTTCGCCGCTATGGAAACCGCCTCGTGCGCAAGCTCCACGGCGGCATAGGATGGCAGCATGTAGCCGTCCGGATCGATGTTTTTCGCCTGCAAGGCCGCAACGGCTGCAACTGCGGAAGGTAGTGCGGCGTAGTCGGGAAGGGCGACAGCGAGGACGCCTTCGCGGAGCGGCACCGGGCGGTTTGCAGCCCTCAGGGCATCGCCACCCATAAGTGCAAGCTGAAGATTTTCCGACGCGGCATCGCGGGCTATGATTGCTGCGTCGTTGCGGTCGCCGCCGACGAAGACCCGGGTTGCTCCGGCCTTTGCTACACGACGCACCAGCGCCACCTGTTGCTCCTGACCGGGCCGAAAAGTGTCGGAAAAGACCGGTGTTATGCCTGCCGGTTCGAGCTTCTGGCGGATCGCACTTGCAAGCTCGCGGCCATAGATGGTGCCGTCTTCGACAAATGCAATCGGCTCCGCTTTCCATAGGCCGAGGATGATCTCGGAGAGCTTTTCCGCCTCATCACCTTCAACTGGCGCCATTCGATAAAAAGGCCAGCCATTGCGCAGTGTGTCCTCCATCAGGATCTTTGAGCGGACGGAAATGCTAATAGCTGGAATTCGCGCTGCCTTCAGTTGCGGCAGCGCAGTCGTGAGGGTCTCTACGCACAGGAAACCTATCGCGGCTACGGCCTTGGCCTCAGCGAGGCTCCGGGCCACATTTGCGCCGCCGCTTTCCTCGCAGCTTTCCTCGACCTCGACGATCGTATCCCCGGTAGCTTCGGAGGCAGCGCGCGCGCCTTGAAAAATCTGATTTCCAAGTGAAGCATAGGGGCCGGAACGCGGGGCAACGACACCGATCACCGCAGCCGATGCCGATCCGCATCCCAGAAACGAAGCTAGCACTCCGGCGATAACAAAACGTCGTGCTGTCATGCTTTTCCTTGGATCTTGCCGTTGGGGGCCACATTTAGCTTTCTCGTCGCAGCCGTCAAAGAGAATCGGCTATAGGATGTAAAAACCCGCTGCTCCCGTGGACATCAAGTATTTTTGTCACCATATCAAGGGAGTGATGAGGGACGTGGCCCCTGGAGATGCCTTTGACGGACCAGCCTTTTCTCGATCCCGTCCTTTATCGCAACGGTATGGCGCGTTATGCCGGCCATGTTCAGGTGGTAACCACCGAGTTCAACGGGGTCAGGCGCGGCGTGACCGTGACTGCCGCCTGTTCGGTTTCGGACAATCCGCCAAGTGTGCTGGTGTGTCTGAACAGCAGCAATGCGAATAATGCAATCTTCGCCGAAAGCGGCAGATTTGCGCTGAATTCGCTGGCGGCTCACCATCAGGGATTGGCGACCGCCTTTGCCGGTTTGAGCGGAGTGCCGGCGGATGAGCGGTTTTCGCTGGGAAGCTGGAAGACCCTTTTCACGGGGGCGCCGGTTCTGTCAGATGCCATTGTCTCGTTCGATTGCCGGCTTACCGAGATCAAGCAGGCCTCTACGCATTTTGTTATGTTCGGTGAGGTGAAAGCAGTCCATTTCGGCCCGGAGGCATCCTCGCTCATCTATCTGGACCGCGGCTTTCGAACACTTTAGAACGCTGTTTGAAGGGGTACAGTCATGCCGGACGGAACTTCAGGCACATTGCCCGCCTCGATCGATGAAACAATCGCGTTTCTTGCCGCCGGTGACTATCTTGCCGGCAGGTCTCTTGCGACGGTGATCTTCCTGGCGCTCAAGATGAAGCGCCCGCTCTTTCTCGAAGGCGAGGCTGGCGTCGGCAAGACCGAGATCGCCAAAACCCTTGCAACAGCTCTCGGCAGGCCGTTGATCCGCTTGCAGTGTTACGAGGGCTTGGACATTTCCTCGGCAGTCTACGAATGGAACTATCCCGCGCAGATGCTGGATATCCGGTTGTCGGAGGTGACAGGCATCGAGAGCCGGGAGCGATTGGAGGCCGATCTCTTCTCAGAACGTCATCTCATTCGTCGCCCGGTGCTGCAGGCCCTTGGTCGACCCGGCCAACCGGCCCCGGTATTCCTGATCGACGAACTGGACCGCACCGACGAGGCCTTCGAAGCGTTCCTTCTGGAAGTGCTGTCCGATTTCCAGGTGACGATCCCCGAGCTTGGCACGATCAAGGCCTCCGAGCCCCCCATTGTCATCATCACGACCAATCGGACCCGCGAAATTCATGACGCGCTGAAACGCCGCTGTCTTTATCACTGGGTCGATTACCCGGACGCGGCGCAGGAACTCGAGATCATCCGCCGCAAGGTTCCGCAATGCGCCGAGACCTTGTCGCGCCAGGTGGTTGCCTATGTCCAGAAACTCAGAACGCTCGATCTCTTCAAGAACCCAGGTGTGGCGGAGACCATCGACTGGGCGACGGCGTTGACGGAACTTGACCGGATCGCGCTCGACCCGGAGACGATTGCCGATACGCTGGGCACTCTCCTGAAATATCAGGACGATATCGCGCGGATCAAGGGTGGCGAAGGTGAGCGGGTTCTTGCCGAGGTGAAGGCGGAACTGCAGGCGGCGGTGTAGGTCATGATGACGAGCGGAAGTCAGGACGGCATCGTCGTTCCACCCGTACCGGTGGGGGATGGGCGGCTGGCCGAAAATCTCGTCTATTTTTCCAGGGTGCTCCGTCGAGCCGGTCTGAAGACCGGCCCAGCCGCGGCTGCCGACGCGATCGTTGCGGTAGACGCAATCGGTATTGGCTCCCGTGAAGAATTTCACGCCGCGCTCTCGGCTGTTTTTGTCAAGCGCCATGAGGACCAGGCGGTCTTTGACGAGGCATTTCGGATATTCTGGCGCTCGCGCGACCTCGTGGGCAAGATGATTGCGATGATGTCGCCCAGAGTGCCTGACCATCATGAGCGAGAAAAGCAGAAGGCGGCCGCGACGCGAGTCGGTGATGCACTGACCGGCGATCAGCCGAAAGACACAACGCGCAAGGCACCTCCAGAGATCGAGATCGACTCGCGCTTCACCACCTCCGGCAGCGAAATCCTGAAGCGCATGGATTTTGCCCAGATGACGGCGACCGAACTGGCGCTGGCCCGCCGCGAACTCACTAGGCTGGTCCTGCCGCTCGACGAGGTCAAGACGCGGCGCTTCCGCTCATCAAACCGGCCGCCCACCATCGATCCACGCGCCAGCATGCGCCAGGCGATGCGGAGTGGGGGCGATCTCATCCTTCCGCGCTTTCGACAACGCAAGAAAGCACCGCCGCCTCTTGTGGTGCTGGCCGACATATCCGGCTCGATGAGCCAATATACGCGCATCTTTCTGCATTTCCTGCATGCGCTTACCGAAAGGCGGGCGCGGGTTCAGACCTTCCTGTTCGGTACGCGGCTCACCAATGTAACCCGGCAAATGCGTCGCCGCGATCCGGACGAGGCGCTTGCGGGCTGTACAGATGCCGTGCGCGACTGGTCCGGTGGCACGCGGATCGGCGCGACGCTTTCCGAATTCAACCGCCTCTGGTCGCGCCGGGTGCTTGGCCAGGGGGCTGTCGTGCTGCTGATCACCGATGGGCTTGAGCGAGAGGGCGTGAAGGAACTGGAAAAGGAAATGGATCGCCTGCACCGTTCCTGCCGGCGGCTGATCTGGCTCAATCCGCTGTTGCGGTTCGAGGGTTTCGAGGCAAGGGCGCAGGGTGTTCGTGCGATGTTGCCGCATGTGGACGAATTCCGGGCCGCCCATAATCTGCAGTCGATTGCCGATCTTGCCGTCGCATTATCGGATGACCACACGAAATCGGCGGATCCGCGCCGCTATATACATTCACGGAGGGTCGCATGACTGCATCTGAAACTCTCGATCCATTGCTGACCGCGCAGACCTGGAGAGAAAGCGGTCGCGACGTTGCCGTCGCCACCGTGGTCGAGACATGGGGTTCGGCGCCGCGCCCGTCGGGCAGCCATCTGGTCATCGACGGCGAAGGCAATTTCGAAGGCTCGGTCTCCGGCGGTTGCGTTGAAGGCGCCGTCATTACCGAAGCGCTCGACGTCATCACGTCAGGCGTCCCGAAGATGCTCGAGTTCGGGGTAGCGGACGAGACCGCCTGGCGCGTCGGGCTCTCCTGCGGAGGCAAGATCAAGGTCTATGTGGAAAGGCTTGCCTGATGGAGCTTCAAACGCTCGCAAGGCTTAACGCGGCTCGGCAGGCCCGCAAGGCTGCCGTCGTCGCAACCGATCTTTCCGGCGGCGGGGTGCGGTTGATCCTGGAAGGCGAATCCGTTCCAGGTCCGCTCGGTGAGGAGGTCGCCAAGGCGTTCCGAAGCGGCAAAGCGACGACAGTGGAGACGGACGGGCGAGCGCTTTTCCTTAATGTTCATCTGCCGCCGCCGCGTATCGTGGTGATCGGAGCCGTGCATATCAGCCAGGCGCTGGCCCGCTTGGCCCCGGTAGCCGGCTACGATCTGACGATCATCGATCCGCGTACCGCGTTTGCGACGGAGGAGCGTTTCGGTGGTGTCGAACTGGTCGCCGATTGGCCGGAGGACGTGCTGAAGGAGCAGCCGCTCGACGCCTATACCGCTCTGGCCGCGGTTACGCACGATCCGAAGATCGATGACTTTCCTCTGTCGGAGGGGCTCAGGGCCGGCTGTTTCTATGTAGGAGCGCTCGGGAGCCGCAAGACGCATGCAAAACGCGTGGAGCGATTGAAGGAAATGGGACGGACGGACGAAGAGATCGGCCGAATTGCCGCTCCGATCGGATTGGATATCGGTGCCGCAAGCCCGGCGGAAATCGCCCTTGCCACTCTCGCTCAGATCGTCCAGGCCTTCCGCCGCCGCAATCTTGTCACTGATGGGTGATCGGGAATGAAGTACGGAACCTTCAACCTCGACGAAGCGGAAGGCGTGGTGCTGGCGCACAGCATCCGACTGCCTTCAGGCCGCATCTCAAAGGGACGGATTCTGTCCAAAGAGGATATAGCCAAGCTATCTCAGGAAGGCGTAGCGTCCGTGGTGGCCGTGCGGCTCGATCCGGGTGACATGCTTGAAGATCAGGCAGCCGCCGCCATCGCCAATGCCATCGTTCCCGACAATCTGCGTTTCTCCGACGCCACCACGGGACGGGTGAACATCTATGCCAAAGCGGATGGTCTCTTCGTCGCCGACAAGACCGTAGTCGACGCACTGAACCGGATCGATCCGGCGATGACGCTCGCCTGTCTGGCCGACCATGTCACGGTCCGCGAAGGCGATATGGTGGCGACCGTTAAGATCATTCCTCTGGCGGTCAGCGGCGACAGGGTCGGGGAGGCCGTTGCCCTGCTGTCTGGAGCCATCCCTTTTCAAGTGAAGGTTTTCCATCCCCGCGCGGTGACATTGGTCGCGACAGAACTTCCGTCGCTGAAGACGTCGGTCATGGATCGGACGGCCAAACTTCTGGAACAGCGCCTTGCAACATCCGGCAGCCGCCTGACGAAGGAAATCCGTATCCCACACTCAGCGGAGCGGCTGACCGAGGTTCTTCGGGAGATCAAGGCCCAAGAGACGAGCGAGCCGGCTATGATTGTCGTTTTCGGCGCTTCCGCCGTGGCAGACAAAGACGACGTGATACCTGCCGCGATCCGCCGGGCCGGCGGAGAAGTGCATCACGTCGGAATGCCGGTCGATCCCGGCAATCTGCTCGTGCTCGGCCGGATCGGGGATGTGCCTGTGCTTGGTGCCCCCGGCTGCGCACGTTCTCCAAAAGAGAACGGTTTCGATTGGGTGTTGAGCCGCTTGATGGCGGGCGAGGCCGTGACGTCGTTCGATATCACCGGCATGGGAGTGGGCGGACTGCTGATGGAAATCGCCAGTCGCCCCAACCCCCGCGATTCTGTCGTGAAAAAGACGGCGGATCTGTCGGTGGGTGCGCTGCTACTGGCGGCAGGCCAGGCACGGCGCATGGGGAATGCCGGTCTTCACAAGCTGCTGGCGGAGTTCGATGGTATACCTCTGGTACGGCGCACGGCGACGATGTTGCAGAGTTCGCAGGCGTCTCCCGTCGTCGTCGTTACGGGCCATCGCCGCAAGGACGTGGAAACGGCGCTGACCGGTCTGAATATCTCGGCCTGTTTCAATCCAGATTACGCATCCGGTATTGCAAGCTCCCTGGTCGCCGGTTTCTCGAGCCCGGAACTTGCATCGAAGGACGGTATCTTGGTGATGCTGGCGGACATGCCGGGCGTGACTGCCGAGCACGTGGGCATGCTGATCGCTGCGTTTCGCGAGTCCGGCGGCGACGTGGTGATCCGGTCGGTGTCCGGCGGGAAGCGAGGAAATCCGGTTATACTGCCGAGAGCGGTCTACGCGGCGGTTCTGGAGCTTCAAGGTGATGTGGGTGCGCGCGCCATCATTGAGAACTCGGGCTTGCCCATCATCGATATCGACATCGGCCCCGCGGCGCATCTCGATGTGGATACGCCGGAAGAGGTGACGGCAGCGGGCGGTATTCTCAGGGGGTAAGGATGGACAATGCCGGGATCGAGGAGATGTTTGAGGGGCTTGGCCCCGTATCGATCCGCCGTATGTTCGGCGGCAAGGGTATCTATCATCAGGGACTGATCATTGCGATCGACCTGCGCGACGAGATCATGCTGAAGGCGGACGAGGTTAGCGGTCCCGAGTTCGCCGCAGCCGGTGCGCGGCAGTGGGTATACGAAAACAAGAAAGGTACCGCCGTACCTATGCCTTATTGGTCGATACCCGAAGAGGCATTCGACGATCCCGATGAAATGAAAAAATGGGTGCGGCTCGCATTCGAAGCCGCATTGCGGGCAAAATCTACCTCTTGAGGCTGGTCCGCTTTTAGCCATGGGCGTTTCGGTCCGCCGGGCTTGTCTCTATTGCTTTTGCGCCGTTTCGAGGTGCGAGAATGCCTTGGCAGAGAACGCTGAAAGCGGCTGTGGGGGATCCTTCGGATCGAACCAGCCTATTTCAGACAGTTTGTCCGGTTCGGTCAGAGTCGGTTCGCCGTAAAAATCCCGTGTGACATAGATCAGCGAGACCCAATGCTGCCGGTCCGCCTCGATAATCTCTTCAGCCATGCAGAGAAACTCGACACTGCCGATTTTGAGGCCCGTTTCTTCTTCCGCCTCGCGGCGCGCTGCATCGGAGGACGGCTCCATCGGATCAACTTTGCCGCCGACGATGTTCCAGAAACCGGCTTCCGGTGCCTTCATGCGCCGGCAGAGCAAGACTCTTCCGTCGTCGCGCAGGATAACGAGACCTGCACCGACGCCAGGAAAATCAATACCAGGTCTTGCCACCGAAGTTTAAGCCTTGGTGCCGTTCGCCACGATCAGCATGAATGCGGGGATATCGTCGCCGAAGCCGATCGGCGTCGGGCCATCATCGTGGTCCCGGTGGTAACGCTGGCGGCGCTCGCGATTGTCATCGTTTGCGGGTGCCGGGCTTGGCCGCGTATTGCGGTTGCCGCCATTGTTCTGCGGCTTCCTGTCTGCCTTGCGTTCCGGTTTCACGTTTTCTACCCTAGCTTCCACAAGTGCCCCTTCGGCTGCTTCAATCGAATTATCCTGGATCTTCGTGTCAGCCTTGTGACTCGAATCGCCGCGCCCCGAATCGCTTCTTCGGCCGCGGCCGCGCTCCTTATCACGATCGCGACCTTTGCGGCCACGATCATTCTCATGGCTTTCCATGGGAGCGGGCAGGGCAGTCAGATCGCCGCTCAGCCAGTCGATCTTTTCACCGATCAGTTTCTCGATCGCATCCAGATATTTGGTGTCCGACCGGGTGACGATCGTAAAGGCTCGGCCCGATCGTCCGGCACGACCGGTGCGTCCGATGCGATGGACATAGTCTTCCGCATGAATCGGCACATCGAAATTGAAGACATGGCTGACGTCCGGAATATCCAGACCACGTGCGGCGACGTCCGAGGCGACGAGCAGCGTGATATTGTTGTCCTTGAAATTTGCCAGCATGGTCGTCCGTGAGCGCTGATCCATGTCACCATGTAGCGCGCCTACGGAGAAGCCGTGCCGCTCAAGGGAACGGAAGAGATCGGCGACGTCCTTCTTGCGATTGCAGAAGATGATCGCGTTCTTCAGGTCGTCCTGCGCCTTGACGAGATCGCGCAGTACGGCGCGTTTCTCGTAATCCTTGTTATGCGACGCGACGAGCCGCTGCGTCACTGTCTTGGCGGTCGTGGACGGCTTGGCCACCTCGATGCGCTCAGGATTTTGCAGGAAGCGATCGGCAAGCTTCTGGATCTCCGGCGGCATCGTCGCGGAGAAGAACAATGTCTGCCGGGTGAAGGGAATCATCTTGGCGATGCGCTCGATATCCGGGATGAAGCCCATGTCGAGCATACGGTCGGCTTCGTCGATCACGAGAATCTCGACGCCGGTCATTAGAAGCTTTCCGCGTTCGCAATGGTCGAGAAGCCGGCCCGGCGTGCAGATGAGGACGTCGGCGCCGCGCTCAAGCTTTCGGTCCTGATCTTCGAAGGAGACGCCACCGATCAGCAGTGCGACATTGAGCTTATGATTCTTGCCGTATTTGTCGAAGTTTTCTGCGACCTGCGCTGCTAGTTCACGGGTCGGCTCCAGGATCAGCGTGCGCGGCATCCGGGCACGGGCACGGCCCTTTTCCAAAAGCGTCAGCATCGGCAGAACGAATGAGGCAGTCTTTCCCGTTCCGGTCTGCGCTATACCGCAAATGTCACGGCGCTGCAGGGCGTGCGGGATTGCCCCGGCCTGGATCGGCGTAGGGATGGTGTAACCCGCGTCAGTGACAGCGGAGAGGACTTTCTGGCTCAGGCCAAGATCAGCGAATGTGGTCAAAGGGAATTACGTTTCCGTTCCGGTTCTGTACGAACTCTGTGCTAGTCGGCGCAATACAGCCGACAACTGGTCCGCGACATAGGACCAAAAACGCTGAAAGTCAAGGAAAACAGGGAATTCCGCTGGGGGATTGGTGAATGAACATCCTAAATGGAGAAGCCGGCTATCGTTCGCAAGTAAAGAAATTGTCTTTTGCCAATTATCGGTTCAGTTGAGGTAGGTCGTGAGCTTCATTCCGGCGTTCAGGAAATGAATGGGATCGACGGCATTACCGCCTCGGCGAACCTCGTAGTGCACGTGCGGCCCCGTTGAGCGCCCGGTGGATCCGGCTCGTCCAACGACGTCGCCGGTGGCAACCGTGTCGCCCTCCTTGACCAGGACTTTTGACAAATGGCCGTAGCGTGTCGTCGTGCCTTGACCGTGGTCAATCTCGACCATGTTGCCGTAGCCGCCAGAAGGGCCAGCCGTGACGACCCTGCCGGAACCTGTCGCCTTCACCTCCTGACCGGTTTCGGCCTCGAAGTCGATTCCGGCATGCAGTGCCAATTTTCCCAGGAAAGGATCAATGCGATTTCCGAAGCGGCTGGTTATCGCATGGCCGGGGGCTGGATTGCCGAATGGCAGGTCGCGTGCCGTTTCACGCACGCTTTCCAGGCGGCTGAGAGCTGCATCGAGCTCGTCGAGCGAGGCGTCGAATGTGCCAATGTCTACCTGAGGCTCCACATAGGGGCCGCCGACGCCGTCGGCAGGGCCGGCTTTCGACGCGGAGGCGACCTCCACACCGGTCCGTCTGAGGATGGCGGTGATCGCATCAGCAGTCTGCGATGCGCCGGTCGTCAGGTCGGCGATCTTGACGAGTTGTTCCTTCTCGAGGTCTTTCAGCGAAAGCGTCACCCTGGAAAAGACGCGATCAGCTCGATCGGAGATATTTTCGCGCAATGATGTGTAGCCAAGGGCACTGGATGTGTCGAGTGGTGTAGCAGCGGTCTTTCCGGAAAGCAGCTTGTCGATGGCCTGCAAACCGCTTCCGCCGTTCATCGACGCCTGACGCTCCTTCAGGGGCGACTGCGAGGTGGCCGGAGTAGAAGGCTCCGGTGCCGTCAGTCCCGATTCCTCCGCACGATTCAGCAAGGATCCGAGCTTTCCGTGGCGCGAAAACAATGCGCTCTGCTGTTCCAGCAGCTTCTCAACCTTCTGTTCGACGACCTGCTGATCTAGCAACTGCCGGGAGGTTATTCGGTCCAGTTGAGCCCGCAGGGCTGCGATCCGATCTTCGTAATCGTGCTGCATGCGGGCTTGCCGAGCCATCGTCGCACCGATCAGGTCGTCCCGGATCACGAGATAAGAGGTCGCTGCGAGATAGCCGATCGCAAAAACGGCGAGAAAGCAGAATGTCAATGCGGCCATCCAAGGCCGAATGATCATATGGCGGACTTTCTCGCCGCTGGCGAAAATGAGGACGTGCTGAGGCGCCCGTTTCCCAAATACCCGGCTTTCGGTTCCCTTCGCCACGTGAATCCCCCAGAGATACGACTCGTTTTCGCCGTCGTCCCGTTGATGGGGATTACACATGCTTATGGTTAACGAATAATTGCCTCAGGCGTTGCTGCTTGAGCTCAATGAGCGATAGAAGGAGGGCGTCAGGCCCGCTTCTGCCCGCGCGACGTCATTGAACGGGGCTTTGAGGGACCCGCGGAAATTGGCGCGTACCAGTTGCTGAAATGTTGCCGCGGGATCTTTGCGCTCGCGGGCGCAGAGAAAGCGGAACCATTTTGCTCCGACGGCGACGTGCCCCTTTTCGTCGTTGTAGATCACGTCCAGAATCGCCGCCGTCTCGAGATCGCCGCTTTCACGCATCTTCGCCTGCAGCGATGGCGTTACGTCAAGGCCGCGGGCCTCAAGGATCAGCGGCACGACGGCAAGCCGAGCGGTGAGGTCATTGCGCGTAGAATGGGCTGCTTGCCACAGCCCGTCGTGGGCCGGCATATCGCCGTACTCGGCGCCAAGATCGTTCAATCGTGCCCGTACCATCCGGAAATGCTTGGCTTCCTCGAAGGCAACCTGCATCCAGCCGTCGAAGAAGGAATTCGGAACAGGTTCGGTGGCGAAACGCGCAACGATGTCGAGTGCAAGATCAACGGCATTGAGCTCGATATGGGCGATGGCGTGCGGGGTCGCAATACGGCCGTTGACGGTGTGCAGCGAGCGCTTTCCGACAGCTTTCGGCGGCACCAGTTCAGGCTTTTCCGGACGACCGGGACGTTCGGCAAGAGGAGGGTCGAGTGGAGAGCGCAGGGACAGCCGCCGTTCAAACCACCGGGTTGCCGTTTCCTGCGCAAGCCGTGTCTTGATGTCGAGATCGGCCGAAAGAATGGCCGTTGTGGCGCCGCCTCTCAAAGAAGTGATGGAGAATTCTCCCGGCATCTGACCGTCCTGTTATTGCGTCCTGAGGCTTTCAAGAACGTTCTCGGCATGGCCGGCGACTTTAACCTTGGGCCAGATCTTCGCGATCCGTCCGTCCGCGCCGATTAGGAAGGTCGTGCGTTCGACCCCCATATAGGTGCGGCCATACATGCTCTTTTCCTTCCAAACGCCATAAAGATTGGCAACAGCCGTATCTTCGTCCGAACCGAGAATGATCGACAGGGCGTGCTTCTTGGCGAATTTGTCGTGTTTCCTGATGCTGTCCGGCGAGATGCCAATGATGGCAGCCCCTGCTTTTTCAAATTCCGGCAGAAGCGAGGTAAAGGAGATCGCCTCCTTGGTGCAGGCCTCGGTGTCGTCTTTGGGATAGAAATATACGACGACCGGTTTTCCCAAAAACGCTTTCAAAGACACCGTTTCGCCACCGTCGCGCGGCAGTTCGAAGTTCGGGGCAATGTCGCCAACAGCCAATTCTGGCATGGTTTTCCTTTCTTTTGCCGGTATCTTGAATCATATTCGCCGCAATCGGTATATAGTGGCCGGCGAGGCGTCCAGCCACACACGCGAATATGGAAAGACAGATCTCAACCTGATGGCGGAAATTCGCGGAGAAAGGGTCGACTTCAACCGCAAGGACATCGTTCCACTGCACGAACTTCCCTCGGCCCGGGCTGAAGATCCGATTATCGTGAATTGTCCGCCTTTGCCAACGCGGATGAAGAGATTCAGCAAGGTTGTTGCACTGTTCGTGGTGCTGGTCATACTTGCAGTGGGCAGCGCCATTTTCGCAATCGAAGGAGGCGTCGCCGACAGCACGCTTTCGGCACGCGCCCAGGCCGCGCTCAACGATGCGATAGGTCCGCGGTATGCCGCGACCGTCGGTTCTACGGCCATCCGCTTTGACTCCGGCCTTCGCCTTGCCCTGGAAGCGCGCAATGTCGACATCGTCGAGCAGGCAACCGGCGAACATCTGAGCCGTGCCGGCGCCATGCGTATGGCAATCGATCCTCTCGCTCTCTTAAGCGGGCGCATATCGATCAAGCATATGGAGGCAGAAGATATCCGCCTCGATACCGCGCAATTGCCATCGGGAGACCCCCTGCCGCTGTCGGAAGTCCGGGTCGACGGCATGCCGGCGCTCCTCGAGCAGGCTTTCCAGCGTTTTGACGAAGCGCGGGGCCTCATGGAGCGAACAGGGACCGGTTCGATCGATATATCCGGAATCGAGATCCTTCTTCCTGCGGCGCCGGGGCGCAAGCCGATCGCACTTGTCGTGGACGATCTGAAACTGGCCCGCAGCCTCGATGGTGAGGTTGAGGTCACTGGCGCGATAAGCCTCAATGGCCGGCGCGCTACGCTGACGGCCGCGTCGAAGACGATTGAAGGTGTCACCACATCCTTATCGGCGAGGTTGGCTGGACTGGAGGTGACACCTTTTCTGCTCCAGCGAACCGAAGACGGCGCTCCTCGTGAAGGCATCGAAGGGTCGCTTGATCTGGATCTCGCCGCGGTCCGGGCGCGCGAGATGACACAGCCGCGCATCACGGCGACGTTGCGTCAATCTCCCGGGCATTTCTATTTCGATGGGCTTCAACAGTTATTTACAGGCGCAACGATCAATGTTGCCTACGATTTTTCGAAGAACTCGATCGAGCTTCTGAGATCGGAGGCGCGTTTCGGGCCGACCGTCCTTCCGTTTACCGGCGCCGTGATTGACCTCAACAGGCTCAATCCGGACGACAAGCGTGTCGGTTTCGGCCTCGATCTTTTGATCAGCGGCGGGACCGCCGTCGGAGCCACGGAAAGTGAAGAGCCCACGCGCTTCGATCTTAAGGCAAACGGGCGTTACCTCTCCGCAGACCGCGAACTGCAATTCGACGAGATGGCGGTCTCCAGCCCCATGGGACGGATGGCGGGGGCTCTCAAGGTCCGTTTTGGAGAACAGTCGCCGGAAATCAGTTTCGGGGCTCAATTGCCGCAGATGCAAGTCACGGCGGTAAAACAGCTTTGGCCGTTCTGGATGGCGCGAAGGCCGCGTGAATGGGTGATGGACAATATGTTCGGCGGCACGGTGACGAATGGTTCGCTCGCCGTCTTCATTCCGGCTGGCCGGATGAAAGGGCCGGGCGTTCCGATGGAGCTCAACCAGAACGAATTGCAGATCAATTTTGACCTTGCCGATGCCCGTATCAATCTGCCAGGCGACATCCCTCCGCTCCGCGATATCGACGGTCGCTTCGATCTCAAAGGAGAGGCGTTGGCAGTGGATATCGCACGTGCCATGTCCTTTTTCCCGTCGGGCCGCTCTGTCGTCGTGGATGGTGGCCGCTTTTCCATTCCCTCCACCTACGCAAAACCGTTGATGGCGGACCTTTTCCTGAAGCTCGCGGGACCAGCCGACGCGGTGACGGAACTTGCAAATTTTCGGCCAATCAGCGCACTCAAGGGGACAGAGTTCAAACCGGAGGACTTCTCCGGGAACGCACGGGTGGACCTTAGGGCACGCATGGGCCTTATCAAGGCCCACAACCCGCCCGAACCGACCTGGAACGCCCACGCGGAGCTTGACGACGTCAGCCTCGCGCCGGAGTTCTCCGGGCGTAAGATCGGCGCTCTCAACGGAACTCTGGATGTCGACACGCAGGTCGCTCGGCTTGTCGCAAAAGGCACGATCGACGATGTACCGGCCGATATCACGCTCGCCGAACCGATCGATTCGGCCTCACGCGCCAAGCGCGAGCGGATCATCAAGACCGTGCTCAACAACGAGCAGCGTCAGAAGCTGGCGCCCGGCCTGTCGGAAATTGTCGACGGATCGATATCGGCGCAGTGGACCTGGGTTGACGAAACGCGCCAGACCGTGGCGCTGGATCTTGCCCGGGCGACGCTTTCCGTTCCGTGGCTCGGTTGGACGAAAGGCAGCGGGATACCGGCCAAGGCCCAATTCGAACTCTCCGAGGCGGGCGAACATACCAACATCCGGAATTTCGAACTCTCCGGAGAAGGATTCGGTGCTCGCGGCAACCTGTCTCTCAACCGAGACAGTCTGACAGCGGCTGAGTTTTCTCATGTGCAACTTTCACCAGCCGACAATTATGCGGTTGCGGTGAAACGCGGGAAGGACAGCTTCGACATATCGATCACAGGATCAACCGTGGACGTCCGTCCGGTCATTACGCGGCTCAAGGCTGACAAAGTGAGTGGAAGCGGCGGTGGCCGCGGTCGCGACGACCAGGATAACGCTACGGTCCGCGCCAAGCTTGAGCGCCTGATCGGATTTAACGACCAAGTCCTGTCGAATGTGTCGGTGCTGTTCTCGAGCCGAAACGGGAATATTTCGAAGGCCGATTTTTCCGGTATTACGGAAAGCGGACAGGCGGTCGTCAGCGAAATGAGCCGTGGCGATACGATTTCGCTGACGAGCGGCGATGCCGGTGCCGTCATTCGCTTCATGAACCTTTACAACAACCTGCGGGGCGGGCTCCTGAACCTGCGGCTGAGAGCTGAGGGTGAAGCCTGGGCGGGGTCTCTGGACCTGAGAAGCTTCTCGCTCGTCAACGAGACGAAACTCCAGTCGCTTGTGTCTACACCCGACCAAGAGGGACGCAGCCTGAATTCCGCGACTAAGCGCAACATCGACGTGACGTCGGCGAAGTTCCAGCGGGGTTTCGCAAGCCTGCTTTACCGCAATGGCACGTTGGCGGTGGAGAACGGTGTGGTACGCGGCGAACAGATCGGCGCGACGTTCCAAGGGCTGGTGCGTGACAGCAAGGGCAATATGGATATGACCGGCACCTTCATGCCGGCCTACGGGCTGAACCGTCTGTTCGGAGAATTGCCGATCATCGGCGCCATCCTTGGCAACGGACGTGATCGCGGCCTGCTCGGCATCACCTTTAAGCTCGAAGGGCCTTTCGACAAGCCGCGGCTGACGGTCAATCCGCTATCGCTGATCGCGCCCGGTATCTTCCGGCAGATCTTCGAATTCCAATGAAAAGGGCCGCAGTTGCGGCCCAAGGCGAAGTCTCTCTTGCGTCCAATCAAATCGGCCGGACAAGGATATGCTTCTTCTTGCCGAGCGACAGTTTGATGACGCCATCGGCGGTCACCTCACCGGTGCCGATCATCTTGCGTTCGTCGCTCACGCTTTGGTCGTTGATGCGAACCGCACCGCCCTGGACGTGACGACGCGCTTCGCCGTTCGACCCTGCCAACCCCGCACGAACGATGAGGGTCAACAGTCCTATGCCGGCATCAAGCTCGGCAGCCGGCATCTCGACAGAGGGCAGATTTTCGGAAAGTGCGCCCTCTTCGAAGGTCTTGCGCGCCGTCTCTGCTGCCTCCTCGGCTGCGGCACGGCCGTGCAGGATCGCCGTAACCTCCGTGGCAAGGATCTTCTTGGCTTCGTTGATCTCCGATCCGCCTAGCTGCGAAAGCTTGGCGATCTCATCCATGGGCAACGTGGTGAACAGCTTTGCGAAGCGGACAACGTCCGCGTCCTCGGTATTGCGCCAGTACTGCCAGAAGTCATAGACGGGCAGAAGATCCTTGTTCAGCCAGACCGCGCCGGACGCCGACTTGCCCATCTTGGCGCCGGAAGAGGTGGTCAGCAGCGGCGAGGTCAGCGCATACAACTGAGGCGCCCCCATGCGGTGACCGAGGTCGATACCGTTGACGATGTTACCCCATTGATCCGAGCCGCCCATCTGCAGCCGGCAGCCGTAGCGTTTCGCCAGTTCGACAAAATCGTAAGCCTGCAGGATCATGTAGTTGAATTCGAGGAAGGACAGGGACTGCTCGCGGTCGAGACGTGTCTTGACGCTGTCAAACGACAGCATTCGGTTGACCGAGAAATGCCGGCCGACGTCGCGCAGGAATTCTAGGTAGTTCAATGGACGCAGCCAGTCGGCGTTGTTGATCATCAGAGCCGGATTGAGCTCGCGATCGTAGTCGAGGTAATTAGCGAAGACGTGCTTGAGCGAGGCGATGTTGTCCTCGATCATCTCAACCGTCATCAGCTTGCGGGCTTCCTCCTTGAAGGAAGGGTCACCGACCATGCCGGTGCCGCCGCCCATCAGCGAGATCGGTTGGTGCCCGGTGGCTTGCAGCCAGTGGAGCAGCATGATCTGGGTGAGATGGCCCACGTGCAGGCTCGAAGCTGTGGGATCATAGCCGATATATGCCGTCACGGTTTCCTTTGAAAACAGCTCATCGAGGCCTGTATCGTCGGAGACCTGATGGATGAAACCGCGCTCGTCGAGCGTGCGTAGGAAATCGGACTTGAACCTGGACATGATTTATCTCTGGCAGGATGGTGTTTTGGATACGTGCCGGGCGTCTAGCACTGTTTTTCCTGCCGATCACTTTAAAAGTGACGCCGAGGATGTTCAAATTCCGTAATGAAGCATCCGCAGAGATAGATTCGGCTCTCGATGGGGTTGATCTAGAACATGGTGCGGATCTCTTGCTGCTGCATAGCTAAACATTAACGTTTTTTTGTTTTTGAGGCTTTACTATCTTTCTGACACGCTAAACGGGTGGGTGCAGGGTGCTGCAGTGATTGGTTGATGAACGGTCCGGCCTTTCTCCTGGCGGTGAATTTTGTCATCGCCATCTGCTTTTCCCTGGTCTTCGTCGTGGTTTCGACGCGAAGCCGCTCACGAACTGCTGCGCTATGGTTTGCGGCAGGTTTTGCAGTCGCATCGCTGTCATCGCTGTGCGAATTACTTGTTGCCTATACCGAGCTGATAAGATTCTGGGCCTTCGGTGCCTTCGCAGCTGTGCTGGGCGGCCTGCTTCTTCTTCTGATCGGAGTGGGAGAGCTTTATGGCCGCAAGATCAAATTCGCCTATGCCTGCGTTTTTTTGGCCGCAAGCACTGTTCTCGACATGTGGATATACGATTTGCCGCGCGGCACCGTAGCCCATGCTTTTTCTTACCAGGCGCCCTTCGCGATCGTGGTACTGACAGGGGCGGCATCTGTTTTCCTGTCCACCCGCAGACTGATAATCGACAGAGCCCTGGGGGCGTTGCTGTTGGTGACCGGTCTGCATTTTTTTGCCAAGGCGGGTTTGGCAGTACTTTCCGGCGCGGGAACGACCGCCAAGGACTATATCCACACCAATTACGCCCTGATCTCGCAGAGTTCGACAGCCGTTCTCGTCGTGGCGGTCGGATTGACTCTGCTTTCGGTCCTGGTGCTGGAGATCATGGCCGACGAACGTAGCAATTCAGAGAGGGACGCGCTTTCCGGGCTGCCCAATCGACGCGGCTTCGAAAACGGCGTGAAGGCTGCCATGTCGCACGCTGCGAATGTCCGGCATGCAGTCATCATATGCGATCTGGATTATTTCAAGAACATCAACGATACCTATGGGCATCATGGCGGCGATCTGGTGATCCGAGCGTTTGGCGATCTACTGCAACTGATGGCTCCGAAAAGTGCGGTGCTCGGACGCATCGGCGGCGAAGAGTTCGCTGTCTTCATGCCGAACACGACAGCGGAAATGGCCCTGTTGCTTGCCAATGCTCTCAGGAGCGGAACGATGGGTATTCAGATCGGCGCACTCTCGCCTTCCTTCAGGGTCACCGCAAGTTTCGGGGTGGCCGAAGTCGAGCAAGGCCAAGAATTTGTGGACGCCATGCGCAACGCGGATGACGCTCTTTACGAGGCAAAACGCTCCGGCCGCAATTGCGTCCGGCAGGCCACACCGTCCGCGCTTCCCAGATCGGCACCCATCAAGATCGTAAAATAGCAAGAGGCCGCCGAAGCGGCGGCCCAAAGCTTTTGATAAAATCAGCGGATTCGCTTGGCAGCAGGTTCCGGGACAAGTTCGCCATTGAGGCGACGGTCGAGATAGTCCTCGCATTCCGACATCAAGTCTTCGACGCGGCCGTTAAAGAAGTGGTTGGCGCCTTCGACGGTGCGATGGGTGATCAGGATGCCTTTTTGCGTCTTCAGCTTTTCTACGAGGCCATTGACGTCCTTTTCCGGCGCGACCTTGTCGGCATCGCCGTTGATGATCAGGCCCGAGGAGGGGCAGGGGGCGAGGAAGGAGAAGTCGTAGATATTGGGTTGTGGAGCTATCGACATGAAACCTTCAATCTCTGGACGGCGCATCAGGAGCTGCATGCCAATCCAGGCGCCGAATGAATAACCCGCTACCCAACAGCTCTTTGAATCCGGGTGAAGGCTCTGTACCCAGTCCAATGCAGATGCGGCATCCGAGAGTTCTCCCGCGCCGTGATCGAACTCGCCCTGGCTGCGTCCGATGCTGCGGAAATTGAACCGGAGCGTCGTGAATCCGCGCTTCTGGAACATGTAGAAGAGCTGGTAGACAATCTGGTTGTTCATCGTTCCGCCGAACTGCGGATGAGGATGGAGAATAAGCGCAATGGGAGCGCTCTTTTCCTTGGAAGGCTGATAGCGGCCCTCCAGGCGGCCGGCGGGGCCGTTGAAAATGACTTCGGGCATCGGTACTCCGGTCAACGTGCTAAGGTTCTACGTTCTAAGGTTCTAAGTCGGTCATCACGTCGAGTTTGACTTGACGAAGCCGCTCAGCTTTTCTAAAACCAACTTTAGAACCATTCGAAACTTTGGGCATCTTTGAAGTGACGCCCGATGCGATGTCTCATAAGGCAAGGCTCGAGGAAATTTCAAGGAAAATGCGGGGCGCCCTGTCTGCCGCCCCTTACCCAACTCCTATTTAGAAGCGGAAACCAAAAGGCCAATGGCGCTGAACCGTATATATCTTGACTGGAACGCGACCGCGCCTTTAAGCGCGCAAGCTCGTGCCGCCATGATGGATACGCTTCGGTTGCCGGGCAATCCGTCATCTGTGCATGGCGAAGGAAGAGCCGCGCGTGCTGCGATGGACAAGGCGCGCCGGCAGGTGGCCGCGCTGGTGGGGGGGGAGCCGGCGCATGTGATTTTCACGAGCGGTGCTACGGAAGCGGCCAATCACGTATTGACCTCGGACTTCCTGATGGGTCGTGCTCCCCTGATAATTAGCCATCTCTATGTTTCGGCTATCGAGCATCCGGCAATTCGCGAGGGCGGGCGCTTCGAGCCCGGCAGGCTCTCGGAGGTGCCGGTAACACGTGATGGCGTCGTGGATCTGCCGGCCCTTGAGGAAATCCTTGGCCGCCATGATCGAAGCTCTGGCCTCCCGATGGTCGCCGTCATGCTGGTCAACAATGAAACCGGTATCGTGCAGCCGGTCGCGGAAGCCGCTACTCTAGTGCATGCCCATGGCGGGCTGATGGTGGTCGATGCCGTGCAGGCAGTCGGTCGTATCTCAGTTGACATCAATGCGCTGGACGCCGATTTTCTGATCCTGTCCTCGCACAAGATCGGTGGGCCGAAGGGCGCGGGTGCGCTGGTGTCGCGTGGCGAGGCTCTGATGCCGAAGCCGCTGATCCGGGGCGGCGGTCAGGAGAAAGGTCATCGCTCCGGGACCGAGAATTTTCACGCGATCGTGGGGTTCGGCGCCGCTGCGGAGGCCGGGCTGGATAATCTCGGGCAGCGCAGCTCCGCCATAACCACCCTGCGAGAACAGCTTGAGCAAGGCATGCGTCAGGCCGCCCCGGATGTCATCATTCACGGCGCCGAAGTTGGCCGCGTCTGCAATACGTCCTTTTTCACCCTGCCAGGGTTGAAGTCGGAGACAGGGCAAATCGCCTTCGATCTGGAAGGTATCGCACTGTCGGCAGGCTCGGCCTGCTCTTCCGGAAAAGTTGGCGAGAGCCACGTTCTCACGGCCATGGGGCACGACCCGAAGCTCGGAGCTCTCCGAATTTCGCTGGGCGCGGATACAACGAGCGATGATATTGCACGCGCACTCGCTGCTTTCGCGAAGATCGCTGCTCGGCGAAAACCGGCGGGAGAGGCCGCTTGAGCCGATCGGTAAATTTGCGGAAGCGCAAATTTCCACTTGCCAAAAGGTGTGAAAACAGCCTTCTGGCGCTTACATAGGGTGGCAGCTGCCGCCCGTGACGATGACAAGAATTGCCGGAATTTGAACCGGCAAGATTTGGAGAATGAATATGCCTGCTGTCCAGGAAACAGTCGAACAGGTCCGCCGGATCGACATCGACCAGTACAAATACGGCTTCGAGACCGTCATCGAAGTGGACAAGGCGCCGAAGGGGCTTTCGGAAGATATCATTCGTTTCATTTCGGCTAAGAAGCAGGAGCCGGAATGGATGCTGGAATGGCGCCTGGAGGCCTACCGTCGCTGGTTGACGATGGAAGAGCCGACATGGGCGCGCGTCACCTACCCGAAGATCGACTTCAACGACATCTATTATTACGCGGCACCCAAGAACGTGACTGGCCCGACCTCCCTCGAAGAGGTGGATCCGGAGCTTCTGAAGACCTACGAGAAACTCGGTATTCCCCTTAGGGAGCAGGAGATCCTCGCGGGCGTCCAGAAAACCCGGGTTGCCGTCGATGCCGTCTTCGATTCGGTTTCGGTCGTCACAACTTTTAAAAAGGAACTTCAGCAGGCCGGCGTGATCTTCATGTCGATTTCTGAAGCGATCCGCGAGCATCCGGAACTTATCAAGAAGTATCTCGGCTCCGTCGTTCCGGCGTCGGATAACTTCTATGCGACACTGAATTCGGCGGTCTTCACTGATGGCTCTTTCGTTTTCGTGCCGAAGGGCGTCCGTTGCCCGATGGAGCTCTCCACCTACTTCCGGATCAACGAGAAGAACACCGGCCAGTTCGAGCGCACGCTGATCATCGCGGAAGAAGGCGCCTACGTTTCCTACCTCGAAGGCTGCACAGCGCCCCAGCGCGATGAAAACCAATTGCATGCTGCTGTGGTCGAACTCGTTGCGCTCGATGACGCTGAAATCAAATATTCGACGGTACAGAATTGGTTTCCGGGCGACGCCCAGGGCAAGGGCGGGATCTACAATTTCGTCACCAAACGTGGCGATTGCCGCGGAGCGCGTTCCAAGATTTCCTGGACGCAGGTTGAAACCGGCTCGGCGATCACCTGGAAATACCCGAGCTGCATTCTGCGAGGCGACGACAGCCGCGGCGAATTCTATTCGATCGCCGTATCGAACGGCCACCAGCAGATCGATAGCGGCACCAAGATGATCCATCTCGGCAAGAACACGTCGAGCCGCATCATCTCGAAGGGCATTTCCGCTGGTAAATCCAACAATACTTACCGTGGCCAGGTGTCGATCCATCGCAAGGCCGAGAACGCCCGGAACTTCACCAACTGCGATTCGTTGCTGATCGGCGACAAGTGCGGCGCGCACACGGTTCCGTATATCGATGTCAAGAACGCTTCGGCAAAGATCGAGCACGAAGCGACCACGTCGAAGATTTCGGACGATCAGAAGTTCTACGTCATGCAGCGCGGCATTCCGGAAGAAGAGGCGATTGCGCTCATCGTCAACGGATTCGTCAAGGAAGTGATCCAGGAACTGCCGATGGAGTTCGCCGTCGAAGCGCAGAAGCTGATCGGGATTTCTCTGGAAGGAAGTGTTGGCTAACATGTGACGGCAAGAGGGTCGCGGGCATGTTTGATCCCCTTAATCTGGTCTACTACGCCCTGATATGCGGCTTTCTTGCGGCCTTTGCGCCGAATTTCGGAGGGCGTGCAGCCCGGGCCGGGTGGGGCCTTGCGGTGGGCGCAATCGCGGTCTTCCTTCTGCCGTGGGTCCGTAGCGCTCTCGGCTTTTGAATTTGGGCCGGTCCAGATTGGCTGGCCTCACTGAGACAAAGAACGAATGGAAAAATATCATGCTTGAGATCAAGAACCTGCATGCCCGTATTGCCGAGGACGGCACCGAAATCATTCGCGGCCTGAACCTTACCGTCAAGGCGGGTGAGATCGCGGCCATCATGGGGCCGAACGGCTCCGGCAAATCGACCCTTTCCTACATCCTCTCCGGCCGTGAGGACTATGAAGTCACCGAAGGTGACATCCTCTATAACGGCGAGAGCATCCTCGAGCTTGACCCGGCCGAGCGTGCCTCCAGGGGGATCTTCCTCGCGTTCCAGTATCCGGTGGAAATCCCTGGTGTTGCCACCATGCAGTTCCTCAAGGTCGCGATGAACGAGCAGCGCAAGGCGCGTGGCGAAGCGGAACTGACGACGCCGGATTTCATCCGTCGCGTCAAGGAGGCCGCCGAGAAGCTGAAGATCGACCAGGCCATGCTGCGCCGTCCGCTCAACGTCGGTTTCTCCGGCGGCGAAAAGAAGCGCGCGGAGATCCTGCAGATGGCGCTGCTGGAGCCGCAGCTTTGCGTGCTGGACGAAACGGATTCCGGCCTCGATATCGATGCGTTGAAGATCGTCGCCGATGGGGTCAACGCGCTGAAATCGCCGGACCGCGCGGTCATCGTCATCACCCATTATCAGCGCCTGCTCGATTATATCGTACCGGACAGCGTGCATGTCCTCTACAAGGGCCAGATCATCCGCTCCGGCGATAAATCGCTGGCGCTGGAACTGGAAGAGAACGGTTATGCCGATATCATCGGAGAAGCGGCTTAAGCGCCAAGGAGAGACGTTGTCATGAATATGCAGACGACAAGTCGCCTGACGGCTGCCGAGACCGCACTGGTCGAAGCATTCGCGGCCCAGATCGGAGAATTTCCAGGAAACGGAGCCGTCATCGGCACCCGTGACCGGCTGTTGGATGATCTCAAGAAGGGCGGTCTTCCCACCCGCCGGATTGAGTCCTGGCACTATACCGACCTCAAGAGCCTGCTGCGTCAGGTTCCCGACGTTACGCCTGTGGCAGCGGTCGATCCCATCACGGCATTGGTCGACGGCTCAAAGATTTTCTCGGTCGTGCAGGGGATTGCGGATCCGAAGGCATCTGCGGACGGCATCGAAGTCGCCGTCTACAAGAATAAACTTACCGATGGCTCGGCTGTCGCGGATCTGGCCGCACTCGGAAATGACGATGCGATCGGTCGGATCAACGGCAGCTTCGTGCGGGACGGTTTTGCTCTTACGATTCCGGCAAATATTGAACTCGAGCAACCGCTTGAACTGCAGGTCCTGCATGCGGGCGGCCAGATTCACACGCGTTTCCCGGTTTCCTTCGGGGCCGCTTCCAAAGCGACGATCATCGAACGTCATCGGGCGGTGACGGAGGGCGCGGCCCTCGTCTCCTCGATCAGTGACATTCGGCTGGATGACGATGCGGAAGTCACCTGGATTATCGTGCAGCAGCAGGGCGCAGCAGATACCCATCTCGGCCAGATCCGCGTCAAACTGGGGCGGAAAGCCAAGCTTCGGCTTTTCGTGGTCAATGCCGGCGGCAAACTCGTTCGCCAGGAGTTGCGGATCGACGTTGAGGGTGAGGGCGCCGAATTGACCTTGCGCGGCGTCAACCTGCTCGGTGGCGAGAGCCACACGGATGTCACGCTGATGCTCGGCCACAACGTGCCCCACACAAATTCGACCGAGACCATCCGCAACGTCGTGTTCGATCGGGCCAACGGTGTTTTCCAGGGGATGATCCGGGTTGCGCCGGATGCCCAGAAGACCGATGCCAAGATGGCCTGCAACACGTTGCTTCTCTCGGACGACGGCGGCTTCTCGGTAAAACCGGAGCTTGAAATCTTCGCTGACGACGTGATCTGCGGTCATGGTGCGACGGTTGCCGATATCGACAGCAACCATCTCTTTTACCTGATGGCGCGCGGCGTTCCGGAGAACAAGGCACGGGCCATGCTGGTCAACGCCTTCGTGGCGGAGATCGTCGAGGAATTCGAGGACGAAAAGCTGGTCGAGGCGCTGGAAAGCGTTATTTCGTCCTGGCTTGAAAGGCATGCCTGACATGGACCAGAGCAATCCGGCGGTAACTTATGACGTGGAAGCGATCCGGCGGGATTTTCCGATCCTGTCGACGATGGTCCATGGGAAGCCGCTGGTCTATCTGGACAGCGGCGCCTCAGCGCAGAAACCGCAGGTGGTGATCGACGCCATCAGCCACGCCTATTCCAGTGAATATGCAAACGTCCACCGCGGCCTGCACTACCTCTCGAACGCGGCGACGGAGGCCTATGAAGCGGCTCGCGAAAAGGTGCGCCGCTTCCTGAATGCCGGCTCTGTCGACGAGATCGTCTTCACCAAGAATTCGACAGAGGCAATCAATACCGTGGCCTATGGCTGGGGTATGCCTATTATCGGCGAAGGCGACGAGATCGTTCTGACGATCATGGAGCATCATTCCAATATCGTGCCTTGGCATTTCATCCGCGAACGGCAGGGCGCCAAATTGGTATGGGTGCCGGTGGATGACGAGGGTGCGTTTCATATCGAGGACTTTGAAAGATCGCTGACCGAGAAGACCAAGCTTGTCGCGATCACGCATATGTCGAATGCACTCGGCACGATCGTTCCCGTAAAGGAAGTCTGCCGTATCGCGCACGAGCGGGGTATTCCGGTCTTGATCGACGGCAGCCAGGGGGCGGTGCACATGCCGGTCGATGTTCGCGACATCGATTGCGACTGGTATGTGATGACCGGCCACAAGCTTTACGGTCCGTCGGGCATCGGCGTTCTTTACGGAAAGACGGACCGGCTGAAGGAGATGCGGCCATTCCAGGGTGGCGGGGAAATGATTTTCGAGGTGGCGGAGGATACCGTCACTTACAACGATCCGCCGCATCGTTTCGAAGCCGGCACTCCGCCGATCGTCCAGGCGATCGGACTTGGTTACGCCCTCGATTACATGGACAAGATCGGTCGTGCCTCCATCGCTCGGCATGAGGCGGATCTCGCCGCTTATGCGGCGGAGCGGCTGAGGTCGATCAATTCCTTGCGAATCATCGGAAATGCGCCCGGCAAGGGCAGCATCTTTTCGTTTGAGCTTGCCGGGATCCATGCGCATGACGTGTCCATGGTGATCGATCGCAAGGGGATTGCCGTGCGAGCCGGCACGCACTGCGCCATGCCGCTCTTGAAACGTTTTGGCGTCACCTCCACATGCCGGGCATCGTTCGGCATGTACAATACGCGTGCAGAGGTGGATGCCCTTGCCGATGCGCTGGATTATGCGCGTAACTTCTTTGCCTGAGGAATCGTTGTCATGGCTGTCGATGAAACGGAACTGAAATGGGACGCCCGGGAGGGGATCATCGAATCCTCCATTCCGGCAGAGGAGCTGGCGCGTCTCAGCGACGATATCATCGCTGCGCTGAAGACGGTTTATGACCCGGAGATCCCGGCTGATATCTTCGAACTGGGCCTCATCTACAAGATCGATATCGAAAACGATCGAATGGTGAAGATCGTAATGACGTTGACGGCGCCCGGATGCCCGGTGGCGGGGGAGATGCCCGGCTGGGTGGAAAACGCGGTCGGCGCTGTCGAGGGCGTTTCCGGGGTGGAGGTGGAAATGACGTTCGATCCGCCTTGGACGCCGGAACGGATGTCGGAGGAGGCTCAGGTCGCCGTCGGCTGGTATTGATCCGTTTACGACCGAACATTACATTGACCGTGAAGCACCCGGACCTTGAATCCGGCTGTGGAAGGAGAATAGGCCCATGGGCTTTGCAGTGATGACGATGACTGACGCCGCTGCCGCGCGCGTCAAACAGATTGTGGCCGGGTCCGGACCGGAAGCGCAGGGTGTGCGCGTCGGGATCAAGAAGGGCGGCTGCGCCGGCATGGAATATACCATCGATCTTGTTACGACCGCCAATCCCAAGGACGACCTCGTCGAGCATGATGGCGCCAAGGTTTGGGTCGAGCCTTCTGCGGTGCTTTATCTTCTTGGCACGCAGATGGATTTCGAAATCAGCAGAATCCGTTCGGGCTTCACCTTCGTAAATCCCAACCAGACATCGGCCTGCGGCTGCGGTGAGTCGGTCGAATTGAAGCCCGCCGACCTTGCCGCGCTTGCCAAGCAGCGTGAAGCCGAAGCCCACGTTTGATTGCTATAAAATGCTGACGAGGAGGGGGCCATTCGGCCCTTTCTTTTTTCGTCGGCTATTCGTGCCGTAACGCCTCTATCGGGTTAAGCTGGGCCGCACGGCGAGCCGGAAAATAGCCGAAGATCATGCCGATTGCCGCCGAGAAGGCAAAGGCCACAAAGATGATAGAGGGACTCGTTACGAAGGGCACGCCGAGAACGCTGACGACACCGTAAGCGAGCAGAAGGCCCATCAGAATGCCGGTCACGCCCCCAAAGATGGACAGCATCACCGCTTCGACCAGAAACTGCATCAAGACCTGATTTTCCAACGCCCCGATCGCCAGCCTGATGCCGATTTCGCGCGTGCGCTCCGTTACGGAGACCAGCATGATATTCATAATGCCGATCCCGCCCACCAGAAGGCTCACAGCAGCCACGGCTCCAAGGAGTCCCGTCAGAAGCATTGTAGTGCCGGTCATGGTGGAGGCGATCTGCGACATGTCATTGACCGAGAAATCGTCCTCCCGACCTATGCCGATGCGTCGGCGTTCTCTCAGGAGGCTTTCCACATCCGATTGAACCCCGGAGGTGGAGACGCCGTCGTGGGCTGAGAGGATGATGCTCGAGATCGTGGTTGTTCCGCCGATCCGCCGCTGGTGAAGTTTAAGCGGCATCAGCACCGTATCGTCCTGATCATCTCCCATGCCCGACTGTCCCTTGGCGGCAAGCAGTCCGACGACGGGGCAGGAGACGTTGCTGACCCTGATTGTCTCTCCGACCGGATCAGCCGATCCGAAGAGCTCTTTGCGCAAGGTCTCTCCTATGATGCAGGCGGCCTGCCCGCGCTCCTCCGCGGGCAGAAACTCGCGTCCGGATACCAGATCCCAGTCCTGCGCGATCAGGTAGTCGTTGGTAGTGCCGATTGCGCTGGTCGAATGGTTCTGGCCACCGGCCACAACGGTGGCGGTACCGCGGTTGATCGGCGCAACAGCTCTGAGGCCCGACACCTGATCCCTTATCGCCTCCACATCCTTGTCGTCGAAGCGTTTGGCCTCGGTGCTGGCGCGGCCCGGCCCCCATTGGCCGGGCCGCACGAACAGCGTGTTGGTGCCAAGTCGCTGGAGTTCGGTTTTTACCTGGGCCGTGGTGCCATTGCCGATCGTGACCATGGCGATGACGGCCGCAACGCCAATAACGACACCGAGTACGGTCAGGAATGAGCGCAATATATTCCTGCTGATGGCGCGCCAGGCAAGTTTTGCCGTCTCAATGAACAATTTCCGCCTCCTTTCGACCAACCTCATCGGAGGTGAGGCGGCCGTCGACGAAGCGCAGAAGACGTCGGCCATAAGCTGCTATGTCTTCCTCGTGCGTCACCATGATCACGGTAATGCCCCGCTCGTTGTTGAGGCGGGTGATCAGGTGCATGATCTCGGTGCTTGTCCTGGTATCGAGGTTACCGGTCGGCTCGTCTGCGAGCAGAACCGCCGGGTCGGTAACGATCGCCCTGGCGATCGCCACCCGCTGTTGCTGGCCGCCGGACAGTTCCTGTGTCGTGTGATTTTCCCGTCCCTTCAGTCCCACTTGCTCCAGTGCGGCCATGGCGCGCGTTCGGCGCTCGCGAGCGTCCATGCCGCGATAGGTCAACGGCAATTCTACATTCTCGACCGCGGACGTTCGCGCCAACAGATTGAAACCTTGGAATACGAAGCCAAGCATATGCCGGCGCAGCAGCGTCAATTGAGTGCGATCAAAACCGCTGGTTGGCATTCCTTGAAAAAGATATTCGCCCGAGGATGGCACGTCGAGCCCTCCGATGACGTTCATGCAGGTGGACTTCCCCGACCCCGACGGTCCCATGATCGATACGAATTCCCCCTGCGATATCAAAAGATCTACATGGTCGAGCGCGCGGATCGTCGCCTCGCCGCGGCCGTAGAACTTCGAAACCTGCCTGAACTCGATGAGAGGGGCCTGCATCGGATCGCCTCAACCGTTTCGCGCTGTCGCGGAGGTAATCACCAGATCGCCCTCCTTGAGATCGCCCGATTGCAGGGCCGTGAATCGGCCGTCGGATGATCCCGTCTGAACGCTCAATCGCTGCGGTTGGCCGTTCCGCAGCACCCAGATGCTGCGCGCGGATTTGTCGGCGCTGTCGCTGCCGGAGGCTCGGCTGCCGCCAGGGGGGCGTGGGGGCCGGAAGAGCCGCGTAAGCATGCTGCCGCTGGACCGAGACACGGCCGGCGGCGAGTAGCGAAGTGCGGCGTTTGGAATAAGAAGGGCATCCTTGACCGACTCGACATTGATGTCCGCCGTTGCCGTCATGCCCGGCCTGAGGAGGAGTTCCTGGTTGTCGACCGTCAGGATCGCCTTGTAGGTGACGATATTCGACACGGTTTCCGACGCGAACCGCACGGTCTCTATCTTAGCTGGAAAGGTTCGATCCGGATATGCATCCACCGAGAAGACGGCGCCCTGACTTTCCCTCACCTGGCCGACATCCGCCTCATCGACGGCGACCTGCAGTTCCATTTGCCGGAGGTCTCCGGCAAGGGTGAACAGGACCGGGGCATTGAGCGAAGAAGCGACGGTCTGGCCGGGATCGACATCGCGCGTCAGCACGATACCATCGATAGGCGACACGATTGTCAGCTTGGAGAGGTTTACTTCCGCCAGGCGCAATGCGGCTTCAGCCGACTGTACTGCAGCGTCATTGATGGCTTTGGTGGCCAGAGCGGATTCGTAGGTATATCTCGCGGCATCCAGCTCCTGCTGGCTGGAAACACGATTGCTGACGAGCCCGCTCAGGCGGTCAAGGCTCGTTTTGGCTGAAGCGGCTTCTGCTTCGGCCTTCAGGACATTGGCTCTTGCCGACGCCAGTTGAGCCCGCGCGCTCTGGACATCGGCTTCCTGTTTGTTCGTATCAAGTTCTGCGAGCACTTCGCCCGCTTTGACGGCGCTGTTGTAGGTGACGTTGACCTTGCGGACCGTGCCCGACAGCTCACTGGATATATCGACCTGCTCGGTCGGTTGGACCGATCCGGTGGCCGTGACGATGACCGAAAGGTCGCCGCGCTCCACCGGCACCGTGCTGTAGGTATATTGCGGGCCGCTGCTGCCGAGATAGGTGTATGCTGCAGCCGCTGCTGCCAGAAGGACGACGAGCAGGATCGGCCAGAAGAACCGACGGCGCTTCCTGCCGGATCTTGAAGTCGTGAGAATTTCGGCGAGGTCGGCTGTGCCGGTGGTCCTCTCTGCTGGTTCCAACGTCTTTTGCACGTTCAAGGTCGTGTCCTTAGTGGGGGAGCCGGATCCGCTCGCGATCCTACCTGTTTCCGTATCATGGCACCGGGTATCCGGTTGATGCACAGCTGTCGTACAAATCTCCATGCTTCCGATGACATGAAACGCGTCGAGGATGAACTTAAATATCGGTAAGGTAGTTCGACCTTGATCCGCATCAGCCTGCGGCTGTTTTTTCCGATGCATCGATATCTCTGCTCGCACGTTGTACGGCCGCAGAGAAGGAGATCACCAATGATTGATGCTGCGAGAATCAAGGAACATGCAGAAGTCATCGGCGCAGACGGCGTCCATGTCGGGACCGTCGATGGAGTCGAGGGCAGCCGGATCAAGCTCACCAGGAAAGACAGTGGTGAAGGAGGGCATAGAGGCCATCATCATTTCATTCCACTCGATCTTGTTGCCGATATCGAAGGAAACACGGTGCGGCTTTCAGCCAATAGCGATGTGGCCGTCTCCTTTGAAGAGGAAGAAGGCGGCGGATCGGTTCATTGAGAAGGAGATGCCGGCGCCCATGGGCGCCGGCTCAAACTGTGGAGATGGGCCTGTTCTATTGCGTGGAACTTGGTACGCCAAAACGCTCTGGCATGAATGCCGTTTCCGAGGGCGGGCCGCTGAGGCGATCGGTTTTGGCCGTTACGGATGGCCCAGCCGAATGCAACAGAAGCACAGCTAGCAAAGCCCCGACGATGGCTGATCCCAAGGCGATGAGAATGTTTCCGGCGTTCATGGCGATACCCTCCTTTTATATTTCAACATCCTAAAGAACGAAATGTTCCGCGAGGGAGTGCAGCCTCGAGCGTAGCGTGTTTGAGAGCAGCCACGCTTCCTGCGTGCACCTCCAGACGCCGACTGCATCAATCATATGTCGAGGCGGTGAGGGGATTGAGCCGCCTGGAGTGACGCGGCATTGGACGCGATAAGATGCGGGATAGTCAATTTTGAGCTGAGAGTTCTGCTGGCGAAGCCATGATCTCACCGCCGCCAAGACCTTGATCCGCATATTTGAACACCAGGATACTGAGTACCGAGGCAACCATCACAATGAAGATAATTCGCATAGAAGCTCCTTCGGCCGCATCAACGTGATGACTGACGAAGAAGTTCCATCGCTCCCGTCTGTAGAAACGCCCGGGCGAGGGCGGCGTGCCTGGAAACGGACAAGCAACGCGCGAGGTTAAGCTGAAAGAAGATCGAGGGTGGGAGTCTTATGTCCGCAGTCGCGCATATAAGAAAACCGTTTCGGGGATCGTCCGGGACAGAGTTTCAAGGTGCCCGACCTGAGAGATAGGTGACGTTTCGTACCGGAGATGGGGTATTCGGCTTTCGCCTCATCTTCCACGGTGATGCAGGAGGTGCTGCGCTTCGAGCTGATGATAAAACGTGGTCTGTCCAAACAGCCACAAGCATCAGGAAAGGAAGCGCAGCATGAAGCACTTTATTGGCCTCGATGTCTCGGTGAAAGAGACCGCCGTTTGCATTATCAATGAATCCGGCAAGATCTGTCGTGAGGTGAAGGTGGTCAGCCACCCTGACGATCTCATTGCAGTGCTGAAGGGCCAGACCTTGAACGTCGAGCGGGTCGGACTTGAAGCCGGACCTTTGTCGCAGTGGTTATTCGAGGG
>NZ_PVBM01000019.1 GCF_002968575.1 Neorhizobium huautlense | reverse complement strand
GACCGAAATGGCCCTCTCTGTCCTCGCCTACAACATCCTCCGCGCGATCAATATCAACACCGCCACCTCATGAAACCAAAAAGAGGCCCCGGTCATCCGGAGCCTCCAATCGTTTCCACACAGCCTGATTGCGCCGGGCTTTCTGTTTTTTGACCGTGATGAGTGAGAGGGGGGTGGAGCTATTCGCTTCCCCTGAGCAAAGGGCCTTCTCAAGCAGCGTAGCGGATTGCCTTCCGCATCGGCATAAAGCACGCGCGTCGTTTGGGCGGTAGGCGACGAACCGGCCCCAAACGGAGCACAGGCACTATTGCGCCGCGGCACCAAGCGGGGTTTGAGTGGCGTTAGCCGTCTGCAGCAGGTTTTTCAACTGGTTTGAAGGCTTACCCTTGTCTGCCAAGCCTCAGGTCTGCCTCGATATCGGCCTTTTGGCCGAGCCGTGTTTTGTAGACCTGGTAGTTCTCCATCACCCGCTGCACATAGTTGCGCGTTTCGGGGAAGGGAATGCGCTCGATCCAGTCCACCACCTCATCGATGGGTTTGCCGCGCGGATCGCCATAGCGGGCGATCCATTCTGGCACCCGCTTCGGGCCGGCGTTATAGGCGATGAAGGTCAGGATATAGGAGCCGCCGAAGGCATCGATCTGCTCGCCGAGATAGTGGGCGCCGAGCGTTGCATTGTAGCCCGGATCGGTGGTGAGCCTTGCAGCTGCGTAGGTCAGCCCGTGGCGTTTGGCGACGCCCTGGGCCGTACCCGGAAGGATCTGCAGCAGGCCGCGGGCATTGGCCGGCGAAACGGCCGCCGGGTTGAAGGCGCTTTCCTGACGCGCAATGGCATAGGCAAGCGCCTTGCCCGAACCTTCGATATTGGCCCCCTGAGGGATAACGCCGATCGGATAGGCGAGTGCCGCCACGTCGATGCCGCGGCTGAAAGCGGTCTTGCCGATCTGCAGGGAGAGGGCGTGGTTGTCCTTGGCTTCCGCCCGCGCCGAAAGCATGGCGAGTTCCCCAGGACTTGTAAGCTCTTCGGCAAGCGCACGATAAAGTGCGGAGGCACGTTTCTCGTGGCCGGCCGCCTCCAGCCGCGCGATAGCCTTCACCGCCTCGCGGCTCTCGAAACTCTCGCGGTTGCTCGCGGTCGGTTGAGGATAGGCGACATTGAGCGTCTTGACGTCGAGCCGGGCCGCTGCAAGCTGGCCGTAGAACGTTCCCGAATAATGGGCAGCCTTTGTGAAGAATTCCTGTGCGTCGCCGGGACCGCCGCGTTCGGCCGTGCGTCCCAGCCAGTACCAGGCGCGCGAGGCGGAGAGCGGCCGGTTCGAGGCGTTCAGGATCTTGCGGAAATGGTTCTCGGCCGCTGCCGGATTGCCAAGCGCTCTCAGCGCATACCAGCCGGCGTGAAACTCCGCATCGACAACATCGGTGGGGGAGGTGGCGACATAGTCAGCGGCGATCTTGTAGGCGAGCTTGAAATTGCCCTGGTCGGCAAGTCCGCGGGCAACGATGCGCCGCTCGTTCCACCATTCCGTGGTATCGACGAGTTTCGTTGCATCGCGCGGTGCTTTGTCAAGAAGCTCGGCCGCCTCGCGGTATTTGTCCTGGCGCCGCAGATATTCGATCCGGGCAAAGAGATATCCGGCATCGTCTTTCCACGATCCATCGACGGCGGCAAGCAGCGCGCCGGCGTTTTTGGCATTGCCGATGACGGCCGACCAGGCGGCGTAGAGAGATTGCGCCTTTGCGAATTCGCTGAAGCGCTTCGCCTGCGCGGTCCGCCCTTTGTACATCAGATGATCCATCCGCGTCTTGTGGTCGGCGGATGAAAGCAGGGTCGGGAATTCGGCAATGATCTTGTCTTCGATCGGCTTGTCGAGCAGCTCCGTGACCCAGATCTGGCGAATGGCGCGTGCCGCCTCGCTGGTCCTGCCGGTGGCCGCGAGCGCGCGGGCCAGGATGATCGCGCCTTCCGCGGTCTCCGGCCGGGTCCGGCCGAATGCGGCGAGCACAGCGCTTGCGGGTGGGTTTTCCCTGTAGAGGGCGCGTTCGGAATGGGCGCGCAGGCCCTTCAGGCCCGGCCAGTTCTTCAGTTCCCGCTGTGCTGCGGCAATCTCGTGCGAGGGAACGCCCGGCGCCCCGGAGGTGGCGATCGCCCAGGTGAGAATATGCCGGTCGAGAGCATCCTCTGAAAGACCGTTCCGGACGGCGAGCGCGGTTGCGATATCATTGTCCGCCAGTGCGTCCAGGCCTTGCTTGAGCACGATGGCCGGCTGCAGGCGCCCCGTGCGGAGATCGCTGCGCGGAATGGCACCGGTGATGTCGGGCGTCGGCATGGCAGCCGGGACTGGGACGGCAGCCGGGTTCTCAGGCTTCACGAACGACAGCGGCGCGACGTTTTCGGGAAGCGATGCGGCAAAACTGGGCATGCCCGCGCCGCCAAGCCCCAGAACGGCGCCCAGGGTGGCAACGGTCAGAACGGACTTGTTCATCCGGTAACTCGCGATAAAGATGTCTAACCCCTATTAGCCGCCGAGCAGATTAACGAAACCCTACCATATCTATGAAAATGCGCGATTTCTTATATGAGATTCCGGGTGAAATCCCGCCTGCTCGCGCTTGTCGCCGCTTTCCCGCCGCTTTATGGTGCGCGACCTCATAGTCACGGATTACGGCAGCAGAATGAAAAGCTGCCGATTGGGAGCTTTTGCATGTTCAAGGGATCAATGCCCGCCCTCGTCACCCCCTTCACCACCGAAGGTGCGGTGGATGAGGCAGCCTTTGCCGCCCATGTGGAATGGCAGATCGGTGAAGGCAGCAGCGGTCTGGTGCCGGTCGGCACCACCGGTGAATCGCCCACTTTGTCGCATGACGAACACAAGCGCGTCGTTGAGCTCTGCGTCGAGGTGGCGAAAAAGCGGGTTCCCGTCATCGCCGGCGCCGGCTCCAACAATACCCGGGAAGCGATAGAGCTTGCAGTGCATGCGGAAAAGGCAGGCGCCGACGCCATCCTGGTCGTGACGCCCTATTACAACAAGCCGACCCAGAAGGGGCTGATTGCGCATTTCTCCGCGATCGCCGAAGCGACGAAGCTGCCAATCATCATCTACAACATCCCGCCGCGCTCGGTGATCGATATGTCGCCGGAAACCATGGGCGCGCTCGCCAAGGCGCACAGGAACATCGTCGGCGTCAAGGATGCGACCGGCAAGATCGAGCGTGTTTCCGAGCAGCGCATCACCTGCGGCAAGGATTTCGTCCAGCTTTCCGGTGAGGACGCGACGGCGCTCGGCTTTAACGCCCATGGCGGCGTCGGCTGCATTTCGGTGACTGCCAATGTGGCGCCGCGCCTCTGTGCGGAATTCCAGGCCGCGACGCTTGCCGGCGATTATGCCAAGGCGCTGGAGTACCAGGATCGGCTGATGCCGCTTCACAAGGCGATCTTCATGGAACCCGGCCTCTGCGGCGCGAAATACGGTCTCAATAAGACCCGCGGTATGAACCGCACGGTCCGCTCGCCGCTCGTTTCGACATTGGAGCCGGCAACGGAGGCGGCGATCGACGCGGCCTTGCGCCATGCGGGCCTGCTGAACTAAGGCAAAGCGGTCTCCGCCGCTTCACATTTTGCCTTCCGCGCATTAAATAGAGGCCGAACCCCGCTCATCGCCCATGGGCGGGGATTTGTTTTCAGATAAAGGGCGGATCGGAAGTTCTCCCATGGCACCCAAAGGCAGCCAGCGAACGGTAAACAAGATTGTCGCGGAAAACCGCAAGGCCCGCTTCAACTATGAAATCATCGATACCTATGAGGCTGGTCTGGTTTTGACGGGGACCGAGGTCAAGTCCCTGCGCGACGGCAAGGCCAACATCGCGGAATCCTATGCTTCCGACGAGGGTGAGGAAATCTGGCTGATCAATTCGCACCTGCCGGAATATCTCCAGGCGAACCGCTTCAATCACGAGCCGCGTCGCCGCCGCAAGCTTCTGCTGTCCAAGCGCGAAATCAACCGCCTGCGCGCAGCGATCAATCGCGAAGGCATGACGCTTGTGCCGCTGAAGATCTATTTCAACGAGAAGGGCAGGGCCAAGCTCGAACTCGCGCTCGCCAAGGGCAAGAAGCTGCACGACAAGCGCGAGACGGAGAAGGAACGCGACTGGAATCGGCAGAAGTCCCGGCTTTTGAAGGCCAATTGATCCGCCACAATGCGTGCTGATCGGTGAACCTTGCCTTTTCCCATCCGTTGGGGGGGACATGCGAGGTGGATCATGCGTTATCGCGACATCATCAAGGATGCCATCGACCGCAGGACAGTCATCGAACTGCGCTACAAGGATGTAATGCGCCGGGTGCGGCCGCATATTCTGGCCTATGTGAGGTCACGACGAGCTGGCACTAAGCTGCTGGCAGATCTCCGGTACCGGTTCGGGCTGGCGGCTTTTTCACGTGAACGACATCGAAGAGCTTGCCGCGACGGAGCAGGTCTTTCGCAGCACCGCCCGCGGATATAACCGCAACGATCCTTTGTTCTCGCAGATCATCGACCGGATCTGAGACGGCGCGATAGGAACAAAATCTGGTCCGGCCCGTTGGATTTCATCTGTGAGCGAGCGGGCGATGACACGAAAAAAAATCCTGACCTATATGACCTTGGTGATCGGCTTCGGCCTGGCTGGATATCTGCTCTATCACACCTTCCGCGAATATTCCTTTTCCGACATCACCGAATCCATAGCGGCGATCCCCATCTTCAACCTGCTGACCGCTCTCGGTTTTGCCTTCGGCTCCTATCTCTGTCTGACCGGCTTCGACTGGATCGGCGTGCGCTATGTGAAGAACGATCTTGCCTATCCCAAGATCGTGCTCGCCTCCTTCATCAGCCTGTCGATCGGCCAGAGCGTCGGCCTTTCCGGCTTGAGCAGCGGCGCCTTGCGTTACCGTTATTACGCCCATTGGGGCATGGATACCGAGGATGTCGCCAAGATCGTGTTGCTCTCCGGCGTTACGGTCGGCATTGGCATGATGGTCCTCTCCGGCATCGTCATGGTCGTGAATCCGAAAGACGCGGCGGCCGTGCTGCGCATTGGTGAAAGTGCCGTGATCGGGATCGGTACCGCCTGCTTTGCCGCGACCGCCGGTTATCTCGCTCTTGCCGCTTTCGTACGCACGCCGTTAAAAATCCGGTCCTGGACATTCCAGATGCCGACCTGGCAGATCGCGGTCGCCCAGGTGGTGATCGGCACCATCAATTTCGCGCTGGTTTCGGCCTGTCTTCGCGAAGTGATGGCCGCCAGCGCGGATGTAAGCTACCTCAAGGCCGCCACTGCCTTCGTGCTCGCCAATCTGGCGATCATCATTACCCATGCCCCGGGCGGGCTTGGTGTGCTGGAGGCGACGGTAAGGCATGTGATGGGCGACCAGGCGTCCATCGGCTCGCTCGTCGCCTTCCGGGTGATCTACTTCTTCATCCCGTTTTTCATCGGGGTGCCATTGTCCTTGATCGTCGAAGCGGTATTCCGCGCCAGGAAGGCGAGGCGGGCTTCGGCGGAAGGGCTTCAGACGAGCAGGCCGGCGTCGGTTTGATCGCTTCGGCGAACTGCAGTATCCGATATCTCTAACATCATAACATCAGGCCAAATCCGAAGCCGCAAGGCAGAAGCGCCTGACAACCAGAAAAAGGAACCTGCATGGATGGCAGCCAGCGCCACGATGTTCGTTCGATCTTTCTTCCACGGAACACGGGCGGATTTGAAGCCTGGCGAGCTGGTCGTTGTCGGACACCAGTCAAACTTCATCGCCGACCCGCTGTCCTGGGTCTATTTCTCCGGAACTTTGGATGCCGCGATCTGGGGAGCTGAACTTGCGGCCGGCGGCGAGCGGCAACGCATCTACGTCGTGGAGCCAACCGGAGCGGTCGAGGATGACCCCAATCTGACGGACAAGAGATTTCCCGGCAATCCGACATTGTCCTATCGATCCCGCGACCCCTTGCGGATTATCGGCGAGGTGACCGGGTGGCAAGGGCACTCGCCTGAACAGATCGAGCAGATGAAGGAGGGGCTCGCCCGCCTGACGGAAGAGGGTGCCAACACGATCATCGACTGATCGTTCTGTTGAAGAGCGGATGCTCTCGACGATATCTTGAGAGTGTCACGCCCGGCTACTCTTGGCCATCATCCGCCGCTCGTGTTCGAGAAGCCAGCGCTTCCGCCACAGTCCACCGCCATAACCTGTGAGGCTGCCGCTGGCGCTCAGAACCCGATGACACGGAATGACGATGGCGAGCTGGTTTGCTCCGTTGGCGCCCGCAACGGCCCGAGTGGAGGAGGGTAGGCCGAGTTCGGCGGCAATCGCACCATAGGTGCGTGACACGCCGACCGGAATGTCGCGGAGTGCTGTCCAGACCTGCCGCTGGAACGGGGAGCCATGGCCGGCAAGCCGTGTCCTGAAACCACGGTCGTCACCTGCGAAATACGCCCCGAGTTCCGCCTCGATCTCATCGATCGGCGGATGCCGCCCCATCACGATGCCGCTGCCAGTGAAGGTTTGAAGCTTCCGGATCTCCGCCGGCAACGCTTTGCGTTCGGAAAATTCGAGAAGGTGGAGGGCATGCTGGTCGGCGATCGCCATCATCGGACCGATCGGCGTCTCGATCCAGTCGGTCCTGAGCAGCGCTTTGTCGCGCAGGTTAGCGGGAGCGGCTCCGAAGAGCTTGGTCACGGCGCTGCGGAAACCGCTGCCGGACTCGTAACCGGCGTCCAGCTGCGCGTCGATGACGCTGGCACCGGATGTCAATGTCTCGGCGGCCTTCCCCATTCGCCTCAGTCGGGCGATCTCCAGAAAACTCATGCCGAACTTTCGCTTGAAGGCGCGCCGTGCGGTGGAAGGGTCGATGCCAAGCGCAGCGACGTCGTCCTCGCCCCAGCGCCGCTCCGGATCGGCATCGAGCGCCTGGATGAGCCGCAGCACCATCGGATCGGCCTCGCCGAGCTTGAGCATCGGGCGGCAGCGGCTGCAGGGGCGGAAACCTGCCTCGAGGCATTGGGCGATCGTATCGTAGAAGGCGGTATTCTCTCGCTTCGGCTTGCGGGCCGGGCAGGTGAGGCGGCAGAAGATGCCGGTTGTCCTCACTGCCGCCCAGGCAAAACCTTCATAGGCTGCGTCGCGTGCAACCAGCGCATCATAGAGAATGTCGTCGTTTGGGCGTTCGAAAAGCATGGCACTTTTCTAACCTGGAACAGAAAAAGGCGCCGCCGAAAAACGTGCGCCTATTCTTTTTTTCGGCTCGCTCAGAGATCGGCGTGTTCAGCCGGCTCCGTCGGGCGGGCCGGGCGTTCGGAGGGGTCGCGGCCGACTTCGGCCTTGAGCGTCATCAGGTCGATGAAATGGTCGGCCTGGCGGCGCAGGTCGTCGGCGATCATCGGCGGCTGCGTCTGCATGGTCGAGACGACCGAGACCTTGCGGCCCCTGCGCTGCAGGGCTTCCACAAGCGTGGTGAAATCGCCGTCGCCGGAAAAGAGCACCAGGTGGTCGACGGTTTCGGACTGTTCCATGGCGTCGATCGCCAGCTCGATGTCCATATTGCCCTTGACCTTCCGGCGCCCCATGGAATCGGTAAATTCCTTGGCAGGCTTGGTGATGACCTTGTAGCCGTTGTAGTCGAGCCAGTCGATCAGCGGTCGGATCGAGGAATATTCCTGGTCTTCGATGAGGGCGGTGTAATAATAGGCCCGGAGGAGATAGCCGCGCTTCTGGAAAGCCTTCAAAAGTTTCCGATAGTCTATATCGAAGCCGAGACTTTTCGAGGCAGCGTAGAGATTGGCGCCGTCGATAAAGAGAGCAATCTTCTCCCTTGGGTCAAACATATTGTCTCCATCCCCTTTTTTTATAAACCTGCTTGGCAGGCAGAGCTTTGGTCAATATTTGTGAACCAAACCTCCCGAATAATCCACTACATTAAGAACTATTCATATAACTGTCATTTATGGCACGATTCGCAATAATCCAAGCAGCTTGCGGTTGAATCAGGCCGTCGCCCCCAGGAGTCATCGGTGAAGGAAACTAGGGCGGGGTCAGGAAAAACTTGAATTTGCCGTGCAATGGCTGTATCGGGCGTATCAATTCCGAAAATCCATGACCCAAAGGACAGGCAATGGCCCGTGTCACAGTAGAAGATTGCATTGACAAAGTCGATAACCGTTTCGAGCTGGTTCTGCTCGCGAGCCACCGCGCCCGCCAGATTTCCCAGGGCGCTGCGATCACGATCGACCGCGACAATGACAAGAATCCGGTTGTCGCCCTTCGGGAAATCGCCGACGAGACGCTTTCCCCCGACGACCTCAAGGAAGACCTCATCCATTCGTTGCAGAAGCACGTCGAAGTGGACGAGCCGGAGCCCGATCCGGCATCGCTGATCGCCGCCGGCGGGGTTGCAGTCGCATCCGACCGCGACGAGGACGAGGACGCTCCGGAAACCGTTACTTTCGACCAGATGTCGGAAGAGGAGCTCCTTGCCGGCATCGAAGGCTTGGTGCCGCCGGAAAAGAGCGACGATTACTAAGCGAAACACTTGCTTAGCAAGTTTTCGTTCATTCTCTCGCCCTAATCTGCCTGAATGTTTTAAGATGGCTGCGCTGACCGGACGGTTGGCGCGCCATTTTCTTTTCGGCAGGGCCGGTCGGCCACTTGAGGATCAGGGACTCTTTTCAGGATGATGCGGCAATACGAGCTCGTGGAGCGGGTTCAGAAGTATAAACCCGACGCCAACGAAGCTCTCCTTAACAAGGCCTATGTTTATGCCATGCAGAAGCATGGCCAGCAGAAACGCGCCAGCGGCGATCCTTATATCTCCCATCCGCTTGAAGTCGCCGCCATCCTGACCGACATGCATCTCGACGAGTCGACCATCGCCGTCGCGCTCCTGCACGATACCATCGAGGATACCACCGCCACCCGCGCCGAGATCGACGAATTGTTCGGCGAGGACATCGGGCGGCTGGTCGAAGGGCTCACCAAGCTGAAGCGGCTCGACCTGGTATCGAAGAAGGCGAAACAGGCGGAAAATCTCCGCAAGCTGCTGCTCGCCATCTCCGACGACGTGCGCGTCCTTCTGGTCAAGCTCGCCGACCGGCTGCACAACATGCGCACGCTGGACCATATGAAGGCGGAGCAGAAGGCGCGCATCTCCGAAGAGACGATGGATATCTATGCGCCGCTTGCCGGCCGCATGGGTATGCAGGACATGCGCGACGAGCTGGAGGATCTGTCCTTCCGATATATGAATCCCGAGGCCTACGAGACGGTCACCAAGCGGCTCTCGGATCTTGAGGCGCGCAATGAAGGCCTGATCAAGAAGATCGAGGATGAGCTGCGCGAGCTGCTGATCGCCAACGGGCTCACCAACACCTATGTCAAAGGGCGGCAGAAGAAGCCCTATTCCGTGTTCCGCAAGATGCAGTCGAAGTCGCTCTCCTTCGAGCAGCTTTCCGACGTCTACGGCTTCCGCATCATCGTCGACAATATCCCGTCCTGTTACCGCGCGCTCGGCATCGTCCACACCCGGTGGCGCGTCGTGCCGGGCCGCTTCAAGGATTACATCTCCAATCCGAAGCAGAACGACTACCGCTCCATCCACACCACGATCGTCGGTCCCTCGCGCCAGCGCATCGAGCTGCAGATCCGCACGCAGCTCATGCAGGAAATTGCCGAATACGGCATTGCCGCCCACGCCCTCTATAAGGATGGAAAGGGCGGAGAGCTTCTCCCGCGAGAATCCAACGCCTATTCCTGGCTGCGTCACACGATCGAATCGCTTGCCGAAGGCGACAGTCCCGAGGAATTCCTGGAGCATACCAAGCTCGAACTTTTCCAGGACCAGGTCTTCTGTTTTACCCCCAAGGGAAAACTGATCGCCCTGCCGCGCGGTGCCACCCCGATCGATTTTGCCTATGCGGTGCATACCAATATCGGCGACACCACGGTGGGCGCAAAGATCAACGGCCGGATCATGCCGCTCGTGACCCGCCTCAACAACGGCGACGAGGTGGAGATCATTCGCTCCGGCGTGCAGGTGCCGCCGGCCGCCTGGGAAGAGATCGTCGTCACCGGCAAGGCGCGCTCAGCCATCCGCCGCGCCACCCGTATGGCCATCCGCAAGCAATATGCTGGTCTGGGACACCGTATCCTGGAGCGCACCTTCGAGCGCACCGGCAAGGTCTTTTCCCGCGAGGCATTGAAGCCGGCGCTCCACCGGCTGGCGCATAAGGATGTGGAGGATGCGATCGCCGCCGTCGGACGTGGAGAACTCTCCTCGCTCGACGTGCTGCGCGCCGTCTTCCCGGACTACAAGGATGAGCGCGTTACCGTGAAGCCCGCCGATGACGGCTGGTTCAACATGCGCAGCGCCTCCGGCATGATTTTTAAACTGCCGAACCAGAGGGCCGTGGCGCCGGAGGAGATCGAGGCCGGACTGGATCCGCTGCCGATCCGCGGTCTGTCCGGCAATATGGAAGTCCGCTTTGCGCCGAGCGGCGCGGTGCCTGGCGACCGCATCGTCGGCATCATGGAAACGGACAAGGCGATCACTATCTACCCGATCCAGGCTTCGGCCCTGCAGCGATTCGATGACCAGCCGGAGAGGTGGATCGATGTCCGCTGGGACCTGGACGAGGCGAACAAATCGCGGTTTTCCGCCAAGATCGAGGTCAACACGCTGAACGAACCCGGTACGCTCGCGACGGTCACACAGACGATCGCCCGTCTCGATGTCAATATCCGTACGCTGGCAATGGGTAGCAACCGCGCCGCCGATTTTTCCGAGATCAGCATGGAGGTCGAGGTCTGGGACCTGCGTCAGCTCAACCAGCTTCTCTTGCAGCTGAAGGAACTCGACTGCGTCGCAAACTTGAAGCGGGTGTATGATTAGAAGCCGCGGCCAAGCCGGCAATCAGGCATAGGCTCCGGAAATCAGCAGAATGGCTCCGACAGCCATCATGGCCACGCCCGGCCAGTTTCTGCTGAGGCTCAGGAAGCCGATGCCTTGGCGCCGGGGTTCCAGGGTCGGCTTCGCGTCGGCCCCGCCGGAACGGTGCGGCTCGCTGAGCCGGCGGCGATCCAGGGCTCCGCGAAACAGATACAGCAGCCCGGCAACGAACAGGATTGATCCAAGAACGATCGTCAACACCTGAGTCCCACCTCCTTTTGGACCCCGCCCGATCAGTATAGCGCAAAGACGCTTATATTGGGAGTGGGCGCTACTTTTAGGGGAGATGTCGAATATCCAATGCACCGCCTCTTTTCTGTTGCCCATTTTTCAACCCGATCTAGCATTTCGCCATGCTCCCAGCGCAAGGCTGGCCGGCGTTCGTCGCGTTGGTAATACGTGAGCGCGCATCTTATATTGTTGCAGTGCAATATGAGAGAGAAAGAAGAAACAATCATGTTTGACTCAGTACGCAAATTCGCCCGCGCCTTCCGCGTCCCCACCACCCAGGACCGCGAAGTCGCCTATCTCAACGAAGCCCGCGACCGGATCGATCTCGAATACCGGATGCGCCAGGTCGACCGCGGCATGTTCCGCAAGTCCGGCTTCTAAGAGCCTGCCCGTCCTCCGCGCGGAACTGCCGCGCGGTTTGCAGATTGGCGCATCCGCAGACGATGCGCCCGGCGTTCAGATCGCTCCGGCAGCAATGCCCGATCACGGGCGGCCAACTTTCGCCATCATCTTCGGCTTCGGCTATGGCCGTTGATTGTTCCGAAGATTGCCGCGGCATGAAGGCTTTAGCCCCGTGCCGCCGAACGATGATAATGCCCGATGCCATTCCGCCGCCGCACCCCGCTCGGATTTCGTGACAGACTGCTCCGCGCCGTTCTGCCGCCGAGGGGTTTTCGCCGCAGCCTCGATTATTATCGCCTGAAGGTGATGCGGATCGGGGGATCGCCGCACGCGGTCGCCGCCGGCCTTGCGATCGGCGTGGTGAGCGCATGGACGCCGTTTCTCGGCCTTCACATGCTCCTTGCGATCCCGATCGCCTATCTGCTCGGTGGAAGCGTCATCGCCGCGGCGCTTGGTACGACATTCGCCAATCCGATTACCTGTCCCATCATCTGGCCGCTCACCTGGAAGATTGGGGAAGTCATGCTCGGCAACGAAGCTGCCGGCCATGACCACCTCGATCTCGGCGCGCTTTTCCACCGCCTCGACCTGTCGCAGCTCTGGCGCCCGATCCTGGAGCCGATGTTGATAGGATCGCTGCCGCCGGGGGTGCTTTCGGGGCTTTTCTTCTACGTCGTGACCTATTGGGCTGTGCGCAGCTTCCGCGACCGGCGTAGGCAACGCTTGACGGCGCGGGCCGGAACGCTCAAGTCAGTATAAAACGCGACCGAGCGCACGAAGGAAGAATTTCATGATCATCGGCATGGGCAGCGACCTGATTGACATCCGCCGCGTCGAAAAATCGATCGAGCGGTTCGGCGAGCGTTTCACCCACCGCTGTTTTACCGAAATCGAGCGGGCGAAATCCGATCGCCGTCAGAACCGGGCTGCATCCTATGCCAAGCGTTTCGCCGCCAAGGAGGCCTGCTCCAAGGCGCTCGGCACCGGCATGGCCCAGGGTGTGTTCTGGAGAGACATGGGCGTCGTCAATCTTCCGGGGGGCAAGCCGACCATGGTGCTCACCGGCGGCGCATCGGAGCGCCTCGCCGAGATGATGCCGGCGGACCATGAACCCCTCATCCACATCACCATCACCGACGAATACCCTTATGCCCAGGCCTTCGTGGTCATCGAGGCGAGGCCTCTCGCCCGCTGATCGTCCGCCCCGTTGCCCATCAGCCATTGCCGCCGCTCCGTGAAGGGGTTAGAAAGCGGCACTTTGCTGGAAAGAGAAAGAACTTTGAACGTGTCCGAAAAAGCCCAGACCAAGCCGCAGAACAGCCTTTGGGAAAATATCAAGGTCATTATCCAGGCGTTGCTGCTGGCGATGGTGATCCGCACCGTCCTCTTTCAGCCCTTCACCATTCCCTCCGGCTCGATGATGCCGACCTTGCTCGTGGGCGACTATATCTTTGTCAACAAATTCGCCTACGGCTATTCGAAATACTCGCTGCCGTTCTCGCCGAACCTGTTTTCGGGCCGCATTTTCGAGTTCAGCGAGCCTGAGCGCGGCGATGTTATCGTCTTCCGCCTCCCCAGCCATCCGGATGTGGATTACATCAAGCGTCTGATCGGCTTGCCGGGCGACAAGGTGCAGGTCACCGACGGCGTGCTTCTGATCAACGGCAAGCCGGTGCCTAAACAGGGTGACGGTACCTTCACCTCCGACTACAGCCTCGATCCGGGCACCGATGTGCCGGTCTTCCGCGAAACCCTCGACACCGGCGTCACCTACGACACGCTTGATCATTCGCCGGTCTCGCGCGGCGATAATACCCAGGAATTCACGGTTCCCGAAGGGCACTACTTCTTCATGGGCGACAACCGTGACAATTCCCTCGACAGCCGCTTCGACGTCGGCATGGTGCCCGCCGAAAATCTCGTCGGCCGCGCCAGCATCATCTTCTTCTCGCTCGGTAACGACACCTCGTTCCGGGAAGTCTGGAAATGGCCGACGAACATGCGCTGGGATCGCCTCTTTAAGGTCGTCCACTGATGAAGGCCAAGGCGCTTTCGGCGGAGGATCGCGGCCAGCTTGAAAAACTGATTGGCCACGAATTCGCCGACAAGCAATGGCTGGACCGGGCGTTCACCCATGCGAGCACCGGTTCGGCCAAGGGTGCGAATTACGAGCGGCTGGAGTTTCTGGGCGATCGGGTGCTTGGCCTCTGCGTCGCCGACCTCCTGTTCAAGACCTTCCGGTCGGCGACCGAAGGCGAGCTTTCGGTGCGGCTCAACCAGCTTGTCAGCGCCGAAAGCTGCGCGCATGTTGCCGATGAACTGGAACTGCACCGTTTCATCCGCACCGGCGCCGATGTGAAGAAGCTCACCGGCAAGCGAATGATGAATGTTCGCGCCGATGTGGTGGAAAGCCTGATTGCCGCGCTCTATCTTGATGGGGGGCTGGAAGCCGCGCGCGGCTTCATCCTCCGGTATTGGGAAAGCCGCGCCGCCCGCGCCGACGGTGCGCGGCGCGACGCCAAGACCGAGTTGCAGGAATGGGCGCATGCCAAATTCGGCCTGACGCCTTCCTATCGCATCGACGACCGGTCCGGCCCGGACCACGATCCGCGCTTCACCGTCACGGTGGAGGTGCCGGGAGTATCGCCGGAAACGGGCGTCGACCGCTCAAAACGCGCTGCCGAACAGGTCGCTGCGACCAGGATGCTCGAACGTGAAGGCGTGTGGCAGAAGCCCGCCGGAGAATGATTGGACAAGATGACTGAAAGCTACAACATCCCCGCTGACGAAGAAGAAGTCGGCGCGACCCATTCAGGCTTCGTAGCGCTGATCGGCCCGACCAATGCCGGCAAATCGACGCTGCTGAACCGGCTCGTCGGCGCCAAGGTTTCGATCGTCAGCCACAAGGTGCAGACGACGCGCGCCATCGTGCGCGGCATCGCCATCCACAACAACGCCCAGATCGTTTTCATGGATACGCCCGGCATCTTCAAGCCGCGCCGCCGGCTCGACCGCGCCATGGTGACGTCCGCATGGGGCGGGGCGAAGGATGCCGACCTGATCCTCCTGCTGATCGACAGCGAGCGCGGCATCCGCGGTGATGCCGAGGCGATTCTCGAGGGCCTGAAGGAGGTCCATCAGCCGAAGATCCTGGTCTTGAACAAGATCGACCGGGTCCGCCACGAGGATCTCCTGAAGCTCGCCGCTTCAGCCAATGAGGCGGTCGTCTTCGAACGCACCTTCATGGTATCGGCCACCACCGGCTCCGGCTGCGAGGACCTGATGGATTATCTCGCCGAAACGCTGCCGGAAGGTCCCTGGTATTATCCGGAAGACCAGATCTCTGATCTGCCGATGCGCCAGCTCGCCGCCGAAATCACCCGCGAAAAGCTGTTCCTGCGCCTGCATCAGGAGCTTCCCTATGCGTCCCACGTCGAGACCGAGAAATGGGAGGAGCGAAAGGACGGTTCGGTCCGTATCGAACAGGTCATCTATGTGGAGCGCGACAGCCAGAAGAAGATCGCTCTCGGCAAGAACGGCGAGGCCATCAAGGCGATCTCCACCGCCTCCCGCAAGGAGATTTCGGAGATCCTCGAGCAGCCCGTCCACCTGTTCCTGTTCGTCAAGGTCAGGGAAAACTGGGGCGACGATCCGGAGCGTTTCCGCGAGATGGGGCTGGATTTCCCCAAAAATTGAGCGGATTTTCCGCCGCATTCCTGGAACGATTATAAAAAGTAATTGCTAAAGCCCGGACCGCGCGTCACCCTGTCGTAAACAACGAGAGGTCCGTGAATGGCTGACATTGGATTCTTCAACGGCAATGCCGAGATGGACGCTACCTGTCCCATCGGTTTTTATAGTTGGAGCGTCCCGGAGAACAGAGTATACGGCGATGAAATCATCGCTGATATATTCGGTGTTCCCTACAGCGACCTCGTGGAAGGCGCGCCGATCGAGCTGGTCATCCGGTATATCGACGAGGGTGACAAGCAGCGGGTCGCCAAGGCGATCCACGATGCAATCATCACCGGCCTGCCTTACCAGGCGAAATATGGCCTCACTCACCCCGACGGTCGCAAGATCTCGGTGGCGGCGAACGGCCGCTGCCTGCGGGATGTGGAGGGTGTTCCGTCGATCTACAGCGGCACGGTCACCGTCCAGTCGTCCCTCGATCCAACGGTGGGTGACCCGTTGGAAAGCCATTGCCGGGCCGCCCTTGGCATCGCCACGAGACGCCGCCATACGCTCGCAGCGCGCTATCTCTCATCTGCGCTCAATGTGATCGGCGGCAAAAAAGAGTTCTGAGGGCGCTCACTTCTTCTGCTGCCGATCCATCAGCACTTTGACCTCCTGGTAACGTCGGCGGTTCTCCTGCTCCTGCTCGTTCGGGCCATAACATGTGTCTGAAATGCAAAAGCGCAGGAGATTGAACGGCGGCTGCGGCTTGTCGAATTCACACTCGATCTCGTTGTTGAAATCGGTCGGCTTGGCATCTTCCCGTGTGGAATAGGTAAGCCTTGCGCCCGGTGGATCGAGTTCCGGGTAGGATTGCACGATGCCGGTCTTGACGTTCGGCACCAGCAGGAAATTCTTGGCGACCATCACGCAAGCCTGTTCCAGCTGCGGCGATTGGGCGGCGGCGGGGGAGGCAAGGAGAGCGGCAGCCGGCAGGGCGGCCAGTGCGACAAGAAGAACGTTTTTCATAAGGGCTCCCGGGCTTTGTGATCTGAAGTGGAAATTTCGCACAGGAATCCAAATGGAGCCCGATTTGTTCCAGGCAAGACGGGACAGGCTACAACTTCCCGGAAGAGCGTAAATTCCAGAAACCGATTCAGTCTGAAGCACTTATCGGGTAGAACTGAATCACATTGGAAGGATGTTAAAGCAGCACATGCAGTGGCAGGACGAAGGCATCATCATTGGCGTCAAGCGCCACGGCGAGACGAGCGTCATCGCCGAATTGATGACGCGCGAGCGCGGGCGGCATATGGGGCTCGTCCGTTCCGGCCGCTCGCGCGCCATGCAGCCGGTCCTGCAGCCGGGAAACCGGGTAGAGGCCGTCTGGCGGGCGCGTCTCGATGAACATCTCGGCGAATTCAAGCTGGAGCCGGTGCGGCTGAGGGCCGCGAAACTGATGGAGACGGCGACCGCCGTTTATGGCGTGCAGGCCATGGGTGCGTTGCTCCGGCTCTTGCCCGAGCGCGATCCGCACCCTCATCTCTTCGAGGCGCTGGACGTCATTCTCGACGCGCTGGACGACCCGGCCGATGCCGGCGAACTCTTCGTGCGCTTCGAACTGGCAGTCCTCAACGATCTCGGCTTCGGCCTCGACCTCACCGAATGCGCCGCGACCGGGATTACCGAGGATCTCGTCTATGTCTCGCCCAAAACCGGCCGTGCCGTCTCCCGCGCAGCAGGCGCTCCCTATGCCGACCGCATGTTGGCTCTGCCCGGCTTTCTGGGCGAGGGCGCAGCGAAAGCAGCCGACCGGGAAAGCATGGCGGCGGCCTTCCGCCTCACCGCCTTTTTCCTGCACCGACATGTTTACGAGCCCCGAGGCCTGACGGAAAACGCCGCCCGCGATGGTTTTGTGCAGGCGGCGTTGAAAGCCTTGTCTCAGGCAGCGGAACGGCAGGCCGGCTGAGCTGTGTTATTCAGCCGGCTGGGCAGCCGGCATCTCTCGGTCGACCGCCTTTTCCTGGATCGGCCAGTGGACGACCGCAGCGAAGATGCCGAGCCCGACGCCCAGCCACCAGACTGGATCATAGGAGCCGAAGCGGTCGTAGAGATAACCGCCCATCCACACGCCGAGGAACGAGCCCACCTGGTGCGACAGGAAAACGATGCCGCCGAGAAGCCCGAGATGGCGTGTGCCGAACATGATGGCGACGAGCCCGTTGGTGGGCGGCACGGTGGAAAGCCACAGCAGTCCCATGACGATTGCAAAGACGATGACGGTCGTCGGCGTCTGCGGCAGAAGCAGGAACGCGGTCACTGCGATCGAGCGGCCGATATAGATGTAAGCGAGGAAATAGGGCTTCGAATAACGCTGGCCGATGAAGCCGGCGCCGAGCGAGCCGATGATGTTGAAAAAGCCGATCAGCGCCATGGCGATCACCGCATAACGCGCGTCGATGCCGATGTCCCCGAGATAGGCCGGGAAATGCGCGGTGATGAAGGCAACCTGGAAGCCGCAGACGAAGAAGCCGGCCGTGAGCAGCAGGTAGCTCTGATGGCCGAAGGCTTCCTTCAGGGCCGCGCTCACCGACTGCTGAAATTGGCTGTGGGACTGGCTTCCCGAGTTTGCGTTGCCGCGCAACGGGAAGGCAAGCAGCGGCACGATCAGCATCATGACCGACATATAGACCAGGCTGTCGGACCAGCCGAAATTGCTGATCAGCGCCTGGCTTAGCGGCGCAAACAGGAACATGCCGGCCGACCCGGCTGCGGTGCCAATGCCGAACGCCATCGATCGCTGCTCGGGCGTCACGTTGCGGGCAAAGGCCGACAGAATGACGCTGAAGGAACCGGCACCGATCGCCATGCCGACCAGCACGCCGCCGCCGATATGCAGCCAGATCGGCGCGCTCGCATTGGCCATGAGAATGAGGCCGGCGGCATAGAGCACGCCCGACATGGCAAGGACACGCCCCGTGCCGTATTTGTCGGCAAGCGCCCCAAAAAAGGGCTGGCTGAGGCCCCAGAAGAGGTTCTGGATCGCCATCGCCAGACCAAAGGTGGAGCGGTCCCAGCCGGTATCCTGCAGCATCGGCAGTTGGAAGAAGCCCATGGCCGAGCGCGGCCCGAAGGTCAGCATCGCGATCAGCGCGCCGGCGGTGATAATCAGCCAGGGCATCGGCGAGCGCACGGCTTGGGTCGCGGATTGGTTCATGGGGTCCTCCTGCAATGAGAGGTAAAACATACCCCTGCCGGCGGCATTCGAAAAACAACTTTTGCTAAATCGATCCATCACCGCATTTGATGAGGGTCACGGTGTTCCGGGCGGATCGATTGCTGCGGGTGCCGCACGCGCAAGCCGGGCTTCCCGCCATATGGTGAAGATGCCGGCGGCAATCACGATCGTGCAGCCGGTGATCATGTTGACCGTCATCACCTCGCCGAAAAGGAACACGCCCATCAGGCAGACGATTACGGTCTGGATATAGGACATCGGCTGTACGACGACGGCATCGAGCAGGTCATAGGCGCGGATCAGAAGATAATGCCCGCTCATGCCGGTGATGCAGAGGGCGATCATCCAGAACCAGTCGGCAAGCGTGATTTGCGTCCAGTAGAACGGGCCTACGAACGTAATCGCCAGCGCACCGGCCACGCCGGTGTAGAAAAAGGCAGTGTCTGGCGTGTCCGTGCGGCTCGCGAGCCGTGTCATGATCGAATAGACCGCAAACATCAGCGTGCCGACGATCGGGATGATGATCTTGGTGTCGAATGTCGCCTGCAGCGGGTTGATGATCAACAGGATGCCGATGAAGCCGATGCCGATCGCCGCCCAGCGCCGCCAGCCGACCCGTTCTCCGAGAAATGGCACCGAAAGGCAGGCGACGACCAGCGGCGTCGCCGCGAAAATCGTATGGGTAGGCGCAAGCCCGACCCGCGCAAAGGAGAAGATCGACACCACGATCTGCGTGACGAGCAGCACGCCGCGGGCGATCTGCAGCCAGGGCCGGTTGGCGGTGACGACGCCCTTCAATCCCACGGGCGAGCGGCCCGCGAGGAACAGCGCGAAGCCTGCAAAGGCCCAATAGCGGATCATTGTCACGAAAATCGGCGGGTAGGCGGTGCCGAGATGTTTCGAAATGCCGTCCTGCATGGAAAAGATGGTCACGGCCGAAAGAGCGCAGAGAAGGCCGATGGACCGAGGTGTCATGCGGGAGGTCTACTTCTGGTGGGGCGTCCAGACGGCGCAACGGCCGAGCAGGGCGGAAAACGGAATAGCTAGTCCGTTTTCGCCGTTCGCCAAGATGTCAGGCAACCTGCTTTTGCGAATACCTGCCATGCGCTGGGCGGGATGGAAGCCAGGCTAGCCAGCCAAGGCCGCAGCTGTCGTGCCTATCGGGCGAACTTGCGCGCACCGGCGACGCAGAGGATCACGGCGAGCGTCACAGCGAACATCATCCAGCTGACGGATTCGTGCAGAAGGGTCGCCGCGAGCGCCAGCCCGAGGAACGGCTGCAGGAGCTGCAACTGACCGACCGAGGCGATGCCGCCGAGCGCGAGGCCGCGATACCAGAAAACGAAGCCGATCAGCATGCTGAACAGCGAAACATAGGCAAGGCCCGCCAATGCGGGCGCTTCGATGCCGGAAAAGGTGTCAGGCATGGTGGCGACCGCTGCAACGATCATCGGCGGCAGCGACAGGACGAGCGCCCAGGAAATCACCTGCCACCCGCCGAGCCTGCGGGAAAGTCTCGCCCCTTCGGCATAACCGAGGCCGCAGGCAATGATGGCGGCAAGCATCAATGCGTCGCCGACGGGCGACGCCGTCAGCCCCTGCGCCAGCGCGAACCCGGCCACCAGCCCGCTTCCGAGAATCGAAAACAGCCAGAAGGCGGGCTTAGGTCTCTCGCCGCCCCGGATGACACCGAAGATGGCCGTTGCGAGCGGCAGCAGGCCGACGAAGACGATCGAATGCGCCGAGGTCACGTGCTGCAGCGCAAGAGCCGTCAGCAGCGGAAACCCGACCACGACGCCGAGGGCAACGACCGCCAGGGGTACCACGTCGCTCCGTACAGGCCGCTTCTCCCGAAACAGCATGAGCAGCCCGACCGCCAATATTCCGGCGATTGCGGCCCGCGCGACCGTCAGGAAGACCGGATCGAACTGCATCACTGCAACGCGGGTGGCGGGCAGCGAGCCGCTGAAGATGACCACACCGATAAACCCGTTGATCCATCCGGCTGCTGTACGGTCCATGAAGCACTCCATCATTTTCGCAGTCCTTATCGATGAAGGCGAATGGCTTCACCAGCCACAGTCTGATACGGTTTGGAAAAACTGTTATGGTAAAGGATCCAGTACGGATGAACGGCGAGGCAGCGGATGGCACCCGGGTGTCGATGGTCATGACGACGATCAGGCAGCGCATCGCCGGCCGCAGCCTGACGCCGGGCGCCAAGCTGCCCTCAGTTCGCGGGCTGGCGGGCACACTCAGGGTTTCCACCTCGACGGTGGTCGACGCTTATGAACGCCTCGTCGCCGAAGGGGCGATCCTGTCGAGGCCGGGGTCGGGCTTCTATGTCGCAAATCAGGCTGCGCCATTCTCGCTCTCGGAGGTTGGTCCCAGGCTCGACCGCGCCGTCGATCCGTTCTGGGTCTCCCGGCAATCCCTTGACGCAGGCGAGGGTGGGTTGAAGCCGGGCTGCGGCTGGTTGCCGCCTTCCTGGCTTCCGGAGGAAAGCATCCGCCGGGCCTTGCGAGCACTGTCCCGCAGCGAAGGTCCCTCGCTGGCCGACTACGGCTCGCCGCTGGGCTTGCCGCCGCTTCGCCAGTTGATCTCGCGTCGCATGGCCGAACGGGGGATCGAAGCGTCTCCTGATCAAATCATGCTGACCGAATCGGGAACCCAGGCGATCGATCTCCTGTGCCGTTTTCTTATCGAGCCCGGCGATACCGTGCTGGTCGACGATCCCTGCTATTTCAACTTTCATGCCTTGCTGCGGGCCCACCGCGCGAAGATCGTCGGCGTCCATTACACGGCCTCCGGCCCCGATCTCCAGGTGTTCGCCGAAATCTGCGCCGAGCATCGGCCGCGTCTCTACATCACCAATTCCGCCGTTCACAATCCGACCGGCGCCGTGCTTTCGCCGGTGGCGGCCCATCGCGTCCTGAAGCTTGCGGATCAGTTCGATCTTACCGTCATCGAGGACGACATCTTTGCCGATTTCGAGCATGCCGCGGCGCCGCGCCTGGCCGCCTTCGACGGGCTTGACCGGGTCATTCATATCGGCAGTTTTTCGAAAACCCTGTCCGCCTCGGCGCGCTGCGGTTTTGTTGCCGCAAAGCCTGAATGGATCGAGGGCCTGACGGACCTCAAGATCGCCACCACCTTCGGCGGCGGGAGGCTGACGGCGGAACTGGTCCTCAACGTATTGAGCGACGGCAATTATCGCAAACATGTCGAAGCTTTGCGGACGCGTCTGTCTCGGGCGATGGTGGAGGTTTCGGCAAAATTGAAGGGGCTCGGCATCACGCCCTGGATCGAGCCGCAGGCCGGCATGTTTCTCTGGTGTCGGCTGCCGGACGATCTGGATGCCGCACGCGTTGCGCGCGCAGCCTTGGAAAGGAACGTGGTCCTGGCGCCCGGAAACGCTTTCAGCCTGTTGCAGGCAGCGACCGGCTTCATGCGCTTCAACGTTTCGCAGATGCTCGACCCGCGCGTCTTCGACGTGCTGGGCCATGCCCTTATGCAAGCCCAAGCTCCAGACGGCCGTACCTAAGCCGGAACCGTTTCCTTCAGCAGGCCGGATACCATCACGAGAAACGCCTCCGTGGCCTTCCTCGAGGCGGCCTCGGGATCCTCCGCTCCGGCAATCCAGAGTGCGGCGCTGAGCGTGGCGCCATTGACGAGCCGTGCGGTCGCCTCCGCATCCACGTGCCGGATCGTGCCTTCGTCGATGAGTTTCTGGACGCTTGCCGTCATGGAGCGGAGACAGGCGTTCTGGTTCGGCCAGTTCGAGGGGTCGCCCAGCACCGCCGGCCCGTCGAGCAGCATGATGCGGCGGATCTCCGGCTCCAGCGCCATCTCGATATAGGCAATGTTTTCATCGACGAACCCCTGCCAGGCGGTCTTTGCTCTGCTGGAAATCGCGCAGAGCCGGTCGGACATTTCCGCGTCGATTTCGGCGATGACCGCCTGCAGCAGGCCCTTCTTGTCGCCGAAATGGTGGTAGAGTGCGCCGCGTGTCAGGCCCGCTTGGCCTGTGAAATCGTCCATCGACGCTTCCGCATAACCTTGCGTGGCAAAGGCGTGGCGCGCTGCGGCGATCAGCTTGGCCCGGGTTTCGGCGATCATTTCCTTGCGCGGCTTGTGGGCCATCGGAACTCCAGAAATTATTCGCATACGCCACGTATGTTAATTGACATGCGTGACGTATGTGTCTATCTAACTCTCATACGCGGCGTATGTAAAGGTCATCCCACGATAACTCAAGGAGTCCGTCATGCCCAATCCCTATGGTGAAATATTCCGGAGGCCGGGGACGAAAGCTTTCTCCGCCGCCGGTTTCATCGCCCGCCTGCCGCTGCCGATGACGACGATCGGCGCCGTCGCGATGCTGTCGCAGACCCATGGTGAATATTGGATCGCGGGGGCGGTGTCGGCGACGTTCGCGCTCGCCAATGCTTTCATCTCTCCCCAGGTCTCCCGCTGGATAGATGCGAAAGGTCAGTCCGCCGTGCTCGTGCCGACGACGGCCATCACCTTTCTGGCACTTGTCGGCCTTGCCGCTGCGGCCTGGCAGCGCTGGCCGAACTGGACGTTATTCGCCTTCGCTCTGTTGGCCGGCATGATGCCGAGCATGATGGCGATCGTGAGAGCCCGCTGGACGGAGATCTACCGCGACCAGCCAGAGCTCCATACCGCCTTCGCGTTTGAATCCGTGCTCGACGAGGTGGTCTATATCTTCGGCCCTGTCGTTGGTATCGGCCTCAGTGTTTCCCTCTTCCCGGAAGCCGGCGTTCTAGCGTCCGCCGCCTTTCTCGCCATCGGCACGGCGCTCTTTGTGGCGCAGAAATCGACGGAACCGAAGGTCGACCCGCACCGCGAAACCGGCAGCGGCTCGGTCATGCGGCTCCTCTCCATGTGGTTCGTGGTCACGGTCTTTGCCGGCATGGGCACGATCTTCGGTACGGCAGAGGTCGCGGTCGTCGCCTTCGCGGAAGCCATGGGCAATAAGGGTGCCGCAAGTTATATCCTCTCGGCCTATGCCGCCGGTTCGTTTGTCGTCGGCCTCATCATCGGCGCCGTCAAGTTCAAGACGCCGCTCGCCCGCCGCCTGATCTTCGCGAGCCTGATCGCTGCCGTCACCACGCTCCCCATGCCTTTTGTCGGCAATCTATGGGCGCTGACGCTGGTGATCTTCCTGGCCGGTGCGGCGATCTCTCCGACCTTCATCACCGGCATGAGCCTCATCGAGCGCATCGTGCCTTCGTCACAGCTCACCGAAGGCATCACCTATGCCATGACCGGCGTCGGCATCGGCTTTGCGATTGGCTCCTCGCTCGCCGGCTGGACCATCGATGCCTATGGTGCCTCGAACGGCTTCTGGGTAGCAGTCGCCGGCGGCCTCACCGCACTCGCCACCATGCTCCTCGGTTACGGTCGCCTCAGCAACCCCGCGCGCCAGATGGTCCCGCCATCTGCCGCATTGAACCCGGCGGAATAGGCGGCCCCCGGGACGCCGGCTATACAATTGCGATACATCCTCTGAACAGGCCCGGATTGGCCGGTTGGTGCCAGAGTCTGCCCGTGGTAGATTTGCCGCGGGCGGACTTTTGCTAAAGCCGGGAGGCCGAATGGCCCCCATCTGCAGGAGAGTGTCATGTCGACAGCTGCAAGCCCAACCGTTGAAGAAGAAGAAATTCGCCGGCGCGTGGACGGTCTGGCGCGAGCGTTGCGCGCCAAGGACATTGGTGCCCTGATGGCGTATTACGCGGCAGATACCGTCGTCTTCGACATCCGGCCACCGGCGCAGATCCAGAGCGCAGATGCCTATCGAAAGAACTTCGAGGCCTGGTTCGCTTCGGTTGAAGGATCGATCGATTACGACATCCACGACTTTCGCATCACAGCGAATGGCGATGTGGGCTTCTGCCACAGCCTGAGCCACGTCAGGAGCACGCGGACAGGCGGAGACAAGGCGGATTATTGGGTCCGCGTGACATCCGGTTTCCGCAAGATAGCGGGCCAATGGCTGATCGCCCACGAGCATATCTCGATGCCGATTGATCTTGCGACCATGCAGGCACAACCGAACGTTCAGTCACAACGGTAGCAGACCGGCGGTGTCACGCCCGCCGCTTGATCGCCCACCCATCCCGCTCCGCCGTCACTGTCGCCGCGTCGCCGAGCTTGATGCGGCCGGTCCTCCGTGGCACCGCGTTCCAGCCGAAGAGCGGACCCGGCACCCGCCGGTCGGCCGACATGCGGATGCGGCCCATGGCGGCCATCGGGCTCGGCACCTCGCGGGAGCCGGTCTTCTGGTCCTGCGTGGTCATGATGCAGCGGGCACAGGGTTTGACGAAATCGAAGCGGATGCCGGAAATCTCGATGCCTTGCCAATTGTCTTCCTCGAAGGCCTCGTCATGGTCGAGCACGATATTCGGTCGGAAACGCTCCATGCCGACCGCGCCTTCGCCATGTTTTTCCATGTCGGCATTGAGTGCCGCGAGCGAGCCGGTCGTGGTGACGAGCACCTGATAACCGTCCGCGAAAGTGACGGGCGTATCAGGCCCCGCCCATTCGGCGCTTGCAATACGCTTCGCGTGATCGTCGAAGAAGACCAGCCGGATGTCGCGGCCGAGCCAGCCCGAAAGCGTCTCGTTGACCCCGTCGTCCGCCAGTGCCGCGCTGACGATCGATTTCCACACGGCCACGTTCATGCGACGACCGGCCGGGGGGTGGCTGACACCGATCTCGCCCTTGCCGTCGATCGCTAGGCGGAAGCCGCCGTCTTGCGGCGTCACCTGAAGCTGCGCCAGCGCCTGCAGTTCGCGCTGCGTGATGAAATGGCCGGAAGGATCAGTCACCATCATCCGCCGGTCGCCGGGAATGCCTTCCTCCGCGATCTCGGCTTCGGTGAGTGCAATGCCGCGGCCGCTTTTCAGCGGATAGTAATTGAGTTGGCTGACGCGCATGATGATATCCTCAGATTTCGTCGACGAAGAGGTCGAGTACCGTTTTCAGCCTCTCATGCCGTTCCTTCGCGAGCACCCGGCCGGTCGCGGTCTGGAACCCATCCGCCAGCTTGAACAGCTTTATTCCGAAATGGTCGATGGCAAAGGCCTTGTCGTCCAGGGGCCGCTCCTTGCCGAGCGGATCGGCGGGATCATAAAGGCCGGATCCCATGCGGCCGGCGATATAGAAGCAGCGCGCTGCACCCACCATGCCGATCGCATCCAGCCGGTCGGCATCCTGCAATATCTTCGCCTCCAGCGTCTCCGGCGTAATGTTTGCCGAAAAGCTGTGGGTGGTGATGGCATGCGCGACGGCGGCGATATCCTCTTCCACCCAACCAAGGCCGGCAAGAATGCCGGCGGCTTTTTCCGCCGCCAGCCGCGAAGCCTGCGATCTCAAGGGCGAGTTCTTCTCGACCGCCACGCAATCGTGGAGCAGCACGGCGGCCGCGAGCACCCGCCCGTCGCCGCCTTCTTTCTCGTGGATGCGCAGCGCGTTGCGGAAGACGCGCAGGATGTGGGCAATATCGTGGCTGCCGTCGTCGCCTTCGGTCGCATGCGGGATCAGGGTTTGGGCAAGCTTCTCGTAGGGCGAGAAGGCCGCGGCAAGCGAAACGGTCACGATGCGGGTTCCTGCGAATCGGTCAGCTCGGGTTCACCGTTCTTTTTCACCAGAATGCGCTGGTAGAAAAGCCCGATGCCGATCAGCACAGCGCCGAGCCCGATGAACGAGACGGCCCGCAAGATGCCTTCAAGATTCGACATGTCGATCAGGAACACTTTCACGACCGCGACCAGCACGAGGCCGGCGGAAGCAAGCCGCAGGCTCTTGGCGTCGAGCCTCGATCCCACCGCCAGCAGCGCCACGCCGATCAGCAGCCAGACCACCGAATAGGTATAGGTCTCTCCCTGCAGAAAACCCTTCCAGTCGGCGATGTTCTCTCCCTGCCAGAATCGGCGCACCGAAAGCGTCGCCCAGAGGAAGCCGAGCACCGCGCCGGCGAGCGCCAGCATGACGACATAGGGCTGCGGTCGCCGCCCGCGCGCATACCAGGCGACCAGGCCATAGGCGAGCGCCGGCAGCAGGTAACCGATCAGCAGCAGGTTAAAGAAGGGCCAGGCACCGGTGCTTTCGCCGCTGAAAAAGGGGTTCAGCGCGAAGAGATGCAGCGACAGCACGTTGAGCGTCGCGATCACCCCGGCAATCATGGAACCCCAGCGGAAGACCGGGCTCGGCGATCTGAGATCGAGGGTCAGAAGCACGCCGGAGAAACCAACGGTGACGAGCGTGTAGATCGACTGTTCGCCAAGCGTCGGCACCCGGTCGTCCAGCACGCCGCCGTTCATCGCATGACGTACGAGAACGGCGACCGTCATCAGGCCCGCGAGCGAGGCAAGCGCCTGCATGACGTTGCGGATGCGGAAATCCGCGGAACCTCTCAGCAGCCAGGCAGTCGCGATCGCAAGCAGCGTCGGAATGCCGTAGCCGGGAAGGAGCGCATTGAGGAAGGGCGTCTTGCCGAGGCTGTTGACGCCGATCAGCGTCGGTTCCCAGGCAATGCGGCCGAAGACGATCAGCGTGGCGGCGGCCATCATCCAGGGCAGTGCCGGCCAAGAGCGGAACCGCATCGCCAGCACATAGGCGAAGCCGAGGACCGAAAGCAGGATCGTGGTGACGATGCCGTTGGTCACCGCATGCAGCGCAAGCGCAAAACCTGCGAAGGAACCCGCGACGAGAAGATTTGCAGGCCAGTCGATAGGTAGATCGGTGCGCTCCTCGGTCGTCTTTTCGCTCCTGCGGAACAGCCAGTCCGCGCCGGCAAGCAGCACGAGGCCGAGCGCCAGCCCGTAGACCCCATGCGTCCAGTCGCGTCCGAGATTGCCGAAGTTGAGGAAGCTGATTGTCGCAAGCGTTACCGGCACGGCCGGCATCAGGACGCTCCAGAGGATCGAGAATTCCGGTTCGGCACTACGCAAACGCCTGAGAAAGGCAAAACCGAGAAAGGTGAAGATGGCGCCGAGACCGAGGCTGATGATGATCTCATGCGTGTAGGTCAAAACCGCCACCGGCTGGCCTTCAGTCGGCGGCGGCGGAATGTAATCGAGCAAAAGGAGCGCGGTCAGTGTTATGGCCAATACCGCACCCGCGGCGGAGATCAGGGCCGGCCAGACCGCATAGGCGCGGCTCGCGCCGAGTGCCGCCAGCGCCGCGATCACCGCGGCAGAGGCAAACAGGGGGTCGATGCCGGTCGGAAAATCCGCAAGTAGCACGGCAAGCGCCGGCAGGACGGCCATGATCGAGACGGACAGCGTGATCTGCAGGGGCGGGCGCCCAAGAAGCCCGCTCCAGCCGGACTTCGCTGGCCGGTCCAGCCCATAGCGCGGCCCGGGCCAGAAGAAGCCCGTGCCGGCGATCATTACGATCAGCGCCAATGCCGGCGGCATAGCGTCGAATACGTCGGACCCCACCGCATAGGCGATGGCCCAGAGCCCGATGCCGATATTGGCAAGCGTCGGCACGATCGTCCAGCGCCGGAAGCGCGAGGCGGCATTGACCGCAAACCAGGTCAGGCCGAGGAAGAGGAACAGTGCATTGGCGCTCGGTTCCTCGCTTGCCACCAGTGCCGGCGTGATCAGCGAGGCGAGCAGTCCGAGTCCGGCGAGCGCCTGTCCGTGCAGCAGCGACAGCGCGATCGTCGTGAAGGAGACGAGTGCCAGTAGGATGAAGGCGCTGGTCGGCCCGATGAACTCATAGACGGCATAGGCTGCGAAGATTGCACCGAGCAGCGTCACCGCGCCGGCAGCCGTCAGCGCCCCGGGGATCATCGCATTGCTGAACCGCTCGGAAGCTTGCGGCAGGGCGCGTCGGCGCACAACCTCGCCCGCCGCCATCAGGAAAAGGCCGAACAGGCAGGCGAGGGTGAGCCGCGCAGCAGGGCCGAGCAGGCCGGCCTCGATCGAGTAGCGCACCAGGAAAATGCCGCCGAAGGCGAGCGCCACGCCGCCCACCCAGACCGGCCAGCGGGCGCCGAGATAACTCTCGAGATTTTCTTTGGTTTTCGGCTTGGCGGTGGGTTGAGGGGCGGGGCCGGGTGTAAGCTCTTCCTGTCCGGTGCCGGGCTCGCTTTCTTCGGTGCTTACGGATGCCGCCGCCAGCTCTTCGGCGGTTGCTGCATCCTCGGCAGTTTCGCGCGCCGCGAGTTCGGCAGCCGATGCCGGCTCCTCAGCGACCGTCTCGGTTGCGGCTTCGGCCGAAGCCGCAGTCGCGGCCTCCCGGAGCGGAAGCGCCTGCCGCGCCAGGAGATCGGCCTTGACCGCCTCCAGCTCCTTTTCGAGCCCGGCGATGCGGTTGGATGTTCGCCGATGCAGGCCAAACACCAGGATGACGAGAAACAGCAGCAGGATTTCGGTCATCGGCGGGGCTCACGGACGGAGGAATTGTTCCAGGCTTTATACAATTGCCGGGTGAGGAAAGGGAAGAGCCGCCGTTTTCGTCAAATCGAATGACGAAGCCGCGGAAAGCATTAACCTTTCCAGATCTTCTACGCCGATTTCAGTCGTCCCTTGCTTCACGGGTCCTCGCCCCCTGTGCCGAAAACGGGGGCAGGATGTTGCCGGCAAAATCATCGTCTGCATAAAATATAATCGATACTAAAATATGATAACTTTATGTGCAATTTCAGCTTGCGCGACAGGAGAAGAAAGGTTTGGATGCGGTTATCAAACAAGAAACCTCGAGGGGACGACCTTTCATGATCTCGCGCAGACTGCTTTCCAAACTTTCGGCCGCCGCGGCTGTGGCCTTTGCCGCAGGCTTTGTCGCGTCCGCGGCGCCGGCCCGGGCGGATACGCCCATCAAAGTTACGCTGGACTGGAAGTTCGAGGGTCCCGCTGCCGGCTTCCTGCTCGCCCAGGACAAGGGCTACTTCAAGGCCGAAGGTCTCGATGTCACCATCGACACGGGTAACGGTTCGGTCGAGGCGATCCCGCGCGTCGCCACCGGCGCCTATCAGATCGGTTTCGGCGACATCAATTCGCTGATCAAATTCCTCGATGAGGACCCGTCGCAGAAGATCAAGATGGTCATGATGGTCTACGAGCGTCCGACCTTTGCGGTCGTCGGCCGCAAGTCGCTCGGGGTCACCAACGATCCGAAGTCGCTCGAAGGCAAGAAGCTCGGCGCTCCGCCGCCGGATGGCGCCTTTGCCCAGTGGAAGGCTTTCAAGCAGGTCGCCAAGATCGACGACAGCAAGATCACCATCGAATCGATCGGTTTTCCGGTCCGTGAGCCGATGCTCGCCCAGGGCAAGGTCGATGCCGTCTTCGGCTTCGCCTTCTCGGTCATTCTGAACCTGAAGGCGCAGGGTATCAAGGACGAGGATATCGCCACCATCCTGATGGCGGAAAACGGTCTCAACCTTTACGGCAACGGCATTACGGTCAATGCCGATTTCGCCGCGAAGAACCCGGCGGCCGTGAAAGGCTTCGTGAAGGCTCTGGCCAAGGGTTTTGCCGACGCGGTCGCCAAACCCGAAGAGGGCGTCGCAGCCGTCCTGAAGCGCAACGAGACGCTGAACAAGGATATTGAGCTGCAGCGCCTCAACATGGCGAATTCCATGAACATCAAGACCCCTTATGTTGTCGCCAACGGTTTCGGCGGCATCGATCCGGCAAGGCTCACCGCCTCGATCGAAACGCTGAAGGTCTCCATGGGCCTCAAGGGCAATGTGAAGGCTGACCAAGTGTTCGACGCAAGCTTCCTGCCCCCCAAGGAAGAGCGAATGCTTCCTTGATCATCGATGGAGAACCCGGCTCAAACCCGGGTTCTCTCTCGTCTGGAATTATGAATGATCGCGGAGACACGCCATTGGCGCACCTCGTTTCCCCCTTGGTTTCTATCGAAAACGTCGACATGCGTTATGGCGGCCCCAACGGGACGCTCGCCGTCTCCGGGCTCAACATGAAGGTCGGCAAGGGTGAGTTTGCTGCGGTCGTTGGCCCGTCCGGCTGCGGAAAGTCGACGCTGATGAAGCTCGTCACCGGCTTGCATATCCCGCAAGGCGGCGGCGTGATCGTTGCCGGCAAACAGGTCACGGAGCCGGTATCGATCGTCGGCATGGCTTTCCAGAATCCGACCATGCTGCCCTGGCGCACGACGCTCGACAATATCCTCCTGCCGCTGGAGATCGTCGAAAGGCACCGTCACCGGCTGCGCAGGCATAAGGCGGAATATGTGGAAAAGGCCGAACACCTGCTCGAAACTGTCGGCCTGAAGGGCTTCGGCTCGAAATTTCCCTGGCAGCTTTCCGGCGGCATGCAGCAGCGGGCGAATCTCTGCCGCGCCCTCATCCACGAGCCGGAACTCCTGATGCTCGACGAGCCCTTCGGCGCGCTCGATGCCTTCACCCGCGAGGAGCTCTGGTGCGTCATCCGCGATCTGCATGCAGCGCAGGGCGTCACCATCGTCCTCGTCACGCATGACCTGCGCGAAGCGACCTTCCTGGCCGACCGAATCTTCGTCATGAGCGCGCGTCCCGGCAGGATATTGAAGGAGCATGTCGTGCCCTTCGCCCGTCCGCGCGACCTCGAAGTCATGTATGAAAAGGGCTTCAACGACATGGTGCATGAACTGCACGGCGAGATCGCCAAGGCGAGGGTGGCGGCATGAGGGACGTGAGATGAGCGCCGTGACCGACAACACCACCCCGGTAACGCAGGCAAGGCCGCTTTCGGCCCGAATGAGCTGGGTTACATTGGCGCCCTGGCTTTATACGCTCGGCTTGTTCGTCCTCTGGGAACTGCTGGTCATCGCGCTCGAAATGCCGCCGACCATCCTGCCGGCCCCCTCCCGTGTCTTCCAGGCGATCCTGCAATACTGGTCGCCGATCTGGAAAAACTCGCTGCAGACCCTCTACACGACGACGCTGGGTTTCGCGATCGCGGTCGTGGCGGGGCTTGGCATCGGCCTTTTCATCGGCTGGTCGAAGACGATCTATGCCGGGCTCTATCCGCTGATGATCGGCTTCAACGCCATCCCCAAGGTGGCTCTGGTGCCGATCCTCGTCATCTGGTTCGGCATCGGTACTATCCCGGCGGTCCTCACGGCCTTCCTGATTTCCTTCTTTCCGATCGTCGTCAACGTTGCGACCGGGCTTGCGACCATCGAGCCGGAAACCGAGGACGTGCTGCGCGCGCTCGGCGCGAAGAAGATGGACATCATGCTGAAGGTCGGCATCCCGCGCTCCATGCCCTATTTCTTCGGCTCGCTGAAGATTGCGATCACGCTTGCCTTCGTAGGCTCCGTGGTTTCGGAGACGGTCGCCTCCAATTATGGCCTCGGCAATATGATGAGTTCCGCGCAGAGTCAGTTCAACGTGCCGCTCGTCTTCGCGGGACTGCTGATGCTTGCGGTGGAGGGCATCGCCATGTACGCCTTCATGGCATGGATCGAGCGGCGCATGACCGGTTGGGCGCATCGCTCCACTATGGCCCAGTAAGCGGCTTTCCAAAACTTCGATCCTGTGTCGTGCTCCCGCTCTTGTCCATGTGGTCTTTACATTTGGTTCATTTGGACTATTTTTGGTGTGGTAGCAATTAGGAATAAGTCTCCCGTGGAAGTCGCGCCGAAAAAGCATGACGCTGAGCAACTGGCAGCCGTGGCCCTGAAGGCTTTCGGCAATGTGATGAGCGAGTGGGGGGTATCCCTCAGCGAAGCGGCGGGTTTGGCCGATATGTCGGAGAGCACCTGGAAGCGCGCGAGGAAGCCCGGTTATGCTGGCGGGCTGACCAAGGACCAGATGCTGCGGCTCAGCGCGGTCATCGGCATCTATAAGGCCCTTAAGCTCTATTTCAGCGAGCCGGTCGCCAGCCGGTGGATGACGGTGCCGAACAACGGCCCGCTGTTTGAGGGCGCCCGTCCGGTCGATACGCTGATCGAGGAGGGGTTGCCGCAGTTTCTGAGGGTGCGCAACTATCTCGACGCGCTGCGTGGCGGCGCGTGATTATCACGGCGTTGAAGGACCGGGGGCTGGTTCGGCTGATCCCGGCGACCTATCACAAGCCGCCCAGCCTGCGCGGGCTCGTTGATAGCGACCAGGAGCTGGAAATCCTTGCCGAGATCGAGGGCCTGACGAGCGCCCGCCTGATTGCCGAGCGGGGTCTGAACCTGCATCTCGATCGCCGCGAACTCGCCTGGAAGCGCCGCAGGCACGACCTGCAGGTCTATGGCAACAGCCACATCAATGCCGCCTTCACCTATACGCGCAAGGGCGGCAACCGTTTTAACGCCGAAAGCCGCGGCGCCTGGTATTGCGGCTGGGACGTGATGACCTCGATTACGGAAGTTGCCTACCATAAGACGAGGGAATTGCGTTTCATCGGGATATTTGAGGAGACGGCGCGCTATGTCGAACTTCTGGCCGATTTCATCGGCGAATTTCCCGATATCACCGACGAGGCGTCACACCCGGCCCTTAACCCGGATCCGGCTCTCGGTTATCCGGAAGGGCAGGCGCTGGCTGAAAAGTTGCGGCGGGAGGGCTATGACGGCCTGATCTATCCATCGGTGCGCCATCAGGGCGGGCGTTGCCTTGTGGCATTCGAGCCGACCGCGATTCGCAACGTCCGGCCCGGCGCCTCCTGGGACATCGTCTGGCAGGGCACGGAGGACTACAGCGTCAACGCCGTTTGAGGCTGGAGCCATGGTCCGAAAATTTATCTTTTGAAGATTTTGCGCACCAGGCCCGGCCTCCTCGTAAGGCCAGGCCTGGTGCATCCTTTCCTTCAGGACCGCGCTGTCGCCGGTTCGTCCGCACCGTAAGGAGCCGGAGGTCCGCTCGCACCGGCAGTGCCGCGCGAATTCGCCTGAGGGTCTGGAATCTTTTCCGGTCGCTTGTCGAAGGCGAGCTTGATCGCCTTCGACAAGTCGCGGCTGGCATTCCACCAATCGCTGCTTTTTGTCCAGTATCGAAGTGTGACTTTCGTGCCGCCGGCGTCGAATTCCGCAACGAAGGCGGCCGGGGCGGGATCATCCAGCACCCGCTTGTCGTCGCGGGCAATGTGGAGAAGCCTTGCCTGTGCCGCGCCGATGTCCTCGTCTGCGCCGATATGCACCGAAATCTCGTTGCGGCGGGTTCTGCGCCGGCTGTAGTTGGTGATCGGCACGTTCCAGAGAGTCGAATTTGGTGCGAGACGATAGATCCCGTCCGCTGTCTTCAGCTCGGTCGCAAAGAGGCCGACCTCAACGACCGTGCCGGTCACGCTGCTCGTCTCGATCGTCTCGCCGACGCGGAAGGGACGAAGCACAAGCAGCATGATGCCGGCGGCGATATTCTGCAGCGTGCCCTGAAGCGCCAGCCCGACCGCAAGGCCGATCGCGCCGAGCGCTGCGAGGATCGAGGCGGTCTGCACACCGAACTGCCCGAGCACCATGACGATGACCAGGATCAGGACCACGTAGCGGACGATATTGGAAAAGAACTGGGCAAGGGTGGCGTCGATGCCGTGTACGCGTGACAGCCCGCTGTGCGCCCAGTTGCTGAGCATCCTCGCGGCGATCCAGCCGAGTATGAGAAGCACGACCGCGCCGATCACGGCGAAGGAATACTGCACCGCCAGAGCGCTCAGTTGAGCGAGTGCCGCTCTTGTCGCCACAACGAAATCCGATGCCTGTTCCATCCGGTCGACCGCTCCTTTCTCTGGATGGCCCGTAATTGGCGCAGCAGGCCGGGAGGTCAAGGCAAAAAAGACGGTCTTTTAATTGTACCAATAAGCGCTTGGAACAACTTAGTTTTTAAGATCGGGAGCGGCCTGGAGAGGCAGTACGAAGGCTGCCCGGCCATCCGTTTCGGCCCCGCGGCCGATGCCTTTCACCGCCGTGATCAGACGCCCGTTGCGGCCGAGCATATGGTCGCCGATCTCGATCAGCCGCGAATTCGGCGTGGCATGCGGTGCCGCTTTTCGCAGCCGGCCGGCAAGCTCGAAATCGTCTTCTTCCGGATGGAGCGCCAATGCCGTTATGACGGCCGCCGCCGGGGAACGGGAGACGCCCATCCAGCAGTGGATGAGGATCGGCGCCGATTGGTCCCAGTCCCGCACGAAGGCAATCAGGCGTTCGACATGCGCCTCGCTGGGTGCGACGAGGTCCCCGGTGCCGGCAAAACCGATGTCGTTCATGGCGAGCTTCAGGTGGCGCTCGGCGGCGATCACCCCCGGCCGGTGGAAATCCTGGCGCTCGGCGATGAGGCTCACCATCGCCCCGGCCCGGTGCCTGACGGCCATCTCGGCAATGTTTGCGAGCGGACAGACGACGATTGAGGTCATGGTTCCCTCTTGGTCGTCTCGGTCGCCTGCTTCCCATGGCCGCGTGCGGCCTCGATGTCATGAAAGCGGTCGAGGAAGCGCCGCTGTGCTTCGAGCGCAGGCATCGGGGCGATCGGCAGCATGTCGCGGGTGATGCCGCGCGGTTGGCCGAAGAATTTCCGCGCTTCGGCGACGGAAAAGCCGGCGAGTTCGGTTGCCTCGAAGAAGGCGGCGATCGTGTCGGCCTTCTTGATCAGCGCCTTCAGGTCACGGGATGCATGCGGCGGCAGGCCGAAGCGCAGGTGGATCGCCGCCTCCAGCCGCTGTTCGACAGCCTTGTAGCCGCCGCCGACGACCGATTTGAACGGCGAGATCATGTCGCCGATGACATATTCCGGCGCGTCGTGCAGCAGCGTCATCTGCAGCGCATCGGCACTACAGGATGTGTTGCAGCGCCGAAAAATCTCCTCCACAACGAGACAATGCTGGGCGACCGAAAAGGCATGGTCGCCACGCGTCTGGCCGTTCCATCGGGCGACGCGGGCAAGGCCGTGGGCGATATCGGAGATCTCGACATCGAGAGGCGAGGGGTCGAGCAGATCGAGCCGCCGTCCCGAGAGCATGCGTTGCCAGGCGCGGGCGCCGGGCGCATCGGTCCCGGCAGATATCGTGGCTGCGGTCACGGCTCGGCCTCTTCGGCCTCGACGGGGAATGAAAGCCCGGTCCATTCCGGCAGTGTGAGCTTCACCGGCACATCGCCGACGATGAAAGGCAGGCCGCGCGCCAGGGCATCGCCGACTCGATCGATACGCACGACGGCAAGCCCCTTGTTGCCGGCAACCGAGCCGAGTGCGCCGACGGTCTTGCCGCCCGCGATGATCTCGATGCCGGAGGCCGGCAGGGCGGCATCACCGGAAACCAGCGCCAGCCGCCGCCTCGCGGTACCGCGGTGCTGCATGCGGGAAACCACTTCCTGGCCGACATAACAGCCCTTGCGGAAGGAGAGCCCGTCCGTCTTGTCGAGCAGGACATCGTGCGGAAAGGCGTCCTGCAACGGATAGTCGTGACCGGAAAGCGCCACGCCGACGTCGGCCCGCAGCGCGTGATAGGTCTCCTCCGGCCCCTCCGCCTGCCTGCCGGGGACGCGGGAGAGCACAATGCCTGCCTTGGCGAAGGCCGCATCCTTCACCGCGCCTTTTTCCGCGTCGTCGCCCCAGAAGACTGTTACGCCCTCCGTCGATTCGGCGGTGAGATCGACCGCTGCGCGCAGCTTGTACATGGTCAGCCGCCGTATCAGGGCTTCACGCTGCGAAGCTTCGGTCTCGATGAGGAAATCGTCGCTTTCGCGCCATACGAGGAAATCGAACAGGATCTTGCCCTGCGGTGTCAGCAGCGCGCCGGGCCGCGCCTCGCCGGCGGGCAATCCGTCGATATCTGTGGTGATAAGCCCCTGCAGGAATTCCTGGGCGTCGCGCCCGGAAAGGCGGATCAGGCTTCGCGTCGGAAGAAAGGCGGCGGACATGGCAGGCAATCCGGTTGTCAGGAAAAAGGAGAATTAAGTCTTCCCGCAGGCGGCGACAAGACTTGTCGTTCTCTCAATCCCCGCCGGAGAAGAACTTCCATTTGCCGTCGGGACTGATGCCGATGCGGAAGAAGTTGTAATTGCCGTTTTCCTCCATGCCTGCGAGGTCGCCGGCGGTGACGATGCGCAGGAGATCGACGCGCTCGGGCGGCGTCAAGGAGCCGAGCGCCTTGCCGGTGAAATAGGGCCAGACATAAGCCTCGTCCGGCGTGCCCGCATCGAAACGGGCTGGCCCTGTCGACAGGATGTCGAGAATGATGGCAAGGATTTCCTGCCCGTCGGGATCGCCGGAAAAGCTCTTGAGCGTCTCGATGGGATCGTCGCTTTCGCCGTTCATCACCTGCGTCTGTTTGTCGCCGGTGCCGATCAGCGGGCGAAGCCTGGCGATATCGCCGGAGGCTGCGGCTTCGACGAGCTGCTCGCGCATATGCTTGACCGGCTGCGGCAGCTTCGACATGTCGATGATGATCTCGGCCGACTGGTCGCCGTTGTTGGCAGGCGTTTCGGCCGCTTTCGTGTCGGGTGTTGTCGCGGGCGCGTCCTCGGCGCCCGTCTGTGGCCGGTCGATGGCAGGACCCGGCGGCGGCAATGTCGTGCCATCCAGGGCCTGGAGAATTTGCTTCTCTTCGCTTTGCCGTGCCGGCGCGCGTTCGTCCTGATCGGGGGAGAGTACGGAAAGTGCCAATGCACTGCCACCGGTAGTCAGGCTCAGCGCAGCCGCAAGCACCGTTGCCGCGCAAAGGCGGATGAGAAGAGGGGAAATGGTCGTTTCCTCTGCAGGGCGCATGGAAACCTCGGCTATCTATTGAATCATTCGCTCGGGAGAAAATTCGCCAGCGAGCATGCGGGTCTTCAGCGATTCGAGCATGGCTTCGGCACCCAGCTCGCCATGGATGCGGATGGTCTCCCGCATGGCAAGCACCAGGGCCGCGTCGGCGATGATTTCCGGTTCGATGCCATCCGCCCGGCCGTCGGCCCAGGCCTCGCTCTGATATTCCAAGGCAGCCTGCATCTTCTCATGCACAATCATGTCGTCGATGTCGTTGCGGCCTGTCTGCATTCTGATGTCCTCGGTGCCCGTTTGATTACTAGCCCGTTAAAAACTTTATCAGTCTTTTATCAAAACGACACGGCCTCCTGCGAAAAGAGGTAAATAATCCTCTAATTTCCGAAGCGTGTCGCAATTTCTGTGGCAAGTGTTGCGCCTTCGTTACGGTATCGTTCCTCCGCCGTCCTGGCCGCATCTGTACAGGAGGTGTGCACCGCGGCAAAGGACCGATAACCGCGGTTGAAGGCGGCTGTCAGTTTCTCGCGCCGTTTGGGTTCGTTCGCGGTGTCGGTATCCAACAGCTGCTGCATGGATGCGCGCCAGTCGGAGGCAGGTACGCCGCACAGCGTCCGCAGATACTGGATGGAGCCGAGAACTTCGGCAAGGCGTGTCAGCTGCACCTCATAGGGCGCCGGCTTTTCTTCTGCGGCCGGCGGCGGCACAGCTGCGGCAGGCGGTTGTTTCGCCGTTGGCTGTTTCGTCGTCTGGGCAGCGAGCGGCGTCGCCGCGGCGGCCGCCACAAGCGTGATCAGGACAAGTCGCGAAATAGAACTCATGAACGGGATCCGGCGCGGCATATTGAAAATCTAATAGCCGGCCTTGATCTCTACCGCCAGCCTTTCGGCGCATTCGAGCACGCTCGGCGGCACGGGAAGGGAGCGGATTTCCTCGATTGTATACCAGCCTGGATCCGCGGCATCGTCGGCTGCGACGACTTCCGTATCGGCATCCGCCTCGACACGGAAGACCGAGAGAAAGAAATGACTGCCGCCTTCCTTTTCGCTCATCAGGTCATAGGTCGCGAAAAGGACGGGATTGCGAGCCGTGACGCCCGTCTCTTCGAAAAACTCCCGTAACGCAGTCTCATCCGGCGTCTCCCCCGGCTCGGCGCGTCCGCCCGGAAAGGCGAACAGATCGGCTGACGGAGGGTTCATCCGGCGGATCAGCAGGAACCGGCCATCCCGTTCGAGAATGGCGGAGGATGCGGCTTGCGGAGAGGAGGGCATGGATCTTCTTCTAGCGGGCGGCCGCGTCATGGGAGACGATCGTCAGATCGTATCCGATCGCACGGACAACTTTTACGATAGTCGCGAACTCAGGATTTCCGCCTTCGCTGAGCGCTCGATAGAGATTTTCGCGTGACAAACCGGCATCCTTGGCGACCTGGCTCATTCCCCGGGCACGCGCCACATCGCCGATTGCTGCCGCGATGACGGCTGGGTCGCCATCCTCGAACACGGCTTCCAGAAAAAGCGCTATCCGTTCGTCGCTGTCCAGATGCTCGAAAATATCCCACTTCTTGGCCTCGACTGCCATAGTCAGTCCTCCAGGTCCGCCGCCAGTGCCTTCGCCGACAGGATATCGTCAGTCTGGCTGGATTTATCGCCGCCACACAGAAGGATGACCAATTTCTGCCCGCGCCGCGTGAAATAGATTCTGTAACCAGGTCCGTAGTCGATTCCCATCTCGCTGATGCCAGAACCGACCGCCTTCACATCGCCGGGGTTCCCCAGCGACAAACGATAGATGCGGGTATTGATACGGGCTTTCGCGCGCTCGTCCCGCAACCGGGCAAACCAAGTCGAGTAGATTTTGGTTTCCCGGATTTCGATCACGTGGCAATGTAGCGTATAAGCTACAAATCTTCAATCCCGCCATCCTCATGAAAACCTACGCGCTCTACTCCTTCGCCGCCCTTGCCGAGATCGCCGGCTGCTTCGCCTTCTGGGCCTGGTGGCGATTGGAGAAGTCCGTCTGGTGGCTGGCGCCCGGCATGCTTTCGCTAGTCCTTTTTGCCTGGGCGCTGGCGCTGGTGCCGAGCGATGCAGCGGGACGCGCCTATGCCGCCTACGGCAGCATCTATATCCTCGCCTCGATCCTATGGCTGTGGATGGTGGAGGCCCGGGTGCCGGATCGGTGGGATGCGCTCGGTGTCGCCGTCTGCCTTGCCGGCGGCGCCATCATCTTCTTCGGGCCGCGCAGTGCTTGATGGCCGCGCCGCTTGACGCATTTTGAGGCCGATGCCATGACAGGCGCATGTGCGGACGCTACGCCCTGACGGCGACCCCCAGGGATATCTCGGAATTTTTCAGTCTGGTGGATCTCGAGGATTTCCCGGCGCGCTACAACATTGCTCCGACGCAGCCGATCCTCGTGGTGATCGAATCGGAACGCCGCGAGCCAGGCAGCAATCTGCCGACGCGACGGGCGCTCCTCGCCCGCTGGGGACTGATTCCCGGCTGGCTGAAGGACCCGAAGGATTTTCCGCTGCTGATCAACGCGCGGGCGGAAACGGCAATCGGCAAGGCCTCCTTCCGCGCGGCCATGCGCCATCGGCGCGTTCTCATACCGGCGACGGGCTTCTACGAATGGCGCCGGCCGCCGAAGGAGAGCGGCGTCAAGCCGCAGGCCTATTGGATCCGTCCGAAGCACGGCGGCGTCGTGGCCTTTGCCGGCCTGATGGAAACCTGGTCCTCGGCGGACGGTTCGGAAGTGGATACCGCCGCGATCATGACCACCACGGCGAATGCGGCGATCCGCGGCATCCATGATCGCATGCCGGTGGTAATCCAGCCGGAAGATTTCGAACGCTGGCTTGATTGCAAGACGCAGGAGCCGCGCCACGTGGAAGACCTGATGCGGCCGGCGCAGGAGGACTTTTTCGAGGCGCTGCCGGTCTCCGATCTCGTCAACAAGGTCTCGAATATGGGGCCGGACCTGCAGAAGCCGGTGGCCGTCGCCGTCCCGGAAGAGAAGCCGCCGAAAGGCAAAAAGCCAGACACCGATCAAATGTCGCTCTTCTGACCCTTCCTCTTTTTCCAGGCGAGATATTCCCATGAACCTGCTTTCTGCCGGCTTTTCCGGTTTCGCCCTCGGGGGCTCGCTGATCGTCGCGATCGGTGCCCAGAACGCCTTCATCCTGCGCCAGGGGTTGATCCGCAGCCACGTCTTCATCCTCTGCCTGATCTGCGCGCTGTCCGATGCATTGCTGATCGCCGCCGGCGTCGCCGGTCTCGGCACCATTGTTTCGCAATCGCCGGTTTTGATTTCGGTGGTGACGGCCTTCAGGCGCGCGGCAAAGCCGGGTGCCATGGTCGCCGGCGCTCCCGAAAGTCTCGGCCTGAAGGCGGCGGTGATGACTTGCCTTGCCTTCACCTTCCTCAATCCGCATGTCTATCTGGATACGGTCGTGCTGCTCGGCAGCCTGTCTGCAGCCTTCGAAGGCTTCGAACGGATCGCCTACGGCGCCGGTGCGGCGGTCGCCTCGTTCGCCTGGTTCTTCGGGCTGGGTTACGGCGCGCGCTTCCTGGCGCCGCTCTTTGCAAGACCCGCCGCCTGGCGGGTTCTGGATGTCGTCATCGGCGTGGTGATGGGCCTGCTCGCGCTGGGGCTCGTTTTGAGCTTCCTCGGCGGCAAATAGGCGATCAGCCGGCCGGTGTGAGCTTCGGCTTGCGCTTCAGCATCAGGGCTGCGGCAACCACGGCCTTGAGCGCCAGCGGGCGGTAAGGCGGGTTGATATCCTGCTTGGTGTCGGTCTTCTTGACTGGTTTTTCGCTGCTCATGGCTGTCTCCTCTCACACGCGAATCTTTTGTTTTTGCATTTGCGATCGCGCCTCTCCGCATTAAAGCGGGCAGAATCGTGGCTGAATAAGCCGGCACACTCGCCAGCTTTTCATAAAACCTGCATCTTGCGGGAAACTGTTGCGTGAAAGCTGCAACTTACCAAGTGCGGGGCCTGTCAGACGTTGGCGCTGTCGTCCTCGATGGTGATCGTGCCGTAGCGGCGGTGCCAGGCTCGCGCGCTAAAGGGCAGGACGCAGAGATAGGCGATAACCGTGATCGACAGCACCTCCCAGGTATAGCTCATCAGCAGAGCCACATAGAGCACCACGGCGAGCAGGATCGGCAGCATGAGGTCCCGCCGGATGCGGCTCGATTTGCCGGACCAGACCGGCAGGCGGGAGACGAGCAGATAGCCGATCAGGATCGTATAGGCGACGCTCCCATATACGAAGAGGGGGGAGGAGCCCAAACCCAGGAAACCGAGATAGACCGGCAGCAGCACCAGCATGGCGCCCATCGGCGCCGGCACGCCGACGAAGAATTCCGACTGCCAGGGCGCCTTGATATCACGGTCGGCCATAACGTTGAAACGGGCAAGACGCAGGCCGGCGGCGATCGCATAGAGCAGTCCCGCGATCCAGCCGATCGACTTGGCATTGTGCAGCAGGAAGGCATAGGAAACGAGCGCCGGCGCGACGCCGAAATTGATGATGTCGGCAAGCGAATCCATCTGCACCCCGAATTTCGATGTGGCCTTCAGGAGCCGCGCAATACGCCCGTCGATACCATCAAGGAAGGCGGCAAGCAGCACCATGGCGACCGCAAGCTCGTAGCGCCCCTCGAATGCCAGCCGAATGCCCGTCAGGCCCGCGCAGATGGCCAGCACCGTGATCAGGTTCGGCACCATGAGGCGCAGCGGAATCTCGCGCAGACGAGGCCCGCGGGCCTCGTCGTTCGGCCGGTTCGGCTCATGGGGGGAAGAGGTCGAGGCGTCGGGGGCTGGCGTCTCCATGATGCTGTCTCGTGCTCCTTTATACGCGGCGGCTGATGGTCGGACCCTTGGACGAACCGAATTCGGCAAGCACGGTTTCGCCGCCGAGGGCCAGTTGGCCGACCGAGACCCGTGGCTGGGCGCCGGCAGGCACGAAAACGTCTAGGCGCGACCCGAAGCGGATGAGGCCGAAGCGTTCGCCCGCGTTGACCGGTTCCGTCGGTTTCACCCAGCAGACGATGCGGCGCGCCACGAGACCGGCAATCTGCACGACACCGACCTTGCCGTGGCGGGTTTCGATGACCAGGCCGTTTCGCTCGTTGTCCTCGCTCGCCTTGTCGAGTTCGGCATTGATGAACTGGCCGGGGCGGTATTCGATGCGGGTCACCTGGCCGCGCACCGGCGAGCGGTTGATATGGCAGTCGAAGACATTCATGAACACCGAGATGCGCAGCATCGGCTCCGAGCCAAGCTCGAGCTCGGCCGGCGGCACGACGAAGGCGACATGCGAGATGCGGCCGTCGGCGGGGCTGAGCACGAGGTCGTCATCCTGAGGCACGGCGCGCTCGGGATCGCGGAAGAAATAGGCGCACCAGAGGGTCAGCACGAGGCCGATCCAGAACAGCGGTTCGGCGATCCAGCCGAGGATCAGCGAGGCGATGAAGAAGGCCGCCACGAAGACATAACCTTCCTTGTGGATCGGCACGAGCGTGTTGCGGATGGTGTCGAAGAGATTGATCAACCGTTTTCTCCTGGATGGTCAGCCCGAACTGACTACAGGGAAACCGTTTTTGCGGCAATGCGGTTCCGTCGCTCTGTGGCGAAGACCAGTACGGTCGCGTCGTCGCCATCGCATCGGCCTGAGCGATAGGACCCGCGCTGGTCCGCCCGAGCGCGAGCCCCATCCCCATGCCCCCAACGCAGTACTCACCAACAAAAAGAGGTGGCTCGACCGTTTTTCCCGTCCGAGCCACCAAGCAGTCTGTTGGCAATTGTGAGATAACAACCTCGCCGTCAATCGCGCGTGAAAGGCGCGTGAACGGGACCGCCATTCGTGCTCATTCGTGGTAATTTTCGGCAAAAAAAATGCAGGTGGATTGATCGGCGGAGGGAGAACCCGTCGCTGGGCTGAAGGAGAACCTACATCTATCGGACGACCTGCCAGACCGCCCGAAACCCGCTATTGATTGCGTCCGGCGCATTGCGCCGCGTGCCGCAAGAGATGACGCACCTGGACGGGAGGATGTATGACATATCTGCGCATTTGGATCGTAGCCACGGTTGCCTTCATGGCCTGCGCGGCAATCGTCACTGCCGGCTACTACGACATCGAGGGAACGGTTCCGGCAAGCCCGCCGGTCTATGTCGAGATGTGGGCAGGATGGATGGGCTTTATCACGGTGTCCGTCGCAGGCGTGAAGTGGCTGCTCGACTATCGTAAATGAGCCGTTCCTTCTGAAAAAAAAAGGACTAGGCGCGCCGCTCAGGGCCGAGCGGCCGGCAACTTCAGGGCTGCGGCGGGACCCAGCCCATCCAGGTCGTGAATGCCAGAAGCGGCGAGCTGTAAAATGTCAGGACGAGGAGATAGGCGAGCGCAATGGCGCCGAACACCGCCATTCTTTTCCAGGAAGATCGCATTGTTTTCCTTTTATCCGTGGAGAGCTTATTCCGCCGCCGGGGCGCCGCGCAGGATGATGCCGAGATCGTCGCTTTCGCGCACTTTCCTGAGCTGCTCTTCGGCCTGCACCGCCTCGCGCTGGCGGTTCCACATTGAGGCATAGAGCCCGTCCTGGGCGAGCAGCCCGGCATGGGTGCCACGCTCGGCGATCAGGCCGTCGCGCAGCACGATGATCTCGTCCGCATTGATGACGGTCGAAAGCCGGTGGGCGATGACCAGCGTCGTGCGATTCTTCGAAACCGTGTCCAGCGCCGACTGAATTTCATGCTCGGTCGTGGTGTCGAGCGCGGAGGTCGCCTCGTCGAGGATCAGGATCGGCGGGGCCTTGAGGATCGTGCGGGCAATCGCCACGCGCTGTTTCTCGCCGCCGGAAAGTTTCAAGCCGCGCTCGCCCACCTTCGTATCGAAACCTTCGGGAAGCGTGCGGATGAAATGGCTGATCTGCGCCACCTCGGCAGCCGTCTGGACCTCCTCTTCGGTCGCGCTCGGGCGACCGTAGCGAATGTTGTAGGCGACCGTGTCGTTGAAGAGGACGGTATCCTGCGGCACCATGCCGATAGCAGCCCGCAGCGAATGCTGAGTGACATCACGGACATCCTGGCCATCGATGGTGATCGTGCCGTCCTGGATATCATAGAAGCGGTAGAGCAGGCGGGAGATGGTCGACTTGCCGGCGCCCGACGGGCCGACGATCGCCACCGTCTTGCCGGCTGGCACGTCGAAGGAAACGCCCTTGAGGATCGGCCGCGCCGGATCATAGGAAAAATGCACGTCCCTGAACGCGATTGCCCCCTGGCGGATATCCAGTTTCTTCGCGTCCGGCCGGTCGACCACTTCCGGCTCCACCTCCAGAAGGTCGAACATCTGCTCGATGTCCGTCAGTCCCTGACGGATTTCGCGATAAACGAAGCCGATGAAATTGAGCGGCACGGAAAGCTGCATCAGCAGCGCGTTGACGAAGACGAAATCGCCGATCGTCTGCTCGCCGCGTTGCACGGCAAGCGCCGACATGACCATCATCACCGTCTGGCCGAGGCCGAAGATCACCCCCTGGCCGAAGTTCAGCCAGCCGAGCGAGGTCCAGACGTCGGTCGCGGCTTTTTCGTAGCGCGCCATCGACGTGTCGAAGCGCCTGGCCTCCATCTCCTCGTTGCCGAAATATTTAACCGTTTCGAAATTGAGGAGCGAATCGATCGCCTTTGTATTGGCGTCCGTATCGCTGTCGTTCATCGAGCGGCGGATGCCTATGCGCCAGTCGCTCGCCTTGATGGTGAACCAGATATAGAGCCAGACGGTCACGGCGGTGACGAGAACGTACCAGAAGCCATAGCTGACCCAGAAGATGATCGCCGTCAGCAGGAATTCCAGAAGCGTCGGCACGGAGTTGAGGATCGTGAAGCGCACGATCGTTTCGATCCCCTTGGTGCCGCGCTCGATGACGCGCGACAGCCCGCCCGTCTTGCGCTCGAGGTGAAAGCGCAGCGACAGCTGGTGCATATGGACGAAGGTACGGTAGGCGAGCTGGCGCACCGCATGTTGCCCAACCGAGGCAAACAGCGCGTCGCGGAGCTGGTTGAGCCCCACCTGCAGGATGCGGGTAAAATTATAGGCGATGACAAGGATGACGGCGCCGAGCAGGAAGGCCGGCAGGATCCCCGCCATGTCCAGCCTGCCGTTCAGCGCATCCGTTGCCCATTTGAAGAAATAGGGAACGGCGAGCAGCACGAACTTGGCGAGAAAAAGATAGAAGGTCGCCCAGAGCACGCGCGCCTTCAGATCCGCACGGCCCTCCGGCCACATATAGGGCCACAGGTTGACGAGGGTGCCGAGCGGATTGCTGGCATCCGCCGATACGGTCTTTTTCTTGTCCGCCATGAAAGTCTCCGCGAGGGCGCGTCAAAACGCCACCCGGCACATAAGGGTCGGAGGAGAATGTTGCAATGACGGTTTGATGAAACATGCGGCCCTCCGGCTCGCTATTGCGGTACAGGGCCCTTGCGGGGGAGGTGTGTGAACCTCAGCCGTCCGCCAGGCAGAAAGCGGGTGGAGCTTTGTTCCTCAGGCGCAATGAGCCTGCAGCAGGCACAAGCGGATGGCGTGGAGCAATTCGGTCGGGTCGGCCGGCTTGGAAATCCACTGACCGTGGAGAAACACGGCGTGGGCGTCGGACGGCTCGCTGTGGGCGCTGTGGACGACAAAGGGAATATTGCGCCTCACGAGGGTTTCCGCGATTTCAACGCATTCGCCGTCGCGCAGGAAGATGTCCAGGACGGCCGCGTCCGGTGATCTGTCAACCAGCCAGGCCTCCGCATCGCGACACGAAGCCATCATCACTGCCTCGCCCAAACCTGCATCGCGTAGCATTTCCTCAACGTCCCAAGAAACAAGCGGCTGATCTTCCAGCAGTAGGATCGTGGGGCGCTTCATAGCGGCTGATACCTCTTATTATCGCATCGAATATAATTGTCTTCCTATCGCAGGTCCGGCTTAGTCCGGTGTCGTACGGAGCGCTTCATTCGGCCTCATTGTTGATATATGGATCGTCATCGTCTGCTTTGAATAAAAAGGGCGCGGGCGACTAGGAGATGCATTTACTCTTGCCCCAGTGGAGGGCAAGACTATGCCGTCGCCGCAAAATTCCAATTTCAAGAACAGACTTCTTCGATTGCTTCCGGACACGGAGCTTTCACTATTTTCGTCTTCTCTGGAGAGGATCGAGCTCCCCAAAGACTTTCTTCTTGCGCCAGCTGGGGGAAGTATCGAACATGTCTACTTTCTCGAAAGCGGGCTTGCCTCGATTGTCTCGGTTTCAGCAGAGGGACAGAAGGCGGAAGCCGGAATGTTGGGGCGAGATGGATTTGCCCCAACGCCGCCCTCTGTGAGCAGCGCGAAAAGTTTGCATGAAGTCCTAATTCAGTCTCCAGGTTGGGGTCACCGCCTCGACATTGCGACCTTTGGGCATGCGCTTGCAAAAAGCCGCCCCTTCGCGGACCTGCTGGCGAAATCAGTACATGTTCTGGCCACTCAAGTGAGTTATACCGCCCTCTCCAATGCTGTGCATCAGGTCGATGAGCGGCTGGCGCGATGGCTGCTGATGGCGCAGGATCGTGTCGGCGGGTCGGAACTGGCTATCACCCACGAGTACATCGCGCTGATGCTGGCGGTTAGACGTCCGAGCGTCACCACGGCTCTTCATGTGCTGGAAGGAAACGGGTTCATCCGTTCCGAACGCGGCCTTATCGTCATCAAAAACCGCGAGGCGATGAAGGATTATGCCCGGGACGCCTATGGCAGGCCCGAGGAGGAGTATCGGGAGCTTCTGGGGGAAATGTGAGCGCCGGGCGCAGATCCAGCGCAAGCCTCAAGGACGGCGCGTTGCCAGGAAGGGACCGATCAAGGCTTCCAGCCTGCCAAACATTGGGGAGCGCCTGATCGCAGACCTGGTCTTTTCAACGCACCAAAGGTCGGATGTGCTCGTAGCTGACGATGACTTGGTTGCTGGTGCCTTCGTCATAGATCTTTGCAAGGGTCACATGAAGATCGGGTGAATAAAGAACGCTCAGGTTTTCGGTCGTCCTCCCGTTCTGCTTTGTTTCCTGTTTTACACGAAACACGTCATACTTGCAGCGACCGAGGGCGACCGTTTCCTCTGCTGTAACGGTGAGTTCCAGCACCCAGTCGTCCGCTGATCGCTTCGCGTCAAAGGGCACGAAATTGATAGTATGACGATCACCCTTCTTGAGGGGAAGGATGTTGCTCAGATCCGATAGGGGATATCTGGCATATCTTTCCTTTCGATCCTCAAGGGAAAGATCGAACAGTCCTTCGAACGAATAGACGATCTGCTTGTCCGGTCCACCAAAAGAGGTGATTATTTGGACAAGGGGTCCTTTAGTTTTCCGAAATTCACTCAGCGCTTCAAGGCGCCCGAGTATGAAACCGTTCTTTGCCGTTTTCGACGACGGGCAGTCCGCTGCTTGGGCGATCGTGGGCAATAACGCGGCGGCCAGAAGAGTACGCCTGAAAAGGCTCATCATTGTCCTCACAAGTTGTAAGAATGGCAGACTGATACATACTCACCATTGTCGATGTCCAGTAGTGCCTTTGCGTTATCCGCCGAGCGGACGTTCCGTTCGGGAGATGTAATGCCAAACCCGAGTTGGGCGACAGCAGCGGTGGAGGTTCACGCTCTCCCGTCCGTAAACTCAATCAGATCCCACAGGTTGCCGTAGAGGTCCTTGAAGACTGCCACGATTCCGTAGTCGGCCTCCTTCGGCTCCCGGACAAATTCGATGCCGCCTCCCACCAGGTTGTTGTAGTCCCGCCAAAAATCGTCCGTGCGCAGGAACAGGAAAACCCGGCCGCCAGCCTGGTCGCCGATGTATTCGCTCTGATGGGCCGTGGAGGCGCGGGCAAGCAGCAGCGACGTGCTGCCGGCTCCTTGCGGCTTGACGACCACCCATCGCTTGTCCTGTTCCGGCTGATAGGTGTCTTCCATCAGGACGAAGCCCAGTTTGTTGACGTAGAAGTCGATCGCCTCGTCATAGTCGCGAACGACAAGGGCGATCAGCGCGAGTGTCTGGTTCATCTTTGGCTCTCCTGCTTGAGCACCGGCCTGGAGCGGCGGGCGGGCGATCGGCAAGCTATTTGAAGCAGGCATAGGCCGCAATCGTCGGGATCTGCGTTGCTGGCAACGTCTTGCTGAGTTGCATCGTTTTGCCTTGTTCCAGCCAGGAAGGTGCAAACACCTTCATCCGCGCCGGACATCTCCGGGGCGGTGGAATGGGGAATGGGGCAAGCGGGGTATTCGGGGTATTGGTATTTCAGGCTTTCCGCCTGCCCCGGCTGCGTCTGGCGCTTTTCGGAGGATTTCCCAGCCCTCCGTTTTCGCCTTGCGCAGCCGTCATCGGAAACCGAGTTTCGAACCCGTGGATGCGACCGGTTCCGGAACCCGATTTCCCATCCGATGACGCTATGATTGTTGCGCAAGTCCGGAAGGCGGGGACGAGGTGGGGAAGAAAAAGCCGTTAAGCGATTGAGACGTGACGAAAGAATTTTGGAGCGCCGGAAATTTATCCCCTCCCGGCAAGGCCGGAAGGGTGTCTCTTCAACGGTTGGGACGCAGGCGGCCGGTTACGATCGCTTCGGGCGCAGGCGCTGCCGATGCAGCTCTTCCGAATCGGGGCGGTACTCCTCCGGCACGCCGAAGATCTGGCCTGGCTGGATGATGTCCGGGTTGCCGATCTGATCCTGGTTGGCGAGGTAGATCGTCGTGTAGCGGACGCCCTGGCCGTAGAGGCGGCGGGAAATCTGCCACAGCGTGTCGCCGCGGCGGATGATCACGGAGTTGCGCTCGCTCTGGGTGAGCGGCGCCTGCTGGATCGTCTTGGCGCCGGCAGTGTCGCCTGTGCCGGCGGCAGCCATTTCGGCACCGCTCTTGAGCTGGTAGGCGATGACAGGACCGACCGCCTTGCCGACCATGCCGGCGATCTGATTGAGGCCGGCGCCAAAGGTTGCCGCATCTTTCGGCAAGGCGTCGAGCGCCGCCAGTGCCGCTGCGGCGTCCTTGGCGGCGGCGTCGGTGATCGGACGGGCGGCGGCCGATGCGTCTGCCGGCAGCTGATATTCTGCCAGCGACTTCAGCGCGATGCCGGTGGCTGAGCGGGCGGCGGCGACCTCTTCGGCTGTCGGCGTCTTGCCTCCCTCATAGAGGCCCTTGAGGAGGTTGAAGGCGCGGGCCGTCTCGCTGCGCAGCTTGTCGAAGGCGCCGCCATCGACACCGCTCATCGAGGTCGAGACCGACGAGCCGGCAACTGCGGCAACCTGTTCGCCCGCCGGGCGGTTGAACGGCACTTCGACGCGCAACAGCGCCTGGCCGGCGGCAGAAAGGGATTCGACGCTGATCCGGTGATCGCCGACCGAAAGGTCCGTCAGCCCCTCGATCACGAAGCTGCCGTCCTGGCCGGCCTTCGCATTGCCTACCGGCTTGCCGTCGGCCTCGCCGCGAAGGGACGCTCCCGGTTTCGCGACGCCGGCGATGAAAAGCTTGGCGCCTTCGATCTCGACGGCGGTCACCCGCAGATCGGCGGAAGCGCCGTTGTCGGGGACGGGCGAGGCAGCGCCGACATTCGGTGCCGAGGAGGCAAGGTTCGAGGAGGCTGCAGGCAGGCCAGGCAGCGCTCCGGCGGCATCGGAGACCGCAGCGGCGGGCGCAGACGCGGGAGAGATCGTCGCCGGCAGGCCGGCTCCTGGCTGCGATGCCTGGGGCTGCGACGGAGAGGCCGGGTTCTGCCCCGGCATGGTCATCACCCGGCTTGCCTTGCCCGGTTTGGTCACCATGGCAAGCAGCTCGCCGCTCTTGTCGGCGGGAACGGAAACGGTCGCGGTCTCTTCCGACGTGACGGCGGTGCCGTCTTTGCCGATCGCCTTCAGCACGAGCTGGTGGTCGCCGGGCGGCAGCGGATTGTCGAGCACGACCGCGAAATCGCCGCTCGGGCCGACATCGACTTTGGCAATGACGGCGGCACCATTGGTGATTTCAAGCTTGGAATTCGGCTGGGCGCGGCCCGCGATCACGGTCGAGCCGTCCGGTTCGACGCGCAGCACGTCGAAGGAGGGTGTCGCAGCCGCAGCCTGGGTGGCCGGTTGCGTGGACGAGGCTGCAGCGTCGGGTTTTGTGGAAGAGGATGAGGCAGAAGCCGCCGCCTGATCGCCCGTCTTGGGCGCTTCCGGCGCCTTGGCCGTCTGCTGCGGATCGGTGATTGCTTCCTTAACGGCGTCGCCTGCGGCATTGATCGCTTCGCCGATCGGCTTTGCGTCCTGGCTGATCCTCGGCAATACGAAGAACACCATCAGAAGCGATGCAGCGGCAAGTACGATCAGGGCCAGCAAGCCCGCACGGTTTTTTATCATCAATGTCTCTCCCGACGGGCCTCAAAAGTCCTTCCGGCAGAAGGATCCGGATCAAAGGAACTAGGCCTAGCGTCGCATATTCGGATTAACCCTTTCCTCCTGTCTTCACAAGCTTTTCACGGTATAAACCCTTGCTCTTCCGGGTGTTTCCCGTCAATTTCGACATTCGGGCATGCCTATGCCTCCCTTTGAATGCGTGACGGAGAAAACTTGTGCCGATTCGATCCATCTGCGTCTATTGCGGCTCGCAACCCGGACGTGACCCCGCCTATATCGCGGCGGGCCGCGCGCTCGGGAAATCCATTGCCGCCCACGGGCTTCGGCTGGTTTATGGCGGAGGCACCAAGGGCATCATGGGCGCGGTCGCGGCCGGCGTTCTGTCGAGCGGCGGTCAGGTTACCGGCATCATTCCCGAATTTCTTGTCGATATGGAGGCGACCCGTCATTCGCTGGGTCAGCTCGACGAATTGATCGTGACCGAGGACATGCATGCCCGCAAGCACAAGATGTTCGAGCGCTCCGACGCTTTCGTGACCCTTCCGGGCGGCATCGGCACGCTGGAGGAGATCGTCGAGATCATGACCTGGGCGCAGCTTGGCCGGCACGAAAAACCGATGGTTTTTGCCAATATCGGCGGCTTCTGGGACCCGATGCTGGACCTCATCCATCACATGCGCGAACAGGGCTTCATCCACCGCGCTCATCTCGTGCAGCCGCTCGTCATTCCCGATATCGAGGATATCGTCCCGGCGATCCTCGAACATGGCCAGGACCGCGGCCGCCTGGGCGGCGAGGAGTCGGTGATTTCGCGTCTGTGAGACGTGCGGGCTCTGGCGCGAGAACCCGGCTTCAGTCGACGATGAAGAGTTTCGCGCCGGTCTCCGTCGAGGAGCGGTGCGGCTCGGCGTCGTCTGCCACCTGATAGCTCATGCCGGGGTTCAGGGTAAAAATGCGGCCGTCGGCTAGTTCGGTGGTCAGTTCGCCTTCAAGGCAGAGCAGGATATGGCCCTTGACGCACCAGTGGTCCGCCAGATAGCCCGGCGTATACTCCACCATCCGGACCCTGATGCCGCCGAAATGACGTGTCTGCCAGACGGCAAGGCCGGTCTCGCCACTGTGCTCCGTTTTGGGCACGGCGCTCCAGTCGGTGGTGCCGAAGGGAATATCGCTGATCTGCATGGCTCTCTCCGGAGGGGTCAGGCCCTGCTGCCGCGCGTCTGGCGCCGCATCGACCAGGTGTAGATGATAAGTGCCGACCAGATGAGAACGAAGGCGCCGAGCTTCACGAGGCTGAGCGGCTCGTGGAAGATGAAGACGGCGATCAGGAAGATCATCGTCGGCGCGATATATTGCATGATCGCGATCGTTGAGAGGGTCAGGAGCTTGGCGCCGTTGGCATACATGATCAGCGGCACCGCGGTCACCAGTCCGCTTACCAGCAGCAGCAGGCTGTCGGAAAGCCCCGTCTGCATCAGGTGGCCTTGACCGCTGGTTTCGAGATAGATGATGTAAAACAGGCAAGGCAGGCTGAGGATTGCGACTTCCAGGAAGAAGCCCTGGTTAGGCCCGACCGGCAGGGTTTTGCGGAAAAAGGCATAGAATCCCCAGCTGACCGTCAATATCAGCGAAACCCAGGGAAGTCCGCCCGCATCGATGGTGAGGATCGCGACTGCCGCCGCCACCAGCCCGATCGCTGCCAGCTGGACGGCGGAAAGCTTTTCCTTCAGCAGCACCGCTGCCAGGAAGATGCTGAAGAGCGGATTGATGAAATAGCCGAGCGCGGTATCGAGCGCGCGACCGACGCTGATTGCCCAGATATAGGTCATCCAGTTGACGCTGATCAGCGCGGCGGTAAGGCCGGCCATCGCCAGCGTTCTGGGCGAGCGGATCGCGGCCTTAAGGTCGCCCGTGCGACCGAGGGCCAGCAGCACGATGCCGGCGACAGGTACAGACCAGATCACACGGTGGGAAAGCACCTCCAGCGCCGGAATGTGGGCGACGGCCTTCATGTAGATCGGCAGGAACCCCCACAGGAAATAGGCTGCCAGCCCGAAAGCGAAGCCGCGCGGCGTATCCTCGTTCTTGACGGGAGCCGGAATGGTATCGGTAGCCATGAGGGTGTTTCCAACATTTTGTTCTGTGATTGCCCGGTCTAAACGAATAGGTTGAGTTGAACCAATTCATTTCGGTGAAGGATCCATGACCTGTCACGATTTTATGGGCTTCAGATCGTATCGTCGCAGTGTCGTAAAAGTGGAGTGTTGAATGGCTTTCGAAGATGCGCCGCTGCACCGCCAGTTTTATGCCAGGCAGATATTGGCGAAGGCGGGAGTTGCCGACAGCGACCGGCTGCTGTCGGCATTTGCAGCCGTCGCGCGGGAGGATTTCGTCGGGCCGCCGCCCTGGCTCTACAACGACTTCCGCAACTATAGGCAGCTGGCTTCCAGCGATCCCGTTGTTCTCTATCAGGACGCGCTGATCGGCATCGACGTCAAGCGCGGCGTCAACAACGGCATGCCCTCGCTGCATGCGGGCGCCCTTCACGCGCTTGGAATCAGGGAAGGGGAGACGGTTGCCCATCTGGGCGCCGGAACGGGATATTATACGGCGATCATCGCCGAGCTTGTCGGCCCCTCGGGGCGGATCGTCGCGGTCGAATATGACGAGGCACTGGCGCAAAGCGCGCGAAAGAACCTTGCCGCCTATCCTCAGGTCGAAGTCTTTACGGGCGATGCGACCGAATGGCCGACGGAGGATGCGGATGTCATCTACGCCAATTTCGCGCTCGACCACCCGCCCGAAGCCTGGATCGACAATCTTGATATCGGCGGACGGCTGCTGTTTCCACTCGGCGTGCCGGCGATCGAGAACGGCCAGCCGACCGGCTTCACCCGCCGGGCCGGGTTTCTTCTCATCGACCGGCGGCGGGCGACAAGCTTCGGCGCGCGCTTCCTGCAGCCGGTTTCCTTCGTCTGGGCGGAGGGACAGGAACCCCCTCCCGCCGGCCGCCATGAGCGGCTTGCCGAGGCATTCCAGAGCCGACGGGGCTACCGGGTGCGCAGTTTTCGCTGGCAAACACCGCCTGAAGGGGAGGAATGGTATGGCGAAGAGGACTGGGGACTTTCGTTCGAGGAGGTTTGAGGGGGAGGGGCGTGTTTTTTGCGCGAGATCGCTCGACGCCACGCCATTCTTGCTGCTGCCACATCGGGCTCTTCACCCACTTATTTGAGAGTTGGGTCCGCCCCTCCCAGTACCGACTCTTTACAGCCCGACGTTGAAAACAGGGAGCGACTTAGGTAGCAAGGAAACTCGCGATCGTCTCCGTCACCAGGGGATATAGCGATGTTTTCGGTTTGTGCGGCAGGAGGCGTTTTTGCTGAAAAATCTGGTTTTTATCACGACAATGTTCTTCAACAGTATTGCGCTAGCGGAAGAGCAGAACGTCTTGCTATCAGGGGGACAGGTTAGCGTGCCGGTCGGCCTCACCGTACAGGTCAAGGCCCTAACCGTTGGCAGTGATGCAACGAAAGTTCGCCTCCAGGCGAGCTTTGACAGCCACAAGACCAACTTCGTCAACATGAACGATCAGGAGAACGCCTACATATCCTGGGGCGACGGGGAGCAGGACCGCCTGCACATGCGCCAGATCGCAGACAACAAGTGGATGAGGGTCGTCAACGGGACGACGATGGAAGGCGATCTTATTTTTCCCGGTGTCATTCCTGCAGGCGTCACGAAGATAGCACTCGTCTTTAATGCGGGAAATTCAGGTGATGACACAAATGCGCCAGGGGTGACGATCCCGTTGGAACTGAAGAAATGAGGGCAGCTGTCATCCTTGCTCTCCTCATGGCCACTCCGGCCACCGGGTCGGACTACTCGGTAACGATCATCGGCGAGTCCCTGGGGGAGCAGCAATCGGTATTTCGCGAAATGGAGTTTCCGGGGTCGACGTTTGCCGAGGAAATGCAGCCGAGCAGCGGATCGTTTTCAACGGCAGGCTCCTCGTTTGGATTGCAAGATATGAATGAGGAGACCCGGGTGAGGACGGAAGCGGCCCTTTCCGAACTCGGCGCCAGACCGGAAGGCGGTCGCATTATCGTCGACCTGCCGAGCGATATCCTTTTCGACTTTGACAAGGCGGACATTCGGCCCGACGCGCGTCCGGTTCTTTCGAAGCTGGCCGAAGTTTTGAGCGCGATGAAGGAAAGCCGCGTTTCCATTATCGGCCACACAGATTCCAAAGGAAGCGATGATTATAACGACCGCCTCTCGAACCGCCGGGCAATTTCGGTAAAAAACTGGCTTTCAGAAAGCGGCGTGACGTCAGAAATGACGACAGAGGGAAAAGGTGAACGATTCCCTGTCGCGCCCAATAATACGGCGGACGGTATGGATGATCCAAGGGGCCGGCAGTTGAACCGCCGCGTCCAGTTTATCATTGGAGACGAATGACATGGCGCTGACGGTTTGCCCTGAATGCGACGGCAAGGTGTCCGACAAGGCTTTCGCTTGCCCGGCATGCGGCTATCCACTGGGACAGCAAACAGGCGGACGTGCCTGGCCCGCCGTGCTTGGTGGGGTGGCGGGAACATATATTTCGGCGCAGGCGCTGGTTACGATCATGGTCGGAAGTATCATGTTCATCGCTTTTGCCGCCATCATGATCGTCGCCGTTTTGAGTTCGTAGCAAAGTCGCTTAGATTTAGAATGGGCGCTCCACCTCACGCCCGCTCCGTCACGAAGCGGCCCGCTTGTCTTCCGCAAGCGTATGAGCCACGAGGGCATTTGCATGTCCGTGGCCCATTCCGTGTTCGTTCTTCAGAAAGTCGACAAGCTCCATGTGCCTGGCGGGGTAGCGCTGTCTTACCAACGCTTGCCAGTCACCGATAGAACGGCCGTATTTCTTCTCGATCGATGGAAAATAGGAAGCGGGTCCTTTGATCTTCTCGGCAGTCATGGCGCGCCTTTGCCTTTTCGTGCCGCATCGATCACGGCCACGTCGATTTTCCGCATGGTCATCATCGCGTCGAATGCGCGTTTGGCTTCTTCGCCACCCGCCGCAAGCGCGTCGGTCAGGATACGAGGTGTGATCTGCCAGGATATACCCCATTTGTCCTTGCACCAGCCGCATTCGCTTTCCTGACCGCCATTGCCGACGATGGCGTTCCAGTAGCGGTCCGTTTCCTCCTGATCCTCGGTGCTGATCTGGAACGAGAAGGCTTCACTATGCTTGAACGCCGGGCCGCCGTTCAATCCGATGCAGGCCACACCTGCCACGGTGAATTCGACGACCAGGACGTCGCCCTCTTCTCCGCTGGGATAGTTGCCGGGCGCGCGGATGACGGCTCCGACCTTGCTGTCCGGAAAGGTATCGGCATAGAAGCGGGCCGCGTCCTCCGCGTCCTTGTTGTACCACAGGCAAATGGTGTTCTTAGACATCGTGTCGTCCTCCTGGTGGTTGTCCTTCAGGTCTGATCCCGACCTGGTAACAAGATGACGTACCAGCCACCCCCGATCCGACATCGTGATCGAGATCGTCGCAATTTTTTTTACCCGTCTCGCCGCTGCGAGCCGATTGGCACCTGCGAAACTTGCCTTACCGCTCCAATGCGCCTTTTCCAGCGAGGATGTGGTCGCGGAACTTTGCAATCCGTGAAATTCGTGTTTCCGACTTCTTCACAGAATTGAGATTGATCGCATAGCTTTTCTTTCGCCCTGGCGTCAGGCCGTGAAAGGCTTCTGCCAGCTCGGGATCGGAATCCAGCGCCTCGACGAGTTCATCGGGCAATTCGATTTCGCTTTCCTCTTTCGGCGGTTTGATGCCGGCCTGCGCATAGTCCATCGCCTCCTTCAGATAGGAAAGGATGACCGGCTCCATCTTTGTCACCTGTGCATTGTCCACAAAGCGGATCATGTCCGGATGCTTGGTATTCGGCCCCTGCTTTTCGAGCACGCCTTCGGGGTCCTTCATCAGTGCCGCATGGAAGAAGCTGAGGCGAAAATCGCCGCGGAAGGCGCCGATGATGACGATATTGCGGCCCGCATGCATATAGCAGGGATGCCCCCATTTGACCGTCTCGACGAGGCCTGAGGCAAGGCAGATCCGGCGAAGCTCGTTCAGTCCGTGAGCCCATTGCCGCGTCGAGCAATCAGCTGTCGCAAAGCGGTCGCAGCGTCCGCATCCTTTCGAGAAAAAGTCCTCGATCTCGGTGATCATTTCCCTTGCCATTGCCCGGCCTCACTCCGCGGCGATCTTGCCCGCCAGCTCCCGGTTCTTCATCAGTTTGTAGATCACCGAATCCATCAGCGCCTGAAACGAGGCGTCGATGATGTTTTCGGAGACGCCGACCGTCCACCAGCGCACGCCGCTCGAATCGGTCGATTCGATCAGGACGCGGGTGATCGCCTCGGTGCCGCCGTTGAGGATGCGCACCTTGAAATCGGCGAGCACGAGGTCGTCGATCTCGTGCTGGTATTTGCCGAAATCCTTGCGCAGCGCCCTGTCGAGCGCGTTGACCGGGCCGTCGCCTTCTGCGACCGACATATGCGTCTCGCCGTCGACGGCGATCTTCACCACCGCTTCGGAGACGATCTTGATGCGGCCGTGGCTGTCGAACCGGCGCTCGACCATGACCCGGAAACCTTCGACCGAGAAGAATTCGGGGATCGTGCCGAGCGTGCGGCGGGCGAGAAGCTCGAAACTCGCATCCGCCCCCTCATAGGCATAGCCCGACGCCTCGCGTTCCTTGACGATCGAGATCAGCTGGTCGAGCTTCGGATCGTCCTTGCCGACCTCGATGCCGCGCCGCTTTAGCGCGTTGATGAAGTTCGACTTGCCGCCCTGATCAGACACCATGACCTTGCGGAAGTTGCCCACACTTTCCGGCGTCACGTGCTCATAGGTGCGCGGGTCCTTGAGCAGGGCGGAGGCATGGATGCCGGCCTTGGTGGCGAAGGCCGATGCCCCGACGTAAGGCGCCTGGTGGTGCGGCGAGCGGTTCAGCAGTTCGTCGAAGGCATGGCTGAGATGGGTGAGGCCGGTGAGGCGCTCGGCGTCGATCGCCGTCTCGAAGCGGGAGGAATAGGCGTCCTTCAGCGACAGCGTGCCGATCAGCGTCACGAGATTGGCATTGCCGCAGCGTTCGCCGATGCCGTTCAGCGTGCCCTGGATCTGCCGACAGCCCGCTTCGATCGCGGCGAGCGAGTTGGCGACAGCCTGGCCGGTGTCGTCATGGGCATGGATGCCGAGCGAGGCGCCGGGGATGCCGGCCGCGATCACCGCTTCGACGATGGCGCGGATCTCGCCCGGCTGCGTGCCGCCATTGGTGTCGCACAACACGACCCAGCGGGCGCCGGCGTCGTAAGCCGTCTTCGCGCAGGCGAGCGCGTAGGCCGGGTTGGCCTTGTAGCCGTCGAAGAAATGCTCGCAATCGACCAGAGCCTCTTTTCCCGTCTGCCGGGCGGCCTCGACGCTCTCGCGGATCGATTCCAGGTTCTCCTCGTTGGAACAGCCGAGCGCCACCCGCACATGATAGTCCCAGCTCTTTGCCACAAAACAGATCGCGTCGCTTTTCGCCTGCAGCAGCACGGCGAGGCCCGGATCGTTGGAGGCGGAAATGCCGGCGCGTTTCGTCATGCCAAAGGCGACGAATTTCGATTTTACGGTCCGTTTCTGGGAAAAGAAGGCGGTGTCGGTCGGATTGGCCCCCGGGTAACCGCCCTCGACATAATCCAGGCCGAACTCGTCGAGCAGGTTGGAGATGGCGATCTTGTCCTCGACGGAAAAATCGACGCCGGGCGTCTGCTGCCCGTCGCGGAGCGTGGTGTCGAAGAGATAGATGCGTTCGCGTGTCATGGGTGCTCCTCCTGGAGCAAGGTTATTTCGAGACTGCAGCCGAATTCCGCTGCTCCCTCATCCGCCCTTGGGCACCTTCTCCCCGAGGGGGAAGGTGGAATTGCCGCGAGATCCCAATTCCCTCCTCTCCCCTTGGGAAGAGGGTGGCCGAGCGGAGTGGAGGACGGGTGAGGGGGCTGCATGGCAATGCTGTCAACTCTTCCCCGCAAACCTGTCCGTCGCCCGGATCAGCCGGTCGGTGATGCCCGGCTCCGACATCGCGTGGCCAGCACCTTCGATGATGTGGAAATCCGCATCCGTCCAGACTTTCGAGAGCTGCCAGGCATATTTCAGCGGGCAGGGCATGTCATAGCGGCCGTGGACGATGACGCCGGGAATACCTTTGAGCTTCACCGCGTCGCGCAGCAACTGGCCGTCTTCGAGCCAGCCTGCATTCATGAAATAGTGGTTCTCGATGCGGGCGAAGGCGAGCGCGAAATGGTCGTCGTCATGGCTCGATGCGAGAGACGGGTCGGGCAGAAGCGTGATGGTGGAGCCTTCCCACACGCTCCAGGCCTTGGCGCAGCGGATCTGCTCCGCCTTGTCGGATCCCGTCAGGCGGCGGTGATAGGCGGCCATCATCTCGTGGCGTTCGTTTTCCGGAATGGGGGCGACGAAGGCTTCCCACTTATCCGGAAACATTTCCGAGACGCCGAACTGATAATACCAATCGAGTTCCGGCCTCGTCAGCGTATAGATGCCGCGTAGCAGAAGTTCGGTGACGCGCTCGGGATGGGTTTCGGCATAGGCAAGCGCCAGCGTCGAGCCCCAGGAGCCACCGAAAACCTGCCATTTGTCGACGCCGACCATTTCGCGAAGGCGCTCGATATCGGCGACGAGATGCCAGGTCGTATTGGCCTCAAGGTTCGCATGCGGCGTCGAGCGGCCGCAGCCGCGCTGGTCGAACAGCAAAACGTCGTAGAGCGCCGGATCGTACATCCGCCGCTGGGCAGGCGTACAGCCCCCGCCCGGTCCGCCATGCAGGAGGACGGCGGGCTTGGCGCCCTTGGTGCCGATCCGTTCCCAATAAATGACGTGGCCGTCGCCGACATCGAGCTGTCCGGTCTCGTAGGGTTCGATCTCCGGATAGGGTGTGCGAAAAATGTCCGTCATGAAAAGTCCTTCATTGATCGTTTGCGCTTTGGCGGCAAGCGCGGCTAACCGAGCAAGGCGTAGGCGACGATCGCCGCCGTGACCAGCACCACCACTGCGCCCTTGGCGATCAGCCCGTAAAGAAGCCATTTCGGCATCTTCAGGTTGGGATTGTCGACCATGTCAGAAGCCCTTGGACGGCCATGCTGCCGTGTCGTGGTCGGGATGCTGGAACGAAATGATCTGCTCCTGCTTGGCCGCGTCTTCCGCCGCATCGCGGACCGGCTGGTCGAAGATCGTCGTTACCCAGGGGATGTGCGCCGAATAATTGACCTGGATCTTCGGCGCGAGGTCGTCGCGATTGTCGAAGGAGCCGATCGACAGTTCCAGCCCGCCCGGATAGCGGTAGGTCAGCGGCGTGCCGCAGTTTTCGCAGAAGCCGCGATCGATATTGACCGACGACTGGAAATATTTCGGCTCCCCGCGGGTCCATTCAACGCCGTCCTTGGGTGCGCTGACGAGCGGCCCGAAAAAGCCGCCGAAGGCCTTCTGACACATGCGGCAATGGCAGATGGAGGCGCGGCCGAGCTCGCCATGGATCCGGAAGCGCACGGCGCCGCACTGGCAGCCGCCTGTTCTCAAAGTCTCTGTCATTGCTTGTTCTCCGCAGGCCCTTGCATAGGCCAGGTTTCGGTATCGTGATCAGGATGCTGGTAGGAAACAATGTCGCTCAGGAAGGGAGCCGAGTCGATATCATCAAGGGTGTGGCGCTCGGGCAGCGTATGCAGCCGGTCGACGAAGGGAAGCTTGCCCTCGACGCCAAACTGAATGACCGGCGGCAGCGATGCCGGGTCGTCGAAACTGCCGGCCGAGATGCCGATGCCGTCGGTCGCCTCGTAGGTCATGGGCGTTCCGCAATCTGCACAGAAGCCGCGCCGGACGTGATTGGACGATTGGAAATATTTGAGCGTTCCGCGCGTCCAGGTAAGTTTTGCCTCGCCGATCGCCACCAGCGGCGCATAATAGGCGCCGAAGGCCTTCTGGCACATGCGGCAATGGCAGATCGAGGGTTCGAAAGGCTCCCCTTCCAGCCGGAAGCGGACGGCGCCGCACTGGCAGCCGCCGGTTCTTGTCGCATCGCTCATGGCTTTTCCTCCGGCGGCCAGGCATCGGTGTCGTGATCCGGATGCTGCCGGGTGCTTTTGGCCACCGCCCTTTCCTGGTCCGGCGTCATGTCCATCTCCGCGTCGTGCTGCAGGTGGTCGAGTTCTCCGAACCAGGACATCTTGCGGGCGAGGTTGGTCTGAAGCTGCGGCTTCACGTTTTGCGGATCGTCGAGCGAACCCAGCGTGATGCTGATATGGTCGCTGCTGCCGTCGTAAAAGAGCGGGGTGCCGCATTTTTCGCAAAAGCCGCGCCGCACCGTCTCGGAGGACTGGAACCAGGCCGACTCTCCGCGGGTGAAGGCGAAATCCTCCCACTTTACCCCGCCAAGCGGCATGAAATAGTTCCCCGCCGCCTTCTGGCACATGCGGCAATGGCAAAGATGCGGAAAGCCGATCTCGCCCGTCGCGCGATATCTCACCGCGCCGCACTGGCACCCCCCGGTATGGATTTGGTCAGTCATTCCGGACTTCCCTCCGCCGAGTGGCAAACCGCCTCGATATTATTCCCGTCGAGATCGAAGACGAAGGCGCCGTAGTAGTTCGGATGATAATGTAGCCTCAGGCCCGGCGGGCCGTTGTCGCGGCCGCCGGCGGCGATTGCAGCCTTGTAGAACGCGTCGACCTCGGCGTGGCTGTTGGCGGTAAAGGCGATATGCTGGTGGTAGCCGGCTGGCGGTGTGCCCTCATGCAGCCAGTAGACCGGCCGCTCCCGGCCATAGCCGCCGACCTTGACGCCGCCCGTATATTCCGTCGGCACCATATACAGCAACGAGGCCCCGAGCGGCGCAAAGGCCGCATTGTAGAACGCCTTGGCGCGGTCGAAATCCGCAACCGTGATGCCCATGTGGTCGATCATCGCGCTTTTTCCTCCTCAAGTGCCGATTTGATCTTACCGCTTCAGTTCCCAGGTCGTCACCCGCTCGCCGGTCGAGGCGTCCTTGCCGTCCTTGAGCTGGATGCCTTTCTCCGACAGTTCATTGCGGATCTTGTCGGCCTCGGGAAAGTTCTTCGCCTTCAACAGTTCGAGCCGCATGGAGACCAGCGCATCGACGGCAGACGCGAGAGCCTCGTCCACTTCCGTCTTCTGCGGCAGCACGCCGAGCAGATTGGCGCTCGCCGCAAAGATCGGCAGAAGGGTCTTGTCGGCATGTGCCTCATGGGCAAGCGCATGCAGCGCCTGGATGGCGGCCACCGTGTTGAGATCGTCGCCGAGCGCCTCGATCACCGTATCGCAAGGCGCGGCACCGCCCGGATCGGCAGCCGGCCAGCGGGCAATCAGCCGCTCCGCCTCTTCCAGCCGCTTCACCGAAAAATCGATCGGCTCGCGGTAGTGCGTCATCAGCATGGCAAGCCTGAGCACCTCGCCCGGCCATTGGCGGCCGCCGAATTTTTCCGTGTGAAGCAGGTCGTAGATGGTGATGAAATTGCCTTCCGACTTCGACATCTTGCGGCCTTCGACCTGCACGAAGCCGTTATGCATCCAGACATTCGCCATCACTTCCGTGCCGTGGGCGCAGCGCGACTGGGCAATCTCGTTTTCATGGTGCGGGAAGATGAGGTCGAGCCCTCCGCCATGAATGTCGAAGACTTCGCCGAGATAGCGCCGGCTCATCGCCGAGCACTCGATATGCCAGCCCGGGCGGCCGCGGCCCCAGGGGCTTTCCCAGCCGGGTTCGTTGTCGGAGGAGAGCTTCCAGAGCACGAAATCGCCAGGGTTCTTCTTGTGCGCGTCGACTGCGACGCGCGCGCCGGCCTGCTGTTCGTCGAGCGGGCGCTTGGAGAGCTTTCCGTAATCGCCCATCGACTTCGTATCGAAAAGAACCTCGCCGGCCGCGACATAGGCATGGCCGCGCGCAATCAGCTTCTCGATGATCTCGATCATCTGGGGAATATTGTCGGTAGCGCGGGGCTCGACGGTCGGCTCCAGGCAACCCAGCGCCGCGACATCCTCGTGATACTGCGTCTCGGTCCGTTCCGTGACGGCGCGGATTGCCTCGTTGAGCGGCAGGCCGGGGTGATCCCGCAGTGCGCGGGCGTTGATCTTGTCGTCCACGTCGGTGATGTTGCGGGCATAGGAAACATGCCCTTCGCCATAGACATGTCGCAGCAGCCGGAAGAGCACGTCGAAGACGATTGCCGGCCGCGCATTGCCGATATGGGCGTAGTCGTAGACGGTCGGGCCGCAGACATACATGCGCACGCTCTTGGGATCGATCGGCGAAAACGCCGTCTTTTCGCGGGTCAGCGTATTGTAGAACTTGAGCGAGGCGCCCATCGAAATCTCCCCAAAACCTTGCATAGAAAGCGGCCGGTGCCGGACCGGGACGTTTGTCTTCAAGGCTTTTCGAGAGACGAAAACGGCCGGGCCAGCGACTGCGCTAGCGAATAATGATCCCGCAAATGGAAATCGCCGTTTTCATGGAGGAGGTTATGGCGCGGGCAGGAACTTTGGTCAAGGGCCTTTGCCCGCGCCATGATCAATGGCGTCAAGCTACCCGGCGGCCGATGCCGTTGCGGGCGACCGTCACCAAGAAGATCAGCATGGAGATGACCGTGAGGATCGATCCGATCGCGGCAAGCGCTTCGCCGCCGGAAGACACCGCCATTGCGATGCCCGGCACGAGACAGAGCACGCCGAGGATTGCAAAAGCCAGATGGACTTTTGCCAGCAAGGCATCGGCTGCCTGCGGCGTGACCGTGTAGTAGAGCCCGAAAAGGCCCATCGTCGTCCAGCCGACGAGATTGAGATGCGCATGCGCCGGCGCCATCTGATGGTCGCCGGAGATCGCCATTTGAATGCCCCAGAACATGCCGGTCGTAACGCAAAGCACGGCCGCGACGAAGAAACAGAAAGCGATGTTTCTCATGTAATTGTCCCCCAAGTGATTTCCTGCGTCCCACCGCAGGACTCAGAGAAATACCCGAAAATCGGATTTTCCGGGATGGGTGGGGCACTATCTATTTGGGGAGGGTGAGGCATTCCCCGTGTCGCCGGCTGCGACGGCAGTCCTCATTCCGGTGCCTTGAAATCCACAAATCTGTTCTCGCGCACCACGAAGAGCCGTCCGCTCTCCTTCATCTCGGGGGAAGCGAGGAAAAGCATCTTTTCGGCGACTTCTGAAGGATGCGGCAGCGTCTGCGGGTCTTCGCCGGGCATGGCCTGGGCGCGCATGGCCGTGCGGGTGGCGCCCGGATTGACGAGATTGATCTTGAGCGGCGTGTGCTCGGTTTCGGCAGCCCAGATGCGCCCCATGGTCTCCACGGCTGCCTTGGACATGGCATAGGCACCCCAGAAGGCGCGGGGATTGCTGGCGACGCCGGACGACAGGATGAGCGCGCGGCCCGCATCCGATTTCGTCAGCAGTGGTTCGACCGAACGGATCAGCCGCCAGGTGGCCGTGACATTGGTCAGCATCACCTTTTCGAAGACCTTCGCCTCGATATGGCCGAGCGGCGAAATGACGCCGAGAATGCCGGCATTGGCCACGAGAATGTCGAGCTTGCCCCAGCGCTCGAAGATCGAGGCGCCGAGCCGGTCGATGGCGCCCATGTCGGTGAGGTCGAAGGGGACCAGCGTGGCCGTGCCGCCGACCGCCTTGATTGCATCGTCGAGTTCTTCGAGCCCGCCGACGGTGCGGGCGGTCGCGATCACATGCGCGCCGGCCTTGGCGAGCGCCAGCGCGGTGAAATAGCCGATGCCGCGCGAGGCGCCGGTGACCAGCGCGATCCTGTTCTTCAAGTCAATGTCCATCTCGTCACCTCACCCTGTCGCGGCACAAAAAAGAAGGCTGCGTTGCCGCAGCCTTCTAGAGCGTTCGGTGCGAAATGCAAACGGGTCCGTTTGTCTCAGCCGTTGCTGGCGAGAACCGAAACCTTGCGTCCCATCGTTTCGCCATCCTTGTCCAGCAGGCGGGTCGGATAGTCGCCGGTAAAATAGTGGTCGGTGAACTGCGGACGCGCGTCGTTCCGGTCCTCGCCGCCGACGGCGCGATAGAGACCGTTGATCGACAGGAACTGCAGCGAATCCGCGCCGATATACCGGCACATCGCCTCAAGGCTGTCATACTGGTTGGCGAGCAGCTTTTCCCGGTCCGGCGTATCGATGCCGTAGAAATCCGGGTAAAAGATCATCGGGCTTGCGACGCGGAAATGCACTTCCTTGGCGCCCGCATCGCGGATCATCTGGACGATCTTCAGCGAAGTCGTGCCGCGCACGATCGAATCGTCGACCAGCACGACTCGCTTGCCTTCGATCATCGCGCGGTTGGCGGAGTGCTTGAGCTTGACGCCGAAGGCGCGGATCTGCTGCGTCGGTTCGATGAAGGTGCGGCCGACATAGTGGTTGCGGATGATGCCGTATTCGAAGGGGATGCCGCTTTCCTGAGCGAAGCCGAGGGCGGCAGGCGTGCCGCCATCCGGCACCGGCACGACGACATCGGCGTCGACCGCCGCTTCCTTTGCAAGGTTGATGCCCATGTTCTTGCGCGCGACATAGACGCTGCGGCCGCCGACGACCGAATCCGGCCGCGCGAAATAGACATATTCGAACAGGCAGAGCCGTTCGGATTGGCCGTTGCCGGCCTTGCGGGCGTCGATGGTGACCGAGCCGTCCGATTGGATCTCGCAGATGATCACTTCGCCGTTCTCCACGTCGCGGACGAACTTCGCGCCGATGATGTCAAGCGCGCAGGTCTCCGAGCAGAAGATCGGCTTGCCATCAAGCTCGCCCATCACGAGGGGGCGGATACCGGTGGGATCGCGGGCGGCGATCAGCTTGGTGCGGGTAATCGCCACCATGGAATAGCCGCCTTCCATCTGCCGGATCGCGTCGATGAAACGGTCGGCCGTCGAGGCGTAGCGGGAGCGGGCGATGAGATGCAGAACCACTTCCGTATCGGAGGTGGACTGACAGATGGCGCCGCCTGCAATCAGCTGGCGGCGGAGCGTCAGGCCGTTGGTGAAATTGCCGTTATGGGCAATCGCGATGCCGCCGACTTCCAGTTCGGCAAACAGCGGCTGCACGTTGCGCAGGGCCACTTCCCCGGTGGTCGAATAACGGACATGGCCCATGGCGATGTTGCCGGGAAGGCGGGCAAGCGTGGCGGGGTCGGTATAGTGGTCGCCGACAAGGCCCATGCGCCGTTCCGAGTGGAACCGCAAGCCGTCGAAGGAGACGATACCGGCGGCCTCCTGGCCGCGATGCTGGAGGGCGTGCAGACCGAGCGCTGTCAGCGTTGCCGCATCCGGATGGCCGAGAATCCCGAAGACGCCGCATTCCTCGCGAAGCGTATCGCCATCCCACTCGTTGACCTTGTTGTCGGCGAACGTCTCAGAAACCGGCTCTCTCATCTGGCCCTTATCCCTTTCGGACGATTTGTCCCTTCGGAAAATGGAAAGGCGGGCCGGAGAAAATTCCCCGAGCCCAGCCCGTTTTGCACTTTATGCGAATGATACCACAAATGGTGACGTTTCGCGCTGCATCAAGCGCAAGATAACGTCAATTATTTGTTGCCGGCGCATCTTCCGCCGGTGGTTGCTCCTGGGCGGGCGCGCCTTCTGTGGGCGCCGCCTCGCGGCCGAGGATGCGGGCGCGGATCTGTGGCTCGATATCGTCGGGGAGCACCGCCTCGAGGCGCGCGACGAGCGTATCGAGGAAAGGCTTCGACTTCGCCTGGGTGACCCATTCCGGCTGTGAGCGCACGTCCACGAGCCAGTTCCAGAAGGCGACGGCGACAACGAGAAGAAGGATGCCGCGGGCGGCGCCGAACAGGAAGCCGAGGGTCCGGTCAAGCGCGCCGATACGGCTGTCGATGATGAAATCGGCAATACGCGAGGTGATGAAGGAGATGACGATCAGCGCAAGCAGGAAGATGATGCCGGCGGAAGCGGCGATCGCGATGCGATCATCGGTCGTATAGTTCTTGGCGTAAGGCAGAAGCAGCGGATAGAGATAATAGGCCGCGGCGACCGAGCCCACCCAGCTTGCGATCGACAGCACTTCCCGCGAAAACCCGCGAACCATGGCGAGCACGGCGGAAAACAGCGTCACGCCGATGACAATACCGTCGAAAATCGTGATGGGCATATAAGAACTACTCCAGACTTGCCGAATGCGCGACAGCCCCCGCTGTCTCGCAGCCGTCATACAACAGCGGACCTGTTAACGGAAGATCAATCATCTTCCGGCGTTTGGCGCAGTTTCGACGAGGAACCTGCGATCCGTGACACCAGGTCCGGCAGGTCTTCGATGGTGACCCAGCGTCCGTTCGCGCCCTTTGGCACTTCGGCGGACGTGGCCGGCAGCATCGCACCTGCAAACCCGAGTTTTTCCGCCTCCTTGAGCCGCTGGGCGGTCTGCGAAACCGGCCGCACCGCGCCCGAGAGGCTGATTTCGCCGAAATAGACACAATCGGCGGGCAGGGCAAGCCCGGCAAGTGACGAGACGAGCGCCGAAGCGACCGCAAGATCGGCGGCCGGTTCGGAGATGCGATAGCCGCCTGCCACATTCAGATACACGTCGTGCTGGCCGAGCCTGACGCCGCAATGGGCTTCCAGAACCGCGAGAATCATCGACAGCCGAGACGAATCCCAACCGACCACTGCACGCCTGGGGGTTCCGAGCGATGTCTGCGCCACGAGGGCCTGCACCTCGACCAGCACGGGGCGCGTTCCCTCCATGCCGGCGAACACCGCGGCGCCCGGCGCCTTAGCATTGCGCTCGCCGAGAAAGAGTTCGGAAGGGTTCGACACCTCCCGCAACCCCTTATCGGACATTTCAAAGACGCCGATCTCGTCTGTCGGACCGAACCGGTTCTTGACCGTGCGCAGGATGCGGTAGTGGTGGCCGCGGTCGCCCTCGAAATAGAGGACTGCGTCGACCATGTGTTCGACGACCCGCGGCCCGGCGATCTGGCCTTCCTTGGTGACGTGACCGACGAGGACCATCGCAGCGCCTGTCTGCTTGGCGAAACGGATCATCGCCTGGACGCCCGTGCGCACCTGCGTGACGGTGCCGGGCGCCGAATCGGCCGTATCGCTCCAGAGCGTCTGGATCGAATCGATGATCACGAGATCCGGCCGCTTGCCCTCGGCGATCGTTGCAAGAATGTCCTCGACATTGGTTTCCGCGGCGAGCAAAACGTCGCTATCGGCAGCGCCCAGTCGCTGGGCGCGTAGCCGCACCTGCGCCACGGCCTCTTCGCCGGACACGTAGATGATCCGGTGGCCGCGGCGGGAAAGGGCGGCCGCCGCCTGCATCAGCAGCGTCGACTTGCCGATGCCCGGGTCGCCGCCGATCAGGACGGCCGAGCCGCGAACGAAACCGCCGCCGGTCGCTCGGTCGAGTTCGGAAATGCCTGTATGGATGCGGGGAGCTTCCTCAGTCTCGCCGGAAAGCGTAGTGAGTGAGACCGCACGGCCCTTCTTCGGCACCTTGCCGGGACCGCCGCCGATGCCGCCCATCGGATCTTCCTCGACAATCGTGTTCCACTCGCCGCAGCCGTCGCATTTGCCGGCCCAGCGGTTGTGCACCGTGCCGCAGTTCTGGCACACGAATTGGGTTTTGGGTTTTGCCATGAAGTAGCCGCCGCTTTCGATAGTCACGTTTTTCCGCGCAGAACAAAAGCGGAACAGATGCCTTTAATCCTGAATTCCCTTCACTGGCAAGAAGATTTGCGGTTATTCGGGATAGATGTACCGCCGCTCGTAACGCAGCCCCAGGCTGGTGAGGAGCTCGTAGCCGATCGTGCCCGCCGCGCGGGCGACGTCGTCGAGCGGCATGTTCGGGCCGAAGAGTTCGACATAGTCACCAGAGCGGATCTCCGCTGCCGGAACGTCCGTCACGTCGAAGATCGTCAGATCCATGGTGATACGGCCGACGACCGGCACCTTGCGTCCGGCGACGAAGCCGAAGGCGCCGTCCTTGACGTTCTGGCGAAGCGGCACCCCGGAACCGGAAAGCGAACGCAGGTAGCCATCGGCATAACCCGCGGCGACGATGGCGAGCCGGCTGTCGCGCGAAAGCTGATAGGTGCCGCCATAGCTGACGGTCTCGCCTTTTTTCGCGTCGCGGATCTGGATAATCCGCGCCTCCGCCTTGGCGACCGGCAGCATCGAATTTTTCCCGCCATTCACGGCTTCCCCGCCGTAAAGCGCAATGCCGGGCCGGGTGAGATCGAAATGATAGTCAGAGCCGAGAAAGATCCCGGCGGAGGCTGCAAGACTTGTTTCGATACCTTCGAAAGCGTCGGCAACCCTTCGGAAGGATTCCAGTTGTTTCTGGTTGAGCTCGGAGGAGGGCGTGTCGCCGCTATGGAGGTGCGACAGCACCAGCACTGGCGAAAAGCTCGCCGGCCGCGACACGTCGTCGGCAAAGGCGATCGCGTCCTCGAGCGGAATGCCGAGCCGGTTGAAGCCTGTATCCACCTGAAGCGCGCAAGGATGATCGCCGTGTTCGGCGGTGACCGACATCCAGAAAGCAACCTGCTCTTCGGAGACGAGCACGGGCACGAGGCCGTTCTCGAAGAACAGTTGCTCCTGGCCGGGCCAGATCCCGGAAAGCACATAGATCCGCGCATCCGGCGCATAGGTGCGGAGCGTCACGCCCTCCTGCACCACCGCCACGAAGAAGTCGCGCGCGCCGGCTTCATAAAGCGCCGTGCCGCAATCCTCGATGCCGAGGCCATAGGCGTCCGCCTTGACCACGGCGGCGGTGCGGGCGGAGCCGGAGCGGCGCGCCATCTCCCTCCAGTTGTCGGCAAGCGCGCCGAGATCGACCGTCAGCCGCACGGGCGCGATCTCGAAGTTGCCTGCTTCGGCGAAGGGATCATCGGGATTGGTCATCGGTCGGTGTTCCATGCGGCGGTGTGTCCTGCTGTGGCTCAAGCCTGAACTATCCATTCACGTCAAGGTGGAAACGCCGAATGAGGTCTTTTCGCGACCACTTGGGAAGCCAGCGCATTATTGTTCCTGCAAAGTCGCGAAGCCCTGTGCGACTGCCGCGGTCAGCGGGTCGCATAGGCGGCCGCAGCCCGGCGTTCCAGATGTTTGCTGAATTTCGATAACGGAAAACATACCGCAAAGTAGATGAGCGCCACGAAGCCATAGACCACGAACGGCTGGAAGGTGGCATTGGTGACGATCGTGCCGGCCTTCGACAGTTCGACAAAACCGATGATGGAGGTGAGCGCGGTTCCCTTGATAACCTGGACAGAAAAGCCGGCCGTCGGCGGTATGGCGATCCGAAGCGCTTGAGGCAGAATGATCAGCCGCATCTGCTGCACATGGTTGAGGGCGAGGCTCTGTCCTGCCTCCCATTGCCCTTTCGGGATGGATTCGACGCAGCCGCGCCAGATTTCGACGAGGAATGCCGCGGTCCAGCAGATCAGCGCCGCGCCCGCCGCCAGCCAGGCCGGCACGTCGATGCCAAATAAGCCGAGACCGAAGAAGGCCAGGAACAACTGCATCAGCAGCGGGGTGCCCTGCAACAGCTCCACATAACCGCGTGCGAAATACCGACCGACGGGCGACTTTCCGATTCGGAGAAACAGGATCGCCAGACCGAGAATGCCACCGCCGAGGAAGGATATGAGGGACAGCACCAGCGTCCAGCGGGTGGCGAGCAGCAGGTTGCGCAGGATGTCCCAGGTGGTGAAATCGCTCATCGGGCGGCCACTTTCGGAAAGATCCAGCGGCCAAGCTGATTGAGCAATTGACGCAGTGCAATGGCAAACAGCAGGTAGATAGCGGTGGAGAGCATATAGGCCTCGAAGGCCCTGAACGTCCGCGACTGGATGAAATTGGCCGCGAAGGTCACGTCCTCGGCGGCGATCTGCGAGACGACTGCCGATCCCAGCATGACGATGACGATCTGCGAGGAAAGCGCCGGCCAGATGCGCTGCAAGGCAGGCACCAATATCACCAGGCGGAAGGTTTGCAGGGGCCTCAGCGCCAGCGCCGCGCCGGCCTCGAACTGTCCCTTTGGCGTGGCCTCGATGCCGGCCCGGATGATTTCGCAGCTATAGGCGCCGAGATTGATGATCATCGCGAGGTTTGCTGCCTGCAGTTCCGAGAGCTGAACTCCAACGGACGGCAGGCCAAAGAAGATGAAGAAGAGCTGGATCATGAAGGGGGTGTTGCGGATCAGTTCCACATAGGCCGCCACCGGCGGGCGCAGCATCTCGGGCCCGAGCGTCCTGATCCATGCGCACAAGATTCCGAGAGACACCCCGGCCACCGCGCCGACCAAAGTCAGTTCGACGGTGACGAAAAGCCCCTTCAGGATGACGGGACCATAGTCCCAGATCCAGCTGAAATCGAAGATATAGTGCATTGCGCCCGCCCGTGTCGGTAGATCGGTCCGCCGCCTGGGCAAACAGGCGGCGGGCAGTCTGAGGAAAAGATCAGAGATCCGCCGGCAGCGAAGTCCCGAGCCACTTTTCGGCGATCTTGTTCAACGAGCCATCGGTCTTGGCGGCGGCGATGATGCTGTTGACCTTTTCGAGCAGGGCGGGTTCGTTCTTCCCGAGGCCGATATAGCAGGGCGAGTTCTTGATGAGGAATTTCGGTTCGGGACGCTTGGGCGGGTTTCGTTCAAGAATAGCGGCGGCGACCACATTGCCGGTCGCGACGGCTTCCACCTGGCCGGACAGGAAGGCGGAAATCGTGCCGTTGTTGTCTTCGTAGCGCTTGATGGTGGCGCTTGCCGGCGCGACTTTGGTCAGTTCGAGGTCTTCGATCGCTCCGCGCGTTACGCCGATGGTCTTGCCGGCGAGATCCTCGGTGGACTTGATCTCAAGCCCCGCCGGAGCGAAGACGCCGTTGTAGAAGGGCGCGTAGGCGGTGGAGAAATCGACGACCTTTTCGCGGTCTGGATTCTTGCCGAGGCTCGAGATCACCAGATCGACCTTGTTGGTCTGCAGATAAGGAATGCGGTTCGCGCTCGTCACCGGCACGAGTTCAACCTTCACGCCGAGCTTTTCCGCAATCAGCGTCGCCATGTCGATATCGTAGCCTTTCGCGGTCATGTCGGCGCCGACGCTGCCGAAAGGCGGGAAATCCTGCGGTACCGCGACGCGCAATTTGCCGCTGGACTTGATAGTCTCCAGCGCATCGGCAAGCGCCGGAAGCGGCCCTGCAAGAGTGGCGGCGATAACGGCGGTTGTCGCCAAGGCGCGTGAGATGAAGGTTCGACGTTGCATGAATGCTCCCCTGTTTGATCTGGAAACAGGAAGAGCAATCCTCATGCCAATTGCATTAGCGACAGCCGAATTGCCGGCAATCGCGGGGAACCCGCAGCTTACGAAAGGAATGCAGGGTTCCTGGTGCTCAATAAACAGGCAGGCCGGCCGCCATCAGTGCTCTTCGTACTGCGTGAAGCTCGGGTCAGCGAGGTCCGCGAAACGGGTATATTCCGACTGGAAGGCGAGTTTGACGGTGCCGGTCGGTCCGTGGCGCTGCTTTGCGATGATCACGTCAGCCGTGCCCTTCACCTTGTCCATATGCGCTTCCCATTCCGGATATTTCGGATCGGAAATGTCGCGCGGCTCCATGTTCTTCACATAATATTCCTCGCGGAACACGAACAGCACCACGTCGGCGTCCTGCTCGATCGAGCCGGATTCGCGAAGGTCGGAGAGCTGCGGGCGCTTGTCGTCGCGGCTTTCCACCTGGCGCGAAAGCTGCGACAGCGCGATGATCGGCACGTTCAGTTCCTTGCCGAGCGCCTTGAGACCCGTGGTGATCTGGGTGATTTCCTGCACGCGGTTCTCGCCGGATTTGCCGGAGCCGGTCATCAGCTGGATATAGTCGACCACCAGGCAGTCGAGGCCACGCTGGCGTTTCAGCCGGCGGGCGCGGGCGGAAAGCTGGGCGATCGAGATGCCGCCGGTCTGGTCGATGAAGAGCGGCACCTTCTGCATCATCTGGGAGCAGGCAACGAGCTTTTCGAAATCCGCTTCGGTGATGTCGCCGCGGCGGATTTTCGAGGAGGAGACCTCCGTCTGCTCGGAAATGATACGGGTGGCGAGCTGTTCGGCCGACATTTCGAGCGAATAGAAGCCCACGACACCGCCGTTCCTCGCCTTGAAGGAACCGTCCGGCTGCACTTCCGGCTCGTAAGCAGCGGCAATATTGTAGGCGATGTTGGTGGCAAGCGAGGTCTTGCCCATGCCGGGGCGGCCTGCGAGCACGATCAAGTCGGAGCGCTGCAACCCGCCCATCTTGTTGTCGAGCGACATGATTCCGGTCGAGATGCCGGAGAGGTGGCCGTCGCGTTCGAAGGCTGCGCCCGCCATGTCGATGGCGAGCGCCACTGCATCATTGAAGGATTGGAAGCCGCCGTCGTAACGGCCGGTTTCGGCAAGCTCGAAGAGGCGGCGTTCGGTATCCTCGATCTGCGTCTGCGGCGGCATGTCGAGCGGCGCGTCATAGGCAATGTTGACCATGTCCTCGCCGATGGTGATCAGCGCGCGGCGCAGCGCCAGATCGTAGATCGCCCGGCCATAGTCCTCGGCGTTGATGATCGACACCGCCTCGGCGGCGAGGCGCGCGAGATATTGGGCGACCGTCAGGTCGCCGACCTTGTCGTCGGCCGGCAGGAAGGTCTTGATCGTCACCGGGTTGGCGGTCTTGCCCATGCGGATGATATCGCCGGCAACCTCGAAGATCCTGCGGTGCAGCGGTTCGTGGAGATGGACCGGCTTCAGGAAGTCCGAGACACGGTAATAGGCGTCGTTATTGACCAGGATCGCTCCGAGCAGCGCCTGTTCAGCCTCGATATTGTTCGGTGCTTCGCGGTAGTGGGGCTCCGCGTCCTTGTTGCTGATCGCGGTCAGCTTGCGTGCTACGTCCTGCATGTTACCCAATCAGGTCTTTTTTGAATCGGCGCGATCCTACAGCAGTTTGCGGCGGATGAACGGACCGCCCGAAGATAATCTCTAGAATCCGACGATCTCCACAGTCCCGCTTCGAGTTTGTGGATAACGCGCTGCCAATCGAACAAGATGATTTGACCGTGACAAAACGGTCATCCGCCTTGCCACGGTCTTTCTAAAATAGGCCTTCCGCAGATTCGCGACAAGGCATCATTGCGTATTGGAAACGGCAATCCCTGCGATATGGCGTCCCAGAAAACGCATGCGACCTGCAAAGTCATTTTCGATCAAGGACTCTATACCAAAGCCGCTGCCGGTGATCCTGGACACTGGGTCGCGGACCAGATTGCAGCCGCCGGCAAGAAGCCGCCAACCTGCATTCATCTTCCTCTGGACATGCGGGAGGATATTTCCCCGCCCCACGGCGTGTTCGAGAAAGATGAGCTTTCCCTGCGGCCGCAGCACCCGCCTGATCTCGGCGAGCGCCGTCTGCGTATCGGGAATCGTGCAGAGGACGTAGCTTGCGACGACGGTGTCGATCGAATGCATTTCGACCGGCAACCGCTCGGCTGATCCTTCGATCAGCCGGACATCCCGCTGCAGGTCACAGGACCTGCGGTGAGCCAATGCCAGCAGTTTCGTATCCGGATCAACGCCGACCAGCGTGCTGATCCTGTCCCTGTCGTAGAGCTCCAGATTGTGGCCCGACCCGATACCGATCTCGAGCACGTCCCCGGCCGCGACCGGTATCATACGCTCGCGCATGGACCTGAACGGTGGAGCCCCGCATGCTTTGGTGACGACGAACCGACCCACAGGCCCAAATATTCTTTCACACAGACTGCACATCACGGACCTCCTGCTCGTGGCTGTTGACAGAAGTCATGGATGATCGGGATGGAAGCAGAAGCATCCAGGGTGCCGGGATTGCTCCCGGGTATGCAGGGGTCCGGTACAAACGGGACGACCTCCGTAGTGACGCTCGGTGTGCAAGAGCGGTGACGTTGATCATCGAAGCACCCGCAATGCCGAAGCGGGTGGAAGAATGCGCCTTGGCGTGATTGATATTCATTGGACGAGCCTTTCTTCATATAGTGGTTGCCTTGTCGGACGGAGAGGACCCTAGTTGCCTGGAGTCCCCTGACCGTCCCTTGGCGAGGGGGTGCGATGACGAAAGTTGCGGCAAGTGCCGAGCTGCCGTTGCAATTGCGGCTTCGCCTTTTCGGCTATCCGGATGTCCGCTTTGACGACGCTGCGCTGGCGCTGCGGGAGCGCAGAGCGCTGGCGCTCATCATCTACATCGCCACGGCAAAGGCCCCGGTTTCCCGCGAGGCCGTTTCGGCTCTTCTATGGCCGGAGGCCGACAGCGAAACCTCCCGTGCCCGGCTGCGGCGGCTCATCTACAAGATCCGGCAGGCGGCCGGGATCGATGTCGTGGAGAGCGACCGCGTCAATATCCGCCTTTCGGATCGCGTCGCCGTGGATTGCGACGTCGTCGTTTTCGAAGACCTGCTGACACAGCACCGTTTCACGGAGGCGGAGATGGTCTACTCCGCCGATTTCCTGGAGGGGTTCCACCTCGATGATGCGTCTGAGCTGGAGGAATGGATATTCTTCCGTCGCGAAGCTTTGAAGGGGCGGCTGGTGCATGCTCTCGAACGGCTCATCCAGACGGCCTTCGATGAAAGACGCTATCCGGATGCCGCCAAATTCGCTCGTCGGCTGGTGGAATGCGATCCGCTCAATGAGGCTGCGCACCGCCAGCTCATTAGAGCGTCCGCCGAGGCCGGCGACCTCGTTTCGGCGCGGCGGCATTATCAGTTTTGCGCCGATCTGCTGAGGCGCAGCCTCGGCATTGTACCCTCAAAGGAAACACGCGCCGTGCTGGATCTACATGCGGTTGCGGCTCAGCCGTCCGCGGTCCCCGTTTCGCCGGTCCGATATGTGGCGGTCGACGGGCTGCATGTGGCCTATAGAACTGTAGGGGAGGGGCCGCTCGACATCCTGCTGGTCCCCGGCTTCGTCTCCCATGTCGAAAGAGTGTTCGAGGACGAGCATTGCCGCAGATGGGTCGAGCGCGTTGCGCGGTCCGGGCGAGTGATCCTGTTCGACCGGCGGGGCGTCGGCCTCTCGGACAGAGCCGAGGCCTGCCCGACGCCAGAGGCAGTCGCACGGGATATGGGGGCGGTATTGGACGCGGCCCGGAGCAGAAGGGCGATCATCGTCGGGGCCTCCGAAGGAGGACCGGGAAGCATCTTCTTTGCCGCTCGCTGCGCCAGTCGCGTTCACCGGCTGATCCTCTGGGGAGCAATGGCTAAGGGCTGCAGAAGCCCCGACTATCCGTTCGCGCTGGAACGGCAGCAGTTCGACCTATGGCTTGCACGGATCACGAAGGAATGGGGCGGGCCGGTGGATCTGTCGATATTTGCGCCGAGCGTCAGGGACGACCCGCTCGTGCAGCGCTGGTGGGCCAGCCTGCTGCGCGCCGCCTCCAGTCCGGGTTCGATGCGGACGGTATTGTCGGCTTTGCGCGACGTCGACGTCCGCGCCCTTCTCCCCGAGATTTCCGTCCCGACGACGGTGATGCATCGGAAGGGAGATAGAGCCGTCAGGGTAGAAGCGGCCGCCTACATGGCCGAGAGAATTCCGGGGGCTCGGCATCTTCTTCAGGAGGGCGACGATCACTGGTTCTGGATTGGGGATCAGGAGCCGCTGATCCGCGAAATTGAAGCCGCAGCGCGCCCTTAACGTCAGGCGCGTGCTGGTTGATTCGCTACAAGGCGGGCGCTGTTCGATAGCCGGTGAATTGACGTGCGAGGACTGGGATGATCAGGACCACGCCGACCAGCGAGGATATCAGTTCCGGCACCACGAGCAGCACGGCGGCAACCGTGAGAAGCAGGCGTTCCCACGCGGCGGTCCGCACGAGCATGAAGCCTGAAATCGCCGCGCCGAGGCAGGTAATCCCCAGGGTGCAGCCGATGAAGGCGATGAGGAAGTTGGTCCAGGTGAAGTCGTTTGTGACCAGCAGCAGGGACGGGGAGAACACGAAGACGAACGGGACCAGGATCTTGCCCAGTCCAAGCCGGAAGGCGGTATTGCCGGTCTTGAAAGGATCAGCGCCCGCCATTCCCGCAGCCGCATAGGCCGCGAGTGCCACGGGTGGGGTAATGTCCGCCAGCACGCCATAATAAAAGACGAAGAAATGGGCCACGATCGGCTCGACGCCGAGCATACCGAGTGCAGGCGCGGCGATGGTTGCCATGATGACGTAGTTCGCCGTCGTCGGGATGCCGCACCCCATCAGGATGCAGACTACGCCGGTCATGATCAGCGTGAAGAGCAGCGTCAGCGTTTGTGGCCCGAACCAATCGACCGGAAGGATGCCTCCGACGAAGGTGGCCATCTGCGCTGCCGTCGACGTGACGATAAAGGAGATCTTGAAGCCGACGCCGGTCAGCGTCACCACGCCGACGATGATGCCGACTGTCGCCGCGGCGGCGCCGACCGCCAGCGCATATTTGGCGCCGTCACGCAGACCTTCGAACACGTCGGTGAAGGACATGCGCCGCCGGGGATTGAGAAGGCCGACGGCAATGCAGAGCGTGATGCCCCAGAATGCGGCGAGATAGGGCGTATAGCCGGAGAGAAGCACGCCGATCAGAACGACCAGGGGGATGACGGTCGGCCAGTCGCGCTTGAACGCTTCCTTGAGATCGGGCAGCTCGTCTTTCCGCATGCCGCGCAACCCGTTCCGCTTGGCTTCGAAATGCACCTGCACCAGCACTCCGAAGAAATGCATGAACGCCGGAATGATCGCCGCAAGGATGATCGTCGTATAGGGCAGGTTGAGGAATTCGATCATCAGGAAGGCCGCAGCCCCCATGATCGGCGGGGTGATCTGCCCGCCCGTCGAGGAGGCCGCTTCGACCGCAGCAGCGAACGGCCGCTTGTAACCCATCCGGATCATTGCCGGGATCGTCAGCGAGCCGACCGTCACCGTGTTGGCGACGGAAGAGCCGGAAATCATCCCGAACAGCGCCGAACCGAAGATGGATACCTTGGCGGGGCCGCCGGCATACCGTCCGGCGATCCACGCGGCGCAGTCGAGAAACAGCTGGCCGAGGCCGATCCGAGTCGCAAAGACGCCGAAAAGCACGAAATGGAAGACGTAGGTCGCGACGACGCCGAGCGCGATGCCGTAAATGCCTTGGCTCGTCAGATAAAGGTGGTTGATGAGCTGCGAGAAGGTCGCTCCGGGATGCACCAGAATGCCGGGCATAGCAGGCCCCCAGATCGAATAGGCCATGAAGAGGAGGGCGATGATCGGCAGCGGCCAGCCGACGGAGCGCCGGGTCGCTTCAAGCAGGACCAGCACCAGCAGGCCGCCGAGAACGACATCTGTCGTGGTCGGATTGCCGACCCGGAAAGCGAGGTCGTCCAGCGGAATGAAAGGCACATGGAGAACCGCGACGACGGCGCCGATCGCCAGCGCCCAGTCGAACAGCGATATCCCGAGCGGCCGCGCAAGGCTCGACTGCGTGGGCACGTCGTAGCCTTTCCGGGAGAAGGGAAACACCAGGAAGATCAGGCCGAGCACGAAGGAGAGGTGGATGCCGCGATGGACGACTTCGGACAGCAAGCCGAAGCCGGCGGTGTAATAGTGGAAGATCGAAAGGACGACGAGCAGCAGGCCGACGAGCCGGGCAGCCAGCGGCGCGAGCGGCCGGAAACGGATTTCCGAATCGAACTGCTCTTCCAGTTCGCGCGCCTTCGCTTCGTCCAGCTCCATGGGAGAGATCTTGTTGTCACCGTCTGTCGCCATGTCCATGCTCCTTGCCTTCACCCGGACGGAAAGCGGCGGCCTGCCTTGCTGCGGACCGCCGCTCCATGATTTTCAGAATTTGCCGCGTTACTTCAGGACGCCCGCTTCCTTGTAGAAGCGTTCCGCGCCCGGATGCAGCGGAATGCCGAGGCTGGTGACGGCGTTCTTGAGCGTGATCATCTTGCCTTTGGCATGACCGGCGTCGAGCGCTGCCCGGCTTGCGTCGTTCCACATCACCTTGGTGATGTTATAGACCAGATCCTCAGGCTGCTTTGCGCTAGTGACCCACTGGGCGGCGACCGAGATAGTCGGCGTCTCCGCGACACCCTGGTAGGTGCTGGCCGGAACCGTGTCTTTCGAGAAGAACTTGTATTCCGACAGCAGCTTGTCCGCTTCCGGTCCCGTGATCGGCACGAGCGAGATGCCGGAAGAGGTCGCTAGTTCGGAAATTGCGCCGGTCGGGTAGCCGCCGACGAAGAAATAGGCGTCGAGACCGCCGTCCCGCAGGCGCTCGCCGGCCGGACCGGGTTTCAGATGTTCGGCCTTGATATCTTTTTCGGTGAGCCCGTAAGCGCCGAGCACGATGCGGGCATCGACGATCGTACCGGAACCCGGCTCGTCGATCGACACGCGCTTGCCCTTGAGATCGGCGACCGACTTGATGCCGGAATTCTTGGCGGCGACGAGATGGATGGTTTCCGGATAGAGCGTGGCGATCAGGCGGAGATCCTCGACTTTGCCCTTGCCTTCGTAGAGTCCGGTGCCGCTATGCGCCCAATAGGCGACATCCGACTGGGTGAAGCCCGATTCCATCGAGCCGCCCTGGATGGCATTGATATTGGCGACGGAGCCGTTGGACGCCACCGCGGTCGAAACGAGGCCCTGGACACCCTTGTCTCCGGCGCCGGAAATGGCGTTGGCGATCAATCCGCCGATCGGATAATAGGTGCCTGCCGTGCCGCCCGTCCCGATGCGGAAAAAGGCCGGCGATTGGGCGACGGCGAAACCGGCGCCTGCCGCTGCGAGGCCGATGACGGCGCCCACCGCAAGTAGCTTCTTTCTGATTGTCATTGGATGCTCCCTTTCCTGTTTCGAGCAACATGGAGAAGGCGTGCGTCGCCTGTCAACCTTCGGTCGACAAATTGTTGCCATAATCCAGGACGGAGCCGGAGCAGCGCGGATGATCGGCTGAAAAAGAAAAAGCCCCCGGCGTGAGCCGAGGGCTGAAACAGCAAAGCGATGACGATTATTCTTCGTCGTTGTCGCGATCGGCTTCCGGATCGAAGAAATCTTCCGGACGCAGAGCGTCTTCGTCGACGCCGTAGATGGCATCAACGGAGGTGAGGCTTTCGCCCTTGGCCTGACGGCCGGCTTCTTCCGGCGAACGGGCAACGTTCACTTCGATCGAAATCTCGACTTCGGCATGCAGGTGCAGCGTCACCTTGTGCAGGCCGATGGTCTTGATCGGGTGGTTGAGGTCGACCTGGTTGCGGCCGACGTTGAAGCCTTCGGCAGCCAGCGTCTCAAGGATGTCGCGGGCGGCAACCGAACCGTAGAGCTGGCCGGTTTCGCCGGCCGAGCGAACGATGATGAAGGACTTGCCGTCGAGCACTTCGGCAACCTTCTGGGCTTCGCCCTTGCGCTCGAGATTGCGGGCTTCGAGCGTAGCGCGTTCGGATTCGAAACGCTTCTTGTTGGCGTCGTTGGCGCGCAATGCCTTGCCCTGCGGCAGCAGGAAGTTACGGGCATAACCGTCACGGACCTTTACGACTTCGCCCATCTGGCCGAGCTTCGGTACGCGTTCAAGCAGAATGACTTGCATGGTTGAGTTCCTTTCGATCAGTCAATTCTTGTTTTCATTGGGATTGGCAGGAGACTTCGCCGGCGTGAGTGCGATCGTCCGCCGCGTGTCGGACAAGCCGAGCAGGAGGATGCCGATCGCCGGCAGGAGAAGCATGGATGAGAGGTAGCAAAGAATGAGCACGGGCACGCGCCAGTCCTTGCCCTGGCTGCGGAAGTGGAGGGAGGCAAAGCCCGCCATGAGGAAGCCGGCGCCGAACGTGCCGCAGACCACGGCGCCGACCATCGCCGGCACGCCGCCCAGAAAGGTCAGCACGATACCGGCGAGGAAGATGAAGATGGCATGCCGGTTCATGCGCAGCGCCGACGGCATGTCCTCGCGCGGACGCAGCGCCCGGCCCGAGCGCGAAACCACGCGAACGGCGAGATAGAATGCCGCAAACAGCAGCATGACCCAGACGCCGCCCTGCACCAGCGGCAGCATCAGCACGATCATTGCCTTGGTCTGCGCCATGGCGGACGGATCTGCCGTGAAGGCAGGCTCCTGGGCTTTGAACACCTCGATCATGGCCTCGACCATCTGGTCGGTCAGTTCCGGGCCGTAACCGATCGCGATCCCGAGCGCGATGACGGCGATCGTGACGAGGCCGCACAGATGCAGAAGAATGTCCGAAATCGGATACCAGGCCATCAGGTGGTCCGGGCCGCCGAGTTCCGACGCCGGCCGCGCCAGGTTGGCGAGATGCGAAAGCCAGCTGGCGGGGATCAGCGTGAAGAACGCCATGGCGAGCGCAAAAAGCGGAGAAACCAGGACGGAACCGAGCAGGGCGGCCGTCAGGATGCCGACGACGGCGGCGCGATTGCCCCAGCCGAGGCCGGCAATCAGAATGGGAAGCGCGGAAGCGGCGTAGAGAAGCGACGCAAAGGACGACTGCGCATTCGCACCCAGCACCAGCAGGGTCGCGGCAATGCCGGCAATGATGCCGATCGGCAGTACGGTTTGAATCTTGTTCGTCACGGTCTCGCTGTCCTGCTTAGTCAAGCAGTTAGGGGATCACGCCTGAATCTGTTTCTCAGGCACTTCATCCCCAACATGGGATTAAGAAAGCTTCCGATCCGCGCCCATCGCGAAAGGGAGATGGACCCGCCGACGCTTGGGTCAGCGGGTCCAAAAGTTCAGATTACGCCAGGACGTAAGGCAGCAGGCCGAGGAAGCGGGCGCGCTTGATCGCCTGGGCGAGTTCGCGCTGCTTCTTCTGGGAAACGGCCGTGATGCGGGACGGAACGATCTTGCCGCGCTCGGAAATGTAGCGCTGCAGCAGGCGCACGTCCTTGTAGTCGATCCGCGGCGCATTGGCGCCCGAGAACGGGCAGGTCTTGCGGCGGCGGTGGAACGGGCGGCGAGCCGGAGAGGAGGATACGTCAGCCATTTTTTCTTCTCCTTATAGCCAATTACGCTTCACGCGGCGGGCGCGGGGCGCGCTCGAAGCCGCCTTCACGCGGACCACGGTCCGGACGGTCGCCGAAATCGCGGCGCGGCGGACGGTCGCCGAATTCGCGGCGCGGGCCACGGTCGTCGCCATCGCGGCGCGGACGATCGTCGCGGTCGCGCTTCTGCATCATCGCCGACGGGCCTTCTTCGTGCTTCTCGACGGCAATCGTCATGTAGCGCAGGACGTCTTCGTTGATGCGCATCTGGCGCTCCATCTCGTGCACGGCGGCAGCCGGCGCGTCGATGTCCATCAGAGCGTAATGAGCCTTGCGGTTCTTTTTGATGCGGTAGGTGAGGGACTTGAGGCCCCAGTTTTCTACGCGCCCGACCTTGCCGCCGTTAGCTTCGAGGACGCCCTTGTACTGTTCGACGAGGGCATCAACCTGCTGCGGGGACATATCCTGCCGGGCAAGGAATACGTGTTCGTAAAGAGCCATGTAAGCTTTTGCCTTTTCTTGCGGTTGAACGGACCCGGACCTCGGCGGCTAAGCCTCAACGACTGCTCTTGATGGGCAAGACCCGGCAAGAAAAGTTGTTTGATCGAGACGGTCGAGAGCGGAGACACGGGAGGCTCGGACCCTTTGGTCCATGCGGCGTTCCTGTTGGGGAAAACCAGCCCTCCGTTCAGCCACCAGCCAGAAGACCGGGTGTTTCGAACAGCGCGCTTATACGGATTTTTGGCGGGAAGGCAAGGGGAGTGTTGAAAAACCGGCGAGGTCCCGACACCTGATTGCTGTCATTGAGTTCGGATGACCCGGTAGCCGACACTTTCCAGCAGCTGCTCGGCATTCAAAAGCATCGCGGCGGTGACAAGGCCGGAATCCTTCACGGCCGCCTCCAGTCTGAGCTGGTCGAGTGCCAGAAGGTGAAGCCTGCGCACTGGCTGGTCACCCCTTTCCAGCTTGCGCAGCTCGTCCGAGGGCAGATCCAGTTCCGAGGCAAGTTCCTTTTGCGTCAGTTTAAGTTGCTTCCGACGCCGGATGAACTCTCTTCGGTGAACAACGGATTGCATGGCTTCAGCGCATCGCTCCAGGTATGGAGGAGCCCGATTAGCTGCCTTTTTCGGGGCCGGAGCAAGTTGCCCATTGGAGGTAGATGTCCTCCGGCCCGGGCATTGCTACAGCGTCATCGGATATTGCCGGTGGATCGCCGCGATTTCCTTCATCAGGTCATCGGAAAGCTTGACATCCGCCGAAGCGATGTCGCGCTGAAGCTGCTCCATCTTCGTGGCGCCGATGATGACGGAGGCCATGAACGGCCGTGACAGGCAGAAGGCGAGCGCCATTTGGGCAGGATCGAGGCCGTGCTTGGCGGAGAGCTCGAGATAGGCCTTTACGGCTGGTTCCTGATAGGGCGTCAGGCGGCCGCCGAGGTCGCCGTTGATCGTCGCGCGGGAACCGGTCGGCCTTGAACCGTCTTGGTACTTGCCGGTGAGAAGACCTGCCGCAAGCGGGGAATAGGCCAGCAGCCCGACATCCTCGTGGTGGGCGACTTCGGCCAGATCGAGATCGAACTGCCGGTAGAGAAGGTTGTATTCATTCTGGATCGAGGCGACGCGCGGCAGGCCGTTCTCCTCTGAGAGCCGCAGGTATTTCAGCGTGCCCCAGGCGCTTTCGTTTGAAAGGCCGACGGCGCGGACCTTGCCGTCCTTGACCAGTCCGCCAAGGGTTTCCAGGATTTCGGCAATTTCCGCCCGAGCCTTTTCCCGGTCCTGGGCCGAGGCATCGAAGGTCCAGGAGTTGCGGAAATGGAAGGTGCCCCGGTTTGGCCAATGGATCTGGTAAAGGTCGAGATAGTCGGTCTGCAGGCGCTTGAGGCTGGCATCCACGGCTTCGCGGATGGTTTCGGCGCCGATCTCGCGTCCGCCGCGGATATGCGGGCGGCCGCTTCCGGCAACCTTCGAGGCGAGGATCAGATCCTTGCGTTTGCCGCTCTTCTTGAGCCACGTGCCGATGATTTCCTCGGTGCGGCCGTAGGTTTCCGGGCTTACGGGCGTCGTCGGATAAAGTTCGGCGGTATCGAAGAAGTTGACGCCCTTGCCGACGGCGTAGTCCATCTGTTCATGGGCTTCGGCTTCGGAGTTCTGGGTGCCCCAGGTCATCGTGCCAAGGCAGATTTCCGATACGGAGATATCCGTTCGTCCGAGTCGCTTATATTGCATGGAGTAAAATCCCGTCCTGAAAAGTCGGCGGCACTCTAAGCAGGATTTGATAGAGCGCAAGGGGAGAAGGGGCCGTAAAAGGTCCCGAAAGCCGCCTCGCCCTTGACACTCCGGGCTCAAATGTGAATGGAGAGGCAAAACATACGGGAAGGAAACCACCGATGAGCATCGCATTCACGTTCCCCGGACAGGGCAGCCAGTCCGTCGGCATGGGGAAAGACCTCGCGGAAGCCTATCCCGAAGCCCGCGCCGTCTTCGAAGAGGCCGATGAAGCGCTCGGCCAGAAACTCTCCGATATCATGTGGAATGGCCCGGAGGAAACGCTGACGCTGACGGCCAATGCCCAGCCGGCGCTGATGGCCGTTTCGATTGCCGCCATGCGCGTCATGGAAGCCCGCGGTCTGAAGCTCGCCGACAAGGTCGCCTATGTCGCTGGCCATTCGCTCGGCGAATATTCCGCACTCTGCGCCGCCGGCACCTTCTCGCTTGCCGATACCGCAAAGCTGCTTCGTATTCGCGGCGACGCGATGCAGAGCGCAGTGCCCGTGGGCGCGGGCGCCATGGCCGCGATCATCGGCCTCGAACATGGCGATGTGGAAGTGGTCTGCGCCGAGGCCCGCCAGGATGGCGTCTGCCAGATCGCCAACGACAACGGTGGCGGGCAGCTTGTTATCTCCGGCTCCAAGGCGGCAGTCGAGAAGGCTGCGGCGCTTGCGACCGAAAAGGGCGCCAAGCGGGCCATCATGCTGCCGGTCTCCGCACCCTTCCACAGCGACCTGATGGCGCCTGCGGCGGACGCGATGCGTCACGCGTTGGACAAGGTCGAGAAGAAGAACCCGGTCGTCCCAGTCGTCGCCAATGTGCGCGCTGCTCCGGTCTACGACGCCAATGAGATCGCCACGCTGCTCGTCACCCAGGTGACCGGCCAGGTGCGCTGGCGCGAAACGGTGGAGTGGTTCGGCGCCAATGGCGTCACGACGCTTTACGAGATCGGCTCGGGAAAAGTTCTGACAGGCCTTGCCCGCCGCATCGACAAGAATATTTCCGGCGTTGCCGTCAACGCGCCGGCCGATATCGATGCCGCGCTCGCTGCCATTCTTGGCTGACGAAAGAGACTCTAGAGGATTCGATCATGTTTGATTTGACTGGCCGCAAGGCCTTGGTGACCGGCGCAACCGGCGGGCTTGGCGAAGAGATCGCTCGGCTGCTGCACAAGCAGGGCGCCATTGTCGGCCTGCACGGCACGCGTGTCGAGAAGCTCGAGGCATTGGCCGCCGATCTCGGCGGGGATCGCGTCAAGATCTTTCCTGCCAATCTCTCAGACCGCGACGAGGTGAAGGCGCTCGGCGAAAAGGCCGAAACCGAACTCGAAGGCGTCGACATCCTCGTCAACAATGCCGGCATCACCAAGGATGGCCTGTTCGTGCGGATGAGCGATGCGGACTGGGATTCGGTGCTCGAAGTCAATCTGACGGCCGTGTTTCGCCTGACCCGGGAACTTACCCATCCCATGATGCGCCGCCGCCATGGCCGTATCATCAACATTTCCTCGGTCGTTGGCGTCACGGGCAATCCCGGCCAGGCGAACTACTGTGCTTCCAAGGCGGGCCTGATCGGCTTTTCGAAATCGCTGGCCCAGGAGATCGCCACCCGCAACGTGACGGTCAACTGCGTCGCCCCCGGCTTCATCGAGAGCGCCATGACCGGCAAGCTGAACGACAAGCAGAAGGATGCGATCCTGGGCGCGATCCCGATGAAGCGGATGGGCGCCGGCGGGGACATCGCTGCTGCGGTTCTTTATCTCGCTTCGAACGAAGCAGGCTACGTCACGGGCCAGACCATTCACGTCAACGGCGGCATGGCGATGATCTAGGCTGCGGTGCAGCGTTGCATGTCCTGTCGCAATCGCCTGTTGGCGGCGGCGAAATGGAACAAATTCTGGCTTTGCGGAACACGGAAACCATGTTAAGCGGGCCATGACTGTGAATAGTCACCCCGAAATGCGGGCCGTCATATTGCGTGAGCGCGGCATGACTGGAACCTGACGAGGGGCGAACGGGTTTGCCGGCATCCGCGTCGAGAGGCGGCGGCTGCAGGTTTTAAACAGGGTACGGATGCTATTCGGGCATTCGGAAAGACAAAGGTCGAGGAAACCGACATGAGCGATATCGCAGAACGCGTGAAGAAAATTGTTATTGACCATCTCGGCGTCGATGCCGACAAAGTTGTCGAGGGCGCAAGCTTTATCGACGATCTCGGCGCGGATTCGCTCGACACCGTCGAACTGGTCATGGCTTTCGAAGAAGAATTCGGCGTCGAGATCCCGGACGACGCGGCCGATTCTATTCTGACCGTCGGCGATGCCGTCAAGTTCATCGAAAAGGCCCAGGCCTGATCGATCCCAAACATCTGGGATAACGCCTGCAAGGCAGATCCCGACGACGGCCCGCTTGCTCGGGCCGTTTCAGCAAATAGAACATGCGAAATTAAGGCGGAACGCTGGCGATGAGACGGGTCGTTATCACCGGTACCGGCATGGTATCTCCCCTTGGATGCGGAACGGAAGCAAGCTGGCAGCGTCTGCTGGCCGGCGAGAACGCAGCCCGGGTCGTGACGGAATTCGAGGTCGAGGACCTGCCTGCCAAGGTTGCCTGCCGCATACCGGTGGGTGACGGATCCAACGGCACCTTCAATGTCGACGACTGGATGGAGCCTAAGGAACAGCGCAAGGTCGATCCGTTCATCATCTATGGCATGGCCGCGGCCGACATGGCGCTGGAGGATGCCGGCTGGCATCCGAAGACCGACGAGGACCAGATTGCCACGGGCGTGCTGATCGGTTCTGGCATCGGCGGCCTCGAAGGCATCGTTGAGGCTGGCTACACGCTGCGCGACAAGGGCCCGCGCCGCATTTCTCCCTTCTTCATTCCCGGCCGCCTGATCAACCTGGTGTCCGGTCAGGTGTCGATCCGCCACAAGCTGCGCGGCCCGAACCATTCCGTCGTCACCGCCTGTTCCACCGGCGCCCATGCGATCGGCGATGCAGCGCGCCTGATCGCGCTCGGCGATGCTGACGTGATGGTCGCGGGTGGCGCCGAATCGCCGATCTGCCGTATTTCGCTTGCGGGCTTTGCCGCCTGCAAGGCGCTTTCCACACAGCACAATGACGACCCGCAAAAGGCATCGCGCCCCTATGACCGCGACCGTGACGGTTTCGTCATGGGCGAGGGGGCAGGCATCGTCGTGCTGGAAGAGCTGGAGCATGCCAAGGCACGCGGCGCAAAGATCTATGCGGAAGTGGTGGGTTACGGTCTTTCTGGCGACGCCTTCCACATCACCGCACCTTCGGAAGACGGAGACGGCGCCTATCGCTGCATGTCGGCCGCGCTGAAGCGGGCCGGTCTGGCGGCGTCGGACGTCGATTACATCAATGCCCACGGCACTTCGACCATGGCCGACACGATCGAACTCGGTGCCGTCGAGCGCCTGGTCGGCAACGCGGCGTCGAAGATTTCCATGTCCTCGACGAAATCGGCGATCGGCCACCTGCTCGGTGCCGCAGGTGCGGTCGAGGCTATTTTCTCGACGCTGGCGATCCGCGACAATATCGCACCGCCGACACTGAACCTCGACAATCCCGATGTCGAGACAGCGATCGATCTCGTGCCGCACAAGGCACGCAAGCGCGAGATCAACGTGGCGCTCTCCAATTCCTTCGGTTTCGGCGGCACGAACGCCTCCCTGGTGCTCCGCCGTTACGACGCGTAGTTGGTCGTGGCAAATGCCGCTGGACTTTCGAGGCCGGCGCATATCATCTTCTGGACCTGTTTTTTGCCGCATTGCTTGGCCAAACAGCGGGCGAAGTTTTGAGTCTCTTGGGGGGCGCGGTTGAGCGATACGAATCATGTGAGTGACCCTTCTGCCGGCAATGGCAGGGGCCCTATCATTCCGAAGTCGCCGAACGAGGCGCTGAAGCCTGAACGTGTGCCCGAACCGCCGCGACGCTCGAAGAAGGCGCGCAGCCAGCTCGTCATCTTCCTGAATTTCGTGATGACGATGGTGGTTCTCGTGTGCATCGCGGGTGTCGCCGGCTTCTACTACATGATCTCGACGTTCCAGGACCCCGGCCCGCTGGAAGCCAACGCGCATTTCATGGTCCGCCCCGGCACGGGCGTTGCGGAAATTGCCAGCAATCTCGAACGCAATGGGATCATCTCCGACGCACGTGTCTTCCGCTACGTGACGGCGACCTATCTGCGTGATGGTTCGACGCTCAAGGCCGGCGAATACGAAATCAAGGCCCGCGCCTCCATGAAGGACATCATGGAATTGCTGGAATCGGGCAAGTCGATTCTCTATTCCGTCGTCCTGCCCGAGGGCCTGACGGTACGGCAGATGATGCTGCGGCTCGCCGAAGATCCGGTGCTCGAAGGCGACCTGCCGGCCGAACTGCCGCCGGAGGGCAGTCTGCGTCCGGACACCTACAAGTTCTCGCGCGGCAGCAAGCGCGCCGATATCATCCATCAGATGCGCGTCGCCCAGCAGAAGATGATCGACCAGATCTGGGAACGGCGCGATCCGGACCTGCCGATCAAGACGAAGGAAGAGTTCGTTGTGCTGGCCTCGATCGTCGAGAGGGAGACCGGCAAGGAAGACGAGCGCGCCCATGTGGCTTCGGTTTTCATGAACCGGCTTCAGAAGGGCATGCGCCTGCAATCGGATCCGACGATCGTCTACGGACTTTTCGGCGGAGATGGAAAGCCCGGCGACCGGCCGATCTTCAAGTCCGACCTCGCCAAGCCGACGCCCTACAATACCTATCAGATCAAGGGTCTGCCGCCGACGCCGATCTCCAATCCCGGACGGGCTGCCCTGGAGGCGGTTGCCAATCCATGGCGCACCAACGACCTCTATTTCGTAGCCGACGGCAGCGGTGGCCATGTGTTTGCCGCGACGCTCGAGGAACACAACGCCAATGTCCGCCGTTGGCGCAGGATAGAAGCTGATCGAGCCCCCGCCAATCCCGAAGTCGTCGTGGACGGCCAGCCGGATGGTGAAGAAGCGGAAAAGCCGCCGAAGAGCAATTGATCCGCTTCCCGCGTCAGTTCACCTGGAGAGTTCGATGACCTTGCAGTCCATGACCGGTTTTGCCCGCAGCGAAGGATCGAGCGGGCGCAACCGCTTTTCGTGGGAGCTGCGGTCGGTGAATGGCAAAGGTCTCGACCTCAGGCTGCGCCTGCCGCCGGGCCTCGAGCGGCTGGAGCCGGACGTGCGGAGGCTGATTTCGGAAAAGTTCTCCCGCGGAAACCTGCAGGCGACCCTGAATTTGGCGGTTACCGAAACCCAGGTGGAGGCGGTGCTGAACCGCGACGCGCTTGCCGCCGTACTTGCCCTGCGAAAGGAGCTCGGCGATGTCGTCGACCCCGCGCCGCTGCGGCTGGATACGCTGATGGGCATCCGCGGCCTTGTGGAGATCAGGGAGGCCGAGGAGGGTGAGGAGGCGGTCGCCGCCCGCGACGCGGCGATCCTTGGCTGCCTCGGCGAGGCTCTGGACCATCTCCGGCGAATGCGCGAGGGAGAAGGGGCGGTTCTTGCTGCGGTCCTGAAGGGGCATGTCGAGCGGATCGCAGAACTTGCAGCGGTCGTTGAGGCCGATCCCTCCCGCTCGACGGAAGAGATCGCCAAGCGGCTGTCCTTCCAGCTCGCAGCACTCCTGCAGGAGGCGCCGACGCTCGATCGCGACCGCTTGCATGCGGAGGCGGCCCTTCTCGCCACCAAGGCCGATCTTCGCGAGGAGATCGACCGGCTGAAGGCCCATGTCGCCGCGGCGAACGAGCTGATCGACAAGGGCGGGCCTGTGGGGCGACGCCTCGATTTCCTTGCACAGGAATTTAACCGGGAATCGAATACGATCTGTTCCAAATCCAACGCCGCTGCTGTAACCGCGGCAGGTATCGAATTGAAAGTCGTCATCGACCAGTTCCGCGAACAGGTCCAGAATTTGGAGTAGTTCATGAGCCCGGCCCAACCGTTGAAGGGCAATGCGTCCTCGCCCGTGAAGATCGCCCGGCGCGGACTGATGCTGGTCCTCTCTTCGCCTTCCGGCGCCGGTAAATCGACGATTGCGCGCAACCTCCTGGACGAAGACCGCAGCCTCGAAATATCCGTCAGCGTCACGACGCGCGCAAAGCGGCCGAGCGAGATCGCCGGCAAGCACTATCACTTCATCAGCGTTCATCAGTTCGAGCGGATGCGGGATGCGGGCGACCTGCTTGAATGGGCCGAGGTTCACGGCAATTTCTACGGCACGCCGCGCGAGCCGGTCGAGCAGGCAATGGCGGAAGGCCGCGACATGCTGTTCGACATCGACTGGCAGGGCGCGCTGCAATTGCAGGAGAAGATGAAAGCGGACGTGGTGTCGATCTTCGTACTGCCGCCGTCGATGACGGAACTGCAGTCGCGTCTGCACCGCCGCGCCGAAGATTCCGAAGAGGTCATCCGCACGCGGCTCCTGAATTCCCGCGCCGAGATCGAGCACTGGCGGGAATACGACTACGTGATCGTCAATGACGATCTCGACGAGGCTTTCGGCTACGTCAGCTGCATCGTCAAGGCGGAGCGGATTCGGCGGGACCGCCGATACGGACTGTTCGACTTTGTCGAGGGACTGCTTCAGGAGGAGCCGAAGCTTTAAGGCGAATGGGGTAGTCGGGCCGGTCATTGCGCCTTGTTGACGTAAAAAAGGGTCGTCGGTACTAAACTCAGGATCGAGTTCCGCGCTCTCAATACGGGAAGGTTGAGCCATGTCCGAGCGTTACCCAAGCTCCGTTATCTGGCCTTCTGCCGATAGAGCCGGCTTCCACAAATCCTTCCAGTTGAACCTCGACGACCATCTCGATATCCAGCATGCGACGCGCCAGTTGCTGCCGCTCTGCCCGACCGTGGCAGCAGTGGGAGCCGTTGCGCTTTTCGTCGCGCTGATCCTGAATTTCGATAGGTGGCGGGAAGGCGACGTGGTGACGTCGACCATCTATATCGGTGCGTCGGTCATTGTTTGCGCGCTCCTTGCAGTTCTCCTGCTCAATCCTGCCCGGCAGCTTCTGCGGTTCATGTATCGTCGACGACTGACCAAGTTCGGCGTAATCGGCAAGCCTGTCGAGTCGACCGTGGACAGAAATGGAATTTGCTACACGGTGCTGGGACAGACGGTCACCTGCACGTGGGACTCGCTCTATGCCCTCGAAGAGGACGACGGAACGTTCTATTTCTGGATGTCCAAGATAGTCGCCCATCCGTGGCCGGCGAGAGTGTTCGCCTCGGATGAGGAACGGCAGACTTTTCGTCGGAGCGTGATGGAATGGGCGGGCCGCCCCTTTTCACCGCCCGTTCTGGCCCGCCTCGGAGCCGCCGGCAGACTCAACCTTCCCGATTGAGGATAACGGAGGTCGGGTATCTTCTGCCACCGGATCGAGAAAATCGCCGTCGCGATCCGATCCTGACAGTCTCTGCCGATCCCGATTCACTATTCCTTGATGTCCGGCTCGACAAGCTTCGCCAGGTTTCGCAGCGACTCCTGCCAGCCGAGATAGCAAGCCTCGGCCGGGATGAGATCCGGCACGCCGGCCTGCACTATGTCGACCTCGGTGCCGACCGAAACCTTCTTCAGCGTCACGGTGACCACCATTTCACCGGGCAGGTTTGCGTCGTCGAATTTGTCCGTGTAGCGCAGCCGTTCGCCTGGGACGAGCTCGAGATATTCGCCGCCAAAGGCGTGGCTTACGCCCGTCGTGAAGTTCCGGAACGACATTCTGTGGGTGCCGCCGACGGTCGGTTCCAGATGATGCACGGTGCAGACGAAGCCATTGGGCGGAAGCCATTTGGCGACTGCGTCCGCCTCGATGAAGGCGCGATAGACTTTTTCCGGGCTGGTCGCCAGAACGCGGTGCAGGCGTATGGTACTTGGCATGACTGTGATCCTTTGAATGGATGGAATAGACGCTCCAAGGACGAACGCGGCTTTGCCAATCCGACAAGGGTCACGCCCGTTCTGAGATAAAATTATCCAAGCCTGCCGCTGTACGAACCTTATCGGTGGTTTACCGGCAACTGAAAACTGCGAAGCGGCGGCCACTTCCGTGCCGCTCCGGGGGCACGATATCTCCAAAGGGCCGGGCTTCCCGGCTCGGATTTTCTGCCGAGCGCATGTCGGAAAGTCGTGACGCCGCACGTCTTCATCATAGTCTCGAGGAGTTTAGCTGATGAAGATGTATTTCAGCCGCAATCCCAATCCCCGCCTCGCAGTCGCTGTCGCGCGCTATCTGAATGCGGAAGTTGACTTCGAATTCGCTTCGCCGCGGGCTCCGGATCAAGGCAGTCGCTATCTTTCTCTCAACCCCAACCTGCTGTTGCCGATCCTCGAGCGTCCGGGAAAACCTCTTTGGGAAGCCTACGCGATCGCGTGCTGGTTTTCCCGCGATGCGGGCTCCAATTTCTGGCGCACGGACGACGATGAGCCCGAGATGATCCGGTGGATCAGCTGGGGGAAGGAAAACTTCGTCAAGGCCTGTGACATGGTGCACTGGGAGAGGGGGACGAAGCAACGATATGGCATCGGCCCCTGCGACCAGGCGATGGTCGAGGAGGGGCTGAGGCAGTTTCATGTGGCCGCCCGAATTCTCGAAGCCGAGCTATCGGCCCGCACATGGCTGGTTGGAAATTCCGTCTCCTTTGCCGATTTTCGTATGGGAACGTTTCTGCCGTTCAACGATGCCGCACGGCTGCCCATCGACGATTATCCGTCGCTCCGTCGCTGGTACGGGCAGCTTGAAGACATCGGGGCCTGGCAAAACCCCTTCGACGGACTGAGCGCACCTGATCTGCCGCCATTGCCGGATTAGGCAGGGGATCGCTCGCCCCGGGCGTTGGCTTAGAGAGAGTTCGCCAACCGCACGAATTCTTCCACCGACAGCGTTTCCGCCCGCCGGGCCGGGTCGATGCCGGCTTTCACCAGCAGCGCCTCGCCGCCGACCGGTTTGAGGCTCTGGCGCAGCATCTTGCGGCGCTGGCCGAATGCGGCCTGCGTTACGCGTTCCAGCTTGGCGACCTCGCAGGGAAGGGGATTTGTGCGGGGTATCAGGTGCACCACGGTCGAGGTGACTTTCGGCGGCGGGGTAAAGGCCTGCGGCGGCACGTCGAAGACCATGTGCGCATCGGTCCGCCAGCCGGCGAGGACGCCGAGCCTGCCATAATGGTCGTCATCCTCATCGGCAACGATGCGCAGGCCGACTTCCTTCTGGAACATCAATGTCAGGCTTTCCCAGAAGGGTGGCCATTGGCCGTTCTCCGGAAGCAGCCAGTTGATCAAAAGCTGGGTGCCGACATTGTACGGCAGATTGGCGATGATCTTGACGGGGCCTTCGGGTGCAAGGGCGGAAAAGTCCGTCTTCAGCGCATCGCCTTCGATCACTTCCAGCCGGCCCGGATAATGCTTGCCGATTTCCGCCAATGCAGGAAGGCAGCGGCTGTCGCGCTCGACGGCGATCACCTTTTTGGCGCCGAGGGAGAGGATCGCGCGGGTGAGCCCGCCAGGTCCGGGGCCGACCTCGAATACGGTCACGCCATCGAGCGGTCCGGCGCTGCGCGCTATCTTCTGGGTGAGGTTGAGGTCGAGCAGAAAGTTCTGCCCAAGCGCTTTCTTCGCATCGAGGCCGTGACGCTGGATCACGTCGCGCAGCGGCGGCAGCCCGTCGAGTGTGGCCATCAGGCAGAAGCCTTCGCGGCAAGTTCGCCGGCAAGCTTGATGGCTTCGACAAGGCTCGTCTCCCGTGCAACGCCCTGACCGGCGATGCCGAAGGCGGTGCCATGGTCGGGAGAGGTGCGGATGAAGGGCAGGCCGAGCGTCACGTTGACGGAGGTATCGAAGCCGAGCGCCTTGGCCGGGATCAGCGCCTGGTCATGATACATGCAGATCGCGACGTCATAGCGGCCGCGGGCCTCGTCGTGGAACATGGTATCGGCCGGCAGCGGCCCGAACACATGCAGGCCTTCGGCGCGCAGCTTGAAGATCACCGGATGGATGATATCCTGGTCTTCCTGTCCGATCGCGCCGTCTTCTCCCGCATGCGGATTGAGGCCGGCGACTGCCAGGCGCGGCTTTGCGATGCCGAAGCGTGTGATGAGATCGTGATGGGCGATCCGGCAGGTTTCTTCGATCAATGCCTCGGTCAGTGCGCCTGGAACATCCTTCAAGGGAATGTGGATGGTGACCGGGATGGCGCGCAGCTTCGGTCCGGCCAGCATCATCACCGGCATCAGCTTGCGGCCGGTGGCCTTTTCGGCGAGGTGGGCGAGGAATTCGGTATGGCCGGGAAAACCGAAGCCTGACTGGTAGAGAATGGACTTGGCGATCGGATTTGTGACCGTGCCGGCCGCCTTGCCTTCGAAGCACAGGGAGACAGCCTGTTCGATCGCGGCGATTGTGCCCTTGGCCGTTGCCACATGCGGTTCGCCCGCGGCGACCTCGGCGCCAGCCGGCATCGGCAGGACGGGAAGGGCATCGGCAAAGACCGACAATGCACTGCCCGCGTCGGCTTCGCGGATCGGGATATCGAGATCGAGAAGTGCCGCCCGTGATTTCAAAACGGCGGGATCGCCGAGGAACAGGAAGGGCGGCAGGCCGTATCGCTCCCGGGAAGCCCAGGCGGCGAGGGTGATGTCGGGGCCGATGCCGGCCGGATCGCCCTGGGTGAGTACAAGCGGACGATCAAGCGGCATGGGCACTCCGGTACCGGCGAATGGATCAGCGATATTCGATCTGCGCCTTGGAGCGCAGTTCGTCGAGGAACTTCTTCTCGTTGGGGTTCTGCCCGGACTTCTGCTCCTTGCCGAGATCCTCCGCACGGAAGACCACTTCGGCCGCAAAGTCGTCCGATACCTGGCGCTGGTTGCAGATGGCGAGGAATTCCACGCCGCGTTCGGTGACCCGGGTTCCGGTGGTGCCGCCAGAAGCCTTTTCGATCAGCGGTTTCCACTCTTCCGGAAGTTCCGGCGCGAGAACCCGTCCGAGGCTGCGAATCGAAACATCAAGATATCCGGCCGCAAATTCCTTGGACTGCTCGCAGCCGGGGAACTTGCCGCGCGCTGCGTTTGCTTCCTTCTGGCGCTTGCCGAGAACTGCGTTGCGCTTGGCCGGCGGCACCACGAAGATCACCTGCTGCAGGAAATATTCGGTGGTGACCGGCTTCTGCTTGTTTTCCATCATGCGGGTGACGAGTTCCTGGCTCGACATGCGACCGCGGGCGCCGCCGTAACGGGAGTTGACCAGGCGCGGCCAGCTCATCTGCACGGCGATGTAATTCTTGAAATGCTCCACGCCGACGCCAGCCTTTTCGAGGATCTGGCTCATCTGCTGCGGGTTCATCTTGTTGCTGGCGGCAAAACGCTCGAAGGCCTTGTCGACCTCTTCGGTGCTGACCGACATCCTGTTGCGGGCGATTTCCTGGCGTTTGAGGATTTCGTCCACCATCGCTTCGCGCGCCGTCTTCGTATCAGCCTTCTGCCGCTGCAGGCGCAGGAAGGCGGCACGGCGCGAGACGTCGCTGCTGGTGATGGGCGTCCGGTTGACGACGGCTGCGATCCCGCTTGCCGCTTGTGCCTGATGGAAAACCGGCTGTACGACAATGGAGGCCGCCAGGACGGCCGCCGCCAGCGCCAGTCTGCGCGTTGCGGTCATTGCAAACATGATACCAATTCCTTTCCCGCCCCGACCGGTTGCTTGCCCGGTCGGCCTCGCCTTACTCTTACTATATTTGCGTCCGCTTGCACAATTCTTGCGGCGAAACGATGACGGGGGCCGATCAGAACCATCGCGCGTTAATAGCGGTAGTCCTGATCGTATTCCTTCGTCGAGCCGATGTTGATGTCGCCGAGGGTACGGAAGCTCAGGCGCGCGCTGACTGTCCAGTCGTTGGCGGCAGTGCTTTGCGGCTTGTCGGTATAGGCAAGCGTGAAGATCGTGCACTCGTCGGCATAGCTGACGCCGATGCCGCGCTTGATGATCTCCTTCTCCGCGAGATCCCAGGTCGCCGTGCCGGCAAGCGCCCAGTTCTCGTTGATCCGGAAGGTCATCGAGTTCTTCAATACGTCGGTCGCTTCTTCCGAGCCGTATTCCGGCTGCGGATCGACCTGCGTATAGACGAGGGTGCCCTGCACGCGCGGCGTCGTGTAACCGAGGGACGCATCCGTGCGTTTGACGGCAAAGGTCTTCTCGTCGAAGCGCGTGTTCACGCCAACCGTGAAGCCCTGCGGAAGATCGACCGCGGCCATCGCGACATAATCCGAACGATCGGTTTCCAGTCCGGAGTTCGCACCCGCATGCACCAGGTCCTCCGTTGCAAATGAGTTCTGGCCGGATATGTGGAAGGACTGGCCGACGATGCTCCTCACGCCGATGCCGTTGTCGAATGTGCCGGTATAGCGCAGGCCGACATTGGCGCGGGTACCGCCTTCGATCCGGTCGTAGCCGGAAAACTTGTCGCGTTCGAACAGCGACGTGGCGTCGAAGACGAAACTCTGCGCGTCCTCGTTCGGCAGTCCGCCGGCCATCTGCTCGTCCGGGCGGACGAAGATCTGCGCGATCGGCTCGATGACGTGGCTGCTGTTTTCGGTGGTCAGCAGGATCGGATAGCGGGCTTCCAGACCTGCGGTGGCCATGTAGCGGCTGTCGCCGCCTTCCGGCTCGAGATCGCCGGTGTAGAAGGCAGGCGTGCCGGAGCCGGTATGCCGCAGGCCGTCGCCCCGCGCGGCGAGGATCGGCGTCAGCAATAGCCCATCCATGTTGAAGGTGCGCTTCCACTCGGCTTCCACCGTGAAGCGGCTATAGCTGCCTTCCAGGCCCGGGAAGCGGTTGGTGGTGCCTTCCGTGTACCAGTCGTCTTCCCGGCGGGAGAGATTGGTGAGGTTGGCATTGATGGAAAGCTCGCCCCCTAGGATCGGTTCCGGGGCGTAATAGCTGTAGTCGAGCGACGGATAGACGATCGCCTGCTGCTGTTCCAGCGTGTTTCGAGGTGCCTTGTCCTGCACGTTGAAGTAATAGCCGTGCACGTCGAAATAGTTCCGCGTACCGAGGCCGGTCAGGTAGACATCGTTTGTAAACGTGTCGTTATCGACACCTTCCAACTTGTAGGTCTTGGAAAAGTTGTTGTCGCTCTGGGCCATCACGTCCCAGCCGAAGGTCCACCGCGGGTTGATCTGGAATTCAGCCTTCGAGGCGACCATGAAGCGGTTTTCAGCCTCATAGTCGCTGGTGCCGGAATCGAAAGCGTCCGGATTTGTCTGGTGAATGCCGGCGAACCGGAATGTGTGTTCGCCCGTCTCGAACTTGTTGCGGATCTCGCCCTGCAGCAACAATCCCTGATTGGAATAGTAGGTGGGGGTGATCGTCGCGTCCATGCTCGGCGAGAACACGTGATAATAGGGAACTGCGACGCCGACGCCGAGGTTGTCGCTGGCGCTGAACTGCGGGAAGAGCAGGCCCGACTTGCGCTCTACCGTCTCGTCCGGCACCTCGATCGCAAAGGGAAGCCTGCCGATCGGCAGACCGAACAGCTCGAACTGTGCATTCTCCAGCCGAATCGTGTGGGTCTGGCCGTTGCGGATGACGCGTTCGGCCTTGACCTGCCAGAGCGGCGCCTTGCCGGGCTGCTTGGCGCAGGGCAGGCAGGCCGTGTAGACGGTGTTGTTCAGCACCATCAGGTCACCCGGCTGGCGCTCCGCGCTTTCGGCGGCAAGCCGGGTGTTGTCGGTGGTTTCGACACGAAGCGTATTGAGGAAGCCTTCGCCGAAATCGTCCGTGACATCGAGTTCGTCCGCATAGACGCGGTTTCCGCCGGGCTCGATCAGCTCGATATTGCCGGTCGCCATGACGCGCCCGGTTTTCTGGTCGTACTGAACGCGCTGCGCCACCATCCGATAGCGGTTGTAATAGAGTTGCACGCCACCGGTGGCGGTGACCTGCTGGGCATCTTGGTTATAGACGAGCTCGTTGGCGCGCAGCAGAAGCTTGGCGCCATCCGCAGGAGCGGGCACCAGATTCTGCGCATGCACGGGCATTGCGGATACGCCGAGTACGCATACAGACACACCTGTCAGCAGGGCGGCGGCGAGCCGTCTTATATGTTTGCGGTTACTGACCGCCACTAGCCATCCTCCTGGTGAAGCAGAATCGTCGTCCCGAGCGCCGTCGCGACGATGACTGGAACCCAGACCGCCACGAAGGGAGGAATCGCCCCGCTGCTCCCGAATGCCTTCACAAGCACGGTTACGACATAAAGCACGAAGCCGGAAACTATTCCACCCAGAATCACGGAGCGGGACTGGGCGAAGCGACTGAATTTTAATGAGACTGTTGCAGCAATGAGAGTCATGGCGACGAGCAGCAGGGGGAGCGACAGCAGCGAGTGATACTGCGTCTCGAGCGCCTTTGTGGATATGCCGAAAGATTTGCCGACCTCGATTTTTCTGGAAAGATCAAAAAACGCAACGCTTTCCGGCTGCGCCAGGCTTTCCTGGATATATTCCTGTTTCAAGTTGGTGCGAACCTGTGCAGTCTCGCGACGCACCGGAATTTCGCCCGGCCGGTTCTCCAAAACCTCGTTAAGAAGCCAGTAACCATTTTCCAACTTTGCCGTCTTGGCGTCCTGCCGCATGATGACGCGGCCGTCATTGTCGAAACGGAAAACAACCACGTCGATCAGGAATGTTCCCTGCTCCTGATAGCTCTTGGCACCGATGATCGTGTCGTCCTCGCCGCTGATCTGGCGAATCCAGGGCACAAAGGCTGACGCGCGCGAGCGATTGCTCGCCTCTCGCCAGCTTGCTTCCATAGAGGCCGATTCGCGCTGGCCCCAGGCCGCCAGAGGATTGATCACCAGGAGGACGGCAAGCCCGACCAGGAAGGCGCCGGCGACGAAGGGGGAAACGAACTGCCAGACCGATATGCCCGCTGCCCGCGTCACCACCAGTTCGTAGCGGCGGTTGAGCGCGATCAGCACGGTCATGCCGATGAAGAGGCTAAGGGTCGGAATGGTCTGCTGCAGGATGAGCGGTACGCGCATCGCCGTCATCAGCAGGCCGGCGGATACCGTATAACCGACAAAGCCGGACATGCGGCGGCTCGTCTCGCTGAAATCCGCCAGGAAAATAATGGCGCTGACGCCGAGCAGGAACCAGAGCGCGGTCACGATGTAGCGGCGGAAGAAATACCGCCCGAGCGTCGAAAAGATCATCATGCCACGCCTCCATCCGCTTTGCCGGACGCAAAACGGCGCTGCAGATTGCGTGTCAGGCGCGACATCCCGCGGGAGAGGAATGCAGGCGTCGAGAAATGCCGGTTGGTTGCCAGCATGTAGATCGCGATCAGCGAGAAGAAGAGCGGCACCGCATAGGGAAGTGGTGCGTAGAGCGGGTGGCGTTCCACGAGATTGGTTGCCGAGAAGCCGAGCCAGCGGATGGCAAAGGCAAGGAAGAGCGCATAGACCATCGGATGCACGCGCGTCTGCCGATGCGAGCGCGTATTGCCTGCAACCACCAGCGACAGAAGCGCGAAGGTGATCGGGAACAGCCAGTCCGACAGGCGCCTGTGTAACTCGGCCCGGTAACTGTCCGGAGATTTCTGATAGAGCGGGTCGTTCGGATCCGGGTTCAGCAGGAAAGCCAGGCTGCGGTCGGTGGAATATTGCGGCAGACCACCTTCGGATTTGGCCATGGCCGAAAGGTCGAAGGCGTAGGAAACGAATTTGATGATCGAAATCCGCCCATCGGCCGATTTGCGGTGAACCTCTCCGTCCCGCATGGTCAGCGACGTGCCGCTTTCGTCGATCGATCCCTCGCGGGCGTAATAGATGAGGTCGAAATTCGGGTCGCGGTAGTCGACGACGAAAAGCCCTCTCAACACGCGGCCGGAATGGCGCTCGGAAATCTGGACGTAGAGACCGTTTTCGATGCTGCGGAAGGTTTTTTCTTCGATCACCGAGGAAAGCAGGTCGGCATAGGCGGCGGCGACCATCTGGCGCGCGGCCACCCGTGACGGCGGTTCGACGAAATTGGTGACGAGGAAAGAGAACAGACTGAGCGCAAGGCCCAGCATCAGCACCGGCCGGTAGATGATGCTGCGGGTGGCTCCGGCCGCGTCGATGACGGGCAGTTCCGAATCGTTGTTCATCGCCGTCAGCGTCTGGGTGATGCCGATGACGAGCGCGAACGGCAGCACGACTGGGATGATGGTGGGCAGGATATAGGTGGCAAGCGTCGCGAACGAACCCATCGACTGGCCCGTATCCGTGACCAGGTTGATGCGTCCAAGCACCTGGATGGTCCAGATGATGGTGAGAACCGGCAAGAGCGTCACCAGAAACATCTGGAAAACCCGGCGCAATATGTAGCGTTCGAGAAGCTTCATTCCTGCCCTGGACTTCCTGCATGCCGCCCCAGCGAGACGGCGGTTGCGCCTATCTAAGCGATCGGCGTGGCGTTTGCGACAGGGGGTGCGTCACAAATTTGTTTGCGAATTCCGTTTTCCTCGCCGCTGTGACATTTCGAAACACGCCGCCACGCCGGCATAGATCACCAGGGATGACAGCCATCCGAGCGTAACGTCTGAGAAATAATGGCCGCCGAACGAGGTCCTGAGAGCCGGCGAGACGAGCGAGACGGCGATGAGCGGCGGGCCGAGGACCGGGCGCAGCGGCTTCGGCAGCAGCACGATCAGGCAGGCCAGCCAACCGGCGCCGGCGGCTTCCCCGGAAATGAAGGAGCAATTGCCGACGCAGGCGCCCTGGAAGTCTCCGGCCGGGACGAACGCCTCCCCGCCGCCGAAGAGATCGGTCTCGTAGGGGCGGGGCCGGTTGGAGATCTGTTTCAGGATGAGATTGACCAACACGTAGGGGCCGATCAGGAAGGCAATCAATGCGATCGAGTAGTCCCGCGTCTTGCGGGGACTGTAGGTCGCTCCGTGATGCTGGAGATTGGCGATCAGCCGATAGAGGATGTAGATCGCGGTGAGCGACGGCAGATAAAAGAGAATGCGCCGGATCACCACGAAGACGGTTTCGGCGCCATAGGGAAAACTGCCGCAGACCCGACCCTGTTCGACGGCCTGACCGCAGACCGCTTCCTCGAAGAAGGCATGTGCGACGGCGAGGTCGATCTGCGGGAACAGGTAAAAGGTCGCGAGCAGCACCCACCAGAGGATCATCAACGTCAGAAGCCAGCCCGTCGGCCTGGCGAAAAAGCGCCGCGTGGCGATTCGCCAATGGGGGGCGGTGCGGGAGTGGAGGGGCATGCAGTCCTATCCGGTTGATCGGGCGGCGCGACCCTAATCCAAGAGACGGACGATTTGAACAGGTATCGGGGCGATATCGTCGGTGTCAGTCGGAGGAACGGAGCCTTTTGGCGCGGGGGCCAGTGCCGAAAGGCGTCCGGGACGGCTCGCATTAAGCACATCACGGCAGAGTTGAGGTCTCTCGACCTTGCGTTCGAGCCCGAAACGGGGATGATCGCGGCTTCCTGTCCGAGAGCCTTCTGGAGTCGCAATGTCCGTGAAATTCGATATCTCCTTCGCCAAGTCCGCCAAGATCGACGGTGGCCTCGTCATCCAGCTGAAGCTTTCCGGCGACGGGCCTGCGGCGGGTGTCGCCGAAGCAGATCCCGCCGGCGTCGGAGCCCGTGCGGCCGAGATCGCGAAATTTTCCGCCAAGGCCATGACGATGCTCGACATCATCGCGCCGCAAGGTTCGGCTGCCGACCGGCTGGTCGTGCTCGGCCTCGGCAAGGCGGACGCCCTGACGGCTCAGGATTGGCTGAAGGCCGGCGGCGTTGCGGCCGCTTCCGTCAAATCGATGAGCAAGGTGGTGATCTTCCTCGATGTACCGGGTGTCGAGGTCGGCGCCGCCCGGGCGGCGGGCTTTGCGCTCGGCATGCTTATGCGCGCCTATAGCTTCGATGCCTACAAGACCAAGAAGAACGATGACGACGACAAGGCGCCGAAAACCGTCAAGGTCACGATCGTCACGGCCGATCCCGCCGCCGCAAAGAATGCCTTTGGCGAATCGGAGGCGATCGCCGCCGGCGTCAACCTGGCGCGCGAGCTCGTCAATCTACCGCCGAATGCGCTCGGCCCCCTGGAATTTGCCGACAGGGCCAAGGAGCTCGAAAACCTCGGTGTCGAGGTGGAAATCCTCACCGAGAAGGAGATGAAGAAGCTCGGCATGGGGGCGCTGCTCGGCGTGGCGCAGGGGTCGGTCAGGCCGCCGCGGCTTGCCGTCATGCACTGGAAGGGCGGCAAGGCGAAGGATGTGCCAGTCGCCTTCGTCGGAAAGGGCGTGGTCTTCGATACGGGCGGCATTTCCATCAAGCCGGGCGCCGGCATGGAAGACATGAAGGGCGACATGGGCGGCGCCGCCGCCGTCACCGGGCTTATGCACACGCTGGCTGCCCGCAAGGCCAGGGTGAACGCGGTCGGCATCATCGGCCTCGTCGAAAACATGCCTGACGGCAATGCGCAGCGCCCGGGCGACATCGTCACCACCATGTCGGGCCAGACGATCGAGATCATCAATACGGACGCGGAAGGCCGCCTCGTGCTTGCCGACGCGCTTTGGTATTGCAAGGACCGGTTCAAGCCGCGTTTCATGATCAACCTTGCGACCCTCACCGGCGCGATCGTGGTGGCGCTTGGCAACCAGCATGCGGGGCTTTTTTCCAACGACGACACGCTTGCCGGCCAACTTACTTCGGTGGGCGAGGTAACGGGGGAGAAGCTGTGGCGCATGCCGCTCGGCAAGGAATACGACAAGATGATCGATTCCAAGTTCGCCGACATGAAGAATACCGGCGGACGCAATGCCGGCTCGATCACGGCCGCTCAGCTTCTGAAGCGGTTCGTCGGCGAGACAGCATGGGCTCATCTCGATATCGCCGGGACGGCGATGAATTCGCCCGCCAACGAAATCAACCAGTCCTGGGGTTCCGGTTATGGCGTAAGGCTTCTGGACGAATTGGTGCGCGCGCATTACGAGGTGGGTTGAGAACCCACATTTGTCGGTTCGACTAAATATGGGTTCTCAACCGTGATGACCGAGGTCCTGTTCTATCATCTGACGGAATCGAAACTGGAAGACGCGCTGCCGGCGCTGCTCGAAAAGAGCGTCGAACGCGGCTGGAAGGTCGTGGTGCAGACCAATGCGGAGGCGCGTCGGGATTTTCTCGACGCGCATCTGTGGAGCTTCCGCGAGGACAGTTTCCTGCCGCACGGGACCGATATTTCGCCGAGGGCTGACGCTCAGCCCGTGCTTTTGACCGCAGGCAGCGAAAACGGCAATGGGGCAAGCGTGCGGTTTGTGGTCGACGGCGCCGATCCACCGCCTGTCGAGACATACGAGCGCGTCGTCTTCATGTTCGACGGATATGACGCCGAACAGCTCGAAAATGCCCGTGCCCAGTGGAAAAGGCTGAAGGGCGAGGGCCATACGCTGGCCTATTGGCAGCAGTCGGAAGAAGGGCGCTGGGTCAAGAAAGCCTGACCGGTTTGGTTATTTCCCGGTTGGCTATTTCAGGGAGATCTTGTCGCCTACGCGCGGCCGTGAAATCGCCTTTCCGACAAAGCTGTATTCGGTATTGCCGGTGATGCTCGACAATAGCGATGTAAAAGGCGTGGTCATCGTGTAGTCCACTTTGGCAATCACCAGCTGGACGCCGCTCTCGACGACGTCGTCGGGTATGTCGAATGGCGGCGGCGTGCCGGAAGCCAACTGGTCTGCCTGATAGGCGCGAGACCAGTTGACGCTTGCATTGCCCGCGGCATCAAAATCGACAATCGCAACCTGGATGTCGAGTTCGGTGCCGTCGAAGGGCGTGAGAATGGCTGCGGTCCCCTCAAGGAGAGTCCGAAGGTCGCTCGCATTCCAGCTTGCTTCCTGCGCGACGATGTCGCTCGCGACTTCCGCGATCTGGTTGATCTTCCGTTGGACCATGAGACCTTCGCCGAGGTCGACGGTGCCGGCAAACATCAGAGCCATCAAAGGCAGAAGCAGCGTGAATTCGATTGCGGATTGCCCACCGCGATCGGCGAGCAGGCTCCATACGCCTTTGCGGCCCGGTCCCTGCTGTTCGTCCTTTTGACCACTTGCCTGTGCCATCGCGCCCGCCTCAGAAGGGTTCGTTTCTGAAAACCGCCGCGGCGGAAAGGACATAGCTGCCGTCGGCAAGCGTGTTGACGTTCGCGCCGATCTTGGCAAGCAGGCTGCTCCAGGGCAGAAATGCCTGGATCATCACGTAGTCCCCCGACGATCCCGGAGAGAAACTTTCCGTGACGGAAAGGACGCCGCCGCTGACGGCGGATGTGAAAGCCATGGAGGAGAAGTCCGACATGGTGGTCGTCGTAATCAGCAGTTCGTCCTCGCAGCCGAAGGCGAGTGCCATGTTGCCGCAGACCGCGCTCCTGAATCTGTCGAGGTCCCAGTTCCCGGAATGGGCGATGCCGACGCGCACATCACGAGCCGCCATGTGAAGCGCCGAATCGAGCGCGCTGTCGACGAAGAACATCAGCGCCATGTCGAGAATGCAAAACAGGAAGAGCAGGAACGGAAAAATCAGCAGCGCAAACTCGACCGCCGCCACCCCGTCATCGTTGCGTAGAAAGGCTTTGAAACGATTCATGAGGCTTAGCTCGTCAGCCTTACTTTGGAGAGATATTGTTTGAAGAGTGCCGATAGGCCCGCCTCGATCTCCTCCGCGGAGTTTGCCTGCAGGAAGAGGTCGCCGCTCGTCGCGCACTGTTCAAGCGCGGTCGGGATGTAATTGGTGCGGCTTGTGTTGCCTTTTCCAGGAACGATGGTGCCTCCCCAGGTCGAAGCATAACCGCTGCTGGTCATCGTTTTGCCAAGCGTTGCCTCGTAGCCCCAGTCCCAGGGCATCGGCAGGTATTCCGTATAGAGGACGCCGACCGTGGCATTGAGCGCCTTCACCTGATTGCACCATGCGGAATTGATAGGAGAGACGGCTGATTGCAGATAGCTCTTGGAGGTCGGGAAGCGGATGCCGGAATTTCCCTGCAGCACCCAGTTGCGCTCCGACTGAACGCCGTCCGTCAGAAGCAGCACCAGCTTCAGAGGGTTGCTTTCGCTCGATCCGTCCCCCGCCGTCCCCACGAGAGCCTTGAGGGCGGCGAAGGAATAATCGAAATAGGTCGCTTCCTCCGAGGTCGCGCTGGTCAGGCCGCTGGTCTTGTCGCTGAGCTTCTTCCGGGCATTGGTGGTTGAAAATGTCGGCGCCAGCACCTGGCTTGCGGTCTGCCCCATCGTGTAGAGCCCGACCTTGATGCGTTCATGGGAGGCGTCCGCGGTATCGATAAGATCGAGCACTTCATCCACAGCGTCGACCGAAACATCGGCCCGCAACTTGATCCCCATCGCGACCGAGAGGTCATAAACGTTCGTATAGTTCTTGCTCTTGTAATTGAAAGGGCCGCCCTCGGGCGTGTGGCAGGCAAACGCACAGCCAGCCTTAGAGGCCCTCAGGCTCGCCTGTCCGGCGCTCGTGGAGGCAAGCAGCATGGATGCGGATTTGTCGAGAACGACATAGACATTGAGATAGGCGCGGCCGGGACCTTCCACTGACGAGGCAACGCCGACGGCAACATCATTTATGCCCGCGACCTTGAGCAGGGTCGTCGCCACCGACGCATGGGCGGTCGCGGTGATCTTGTGGTTGGAGGTATCGATATCGTCAAGCTTGTAGCCGCCGCTTCCGAGATTGGTCTGGGCGGCAAACCATTCCTTTATCCGCGTCTCGAGCGCCATCTCGTTCAGCGTGCCGACGCTTCTGACGGCGCCCAGCAGGGCGGCGTCGAGGTCGGCCTGCATTTTGGAACGGGTATTATAGGCTCGGACGTAATCGAGGCTCGCGCCGATAGCGGCGATCAGCGGCACCAGCACGATGGCGAACATGATCGCGATATTGCCCTGGCGATCGGCAAGCAGGCGGGAAAAAATACGAAACAGGCCAGAACGCAACATAAAGCCGACCATCAACTAATACAAAGATACCGGGACTATAGCGACTAAGTGTAATGCAACGATTAATCGTATTGGAACGATACCGACGCGTAGATTTACCAAGATTAAATGATGTTTTTACGTGCGAACCGTCAGGCCGGTGAGGATGGTCCCATGATCGTTTGCCGCAGGAAGCTGTAGCCCATTGCAGGGCGTGCCGCCTGTTCGCTGGAATCGCCGGCGCCGCCGTGGCCGCCGGAGCCGAACTCGTGGAAAAGCGGCTTATGACCGCTGTCCTCCAGGCGTTTGGCAAACCGGCGGGCATGCGAGGGATGCACGCGGTCGTCATTGGAGGAACTCTCGATATAGACGGGCGGGTATTCGATCGTTCCGGCATCCTTCACCTGGTGCAGCGGCGAGTAGGAAAGCATGTAGTCGAGGTCGGCCGGTTCGTCCGGATTGCCATATTCGTCCATCCAGGCCTTGCCGGCAGGAAACACATGGAAGCGCGCCATGTCGATGACCGGGACGCGCGTCCAGACCGCCCCGAAATCTTCCGGACAGCGGGTCAGCATGACCGCCGTCAGCAGCCCGCCGTTGCTGCCGCCGGTGCAGGCGATCCGCGACGGCTTTGTATAGCCGCGCCTGACAAGATCGCGGGCAACCGCGACGAAATCCTCGAACGCCTTGTGCCTGCCGGTGCGCTTGGCGACGCGATGCCAGTCCGGCCCGAATTCACCGCCACCGCGGATATAAGCCTGGACATAGGCGCCGCCCTGTTCGAGCCAGATGCCATTGGCACCTGAATAATAGGGGGAGAGAGGCGCTTCGAAACCGCCATAGCCGTACATCAGAACCGGCAGTTCGCCCTTCGCCCAGGTTTTCGGAAAGACGATATGATAAGGCACCCGGGTGCCGCCTTCCGATATGGCCTCGAGGAGTTCCGAGCGCATTCCCTCTGTGTCGAAATAGGCAGGAGCCGTCGCGGTCTGCCGAAGCGTCGCCCTGCTGGCGCGGTCCGAAAGGTCGAGGATGTAGCGGGCGGGAGGTTTGAGGAAGCCCTGGCCGATCACCTGCAGCACTTCCTCTCCCTGATGGAGATCGGCATCGAGCGTCCGGAAGGAGACCGACTGCACTTCAGCCGGGAGAGCAAGCTCCTCCGGCGCGGCATCGGCCTTGGTCAGGTCGAGGAGGAAGAATCGCGGCTGCAGGCGGTCGCTGACGATGAAGACGCACCAGGTCTTGAGCAGCGAGAACTGCGAAACGGACTGCCCCTCGCCAGGTGTGAACAGGATACGCTCCGGCTTTTTGAGTGGCTCGTCGCCAAACGGCGTGAAGCGTTGCAGGATCAGGCTCCCAATTGGAAAACGTTCGTCCGTTTTTGCCCGCCAGAGCACGTGATTGTGGTTGATCGAGAAGTCGATCTCGCTCGGCAGGTCGAGGCGGCGCAGATTTCCGTCGCCACCCCTGGCATGGATGCTCTGCTTGCCGATCTCATGGCAGGCCGCAAAGATCTCGATCGGCCGTTCGCCGGCCGCGCTGTTCCAGAACATCGGGTCGATAACGAAGCCGTAGCCGTAGACGTCGCTGTCGGCCGCTTCAAAGAGGACCGGCGCGTCCCGCGGCGTCTGGCCGCGCTTCAGACGCCGGCCCACCCGCGGCCAGCCCGAACGGGTCGCGGAAAAGTCATCGATGGAGCCGAAATAGCAGATCTCGTCGCGGCTGAGCCAACTCGCATGCGAGCGCACCGCGGGCGTGTCGAAACCGCCGTCGACGACCGATTTGGTTTCCGCGTCGAATTCGAGAAGGCGCTGCAGATCGGAGCCTCCGTCGGAAAGCTGCAGGAGAACGCGGGTCGGCTCCCAGGGACAGGTGACCGCTCCGTTATAGATCCAGCGCTTGCCCTCTTTCTGGCAGAAGTGATCGAGATCGAAGACGGGCTCCCAGGCCGCGTCGGCCCGCGCGTCCTGATCGGCCGGCAGGCGCCGCCAGACACCGAGCGGATTGTTCCTGCTGCGGTGGAAGTCGAAGAGCCACTTGCCGCGTCGTGTCGGGATGATCAGCCGGTCGTCGCGCTCGATCATCGCCTTGATCGCGTCGCGATCCTTTTCAAATTCCGCGGTCCAGAGTTTCCGGCGGGACGCCTCGTTTCGGTCGGTGATGAAAGCGAGCGTCTTCTGGTCATCGTCGGTTTCGAGAAAAAGATCCATGGCAAAGCTCTTCAACGTTCAATGGGCTTTTAAAAACGACGGACCAACTCAGGCAAGGTCCGTGAGGGTAAAGTCGTCGCCCACATAGAGCAGACCAGCCCCGGCAGCCCTGGCGCCTGCATAAGGGAAGCAATCACCGAAATTTAACTTCGCCGGATGACGGCCCTTGCCGTAGCGGTCGAAGGCGTCGAGGGCTTTCGAGGCAATTTGATCCGTTGCCGGCAGGACCGTGACGTTCAGTTCAGATAAAAATGAGCGGACAAGCCGCTCGGATTCCGGAACGGACAGGTTTTCTTTCCCTGACAGCACGACGGCAGCCTCATACACCACGGTGGGCCCTGTCGATCGCGGGCCGTCGGATGCCTCCAGTCGCCGGATCAAATCGTCTGATTTTGGATCGCTAAGCAGGATTTCGAAGATCGCCGACGTATCCAGAAACATCAGATTTCCCACATCTCGTCGAGGAGGGCTTTGTCATCGAAATCCGGATTCGGTTTCCCGAGCCTTTTCACTTCGTCCTGGGTTGCCTTCAGCCGCTCGCGAAGCGACGGCTTCTCCGAGGTATCCGACGCTTCGGCCGTTTCCACCACGCGCTGCAGCGCTTGTCGGATCGCATCCGTCTTGGTGGGCGCGTTGAGGATTCTACGCGCCTGCTCGGCCAGTTCGTTGACGCGTTCGTCGCGGACGTAAAGGGGCATCGCGGCACCTCGTGAATATACATCGGAAGGTAGTGTATATTCACAAGGCGGACAAGGTTCAGCCCGCCATCGCCTCTTCGTATTCCGACGACAGCATCAGCCATTCCTCCTCCGCGGCGGCGAGCTTGGCTGCGGCCTCGCCGCGCTCCTTGGCTTTCTGCGCGGCCTTGGCCGGCGCCTTCTCGTAGAGTGCGGGGTCCGCAAGCTCTTTATCAAGAGCCTGAATCTGTTTCTCGAGCTTTCCTGTCAAGGATTCGATTTCGTTGATCTTTTTTCTGAGCGGGGCAAGCGAGGCGCGCTTCTCGGCATTGACCTTGCGTTGATCGGCCTTGGAGGCTGGCTCGTCTGCTGTCTGCGCCTTCTCGTCTTTCTTTCGCCCCGCAGAGATGATCAGGTCGCGGTATTCCTCAAGGTCGCCATCGAAGGTTTTGACGGTGCCTTCGTTGACCAGCCAGAGGCGGTCGACGGTCGCCTCGATCAGATGGCGGTCGTGGGAAATCAGGATGACGGCGCCGTTGTAATCGTTGAGCGCTTCGATCAGCGCCCGGCGGCTGTCGATGTCGAGATGGTTCGTCGGTTCGTCGAGGATCAGCAGGTTCGGCGCGTGGAAGGCCGCAAGGCCCATCAGAAGGCGCGCCTTTTCCCCACCGGAAAGATCCTTGGCGGCCGTGTTCATTTTTTCGGTCGCAAGTCCCATCTGGGCGACACGCGCGCGCACCTGGGCTTCCGCCGCCTGCGGCATCAGCCGGCGAACATGGTCGACGGGCGTTTCGTTGGGGATGAGATCGTCGAGCTGGTGCTGGGCGAAGAAGCCGATCTTGAGACCCGGCGCGAGTTTCATCTCGCCGCTTTCGAGTTCCAGTCGACCGGACACCAGCTTTGCGAAGGTCGACTTGCCGTTGCCGTTCGAGCCGAGCAGGGCGATGCGGTCGTCGTTGTCGATCCTCAGGCTGATATTCTTCAGGATCGGCTTGCCGGGAGCATAACCGACCGCGCCCTTGCTGATTGCCACGATCGGGGAGGCGGGCTGCTTTTCCGGCTCGGGAAAAATGATCGGCTGAACATGGTCTTCCACCACGGCGGCAACGGTGCCCATGCGCTCCAGAGCCTTAACACGGCTTTGGGCCTGTCGGGCTTTCGTAGCCTTGGCGCGGAACCGGTCGATGAAGCTCTGCAGGTGTTTGCGGGCCGCTTCGTTCTTGGCCTTCGCCTTCATCTGCAGCTCGTCTGCCTCGGCCTTCTGCCGTTCGAACTGGTCGTAGCCGCCGCGATAAAAGGTGAGCTTCTTCTGGTCGAGATGGACGATCGAGTTCACGGCATTGTTCAGAAGGTCGCGGTCGTGGCTGATGATGATGACGGTGTGCGGATACCGCCGGACATAATCCTCCAGCCACATCGTGCCTTCAAGGTCGAGATAGTTGGTCGGCTCGTCGAGCAACAGAAGGTCGGGCTCTGCGAAAAGGACGGATGCGAGCGCCACCCGCATGCGCCAGCCGCCGGAGAAGGAGGAGGCAGGGCGGTGCTGGGCCTCGTGGTCGAAGCCGAGGCCGGAAAGAATGCTGGCGGCGCGCGCTTCCGCTGAATGAGCATCGATGTCGACAAGCCGCATCTGGATTTCGGCGATGCGGTGCGGATCGGTTGCGGTCTCGGCTTCCTCGAGAAGCGCGCTGCGCTCCTTGTCGGCAGCAAGCACGATCGAGATCAGCGAGTCCTCCGTGCCCGGCGCTTCCTGCGCCACCTGGCCGATACGGGCATTCCTGGGGATGGTCACCGAACCGCTTTCGGCCGCAAGCTCGCCGGTGATCACGCGGAAGAGAGTCGATTTGCCGGCGCCGTTGCGGCCGACAAGCCCGGCCTTCGCGCCCGCCGGAAGCGTTACGCTGGCATTGTCGAGGAGAAGGCGCCCGGCAATGCGGGCGGAAAGGTCGGTAATCGTGATCATGGCGGCGGTTTTGGCCGAAACTGCCGGTGAAGGCAAGACGGCCTCAAAGATCTGCCGAAACGAGTTCCGGGCGGGGGCCTACCGGCTGGCCTGATCGGGCATGAATACCGCCGGGCGTCCGTTCGCCTTCGAAGTTTCCAAGGCCGCTGTTGCCTGCAGGCGCAGTTGCTGCGGCGAGAAGGCGTCCCCGGCGAGCGCGACGCCGATCGAGAGCGTCAGCGTTGCCGCCGCTCTGTCGGACACCGCAAAGACGAGGTTGTCGACAATGGAAGCAGAGAGGCGTTCGGCAATCGGATATATGCTGTCGCGACCGACATCCTTGAACAGAAAGGCGAAATCCCCCTTGCCGATGCGGGCGAGGAAGTCGTTCTTCTTGATCGCCTTGCGGAAAATCGAGGCGGCTTTCCTCACGATGCGGTTGGCAGCCGGCTCGCCATAGGTCTGGGCAATGTCCGACAGGTCGTTGATGGTGACCAGGAAGAGCGCGACGTCGCGTTTGTCGGCCTCTGCGCCATAGAGCGTCTCCAGGCGCTCGGCGAAGGCGGCGTGGTTCGGCAGCGCGGTCAGGCGATCCCGGAGGGTGATCGCCCGGGCGGCTGCGGTCTTCTGCTCCGAGGTGACCAGGCGATCCACCCCGGCCTTGAGCACTGCTTCGAGTTCCGTTTCCGCGACGACTGCATCCGACAAGGAAACGCTTAAGTATTCGATCTCGGCGAGGATATCCATCGGTCCCGCGTTGCTGTCTTCGCGAAGGCTGCGGGCGACGGCTTCCAGCACGCGCGTAAAACCCTGCTTTTGCGTTACGCCGCTGGTCATCTTCTCCCGCAACTCCCGGAGCAGATTGATCTCGTGGTCGCGCGATCTGGCGGGAGCAAGCGCGACAAAGCCTGGAAGTTGATACCGCAGACCGATTTCATCGAGCAGCGTTTGCGAAGGTGCGAGCGGCAGGGCCAGCACCTCGCGGGAGAGGGCAGTGTCCCCGCCGGACAAAGCCTCGTGAAAGAGTTCGTAGTTGCGCGGCAGGCCGTTGACCTCCAGCTTCGCCATGTGCTGGCTCACCACCTGCAGGGTTCGGTCGCGCACCGCTTTGCTGACTTCGCTCGTCATATCTTGCCCCACGATCCCATCGGGTTGTTCGATACAGGTTCCAGGCATGACGCGTGGCGTTTAACATCTTCTGAAGAACGGTGCTGCCGCTTTTCTCAGGGTTAAGAGAGAATGGACGACGCGGGCAGCGCGCCTATCTCCGTGATGCCATTCATGAATTTTCCTGATTGGATTTCTCCGGAGCTTTACCGTCAATATCCGCCATCTCTGACACAGGAGGTGACATGAAAGAGGGTGCACCCGCTGAGAGAACGGATCACTGAGATGCAGGTGATGATGGAGGGACAGTCACACTTCCAGGCTTTCGGCTTATCCTGTTGGGGTTTTCGAGATCTCAACAA
>NZ_PVBM01000018.1 GCF_002968575.1 Neorhizobium huautlense | reverse complement strand
TTCGATCCACGCTTCCTCCCCACGGTCGGTCGCCCTTCCGCAGTTGCGCTTCACTTCGCTCGCCATGACCAGCTTACGGTGGGACTTCCACCCACAAGAATGCGCCCATGCTGGGCGCACAACAAAAAATGCCCGGCTGATCAAGCCGGGCATTTTCGAATGGAGTTCGTCTGCACCGATCAGTTGGTGGCGGGCGGAGCGGCCGGAGCGGCATTCGGATCCGGAAGCGGCGCCGGGCTGTCGGACTGTTCACGCAGATAGGCGAGCAAATTGGCGCGCTCGGTGTCGTTCTTGATGCCGGCAAAGCCCATGGCCGTACCCTTCACGTAAGCCTTGGGAGCAGCAAGGAAGTGATTGAGGTGCTCGAAAGTCCACTTCTCGGCACCGCCCTTGGAGAAATCCTTCATGGCGGCGGAATAGGCGAAGCCTTCATGCGAAGCGATCGGGCGATCGACAACGCCCCAAAGGCCAGGCCCGACCTTGTTCGCCCCGCCCTTTTCAACCGCATGACAGCTCTGACACTTCTTGAAAACAGCAGCGCCGGCGGCAGCATCGGCCTTGGCCATAAGCTGACCAACCGGAACGGCAGCCGGAGCAGCTTCGCCGCCACCTTCGCCAGCGGCAGGTTCTTCAGCCGCGACGATAGCAAAGCCTTCCTTCTCAGGTTCCGGCGCGTGGAATATCCCTTCCGAGGCAATCGACACCGACATCATGACGAAGACCGTTGCAAGCAGGGCGCCTGCCGCCATGTTTACGTAGGGGTTCATCCGCAACCGCTCCTTTGCAACCGCCTGTCACAAGGCGGGCCATCTTGAAATTGCGCGGAACCTATGTCTTTTGCATCATTGTTGCAACACGATAATCGTCCCGCGCTTGAGACTTTTTGACACTGTTTCACCGGGAATAGAAGGGTATCCCCCATGAAGAACTCGGCTTTTGACCGGACGCTGGTGCTCATCCCGGCGCGCATGGCCTCCACGCGGCTGCCGGGCAAACCTCTGGCTGATATTGCGGGCCTGCCAATGATCGTGCAGGTTGCAAAACGCGCCCAGGAAGCCGAAGCGGGGCGAATCATCGTCGCAGTGGACGACCAGACGGTTTACGACACGGTGGCCGCCGCCGGTTTCGAAGTCGTTATGACCCGCCAAGACCATCAATCCGGCTCGGACCGAATTTTCGAAGCGGTGCAGAAGGCCGACCCGAATGCCGAGATGGATTTCATCATCAATGTTCAGGGCGACCTGCCGACGATAGAGCCAGAGGCCGTGCGCGCTTCGCTTCGTCCGCTCGACAATCCTTCAACCGACATTGCCACACTCACCGTGGAAATCACCGAGGAACATGAAAAAACCAATCCCAGCGTCGTAAAAGTCGTTGGGTCGCCGTTGTCGGAAACCCGACTGAGGGCGCTCTACTTTACCCGCGCCACGGCGCCTTATGGCAATGGGCCGCTTTACCATCACATCGGGCTCTACGCCTATCGCCGTGCGGCACTCGCGAAGTTTGTATCTCTCGGTCCTTCGGTGCTCGAAAAGCGTGAATCGCTCGAGCAATTGCGTGCGCTTGAAGCCGGCATGCGGATCGACGTAGAGATCGTTGACTCGGTCCCTCTCGGTGTCGATACTCCGGCCGACCTTGAAAAGGCGCGGGCGATCCTCTCGGCACGCGCTTCCTCCTGACGGATAATCCAATGAACGCAGTCACCAATCGCATCGCCTTTCAGGGCGACAACGGCGCCAATTCGGACATGGCCTGCCGGGATATGTTCCCGGCCATGGAGCCGCTTCCCTGCCCGACCTTCGAGGACGCCTTCCAGGCGCTCGAAAACGGGGAAGCCGATCTTGCGATGATCCCGATCGAGAATACGATCGCGGGACGCGTCGCCGACATCCATTATCTGCTGCCAGAATCCCGGCTTCATATCGTCGGCGAATATTTCATGCCGATCCGCTTCCAGCTGATGGTGCTGCCCGGCGTGAAGCGGGAGGAAATCCGCACCGTTCACAGCCATATTCACGCGCTCGGCCAATGCCGCAAGATCATCCGGGCGAACGGCTGGAAGGCAGTGGTTGCGGGCGACACCGCCGGTGCCGCGAAGCTGGTTTCCGAAAAGGGCGACCGCACCATGGCGGCGCTTGCCCCCCGGCTTGCAGCCGACCTTTACGGCCTTGAGATCATAGCGGAAAATGTCGAGGACACGGAAAACAACGTAACCCGCTTTGTCGTGCTTTCCCGGGACGAAAAGTGGGTGCAGCGCAACGACCCTTCCGAAATCATCGTCACCACCTTCGTGTTCAATGTCCGCAACATTCCCGCCTCGCTCTACAAGGCGATGGGCGGCTTTGCGACGAACGGCATCAACATGACCAAGCTTGAGAGCTACCAGCTCGGCGGCAAGTTCGTGGCGACCCAGTTCTACGCGGATATCGAAGGCCATCCGGACGACCCGCCGGTGCGCCGGGCTCTGGAAGAACTGCGATTCTTCTCGGAAAAGGTACGCATTCTCGGAACTTACAAGGGTCACCCCATGCGGGGAACCTTGAATAGGGAATGATGCAAGGCGGGTAAAATGACGGGCAGCAGATTCTGCCTGCCGCCCCGACCGGTTTCGTTACTGTCCGGCCATGGAATAGACGCGCAGGCGGTGACCGTCAGGATCCGTCACGACAAAGGTGTAGCCGAAGTCCATCTGCACCGGCGTCTGAAGGACACGCAGACCACGGCCTGCCCAATCCGCATATATCCGTTCGACATCGGCTTCGTCCTCTCGCTTGAAGCACAGTTCTGCACCGCCGCCGCCGGAAGTCACGGCCGGCTGTGCGGTGTGGCGGGACCAGAGTCCGACCCGCAAGCCCGTGGGAACGATAAAGAGCGCAAAGGTTGCCGAACGCTCCACGGGTTCGACGCCGAACAGTGACTGATAAAAGTCCGCGCTTTTCAGTGGGTTGTCTACGAAGAGAATGATGAAATCGGGATGAGTCATGTCAGTGCTCCTTGGTTGGGACTGACAGCACACCTATCCCACCCTACTGTCAGATAATGGCAGTAGCGATCAATGCGGGTTCGGAATTCCCTGCGCCAGACGCCACTCCTTCAGCAGCACCTGCCTGCGGCGCGGATAACGCTTTTCCGTGGAACTGGCCGACGCAATGCGATCGGTGCGGAAGTGGCGAAAACCCTGCCTCAGCTCGCACCATGCCATCATAACCCGAGCGCTATCGAAAAAGCCGAGCGCGAAAGGCCAGACCTGGCGATGCGTCCTTGCACCTTTTTCGTCTTCATAAACGAGCTCGAGGATATGTTCGGCGCGGATCGCCTTGCGGAGGAGAGTGAGGTCAGCCTTTTCCACCTGCCGCCGCGGAACGCCGACGAGAAGCGGCGAGGTTTCGAGTTCTTCCTTCAGCTCCGGCGGCAGGACCGCAGCGATCTTCGCAAGCGCATCGACGGCGCCGGCCGCAAGCCGTGTATCGGCCGTCTTGGCGACCCAGCGTGAGCCGAGCACCAGGGCCTCAACTTCCTCCTCGGTGAACATCATCGGCGGCAGCATGAAACCCGGCCGCAGCACATAACCGACGCCCGCCTCACCTTCGATGAAGGCACCCTGTGCCTGGAGGCTGGCGATATCCCGGTAAAGGGTGCGAAGGCTGACGCCGGTTTCGGCGGCGAGCTTCGCACCGCTGACAGGTTGCCGGTAGCGCCGGAGCGTCTGGAGAAGGGCCAGCAGGCGCTCCGAGCGAGCGACAGTCATGAGATTTGAATCCTCCAGCCCCCGCTTAAGCTCAGGGCGTTCCTGCTGCAATCGATTCGCCGGATCGATTGCTCAGGCTGCGCCTGACCGCTCGTCACCCCACTCGATCCAGTCACGCAGCAACCGATGAGCTATCGCGCCTTCGACCGGCGCGAAGTACGGACTGCCGGGGCCGGCATTCAGCATGACAGCCGCCTCCGCCCGTCCGAACCAGCGGACGTCCTGCATTTCCTGGGTATCGATCTTGATCTCTACCGATCTGGCCTCGGCATAACATCCGATCATCAGCGAATGAGGCATAGGCCAGGGCTGCGACGCATGGTAGCGGACACGGCCAATCTCGATTCCCGCCTCTTCAAAGGTCTCGCGGCGCACGGCATTCTCGATCGTCTCACCAGGTTCGACGAAGCCTGCCAGGCAGGAATACATGCCTTCCTGAAAATGGTGGCTGCGGCCCAGCAGGCAACGATCCCGCTCCACATCGATGGTCAGCATGATGACAACCGGATCGGTCCGCGGAAACATCATGTGATCGCACTTTGTGCAGGCCCGCTTATAGCCGCCGAGCTTTATCTCCGTCGGTGAACCGCATTTGCCGCAGAAAAGATTGGCGGCATTCCAATTGAGAAGCGCGACCGCCTGGGCTACTTCCCCCAGCAGCTCACCTTGAATAAGGGAATCGCGAAAAAGCGCCCGCGCCTCCGTCGGTTTGTAATGACTTGCCAGCTCTTCCGCTGGAATGAGGACCGGCACCGCAATCCGGGGCTCCCCGTTTTCCTTGTAGCCGAGCAGGACCGCGGCATCGAAATCGGGCTTCAGTTCCGCAAGCTCGTAGGCCGAAAACAGCGGATCGAGGATCTGGCCGTCATGCTTGAGGATCAGCCGGCTGCCGCTGAAGGCGAGAATATGCGTACCTTCTACGGCCAGCGCCTTTTCGACGCAGTCATCCGCACGATATTCCGCCTGCCTGTCGAGCTTGTTGCCGGAAAAAGCCGTGAGCTCGCTTGGCTCCGGGTGGGGTGCATCGGTATCGAAAAGGGTAGCGGTCATGAAAGGGCTTCAACCAGTTTCTTGATGAGGTTCTGCTTCTGCGATTGTTCGTAGGGCGTCGCGTGGCCAAAACCCCAGATGGGGCCTGGCCAATTTGGATCGCCTTCGAAGCGGGCGATGACGTGGACATGCAGCTGGCGCACGATGTTGCCGAGGGCGCCGACATTGATTTTGGTTGCCCCTGTGGCCTGCTTGAAAGCCGCCGCCACGCGATTGATCTCAGCGGAAAGGAGAGCCTGATCGGAGGGGGAGAGGTCGAAGATCTCGCTCATTCCGTTTCTCTCAGGCACCATGACCAGCCAGGGCCAGCGGCTGTCGTTCTGGAGACGCAACTGGCAGAGGTCCAGCGTTTTCACAAGCTCGGAATCCCTGTCGATTCGTCCGTCCAGTTCGAATGCGCTCAAGCTTTCCTCCCGTCGTGTTTTCTGTTCGATAGCAGTTTTTTACAGGTCTGGCTTGCATTTGGAAGCGTTATTGACGATATGTGCGGCGGGAGGTTGGTGGTGGACGAGCCACTCGCCAACCGGGTCAGGTCCGGAAGGAAGCAGCCCTAACGAGCCCGGCACGGGTCGCCGTGCCAGCCTCCCACCCTTGCTTTCAACAGCATCTTGGTCAAAATCCGGTCCGGTCAAGTGGCCGGTCGCGGCCCGCCAGGATTGTGAGGACTCGATTGAGCGATACCGGGCCGACATCGAACAGCACTACAACTGGTAGCGGCTACCGGGTGCTCGCCCGCAAATACCGTCCGAAGGATTTCTCCGACCTGATGGTCGGGCAAGAGCCGATGGTGAGAACCCTCACCAATGCCTTCGAGACCGGCCGCATCGCCCAGGCCTATATGCTGACCGGCGTTCGCGGGGTGGGCAAGACGACCACAGCCCGCATCCTTGCCCGTGCGCTGAACTACAAGACGCCCGAGATCGATAAACCGACGATCGACCTCCGCATCCCCGGCGATCACTGCCAGGCGATCATGGAAGGCCGGCATGTCGACGTCATCGAGATGGACGCGGCCTCCCATACCGGCATCGACGACATCCGCGAGATCATCGAGCAGGTGCGGTACCGTCCCGTCTCGGCGCGCTACAAAGTCTATATCATCGACGAAGTGCACATGCTTTCGACGCAGGCCTTCAACGGCCTCCTGAAGACGCTCGAAGAGCCGCCGGAGCATGTGAAATTCATCTTCGCAACGACGGAAATCAGAAAAGTCCCGATCACCGTCCTTTCCCGCTGCCAGCGGTTCGACCTGCGCCGCATCAGCGCGGCCGATCTCGTCGGGCTGTTCACCACAATCCTGGAAAAGGAAGGCATTCCGGCGGAGCAGGAAGCCTTGTCGATGATCGCGCGAGCCGCCGAAGGTTCGGCCCGCGACGGCCTGTCGCTGCTGGACCAGGCAATCGCCCATGGCGGCGGCAGTGTCCTCGCCGACACCGTGCGGGGCATGCTCGGGCTCGCCGACCGGGCCCGCATCGTCGATCTGTTCGAACATATCGTGCGGGGCGATGTCACGGCTGCGCTTTCAGAATTCGGTGCGCAGTACGAGGCCGGCGCCAATCCGGTGGTGGTGCTGACCGATCTTGCCGACTTCACACATCTCGTCACCCGTTTCAAATACATTCCCGATGCGGCCGACGATCCGTCGCTGAGCGAAGTGGAACGCCTGCGCGGCCGGGAATTCGCCGAGAGCGTTGCCGTAAGCACGCTGTCGCGCATCTGGCAGATGCTGCTCAAAGGCATTCCGGAGGCAGAGAATTCTTCGCGGCCATCAGGTGCCGCCGAAATGGTCCTGATCCGTCTGACCCATGCGGCTCATCTGCCCTCACCGGAAGATGCCGCGCGAAGGCTCTCAGATCTGTCCGGCGGCGACGGCCAGCGCTCCGCACCCTCACCGAACGGCGGGGGACGGGCGGCCTCGCCGTCCCAGCCTCCGGTCAATGCACGCGGCACCGAGATGTCGACGCCCCGCGTCCCTGCTGGAGGACCGACAGCAATGCTGCGTGCCGTTCCTTCACCGGAAACCGCACAGGAACCACTGGAGCGCCCCGCACTCCAAGCGGCGGCCGAACCCCAGCCGGAGCCCAAGGTTCACGTGCGGTCGCTGGAAGACATCGGCGACCTCTGCGCCAAAAATCGCGAACCCGTGTTGCGCGCCCGCATCCGGCAGTCCGTGCATCTGGTCAAGCTCGAGCCGGGGCGACTCGAAATCAATCTTGAACCCGATGCGCCCAAATCCATCGTCAACGACCTTACGTCGAAGCTTCGGGAATGGACCGGGATCACCTGGTGGGTGACACTCTCCAATGAGCGCGGCGCCCCGACGCTGGCTCAGGCGGAAGAGCAGGCCAAGGAGCAGCGCAAGACCGATGCCCGAGCCGATCCGGACGTGGCGGCCATTCTTGCGCAATTCCCGGGAGCCAGGATCATCGACGTCCGTATCCGGGCGGAGGAAGAAGAAGACGAGGCGGCAGAAATTGCTGCACCGGCAGCAGCGGAATCCGAAGAGGGCGACATACTGCCCGGCGACGACATCGAATTGTAAAAGAAGAGGATTTTCGACATGCGCGACATCATGGGCATGATGGGCAAAGTCAAGGAAATGCAGGCCAAGATGGAACAGATGCAGGCGGATATCGCCGCTCTGGACGTCGAAGGCACATCCGGCGGCGGCCTGGTGACCGTCCGGCTGAACGGCAAGGGCGAAATGCTCGGCTTGAAGATCGATCCATCGCTCTTCAAGGAAGAAGAGGTCGAAATCCTGGAAGACCTGATCGTCGCGGCCCACAAGACCGCAAAGGAGCGCGCCGAGGCGATCGCTGCCGAAAAAACGAAGGAACTGACTGCCGGCCTGCCGATCCCGCCCGGCTTCAAGATGCCGTTCTGATCCGTCTATAAAGGAATTGGTAGGTTCCGATGACGCTTACATCGCTTCTGGTTTTTGCAGCAGCGCTTTTCGTTGCCGCCGGTTCGCCCGGGCCGAGCATCGCTGCGCTTGTCGCCCGCGTCCTTTCCAAAGGCTACCGCGACGTGCTGCCTTTCCTGACCGCCATGTGGATCGGTGAAGCGGTATGGCTTTCCTTTGCAGTCGCAGGCCTCGCCGCCATTGCCGAGAGTTTTCACCTCGTCTTCGTCGCGATCAAGTGGCTCGGGGTCATCTACCTGCTCTATCTCGCCTGGAAGATGTGGGTCGCAGAGCCTGCCGGTTCCGACAAGGAACTGCCGGAAAGCCGATCGGCGCTGAAGATGTTTCTGACCGGACTGACGCTCACGCTCGGCAATCCGAAGATCATGATGTTCTATGTGGCGCTGCTGCCCTCGATCATAGACCTTGGAGGCGTGACGCTTGCCGGCTGGCTGGAGCTGATTGCCGCGATGTTTGTCGTGCTGGTCGTTGTCGATCTTGCATGGGTTCTGCTTGCCGCCAAGGCCCGGCAATTCCTGAAAAGCCCGCGCGCCGTGAAGATCGCCAACCGCATTTCGGCCGGGACGATGGCGGGTGCGGCCGCAGCAATCGCCACGCGCTAAGCCTCGAATGCCGGCCTCCATCGGTGGCCTATGGGAGCTGAGAGGAAACGAGCTCGTTCCGCGTCCGAGAGGCTTCTGCCGACGGCCGCCAGCATTTCCGGGATGGTGACGCGCTCGCCGGCATAACGTTCGTGGCGGACGGGATCTCCCCGCGAAACCATGCCGGGCACGATCACACGGCAATAGATGCCTGGGCGACCGGCTCTGGTATAGGCCTTCACGAATGTCGGGTCGCCCATCTTCACCGCAAGCGTGTTACAGGGCGAGCGGGCGCAACTTGCCTCAAGCACGACCTCGCCCACATGAAAGCGGTCGCCGGCGGCAACGTCCCGGTTATCGAGGCCGTCGATGATCAGGTTCTCGCCAAACGTGCCCGGCAGAAGATCGCGGCCGAGCTCTTGAGCCCACCAATCCCGGGTCAACGAACCTTCAAGCAACACCGCCTGATCCTCGCCGCCGTGATGTTTGGTGTTGCAGACAGCGTCGCCGACCAGGCCGAGCCTGTCGATCATGACGGCAGAGTTGACGGCGGCCTTGTAGATGCCGGTCTTAAAGCTCTTACCCGGCAGCTTCTCGGGGTGGCCGAGACAGATGGCGAGAAGTTTCATGGAGCCATTCCTTCCGCGATTCCGTTTCGGAAGCATATGGGCTAAAGGGAAAATATGGCAAAGCGAGTCACTGGTCCCGAAATCGAAAAACTCATCCAGCTTCTGGCAAAGGTTCCGGGGCTGGGGCCGCGCTCGGCGCGACGGGCGGCGCTGCACCTCATCAAGAAGAAAGAGCAAATCCTCGGGCCGCTTTCCCACGCCATGGGTGAAGCATATGACAAGGTGAAGATCTGCTCGCGCTGCGGCAATGTGGACACGGTCGACCCCTGCACCGTCTGCACCGATGTCAGCCGCGACCAATCCCTGCTGATCGTCGTGGAGGATGTTTCCGACCTCTGGGCGCTGGAGCGGGCGGGCGCAATGAATGCCGCCTATCACGTGCTCGGCGGCACGCTCTCGCCGCTCGACGGCATCGGGCCTGACGACCTCAATATCCGCGGGCTGATCGACCGGGTGAACGAGGGTACGATTCGCGAAATCATCATCGCGGTTAACGCGACCGTCGAAGGCCAGACGACGGCACATTATATCACCGACCAGCTTTCCGGCATCGAGGTGAAGATCACCCGGCTAGCGCATGGCGTGCCGGTCGGTGGCGAACTCGACTATCTCGACGAGGGAACGCTGACGGCGGCCTTGAGGGCGAGGACCGTGATATAGCGTTGAAGAGGATGATGATGAGCAAGCGTACCGTCGAGCGAGCGATCGCATTGGTTTTCGCCATGATCGTGGCCCTCCTCTCCGTCCCCGCACTCGCCCAGAACCGCCCCGATGTTGAAAAACAGTTCCAGGGATGGATTGTCAGCGATCTGGGACCGGCAGCCAAAAAAGCCGGTATCTCCGAAAAGACGCTGAGGGCAGCGTTTCAGGGCGTCACGCTCAACTGGGATCTGCCTGACCTCGTGCCTCCCGGTACAACTCCGCCGAAGCACCAGGACCAAACTCAGGCGGAGTTTTCCTCGCCTGGCGCCTATTTCTCGGAGAAACGATTGCAGGGACTGGCCGCCACAGGCCGAGGCCTCGCCTCCACTCATGCGGCGGTGCTGAAGAAGATCGAAGCGACCTATGGCGTTCCCGGAGAGATCGTCGTCGCCATCTGGGGCCGCGAATCCGGCTTCGGAAGGGCGAAACTGCCCTATTCCGCCGTTCAGGTTCTTGCAACCAAAGCCTTCATGTCCACCCGCAAGGAGATGTTCCGCGACGAACTGATCGCCGCGCTGAAGATGATCGAACGGGGCGATGTCGATGCCGCGACCATGAAGGGCTCGTGGGCCGGCGCACTCGGTCAGCCGCAGTTCATGCCTTCCAGCTATCTGAAATACGCCGTCGATTTCGACAGGGACGGCGATCCGGACATCTGGAATTCCGTGCCGGATTCCCTCGCCTCGATCGCCCACTATCTCCAGAAGGAAGGATGGAGCCGAGCCCGTGACTGGGGTTTCGAGGTGACCATCCCCGAACGGGTCTCGTGCGCCCAGGAAGGCCCGGATCTCGCCAAGCCCATTTCGCAATGGGCCGCAACGGGAATTACCCGCATTTCGGGGAAAGACTTCCCCGCCGCTGATCTGAAAGCCTCCGGCATGATGCTCGTACCGGCCGGTCGGCACGGACCGGAATTCCTCGTGACCCCGAATTTCTACGTGCTGAAGGAGTACAACAACTCCGATCTCTATGCGCTATTCATCGGCAATCTTGCCGACCGGATCGCCTCGGGGGCCGGCCCCTTCGCGGCACAATGGGACGACATAGGCAAGATGTTGCGTTCGGACGTGCTCGCCATGCAGAAGGCGCTGGTCGCCAAAGGCTATGACGTCGGCAATGTGGACGGCCTGCCCGGTTACAAGACCCGTCGTTCGCTCGGCGACTGGCAGGTGAAGAACGGCCTTGCACCCACCTGCTACCCGCACCCGTCGCTCAAAGGCAAAATCCGCTAGAGGTTTCGTTTCAGGCCTTCGTGGCTGGCGACAAAGCCAAGTTTTTCGTAGAAGCGGATGGCATCCGGCCGCGCCTTGTCCGAGGTGAGTTGCACCAGCTTGCAGCCGCGTTCCCGAGCCATTTCCACTGCCCACTCGATGAATTGCGAGCCGAGCCCGCTGCCTCGCTCCCCGACCGAGATGCGCACGCTTTCAATCTGGCCGCGCCACATGCCGGTGCGGGACAGGCCCGGAATGAAGGAGAGCTGCAGGCAGCCGATCACCTGATCCGCCGCATCCACCGCGACCGCCAGAAGCTGGTTCTCATCGGCATCGATTGCCGCAAAGGCACGCTCATAGCGCGGATCGGTCGGGTGAGAGAGGATCTCCCGCGATTGCCCGAGCGGGTCGTCTGCCAGCAACGCGACGATAGCGGGAAGATCAAAATGGCGGGCTTTTCTGAAAAGGAACATGGTGGGCCGGTTAATGATGCAGGTCGGGGGGTGACTTGTGAAATACGTCGTCGTCTGGCGGTATCGTTTGCCGTTCGATCAGGCGATGGACCCGCGGGCCTTCTTTTTCGTGATGGAGCGCGCGGATCGCGTCCCAAACCTCGGCATCCGCCTGCGTGCGCCGCTGGTTGTGCCGCACGTAATCGGCCCAGGTCGCCGTGTGGTAGGTCTCGGTCCAGATCTCCGGATGCTCGAGGTCGCGCATCAGGGCCCATTGCCGGGCGCCGTCGCGAATGCGGATCCGCCGCCTGCGTGACATCAGGGCAAGGAATTCCGGCACATCCTCGTCAGCGATGATGTAATCGATCAGCGACACGATCGGGCCGCTGCGAGGCTGCAGGTCGAGCCTCAATAGCGGCTCGTTGAACCGGTTGAGCGGATCGAGATTGAGGTCGCTGAGCTGCGGTAGGGGCGCCCGCATGCCGATCGCCGCACCGAACAGCATCGCGAGGCTCGACAATGATAAAGCAACCGATACGTCAAAGCCTTCCGAGAGGATGCCCCATAGCCAACTGCCCCCGGCGATGCCGCCAAAGGCGGCCGTCTGGTAGAAGGAGAGCGCCCTGCCGACGACCCAGCGTGGCGTCGAGAGCTGCACCGTCGTGTTGAACAAAGAGAGCGCCATGACCCAACAGGCACCGGGAACAAGAAGCACCGCAGTGCTGAGCCAGGTATTGGTGCTGAGCGCGAGAATGGCGGCGCTTGCGGCAAACCCCAGAAAGGAGAGGCGTACGATCGACTCGCTCGACAGTTTCTCGCGCAGCCTCGAGTTGCCCATCGCTCCTGCAATCGCCCCGACCCCGAAAGCACCCAGCATGACGCCGTAGGTGAGCGGGCCTCCCGCCACCAGATCGCGCGCCACAATCGGCAGAAGGGCGAGAATGGCGCTCGCCGAAAGGCCGAAGACCAGTCCCCGGAACAGGACGTTCAGGATGTTTGGCGACATCGCCACGTAGCCGAGCCCGGCCGAAAGCGCACGCAGCAACGTTTCCCGCGGCAGGGCATTGTCGCGGACAGGGGGCTTCCAACGAAAGAGCGCGTAGATCAGCGCGAAATAGCTGCATGCATTGACGGCGAAGGCGGCGGCGGCGCTTGCCGCTGCAACGATCGCGCCGCCAATGGCCGGGCCAAGGCTGCGGGTGATATTGAAGCCCACGCTGTTGATCGTCACGGCCGCAGGCAGCACCTCGCGGGGGACCATGTCGCCGACCGATGCCTGCCAGGAAGGGTTATTGAGCGCTACTCCGCAGCCGAGCAGGAAGGTAAACGCCAGGAGCAGCCAGGGCGTCAGCAGGTCGAAATAGGCACAGAGCGTGAGTATGACCGAAACCACAAGCATGAAGATCTGCGCCGTCAGCATCAGGTTGCGCCGATTGAAGTTATCGGCGAGAGCACCCGCGACCAGGGAGAAAAGCATGATCGGCAAGGCCGTCGAGGCCTGAACCAATGCGACCATATCCTGCGAATCGGAAATCGAGGTCATCATCCAGGCGGCGCCGACCGCCTGTATAAGCCCTCCGAAATTGGAGGCCAGGCTTGCTATCCAGATGGTCCTGAAGGTCTCGTGCCTGAAGGGTGCCAAGGTCGATATCCGGTCAGGCAATTTCCGTCCTCGTTTTTGCTGCGTCGTCACGCAACGTTATAGACGGGGCATATTCAAATTCCAGCAGCCAGGGGCAAAGAAACAGGCGACTCTTGCAATCCAGGGCATGAGGGCGTATATGCAGGCCATATTCTTGATCGTCCGATGAAGAGTGGGCCCGACCGGACCCGCTCTTTTTTGTTAGGCGGTCGGTTCAACCCGAATCCCGGCAAGGCCGGATTCGGCAATGATGCCGGAGAGCTTATGCCGCAAACCGAACACGAGCCGCGGCTCATCATCGAGACCGGGCTCGACCTCAGGATCGCCGAAATCATCGAGCCCGTGCTGATTTCCATGGATTTCCGGCTGGTTCGCGTTCGCCTGCTGAACCAGAACGGCCTGACGCTGCAGATCATGGCCGAGCGCAATGACGGGACCATGGATGTCGAGGGCTGCGAGGCCGTGTCCATGGCGATTTCGCCGGTCCTAGATGTGGAAGATCCGATCGATAAAGCGTATCATCTCGAAGTATCCTCGCCGGGCATCGACCGCCCGATGGTCCGGAAATCGGATTTCACCCATTGGAAGGGCCATCTGGTCAAATGCGAAACGTCGATCATGATCGACAACCGCAAGCGGTTCCGCGGCAGGATCACGGAAGCGGACACGGAAGGGTTCACCCTCGAGCGGGACCAGGTCGCCTATGGCGAGGAACCGCGGGTGACAATCCCGTTTTCGGCACTGGCTGAGGCAAAGCTCATTTTGACCGACGATCTGATCCGCGACGCCCTTAAGGCAGACAAGCTTGCCAAAACTCAGGCAGCGAACCAGAACGACGAAGACGACGAATAACAGAAAAGATTAAGGGGCCTCGAGGAGAGGCCATACCTTTCGACCTACGGAGACCAACGACAATGGCAGTGAGTGCGAACCGGCTTGAACTTCTGCAGATCGCGGATGCAGTGGCGCGCGAAAAGGTCATCGACCGCGAAATCGTGCTGGCCGCGATGGCCGACGCCATCCAGAAGGCTGCCCGCTCCCGTTACGGCTCGGAAACAAATATCCGCGCCGACATCAACTCCAAGACCGGCGAAATCCGTCTGCAGCGCCTCTTGGAGGTGGTCGAGGCCGCTGAAGATTACGGCACGCAGATTCCGCTGGCGCTGGCCCGCGACCGCAATCCAGATGCCAAGATCGGCGACTTCATTGCCGACCCGCTGCCGCCGATGGATTTCGGCCGCATCGCCGCGCAGTCGGCAAAGCAGGTTATCGTGCAGAAGGTTCGCGAAGCCGAGCGCGATCGGCAGTTCGACGAATTCAAGGACCGTGTCGGCGAAATCGTCAACGGCACCGTCAAGCGCGTCGAATACGGCAACGTCATCGTCGACCTCGGCCGTGGCGAAGGCATTATCCGCCGCGACGAAATGATCCCACGCGAGAACATGCGCTACGGCGATCGCGTCCGCGCCTATGTCTACGACGTGCGCCGCGAGCAGCGCGGCCCGCAGATCTTCCTGTCGCGCACCCATCCGCAGTTCATGGTGAAGCTCTTCACCATGGAAGTGCCGGAAATCTACGACGGCATCATCCAGATCAAGTCGGTCGCCCGCGACCCCGGTTCTCGCGCCAAGATCGCCGTGATCTCCAACGACTCGTCGATCGATCCGGTCGGCGCCTGCGTCGGTATGCGCGGTTCGCGCGTCCAGGCAGTTGTCGGCGAACTGCAGGGCGAGAAGATCGACATCATTCCCTGGAGCCAGGACCCGGCATCGTTCATCGTCAACGCGCTGCAGCCGGCAGAAGTCGCCAAGGTGGTCCTCGACGAGGATGCCGAGCGCATCGAAGTCGTGGTGCCGGACGAACAGCTGTCGCTCGCCATCGGCCGCCGCGGCCAGAACGTCCGCCTCGCGTCGCAGCTTACCGGCTGGGACATCGACATCATGACCGAGCAGGAAGAGTCCGAACGCCGCCAGAAGGAATTCAACGAACGCTCCAACCTTTTCATGGAAGCGCTCGACGTGGACGAAATGATCGGCCAGGTACTGGCGTCCGAAGGCTTCGCGCAGGTCGAGGAACTGGCTTATGTCGAGCTCGACGAAATTGCCTCTATCGAAGGTTTCGACGAAGACACGGCGACCGAAATCCAGACCCGCGCCCGGGAATATCTGGACCGCGTCGAGGCGGAGAACGATGCCAAGCGCAAGGAACTCGGCGTCTCCGACGAGTTGCGCCAGATCGACGGCCTGACGGCGCAGATGATGGTCGCCCTCGGCGAGGACGGCATCAAGACGATCGAGGATTTTGCCGGCTGCGCCGCCGACGATCTGGTCGGCTGGAGCGAACGCAAGGACGGCGAAACGAAGAAGTTCGAGGGCCTTTTCTCCAAGTTCGACGTTTCACGGGTGGAAGCTGAAAACATGATCGTCCAGGCGCGTCTGCTGGCTGGCTGGATTACCGAAGAGGATCTTGCGCAGCAGCAGGAGGAGCAGGTCGAGGAGGCGGATACCGCCGAACAGGAATGATTCCGCTCGCAGGCGAGCCGGACAGCGACGATGACGGGCGGAGCGAGATTGTCGTGAATGACCGCACCTGCATCGTGACGCGCGAAAGCGGTTCGCCGGAGACGCTGATCCGCTTCGTTGCCGGCCCGGACGGGCGCGTCGTGCCCGACCTGAAGCGTCAGCTTCCAGGGCGCGGCTGCTGGGTCAAGGCTGACCGGGCTTTGGTTGACCGGGCGGTTCAGAAAAAGCTTTTCGCCCGGGCGCTGAAGACCGAGGCGAAAGCCGATGCCGATCTGGGTGCACTGGTGGACAGGCTGCTCGCAGCCGATCTTGTTGGCATGATGAACATGGCCCGCAAAGCGGGTCAGTTCGTTTCCGGCGCCATGAAGGTGGATGCCGCCGTTCGTGCGGGTGCCGCGCTTGCCGTCTTTCATGCGGCGGACGCTGCTGCCGACGGGGTGAGAAAGATAGACCAGGCCCGCAAGGCCTGGAAGCTCGGGACCAATGCCGGGGAAGATATTCCGTCCTTTTCGCTCTTTTCCGGAGCTGAATTGGACGAAGTGATGGGCCAGAATGCTTTTATCCATGCTTGCGCGCTTGCAGGGCAGGCGGGTGAGGGTGTAGTGAAGCGCGCAAACCTACTTGAACAGTACCGCACAGGCGGCCTGTCCCAAAAAAAGGATGTCGCCGACATGCCGAAGCAATGACGCGGTCACCGGCTTCAGCCGGACGCATAATCGAAATACATGAATTGAACGACAGGTTCTGATGGCTTTCATCTGTTCCTGTCCGAAGGAACAGGAACGGAATGACCGATAACAAAGACGACAAGACACTCGGCGTTAAGAAAACCCTTACACTGAAGCCAACGGGCGTAAGCCACGGTACCGTGCGCCAAGACATGGGTCGCGGTCGCACAAAAGCCGTCGTGGTCGAGACGGTGAAACGCCGGCCGACCCGGCCGCTCGATGAGAAGCCGGTATTTGCGCCCGCAGCTCCGACGCCGAAACCTGTCGAAGCGGCACAGCCCGCGCCGCAGCCCGTCAATCCTCAGCCACGGATCCATCAACCCGCCCCTCAGGGTGGCCAGCGTCCGCTTCCCCAGCAAGGGCAACGCCCTTCGGCACCGCCGCCGCGTCAGCCGCAGCGTCCACAGGTGCTGCACGACCTCTCGGCAGGTGAAATGGAAGCCCGCCGCAGAGCGCTGGTTGAGGCGCAGGCACGCGAGGTCGTCGAAGCCAAGCGCCGCGCCGAGGAAGACGAGCGCCGCCGGCTCGAAGATGAACGCCGTAGGGTCGAGGAGGCAGCCGAGGCCGCTCGCCGCGCAGCGGAAGCCGCGGCCGAACCGGCGAAGGAAGAGCCTGCCGCAGCTGCGGCTCCCGCCCCTGCGGTTGCCGAAAGGCCGGCAGAACGTGCCGCCACTCCGGCGGGTCGCCCGCAGGAGACGCGTCCATCGGCTCCCCGCCCATCTCCGGCGGCACCACCTGCAGGTCAGCCCGTCGTCGGTCGGGGCCGCAGGGCCGGCGAGGACGAAGAAGAGGAACGGGCTCCGGCTCGGGGCGCTCCTGGCCGCGGCCGCGTTGCAGCGCCCGCACCAGCCAAAGTTCCTGCCCGACCGAAGGGCGAGGAAGACCGCCGCCGCGGCAAGTTGACGGTAACTACCGTCAGCGAGGACGACGAGGGCGGTGCTCGCGGTCGTTCGATGGCAGCCATGCGGCGCCGGCAGGAGAAATTCCGCCGCAGCCAGATGCAGGAACCGCGCGAAAAAGTCGTGCGCGAAGTCATTCTGCCTGAGACCATCACCATTCAGGAACTGTCGCAGCGCATGTCCGAACGCGCCGTGGACGTCATCAAGTACCTGATGAAGGAAGGCCAGATGATGAAGCCGGGCGACGTCATCGACGCCGACCTTGCCGAACTCATCGCCGGCGAATTCGGCCACACCGTCAAACGCGTTTCGGAATCCGACGTCGAGGAAGGCATCTTCAACGTTGCAGACGACGAAGGCGAAATGGTTTCGCGCCCACCGGTGGTCACCATCATGGGTCACGTTGACCACGGCAAGACCTCGCTGCTCGACGCCATCCGTCACGCGAACGTGGTGGCAGGAGAGGCCGGCGGGATCACCCAGCATATCGGCGCTTACCAAGTCGAACAGAACGGCCAGAAGATCACGTTCATCGACACCCCCGGCCACGCCGCCTTTACGGCAATGCGTGCCCGTGGTGCGCAGGCGACCGACATCGCAATCCTCGTGGTTGCTGCCGACGACAGCGTGATGCCGCAGACGATCGAATCCATCAACCATGCCAAGGCGGCAGGCGTTCCGATCATCGTGGCGATCAACAAGGTGGACAAGCCGACGGCCGATCCGCAGAAGGTGCGCACGCAGCTTTTGCAGCACGAGGTTTTCGTGGAATCCATGGGTGGTGAGGTGCTCGATGTCGAAGTTTCGGCGAAGAACCACACCAACCTCGACAAGCTGCTTGAGGCGATCCTGCTGCAGGCCGAAATTCTCGATCTGAAGGCCAATCCGAACCGGACGGCCGAAGGTACGGTGATCGAAGCCCAGCTCGACCGCGGCCGCGGTTCCGTCGCAACGGTCCTCGTCCAGAAGGGCACTCTGAGACCCGGCCAGATCATCGTGGCCGGCGACCAGTGGGGTCGCGTCCGGGCGCTCGTCACCGACAAGGGCGAACACGTCAAGGAAGCCGGTCCTGCCATGCCTGTCGAAGTGCTTGGTCTTTCCGGCACGCCGGCGGCAGGCGACAAGTTCGCCGTCGTGGAGAACGAAGGCCGCGCCCGCGAGATCTCGGAATACCGCCAGCGTCTCGCCCGCGACAAGGCCGCGGCACGCCAGTCCGGCTCGCGCGGATCGCTCGAGCAGATGATGACGCAGCTGCAGGCCTCTGGCCTGAAGGAATTCCCGCTGGTCATCAAGGGCGACGTGCAGGGCTCTATCGAAGCGATCATTGGTGCGCTCGACAAGCTCGGCACGGACGAAGTCCGCGCCCGTGTCGTTCACTCGGGTGCAGGCGGGATCACCGAGTCGGATATCTCGCTTGCCGAGGCATCCAATGCGGCGATCATCGGCTTCAACGTCCGTGCCAACGCACAGGCGCGCGCCTTCGCCGAGCGTTCGGGCATCGAAATCCGCTACTACAACATCATCTACGATCTGGTGGATGACGTGAAGGCAGCGATGTCGGGCCTGCTGTCTCCGGAGCGTCGCGAGACCTTCCTCGGCAATGCCGAAATACTGGAGGTGTTCAACATCACCAAGGTCGGCAAGGTCGCTGGTTGCCGTGTCACCGAAGGCAAGGTCGAGCGCGGTGCGGGCGTACGCCTCGTGCGCGACAACGTCGTCATTCACGAAGGCAAGCTCAAGACGCTCAAGCGCTTCAAGGACGAAGTGTCGGAAGTGCCGGTCGGCCAGGAATGCGGTATGGCCTTCGAGAACTACGAAGACATCCGTGCCGGCGACGTCATCGAGTGCTTCCGCGTCGAGCACGTCACGCGCACGCTGTGACACCCGGCAACGAGCCTCAGCAATTTCAGGAGCCGTCCGTGACCTTCACGGGCGGCTTCTGGCATTTTGAGGACTCGGTGCCGCTTGAGGAACTGGTCGCAGCGTCTAGCTGCCGGCCTGACTTATGGAGAGCAGACGAAGCGGGCCTACCACCGAGTCTTCTGCCGCGGCGACCTCTCCCTATGATGAGACTGCAGATCGATACAGGCTGTTTATTCGGGCCCGATACGCCGCCGCTGGATCAATCCTTTCAGAGATGCCAGTTCGAGCCCTTGACGGCACCGGCCGAGGCTCTGGCAAAAATTTTCAGCTTCTACCGGAGCGCTCGTAACGGTAAGCAGGCCGTATCTGCATTTTCCGGCTTTTGAGGAGAAGGACATGGCTGTTTCATTCGATCTGAGCGGCAAGACGGCAATCGTCACCGGCGCCAATACGGGGCTTGGACAGGCGATAGCCGTAGCACTCGCCGGCGCGGGAGCGGACGTGGCGCTGGTGGGACGATCCTCGATGTCGGAGACGGAAGCGGCCATCGCCGCCGCGGGTGACGGGAAAAGCCACACCATCAAGGCTGACCTTTCGACGATCGAACCGGTTCAGGACGTGATCGACCAGACGATTGCCTGGACCGGCCGCGCCGACATCCTCGTCAACAACGCCGGTATTATCCGCCGGGCCGACGCAATCGATTTCAGCGAAGCGGACTGGGATGCGGTGATGGATGTGAACCTCAAAACCGTGTTCTTCCTCTCCCAGGCTTTCGCGCGTCGTTTGATCAGCGAAGGCAAGAGCGGCAAGATCATCAATATCGCTTCGCTTCTCTCATTCCAGGGCGGCATTCGTATTCCCTCCTATACGGCCTCCAAGAGCGGCCTGGCCGGGCTGACGCGCCTGCTCGCCTGCGAATGGGCCGGCAAGGGTATCAATGTGAACGCCATTGCGCCGGGCTATTTCTCCACCAACAATACCGAAGCGCTTCGCAATGACCCCGACCGCAATTCGGCCATTCTCGGCCGCATCCCCGCGGGTCACTGGGGTCAGCCCGAAGAACTTGGCGGTGCGGCCGTTTTTCTGGCGTCACCGGCAGCGGATTACATCCATGGCGTGGTTCTGCCGGTCGATGGCGGCTGGCTGGCACGTTAAGGCATCCGCGCGGCCGCCGGGAGCAACCGGCGGACCAATAATCTCCAACTTAACGCCACCTACCCCGATGGGACAACGGTCCACAGCGATTGCTGTCTCATCGGTCGCTGACGGCAATTGTTGCCTCAGATCGATTTTCTCAAGATTTATTAGTTGCCATTTCTAGTCATGTTTATTATCGGATAGCAGCATAATCGCGAAGTCAGGCGGCGATGGTCGCCCGCTTCCGGTGTGCCCTTTGTGGCGACGCCGATTCGCCCTCCGCCGATCGCGTTGTCGAACAGTCCGGAGTACCGCCTGCCATGCCTGTTACCCTGAAGCTCGCTTTTCACACGCGCCAGCCGAACAGGAGCCGGCTTCCCCTAACGCTGGCGATGCTGGTGCTGGCAGCTTCGACCGGCATGGCGCAAACTCCTGCCCCTGAGCCCCAGGCGCAGCCGGCACCTTCGCAGGCAACCACGGCAGCGCCGCCGCCCCAAGCACCCGCGGATCCGGCAACCGCAAGCCAAACCCCTCCAGTTCCCGCCATGCCGGCTTCCGAGGCCGGCGTGCCCGCCTCGCCTGCCACTCAGGCACCCACCTCCGCCGGGACTGCGCCCACCGCACCTGCTTCACAACAGCCGGTCGATATGCTCACCCAGTTCCTGGAGCCCGAACGCCGCCCGGACCTGCCTCATGACCTTTCTCCCTGGGGCATGTTCATGGCAGCCGACTGGGTGGTCAAAGGCGTGATGCTCGGCCTTGCCTTCGCCTCGCTGGTGACCTGGACCGTGTGGCTCGCCAAGACGCTGGAGCTTGCCGGAGCGCGCGCCCGTGCAGCCAGGACGCTGAAGACCATCCGCTCATCCCGCACGCTTTCCGAGGCGGTCAACGCAGCCAGGAGCCGTGGCGGCCCGGCCGCCCTCATGCTGCGTGCGGCAGCCGAGGAGATGGAGCTTTCCGAAGCCGCGCTGGACCACGTCCATGGCGAGGGCGTGAAGGAACGCGTGGGATCGGCACTGTCGCGCATCGAAGCCTATGCGGGCCGCCGCATGTCGCGCGGTACGGGCGTACTCGCGACGATCGGCTCCACTGCGCCGTTCGTCGGCCTCTTCGGCACCGTCTGGGGCATCATGAACTCCTTCATCGGCATTTCTCAGTCGAACACGACCAATCTCGCGGTCGTCGCACCGGGCATTGCCGAGGCTCTGCTCGCGACCGCGATCGGCCTGGTCGCCGCCATTCCGGCCGTGGTCATCTATAACGTCTTCGCGCGGTCCATCACGGGCTACCGGCAGCTTCTGGCGGATGCTGCGGCCGGCGTCGAACGGCTGGTCAGCCGCGATCTCGACTTTCGAAAAATCCCTCCGGAAGGCCGCAAAGTTCCCGTGTCACTGGTGGCTGGAGGCTGATCGATCATGGCCGGCGGCATCCGCGAACATCACGGCGACGAGCTTTCCGAGAATCACGAGATCAACGTGACGCCGTTCATCGACGTCATGCTGGTCCTGCTGATCATCTTCATGGTGGCCGCCCCGCTCGCGACAGTCGACGTCAATGTCGATCTCCCAGCCTCCACAGCCAAGCCTGCCGAGCGCCCGGACGAACCGCTTTATCTGACGGTCAAGGAAGACCTTAGCCTCAACATCGGCAACGATGCAGTGGCACGCGAGCAGCTTGCTGCATCACTCGACCGGATGACGGAAGGCAACAAGGACACGCGCATCTTTCTGCGCGCCGACAAGGCGGTCGACTACGGCCAATTCATGGAGGTCATGAACCTGCTTCGCGATGCCGGCTATCTTAAGATCGCGCTGGTCGGTCTCGAAACCCTGCCGGCGCCACAAGCTCCGGCGGCTTCTCCGACCGGCGACGGGCAAGCGCCGGTCGCAGTTCCACAGGCGCAGCCCACCGCTCCCGCAGCGGGAGGCAATCCATGAGCCTCGTCGTCTCGCAGACAGGTCCTGGCGGACGCGTCGGCGAGCTGGCGCTCTGGGCTGTCGCCGGGCTGATCATGCTCACCGTGCATGTCGGCAGCGCAGCCTATCTGCTCAAGGAAGAGCCGGATGCGGCGGCCGACAACTCGCCGCCTGCTGCGATCATGATCGAGCTGGCGCCAGAGCCGGAAGCCGTCAAAACCGAAGAAGAACAGATTTCGCCGGATACTCGGGATCAAGAGATAGTCGAGAGCGAGCAGGTGGAGCCGGTCGAGGAACCTCAGCCCGAGCCCGAGCCAACGCCGGAACCAACCGTGGAACAGGCTCCGGAACCGGTTGAGCTTCCGCCGCAGGAGATTGCGGAGCCGGTTGAACCCGCGCCCCCCGAACCTGTGATCGAGGAACCTCTGCCGGAGCCACAGCCTACGCCCGAGGTTACCGAAACCATTCCCGAGCCGATCCCGGAGCCGATCGAGGAGATCGACCCCATCGAGCAGCAGATGACCGCGGCGCTGGAAAATGTCGAAGTGCCTTTGCCAATGATGCGGCCCGAACCGCCTCCGGCCGAAAAACCGGAGGAGGCAAAGAAGCCTGAGCCGAAGAAGGAGCCGGTCAAGAAGGTTGAGAAGCCGAAGCGGCAGCAACAGCAGGCGCGTCAGGAAATGGCCGAGGCAAAGATTCAGGCCAAGGAGTCCGACCGGACGGCCGCGAGCCAAACCTCTACCGGATCCATAGCGCCGTCTGTCTCGCCGGCGAAGTGGAGATCTCGTGTAGAGGCGAGACTCGCTCGTTTTGTGAGACGCTGCCCGCGCGAGGAATTCGGGATAGCATGGGTGAGATTTGATTTTGACGCCAATGGTAGCATCACCAGTGTCAGGCTGACCCGCCCCTCCGGAAACGAATCTGTGGATGAGTACGCAGTTTCCGCTGTCCGCAGAGTTTCGTCTATCCCGGCCCCGCCTGCCGGTGTTGCCAATTCCTTTGATCAGCAAATACAGTGCCTCGAGAAGTAGGCACTAGACACCATTTCCCGGATCATCTGCTACTGATGCGCTTGACCATAAAAGAAACCGAAGCGCTGATCCAACGCGTCTTCGAAGCCAATGATGTCCTGCCGGAAACCGCCACATCGGTCGCGCATGCGCTGGTGCATGCCGAAGCCGCTGGACAATACGGGCATGGCTTGCGGCGGGTCCCCGTCTATGTGGGCCAAGCCCGTAGCGGCAAGGTGGACGGGAAGGCTCAGTGTGCCGCTTCTCGCCCCCGGCCGGCGGTGCTCACGATCGATGCCGCCCTTGGTTACGCCTATCCGGCCTTCGACCTCGCCGTGGAGCGGCTCCCGGAGATAGCCAGAGAGCAAGGGATTGCCCTTGGCCTCATCCATCGCTCGCATCATGCCGGCGTGATGGCGCTGACGGTGGAACGTTTTGCCCTGCAAGGCCTCACAGCGCTGATGTTTGCCAATGCCCCCGCTTCCATGGCCGCCTGGGGCGGAAAGAAGCGGCTCTTCGGCACCAATCCGATCGCATTCGCGACGCCCGTCGCAAATGACGATCCGCTGGTCATCGATCTGGCGCTTTCCACCGTTGCGGCAGGCAAGATCATGGCTGCGCGGCAGAAAGGCGAGGCCATTCCCGAAGGCTGGGCTTTTGACGCCAAGGGCATTCCCACCACGGACCCGAATGAAGCATTAAAAGGCTTCATCGCACCTTCCGGAGGCGCCAAGGGAGCAGCGTTGGCGCTGATGGTGGAAATCCTGGCAGCCGGGCTGACCGGATCGAGCTTTTCCTTCGAGGCGAGCTCGTTCATGGAAGAGAAGGGCTCACCGCCTTCTGTCGGCCAGATGCTTGTTGTCATCGACCCGGCCGCCGGAAGCGCATCGGCCGGAGAAAGGATCGCTGAACTGGCGAGAGAAATGGTCTCGGAAGAGGGCGTTCGCCTGCCAGGCCGTCGGGGCCAGAACGCCCGCCGCGAGGCGATTGAACACGGCCTCCATATCGATGACGAAGTCCTCGCCTCGATCACGTCGCTACTTTAGGCGCGAAAACGGCAAGCCGGAAGAGATCGAAGGAAGCGGGAGGCTGAAAATGAAAAAGCCTGGCGCGGGAGGAGGTGCGCCAGGCTTTAAACTTGATCAACAACTGGGAGGAGGAGGATGTTGTCGATCCGTACCAAGCGACACTGGGAGGAGGAGTGCGTCGCTCGATGACCAAAGATATAGGCTAATCGTTTAAGTGCGCCAAGTCATCTTGTTGCAATGCAGCAATGCGCCTAACGCAGAGCTGAGCATTTGCTCTTGCTCCAGACTGTCGCTCACGAACCTTGAAAGAAACCGCTGCACTCCGAGCCTCTGGACATCGTAGCGCCGCTCTCGAAAACATGATGTATAGCGAATCGACGAAACGGAAAGGCGTACGGAGGCAGCAATGGCGGAAATTCGATATCACGAGGGAGATATTTCCCCGGCAGACGCGGCCCGTTATACGGGATCAATTGCTATCGACACGGAAACATTAGGCCTCGTACCCCGCCGCGACCGCCTCTGCGTCGTACAACTCTCTCCTGGGGACGGTTCGGCAGACGTAATCCGCATAGCGGCCGGCCAGACAGAGGCGCCCCACCTCGTCGCACTGCTCGCGGATCCGGTTCGCCAGAAGATCTTCCACTACGGCCGGTTCGATATCGCCGTCCTCTTCCAGACGTTCGGCGTCACGACAACACCCGTCTTCTGCACCAAGATCGCCTCCAGGCTGACGCGCACCTATACCGACCGGCATGGCTTGAAGGACAATCTCAAGGAACTGCTCGATATCGACGTTTCCAAGGCGCAGCAGCAATCCGACTGGGCCGCTGAGATATTGTCCGTGGCTCAACTCGAATATGCCGCATCCGACGTGCTGCATCTGCACGCACTGCGCGACAAGCTGAACGAGCGGCTCATCCGCGACAACCGAAGTGAACTGGCCAAAGCCTGCTTCGAATTCCTGCCGACGCGGGCCAAGCTGGATCTGCTGGGCTGGGAAGAAACGGATATCTTCGCGCATAGCTGATGGAGCAGCACGTTCCAGAACGCCGGCCGCAGCACGAGACCGGTCCTTATCTCGAGCCGCTGCGGCTGGCCATCCGCCGGGCGTTGGCCCCTCTTCCGTGGTGGCTTTCGGAATTCATACTGTTCGGGCTGAAACAGGCATGGGCATGCCTCTTCGCCGCGATCATGCTTGGCCTGATCCTGTTGACGAAGCTCGCGTGGCAGCCCGAATGGCCGCTTCATCGTTACGACTTCCTCTTTCTTTCGGCCATGGTAATCCAGGTTCTTTTCCTGCGCCTCAAGATGGAAAGCCTGGATGAGGCCAAGGTCATCCTGGTCTATCACCTCACCGGCACTGTCATGGAAATATTCAAGGTGCAGATGGGATCGTGGGCCTATCCGGAACCCTCGATCATCCAGATCGCCCGCGTGCCGCTGTTTTCCGGCTTCATGTACGCTTCGGTAGGCTCCTTCATGGCCAGGACGATCCGCGTATTCGACATGCGGTTCACGCACTACCCGCCCATGTGGCAGACATATCTGCTCGCACTTGCGATCTACATCAACTTCTTCAGCCATCACTATCTGCCCGACATTCGGTACGTGCTTTTCGCAATGACGGTGATCGTCTTCCGACGGGTGAACATCCACTTCACGACCGACCGGACGACACTCCATATGCCGCTGGTCGCTGCCGCGTTCTTCTCATCGATCTTCCTGTGGTTGGCGGAAAATATCGGAACGATCACCGGCACATGGATCTACCCGACGCAGAAGGCCTGGCATGTGGTCTCGTTCGGAAAGCTCGGATCCTGGTATCTGCTTCTCTTCGTCAGCTTCGTGCTGGTAACCCTTGTCGTGAAGCCGCGGCCGCCAGCAGTGTTGGAACACACGCCGGATCGGTAGCTTCTCGTTAACCCTCTAGAGCTATTTTCACCGACGGTGTATCTTCCAACGAGACCGGACTCGGCCAATGTTGCTTCCCACCCAGCAGAGCTATGGGCTTGCCGCGACCAACGTGATGCAGTCGATGCTCGAAAGCGTCGAGGAGCAGCGCAGGAAAGAGGAAGCGGAGCGCACCGGCAAGGAGCGGGATCCGATCGCCGAAGCGCGCATCAGCGCCAGCGAGGACGCCAAGCGCACCAATGAAAAGATAGCTTCTGCACTTTTCGGCGCCAATCGGACCGACCCAAACGAACTGAAGATCGAACTCATCGACCGTCTGGCTGCCAAGCTCGGTATCGATACCGAGGAAGCACGCTCCTCCTACCGGCTCGGCAAGGCGCTGGAGGACGCGCTCAAATCCATGATGCCGGACGAGGTCAGCGGGCTTGCGGATTACCTTGGCCTGGACGATCTGGGTATCACCATGGATACCCTGCTCGCCGCGATCAAGAACCCCTATGGTGACGCCAACGCACGATTGGTGGAAGGCCTGACACGAAAAGCCAATGGCGGCAAACTGGGCACAGAGGTCGAGAGGGTTGTTCAGCGTCTTGAGGATGTGGCGGACCCGAAGACGCTTGAAGAGCTGAAGCTCGGCCCCCAGGGTTACGATCCCACGCGGGTGGAGGACCAGGAAACCCGGGCAGAACGAGCGGAAGACATCGAGGCAGCAGAGGCCGGCAAGAAGCTCGAGGACATTCAGAAAGTCCAGGACCTCATTGAGGAGAAAAACGGCAAGACTGCCGAAGAGCTCGATAGCGATAGTTCCCAGCCCGCTACGGGAACGGATGACACCACCCTGCTCGCCGTTTTTGCCGCCGCGGCGGAGCAGATCGCCAATTCCGATGTGGAAGACACGGGGGAAAATTCCGCCGACGCGGAGAGCACCTCCACCACCAAAGCTCTGAAGGACGAGGCTCCCGCGAGTGAAATTGCGGCCGATGCGGCCCTCGAGGCTATCAGCGAGAAGACCCTCGAAACCTCCGCCGACATCCTGTCCATTCATGTCGACGATATCGGCATTTACGAACTGTTGAAAAAGAAGTTGGCTGCGTGACCTTCAACTAATCCTTATTTCCCCTCAATTGCATCGGTTGGGATCATTTCATTCATCACGCATGAATGAAATCGTCGAATCGTTAGCGAAACGTTAACCCTTTAGCTTCAAACTATCTTCCATATATCGGCATTGGAAACGCCATGAGGCGTTACGGTCGCAGCGCCGCTACGTTGCGAAAACACGAGAACCGCTTCGCCGAGCTGCCCTGTCGTCGCAATCAGACATGGAGGGGACGATGCTGCCTCCGGTTCGTGCCGCGTTAAGCTCATCCGTCGACTATCACGCGCCATCGCAACAGCCGTTGCAGCGCCAGCGGATCGACGTCGCCAACAGTTCCCCCAATATCGATCCGCCCGTCTCGGCACCTTTGTCCGGTGGCCGCCTGGACATCCTGTCGCTCTCGGCTCAACTTCAGCTCGCTCAGGGCTTCTCCGTCTTCGCCGAAACCATCGGCAAATTGATCAAGCTGCCCCGCCGCGAAGGGGAAGCTCTTCTCGATTATGCGCAACGCCTTTCCGAAGCCGTCAGGGCCATGAATCCCGCCGAGAGAGCGGCCCTGGAACGTATCCTCAATCAGCTCGTCAAAGGCGTCACGCTTCGCTTGCTGGCGGAAATTCTCAACAACCCTGCCGGACCGGACGCAGCGCGTTTCGCCATGCGGATGGAGGCTGCGCAGCTGCTCGACCGCGACCTCGCTGCCAGGGCGGTGGTGAGTTCCTATCGGCAGAACGCCGGCGTCGAACAGCCGCCCGGCCTGCTCCCGCAACAAGCAGCTCCGGCACAGGTGCCTGCCGAACCTCCGGCATCCACATCAACGGCAGCGGAGGAACAACGGACAGCGCAGGATGACGCAAACGGGACCCTGGGCGCTGCCGAGGTTGCAGAGGCGGACATCTTACAAAGTTCGGAGGCGGACAGGCCGGAAGGATCCGCGCAGATCGCAGGGGAACCCGACGCCGATGCGGCCGAAGTCCATGAGGGACTGGCTGCGCTTGCTTCCGAGACAGAGGAACTCCGGCAGCCCCCTGCGGACGGCGATAGCCTCGCCATCCATACCGACACCGAGATTGAACAGGAAATCCTGCTGGAGCCCGCCGAAGGCGATACGCCCGATCTTGCGACACCCTTTCCGGAAGAAGAAGCCGCAGTGTCGAGGGGTAGCCGGCGATCCGAAAGCCCTCAATCAAGCGCGCGGCCCGAAACCCTGGGGGACAGGCGCGGGTCCGTGCCTGTCTTCTATGACGGCCCAGCGCTCGCCCGACTTTCCCAAAGAGATCCGAGGCAGCCGGCGCCCGCGGATACGCCCCGCAGCGACAGGACATCAACCGCAGCCGTGACAGGGTGGCTTGCCGAAATCTTTGCTGAAGGCAATACCGGTCTTCTGAAGCTTCTACCGCTTGCTGCCGAGCCTTCCCCCGAACAACAGGCATTGGAGGAGCTGCTCGACAGCGAAATCTCAGCGCAATCTCCAGCCGAGGCGGACGAGACGGCCAGCGGGTTCCCGGCCGGACGGACAAACCGGACTTCCGAGATCCGGGAAGACGCTGCTCCTGCCGGCAAGCCGGCAGCCGCACCTTCGAACGCCAGCACTCAAGCTGCCGATACTGCGGCAGATATCGCCGACCAAATGTCACTTCCATTGGTACAGCCACAGGTTTTCCGCGACGGCGTGCCGCTTCCCTACGTCCCTTATCCGCCAGAGGAACGCGAGCGAGATCCCGAAGAGCGCAAGACCCGCGCCGTATCGGCAACGGACGAGGATGCCGAGCAGCAGCATTCGCCGGGCGAACAGGCTTTCGAGGATGACCGTGAGACGGAGGAAGAGGCCGAAGACGATAAGCCCAGGGACGATGCCGAGGACGAAGGGCGAGCGAACGACCTTTACTGGCGTATGGCCGGCTGGGCCTGATCCTCGGATTCATCCCGGGACGAGATGACAATTAATGGGCATAAAAAAGCCGCCGGACTTTCGATCCGGCGGCTTCTTATATTCTAAGAGGCGTCGATTACTCGTTGTTGCCGCGGTTCTTCAGAGCCGCGCCGAGAATATCGCCAAGCGAAGCACCGCTATCGGACGAACCGAACTGAGCAACGGCTTCCTTCTCTTCTGCGATCTCGAGAGCCTTGATCGACAGCATCACCTTGCGGTCCTTCTTGGACCAGTTGACGACGCGGGCGTCGAAAACCTGGCCGACCGAGAAACGCTCCGGACGCTGATCGTCGCGATCGCGTGCCAGGTCGTTGCGGCGGATGAAGGAGGTGATGTCTTCGTGGTTGACGAGCTTCACTTCGACGCCACCGTCGTTGACGGCGATGACTTCGCACGAAACGACAGCGTTCTTACGCAGTTCGCCGGAAGCGGCAGCTTCGCCGACCGCATCACGGCCGAGCTGCTTGATGCCGAGCGAGATGCGCTCCTTGTCCACGTCCACATCAAGAACGACAGCCTTGACGACGTCGCCCTTGTTGTACTCCTCGATAACCTGTTCGCCCGGACGGTTCCAGTCGAGGTCGGAGAGGTGAACCATGCCGTCGACATCGCCTTCGAGGCCGATGAACAGGCCGAATTCGGTCTTGTTCTTGACTTCGCCTTCAACTTCAGTGCCGGCCGGATGGCTGTAGGCGAATGCCTGCCACGGGTTTTCCAGCGTCTGCTTGAGGCCGAGCGAGATACGGCGCTTGGACGGATCGACTTCGAGAACGACAACGTCGACTTCCTGGCTCGTGGACAGGATCTTGCCGGGATGTACGTTCTTCTTGGTCCAGGACATTTCGGAAATGTGGATCAGGCCTTCGATGCCCGGCTCCAGTTCGACGAATGCACCGTAGTCGGTGATGTTCGTGACGGTGCCGGAAATCTTCTTGCCGACCGGGTACTTGGCCGAGATGCCATCCCACGGATCCGACTCGAGCTGCTTCATGCCGAGCGAGATACGGTGGGTTTCCTGGTTGATGCGGATGATCTGAACCTTGACCTGCTGGCCGATGTTCAGGATTTCCGACGGATGGTTGACGCGGCGCCATGCCATGTCGGTGACGTGCAGCAGGCCGTCGATGCCGCCGAGGTCAACGAACGCACCGTAATCGGTGATGTTCTTGACGACGCCGTCAACAACCTGGCCTTCTTCGAGGTTCTGAACGATTTCAGAACGCTGCTCGGCACGCGACTCTTCGAGAACCGTGCGGCGCGAAACAACGATGTTGCCGCGGCGCTTGTCCATCTTGAGGATTTCGAAGGGCTGCGGGTTGTGCATGAGCGGGGTAACGTCGCGGATCGGACGGATGTCGACCTGCGAACGCGGCAGGAAGGCAACGGCGCCGTCGAGATCGACGGTGAAGCCACCCTTGACCTGGTTGAAGATGACGCCTTCGACACGTTCGCCAGCTTCGAACTTGGCTTCGAGCTTGACCCAGCTTTCTTCGCGGCGAGCCTTCTCACGGGAAAGAACCGCTTCGCCGAGAGCGTTTTCGATGCGCTCGACATACACTTCGACTTCGTCGCCGACCTTCAGCGAACCGTCTTTGCCCTTGGCGCCAAATTCCTTCAGCGCGATGCGGCCTTCGACCTTGAGGCCGACGTCAACGACCGCAACATCCTTCTCGATCGCCGTCACAATGCCCTTGGCAACATAGCCTTCGGCCAGATCGGTCTTGGAAAAGGATTCTTCGAGGAGGGCTGCGAAGTCCTCCCGCGTGGGGTTAGATACTGCCATGAAATCTCCTAGAGTGCCTTGTTCTCAAGGCACATAAGCGCCGGGGGTTGGTGTTGTTCATGCCTGGGCATCAGGTCCGCCTCTCTGTTTCAAGAGGCAAATCCGGCGCGGGGACCGATCTCCAGACTTTCCGGTCTTTCAGGGACGAAGCCGGCCAAAGCCGGCTTGCATCGTCAATTCCTCTTCAGTGCGGCGTCGATGATGACCTTCGCTGCCTGAAACGCGGCCTCTATACTCATTTCCGAGGTATCAAGCAAGTGCGCATCCTCGGCAGGCCTCAGGGGGCTGTCAGCCCGGCCCATGTCGCGCTCGTCGCGTTTCTTCACGTCCACGAATATTTCCGCGTAGTCGGCGGACTGCCCCCTGCCGACGATCTCGTCGTAACGGCGCCTTGCACGCACTTCCGGCGAGGCGGTGACGTAAAACTTCACGGGCGCCTCGGGGCAGACGACGGTGCCGATATCGCGACCGTCGAGCACTGTTCCGGGCTTCCGTCGCGAAAAAGCGCGCTGCGCCTCGACCAATGCCCGGCGGACAGCCGGCATCACGGCGATCTTCGACGCCGCCTCACCGATCGCATGGACAGACAATACATCGCGATCGAGACCGGCAAGTTCCACCTCGCGCGCCATCTTCTCCGCAATTTTCTCGTCGTCGAGCGGCAGGCCTGCATCGAGAAGCGCCTTGGCCGCGGCGCGGTAGGTCAGACCGGTATCGAGGTGATGGAAGCCATAGGCGTCCGCAATCCGGCGGGACAGCGTCCCTTTTCCAGCGGCCGCCGGGCCGTCAATGGCGATGATCATTCCTGGCGTCAATTATTCCCACTCGTCTCTTGGCTTCAGGCGTTCCGCATGGCGCCGTACTGGCGAACCAGTTGCGCCATATCGCCCTGTCCGGGAATTTCATCAAGCCCCGCCGCCACGCCCTCGCGATCGGCGATGGGCCGGTTCTGGCTCACCTTCCACTTGCCTTCGATCTCGGCGATCTCGATCTCGACACCGACGATACCCTTGAGCTGAGCGCGGACGAAATCCTCCGGCGCGTCGCTTACGGACCAAGGAAGCACGCGGTTGCCTTCGTGCTGGCTGGTGATGGCGTTGATCTGGGACAGCAGCCAGTCGGCATCCTCGACGATGCGGGCAGATCCCCTCGCCTGTACGGTCGCATAGTTCCAGGTAGGCACGACCTTTCCGGTCTCGCGCTTGGTTTGGTACCAGGACGGGGTGACGTAGGAATCAGCGCCCTGGAAGACGGTGAGCACGGAGGCACCGTCGCGGATATCCTTCCACTGGCCGTTGGCGCGGGCCAGATGCAGGCGGAGCGTACCCTTCTTCGACGCTGCCGCATCGAGATGGAACGGGACGGGATTGGCGAGCAGGCCGGATGCGCCGGCGGTAATCAGCAGACCCAGCGGATGGGCGCGGATCAGGGCATGCTGGGTCGCGAGATCCTCTTCCCTGAAATGTGGCGGCTGGTACATCGGACGGCTCCTTCAATGGCAGGCGTGTCCATATCACAAACCATCCCGGCGATCACCTGCGGCGCATTGATGGGACGCATGAAAGTTTGTCTTTGACATCAAAGGGCACAGGCCTTATGGGGACCGGCTTAGATTTTTCACCCAATAGAAGCCGCGCAGGCGGCGAGCCGATCTATTCGGCCATCCTCATGAGGCTCTGACTGTGGCAAAAGCGGAACTCGGAACCAAGCGCACCGACCCCGATACCGGCAAGAAATTCTACGACCTGAACCGCGATCCCGTGGTATCCCCCTATACCGGCAAGTCCTGGCCGCTGTCCTTCTTCGAAGAAAACAGCGTGGCCAAGAAGATGGAACAGGCCGAGGAAGAGGACGTTCAGGAAGTCGATACCGAAAATCCGGAAGTCGAACTCGTCTCTCTCGAAGAGGGCGACGAAGCCGCCGGCGGCGACGATCTGCCCGACATCGGCGATGACGACGTGGATCTCGGCGATGACGACGACGACACCTTCCTGGAAGCCGACGAAGACGATGAAGACGACGATATGTCCGGCATCATCGGCGTGACCGGCGACGACGACGAAGTCTGATCGTCAACCATGATAAAGCCCGGCAAATCCATAAAAATTGCCGGGCTCGAAATTTTCGGCTTGCACTCTCCGTAAACGGGAAGTAATAAGCCGCCACTCCGCTAGGCCCAACCGCCTCGGAGTTCCCAGGACCGGAAGATGCCGGACCACCCTGATGGGGCTATAGCTCAGCTGGGAGAGCGCTTGCATGGCATGCAAGAGGTCAGCGGTTCGATCCCGCTTAGCTCCACCAAACCTAATCCCTACATATAGTTGTTGATCGACCGGGCCACGGCGCCTGCTCGGCGCCGCGCTACCTCGTTATCAAACTGGTGTGCGGGTGACGGGCCAGCCGGTTATGGACGCGCTTGCGGGAGATCATTGTTGGACGGCTGGGATGTGCCTTTTGACGTTCGGCCCTCTGCTCCAACTCCGGCAGGCTCGTGCAGGCCGAGCTGTCGGCGGCGACCTCGTCCAGATATTGCCGGCGACGCGCGACGGCCATCTGCCGGATGAGGGTTGCGAATATGCCGGCCAGAACGGCAACGATTGCCAAAACGGACATTAGAGCGACCATGAACGCCTCCTGTCACCGCAATAACGCGCGCAGATGGAGAAAGTTCGGCAATTATAGTCCGACGTCGTTCACATCGCATCACATCCCTTTGCTCAGGGGGCCCTTGCTTAAGGATGTCTCCAGGAGCGGCCGTGACGCCGGTCGAGCCAAGAAGTCCCTTGGAGCGCCGCCAGGATGATGATCACGCCGATCACCACCCTCACCTCCGGCACCTCACCGAAGAAGACATAACCCGTGACGGTGACGAAGACGATCGAGAGGTAACCGACGGGCGCAAGCACGCTCGCATCGGCGATCCGATAGGCTCGCAGGAAACAATATTGTCCGAGCTGGGCAAGGAAGCCGATGCCAAGCAGTGGGATCCAGTCCAAGGGCAAAACTGGCTGCCAGGTGAAGACCGCCGGAACGGCCGTGATGACCGTAAGGCCAACCGTGTAGAAGACCATCATGACCGTGGTGTTCTCGTCCTTGAGCGCGCGGGTTTGAATAATCGCCAGTGAGCCGAAGACGACCGAGACCAGTACGACCAGCACTTCGACCTCGAAACTCGACGTGCCGGGCGCCATGACGATCAGCACGCCGACGAAAGCAAGGCCGGCGCCGAGCCAGCGGATGCGGCTCACCGTTTCGCCGAGCATGGCGACGGCCATGGCCATTGTGATCAGCGGTCGGGAGAAGCCGACGGCATTGACCATGGCGAGCGGCAGCATGGTGATGGCGAAGAAATTGCTGGTCAGCGCCACCGCATTGCAGGAGATACGAAAAATGTTGCGCCACGGGTGCTTGACGCGGCGCATTTCGGCGCGGTGCCGCCAGATCAGCGGCAGGATGAACAACAGCCCGATCATCGCCCGGATGAAAACGAGCTGGAAGGCGGGATAGGTCGCTCCTTGCGCCTTTACCAGCGCCGTCATGCCGCCGGAGACCAGCGTCATGTCGAGAAGCAGCCAGCCGATGCCGATGCGGGCGTTCGAGGCCTGCTCGCTTTCCGCTTCCGGCGCGTGTTCCGTCGTCACGCCGGCTGCACGAGGTTCGCCATCAGCCGGAAGGCGCCTGGCACGAGCTTTTCGAGCTGGTGATGCAGCACCAGGCTTGTATGGGTATGGCGGCCCTCGCCGATGGCGCCGGAGATCAGCGCACCCTTCAGCGGCTGTTCGTGGACATCGTGCATGGCCAGAAGCGGTTCGTAGGCATCATCCCAGCGGGAGACGAAATAGAGGCCGCGCTCCTTGTCCCACCCCTGCCAGTCCTGCTGGCCAATCATGTTCGGTCCCTTGAGCAGCAGATGGTCGGGTGCAAGCACGGTGACTTCCGCCTTTGGATCGGTGACGCGCCAGCGCAGCGACGGCGAGCCGATTTCGATACGGCGGACCGGCGTCTCATTCGGGCCCCAGCCGTCCGTCGGACGGTGATAGAGGGTGACGAGGTGGCCGCCTTCTTCGACGAAGCGGTGCAGGCGTTGGGTCGCAGCTGCAAGGTCCTTGCGGAGGCCGAAGGCGAAGATGCCGACGACGATGGTGGTGAAGCGCGACAGATCACTGCTTAGCGCCTGAGCGTCGAGTTCGGTTACGTCGAGGCCCATGCGGGCGAGCCACAGACCGACGCGATCGGCACCGCCGCCGACATAACCGATGCGGGCGCCTTGGGGCAGCTTCAGATCGAGCGACAGGATCTTCAGGGCGGCAGGGGCGCGAAAGCTGGTGCGACCGATATGGCGGTAGGCGATCGGCGTGACTTGGAAGGCCGGGCCGCCGCCGATCTGCGGTTCGAGCTCGACGATACCGGGCTTGGCCGCATCGGTCGGAGAGACCGTCCAGCCGTCATCGTTTTTTTTCATCACCCAGCCGGCAGGCGTCTTGAAGGAGACCGGCGCGTTAACGCCGGACACGTTGGCCTTGATCGGCCATTCGGTCTGCTTCGTGCCGAGGGGTACGAGCAGCGCATCCGGCAGCAGGGTCAGCGACTGGGCGGGCGTCACGGCAAACGGCTCTTCGAGGTCGAATGTGCCGGAGACCAAACGTTTGCCGATCTCGGCCGAGATTTTTACATGCGCATGGCCATTGCCGCCGAGAGCCGACCAGGCGGGCAGGTAGAGGCCGGAGAGCGGCGCGTCCGATGCCGCGGTCAGAGCGAATACGCGGTCTTGGGCGAGCGACTGGACGGCGGACGATACGCCGGCGGGGAGAACCGGGGCGACATCGACCTTGTGGTTCGAAGCGCCTTCGCCAAGCTCCACGGTGAGCGCCGCAGCGCCGCCGGGGGAAATGGCTGAGGGATCGGCATAAGCGCGTTCGAAGATCGCCGCGGCATCGAGGATCGCGGCATCAACTTCGGCCTGCTTGCGCGCGATGCGATGACCATGCAGGGCCATAAACTCCTCTGATGCCATGGACGCGACGATCTCCAGCCAACCGGCGGCCTCGGTCAGCGCCGCAATGATCGCATCACGATCCGGGAACGCCGCCATAGCCACCGCGGTAGCCTGATCGGCTGAGCACAGTGCATTCTTCGTATTTGCCGCAAGGCCCGGAAAATCCGAAAGCACGGTCAGCGAGGCCGGCAGACCCTGAAGGACCGACTGCTCCGCCTTCGCCCCCCCGACGGAGAGTTTCAGATGCAGGGGCCACTCCCTTTCCGCCTGTTTCGGCCAATGCCCCATGCCCTGGGAGGCGTGGTAATAACGCGACCATTCGCCGATTCGGTCGTATTCCACGCCAGTCGCCGGATCGCGACCCTCCGCATGAACCGTCACCGTCGTATCCGGCGGCGGTACCTCGTCGTCATAGGTATTACCCCCACCGGACCAGGCAGGTAGATAATATTTCGCGCCCCTCCATGGTTTCAAGCCTTCCTCGATATGCTCAGGATAAGCATTCGGGTCCGCGGCGAGCGCAATCGCCGTCTCGGCGGCGCGGGTCATGGCGCGGTGGTGGCCGTGCTGGCCGGGCACGTCGAGGAAGGTCGGGATGACGATGTCTGGCCGCTCCATGCGATAGGCTCGCACCAGCCGTTCCACGGTTCGCGCCTCACCCCAGCGCGTGAAGGTCCCGTCGCCATCCTTGGAAAAACCGAAATCGTGCACCGGGTCGCAGGGGCCGTGGCCGAGCCAGGATATATCGGCGTCAATGACCCGGGCCGCCTCTTCCAATTCGCGGGAACGCAACACGCCAAGCGGGCCGAGGCGTTCCGGTCCCAGCGCATTCTGTCCACCCTCCCCACGCGTCGAGCAGGCGACGATGACCCGCATGCCAAGGCCAAAACGGAACCAGGCGAGCATCCCGTTCTGCTCGTCGTCCGGATGGGCACCGGTATTCATTACCGTGACCGTCGATTTCAGACGCGAAAGCCTCCGATGAAGCCGCACGAGCGAGGGGTCGGCCATTTGCCGTTCGATGCGTTCCCGAGCGGTCAGCATGAAAGTTCTCCAAAAATATCAGGTAGGAATATCGGCAAGCACGGCATGTGAGGTTTCGAGCTTGGGCGTCACCACATCGAAGAGCGGAAGTGCTGCCGCGCCGAGTGCGGCGGTCAGTTGTCCGGTCTGGCCGCGCAAGACACGCGGCAGGTCTCGCTGGCGCCGACTAGCGACCGAGGTGGGGAGATTGCCCATGCGGCCGATGATATCGCCGATGACGGCGTCCGGCAGCGCCCCCCCGAGGATCACGGTCTGCGGATCAAGGATGTTTTCGAGCATTGCAACCATCGGACCGAGATAGGTGGCTGCCTCGTCAATCCATTCCTCGATGACGGGATGCCGTTCGGCATGCAATTTCTCGATGTCGGAAAAGCCGCAATCCGGAAGGCCGGCACAGCTGAGCTTTTCCTTCAGCACATAGACGGAAGCATAACCCTCCAGGCACCCGAGCTGGCCACAGGAAGGGCAAGGCTTGCCTTTCGGCACGACCGTGACGTGGCCAATTTCACCTGCATTGCCGAAGGCACCGCGATAGGGCGCGCCATCCTGAATGATTCCCAAGCCAATGCCGACGCCAAAATAGATCATGCCGAAATTGGAGATCGCAAGGCCTGCCCCGAAAAGCCGTTCGCCGACTGCCGCGGCCGTGGCATCGTTCTCTATGAGCACCGTATGGCCGCAAGCCTCGCTCAGTGATTGTGCCGCGTCCAGGCCTGCCCAGCCCGGCAGCGTGGTTGGACCAACCGATGTCATGCCGTCGATCCCGAAAGGACCCGGCATGACGACGCCCGTGCCCAGGAGCTTTGCGCCGACCGATCGACTGACGGTGGAAAGCTCGTCCGCAAATGCGGGAAGAATGTGCTCCGGTGTCGCATCCCGAAGCGACACGATGCGCCTTGCCCGGAGTTTTCCGGAGAGGTCGAGCGCCACGGTCACCATATGGTCGGTGGCGATTTCCACGCCGATCGTGGCACCGCCTTCGGGGTTGACGGCGAACTGAACCGGCGGTTGACCCCGGCCGGACCGCAGGCGCCCCATTTCCATCAGCAAGCCCTCGCTCGCCAGCTCATCCACGATATTAGCGACCGCCTGCGGTGTGAGACGGGTGAGCTTTGCAATGTGGGCGCGACCGAGGGAACCATGCCGCCTCACCACATCCAGCACAACGCGCCGGTTGTGATCGCGGCTTCGTTCGGGGTTCTTCCCGATGGCCACCGGATGGGTGCCGATCGTGTGTATGGTCATCTCGCCCGTCCTTGGTTCGAGGGAAATTCATAACGCCGCAGGGCGGCAGGGGGCAATACAATAATTCAAGTAAATTATCTTATTGACAAACGATGCCGGGCGGGAAACCGTAAGGGAGTTGCGGCACCGAGCCGCAGCACTTCGGCGGAAGCATCTTTTCGCAGATCGGCAAGGCGTCCAACGTCAATCGACGGTGGAATGCAGGGAACAATCGGCCCTAAAGACCGGGAGATCCGGCGGGGTAAACGGAGGCTCACATGCGCAAGGCAACTTTGTTCGCCGGTCTCGTCGCCGGATTCAGCACATTTGCATTCAATGCCGCGCAAGCGGTCGAGATCGAATATTGGCAGTATGTCTTCGAGACGCGCGTGAAGGCGATGGACCAGCTCATCGCCGAGTTCCAGAAGGCCAATCCGGGCATCACCGTCAAACAGGTCACCTTCCCTTATGCCGATTATCAGACCCGGGTGATCGCCGCCAACATGGCGGGTCAAGGTCCGGACGTCATGCAGCTCTTCTACGGCTGGCTCGACAAGTTCGTATCCGGCCAACTTCTGCAGCCGCTGCCGACCAATATGTTCCCGCACGACAAGATCGAGAGCGAATTCTTCCCGATCGTCAGCGCCATGAAGCGCGGTGAGGATTATTACGGTTTGCCCACCGCGGTGCGCTCGCTTGCACTTTTCTACAACAAGAAGCTCTTCACGGAAGCCGGCCTCGATCCTGCGAACCCGCCGAAGACGCTCGATGAGTTCGTCGCCGCAGCCGAAAAGATCGCCAAGCATGATGCCTCGGGCAACCTTACCGTTGCAGGCTCGACACTCGATATGGGCGGGCAGGACCACCAATGGTGGCGCGAAGTGCTGATCCGCCAGTTTGGCGGCACCCCCTACACGGACAACGACGCGAAAGTTGCCTATGATAGCGAAGCCGGCATCAAGGCGCTGACGTTCTATACCAGTCTTCAACTCGAAAAGAAGATCGGACAGGCCGGCTTCATGGACGAGGGCCAGGCTGCATTTCGCGGCGGCAAGGCCGGCATGACGATCGACGGCACTTTCCGCCTCGGCTCGTTCAAGACCATCAAGGACTTCGAATGGGGCGTGACCGAACTTCCGGCCAATGCCCAGGGCGTTCGTTCCAACTATGCGAGCTACTTCGCCAACGGCATCAGCTCCAAGACCAAGGGCGAAGAGCTGGAGGCTTCCAAGAAGTTTCTGGCCTATATCACCTCGCCTGCCGCGATGGAGATCTGGCTAAAGACAGTCGGCGAATTGCCGGCAAGGCGTTCAGCGGCGCTCACCGAAGCCAATCTGAAAGACCCCGTCTATGGGCCTTTCCTGAAAGGCCTGGAATACGCTCACACCACGCTGTTCAAGGATGAAGCCGCCCAGCGCCAGAACGCCATCGATATGGCGAACCGCGTCCTGCTCGAAGGCCAGTCCGTCAAGGACTCCATCAAGCAGGCGGCAGAAGCCGAACAGGAAATCATCGACGCGGCTAAGCCATAACCGGCGGAGCCAATCATGGCAGCGATCGAACAACGGGGGGCGGCATCCGACCGTCCCGGCAGATCCTTTGGAGACCGCATTTCCATGCGGACGAAGCGGCTGCTCTGGGTTTGGGGATTTCTGGCGCTGCCGATCCTCTTCTACACAGTGATCCGCTTTTATCCGACATTCCAAGCCTTCTACCTGTCGTTTACCAATTGGGACCTGCTCCGCCCCGCGAAGTTCATCGGCGCCGCGAATTACGTGAAGCTGTTCAAGGATCCGCAGTTCTGGAAGGTGTTCAAAAATACCTTCACCTATCTGATCGTCGGCACTCCTATCAGCCTGGTTCTGGCCTTCGTCATCGCCTTTTTTCTCGATCGCGTTCGCCTTCTACACGGCTTCATCCGGGCGCTTTATTTCCTGCCCTACCTTACAACTGCCGCGGCCATGGCCTGGGTCTGGCGCTGGTTCTACCAACCGCCGCCGATCGGCGTGATCAACGACGTCTTCGGCATGCTTGGCATCCCGCAACAGCCCTTTATCCGCTCGGTGGACCAGGCGCTGTTTTCGATCATGGTAACGGCCATATGGGCGGGCCTCGGCTTCCAAATCATCATCTTCATGGCCGGACTACGCGCCATTCCGACTACTTTCTATGAGGCTGCCCGCATCGATGGGCTCGGCGAATGGGCAATCCTGCGCAAGATCACCCTGCCGCTCCTGAAGCCCACCACCGTCTTCCTGGTGGTCTTCTCGTCGATCGGTTTCCTGCGCATCTTCGATCAGGTCTACAACATGACCACCAACGATCCCGGCGGGCCGCTCGGATCGACCAAGCCGCTAGTGCTGATGATCTACCAGACCGCCTTCAACTCCTACGCCATGGGATATGCGGCCGCACAGACCGTTGTTCTGTTCACCATTCTGCTAGTGGTTTCGTTGCTGCAGCTCTTCATCCTGAGGGACAAGAAATGAGCGAAGCGCCAGCCTTTTTCCATTCCAACATCCGACCTGGCCGGATCATCGCCTGGACATTGCTTCTGATCGGCGGCCTCATCATGGTCTCGCCACTTGCCTTCATGTTCTCGACATCCTTCAAGACGGCCGATCAGGTCTACGACCTGCGCCTTGTACCGGCTGCGCCTACACTTACGAATTACATCACCGTACTGGCCGACGGCCGATTCACGCGCTGGTTCTTCAATTCCACGCTGGTTGCGGTCATCGTCACCCTATCGAACTGCTTCTTCGACAGCCTGGTCGGCTATACGCTCGCGAAATTCCAGTTTCGCGGCCGCTATTTCATCTTTCTCGCAATCCTCTCGACGCTGATGATTCCGACCGAGATGCTGGTCATTCCGTGGTATCTAATGTCGAGCCAGCTCGGCTGGCTGGACAGCTATTGGGGCATCATGTTTCCCGGCATGATGACGGCCTTCGGCACCTTCCTGATGAAGCAATTTTTCGAGACTGTGCCGAACGATTTCATCGAAGCCGCGCGCGTCGACGGGCTCAATGAATTCCAAATCTGGTGGAAAGTGGCGCTACCGCTGGTGACGCCGGCGCTTTCGGCGCTTGCGATCTTCACCTTCCTCGGCAACTGGACGGCGTTCTTCTGGCCGCTGATCGTCACCACCAGCAAGGAACTCTATACGTTGCCGGTCGGACTTTCGAGCTTCGCGGTCGAGCAATCCATCCAGTGGGAAATGATCATGACAGGTGCGGCAATCGCCACCCTTCCCACGCTTCTCGTCTTCCTCGTCCTGCAGCGCTACATCGTCCGCGGTGTGATGCTGGCAGGCCTGAAAGGATAAAACCATGGCGGATATCAACCCGCGCCTTTCCGACACCAGCAAGTTCCCCGATCCGGTCTACAAGGAAACGGTGCTGCGGCCGCTCTTCGACGGCGCCAAGAGCCATCACGTTGACGGCTTCCGCCGGATCGACCGCGCGCATCTCGTCATGCTGGTCGAAACCGGCATCCTTGAGAAGAGTCTTGCGTCCAAGATCGCTGATGCGCTCGTGGCGATCGATCGGGAAATCGATCCTTCGACCCTCGTTTATACGGGCGAGGTGGAAGATTTCTTTTTCCTCATTGAGAAGGAGCTGAAGGCCCGCATCGGCGTTGATATCGCCGGGCGCCTGCACACGGCCCGTTCGCGCAACGACATCGACCACACGCTCTTCAAGCTCGGCCTCAAGGACAGGATCGATGCGCTGATGGGTAAAGCTCGACGCCTGCTTGCCACGATGATCGATGCCGCCGAGCGGGAGAAGGCGACTTTGATCGTCGCCTATACCCACGGCCAACCGGCCCAGCCGACCACGTTCGGACATTATCTCTCCGCTGCGATCGAGGTACTGATCCGCGATATAGAACGATTTGCCGAAGCCCGCCGGATCGTCGATCTGTCGCCGATGGGCGCTGCGGCGATCACCACGTCCGGCTTCCCGATCGACCGCGCCCGTGTCGCCGAACTGCTCGGCTTCTCGGCGCCGCTCAGAAATTCCTATTCCTGCATCGCCGCCGTCGATTATACGACTTCGACCTATTCGGCGATCGAGTTGATGTTCCTGCATCTCGGTCGACTGATCCAGGATTTCCAGTTCTGGACGAGCTTCGAAGTCGGCCAGATCTACGTGCCGAATGCGCTGGTGCAGATTTCCTCGATCATGCCGCAGAAGCGCAATCCGGTGCCGATCGAGCATCTTCGCCATCTCGCGAGCCAGACGATGGGCCGAGCCCGGACTGTGCTCGACGTGATGCACAACACGCCCTTCACCGACATGAACGACAGCGAGGGCGAGACCCAAGGCATGGGCTACGAGGCCTTCGCCTCCGCCGCCCGTGTGCTCGACCTGCTTGCCGCGCTGATCAGCCAGATCAGCATCGATCCGGAACGGGTGGACCAGAACATCCGCCGGTCCTGCATTACCATCACCGAGCTTGCGGACTCCCTGGTCAGGATCGAAGACCTTTCCTTCCGCGAGGCGCACGAGATTGCCGCCGCGACCGCCAAGAGCGTCGTCGCCGCCAAGGGCAGCCTGAGCGATGACGGATACGAGCCCTTCCTGAAGGCGTTTGAGCATCTCACGGGCCGCAAGCCCTCGGTCGATCTCGTCAAGTTCAGGGAGATCGTCTCGCCGGAGCATTTCGTTTCCGTGCGCGCCCGCTTCGGCGGCCCCGCGACCGCGCCGATGAACGCGGCGTTGACCAGCTATCGCGAGACACTTTCCGCTTTCGAGGCGCATGCGAGGAAGGCGGCGGAGCATGAAGCAGCCGCCGCGGCCGAACTCGAGGAAAAATTCACCGCCCTCGTGGGAGCCTGCTGATGGCAACGATCGAACTTGAGAAACTCGTGAAGAGCTACGGCAAGGTCGAGGCGGTCAAGGGCATCGACCTTTCGATCGCCGACGGTGAGTTTATTGTCTTCGTCGGTCCGTCCGGCTGTGGAAAATCGACCACGCTCCGAATGATTGCAGGGCTCGAAGAAATTTCCGGCGGCACGCTGAAGATCGGCGAGGCGGTGGTCAACGAACGCGAACCGAAGCAGCGCAACATTGCGATGGTATTCCAGAACTATGCGATTTATCCGCATATGACGGTGCGCCAGAATATCGGCTTCGGGCTTTATACCTCGAAATTCAGCAAGGCCGAGAAGAACAGAAGAATCGAAGAGGCCGGCCACATCCTCGGCCTCGAGGCCTTACTCGACCGACGCCCTGCGGCGCTTTCCGGCGGCCAACGGCAACGCGTCGCGATCGGCCGCGCCATGGTCCGCGATCCTGCCGCTTTCCTGTTCGACGAACCGCTTTCCAACCTCGACGCCCAGCTTCGCGCCCAGATGCGCATCGAGATCAAGCGCTTGCACCAGCGGTTGAAGACAACCACCGTTTACGTGACGCATGACCAAATCGAGGCCATGACCATGGCCGACCGGATCGTCGTGATGAAGGACGGCAATATCCTTCAGGTCGGAACGCCCTCGGAGCTCTATGAAAGCCCCGTCGACGTGTTCACCGCGCGTTTTATCGGCAGCCCTTCGATGAACCTCGTGCGTGGCAGGAGAACCGGCAGCGGCGTGGAGGCACAGGACGGCGGCGATGTCCTGATCGGCATCCGGCCCCACGACCTGATCGTTGCCGACGATGATAAGGTGTCCCCTGCCGCATTCCGGTTGCGCGGCACCGTGATAGCCGTTGAGCCACTGGGGCCGGAGACGCTCGTACATCTGGATGTTGCCGGAACCTCAATCATTGCGACCGCGCGAAACAAGTTCGTGCCGGCCGTCGGAAGTACGCTCAGCTGCGACGCCGCTTCCGGTGGCCTCTACCTCTTCGATGCCAGCACAGAGAAATTTCTGGAGCGTTCATGATGACGCATACAGAGACAAGATCCGCGGTGCTCAGCATCGGGCGGATCTATTGCGACCTTATCTTCACTGGCCTCGACCACCTGCCGGTGCTGGGGCGCGAGCTTTTTGCAAGCGGGATGGAGATCGCGGCCGGCGGCGGAGCCTTCATCGCTGCGGCGCATCTCGCCCATGCGGGGCGCAAGGTGGCGCTCGCTGCCCGGCTCGGCACGGACTCTCTGTCGGCGGGCGTCGAAACGCAGATACGTGAAAGCGGGGTCGACCTTCAGTTCATCGAACATTCGGAAGACGCCGGACCGCAAGTGACCGTGGCGGCCGTGGTCGGGCAGGACCGCGCCTTCTTGACCCGCCGTGCGGGACAAGCCCTTCCGGCGACGCTCGACGCCGCCTTGGACTGGGAAGAGGCGCGCCACCTCCACATCGCCGAATACGCAACGCTGCACGAAATCCCGGATCTCGTTTCCCGCGCTAAGGAAAGAGGCCTCACCGTCTCGCTCGACCCCAGTTGGGACGCGACGCTGATTTACGATCGCGGCCTGCTCCGCGCCTGCGAAGACGTCGATCTGTTCATGCCGAACCTGGAAGAGGCAGAGGCGATCACCGCCTCTGCCGATCCACAAGCTGCGATCCGCAAACTGTCGCTTGCGTTTTCGACGGTCGTGGTGAAGGGAGGCGCGAAGGGCGCATGGGCAATGTCGAATGACCAAGTGCTGCATGAGCCAGCCGAGACGGTACCGGTTATCGATACGACGGGGGCAGGCGATGCTTTTAATGCGGGCTTCATCAATGCGTGGCTGAGCGGGGCCTCTGACGAGGCTTGTTTGCGTGCCGGCATCCGCTTCGGCAGCCTTGCGGTTCAGGCTGCCGGCGGCGCCAGGCTGCTTCCGGCTGCGAATTAGGCAATCGCCCGATCGTTCGTGTCAAACCGATGAAGGCTCGCCTTGTCCGGCGTGGCATAAACCACGTCATCGGGCGCATAACGATGCTCGCCGAACAGTCGAACGGTCAGAAGTCCCGTCACTTCCGTTTCCAGATAAACGATCGTATCGGCGCCGAGGTGCTCCACGTGAATCACCCTGCCTTTCCAGGCGCCGTTTTCGCGGGACAGGGCGATGTGCTCAGGACGGACACCGATCGTTTTCGCGCCGGACTGACCGAGTTTTTCTGCGGGGATAAAATTCATCTGCGGCGAGCCGATGAACCCGGCAACGAAGATGTTGGCCGGCCTGTTGTAAAGCTCCATCGGCGAGCCGATCTGCTCGATCGCGCCGGCATTCAGCACGACGATCTTGTCGGCCAATGTCATAGCCTCGACCTGGTCGTGGGTGACGTAGATCATTGTCGCCTTCAGCCGCCGGTGAAGGCCGGCGATTTCCAGCCGCGTCTGGACGCGTAGTGCCGCGTCGAGGTTCGAGAGCGGCTCGTCGAACAGGAAGAGCTTCGGTTCGCGCACGATGGCGCGGCCGATGGCAACGCGCTGGCGCTGGCCGCCGGACAATTCGGCCGGTCGGCGGGCAAGATAGGGATCAAGCGACAACATGGCCGACGCCTTGGCGACGCGAGTGTCGATCTCCGCTCTTTCGGTGCCCGCCTGCTTGAGGCCAAGACCCATATTGTCCTTGACGTTGAGGTGGGGATAAAGCGCGTAGGACTGGAAGACCATGGCGATGCCGCGCTTTGCCGGCGGCGTGTTGACGACTTCTGCACCGTCGATCCGCACGCTGCCGGAGGTGGCATCCTCAAGCCCGGCAATCACCCGCAGGAGCGTGGATTTGCCGCAGCCGGACGGCCCGACGAAGATGACGAACTCACCGTCCTTGACCTCAAGGTCGATGCCTTTCAGCACCTCGTGCGTGCCAAAGGCCTTGCGGATGGATTTCAGCTCAAGAGAACCCAAGGTACGTTTTCCTTATAAACGGATCGGCTTGCCGGTGCGTACGCTCTCATCCGCCCCGAGGCAGATCCTGAGCGACTGGACGGCATCGTCCATGTGCCGGGTGAGATCGATGTCCCCTCGGATGGCTTTCAGAACATAGGCCTGTTCGAGATCGCAGAGTTTCTGGTGATCCGGCTCACCGGACATGGAAAGATCTTCATCCGGCCGAATAAACCGGCCATCCGGGCCGGTCTCGGCGGTGTGGACACGGATGACCGAAGTCTTGGTATGCGTGTCGATGTCGTCGGACTTGGCCTTATGATCGACGAGGATCGACACCGATCCCCTGGGCGACATGACGTCCTTCACGAAGAAGGCCGTCTCCGACATCATTGGACCCCAGCCCGCCTCGTACCAGCCGACGGAACCGTCCTCGAACATCACCTGGAGATGGCCGTAGTTATACATGTCCGGCGCAATCTCTTCGGACATGCGCAGGCCCATGCCGCGCACCTCGACCGGCCTGGCATCGGTGATCTGGCACATGACATCGACGTAATGCACGCCGCAATCGACGATCGGCGAGGTGGTTTGCATCAGCGCCTTGTGGACGTCCCATTTTTCGCCCGACGACTGCTGGTTCAGGTTCATGCGGAAGACGAAAGGCGGACCGAGCTTGCGCGCCTCCTCGATCAGCCGCATCCAGGACGGATGGTGGCGAAGGATATAACCGATCACCAGCTTGCGGCCATGCTTCTTCGCCGCCGCGACGACGCGCTCGGCATCGGCGACGGTGGTCGCCAGAGGCTTTTCCACGAAGACGTGGCAGCCGGCTTCAAAGGCCATGACCGCATAGTCCGCGTGACTGTCCGAATAGGTGTTGATCGAGCATAAATCAGGCTTCAGTTGATCGAGTGCCTGCCCGAAATCCGAGAAGACCGGATAGGCATCGAGCTCCGTCGGCAAATCCCGTTTCGTACGGTTGACGAGCCCGACGATCTCGAAGCTCGGATTGTTGTGATAGGCGAGCGCATGGCTGCGGCCCATGTTACCGAGGCCTGCGACGACAACGCGGACAGGAGGAGTGGATGTGTTCACTTGACGGCTCCCGAGGTGATGCCGCGGATCAATTGCCGCGAGAAGATGACGTAAAGCACCATGACCGGCAGGATCGCCAGCGACAGCGCCGACAGCACTGCATTCCAGTTGGTGACGAACTGGCCGATAAACATCTGGGCGCCGAGCGTGACCGTCTTGGTGGCCTCGCCGGGAGCCAGGATCAACGGGAACCAGAGATCGTTCCAGATCGGGATCATGGTAAAGACCGCGACGGTCGCCATGGCGGGCCTGACCAGCGGCAGGACAAGGCGGAAGAAGATCGCATATTCCGAAAGCCCATCGATCCGGCCGGCATTCTTCAGATCGTCTGATACGGTGCGCATGAATTCCGAAAGGATGAAGATCGCGAGCGGCAGCCCTTGCGCGGTGTAGACGAGGATCAGCGAGGTCAGCGTGTTGACGAGGCCGGCGGCCACCATGCCCTGCAGGATCGCGACCGTGCCGAGGCGGATCGGGATCATGATGCCGAGCGCCAGATAGAGGCCGAGCAGCGTGTTTCCGCGGAAACGGTATTCAGACAGGGCGAATGCGGCCATCGCGCCAAACAGCAGGACCAGAGCGATGGAGACAACCGTGACGACAAGGCTGTTCTGGAAATATCCGATGAAATCGCCCTGCTGCAGAACCGTCTCATAGCCGACGAGACTGAAGGTCGAGGGCGTCGGCACGGCCATCGGCTCGCGGAAGATGGCGTTGCGGCTCTTGAACGAATTGACGACCGTCAGGAAGACCGGGAAAAGCGCAACCACGGTATAGGCAATCAGCGCGAGGTGGATGAGCGCGGTGCGCAACGGAGCGGCGCGGGCTTTCGACATCTTTGCGCTCCTAGAATTGATAGCGACGCATGCGCCGCTGGATGACGAAAAGGTAAAGGGATACGCCGGCCAGGATGATGAGGAACATCACGGCGGCGATGGTGGCGCCCATGGAGCGGTCTCCCATCTGGTTCTGGAAACCGAAGAAGGTACGGTAGAGGAGCGTGCCCAGGATATCAGTCGAGCCGTTCGGCCCGGCGAGAGCGCCCTGCACCGTATAGATCAGGTCGAAGGCGTTGAAATTGCCGACGAAAGTCAGCACCGAGACGATGCCGATCGAAGGCAGGATAAGCGGCAGCTTGATCTTCCAGAACTGGCTCCAGCCGGTGATGCCGTCGCATTCGGCCGCTTCCAGAACTTCATCGGGAATATTCAGGAGCGCCGCATAGATCAGCATCATAGGGATACCGACATATTGCCAGACCGAGATGAGGGAGACCGCGAGCAGCGCAGTATCCGGTTTGCCGAGCCAGGGCGCGAAGAAGGATTTAAGGCCGACAAGGTCCATCAGGCCCGGCGCAATACCCCAGATCGGCGAAAGGATGAGTTTCCAGATGAAGCCGACGATAACGAAGGACAGCAGCGTCGGCACGAAGATTGCCGAGCGGTAGAAAGCGGCGAAGCGCAAATTCGGTACCGACAGCATGGCGGCGATCGCGATGCCGACCGGGTTCTGCACCAGCATATGGATGATGAAGAAGACGACGTTGTTGCTCAGTGCATTCCAAAAGTCGGCGGAAAGCCGCGGATCGCTGAAGAGCACCTTGAAATTGTTGAGACCCACGAAGGCGAGCTGGCCCTCGACCATGTTGAACAGCGACAGGCGCAGGGTCTCGATCAGAGGCAGGATCATTACGGCCGTATAGACGAGAAAGGCCGGCGCCAGAAAAACGGCGATGTGCCAGCGGGTCGACCGTTTGACAGGAGCCGCTTCGATATCGGCAATTTCGGTATCGCTCATGGCTCGGTTCCAAGTGTTCATAGGGTGTCGGCGGAAAGGTTATGGCATGCTTACATCCAGCTACAGCAACCTTCTCCCCGTCTATTGGAGATAAGGCCGTGTTCTGCGGCAACTTCCTCGACGTCGTGGTCGAGCAGGGTCCATTCCCTCCCCCGGCTTGCAGGGAGAGGGTTGGGATGAAGCGCTTCTTTCGAAGAGGGCGCCTTCAGCTCACTTGGCCGGCTTGTACCAGCTGTCGAGACCCTTCTGGGTTTCGGCGGCGGCCTGTTCCGGCGTCTGGGTGCCGTTGATCACGTTCGCCGAAACACGCCACATCTCCAGATCGAGGTTCGGCTGCCCACGGCCGACGATCGCAGCGCTTGGACGGATGGTCGTCTTGCAGTTCTGGCGCCAGGATACGAATTCCTGAGCCAGACCATCGGTCATCTTGACCGGCTTGGAGTTCAGGCTGAAGAAGCCCGGCAGCGAGTTTGCATAGAGTTCGGCGAACTCTGGCGAGGCCACCCAAGCCAGGAATTTCTTCGCGGCCTCCTGGTTCTTGCCCTTGGCGTTCAGGCCGAGCCCAATGTCGTTATGGTCGGAGATGTAGCAGGTATCGCCGGCCTTCTTCACCGGTGGCGGGAAAGCGCCCATCTCGAAGTCAGCCTGCGCCTTGAACGGCGCGATTTCCCAGGAGCCAGCCGGATAGATCGCAGCACGACCGAGCGTGAAGAGGTTCTGGCTGTCCGGGTAGGTTTGCGCTTCAAAACCGTCGCCCAGATAAGACTTCCACTTCGCCAGCGCCTTGTAAGGCTCGACCCATTGCGCATCGGTGAGCTTTTCCTTGCCCGATATCAGCGCCTTGCGGCCTTCCTCGCCCTTCCAGTAATTGGGGCCGATGTTGTAATAGCCCATCGTCGCTGCTTCCCACTGGTCCTTGGTGCCCATGGCGAGCGGGATGTAGTTGCCGTCCTTCTTGAACTTTTCGAGCATGGCGAAGAACTCGTCCTCCGTCTTGGGGACCTGAACGCCGGCCTCCTCGAATGCCTTCTTGTTGTAGATGAAGCCGTGGATGACGGAAGCCATCGGCACGCAGAAGGTCGTTTTGCCGTCGTCCGTCGTCCAGGCAGACTTCGCCACGTCGGAGAAGTTTTCCATGCCCGGCAGATCGCTCAGCGGAGCAAGCTGGCCCTTCTGGAACATGGCGAGCGAGAGGTCGAACGGGCGGCAGGTGATGAGGTCGCCGGCGGTACCGGCTTCCAGCTTGGCGTTGACCGCGGAATTGTATTCCGTCGGCGCCATCGGTGCGAAGCTCACCTTGATACCGGGGTTCTTCGCCTGGAAAGCCGGAATGATCTTTTCGTGCCAGATCGCCAAGTCGTCGTTCCGCCAGCTTTCGATCGTCAGCTGCGCATCCGCCGCGTGAACCAGGCCAGCAGGCGCGAGCACGGTCGTGGCAAAAAGCATGCCTTTCAATATACGGGTCATGATGTTCTCCCTCTTTTTTTGCGCCTTCAGGCGCGCTTCATGGAACTCTTATTTGCCTGCAGTTCGCTCAGCGCGACACGCAGCACCTCGCCTGAGCGGGCGAGCAGCGCCTTCGCGACTTCGGTGCCGGGAGCGCCGGCGGCCAGCAGGACCGCGACCTTCACCGAACCCTGGGCAGACCCCATCAAAATGCCCGCCTCGTCCATATCGATGCCGGCGATCTCCGCCACCATACGCGCGGCGCGGGCGCGCAGCTTGTCATTATCGGGGCGCAGGTTGACCATATGACCGTCATGAACATGGCCGAGCTTCACCGCAGCGAGCGTCGAGAGCATGTTGAAGGCCATTTTCTGGGCGGTGCCAGCACCCATGCGCGTCGAGCCGGCCACCACTTCCGGCGGCGTCTCCAGCAGGATCGCGACATCGGCTCTTTTGAAAAGCTCAGCGCCCGCGTTGTTGGCCATGGCGACAATCCTGGTTCCGCGCCTGTGGGCAATGTCGGCAACCGCGCACGCATAAGGGGTCGAACCGCTTGCCGAAACAGCAATGACGCAATCGCCCGAACCTATGACCGCAGCGTCCTTTTCCGCAAGCGCAACGTCGTCTTCCGGCGCGCCTTCCATATCGGTGAGACTCGATATGCCGCCGGCGAGCAGAAGCACGATCTGCTCGCGCGGGATACCATAGGTGCCCGGCAGCTCAAGCGCGTCGGCCATGGCCATCAAGCCGGAACTGCCGGCGCCCGCATAAACAAGCTTGCCTCCGGACCTCAAGGTCGACGCAACAATATCCGCAGCCTGAGCAATGGCGGGAATGGCATCATCGACGGCCTTCGCCGCCTGCTGCTGGCCGGCCGCCAGAAGGCGCAGGATCTCAGCAGGCTCACGCGTATCGAGCCCTTCTGCCTTCCCATGCCTGGCTTCGGTGGCGTTACTGCTCATCCGGTTTCTCCCTCTGCCAAAATGATGCCAAAAAAATACCAATTGTCCAGAAGGAAAATTAACTTTTATGAAGAAAGAGGCTCACCCTTTGAATGAACTTGTAAAAAACGGCTTTATTTCAATGATATGTGGCGGTGGCTCCGAAAAATTCCGAAATGGCCTTGGTTAATGGTATTTTTTTGGTATCATCAGTTACGGAGGTATCCATGGGCGACTATTTTATCGGAATCGACGGTGGAGGAACGAGCTGCCGTGCGGCATTGGCCAACGGTGCAGGCGAGATCATCGGGCGCGGGAAAAGCGGCGCCTCCAACATTTTGACCGATCCCGATACCGCGCTCAATCACATCACGGAAGCCGCGCGGTTCGCGTTCGAGAATGCGGGACTTGTCCCCGATCTCGCTTCCGTTGCCGCCACCCTCGGCCTTGCCGGCAACAATGTCGGCGACGCGGTTAGCTACGTCCAGGGCCGCCTGCCCTTCAAGAAGGCGGATATCGTTTCCGACGGCGTCATCGCCTTGCAAGGCGCGATTGGAGACGATGACGGCGCGATCGGCATAGTCGGTACAGGCACGGTTTACATCACCCGGCATGAAGGAGTGCTTCGCTCCGTCGCAGGCTGGGGATTTCAGGTCAGCGATCTCGGCAGCGGTGCACGTCTGGGCCAGCTCGCACTGCAGGAGAGCCTGCTCGCCTACGATCGGATTCACCCGATGACAGAGTTCTCGAAGGCGATCCTCGCGGAGTTCGGCGACAATCCGGAAAATATCGTCGACTTCGCGCGCCTTGCCAAACCTGGCGACTTCGGCCGCCATACGCCAAAAGTGTTCGAATTCGCGGGGCGGGGCGACGAAGCGGCAATACGCATACTGGAGACGGGGGCCTCGGACATAGACCAGGCGCTCGATGCAGTGAATGCCATCACCAAAGGAAGGGGCCGGCTCTGCCTGCTGGGCGGGCTGGCGCCGCTTTATCCGCAGTATCTTGCGGAACGGCACCGGTCGCGACTATCCGAACCGCTTGCGGACGCCCTTACGGGCGCTGTCGCACTTGCCGTCAAGACCCATGGCCACGCGGCGGAGGTGCGCGTATGAACGAGACGCTTGCCACGATCCTTCCGCTCGACGGCCTGCAGTCAGCCGGGACGGGGCCGCTCTACATGAAGCTGCGGCAAAGCCTGGAAGATGCGATCCGTACCGGCAGGCTTGGCCATGGAGACGCACTGCCGGCGGAACGCGATCTTGCCGACTACGCCAATGTCAGTCGCGTCACCGTCCGCAAGGCCGTGGACGACCTCGTCAAGGACGGATTGCTTACCCGCAAGCATGGCTCGGGCACGTTCGTGGCCAAACCGTTGTCACGCGTCGAACAACCGCTAACCCGACTGACATCGTTCACGGAGGATATGGCCCGACGCGGCCTGGTGACGAGGTCGGAATGGCTGGAGCGCGGGCTTTTCCACCCCTCTCCGGAAGAAATGATGATGCTGGGGCTGGCCCCAGGAACCAAGGTCGCCCGTCTCGGCCGTCTTCGCATTGCGGACGACATGCCGCTTGCCATTGAGCGGGCCAGTATTTCCGTCGAGTTCCTCCCGGACCCTTCGGTCGTCACCAACTCTCTTTATGCGGAGCTGGAAAAGAAGAACGCCCGCCCCGTGCGCGCCATCCAGCGAATATCAGCCTGCAATATGAAAGACCCGGATGCGGGGCTTTTGGCGGTGCCGATCGGAGCGGCCGGCCTGTCCATCGAGCGCGTATCCTATCTGGCGTCCGGCCGTGTCGTCGAGCTGACGCGGTCCCTATATCGGGGCGATGCCTATGATTTCGTGGCCGAGCTTTCGCTCGGCGAAAAATAACGTTCGAGGACAAGATGATGCAGACACACATGCGGCAGGAGATTGATGAGATACCGGAGGCCGTCCAGCGCCTGCTCGACGGGTCGAAATCCGAGCTTGCCGCCGCAGGTCGTGCACTTCGCGAGAAAGACCCGGCTTTCCTGATTACGATCGCCCGCGGCTCTTCCGATCATGCCGCAACCTTCATCAAATATGCCGTCGAACTCACCAGCGGCAGACCCGTCGCTTCGCTCGGCCCCTCGCTTGCATCCATCTATGGCGCAAGACTCGAACTCGGCGCCGGAGCCGCGATCGCCATTTCCCAATCGGGCAAGAGCCCGGATATCGTGGCGATGGCGGAGGCGGCAACCAAGTCCGGTGCGGTAACGATTGCGCTCACCAACACGCTGCCTTCGCCGATCGCTGACGCCTCTGCCCACGCCGTGAACATCAATGCGGGGCCGGAGCTTGCGGTCGCCGCGACGAAGTCCTTCGTCAACTCCATCGTCGCGGGTCTGGTTTTGCTTTCGGAATGGGTGGGCGACGAGAGCCTGAAGGCGGCGATCGGCAATCTGCCGTCACATTTCGAAACCGCAGTCAAACTCGATTGGAGCGAGCTCGCACAGGAACTCGGCGAAGCGGACTCCCTCTACATGCTTGGGCGGGGCCCGGCGCTTGCAATAGCGAGCGAAGCGGCGCTGAAGTTCAAGGAGACATCCAATATGCATGCGGAAGCCTATTCCGCGGCGGAGGTCTTGCATGGTCCGGTTGCGTTGGTCGAAAAGCGGTTTCCCGTCGTAACCTTTGCTGCACGGGATGCCGCTGAAGCCTCTGTGGCCGAGATCGCCGACAGCTTGGCGAATAAGGGCGCGCTTGCTTTTGCCACTTCGGACAAGGTGAAGAAAGCCAGGCAGTTGCCGTTTGTCGCGACCGGCCATCCCCTGACCGATGCGCTCGCCCTGATCCTGCCTTTCTATGGTTTCGTCGAGGCATGGTCGCGCGCCAAGGGCTTCAATCCGGATGCGCCGGTTGCACTCAAGAAAGTGACAGAGACATTATGACGACACGCAAGGCCATCACCGGTGCCCGCATTTTCGACGGCACCATCTGGCATGACGGTGCCGCGCTCATCATCGCAGACAGCAAGATCGAGTCCGTGGAGCGGGCAACGCACCTGCCATCGGACGCGGAAATGATTGATGCCGAGGGCGCGCTGATCGTGCCGGGCTTCATCGATCTTCAGGTTAATGGCGGCGGCGGGGTGTTGCTGAACGAGGAGCCGACAGCGGAAGGCCTGAGACAGATCTGCGCAGCGCATGCGAAATTCGGCACCACCGCGCTGTTGCCGACGCTGATCACCGATACGCCGGAAATCACGGCCAAAACGGTGGCGGCCGGCAAGCAAGCAAAAGAGCAGGGGTTACCCGGTTTCCTCGGACTGCATCTGGAGGGGCCACATCTATCGGTCGCGCGCAAGGGAGCTCATGACCAGACCCTGATCCGGCCGATGGAAGAGAAGGATATGGAACTCATCCTGACCTGCCGGGGGGAGTTCGAGGCGATGATGATCACAATCGCGCCGGAAAACGTGACGGTCGATCAAGCGCGGCGTCTGGCCCAAGCCGGTTTCACCGTCAGCCTCGGCCATACCGAAACAAGCTACGAAACAGCGAGAACCTATGCAGCGGCAGGGGCGCGGACGGTGACGCATCTCTTCAACGCGATGAGCCCGCTTGGCCACCGCGAACCGGGTCTCGTCGGAGCCGCGCTGGACACCGGCTCGCTCTATGCAGGACTGATTGCCGACGGCATTCACGTGCACCCTGCTTCGATGCAGGTCGCCCTCCACGCCAAGACAGGGCCTGGCAAGATCTTCATCGTGACGGATGCCATGTCCACCATCGGAACCGATTTGAAGAGCTTCACCCTGAACGGCCGGGAGATTCTGCGTCGGGACGGCCGCCTGACGCTCGCCGATGGGACGCTCGCCGGCGCCGATATCGACATGATATCTTCCGTGCGTTTCGTACACCGGACCCTTGGACTGCCGCTCGAGGAGGCACTCAGGATTGCCTCGGCCTATCCTGCGGAAGCGGTCCGTATTTCGGATCGAAAAGGATTGCTGAAGGCAGGGTACGACGCGGACTTCGTAATTCTCACACGTGACCTCGGCATGAAGAGCACCTGGATTGGCGGCAACAAGGTCTATCAAAACCACTAGCCGGCTATCGGAATGGCGACCTGCACTTTTAGGCCCCTCCCTTCGCGGCCTTGCGCGAGGGACAATGCCGCGCCGTGGAGGCGGGCGATCTCTTCCACGATCGGCAGCCCGAGGCCTGTGCCGGATTTTTCCGTCATCCCTCCGCGTTCGAAGCGCTTCAGCACCTGCGTCTGCTTGTCCGGGGGAATACCGGGGCCATTGTCCTCCACCTCAAGTACGGCCATGTCGCCCTTCTGGTTGACCCGGACCGTTACCTCTGCACCGGCGCCCGCATAGAGCAGCGCGTTGCCGATCAGGTTTTTCAGGAGTTCGCCGATCAGCAGGGGTTCGGCGAAGACCGTGGAATCCCCCTCGCCCTCAAAACCGAGATCGATGTCAGCTTCCGCGGCGAAGGGCACATGCTCGGCCGTGACCCCTTGCGCCAAGGCCGTCAGGTCGATCTTCTGCATCGACGTCGACCGCTTCGTCGCGTCGATCCTCGCCATCAGCAGGAGCTGTGCCAGGATGCGTTCCGCATCGGCAACGGCTTCGTCGGCCTTGCGGGTGGCTTCCCTTGCCACTCCAATATCCGTGGCACGGCCAGCAAGCGCCAGCTGCGTGCGGATGATGGCGAGCGGCGTACGCAGCTGATGGCTCGCATTGCCGGTGAAATGCCTGAGCGCCTCCAGCGCTCCCTCGAGCCGCACCATGAAGGAATTCACGGTATCGACAAGCCCCTGCACCTCATTGGGTACCCGCTCGCTGATCGGATGCAGATCGTCGGGACTGCGTTCGGCGATTGCCTCGCTGAAACGGTAGAGCGGACGCAGCGACAGCGTCACCGCCACCCAGACGATCACGGCAGCACCGGCGATCATGAAGAGCAGTCGCAAAGCCGATCGGATGAGGATCGTCCGCGTCAGATGCTGGCGGGCGATGGTTGTTTCGGCGACGGTAACGATGAAGGGTACCGAATTGATGCCGGTTGAGGCCGACCGGGCGAGCGCCGCGACACGGATCGGCTCGCCGCGGAAGGTGGCATTCTCGAATGCGGCGGCCTGTCCCTCGCGACGCGGTATCGACGGGAGGTTCTGATAGCCGGTAATGAACGTTCCCGGCGGCCCGTCGACGCGGTAGAAAACCCGGTCCTGCGCGGCTGAAGTCAGCATTTCGAGCGCGACATAGGGAATGTCGACTTCAAGCGATCCGTCCTCGGCAACGATCACCCGTTCCGCGATGGCGAGCGCCGAACCGGCAAGAACCCGATCGGAAACCTCATTGGCCGTATCGACCGCCTCGTCCCAGGTATCGATCATGGCGGCCGTGCCGATGACGGCAGTGGCAAGCAGGAGCCAGGCGAGCAGCCGGCGCCGAAGCGAATAGGCAGCGGAGGGCGTCATGAGCCAGGCGCCAGGGTTTCAAGATAGTACCCGATGCCTCGGGCGGTCTTGACCGTCAGCCCGTAAGGCGCCAGGCGGCGGCGCAAGCGGCTTACATATTGCTCAATCGCATTGGCCGACAGATCGTCGTCAAAGCCGCTCAAAGAACCGATGATGGCATCCTTGGAGACGACTTTGCCCGCCCGCAGGAACAGGAGCTCCAGGAGTGCGACCTCCCGAGCCGGGATATCGAGCGGTACGCCCTGGCTGGAAAAGGTTCGGGACGTGAGGTCGAGAGTAATGCCGCCGTAATTGACAATCGAGCTCCTCAAGCCCGCTTGCCGGCGCAAGAGCACCCGGATGCGGGCTTCGAATTCGGAAATATCGAAGGGCTTGATCATGTAGTCGTCGGCACCAAGGTCGAGACCTCTTACCCGCTCCTCCGGCGTACCGCGCGCGGTCAGGATCATCACGGCAGCCTTGTTCGCTCGTGCGCGCATGGCGCGAAGAACGTCCAACCCATCCATTTCCGGAAGGTTCAGGTCGAGGATCACCAGATCATAAGTCTCCGCCGCCGCAACAGCCTCGGCGGACGCACCATCGGCCACCGCGTCGACCGCATAACCGCTGCTTCGCAGGATGGCCGACAGCCCCTCGGCCAGTGCCTGATTGTCCTCGACCAGAAGAATGCGCACGAACTCCCCCCACTTCAGGACGCGATTATAAACGCGCGGAAGCGGGGATGTCACGGAGGCGCTTGAAGGGTGGTTACTGCGACCGGCCGATATAATCCATCTTGCCGATGGGAACGCCCTTGTGGCGTAGAATCGCGTAAGCGGTCGTTACATGGAAGTAGAAATTTGGAATGGCGAAGCCCAAAACATAACTTCTTGCGGTGAAGGTCGTGGAGCCCGTGCGGGTCTTCAGTACCACATCGGCCTCATCGCGGCCTTCCATGCTGGCCGGGTCGACGCTCTTCAGAAAAGTCACCGTTTTTTCAATGCGCGCATGCAGATCGGCGAAGGTCACTTCGTCATCGGCCATCGGTACGTTTTCCAGCTGGGCCACGCGCACGGGCACGAACTTGGCCGTGTCGCTTGCCCGCTGGACCTGGGCGGGAAGCGAATACATGTCTTCGATCAGCCGAGCCTCCAGCAATTCCTTGTGCGCCATGCCTTTTTCATCTGCAAATCTCTCCGCTTTCATGAGGATTTCACTGAGATTGCCGAAAGCGCGAATGAAGACAGGTACCGAAATATCATAGAGCGAAAGCGACATGGATCTGACCTTGCTGACGAGTGGCGCCCGAAGGCGAAAAGACCGAACGAACGTAAGGACGCCGGATTATAAAACAAGCAGATGCAGGCTGCATTCGCGTGACCGTGACGGGAATGCCACGCGCCTGCCGCCGCCTTGTCCCCACGCCATCGGTGAGGCATTGTTGACGGATGAAAGGTCCGCTCGTCTCCTTGCTCTGTCTTGCTCTTTCCTCCGGTCTTGCAGCCGCAGGCACGACTACGTTTCCGGCTCTTTCCGGCCGCGAGGACGCGCCGGTTCTGCATGTTTATTCCTCGCTCGATGAACCGCTCGCAAAACCTATGATCGCCGGCTTCCAGCAGGCCAACCCGGACGTGACGGTTCGTTACGAGGATATGCTGACGGGCGAGATCTACGACCGGATCGTGCGGGAGACCGATTTAGGCAAGAAGACCGCGGACTTCGCCTTTTCCTCCGCCATGGATCTGCAGGTGAAGCTCGCCAACGACGGTTATGCCCAACGCAGCGACCTGCCCATGAGCGGCCAGTGGCCGGCATGGGCCAACTGGCGCAACACCGCCTATGCATTGACCTTTGAGCCTGCCGTATTCGTCTACCACAAACCCAGCTTTAAGGATTTTCCTCCTCCTTCGACACGGGCGGAATTCGTGGACTTCCTGCAAAAGCAGGGAGATGCGATCTACGGGCGGATCGGCACCTATGACATCGAGCGGTCCGGCGTGGGTTTCCTGTTCATGGCCCGCGACCAGGAACAATTCGGCGACATCTGGTCGGTGATCCAGGCGATGGGCGCCGCGGGCGTCAAGCTATATTCGACCAGCGAGGCCATTCTGGAACGCGTGGCTGACGGGCGTTTCGCGCTCGGCTATAACATTCTCGGCTCCTATGCGGCCGACTGGGCCTCCCGATATCCCGATGTCGGAATTGTGCTGCCGAAGGACTACACGGTCGTCATGTCGCGCATCGGCCTGGTGCCGCAGGCTGCCAACATGCCGGATCTGGGCAAAAGATACCTGCAATTCTTTATGTCCAAGGAAGGCCAGACGATCATGGCGCGTGAACTGCAGATCCCGGCCGTCAGTCCGGAAGTTGCCGGCAACAATACCGCCACGACGATGCGGGAGATGCTCGGCGGTCAATTGAAGCCGGTGCCGGTCAGCCTCGGACTGATGGTTTATCTCGATCAGGTAAAACGGGCGCGGTTGATAGCCCGATGGAACGAGGTCCTCAGGCTGCAATAACCACAAAAATTCCGACCGAATGCCCGTTAACCTCTTGCCAAAAGTCAAGATGGCGAAATCTGTCAGGTAGATGTCAGCTTGATATGTTGGCTTATGTCTAATCGGCCCCGTGGAGGCGGGACCCGATCAACGACGGGAGGAGTTCAGGTTGGCGGTTTCCGCACACCCTTTCCATCCCTTCGTTTCGCCTGAGAAACAATTCGCGTCAGATCAGGACGCCAACGGAGGATTTACCCTTGAAACACTTCTTTCTCGCTTCCATTCTTGCTGGAGCACTTGCACTGCCAGCCTATGCCGCGGATTACACCATCATGGCGCCGGCAGCGCCGGGCGGCGGCTGGGACCAGACCGCCCGCTCGCTGCAGACCGCCATGCAGCAGGAGAAGATCTCCGGCAATGTGCAGGTCATGAACGTGCCGGGCGCTGGCGGCACCATCGGCATTGCCCAATTCGCCAGCCAGCAGAAGGGCAAGCCTAATGCGCTGATGGTCGGCGGTTATGTCATGGTCGGCGCTATCCTCACCAACAAATCGCCCGTCACCCTGAAGGACGTCACCCCGATCGCCCGCCTGACCGGCGAATATGAGGCGATCGTCGTGCCGGCTTCGTCGGACATCAAGACGATCGGCGATCTCGTTGCCAAGCTGAAGGCAGATCCAGGCGCCGTGTCCTGGGGCGGCGGTTCGGCCGGCGGAACCGACCATATCCTTGTCGGCCTGCTTGCCAAGTCTGCAGGCGTCGATCCCACCAAGATCAACTACATTGCATTCTCCGGCGGCGGCGAAGCGCTCGCGGCTATTCTGGGGAGCCAGGTGACCGCGGGCGTCTCGTCCTACGGCGAATTCGAATCGCAGGTGAAGGCCGGCACGCTTCGCCTGCTGGCTGTGTCCTCCGAAAAGAAGATCGAAGGCGTCGACGCTCCGACGCTCAAGGAATCCGGCTTCGACGTGGTGCTGCAGAACTGGCGCATGATCGCAGCCGCTCCCGGCCTTTCGGCAGAGCAGAAGAAAGCTGTTGAGGCGGATGTCGAAAAGGTCGTGAAGTCGAAGACCTGGCAGGAAACGCTGAAGACTAAGGGCTGGGCCGATACCTATCTGTCCGGTGAGGCATTCGACGCGCAGCTCGCCAAGGACATTTCCGCGACCGAAGCCGTCCTGAAGGACATCGGACTGGTCAAATGAGCCTGGACAACAAAACAAGCACCGAACAGCGCCGCCCTGACAGGGCGGCGCTTGCTATCGCCGCCGTTCTTGCCGCAATTGCCGCAGTCATCTTCTTAGACGTTTCTCGCCTCAAAGAGATGGCCGGCTATTCGCAGGTTGGTCCGGCCACGGTTCCGAACTGGATCGCCTTCGCCCTGATCGGCTTGGCCATCTGGACCGTCGTCGAGGCTTTCCGGGGAGATTTCCCCGAGCGGGAAAAGCAGGAATTCGGCCCTGTTATATGGATTGTGGCAGGCCTTGCCGCGCAAATGCTGCTTCTGACGACCGCCGGCTTTTCCATTGCAACCGGCATCCTGTTCGCGCTTACGGCGGCAGGTTTCGGAAAGCGCAAGCTCTGGATCACGATTCCCGTTGGCATCCTCCTCTGTCTCGTCATCTGGCTGATCTTTGCCGGACTGCTGCAGCTCTCGCTTCCGGCAGGCCCGCTGGAACACCTCTTCCTGTGATCGGCGCCGGAGAAAACGACCATGACGACATTTGAATTTCTTCTGCAGGGGCTTCTCGCTGCCGCACAGCCGCTCAACCTCCTTTACGCGCTGATCGGCGTTACCCTCGGCACGGCCGTCGGGGTGCTGCCAGGTATCGGCCCTGCGCTCACGGTGGCACTCCTGCTGCCGGTCACCTATCGACTCGACCCCACGGGATCACTCATCATGTTCGCCGGCATCTACTACGGCGGCATGTATGGCGGATCGACGACGTCGATCCTCCTCAATACCCCTGGCGAAAGCGCCTCCATCGTCACCGCCCTCGAGGGCAACAAGATGGCGCGCGCCGGACGCGGCGGGCCGGCGCTGGCAACCGCGGCGATCGGCTCCTTCGTCGCCGGCCTCATCGCCACCCTGCTGCTGGCCTTCATCGCCCCCTACATCGTCAAGCTGGCGCTGGTCTTTGGTCCTCGCGAATATTTTGCGCTGATGGTGCTTGCCTTCGTCACCGTCTCGTCGGCCTTTGGCGACTCGACGCTGCGTGGCCTGACCTCGCTGTTTATCGGCCTCGCTTTCTCCGTCGTGGGGATCGACCAGTTGACCGGTCAGAACCGGCTATCCTTCGGAATTCCGGATCTGTTGGACGGTATCGAGGTCACGACCATGGCCGTCGCCATGTTCGCGATCGGCGAAACGCTCTTCATCGCCGCCCAGGGCGACAAGGGACCGGACAAGGTCGAAGCAGTGCGCGGATCCATCTGGATGAGTGCGCAGGATTGGGCACGCTCCTGGAAAGCCTGGCTGCGCGGGACACTGATCGGTTTCCCGATCGGTGCCATGCCTGCCGGCGGCGCCGAGATCGGCACCTTCCTCTCCTATGCGACCGAAAAGCGCTTGACCAAGCATCCCGAAGAATTCGGCAACGGCGCGATCGAAGGCGTGGCGGGTCCCGAAGCCGCCAACAATGCCTCGGCAGCGGGGACGTTGGTGCCTCTCCTGACACTCGGCCTGCCGACGACGGCAACCGCCGCAATCATGCTCGCCGGTTTCCAACAATATGGCCTGCAGCCCGGCCCGCTGCTCTTTGCGACCAACCCGCAGCTCGTCTGGGGCCTGATCGCGTCGCTGCTCATCGCCAACCTGATGCTGCTGGTGCTGAACCTGCCGCTGGTCGGCCTCTGGGTAAAACTGCTGACCATTCCAAAACCATGGCTTTACGCGGGTATCCTGCTGTTTGCGACTCTCGGCACGATCGGCGCCAATCCGTCCGTATTCGAGCTCGGCATGCTGCTGACCTTCGGCCTGCTCGGCTATGCCATGCGGATCTTCGGTTATCCGATTGCGCCGGTAGTCGTCGGCTTGATCCTCGGTCCGCTTGCCGAACAGCAGCTCCGTCGGTCCCTCGCCATCAGCCAGGGCGACGTCACGACGCTCGTGCAGTCGCCGATCGCAGCCGGGCTGCTCCTTCTCGCAGCCCTGGCGTTGATCATTCCGCTGATCCTCAGGGCACGCGGCCGCGGCGAAGTGCTCTCGCAGATGGCAGCCAGCGAGGACTGATCACAACGCTGCCACCTACTTCAAGCCCGGCTTCGGCCGGGTTTTTTTATGGATTTAATGACCGAAGACGGACCAACCGGTCCTGGTTGCCAGCATTTCCAGCGCCAGCGACCCTAGAAGCGAATTTCCGTTGTGGTTCAGGCCTGGCGACCATACCGCAACCGAGGCGCGGCCTGGAGCAACGGCCAGGATGCCGCCGCCGACACCGCTCTTGCCGGGCAAGCCTACGCGGTAGGCGAAATCGCCCGAGCCATCGTAGTGGCCGCAAGTCAGCATCAGCGCGTTGATGCGGCGTGCCCGCTGCTTGGAGACAACCGTATGTCCGGTCAGCGGATTGCGGCCTGATGCCGCGAGAAAAAGGCCCGACTTGGCCAACTGCATGCATGTCATAGCCAATGCGCAGTGATGAAAGTAGACGCCGAGTACATGCTCTACCGGATGATCCAGCTTGCCAAAGGAGCGCATGAAATTCGCCAGCGCGAAGTTGCGATAGCCGGTCGCCTGTTCCGACTTCGCCACATCCGGATCGATGGCGATTGATTCATCGTCGGCGAGATAACGCACAAAGCGGACGATCTCGCCGATTGCCTCCCGCGGCGTATGCCCGGCCAGCACCAGGTCACTCACGGCTATTGCACCGGCATTGATGAAAGGATTTCGCGGCTTTCCTTCCTCATGCTCCAGCTGAATGATGGAATTGAAAGCGGAACCTGAAGGTTCGCGGCCCACACGGTTCCAAGTCGTTTCGCCGTGCTTGCCGAGAGCCAGGGTCAATGTGAAGACCTTGGAAATACTCTGAATCGAAAAGGGAAGATCGGCATCGCCAACCTTGACCACCTCGCCGTCAACCGTGACGATCGCCATGCCGAATTTCTTGGGATCCACGTGCGCGAGCTGGGGGATATAATCGGCGACCTTGCCTTCGCCCAGCCGCGGCGTCAGTTTTTCATGGATCTCATCAACGATCGCCTGCAGGTCTGCCATCTCTCACCCGAAATATTTTGCGCAGACGATCCTTACTATTCGAAGGCCGCGCCGGAAAGATGGTTGCTGGCGGAGGCCTTTACCGCCCCTATCTCCGACCATAACGATGCGATCGTGTCCGGATCGACATCCCCCATGATATCGCGAAGCCAGCCTTCATGGGCTGCCGCCATGGCGACAAAGAGTTCGGTCCCGGCGGGGGTCAGCTTGGCGACGGTGACGCGTCGGTCCCCATCCGGCGTGACACGCTGCACCAGGCCGTCCGCCTCAAGCCGCTCGACGAGGCCCGTGACATTGCCATTGGTGACCATGGTGCGCTTGGAAAGCTCACCGAGGCGTAGGCCATCCTTCTCGCGGTAAAGCTGGGCCATGAGGTCGAACTGTGGCAGCGTCGCGCCAAACTCGGCACGAAGCCGGCGGCGGATTTCGTTGGTGATCAATTTCGTCGTGGAGAGCATACGCAACCAAAGCCGCGTTTCCGGCTTGCTGCGCCCATGCGGTCCATGAGCGATCAGTTCCAGATCGGCACTCGTTGCTTCACCACTCATCGTTCACACCCCGAGATATCGGTCTTGCAGCTCCATCGTCAGATCGGCGGGCTTGCCGCTCCAGGCGCTTCGTCCGTTTTCCAGGATGACGCCACGGTCCGCAACCGGCAAAAGCTCGGAAAGCGTCTTATCCACCACCAGGATCGACAGGCCTTCGGCCTTCAGCCGGCGTATGGCCTTCCAGATATCCTGGCGAATGACCGGGGCAAGTCCTTCGGTCGCCTCATCAAGGATCAGCAGCCGCGGATTGGTCATCAATGCGCGCCCGATCGCCAGCATCTGCTGCTCTCCCCCGGAAAGCGAACGCGCCATCTGGGTCTGCCGCTCCCTCAGTCGCGGAAACAATTCGTTGACGCGGTCGAGGGTCCACTGGCCCGGCCGCGCGGCGGCCACCAGGTTTTCATATACAGTGAGATTGGGGAAGCAGCGCCGTCCTTCCGGCACCAGGCCAATGCCGAGCCTGGCGACATGATGCGGACGCCTGCCCTTGAGATCCGCGCCGCCAAGCCTGACCACTCCCGCACGCGGAGGGTTGAGGTTGCAGATGGCGCGGATGGTCGTTGTCTTGCCCATGCCATTGCGGCCCATCAGCGCCACGACCTCGCCTTCCGCCACGGCAAGATCGACTCCGAACAGTGCCTGGCTCGCGCCATAGAACGCTTCGATCTTCGATACCTCGAGCAACATCAGGCGTGATCTCCGAGATAAGCGGTACGCACGGCCGGATCGCTGCGGATTTCTTCTACGGTGCCTGTGGCGATGATGCGGCCGTAGACAAGAACCGAAATGCGATCGGCGAGCGCGAAAACAGCGTCCATGTCATGCTCGACCAGCAGAATCGGGGCTTCATGGCGCAGGGTATCAAGGAACCGCGTGAGCGACTTCGAGCCCTCCGGCCCCATGCCCGCCATGGGCTCGTCGAGCAGAAACGCCTTGGACTGCAGCGCCAGCGCCATTGCGATTTCGAGCTGTCGGCGTTCGCCATGCGAAAGTTCGGCAGCGGGGACGCGGGCTCGCGCGGCAAGCCCGACACGCTCCAGGATGGTCATGGCCGCGTCGATCAAGCCCTTGTCCCGCATGACCGGTTTGAAGAAACGGAAGCTCGATCCCTGCTTGGCCTGGACCGCCAGCATCACATTGCGAAGCGCGGAAAAATCCGGTGCCAGCGACGAGACCTGGAATGTCCGCCCGAGCCCCAACCGCGCGCGTTGGGCGACACCGAGACCACCAATGTCCTGGCCGGCAAAACGGATCATGCCGCTGTCCTGCCTGAGCGTGCCGCATATCTGGTGGATAAGGGTCGATTTTCCAGCGCCGTTCGGGCCGATCAACGCATGGATTTCTCCTGGACGCAGATCCAGCGTCACGCCGTCGGTCGCGCGCAACGCTCCAAAATTCTTCACCAGACCGGAGATTTCGAGAACCGCATCAGCCATGGCGCGCCCTCCCCGCCAGGAGGCCGAGCAATCCGCCACGCGCAAAGAGCACCACGAGAAGCAGGATGAGACCGAGGAAGAATTGCCAGCGCTCGGTAATCCCGCCGAGTGCATATTCGAAGGCAACGTAGAGCGCTGCACCCGCCAACGGCCCGAACAGGCGACCGGTGCCGCCGAGGATGATCAGCACGATCAATTCACCGGACATATGCCAGGAAAGCATGGACGGACTGACGAAACGATTGAGATCGGCAAACAGCGCTCCGGCCAATCCGGTCATCATCGCCGAGACGATGAAGCCCGTCAGCCGAATGCGATAGGGCTGGATCCCGACCGTCGCTACCCGCACCTCGTTCTGCCGCGCCGCCTGCAGCGCCGAACCGAAACGCGAAGCACGGATCACCGCGAAAAGGCCGATACCTGTAAGCAGGATCACGTAGCAGATCAGGAAGAAGCTCATCGGCCGCATCGTCATCACGCCGGGGAACTGGTTGCGGACGAGAATGGAGAGCCCGTCCTCGCCGCCATAGGCCGGCCAGGAAACCGCGAAATAATAGACCATCTGCGCAAAGGCGAGCGTGATCATGATGAAATAGACGCCTGAAGTCCTCAAGCTGATGGCGCCGATCGCCAGCCCGACCAATCCCGCAAGGACGACCGCCACCGGCCAGATCACCCACATCTGGTTTGTGCCCGAGAAGCCGAAGACGAGCGGCTCACCGGAAAAACCATGCGACGCCAGAATGCCGGCCACGTAACCCCCAAGCCCGAAGAAGGCCGCGTGGCCAAATGAGACGAGACCGCCGAGGCCCAGTGCCAGATTGAGACCGGTGGCAGCGAGCGCCAGAATGGCCACACGGGTCGCAAGCGTGACGTAAAATGGCTGGCCGAGCCAGTTTGCCGCGACGGGTACGGCAAGCAGGAGCATGGCCAGAATGAGGTTGATAAGGTTCTCGCGGGTCACGATCCTGGCCTCACGCATGCGCAGCCGGGAAAAGGCCGCGCGGCTTCACCGCCAGGATGAGCGCCATGACGATATAGATGAGCATGGAGGCCGCCGCGCCGCCGATCATGCCAGCCTGAGCCGGCGGCACGAAGAGCGCCAGGATTTTCGGCAGAAGGAAACGACCCATCGTATCGGTGACGCCCACCAGAAGAGCACCGAGAAGCGCCCCCTTGATCGAGCCGATGCCACCGATAACGATGACCACGAAGGCGAGGATCAGTACGGGCTCGCCCATACCGACCTGCACCGACTGCAGGGCACCGACCAGCGCCCCCGCAAGGCCGGCCAGCGCGGCACCAAGTGCAAAAACCACCGTATAGAGAGTGCGGATATCGACGCCGAGCGCGCCGATCATCTCGCGATCGCTCTCGCCAGCGCGGATGCGCATGCCGAGCCGGGTCCTGGATATCAGCATATATAGCCCGAATGCTACGGCCGCGCCGGCGGCGATGATCGCCAGACGATAAACCGGATATTCCGTGCCGCCGGGCAGCGGCACCGCCCCCTGAAGCAGCGGCGGGATATCGAGATAGAGGGGGAAAGAGCCGAAAAGCCAGCGCATGCCTTCCGAAAACATCAGGATCAGCGCGAAAGTGGCGAGCACCTGATCGAGGTGGTCGCGATCGTAAAGCCTGCGAATGATCAGAAGTTCCACCAACGCGCCGGCCGCCGCCGCGCAAGCGAGGCTTGCGACAAGCCCGATCCAGAACGAGCCGGTCCAGGCAGCCACGGTGGCGCATGCGAACGCACCCACCATGTAAAGCGAACCGTGAGCGAGGTTGATCAGGCCCATGACGCCGAAGATCAGCGTCAGCCCGGCAGCCATGAGAAACAACATGACGCCGAGCTGCAGGCCGTTCAACAATTGCTCAAGAGCAAGTGCGAGGGTCACCGGATAGCCTTAGATCTTGCAGTCTTTGGCATAGGCGTCCTTGTGATCGGTAAAGATCTTTTCCACCGTCTTGTTGGTCAAGACACCATTCTGCTTCACCACTTCCGTCAGGTAGATGTCCTGGATCGGATGCTGGTTGGTATTGAACTTGAATTTTCCGCGCGGAGACTTGATGTCGGCCTTGCGAAGTTCGGCACCGAAGGCATCGGCGTCCTTGACGGTTGCCTTTGCGGCCGCCGAGAGGATGAGCTGAGCCGCATCATAAGCCTGGACAGCGTAAATGGACGGCAGCCGGCCGTATTCCTTCTGGAAATCCGCGAGGAATTTCTTGCTCGCCTCGTTGTCGAAATCCGGTGCCCATTGACCGGAAGCCTTCGCACCGAGCGCAGCATCGCCGATCGCCGGCAGGACGTCCTGGCTGAAGGAGAAACCCGGGCCCATGACCGGGATTTTTACGCCCGACTGAGCGAACTGCTTCATGAAGGCGATGCCCATGCCACCCGGCAGGAAGACGAAGATGCCGTCAGCGCCGGAGGCACGCATCTGGGCAATCTCAGCCGCGTAATCGGTCTGGCCGACCTGCGTGTACACTTCCGAGGCCAGCTCGCCCTTGTAATAGCGCTTGAAGCCGGTCAGCGAATCCTTGCCGGCCGGATAATTCGGGGCGAGGATGAACATCTTCTTGTAGCTCTTGTTGGCGTATTCGCCCATGGCCTCATGAAGATTGTCGTTCTGATAGGCGGCATTGAAATAGAGCTTGTTGCAGTTGGCGCCGGCAAGCGCCGCCGGAGCGGCATTGGTCGAGACGTAGAACTTGCCTTGCGCGACCGCGCTCGGCGCCACCGCCATCAAAAGGTTCGACCAGACGATGCCGGTCAGGATATCGACCTGGTCGCTCTGGATCATCTTGTCAGCGATCTGCACGGCGAGTTCCGGCTTCTGCGCGTCGTCCTCGGTGACGACCGTGACGTCCTTGTTGCCGGAATTCTTGATCGCCAGCATGAAGCCGTCACGGGTATCGATGCCGAGGCCGGCGCCGCCACCGGAAAGCGTGGTGATCATGCCGATCTTCAGCGGCTCTGCGAAAGCGAGGCCGGAGGTGCTGACGCTCAGCGCCAAGGTGGCAGCCGCAAGCAGTTTCTTCATGTGACGAACTCCCGTTGTTGTTGTGTCGTTCCCAGTTTTATTACGTCGGCGGAAAGCGACCCGCCAAGCCTTTTCAATACCTTCCACATTTGCGCGGAAACTTCCACTCTACATTCGTTGCTCGAAGCAACCGGTGTGAGCGGTGCTTACACCGCCGGTCTCTGCTTCAGGCGAAAGCGCTGGATTTTGCCGGATTCAGTCTTCGGCAGCGCGTCGGTGAAGACGATAGACCGTGGATATTTGTAAGGAGCGATGATGTTCTTCACGTGCTCCTGAAGGAGCCTGACCATGGCCTCGCAAACCTCGGAACCGGGGACGAGGACGACATGCGCCTCGACAATCATTCCCCGCGCCTCGTCCGGCACGCCGATGACGGCACATTCCAGCACCGACTCGTGTTTCAGAAGCGCCGCCTCGACTTCGGGGCCTGCAATGTTGTAGCCGGCGGAAATGATCATATCGTCGGAACGGGCAGCGAAATGGAAATAGCCTTCTTCGTCTTCGATGAATGAATCGCCCGTGATATTCCATCCGTCTCTGACATAGTCTCGCTGGCGTTCATCCGCCAGAGAACGGCAGCCGATCGGGCCCTTGACGGCAAGCCGGCCAATCGTACCCCGCGGCACCTCGTTCATATGCTCGTCGACGACGATCGCCTCGTAACCCGTCAGAGGCTTGCCGGTGCAGGCGGGCTTGGCATCACCCAGATGGTTGGAAATGAAGATGTGCAGCATCTCCGTCGCGCCGATCCCGTCGAGGATCGGTTTGCCGGTCTTCTTCACCCATTCCTCGAAGACGGGTGCCGGCAAAGTTTCACCCGCGGATACCGCGATGCGAAGCGAGGAGAGATCGGCACCGTTGTCCATCGCCGCCAACATGGCGCGATAGGCGGTAGGCGCGGTAAAGCTGATGGTCGCCTTGTAGGTCTCGATGATTTCGATCATCTTCGGCGGCGTGGCCTGCTCCAGAAGCGTCGCGGCAGCGCCGAAACGCAAGGGGAAAATGGCGAGCCCTCCAAGGCCGAAGGTAAAGGCAAGCGGCGGCGAGCCCACGAACACGTCGTCCGGTGTCACGGCCAGCACTTCCTTCGCATAGGCATCGGCGATGATCAGGATATCGCGATGAAAGTGCATCGTCGCCTTCGGGACACCGGTCGATCCGGATGTGAAGCCAAGCAGGGCCACGTCATCGCGCCCCGTCTTCACCGCTTCATAACGTACCGGCTTGTCGAGCGCAGCGCGATCGAGCTCTGCGTCGTGGTTGGCCGTGCCATCAAAGCCGATCACCTGTTTGAGGAATCTGCTTTCCTTGGCGCAGGCGACCAGCTCATCCATCAGCCGGGTGTCGCAGAGCGCTATGGAGACTTCGGCCTTGTCGACGATCTTGGCGAGTTCGCCGGCACGCAGCATCGGCATGGTGTTGACGACAACGGCTCCCGCCTTTGTCGCCGCCAGCCAGCAGGCGACCATGGCGGGATTGTTGGCTGAGCGGATCAGCACCCGATTGCCCGGTTTCAGGCCGTAGTCTTCCGTGAGCGCCAGAGCGATCCGGTTCGTCCAGTCGGAGAGTTCCTTGTAGGTGCGGCGGCGGCCGTTGCCGATCAGGGCCGTGTGATCCCCGAAACCTTTCTCCACCATGCGATCGGTCAGCTCTACCGCCGCATTCAACCATTCCGGATACTCGAAGGCCCCGAGCTTGATATCCGGCCACTGATCGAACGGCGGAAGATTGTCACGGGCAAACGTATCCCGATGGCCTGACGGTCCCAGCATTTTTTCAGTTCCCAGATATTCTTGTCGATGCGGCTTTTTGCCTTTTGTCCAGAAAAGCACCGCTTTCCGCTCATGGCAAGAGAGAAATTTTAAGTTTATAATAATTTTTGCCATCGCCCCGTTCAGGGCTTCCAACCGACCGGCCGCGGTGCCAGTATCACGCCGCTTCAACAGCGACTGCGGAGAAATGATGATGCGCCACCGGATCAGCGATTGGGACAATGCCTATGCCAACGGCATCAACATTCCCCAAGGTGACCGCTGGCCGACCGCGTGGGTCGAGCCGGCGCGGCTCTATCGCGAAGCTCTTTCTGCTTTGGGACGCACGAGGCTTGGCCTTCCCTATGGGGAACGTCCGCGCAACAGGTTCGATCTCTTCCTGCCGCAGAACAAGCCCGCCGGCCTCGTTGTCTTTGTCCATGGCGGTTTCTGGATCGGGCTCGATAACAGCTATTGGTCGCATTTCGCTCGGGGCGCCGTCGAACGGGGCTACGCCGTCGTCATGCCGATGTACACGCTCGCCCCGGAAAACCGGATCGCAGACATCACGCTTGAGATCGGCAGGGCGATCGAGGCCGCGGCCAAAGAGGTGGATGGGCCGATCCGGCTGATTGGTCATTCCGCCGGTGGACATCTGGTGACGCGAATGATCTCCTCGACCTCGCCGCTGCCGGAAGCGGTATGCAGCCGTATCGTCAACGTCGTCTCGCTATCGGGCGTCCACGATCTGCGACCCCTCATGCAGGCGAAGATGAACGAGAAGCAGCGGATAGACCGGGAAGAAGCCTACCGGGAAAGTCCGGCGCTTCTCGAGCCGATGTCGGGGGCGCGGGTGACCTGCTGGGTGGGAGCGGGCGAACGATCCGAATTCATCCGCCAGAACGCGCTGCTTGCCAACATCTGGAAAGGGCTCGGCGCCGAGACTGCGGTCGTCGAAGAACCAGACAAACATCATTTCAACGTCCTGGACGGGCTAGAAGACCCCAACCATCCCCTGGTGGACGCGCTGTTTTCTTAAAGGGATGCAGCAGCGCGAGCTGCCTGATCATAGTGGCCGGAAAGCGCCCGCAGCCGCGCCGCCACCTCCGAAAGGGATTCGGCGGAGACTTCCGTCGCAAGGACCGAGCGCACCAAAAGGCTCTCGCGCATAGCCTTATACCGGGCGCAGGCATCGGCACCGGCTTCGGTCACCATGACCAGCTTTTCCTTGCCGCGCCTTCCCGATTTTATGAGTTTCATGCGCTCGAGCTTCTTCAGCGCATAGGTCACCACGTGCGTGTCCTCGATGTTCAGAACGAGGGCGATATCGGCGAGCGTCTTCGGCTTGTTGCGGCTGTTGATATTGTGCAGCACCAGGATGTCGACCGGGGAGAGGTCCGGCACGCCGGCGGCAGCCATGCAGCGGATCATCCAGCGATTGAAGGCGTGGTTCAGCATGATCATGCCGAATTCGATTTCGGAGAGAGCGGGCAAAGCGCCGGTCGCCAAATGCCCGGAGGAAACGATCGGGCCGAAACTATCCTTTTCCGATGACATGGTTTCTCTTCCCGGGAATGAGGGCGCCGGCGGCAGAATGCCGACGGCGCCTCTCAAATCACATCTTCTTGTAGGCGTCCAGAATAGCAGCGCCATCGGCTCCGGCTTTCTTCAACCAGTCTTCCGCCAGCTTTGCGCCAACCTCGCCGAGCCCTTTCTTCAGGTCGGCGCTGGGTTCGACGACCTGCATGCCATTCTTCTTGAGCGTCTCCATATAGGCCGCGGTCTTCTCAGCCCCGAGTCCCCAGCCCCGGGTTTCCGCGGCAGCCGCTGCATCGGTCACGGCCTTCTGGACGGCAGGGTCCAAAGCCGCGAAGGCCGCCTTGTTGACGAAGACGACGTTCTTCGGGATCCAGGCCTGAGTGTCGTAATAGTGGGTCAGCGATTCCCAGATCTTGGAATCGACGCCGGTGGCGCTCGACGTCATCAAGCCGTTGACTACGCCGGTCGCGAGAGCCTGGGGCAGTTCGGCCGCCTGGACCGTGACCGGCTGAGCGCCGACGATCTCGGCGATACGGGATGTGCCGACATTATAGGCACGCCATTTCAAGCCCTTGAGATCCGCTACGCTGTTGACGTCCTTCTTGGTGAAGATGCCTTGCGGCGGCCACGGCGTTGTGTAGAGCAGCTTCAATCCCTGTGCATCCAGCGCCTTTTCGATTGCCGGCCTGGAAGCCGCCCAAAGCTTCTTCGATTGGTCGAAGCTGGTTGCCAGGAAGGGCACTACGTCGATGCCGAACACCGCATTCTCGTTCTCATGCAGCGAGATCAACACCTCCCCTGCCTGCGCCTGGCCGGTCTGGACGGCGCGCTTGATGTCCGGTGCCTTGAAGAGCGAGGCGTTCGGGTGAATGGTGATATTCAACGCGCCTTTGCTCGCGGCATCCACATCGGATGCAAACTGGCTGAGGTTCTGGACGTGGTAGTTTGCCGGCGGATAAGCGGACGGCAGAACCCATGCGGTCTGTGCGAGTGCCGAGCCTGCGGCGGCAATCAGCGCCGCACCCGCAAGACCCGAAAAAATGAGGTTCGAAAGCAAGCGTTTCATGTCAATTCCCTTCCTTTTTCTATGAAGCTAATCTTTTTAGCCAAAGCTAACCCGGGAAAGCCATTTTCGGCAGGACCATCACGATATCCGGGAAAACCGTGATGATGGCGACGGTCGCCACGAGCAGGAAGAAGAAGGGCAGCGAAGCTTTCGCCACCGTCAAACTGTCTCGGCCGCTCATCGTCTGCAGCACGAAGAGGTTGAAGCCGACAGGCGGGGAAACTTCGGCCATTTCGACGATCAGCACAAGGAAGATGCCGAACCACACGAGGTCGAACCCCGCCTGTTGAATCATCGGCAGAACGACGACGGTGGTCAGAACGATCATCGACAGACCATCGAGAGCCGCGCCGAGCAGGATATACATGATGGTCAGAACCGCAATCAGCGCATAGGGGCTCAGATTGAAGCTGTCGACCCAGTTCGCGAGCGCGTTCGGGATGCCGGTATAACCCATGGCAATCGACATGAAACCGGCGCCTGTCAGGATCAACATGATCATGCAGGTGAGCCGGGTGGCACCCATGACGCTTTCCCAGAAGGATTTTCTCGTCAGGGAACCGGACCATGCGGCGATTGCGAGCGACCCGAGCACACCCCAGGCCGCGCACTCGGTCGCAGTCGCCCAGCCGAGAAGCAGGGTCGCGAAGACGAGCACGATCAGGAGCGTCACCGGAATGAGATTCGCCGATTCCCTGAGCTTCTCTTTAAAACTCATTTTCGGAGGCGCGGGCGGGGTCTTGTCCGGATTGAGGAGCGACCAGACGATGATGTAACCGGAATAGAGCGCCATGACGATCAGGGCTGGCAGGAAACCCGCAAGGAAGATCTGGATGATCGAGACGTTTGCCGCGACCGCATAGACCACCATGGTGATCGATGGCGGTATGAGGATGCCGAGCGTGCCGGCGCCTGCAAGCGAGCCGAGGCTTACCATCTCGTCGTAGCCACGCTTCTTGAGTTCCGGCAGGGCGATCTTGGCGATCATCGCCGTCGTTGCGGCCGAGGAGCCGGAGATCGAGCCAAAAAGGCCGCAGCCAAGGATATTCACGTGCATCAGGCGGCCCGGGAGCCATCCGAGCCAGGGCGACAAGCCGCGGAACATCTCTTCCGACAGCCGGGTCCGGAACAGGATCTCTCCCATCCAGACGAAGAGCGGCAGGGCTGCAAGCGACCAGGAGGCGCCGCCGCTCCAGGAATTTGTGGCAAGGACCGCGCCAATCGGGATGCCCGGCACGAACAGCATGGCGATGAAGCCGCAGATCAATAACGAGACCCCGATCCACACTCCGCCGGCGAGCAGTGCCAACAGCACAAGAAGAACCACCCCGGCTATTTCAACGAGTTCGATTGTCCCCATCAGCTCAGGCCCCGCTCTGCATGGCGCGTTCTATGACTTCCTCGGCAGTGACCGGCTCCGGTTTCTCGTAGCGCGGCGATCCGCCGAACAGGACGTGCAGGAGCTCGTCGACGAATGCGATCGCCAGGATGATCAACCCGCCGCAGAAACCAAGCTGCGGGATCCACAGCGGCACGGCGATCACACCCTGCGACAGATCGTTGAACTGGAAGGAGGTACGCGTCATATCGAAGGCAAACCATGCAAAATAGGCCGCGGCAACCGTGCCGATCGCCAATGCCGTCGCCTCCAACGCCCGTCTGGCCGGACCGCTGATCCGCTCGATCAACAGGCCGACGCGGATCATCTCGCCGGAACGAAACGTGTGAGCGAGCCCCAGGAAGGCGCTTGCAGCCATGCACCAGGAAGCGAAGTCGTCGCCGGAAGGTACATCGATGTCGAGCGGCCGGCCGGCGGAGAGCGCAAGCATAAGGAGGAAGATGGCGACGAGGAACAGGCCCGCCAACCAGCCGGAAATCAGATAGAGACCATCAAGAATTTTGCGCAGCCAATCCGGCAGCACGCTATGGCGCAGTTCAGCGGAGGACATAGGTCATCCTCCCGCAAACAGGGTAAGAGATCATGATCGGCTCCCCTCGGTTGCCGTTGTGGGCGAAGCTCTTTGCGGCTCTTTGCCCTTTATGGAGGCATGATGCTTCAAGAAGCAATTTGCTGTCAACTAATCATTGACGTTTTATCGACGAAATGTTTTCGTTAATGCAAAGCAACGAGCGACAGGGGCGGAATATGACGATTGGCAAGTGGGATTTCTGGATCGATCGCGGCGGCACCTTTACCGACATCGTCGGCAGGAAGCCGGATGGAATGCTTATTGCGCATAAGGTTCTTTCCGAAAATCCTGAAGCCTACCGCGATGCCGCAGTGCAGGGAATTCGCGAGCTGCTGGACGTTCCCGCCGGCCAAGCGATTCCTGCCGATCGGATCGGCGCCGTAAAGATGGGTACGACAGTGGCCACGAACGCCCTGCTCGAACGGAAGGGCGAGCAGACGCTTCTCGTCACCACGCGCGGCTTCCGCGACGCTTTGGCGATCGGCTACCAGGCTCGCGCCGATATCTTTGCCAAGAAGATCATCAAACCGGAATTGCTGTATCAGGCGGTTGTCGAGGTGGACGAGCGCGTCCGCGCCGACGGGACCGTCGAGGCCACGCCGGACGAAACCGCAATCCGGTTGGCTCTCCAGAAGCACTTCGAGAACGGCTTCCGCGCCGTCGCCATCGTCTTCATGCACGCCTATCGTTACCCGGCTCATGAACAATTGGCGGCGAAAGTCGCCCGCGAGATCGGCTTCACCCAGGTTTCAGTCAGCCACGAAGTTTCGCCGCTGATCAAGCTGGTTGGCAGAGGCGATACGACGGTGGTCGACGCCTATCTTTCGCCGATCCTGCGCCGGTATGTGGATCAGGTTGCTGCCGAATTGGGCTCAGACGGAAAAGATGGCCCGCAGCTGATGTTCATGCAGTCTTCGGGCGGCCTCACCGCCGCCCGGCTCTTCCAGGGCAAAGACGCGATCCTCTCCGGGCCCGCCGGCGGGGTGGTCGGCGCAGTCGAAACATCGCGCCTGGCAGGCTTCGAACGGATGGTCGGCTTCGACATGGGCGGTACGTCCACGGACGTCTCCCACTACGACGGCGAGTTGGAACGTTCCTTCGAGACCGAGGTGGCCGGGGTGCGGATGCGCGCGCCGATGATGTCGATCCATACGGTCGCCGCCGGCGGTGGTTCGATCCTGCATTTCGAAAATGGACGGTTCCGGGTGGGCCCGGACTCAGCCGGTGCAAATCCCGGCCCGAAAGCCTACCGGCGCGGCGGACCGCTGACAGTCACCGACGCCAACGTGATGCTTGGAAAGCTGTCTCCGGACCTGTTCCCCAAGATCTTCGGCGCCAACCGCGATCAGCCGCTCGACGCAGGTGCCGTGCGTACCGCTTTCGAGGAGATGGCGACGGTCATCGGGGACGGGCGCTCCCCTGAAGAAGTGGCTGACGGGTTTGTCGCGATCGCGGTCGAAAACATGGCCAATGCGGTCAAGAAGATCAGCGTCCAGCGCGGCTACGACGTAACCCATTACGTGCTGACCTGCTTCGGCGGTGCCGGCGGCCAGCATGCCTGCCTGACGGCTGATGCGCTCGGCATCTCGACGGTGCTGATCCACCCATTCTCCGGGATTCTCTCCGCCTACGGCATGGGTCTGGCGGATATCCGCGCCACCCGCCAACGCACGGTTTCCGAAGAGCTTGCGGTGGCACTCGAAGCGCTCGACACCATCCGTGACGAGCTCACTGCAAGCGTGATCGAGGAAATGGCAAGCCAGGGAGTTTCCGGAGCCGGGGTAGCCGTGCTGCACCGAGCTCACCTGCGCTATCAGGGCACCGATACGACCTTGCCCGTGGTCCTCGGCGGCGTTGCCGACATGACCTCGGCATTCGAGACAGCCCACAGGAAACAATTCGGCTTCATCTTCGAGAACCGCGAGATCATATTCGAAGCCTACGAAGTCGAGGCGATCGGCGGCGGCGCGGATTCCGCCGAACCGGAATTTTCGCTGGACAGCGCCGCTCCGACCGCGACGGAACAAACGAAATTCTTCTCCGGCGGCGCATGGCGCGAGGCGCCGGTCTATGTCCGAGCGGACATCAAGCCGGGTGCCCATGCAAAGGGGCCATGCCTGATCGTCGAACCGCACCAGACGATCGTCGTGGAAGACGGTTGGGCTTTCGAGATCACCGGGCTCAACCATGTCGTCCTGAAACGCGTTGCCGAACTTTCCCGCGCGAAACCAGTCGGCACCCAGGCGGACCCCGTCCTGCTCGAAGTGTTCAACAATCTCTTCATGTCGATTGCCGAGCAGATGGGCGTGACCCTTCAAAACACCGCCTCCTCGGTCAACATCAAGGAACGGCTTGATTTTTCCTGCGCGGTTTTCGACGAGAACGGCGCACTGGTAGCGAATGCACCGCATATGCCGGTGCATCTTGGCTCCATGGACCGCTCGGTCGAAACCGTGATCGCCGCCAACAGGGGCAAGATCCGCCCCGGCGACGTTTTCGCGCTGAATGCCCCCTATAACGGCGGCACGCATCTGCCGGACATCACCGTCGTCACACCGGTCTTCGATCAAAAAGGCGAAAAGATCCTGTTCTACGTCGCTTCGCGCGGACATCATGCGGATGTCGGCGGAACCGCTCCGGGCTCAATGACGCCGCTTGCGACGACCGTCGACGAGGAAGGCGTGCTGTTCGACAACGTGCTGCTCGTCGACCGTGGTCGGTTCGACGAGACAGGCATCACAAGACTTCTTTCCGATCACCCCTACCCGGCCCGCAACGTGGCGCAGAACGTAGCCGACCTTCGCGCCCAGATCGCCGCCAACGAAAAGGGCGTGCACGAAATGCGCAAGATGATCGCGCAGTTCGGGCTGGACGTCGTGCGAGCCTATATGGGCCATGTGCAGGACAACGCGGAAGAAAGCGTCCGGCGCGTCATCGAAAAGCTGAACGACGCGGAATTTTCCTACCCCACCGACCAGGGCAGCATCATCAAGGTCAAAATCACGGTCGACAAGGAAAAGCGGGAAGCGACTGTCGATTTCACCGGAACAAGCCCCCAGAAAAAGGACAACTTCAATGCGCCGGAACCGGTGACGCGCGCTGCCGTGCTTTATGTGTTCCGCGTCATGGTGGAAAGCTCCATCCCGATGAATGCCGGCTGCCTGAGGCCGATCCGCATCGTCGTGCCTGAAGGGTCGATGTTGAAACCTCAATATCCGGCAGCTGTCGTCGCCGGCAATGTGGAAACCAGCCAGCATGTCACCAATGCGCTGTTCGGCGCGCTCGGCGCCATGGCCGCCAGCCAAGGAACGATGAACAACCTCACATTCGGCAATGCGACCTACCAGTATTACGAAACGTTATGCTCCGGATCACCGGCCGGCCGCTTCAATGACGGCACGGGTTTTTCCGGCACGGATGCCGTCCACGTGCATATGACCAATTCGCGCCTCACGGACCCCGAAATTCTGGAGACGCGTTATCCCGTTCTGCTGGAAGACTTCCACATCCGCGAGAATTCCGGCGGCAGGGGCAAGTGGTCGGCGGGCAACGGCACCAGGCGCACCATCCGTTTTCTCGAAAAGATGGACTGCGCCATCCTCTCCTCGCATCGGACGATCCGTCCGCATGGCCTCGCTGGCGGCGAGGAAGGCGAACTGGGGCATATGATCGTCCGCCGGCTGGACGGCACGCTCGAAGAACTTGGCGGCTGCGCCCAGACCGTCGTCAACGCGGGCGAAGCCGTCACCGTCGTGACGCCGACGGCAGGCGGCTATGGAAAAGCGGAGTGATCTGCCGTAACCGGAGGTCATGACAAAACAGATCGCGATCATCGGCGGCGGGCCGACAGGACTGATGGCGGCGGAGGTCCTCTCCACCGCCGGTCATGCGGTAACGCTTTACGAGGCCATGCCGACCTTCGGGCGCAAGTTCCTGTTGGCCGGCAAGTCCGGCCTCAACATCACCCATTCGGAGGAATATCGGCGATTCACGGGGCGATTTGGCGCGGCCTCCGCTCGCCTGCGTCCCGCGCTCGATGCCTTCACGCCGGAAGATGTCCGCCAATGGGCCGAGGGCCTAGGGGCTGAAACCTTCGTCGGCACGTCCGGCCGCGTCTTTCCGACTGTAATGAAGGCTTCACCGCTCCTGCGGTCCTGGCTGCGAAGGCTTGAGGCCCAAGGCGTAAAGCTCCGCACGCGGCATCGATGGGTCGGCTTCGTCGATGGCGGCTATCGGTTCGAGACACCGGATGGCGGAATTATACTTCACCCTGACGCAACGCTGCTCGCGCTCGGAGGGGCAAGCTGGCCACGGCTCGGCTCCGACGCTGCCTGGGTGCCCTGGCTGCAAGAGATGGGAATTACCATCAATGAATTTCAGCCGGCGAATTGCGGTTTCGACGTCGACTGGAGCGATACGTTTCGTCAGCGCTTTGAAGGAGCGCCCGTCAAATCCGTATCGGCCAGATCAGCCGCGGGCACGCTCCAGGGTGAATTCGTGATTTCCAAACATGGGATCGAAGGGAGCCTAGTCTATTCGCATTCGACCGCATTGCGAGACAGGCTGAAACGCCACGGACATGCAAACCTGGCCGTCGATCTTGCTCCGGGCCGATCGGTCGAACGCCTTGAGCGGGACCTCGCTCGGCAGGATACCAAAGCCAGCTTTGCCAATCGGCTTCGCAAGGGTGCCGGCCTGGAAGGCGTAAAGGCAGCTCTCATTCGCGAACTTGTTCCCCAGGCAAATCAGCTTCCGCCACAGGAGCTGGCAATCCTTATCAAGGGTCTGCCCATCCCGCTTCGTCGCCCGAGGCCCATCGCCGAAGCCATATCGTCTGCAGGCGGGCTCGATTGGAGCGAGCTCGACGGGAACTATATGCTGAAGGCGGTACCGGGGCTTTTTGCGGCTGGAGAAATGCTGGATTGGGAGGCGCCGACCGGCGGCTACCTGCTCACAGCGTGCTTTTCGACCGGGCGGGCTGCGGCTAAGGGTATCGAGAACTGGCTGCGGACGAAATAGGACTGGCCTGCGGCCGATATTTCCGATTTCTTTCCAACTATCCGGCATCGTTCCGGAAGAACGCATCCGCAACTCGATTCGCACAAAACAAGGGGAGGAAGGGGCCTCCATGAGCAGGGCAAGACGCCGCTATATCATCAAAAGAAGACGCACAGTTACCGGTTTGGCGCTCGTCGCAGCGATTTCCTTCGTCGCCGGAATGACCGACGCGGTCGGCCTCCTTCTTTCCGGTGATTTCGTTTCATTCATGACCGGCAACACCACCCGCGCTGCCTTGTCCTTCGCAAACAGCGACTATTCCCATGCGCTGATCCTTTATTTCGCCCTATGGGTTTTCGTCATCGGCAACGCGCTCGGCATCGTGCTTGCCCACACGCTTTCGGTGCTGCGAACCTTCGTCGTCCTCACGGGCGTCGCCGTGACACTTGCCGTAGCGGCGTTCCTTCCCGAGGCTGAATATCCGCGGATACAGTTTTACCTCGTCATTCTGGCCATGGGCATGATCAACGCAACCGTCGAACATATCGAAGGGTTGCCGATCGGCCTCACCTATATCACCGGTGCGCTGTCGCGCTTCGGGCGCGGGATCGGCCGCTGGATCGTGGGGGATCGCAATCCGACAGGGTGGGTCATTCAGACGGTGCCTTGGACGGGCATGGCGTGTGGCGCCGTGTCCGGGGCGTTCGTCACAAAATATCTCGGCAACAATGCCCTTTGGGTCGTCGTGTTAGCTGTGGTTTTTCTGGCCTTCGCCACCATTCTTTTGCCACGGTCCCTGCATCTGCATTTCCACCAGCAGCCGATGGGGGCCGCAAGGCGTCGCGCATAGACACTTCCGAAGGGCCATATGTTCCTGCTTTCAAAGCTTTTTTGGGTGTTCGCCCAGCCGCTGTCGGTCGCATTTCTGTTGAGCGCCGTGGCGGCACTGCTTGCCTTTGCCGGACGGCGCAGGCTCAGCGGCCTTTCCGCGCTGCTCGCCGCTCTCGTTCTGCTCGTTACACTCTTCACGACGACAGGCACCGTGGCGCTGCAGATACTGGAAGCGCGCTTTGCGAGGCAGGCCTCAGATCCAGTGGATGTTGCCTGCATGATCGTACTCGGCGGGGCCTTCGACAACGAGATCAACACGGCGCGCGGCGGCATTGAGCTCAACCAGGCGGCCGACCGTTTTGTCGAAGCGCTGCGGCTCGCGCGAAATCATCCGCAGGCACGGCTCCTGATTTCAGGTGGAGACGGATCGATCAGCGGCGGCTACGAAGGCGAAGCCCAAACCGCCGAACGCTTCTTTGCCGCTTTCGGCGTGGCGACAGACCGGCTGGTCAAGGAGAATGCCTCGCGGACGACCTATGAGAATGCCCTCAAGACAGCCGAGCTCCTGAAAAGCGAGGGGCTCGAAAATTGCCTGCTGATCACCTCGGCCTATCATATGCCGCGATCGGTCGGTCTTTTCCGTAAAGCGGGAATCGCGTTCGCGCCCTGGCCGGTGGACTACCGTACAAGCGGTGTCGTCGCTTGGTCGGTGGATTTTACGCAACCGTCTCTCAACGCCCAACTTGCCACCACCGCCGCACGGGAATGGATGAGCCTTGTCGCCTACTATCTGACGGGGCGAATCGGGACGACTTTTCCGCAGTGACTATTTCTTCGAGATCGTCAGGAAGCGCCCGCCCTTTACACGCACACGCATCTCACATGGTTCGGCGTCGGTGCGGTCGCAATAGCGCGGGTGCATCTTCAACAGGAAGACCATATTGCCGAAATACTTGACGAAATCGTAGCCGTAGAGTTGCGCGGTAGCGATCATGAAATAGCCACCCTCCTTGGCCTGCAGGTAGAAGTTATAGGGGCATCCGTCATTGCTGCAGGCCGGGCCGCGTTTCCCGTCGCAGACGAGTTTGCCGTGGTTCGACACGAGGTCGATAATCCCGTCGTTGTTGATATCGAACCGTTCGATGAAGCCCGGATCGAACTGGGCGATCTTGCACTCGCTGCGGAAATGATCCTTTTCATAGATTTCCGGATCGCTGACGAGCTGCTGCTGCCCGTGGGCAAGAGCAGGAGCCAGGATCAGCGCCACGACCTGGGCGAGAACGATCAGGAGCCTCTTCACGGCTTTCCTCCGCAAATTCATCTGTTTACGGCGCGCAACCACCGATGGCGGGCGCGACTATCCGCGGTTATGGTAGGTTCTGCCACTTGCGCGACGCTGGAGTTTGCATGTCACTGCTGATGATGCTCGATTATGCCGGTGTCGCTCTGTTTGCGGCAACAGGTGCCCTTGCCGCCTCGCGAAAGGAGCTCGACCTCGTCGGCTTCCTCTTCTTTGCCGCCGTCACCGGGCTCGGCGGCGGCACGTTGAGAGACATCATCCTGGGGCGAACGCCGGTCTTCTGGGTTCTGGATCCCACCTATATCCTGATCTGCGTGACAACCGGCGCCTTCGTTTTCTGCACGGCGCATCGTGTGGAGTGGCGTTATCGGATGCTGATCTGGCTCGATGCGGTAGGGATTGCCGCCTACAGCGTACTTGGAGCGGCCAAAGGTCTTGATGTCTCCGGGTCTCCAACCATTGCCATCGTCACCGGCGCACTGACCGCAGCATTCGGAGGTATCCTCCGCGATCTTCTCGCCAACGAACCATCCGTCCTTCTCCGCCCTGAAATCTATATTACCGCAACTCTTGCCGGGGCTGGCACCTTTACCGCAGCGAACGCCCTCGATCTGCCGCTCTCCGTCAGCTCCGGCCTGGGGGCGGCAGCCGCGTTCCTGCTGCGCGGCGGCGCAATCCATTACGGCTGGACCTTGCCGCGATACAGACCACGGCCGGGCAGGCCTGCGTCGGAAGCCATCAAAGGGAAAAGAGGGGAGTAAGCCTTTATATCAGGCCTTCTTCTCGCGCAGGCGGATAATCACATCCACATGGGCTATTTCCATGCCCTCCGGAGCTTCCGGCAGGTTGCCGATCTCCAGGTTGCTCACGGGAATATCCATGACTTCGTTTCGGCCCTCCACGAAGAAGTGATGATGGTCCGAAATATTCGTGTCGAAGTAGGTTTTGGCGCTCTCGACCGCAAGGACCCGGATCATGCCGGCCTCGGTAAACTGATGAAGCGTATTATATACCGTGGCAAGCGACACCGGAACGCCTGCTGCCGTCGCCTCTTCGTGCAGTTCCTCGACAGTCAGATGACGGTCGCCCTTGGCGAACAGCAGGTCGGCGAGTGCCACACGCTGCCGGGTCGGACGCAGGCCAGAATGGCGCAATCTCGTCTCGATGTCAGTAATGGCTTCAGCCATAGTACCTGTCAGCTCCCACCGTGCATGTGAATATAAGGTATCTTGACTTTGCGATATAACTTTTACAGGCACCACTTTCAATACTTTCCGGAGGATACCCCTCTTAACGTGCCGAAAATCGCGTTATTTCCTCCACAAGCCTCTGGTTTGCGCTCGTAGCTTCCTATATGCGAACCTGAACAGACGGATGTTCCCGCATCTGGCCGCCATCCCCGGGCGGAATGTGGGGCGCTGTCGGCACGCTTTAAATCCGACCATTCTTGCAATAATGGTCACACAACAAAAGGTCGAAGGCTTCAACGGGGGGAACGGAATTTTATGGCAAGCAGACAGTCCAGCTTCTCTTATGAAGAACTTATTGCCTGTGCACACGGCGAGCTATTCGGGCCTGGCAACGCACAGTTGCCCCTGCCGCCCATGTTGATGGTTCACCGCATCACGGATATCTCCGAAACGGGCGGCGCTTTCGACAAGGGCTACCTTCGGGCAGAATACGATGTGCGCCCCGACGACTGGTATTTTCCCTGCCACTTCGAAGGCAACCCGATCATGCCTGGCTGCCTGGGTCTCGATGGGATGTGGCAGCTGACCGGTTTCTTCCTGGGCTGGCTCGGCGAGCCGGGCCGTGGCATGGCGCTCTCCACCGGCGAAGTGAAGTTCAAGGGCATGATCCGCCCGGACACCAAGCTTCTGGAATACGGCATCGACTTCAAGCGCGTGATGCGCGGCCGACTGGTGCTCGGCACCGCCGATGGCTGGCTGAAGGCGGATGGGGAAACCATTTATCAGGCGACCGACCTCCGTGTAGGCCTGTCGAAGGAAAAGGCAGCCTGACGGCGGCTCGTGCCGAAACAGGACAGTAAGAAAAGGTTTTGATGAGATGAGACGGGTAGTTGTCACGGGTCTCGGTATCGTATCTTCGATCGGAAGCGATGCCGCCGAAGTCACCGAATCCTTGCGTCAGGCAAAGTCCGGCATTTCATTCTCCCCAGATTTTGCCGAACACGGCTTCAAATGCCAAGTCTGGGGCAGACCGTCGCTTGACCCGACCGATCTCGTGGACCGTCGCGCCATGCGCTTCCTGTCCCAAGGCGGCGCATGGAACCATGTTGCGATGAAGCAGGCGATTGCGGATTCGGGACTGGAGGAAAAGGACTACAGCGAGAACGAGCGTACCGGCATCATCATGGGCTCTGGCGGCCCGTCCACGCGGACGCTGATCGAAGCGGCAGAAATCACCATCAAGAACAACAGCCCGAAGCGGATCGGTCCGTTCGCCGTGCCGAAGGCCATGTCTTCGACGGCCTCCGCAACGCTTGCAACCTGGTTCAAGATCCACGGCGTGAACTATTCCATCTCGTCGGCCTGCTCGACCTCCGCCCATTGCATCGGCAACGCGGCGGAGATGATCCAGTGGGGCAAGCAGGATGTCATGTTTGCCGGCGGCCACGAAGATCTCGACTGGACGATGTCGAACCTTTTCGACGCCATGGGCGCCATGTCGACGAAATATAACAATGATCCCGACAGGGCATCGCGCGCCTATGACGTCGACCGCGACGGGTTCGTAATTGCCGGCGGAGCGGGCGTTCTGGTTCTGGAAGAACTTGAGCATGCAAAGGCCCGCGGCGCAAAGATCTACGCCGAACTCGTCGGCTACGGCGCCACCTCGGACGGGTACGACATGGTCGCTCCCTCCGGCGAGGGCGCCGTGCGGTGCATGCGTCAGGCGCTTGCAACCGTAAAGGGCGACGTGGACTACATCAATACTCACGGCACCTCCACACCGGTCGGGGATTCCAAGGAGATCGGCGCCATCCGCGAAGTGTTTGGCGCAAAGATACCTCACATCCAGTCGACAAAGTCACTGACCGGCCATTCGTTGGGCGGTGCCGGCGTGCAGGAATCGATCTACAGCCTCCTGATGATGCAGGAAGGTTTCATCGGCGAGAGCGCCCATATCGAGAACCTCGATCCGGAATTCGAAGGCGTGCCGATCGTTCGCAGCCGCATCGACAATGCCAAGATCGATATTGCTCTTTCCAATTCCTTCGGGTTTGGCGGCACCAATGCCACGCTCGTCTTCCAGCGCTACAACGGATAATTCCATGACGGGAATCATGCAGGGGAAACGCGGCCTGATCATGGGGGTCGCCAACAACCATTCTATCGCCTGGGGGATTGCCAAGGCAGTCGCTGCCCAAGGGGCCGAGCTTGCCTTCACCTTTCAGGGCGACGCGCTGGGGAAACGCGTGAAGCCGCTTGCGGCGGAACTCGGTTCCGATTTCGTCGTGTCTTGTGACGTAGAGGATATCGCTTCGGTCGATGCGACTTTCGCGGCCATCAAGGAACGCTGGGGTACCCTGGACTTCCTCGTCCACGCCATCGGCTTTTCCGACAAGAACGAGCTGAAAGGCCTTTACGCGGACACGACGCGGGAAAACTTCAGCCGGACGATGGTCATTTCGTGCTTCTCATTCACCGAAATCGCCAAGCGCGCCGCCGAGCTGATGCCGAATGGCGGCTCAATGCTGACGCTGACTTACAACGGCTCCCAGCGCGTGATTCCCAACTACAATGTCATGGGCGTTGCCAAGGCGGCTCTGGAGGCGTCGGTTCGCTATCTCGCGGCCGATTACGGCCCGCGCGATATCCGCGTCAATACGATCTCGGCCGGTCCGGTGCGCACACTGGCGGGCGCCGGTATTTCCGATGCCCGCGCCATCTATTCATGGAACCAGCAGAACGCCCCGTTGCGCCGCACGCCGACCATCGAGGATATCGGCGGATCAGCGCTCTATCTTCTGTCGGATCTTTCCCGCGGCGTTACAGGGGAAGTTCATTACGTCGACGCCGGCTACAGCATCACCTCGCTGCCGACGCTCGAAAAGCTCCGCAAAGCCGACGTGGAATAATCCCGAAGCCTCAGGAATAATAAGAAAAGACCCTGCCGATGATGTCGGCAGGGTCTTTTTTTATGACTTATTTTTTTGCCCAGAGAACCTTGAACCGAGCGTTGCGGCAGGTCTCACCGTGCTCCCGGAAATCAGATGCCAGAACCGGCTCGTAGGGCAGGCCGCGATTGGCGACCAGCATCAATCGGCCACCGTTCTTAAGTGCAGCCGCCGCTGTCCGTATCATCGTCCTGCCGAGTTCCGGATCGGCGGCCTGAGCTTCATGAAACGGCGGGTTCATGATCACCAGGTCGTATTTTTCCTTCGGCGGCTCGGCGCCCAGATCCTGCCAGTAGAAGCGAGCGTTAAGGTTCGGGCAGTTGCGGGCAAGATTCTTCTTAGCGAATTCCAGCGCTTGATAATCTGCTTCGAAAAGATCGATGCGATTTACCCGCGGCGACTTTTCCGCCAGCATCACGGACAGATAGCCCCAACCGGCGCCGAAATCGGCGGCGTTGCCATCGAAATCCGTCGGCAGGCGACCGGCCAGGAGTTCCGAACCCGGATCGATGCGGTCGTGGGAAAACATGCCGGGCGCGGCTTCGAACCGGCCTTCAAATGTCACGGGCTGCTTCTTCAATGCCTTGATCGCCGCATCGGCGTTTTCCGGCCGCGCGAACCACACCGCCACACCGTGGTATTTCGGTGTGTAGTCCAGCTCGATCCCGAGCTTCAGAAGCGTGTTTCTGAGCGGTTGGATGCCGTCTTCCTTGCCGCCCGCAATAACGATCATGCCTCCCGCCCGGACCCGCTCCAGAGCCTCCGCCGTGCGGTTTTCGTTCTCGCCGCGATGCTTGCCGCAGAGAACCAACCCCACGTCATAGCCGTCGCCTTCGGCTTCGGGAAACGCACCTTCCCGCAGAGTGCGGAAAAGCGGCCGGAAGGGTTGCACGGCTGTTATCTCACCCGCGAAGCCCTCAGGCAGGATACTGCCGCCTTCTGCGCCCAGGAAGATCACGCGTTCACCGTCACGGGGCATGGGAACCGCGTCTGTGACGAAGGGATGAAGCAGGGTTTTCAAAGCGTCGCGGCTCATTGTCGTTCTCTGGGCAGGTGTCTGTTTCAGCTAAAGAAAAGGCGCGGAAGAGCTTCCGCGCCTCAATTTTCTCCCTGGGAGGAAGGAAGCTTACTCGGCGGCTTCGCCGTCGGCCTTCTTCTTCTCCTGCGGGATCTCCTGGCCGGTGGCCTGGTCGACAACCTTCATCGACAGACGAACCTTGCCACGCTCGTCGAAGCCCATCAGCTTGACCCAGACCTTGTCGCCTTCCTTGACGACGTCCTGGGTCTTGGCAACCCGCTCGGAGGCGAGCTGCGAGATATGCACTAGGCCATCACGGGCGCCGAAGAAGTTCACGAAGGCGCCGAAATCAGCGGTCTTGACGACCGTGCCTTCGTAGATCTGGCCGACTTCCGGTTCGGCGACGATCGAGTGGATCCACTTGCGGGCCGCTTCGATCTCCTTGGCGGACGAAGAGGCGATCTTGACGGTGCCGTCGTCTTCGATGTTGATCTTGGCGCCGGTCTTCTCGACGATTTCGCGGATGACCTTGCCGCCCGAACCGATGACTTCGCGAATCTTGTCGACCGGAATGTTCATCACTTCGATGCGCGGCGCGAATTCGCCGAGCTGGCCGCGGCTTTCGGTGATGGCATTCGCCATCTCGCCGAGGATGTGCTTGCGGCCGGCCTGGGCCTGGCTGAGAGCGACCCTCATGATCTCTTCGGTGATGCCCGCGATCTTGATGTCCATCTGCAGTGAGGTGATGCCGTCGGAGGTACCTGCAACCTTGAAGTCCATGTCGCCGAGATGATCTTCGTCGCCGAGGATATCGGAGAGAACCGCAAACCGATCGCCTTCGAGGATCAGGCCCATGGCGATACCGGCAACCGGCTTTGCAAGCGGAACGCCGGCATCCATCAGAGCGAGCGAGGTGCCGCAGACGGTTGCCATCGAGGACGAGCCGTTGGACTCGGTGATTTCCGAGACGACGCGCAGCGTGTAGGGGAACTGCTCGGCAGACGGAAGCATCGGGCGAATCGCACGCCATGCAAGTTTGCCATGGCCGATTTCGCGGCGGCCCGGGGAGCCCATGCGGCCGGTCTCACCCACGGAATAGGGCGGGAAGTTGTAATGGAGCAGGAAGCGCTCCTTGTACATGCCGGTCAAGCTGTCGACATACTGCTCGTCTTCACCGGTGCCAAGCGTGGCAACGACGATCGCCTGCGTTTCACCACGGGTGAAAAGTGCCGAACCGTGGGTGCGCGGCAGAATGCCGACTTCCGAGACAATCGCACGAACGGTTTCCAGATCGCGACCGTCGATGCGGCTCTTGGTGTCGAGAATGTTCCAGCGAACGATCTTTGCCTGCAGGTGCTTGAAGATGGCACCGACTTCTTCAGCCGTGTACTTTGCTTCACCCTCTTCCGGCAGGAAGTGAGCCTTGACCTTCGCCTTGACGGCGTCGACAGCGGCGTAACGCTCAGCCTTCTGGGTGTTTTTATAAGCTTCGCGGAGTTCGGCCTCGAAATGCTGGAGCATTTCGGCCTCGAGCGCGGAATAATCTTCCGGCTGGAAATCGCGCGGCTCCTTGGCGGCCACTTCGGCAAGCTTGATGATTGCGTCGATCACCGGCTGGAAACCGCGATGTCCGAACATGACGGCGCCAAGCATGATGTCTTCCGGAAGCTCCTTGGCTTCGGATTCGACCATCAGAACGGCATCTTGCGTACCGGCGACGACGAGGTCGAGGCTCGATTCATCCATCTCGTCGAGATGCGGGTTCAGGACGTATTCGCCGTTGATATAGCCAACGCGCGCGCCGCCGACCGGACCCATGAAAGGAACGCCGGAAAGCGTCAGCGCGGCCGAGGTCGCAACCATTGACAGGATGTCCGGGTTGTTTTCAAGGTCGTGCTGAACAACGGTGACGACAACCTGCGTATCGTTCTTGTAGCCTTCCGGGAAAAGCGGGCGGATGGGGCGATCGATCAGGCGGGAAACGAGGGTCTCGTTCTCGCTCGGACGGCCTTCGCGCTTGAAATAGCCGCCCGGGATCTTGCCGGCGGCATAGGTCTTTTCCTGGTAGTTGACAGTCAGCGGAAAGAAATCCTGGCCCGGCTTCGGCGCCTTGGCAGACACCACGGTGGCAAGAACGACCGTCTCGCCATAGGTTGCGAGCACGGCCCCGTCAGCCTGGCGGGCGATCTTGCCCGTTTCCAGCTTCAGCGGGCGACCTGCCCATTCGATTTCTACGGAGTGGGTATTGAACATGTCTTGTCCTTCAATGCGGAAGCACACGCACCGCCTGTTCCGGCGCAACGCATGATCGACCGCAATCAATGTGACGCATCATGGGCAAGACAACAGGAGGCTTCTGGCGGTGGTCTCTTGTTAAGAAAACCTGGCCAAAGCACTCGAGCTTTGGCCGAAAGCATCCGGCAATCCTGCCCCATGACAGGTCAGTGGTTGCTGGCGAAACCGGCCCATCCGGGTTCGCCGTAGGTTCCTGCCGTACTATTTAGCGCACAGCGAGATATTGTCATCGGGCAAGGCCCGAAAAGCAAACGGCGGGCACCGTTTCCAGGCCCGCCGGAAGAGTTCTTAGCGGCGGATACCCAGGCTGCCGATCAGCTTGGTGTAGCGCCCTTCGTCCTTCTTCTTGAGATAATCAAGAAGGGAGCGGCGGCTCGAAACCAGCGTCAGGAGACCACGACGGGAGTGGTTGTCCTTCTTGTGGTCCTTGAAGTGTTCGGTCAGGTTGTTGATGCGTTCCGTGAGGATCGCGACCTGTACTTCCGGGGAACCCGTATCACCTTCGGTGGTAGCGTATTCCTTGATGAGGGCGGCTTTGCGCTCTGCAGTGATCGACATCGTACGATCCTTTCTATGGAGAGGAATAAGGGACGCCAAAAGCCGGGATGTCGTCCAGCCTTGGCCGTGAAACCGCAAAAAGGAGCCCCAAAGGCCACCTTTATGCTGGCGCTGCCTATAAACCATTCACCGGCGGATTGGAAGAGCCGATGTTCGGGGCTTCGGAGCGGTTAGCCGAAGACCCGTTTCGGGCGGAATTCGCCCTGTCCGATCTCGCCGATTGCGACCAGTTTTCCCCGCACCGTCGCATAAGCCTCCGCTTCCGCCAGCGGAGCATCGCGGCCGCGCAGGATTACGGGATTGCCCATCTTCAGACGATGCGCCTGATCGTCGGTCACCGGCAGATGCGGCAGGTTCGAAAGCGCCTCAGCCGTATCGATCAGGAATTCATCGAGCGCGGCCAGACGTTCGTCGCGGTCCTCGATCGTTTCCAGCGCTACGAGATCGGCGAGCGGCACCATCTTGTCCTCCCCGAACGGGGCGACGAATGTGCGGCGCAGTTCGGAGATATGCCCGTAGCAGCCGAGATCACGGCCGAAATCACGAGCCAAAGCGCGAACGTAGGTTCCCTTGCCGCATTCAACCTCGAAATGCGCCTTGTCGGTGCTCGTGCCGAGCAGCGTCAGGCGGAAAATCTCCACCTCACGGGACGGAATTTCAACCGTCTCACCGTCGCGGGCGAGGTCATAGGCACGCTCGCCGGCGATCTTGATTGCCGAGAACTGCGGCGGGATCTGGCTGATCGCGCCGGTGTATTTTGGCAGGAGATCGCGGATCGACTGTTCGTCGGGTCGCGCGTCTGACGCGGCCGTAACTTCACCTTCGAGGTCGTCAGTCGAGCGCTCCTCGCCCCAGCTGACGGCGAATTCATAGATTTTGCGACCATCCATGACGTAAGGAACAGTCTTCGTCGCATCGCCGAGCGCGATCGGCAGCATGCCGGAGGCAAGCGGATCGAGCGTGCCGGCGTGCCCTGCCTTCTGGGCGTTGAAAAGCCATTTGATCTTGGAAACGGCTTCGGTCGAGCCGAAATCGATCGGCTTGTCGAGGATCAGCCAGCCGGAAACCGGCCGGCCTTTGGGTTTGCGTGGTTTGGACATGCGTTCTCTGGTTATTCCTGGTCTTCACTATCGCCGTCGAGGTCCCGCTGGACTTCCGGCGACCGCAAGAGCTCGTCGATTTTCTTGTAGTTGTCGAAACTGGTATCGTCGCGGAAACGGACTTCCGGCATGTATTTCATCTGCCGAAGCTGGCCGGCGAGCCTACCGCGGATGAATTTGGCGTTGCGGTTGAGCGCATCGATGACGGCCTTGTGGTCCGGAAGCCCAAGCGGAGTGACGTAAGCCGTCGCAATCTTCAGGTCCGGCGACATACGCACTTCGGATACCGAGATCACGGTCTTTTCGATCAGGTCGTCGCGCACGTCGCCGCGCTGCAGGACCTGGGTTATGGCGGCGCGGACCTGTTCGCCAACGCGAAGCATGCGCTGAGACGGCGCCGAGGATGTAGCCTTTGTCATTTTGTTTCTCTTCCAAAGCGCCGACGGGGCTCGTCCCATATCCGGCGCTACATCACGTAAAGGCGGTCCAAATGACGGAGACGCGGTCAAAGGTCAAGGCTTTAGGTACAGCTATCTCGATGCGGAGCACAATTCCGCAATCTCAATCGAGCTTTTCCAGATAGGGCACATCGTGCGGACTGACCTGCCGCGTCACCAGTGCGATCCGGTTGATCGCCCGTTCCTGCGAGACTTGAAGATGCCGCTTGAGCGACTCTGCAGCCTCCTCGACCCTCCCAGCCTGCAGACGCTCGACGATTTCCAGATGTTCGGCGAGGAACGGCTCGGTGCCGAAGAGCCGCGGCATCCATTGATAGAGGAACCGATGCGTCACAAGGAGCGCCTGCGGCAGGCTGATTGCCTGCATCAGTGTCCGATTTTCGCAGTTACCGAGCAGGGTGATATGTAGCTCTTCCTCCAGTCGGTCGAGATCCGGTCCTGTAAGGTCGCCTGCCTTTTCGATCGCCACTTCCAGATTGGCACGCATTCCGGCGATAAACTGCGGCGAAGTCTTCGCCGCAGCCTTTTCCAGCGCCACCGGTTCCAAGAGCCACCGCAGCTCGTAGAGATCGCCCACGTAATCAGGCGTCATAGCCGGTGCGATCCATCGCGAACGCTCATCCTTGCGGACTATGCCGCGCTGCTGCAATCGACCAACGACATCACGAGCCACGGTACGGCTGACGTCGTAGAACCGGGCGAGCTCCGTCTCGTTGACGCGCCAGCCGGCAAAGGAACACCGGGCTGCGATCTCGCTTTCGACCTCGCCGTAGATCTTTTCCCAGCTGGAGAATTGTGTCAGGCGAAGGTCCTCAATCGGCTGGACACGCGCAATGGCTTCCATGCCGCCAAAGGCGTTGGAGCGGACGGCATAACCCCGACCAAGTGATTTTTCGAGGAGACCGCGCCGTTCCAGCTCGACCAGGGCCTGCCGGGCAGGAGCACGACTGATCTTGAACTGTTCAGCCACGGAGGACTCGTTGAGACGTACACCGCTCGCCAGGCTGCCCTCAGCGATGCGGGTCGCTAGAATTTCGAAAACCTGCTGGTAGAGACGAGGGGCAGCGCCCGCCGCCGGCCTCTGCCGCTGCCGTTCCACGCTGCTCATGCGCGCCGTCTCCTGTCCGCGATCATCTTGAGGACGCGATATCTGTTTTCGGAAATTTTACCAGCTGACTCGCTACCGTTCAATTCATGCGTCCCGGCGCCGCCGCCGAAAACAATAGGTACAAAGTTCTTGATACAAGCCTTATGATGTCTAGTGTACACATGGTACATTAATTCGCGAAAACGCTCGAACAGGACGATCCTATGAACACAAAACCGGCTGCCGAAGAGGTTGTTATGCGCGTCTCCGTCGAGGAAGCTGATCGGTTCTGCCGGGCGGTACTGCTTGCCGTCGGAGCCGATGAAGCCACGACCGGTGCCGCCACGCGCGCCATGATGCATGGTTCCCGGCTGGGCGTTGACAGCCACGGGATCAGGCTTCTCGATCACTATGTGGCCGTCATGACAGGAGGACGGGTCGACCCGCGGCCCGACATGCGCATCACCCAGACCGGCGCGGCGGCTGCCTGGCTCGATGCGGGCCATGGCCATGGAGCGCTCGCCGCCTATCGCGCCATGGAAAAGGCTATCGAGCTCGCTGAAACTGCCGGCATCGGTGCGGTCTCCATCCGCAACAGTTCACATTTCGGGCCGGCCGGCGCCTATGCGTTGGAGGCGGCGGCGAAAGGCTATGTCGGCGGCGCTTTCTGCAACTCGGACAGCTTCGTTCGTCTCCACGATGGCGCAATGCGCTTTCACGGCACCAACCCGATTTCCTTTGCCGTACCTGTTCAGGGTCAAAATCCATGGCTCCTGGATATGGCAACGAGCGCCATACCCTACAATCGCGTGAAACTTTACCGCAGCCTCGGACGAGAACTTCCGCCCGCCGTCGCTTCGGATATCGAAGGCACAGACACGCAGGATCCTTCGATTGTGGAAATGCTGGCTCCACTCGGAGCGGAATTCGGTTTCAAGGGAGCGGGACTGGCGGGCCTTGTAGAAATCCTGAGCGCCGTTCTTTCAGGCATGGGGCTGAGTTTCGACCTGCTGCCGATGAACGGGCCGGATTTTTCCACGCCCCGCGCCCTTGGCGCCTTTGTTGTGGCGATAAGACCCGGCGCCTTCGTTTCCGAAGAGGTCTTCCAGGCCGGCATGCACCGTTACCTCGAGGCGTTGCGCAGTTCGCCCGCAAGAGACGGTATGCAGGTCATGGCTCCGGGAGACCGGGAGTGGGCGGTCGCGGAGGAACGCCGCCAGCGCGGCATCCCTCTCGATCCCGCAACCCGCGAGTCCTTCGCCAAACTCGCCGGGCAATACGGATTGGAAGCGCCCCTCATGGCGCCATGAGATACCGGTTGGAGCCGGTTGTCTTATATATAACTGCAGGAGAATTTCGCGTTTCCGGCGGTGACGTCAGAAGAGCGCGTCGTCAATGTCCTCGTCGGACATAACCGTTGCGACAGCGGTGACCTCCACCGGGGGGGCCGTACCCAACACCTCGGCGTGCAGTTCACGTTCCGCAACCATGGTGTAGAGACGAGCTATGCGGGCGCCGAGATCGGCGAGCGGTTCCTCAATGCCGGGCGCTTCAGACACGGGACCGTCAAGCTCAAGTTCCCTGGCACAGGAGCGCAGCACTTCCCCGAGCTCGGCATTGAAGTTGAGGCGCGCCAGCGACGCATCCATCTCGCCCACAGCCGTCTTGCTCTGGTCACCGAGTGCTGCCATCTGGGCATCCATCCGGTCACCCACCACGCGGATATTTTCGAGCGCCGCAGCCAGGCGCAGATCGAGAGATTCCTCTTCGCTTTCACCCTGAACGCCATTCAGCTTGCTGGAAGCGGCCTCCAAAGCGTGGAGTTCCGCGAGAATCTTCTCGGCCGTCTCGTCAAGCAAGGCCGCGAAATTCCGGAGCTCGGCGGTGACGACGTTGATTGCTCTGCCCTCTTCGCCGATCTTGCCGCAACGCAAGTTTGTGTTAAGCGCCATGTAGTGAATGTCGGTGCGCACAGCCCGGACGATGCCGATACCATCGAGCAATTGCTGCACCGTCCTGCCAGTCGATCGGCTAAGTTCGCTTGCCTGGCTGGCAACGTCCTCCACGTTCCGTACGGCGCTGCGGGCATCCGCCACGCTGTTTTCTAGCTCACGGATCGCGCTCTCGCCCCCACCGGAGCCGTTCTCGGCTGTCGCGGCACGCAGCGCCTCGATCTCCGACAGGTCAGAGCGAAAACTTGCAACGGTGGCGACGATTTTCGTCGTGTCCCGATCGAAATCCAAGATCGACTGATTGAGCTGCTGGGATACCAGCATGCGAATGATCAGCGACAGGCTCTCGCGCTGCTCCTCGCTCAATCCGGCGGCAGCGGGTGATCGCAGGTATTCCGACAAGATCCGGAGGCTCGACTGGCAATGCTCGATGCGCTGGCGGGTAATGTCACCGACTTGCATTGCCGAAAGCGTCGTAGCCAACTTCGTCTGGATGGCACCGGCCACGGCGCGCACTCTGACAGCGCGCTCGACCAGCGATTTGCGATGCTTGCCGATCTCCGCTGCGCCCTCCGTGAGCCCTTCCACAATGCGCGGCACCGTCTTGTCATAACTTGCCAAAGTCGCCTTGCCCTTGACCATGACGGGACCCAGGCCTTGGCCAAGTGTGCTGAGCTTGCCGGCAAAGTCATTGACCTGCCGCGTGCCCTCCTGGATTCTTTCCAGAATTTCCTCGGCGAAACCGGCAAAGTCCGAAATACCGGCCCCGGTGATCTTTGCGGTCACGGCAAAGGTTCGCAGGTAGCGCAGCGTCTCCTGCATCTCCTCGATCTGCGGCTGAAGCTTGCGTTCCGTTAGTGCGATTTCCTGAAATCCCACTTGGCGGACAGCTTCCAGTTCCGTCAGGTGCGATAGCCGGTCCACGGTATTCTTTAATTCCGCCATGGTGGCGTTCGCCGTTCCCTCATCAAGCGAGCCCGTCAACTGATCGAGCGAGCCTATCAGCTTGTTGAGTACGTCGAGAATGGACAGAAGCGCGGCACCGCCCTCAAGGAATCGTTCCTCGATACGCGACCGGGCCGCCTCCATCCGGTCAATAAAGAACAGAATGCCCTCGGAGCTTTCCGCGACCTCAAAAACTGATGCCCTGACAGCCACTTTGCCTCACCTTTCAGCCCCCGATGGGGCTTTCTCCTGCCGAAACTCGGGCGATGAACTCGCCTGCATCCTTTTGGAACAGGGCCACACCAGAAAGTCGTGGCGTGAGTTTGCCCTGCGCAGGGACTGATCTTTGGGTGAAGGGGTTAATTCCTACGAAACAGGCCGCTGGTTTTGCCGCTTGTAGTTAATTTTTCGCTCCGAAAACGGATGCGAATTACAACTTATTATAATTACGCCGCGAAATTTCGCCACGGGCCATTAACACCCCATTAACGATGTAAGGTCAGTGTTTTGCAGGTATTTCAGCTGTTGCGGAATTATATTGAGGTTCGATGTCCATCGCCGATTTTAAAGAAGATTGCTTTCATCTGCCACCGAACCTGACGGTACGCGCGATAAGTGCTATCCGGCAGGAAATGCTCCAGCTGATCGACAAGAACAGGTCCACAACCATTGCGTTTGCGGATGACTGCCAGGTGGACATCAGCTTTGTTCAGCTGATGGAAGCTGCGCGCATCTATGCCGTTTCCGCCGGGAAAAACATCGCGCTCGCCGAGCCTGCCAACGGCCCGGTTCTCGATGTCCTGGAACGCAGCGGGTTCCTCGAAGGAATGTCCGCTGACGATGCAACATTCTGGCTTCATCAAGGGGGAATTCAATGAGCGCCAGTATCCTCACGGTCGACGATTCCGCCAGCATCCGACTGACGACCCGCGTTGCCCTCAGCAATGCCGGTTATCAGATTACCGAAGCGGTGGACGGAATGGACGGGATCGCCAAGCTCAATGCCGGCCAGTTCGATCTGATCGTTACCGATCTCAACATGCCGAACATGGACGGCCTGACGATGATCCGCGAGCTGCGCAAGATGCCGGCTCACATGGGGGTCCCGGTGATCTTCCTGACGACGGAATCCGATAACGACATGAAGCAGCAGGCAAAAGCGGCCGGCGCCACCGGATGGCTGACAAAGCCTTTCGACCCGGAGAGCCTCGTGAAAATCGTCCGAAAGGTGCTTGGCAAATGAGCTTTCCCGATCCTATCGCGGTTTTCAGAACGGAAGCGGCCGAGCTTCTGGAACAGATCGAAGCCGGCCTTCTCGACCTGAACGTAAACCTCGGCGACAAGGATCGGATAGACGCGGTATTCCGCGGTCTCCACACATTGAAGGGCTCGGGAGCCATGTTCGGCTTCGACGCCCTCGCCGCCTTCACCCATCACTGCGAAACTGCCTTCGATCGCGTCCGCAAGGGCGAGGTTCCGGCGACCCAGGCACTGGTCACCGCCGTTCTTGAAGCGAAGGACCATATGCGGGCACTGGTGGAAACACCGGCCGGCGATCATGAGGCAACCAGCGAGGCATTGCTCGCAAACCTGAGGGCAGCCGTCGAAGGCGCCGATAATCCCAGCGCGGCTCAGGCCCTAAGTGCACCTGCCCGGACCTTATTCAAGATTCGCTTCAGCCTGCCGCAGAACGCGATGGCGAACGGAACGAATCCTCTTCCGTTGCTTGACGAACTGCGCGAGCTTGGCGAATGCAGGATTGTCGCCGACCGTTCCGCAATTCCGTCACTTGATCTTCTCTCCCCCACGGATCTCCACATCTCCTGGAATGTAGAGCTGCTGACGTCCCAGCCCCGCTCGGCAATCGAGGATGTCTTCATCTTCGTCATGGACGACATGCAGCTGGAGATTACCGCCGTCGAGGCCGCCACTTCCGCCGCAAGGTCCCCGGAAAGTCGGGAGACACCGGTCCAGCCAGTCGAGCCAGTCGCAACGGAGCCCGTCACGGCTTCAGCGTCGCGCGTATCGGCCCCTGTGACTGTCGCTCCACTCCCAACCGACGCCAAGGCCAGCAAAACTTCCGAAAATGTCCGCGTACCCGCCGAAAAGCTCGACGAACTGATGGACCGGGTCGGAGAGCTGGTGATTGCCCAATCCCGCCTCAGCCAGCTTGCGGGTGGCAGCGGCGATCTGCAGTTGCGCGCCGTTTCGGAAGACGTGGAACGCCTCTCCGGCGAGCTTCGGGATACCATGATGGTGCTGCGCATGGTGCCGGTCACCCAGCTCTTCGGCCGGTTCCGCCGACTTGTGCACGATCTTTCCCACGAGACCGGGAAGATGATCGAGCTCGTCACCGAGGGCGAAAGCACCGAAGTCGATAAAAGCGTCATCGAGCGACTTGCAGATCCGCTCGTCCATCTCGTCCGCAATTCCTGCGATCACGGGCTGGAAACACCGGATGAACGCCTTGCAGCCGGCAAGCCTCAGGCGGGACGGATCATGCTCTCCGCCCGCCAGCAGGCGGGCGAGGTCATCATCACCATCAAGGACGATGGCCGCGGCATCAACCGGGAGCGGGTACGGGCAAAGGCGGAAGCATCGGGCCTCATTCCGCCGAACGCGAACCTCACCGATCAGGAACTCTATCAGCTTATCTTCCAGCCGGGCTTTTCGACGGCGCAGCAAGTCACCAATCTCTCCGGCCGCGGCGTCGGCATGGACGTGGTCAAGCGGACCATCGACGCCCTGCGCGGCACGATCAACGTGGCCAGCCATGCGGGCCAGGGCTCTGAAATCTCGCTGGCGATCCCTCTGACTCTGGCGATCATCGACGGGCTGCTCGTCCGCGTCGGCGCCGGCCGTTACGTCATTCCACTCTCTGCCGTCGAAGAATGTCTGGAACTGTCGATCGAGGAAGACATGCGCTCACGCGGACGCAGCTTCATCTCGCTGCGCGACAGCCTGGTGCCCTTCCTCCGGCTCCGCGACCTCTTCCGCACCGGCACCAAACCAGATCCTTTCCAGAAAGTAGTGGTCATTTCGACCGGCTCGGAACGCGTGGGGCTGGTGGTCGACCAGATCATCGGCGACCACCAGACCGTCATCAAGGCCATGTCGAAACTGCATCATGACGTCGCGACCTTTTCCGGTGCGACCATCCTCGGCGACGGCGACGTGGCGCTGATTCTCGACGTCGGACATCTGGTGACCGAAGGACAACAACAGGAGGCGCATCTGCGGGCGGCCGGATGAACGAAGCAGTCAGAAAGATTTCGGAAGACCTCTGGAACGGCCGTAACGAGCTGGAAGTCCTCACATTCGACATCGCCGGCGAGATGTTTGCGCTGGAAGCCGTGATCGTACAGGAAATCCTGGATCTCCTGCCCGAGACCGTGGTCCCGGGGGCCAAAGCCTTCGTGGGATGCGTGATCAACTTCCGCGGCAAGGTTATTCCGCTTGCCGACATACGGCTCGCTTTCGGTATGGAAGCGACGAAACCGACCATCGACAGCCGTATCATCGTCATCGCGATCAACATCGATGGCGAGCCTGTTCTCGCCGGCATCCGTACGGACAAGGTCCACGAGGTGACGACACTCCTTCGTGCTGCGGGCGAGCCGCCGCCGAGCGTGGGCATGCGTTGGCGGCCGGATTTCATCGAATGCCTCGTCAAGCGAGGGACGGAATTCATCATCGTCCCCAATCTCAATGCGATTTTTGCCGCCGAGGCAGATCGCATCAATTCATCCATCTCCCACGGCTCAGCACAAAGGTGAGACCATGAAATTCACGATCAAACTCAAGCTTGGCCTGGCCTTCGCCGTCATGATCGTCCTGTTGCTTGCGACAGCGATCTATGGAGTTACCAGTCTCTCCGAGCTGAACAATGCGATGACGCAGATGTCCAACGGACCTGTCGCTCGCCTGGATCTCGCCCAGAGGGTCAGCGTGGCGCAGTTGCAAAGCATCCGCCAGCAGAAGAACCTGATTGCCGCTACGACTCCGACAGAGATCGATGCGGCGCGCGAGAAGGGCAACGCAGCACGCGTCGAGTTGAAGACTGCGCTCGACAAAGGGCTCAGCATTGCCACAGAGCAAGGCAAGCCTCGCTGGCTGAAGATTCAGGAATTCGCCGCCAAGGCAGATGCCGTCGACGATCGCATTCGCGCAGCCATCCAGTCAGGAGCAGCGGATCAGGCCCAACGCTTGTCTGTCACCGAAGGGCGCGAGGCAGCCAACGGACTGGACGCAGCCGTCGATGAACTGGTGGCATTGTCGAAACAGCAGCTGGCCGATGCCAACACCGAAACCGATATTCTTTACGAAACCACGCGAAACCTTATGGTCGGCGTCGCTGGCGTTGCAGTCGTCATCGCGTTGTCAGCCGCCATCTGGATTTCGATGACAATCAGCCGGGGCCTTGCTCGAGCAACTGCTGGCGTGCGCAACGTTGCAGAGGGTGACCTTACCCGCACGGTTGAGATCTCTACCAAGGATGAGATCGGCGAACTGCTTGGCCACGTCAATGTCATGATTGAACGGCTTCGGGGCGTTGTTGCCGATGCGCTGGCCGCGTCGAGCAATGTCTCGTCGGGCAGCCAGGAGCTTTCGGCAAGTTCGGAAACCCTGTCGCAGGGTGCCACCGAACAGGCATCATCGGCCGAAGAGGCCTCCGCCTCGATGGAGCAGATGGCTGCCAATATCAAGCAGAACGCCGACAATGCCGCCCAGACCGAAAAGATCGCCCGCCAGTCGTCCCGCGACGCCGAAGCCTCCGGCCAGGCCGTCAACCGCGCTGTCGGTGCCATGCGCACCATTGCCGAGAAGATTTCGATTGTCCAGGAAATCGCCCGCCAGACCGACCTCCTGGCGCTGAATGCCGCCGTCGAAGCGGCCCGCGCCGGCGAACACGGCAAGGGATTTGCGGTGGTCGCCTCGGAAGTGCGCAAGCTCGCCGAACGCTCCCAGGCCGCGGCTGCGGAAATCAGCGCGCTGTCCGGTGAAACGGTGCAGGTGGCAACGGAAGCCGGGGATATGCTCAACAGGCTGGTGCCGGATATCCAGAAGACCGCGGAACTCGTCTCGGAAATCTCCGCCGCCTGCCGCGAGCAGGATATCGGTGCGGCCCAGATCAACGAAGCCATCCAGCAGCTCGACAAGGTGACCCAGCAGAATGCCGGCGCATCTGAAGAGATGTCTGCCACATCGGAGGAGCTTGCCGCTCAGGCCGAGGAACTGCAGGCATCCATCGCCTTCTTCAAGGTCGATCAGGCTGGAGTTAACAAGCCTGCCAAGCGTAACGCACCTGCTGCCAGCATCCATAAACCCGCTCAGGCAAACCGCGCGGCGCCGCGCCAGTTCAAGCAGGACCACTCGGTGGTCAGCCAGCAGGCCCGCGCCAAGGGTTTTGCTCTCGATATGTCGATGGGCGGGCCGGACTCCGACGACGCGGATTTCCGCGAAAGCGCCTAAGAGGCGCCTGAAGAAGAAGACCCTGGGCTTCGGCCCGGGGACCGTCGTCGCATGTATGCGACGACGTCATGCCGGTTCGCCGGCCTGCAGGGGGTGAATGTATCGTCCTGACTGCGTTTACAAAGCTACCGTCTCCGGATGGAGCAGATTTGTCATCGCATTGCAATCGGGACACAATATCATGCGCTTCACCATTAAGTTCAAACTCGCGATCGCCTTTGGCCTGGTGATATTGATGTCGATCGGCATGGCTGTTCTGTCGATCATCAACCTTTCCTCGCTCAATTCCTCGATCACAAGCCTCGTCCAAGGCCCCGCAAGCCATCTTGAGAGCCTGAACGCGCTTTCGACATCGCTTGCAAATACGATCCGCGCCGAAAAGAACGCCATACTGAATACCGATCCGGCGAAGATCAGCGGATATCGCCAGAACATTGAAGTGGCTCGCAAGGAGATCGAGGAGACCCTGGCAGAGTTCGAAAAGGCGACGGATCCCCAGTTGCATTCCAAGATCGGCGAGATACGGTCGGTATATCCCTCGTTCGTCGCGGTGCAGAATGATGTGCTGACGCTTGCCACCCAGAACACTGCAGAGAGCAATCAGCGCGCCGGCGAGATTTCGATGACCGAGGGCGCTGTCCTGGTCAACCGTCTGCTCACTCTGATGGCGGATTTGACGGGCCTTATCAAGACCGATCTGCATGCTACGGACGAAGCCACCAACGGACAATACGCCCATTCGAGAAATCTGCTCATCGGCATGGGTATCGGACTCGTCGTGTTCTCTTTCCTCGTCGCCTTGTGGATTGCGCTTGGTATCAGCTCCGGTCTTCGAAAGATCATGGGTGTCGCCAGCGCCGTCTCCATTGGCGACCTCAATCAGAATGTCGAGATTAAGACGAATGACGAGATCAAGGATCTCGTCGATACGATCAATGTGATGACGTCCAACCTTCGCAATACCGCAAATATCGCAGATCAGATTGCCAACGGTGACCTGATGGTTTCGCCGAAACCGCTTTCCGAGAAGGATGTACTTGGATTGGCGCTGCAGAGCATGGTCGAACGCCTTCGCGGCGTTGTTGCCGATGCGCTGGCCGCGTCGAGCAATGTCTCGTCAGGCAGCCAGGAGCTTTCGGCAAGTTCGGAAACCCTGTCGCAGGGTGCCACCGAACAGGCATCGTCGGCCGAAGAGGCCTCCGCCTCGATGGAGCAGATGGCAGCGAACATCAAGCAGAACGCCGACAATGCCGCCCAGACCGAAAAGATCGCCCGGCAGTCGTCGCGCGACGCCGAAGCCTCCGGCCAGGCCGTCAACCGCGCTGTCGGCGCCATGCGCACCATTGCCGAGAAGATTTCGATCGTCCAGGAAATCGCCCGCCAGACCGATCTTCTGGCGCTGAATGCCGCCGTCGAGGCAGCCCGCGCCGGCGAACACGGCAAGGGATTTGCGGTGGTCGCCTCGGAAGTGCGCAAGCTCGCCGAACGCTCCCAGGCTGCGGCTGCGGAAATCAGCGCGCTGTCCGGCGAAACGGTGCAGGTGGCAACGGAAGCCGGGGATATGCTCAACAGGCTGGTGCCGGATATCCAGAAGACCGCCGAACTCGTCTCGGAAATCTCCGCCGCCTGCCGCGAGCAGGATATCGGTGCGGCCCAGATCAACGAAGCCATCCAGCAGCTCGACAAGGTGACCCAGCAGAATGCCGGCGCATCCGAAGAGATGTCTGCGACATCGGAAGAACTGGCCGCTCAGGCCGAGGAACTGCAGGCATCGATCGCCTTCTTCAAGGTCGATCGCACCGGCTCCAAGCAGCGAGGCCAGATCGCAGCAACCAAGCAAGCCCCGGCAAGATCTTCAGCACAGCCGACGCATAAAGGCTACACCACCCGGCCGGCTGAACAATCGTTGGCGGCGCAGCAGGCCCGTGCCAGGGGTTTCGCCCTCGATCTGTCCATGGGTGGGCCGGACTCCGACGACGATGATTTCAGGGAGCGTGCATAATGGCTGCAATATCTTCCGAAGCGCAATTCGTAACCTTCGCCCTCGGCGAAGAGCTCTTCGCGGTCCCCGTGGAGGTGGTCCGCGAGATCCTTGACCACGAGGAGCCGTTCAAGATCCCGCATGGCCCGGAATATCTTCTGGGGCTGCGCGATGTCCGCGGTCAGGGTGTCCCGGTTATCGATCTGCGTCTGCGTCTCGGGATGTCCAGGACCGTCAAGACGTCCCATACGCGGATCCTGGTGCTCGATGTGCCTGTCGCCGATCGCGTTCTGGCGCTCGGTCTTGTGGCAGATCGGGTTTTCGAAGTCGTGCCGTTCCGCAGCGAGCAGATCGAGACCGCACCGGACATCGGCGTGCGCTGGCGCTCGGACTACATCGCGGGCGTCGTGCGACGGGACGGCGGCTTCGTGGTCATTGTCGATCTTGCGCGACTGTTCTCGGATTCCGGTTCGGCCCTCGCAGATGTCGGGCCGCAGGCTCAGGTCGCGTAGGAACAGGGACGCGGGCCTGGAAAGTCAACATGACGGGGGTGAGTGCGTGAGCATGGCGATGAGAAGCCAGCCGCTCGACGATCGGTTGAGCAAGCGCGATTTCGACGTACTGGCGGAATACATATACAATTACAGTGGCATCAAGATGCCCCATACGAAAATGACCATGCTGGAGGGGCGGCTTCGGCGGCGCCTGCGGGTCACCGGCATGCAGACCTTCGACAGCTACTGCGACTATCTTTTCAAGCAAGGCGGCATCGAGGCGGAAGCAATCTTCCTCATCGACGCGGTCACAACCAATAAGACCGACTTCTTCCGTGAACCGAAACATTTCGAATACATGACGAAGGCGGCACTGCCGGATATCCTGCGGAACTTCAACGATCGGCGCATCCGTACCTGGAGCTCCGCCTGCTCGACCGGCGCAGAACCTTACACCATGGCCATGGTGCTGTCCGACTATCTTGCGGCCAACGCGCCGGAGAGGGATTATTTCGTACTCGCAACGGACCTCTCCACCGATGTGCTACAGAAGGCTCAACGCGGCATCTATCAGAGCGAACTTCTTCAGCCGGTCCCGTCGGAGATGATGCGGAAATACGTGATGCGGGCGTCGGACCCCCGCCGGCATGACATGCGTATGGCTCCCAAGCTCCGTTCCCATGTGGGCTTCGCACGGCTGAACCTGATGGACGACGCCTATGCTGTCGGCGATCCAATGCATATGATCTTCTGCCGCAACGTATTGATTTACTTTGATAAACAGACCCAGAACCATGTACTGACAAGGCTCTGTGACCGGCTGATGCCGGGGGGTTATCTGTTCATTGGCCATTCCGAAACGGTAACGGGGTTCGATCTGCCGATCAGACAGGTCGCGAATACGATCTTCAGGCGAGTATGAGCATGACGGGCAAAATCCGCGTCCTGATCATCGATGACTCGGCGAGCGTCCGGCAGATTTTGTCTTCAATCCTGTCGGCCGATCCCGATATCGAAGTCATGGGGGTCGCCAACGATCCCTTCATGGCGGCGCGGAAGATTCGTGAAGAAATTCCCGACGTCATCACGCTCGATGTCGAAATGCCCCAGATGGACGGCATCACGTTCCTGCGCAAGCTGATGTCTCAGCATCCGATTCCGGTGGTGATGTGTTCATCGCTGACGGAAGCCGGATCGGAAACTCTGATGCAGGCGCTGGAAGCCGGCGCCGTGGATGTCATCCTGAAGCCGAAGATCGGCGCGGCGGATCATCTCGCCGAAGCGGCCGATCGCATCCGGACTGCGGTCAAAGGTGCCGCTCGCGCCCGGGTCGGCAAGCTGCGCGCATCGCGACTTGTGGAAGGAAGCACAACCGCCAAGCTTACCGCGGATGCGATCCTGCCGCCTCCAAGAGCCGGCGCCATGGCAAAAACGACCGAAATGGTCGTCTGCGTCGGCGCGTCCACCGGCGGCACCGAAGCATTGCGCGAGCTTCTCGAGGCCCTGCCCGCTAACTCGCCGGGCATCGTCATCGTCCAGCACATGCCGGAGAAATTCACCGCAGCGTTTGCCCAACGCCTTAACAGCCTCTGCCAGGTCGAGGTCAAGGAGGCTGTCGATGGCGATCCTGTTCTGCGTGGCCACGTGCTGATTGCGCCCGGCGACAAGCATATGCTGCTCGAACGGCGTGGTGCCCGTTACGAAGTCTCCATCCGGTCAGGGCCGCTCGTCAGTCGCCATCGCCCTTCTGTCGACGTGCTGTTCCGCTCCGCCGCGAGGTCGGCGGGCGCCAACGCCATGGGCGTTATCATGACCGGCATGGGCGACGACGGCGCCCGCGGCATGAACGAAATGCATCAGGCCGGCGCCTATACCGTTGCCCAGGATGAAGCCACCTCGGTCGTCTTCGGCATGCCGAAGGAAGCGATCGCACATGGGGGCGTCGACAGGATCGTGCCGCTCGACCAGATCGGGCGGGAAATCCTAGCTGCCGATCGCCGGCGGTGAAATCTGCCAATTCAGCCTTCATGCCTCATTAACCATGTTTGGCAAGAATGACGCCACGCATCATGAGGGTGCGGTGAAGAGCAATTTGCGCTCGGCAGCCGGACGGGGACCCAAGATGCCAGTTATAACCTTTGCCAACACCAAGGGCGGTGCAGGCAAGACCACCGCCGTGCTTCTTCTCGCCACAGAACTGGTAGAGCAAGGCTATCGCGTCACGATCCTCGATGCCGATCCGCAATACTGGATCTCGCGCTGGCATCAGCTCTCGCCGGCGGACGACAGGCTCAATGTCATCTCCTATGTCACCCAGGCGTCGATCGAACGCCATATCGCCGAAAATCGGCACAAGACGGACTATTTCGTGCTGGATCTGCCCGGCGCCCAGAGCCCGCTGCTTGCCAAGGCGATCGGCCTCTCAGACCATGTCCTGATCCCCATCCAGGGCTGCGCCATGGACGCCCAAGGGGGCGCCAACGTCCTGGAACTACTGCGCTACCTCGCAGAAAAGGCCAACCTCCGCGTGCCCCATTCCGTGGTGCTGACGCGCGTCAACTCCATGGTGACCACTCGCGCCCTGCTGACGGTCAAGATGCTGCTCGCAGAGCGCAATGTCGACGTGCTCGATACGCCGATCATCGAACGTGCTGCGTTCCGCGACATCTTCGATCTCGGCGGCACGCTTTACACGATGGACGAAGCCCGGATCAGCAATCTCGACAAGGCCCGGCAAAATGCAAGGCTTTTCGCGCTGGAAATGCTCCGCCGCGTGCCATTGCACAAACGCGCGCCGCTTTCGAGCCGCTTCGTCCGGGCCGCCTGAAGCGCGACCGGAAGAACTCTGCCTGGAGGTGAGTTTATGGCCGCGTCTTCTTGATCACGGTCACCGTGCCGGCATCGGCATCGACTGTAACCCAATCGCCGGTCTCGATCACCAACAGCGGATCCCGATCGAGATCGGTGACCGCCGGCACGCGGGTGACGACCGCACCGAGCGCGATCTTCGTCGTCATCCGCGTAAAGATCATCGCCGCAGGCTGGACGCCGTTCAATCGCGTCATATGGAAATAGGCCGACCAGCCGGACGAGCCCTTGGCGCCGGGAAAGACCAGAACCTTGCCGGCGAATGAGACCCCCCTGAGCTCGTGGCGACGTTCAATGATTGCACCGCTCCGCTCGTTGATGCCGCCCCAGCCGGAAATCGTCTCTGATGTCACCAGCGCCTCGCCCTCCGAGCGGCCCCCCACCACCTTGCGCCCTTTGAGGACGATGGTTTCAGTTCTGGTTTCGGCCGCGATATCCATCAGATCCTCCCGTTCCACGTCCCCGTCAGCGCGGCATCCACGCAATCACGTACGGAGCCGAACCAACCCTGCACCCCGGTGATCGCCGGCAAGTAATGCGCCTGCTTGGCGGAATCGGTGGCGATGACGCGGGTCCCCTGCGGCAAACGGCGGGAGATGGCGGGACAGGTGTCGCTCATCACGACGCCGCCCGCTTCCTTGATGACATCGATATAGCCATTGCGTTCGGCGACCTGCTTGATGGCCCGCGGCGTGTGCACCCACAGCGCCACATCGGAGTGAATTCGCTTGCCCTCAAGGAGATGAGCGATCAGTGACATCTGATCGATGGAGTTATGCGGGCAGCCAAGCATGATGAAATCGACTTTTTTCTCGGTCGCGCTCTGCAGCTTCTCATAGGTCTCGCGACGTTGTTGAGAACCGTACCGGAACGTGCCCTGCATTTTGCGGCCACCAAAGGCTTCCTCGACCGATTCCGCTTCCGGCGTGATCCCGGGGATATGATACATCTCGACACCGCCCGACGATGCCGCGGCAGCGCCAAAATGTTTGAGCTTGACGAGATCCGGCTGGCGGATAGGGCCTTCCACGACGGGAATATCTTCGCCGATCACCTCGCCGAGGTAATAGCCCAAAAGGCCCCAATCCATCATCTCGTCGACCTCGATATCGAGCTCGACCAAATGGGTGCCGCGACGGTTTTCGGTGATGTGGAACCCCCAATAGGGAATTCGGCCCGTCAGCGCCGCGGCACCGGTACTTTCCTTTCCCTCGACATTGGTTCGGGCACCCAGCACGGAGTTGCAGTAGATCACCGCTGAGGATTCCATCCAAGCGCAATGCTCGCCCTTCACCGGCACATTGCCAACCTGATAGGGCGTGCAGGTGGCGAACATGTTGACGCCGCGGCGACCGAGGAACTTTTCGTTTTCCCGCTGCATGTCCACAAGGGATTTATCAACGCCCTGCAGTTCCCAATTGTCATTGTCGATACCGGTGATCAGCTGGCAGGTATGTGCCACCATATGCGGCACCTCCACCACCTCGTCGCTGTCGAGGTTGAGCTCGGAATAGACATGCTCCATGCCCTTCCGGGCGATCGGCTGCACAGAGGGCGTCGAGGCGTTGAAGGCACCTGCAACATTGTTGGTCTCGACCAGCCGTTCAGCGCCGAGCGCTTCGCCGTAGCGCACGAGCAGGTCCATGGCACGTGCCTTGGCACGGCCGTGCTCGCCGTCATACATAGCCTTCTCATAGTCGCTCAGCTTCATCGCTTCCTCCTCACGATGCGGCGCGCATTTCCTCGTCGGACCAGCGATAATGCTTCTTTTCGACATTATCGGAAACCCGTTCGCGAAGTGCTGCGAGATCGATCTGGTGCACGCTGCCCGTCCCGGCAAGATCGAGGGCATTGGCGGCGGCCATGCCCATGCCAATGCAAGGCCCCATGACCCTTACACTCGAAAGGGCGGCGGAATCCGCATCGATACACCGGCCGGCGGCCGCAACGTTATCGCATTCCTCCGGCGTCAGGCTGCCGAGCGGGATGTAGTGGGCATGGTCCTCGTCGAAGGTGATCCAATGATGACCGTCGCCATGATCGTGCAACTCGATCGGCCACGCCGTGCGGGCGACAGCATCGTCAAACCTGGTGCCAGCCTTTATCTCTTCCACCGTCAGATGATGCCGGCCGGCGATCCAGCGGGTCTGACGGATGCCCGGCAGGCCGAAGGAGCGGATGCGGGCATTGCCGAAGCATTCGGGAAACTCCGCCTTCAGGAACTCCACAGCACGCGCTGCCTGGTCTTTGCCTTCAAGCGCCTTCCTGGATGCCTCAACCGGATCGAGCGGCGTCTCCACATGGGTCATGTTCATTGCGGCGATGCCGCGGCCGGGAATAGTGAAGCCAAGCCCCTCGCGACGCAGGAGGCCGTAACCCGCGCCCTTGTCCTTCATCCGGTCGGCGATCTCGTAGCGCGTCGGCTGCTTTGCCTCATCGATATTCTCCAGCACCACCATCTGCGTGCCGAAGACGCCGCCCCTTTCGGGCTCGCGGCACGCAAAACCGGCTTGCCAGACGAGTGCGGCATCGCCGCTTGCCTCAACCCAGCCCGTAGCCTCGACGGATACGCCGCCGTAACGCGTCATGAAGTCCGTCTGAACGATACGTCGTCCCTCGACATGCACGTCGAGAATGGTGGCGCCAAGCACGACCTGAATACCCGCCTCAAGAACGGCATTCTCCATCCAGCGCCCGAGCGCCACTTCGTCGTAATAAACGACGGTGGTATTTGGTCCGTGCCGGTAATGGACTGCCTTGTCCTGCGTCTCGAGGTAGGCCAGCAGCTCATCGGCCACGCCGTAGGTGAATTGATAGCCGTGGGTGCCGTTGGAAAAGAGGCCGCAGAAGGTGGCGATGATCGAGTTGACGGCCTGTCCGCCAAGCGCTGCCTGTCCATCCACGATGACCACCGAACGGCCGAGCCGAGCCGCTTCGAGGGCTGCGGAAATCCCGGCGATACCGGCGCCGACGACGCAGATATCTGCCTTAAGCTTGCGAAACGGCGCCGCCTTTTCGCGCCTGACGATCCGGGTTTCCCTGCTCAGCATCTGTGACATCACGCCTCTTTCGCACGGTGCCGTATCCTACCGGCACTTATCGGTCGGATGGTAGCTGAAGATACCGTCATCGGAACCCGGCAAGTTAAGCGATCAGCTTTCGTGTTTTGCGAAAACTGGAAGGCAAACAAGCGCTGATCCTGTCAGAAGGCAGGAATGTCCTGCGTTGGAATTCCCTGCGCAAACCGTTTCTGCGCATAAGCGATGAACTCGGCGACGACGTTCCTGTTCATCTTGATGCGCGGCACCGACGCCTTGACCCATAACGGTTCAACCGGAAACTCCGGCATCACTTCCTCCAGCATACCATTGTCCAGATCCGACTGCGCGAGGAACCGCGGGAGGATCGCGAGCCCTAATCCCTGCCTGGCGGCGGCAAGCAGGATACGGCTGTCGTTCGCGGTGAAATTCGAGGTTATTTCCACGTTGAGCGCGCTTGTTTCCAATTGGAAGGTCCAGGTCGTGCCGATGGTATGGAACGTGATGCATTCATGGCCGACAAGCTCTGTCGGAGTCTTGGGCCTCCTGCGGTTTGCAAAATAACTCGGTGCCGCGCAAAGGGCTCGCGGATACGGGCAGAGCGGGTGGTCGATCACATAGGCATAGGATTGCGGCAACGCGCCCACCGCCACATCGAACCCTTCCTCCAGCGGGTTCACGGAGCGGTCGAGCAGCACGATCTCCATCTTGACCCGCGGATTGGCCGCCTGGAAGGCGGCACAGATATCGCCGAAGAACATCGACGTCAGCGTCGTCGGCGCCTTGATGCGCAGCGAACCTGTCAATCCCAGTTCCTGCGTATTGGGCGTGGCTAAGGTCTCCTCGATCTCCCCGACGAGAAGCTGCAGCCGCGGCCTTAACCGCTCCCCATCGAGCGTCAACGCCAAACGTCGCGTCGTACGCACGAAAAGCTGGGTTTTCAGATGATCTTCGAGACGCCTGACCCGCTTCGTGATGACGGAGGTCGCAACACCTAGATCGCGACCGGCCGCAGAAAAACTCCCAGCGCGGGCGGTTGCGAGAAAGGCGCCGATATCGAGAAGTATGTTCACTGTCTTCTCATTCCGAGCAAAAATCGAAGCGGGCATCAGACATGCAAATCAGAGCCTGCGCAACTTCGCCTTATTTACAAAGCGCGCTATGAAATGCGAACTCCGCCGTCACCCGTTCTGCCGCCCTGATCTCGGAGAGGCGCAATGCCATCCAGGCAGATACGGTCGCCCAGGCGGCGCGCATATAAGCGTCCGCGCGGTAAAGCGCCGCGTCAGGATCACTCTGCATCGCCATCATCCGCTCGCTCAGCGCCTCAAAGTCGTCGAGAACCGTAAGCAGCGCCTCTGACGCCTCCGGATGTTCTGCGGAATAGGCGTCCACCTCCTCCCGCGCCTTCTGAAGAAAAACGCTGAGCCCCTTGCCCTCGTCACGCCAGAGGCGCCGCGTCAGAAAATCCAGCGCCTGCATACCCGTCGTGCCTTCGTAAATTGTCATGACGCGGGAATCCCGCAGATATTGCTCGAGGGGCCAATCACGCGTGAAGCCGGCGCCGCCGAGCACCTGTATTGCCCGATGGGCGACATCGAAGCCCGTTTCCGCGCCGAAACTCTTGATCAGCGGCAGCATCCAGCCGCAAAAATCCTCCAGGCCCGGCTCGGCTTCCAGTTGAGCCAGATCCATGGCGGTCGCCAGTTCCAGCACTGCTGCGCGCATGATTTCGGTCGAGCTGCGCAACTCATGGAGCTGTCGCCGAATATCCGGATGGCTGGCGATCGGCACCGGTGGCTGGTCCGCCGGGCCACCCTGTCGGCGCTCTCGGGCATAGTCCTCGGCAATATCGGCGGCAGCGGACGCAATCCCCAGCCCCTGGCAGCCGGTGAGAAGCCGCATCAACTCGATCATGGTGAAGAGCTGCGGCAGGCCGCGCCCTTCCTTGCCAAGCAGAACCCCCCTTGCACAGTCGAACCTCATGGCGCAGGTCGGGGAACCGTGCAGGCCCATCTTCTCTTCGATGCGGTCCACCGAAACCCCGTTCGGCTGGCCGTCGACGAAATTCGGCACGAGAAAGAGGCTGATGCCGCGGGTGCCCGGCTGACTATTCGTGCGGGCAAGCAGGCAATGACCGATGCGTGTTGCCATGTCGTGATCGCCGAAGGAAATCCAGATTTTCTGGCCCGTGATAAGCCATTCTCCATTCTGCAGCTCAGCCTTGGTGCGAAGCCGGCCGACATCGGACCCGGCCTCCGGCTCGGAGATGCAGATCGTGGCCGCCCATTCGCCCGCGGCGAGTTTTGGTACCCATTCGTTTGCGGTCGCTTCGTCAGCGGTTTCGGCCAAAAGATGCGCCGCGGCACGCGTGGAGCCCGCGGCCATCATCAAGGCGACGCAGCCGCGTTCGAAGAGTGGGGCGCAAGCGGCATGAAGCGTCAGCGGCACCGCCTGCCCGCCGAATTCCTCAGGCACGTCCATTCCGAGCCAGCCGGCTTCGGCATATTGCCGAAACGCATCGGTAAAACCATCAGGAGTCTTTACCCGTCCATCAACGACCCGTGCGCCGACCCGGTCACCGACCGTATTCAACGGCGCCAGTATGCCTTCGGCAAAATTCGCCGCTTCCCCGACGATCGCCACGACCGTCTCATCGTCGCAATCTTCCCGCATCTCCTTCAACCGGTGCCAGCCCGGCGTCAGGGCCAGGAGATCCAGCGTCCGGTTTGCCTGATCCTCGAAAGACATCAACGTCACCGCGGCTGCATGCGGATGGCGCCGTCGAGCCGGATGACCTCGCCGTTGACATACTGGTTCTCGATGAGGAACCGCACCGCATCGGCAAATTCCGCCGGATCGCCGAGCCTCGACGGATAAGGAATGGCGGCCGCCAGGCTAGCCTGCGCCTCCTCAGGCAGTTCGTGGAGCAAGGGCGTCAGGAAAATGCCGGGCGCGACGGTGTTGACGCGGATGCCGAAGCGCGAGAATTCACGCGCCGCCGGCAGCGCCAGGGAAACTATGCCTCCCTTGGATGCCGCATAGGCCGCCTGACCGACCTGCCCCTCAAAGGCTGCGACGGAGGCCGTGTTGACGATCACGCCGCGCGCCTTGTCATCCCGTTCCGGCAGCGCCGCCATGCGCTCGGCCGCAAGCCGCATCATGTTGAACGTGCCGATCAGGTTGATGCGGATCACTCTTTCGAAATCGGCCAACGGCATCGGGCCTTGCTTGCCGAGGATGCGTCCGGCGGTGCCGATGCCTGCGCAGTTGACGAGAATTCTAAGACCGTCGCCAGCTCCGGCTGCGATATCCAGTGCACGCGATGCATCGCCTTCGTTTGTCACGTCGCCAAGGAGCGCCGTCCCGCCAACTTCACCCGCTACCTTCTCCGCGGCAGCCGAATTGCGGTCGAAGATATGCACGATCGCCCCAAGTCTCGCGAGCTGGCGCGCCGTCGCCTCGCCGAGCCCCGATCCGCCGCCCGTCACAACCGCGCTCGCTCCCTCGATCTTCATGCCGCAAGCTCCTTCCCGACGCGAATGACATCCACTCCATCCGCATAAAGCGCCTCCACCAGATCCTTACGTTGGGCGAGCACGGCGCGCTGGTTGATCGAACCCTTGTCGGTCACCTCGCCCTTTTCGAAACGCAACGGGTCGGTCATCAGCATCACACGCATGATGCGCGTCGCCGAACCGCTTGCCTGCCGCTGATGCTCGGCCAGGCGCGAAGCAATGGCCGCCCTTACCTTGGGGTGATCGATCACCGCCTCATCGGAAAGACCGGTCTCTCCTGCAATGATCTCCCGTAAAGCCGGCATGAACGGCACGGCAAGCGCGCCGAGTTCCGCCCGGTTCTCGCCGGTGATGACGGCATCGCGGATCAGGCCGCCGAACTGGTTGACGAACTGAGCGCGCAACATGCCGACGGCCACCCAGGTGCCGGTCTGCAGCTTGAAATTCTCCGCCGTCCGGCCGTCGAAATAGAACCCCTTGCTCGGATCGCCTGGCACCGCAAACTTGACGGCGTCGCCGATACGGTAAAATCCTTCTTCATCGAAGGCGGCTGCCGTCAGCTTCTCGTTCCGCCAATAACCGGGGGTGATGTTCGGACCCTTCAGGCGCAGTTCGAACTTGTCTTCGAAGGGCACCAGCTTCAGCGTGACGCCTTGAGCAGGTATCCCAATATTGCCTGGTTTGTCCTGAGGATCCGTGCAAAAAAGCGAAAATGGCGCCGTTTCCGTGGAACCCAGGCCCGTGCCGAGGGGAATGCTTCCCCCTACAGTCATTTCCGCAAGCTCGATCAACGCGTCCCAGGTGTGCTGCGCCATGCCGGCGCCGGCGTACATCATCATTTTCAGGTTCTTGAAGAAGTTCTGGCGGAGCGTATCGTCCTCGCGCATTTCCTGCACCAGCATCTCGTAACCGGCAGGCACGTTGAAATACCAGGTGGGCGAGATCTCTCTCAGATTGGCGATTGTCTGGCCGATCAGCTTCGGCGTCGGCTTGCCGCGGTCTATATAATAGGTGCCGCCGTGATAGATCACGAGGTTGAAGCACTTGTTGCCGCTCGCCGTGTGGTTCCACGGGGACCAATCGACAAGGACCGGCGGCTCGTCGCGGAAATAAGCATAGCAGTCAGCCACCATTTCCTGGTTCGAGCAGAGCATGCGTTGAGTCTGGATCACTCCCTTGGGAGAACCCGTAGTGCCGGAAGTGAAGAGAAATTTCGCCACCGTATCAGGGCCGACAGTGTCGAACGCCTCGTCCACGGCCGCTGTCGGCTCGGTACCGATGACGTCCTCAAACTGATATGAGTTGGACCGGTCACCCGGGAGATTGCTGATGGCAACGAATGGGATATCATCGCCGAAAGCCGTATCGACGGCTTTGCGGAAGACGGCCGCGTCATCGGCGAACACCAGGCCCGGCGTGATCTGCGCGGCAATTTCGGCAAGCTTCCCAAAGTCGGCGGATAGCGTTGCATATGCCGGCGCGATCGCAGCCGAAGGGATCCCGACATGCTGGGCACCGAGCGCCATCAGCGCGTGTTCGATCGAATTTTCGGAGAGAATGACGAGGGGTTTTTCGGCAGAAAGCTTCAAGTCGAGCAGAAACTGACCGATGCGCCTCACCCGATCGAGCGCCTCTCCATAGGTTACGGTCCGCCAGCCCCCTGTCGCGTCGCGATCGGCCATCCAGGCGCGGTCGGGCGCAGTCTTTGCCCAATGCACCAGCCGCTCGTTGAGCTTGTCCGGATAAGGACCGAGGGGATCGTCCCGCCAGACCAGGAACTCGCCATTCGGCCGCTCCTCCCACTTTACCACAGGCGACCACAGCTTTACATCACGCGCGGATTGACCGGCCATGACACTCCTCCCAGACGTCAATGCCTCCACAGGCTCCCAAAAATTTGTTTACAAGGAAACAATCTCCATGTAAACGATCAAAAACTCAAGGCGGATGAATGGGAGCGTCCGTTGCTGGAGGAGTAAGCACAAAATGGCCGATCAGACGGCAACGAGCTTCGTAACCTATGAGCTCAAGGGCAAGATCGCCCATATTGGTCTCAACCGCCCGGAAAAACGCAACGCCATCAGCGACCGCTTCGTCGAGATGATCGCCGAGGCAATAGCTCGCGCCGAAAGCGAGGCGAAGGCCGTCGTCCTGTTTGGCCATGGCGACCACTTCTGTGCAGGGCTCGACCTTGCCGAACATGTGAAGAAGACGCCGATCGAAGGCGTGCGTGGTTCGCGCCGCTGGCATGCGGTATTTTCCGGCATCGAACACGGCACCATCCCGTGGATTTCGGCATTGCATGGCGCAGTGGTTGGCGGTGGCCTGGAGCTTGCGGCAGCCACGCATATCCGCGTTGCGGATCGTTCGGCCTTTTTTGCGTTGCCCGAAGGCCAGCGCGGCATCTTCGTCGGCGGCGGCGGCTCCGTGCGGGTCGCGCGGCTGATGGGCGTGGCACGTATGACCGACATGATGCTGACCGGCCGTGTCGCTTCCGCGGAGGAGGCGGAGGGCTGGAACCTCGCCCAGTATGTCGTCGAAAAAGGCACAGCACGGCAGAAGGCGCATCAGCTGGCCGAAGCGGCCGCGAGCAATGCCGAGATTTCCAATTACGCGGTCATCAATGCGCTGCCGCGCATTCAGGATATGGCCAAGGAAGACGGCCTGTTTGTCGAATCCTTCATTTCCTCGTTTACCGCCACCAGTCCGGAAGCGGAGGAGCGGCTGCGGGCCTTCCTGGAAAAGCGGGCCGCACGCTTGAAGGCGCCGGGTTCGGCCTGAGAGGACACCATCATGGATATGCCAGTCCGCACGTCTGAAGACGTCGACCTAGACCGGCTCAGCACGGCGCTCGGCTTCCTGATGCGGCTCGCGCAGCTCAAGATCTATGAGCGGTTTTTCGAAGAAGTCGGAGAGCACCACCTGAAACCGGGCGAGTTCTCCGTTCTCTGGGTCATCCTTCACAACCCCGGCATCCGCCAGAGTGTGCTCGGCCAAAGGCTGATGATCAAACGCGCCCACATGACCAAACTCATCCGCGCGCTGGAAGATCAGGGCCTGGTCACACGCCAGGTCCCTGACGATGATCGCCGGGCGGTCGAAATCACGCTTACGCCGGCTGCCGCAGACAAAATCAGACAGGCAAGCCATTGGTTTTTCACCTACGAGGATTCCGTCGGCGAAAACCTGACCAGGGACGAACGCCAGCAACTGACGGGCCTCTTACGGAAATTCGTCGGGATTGACTGAAACAGGATCGGGAGGAGCCGGCCTTGAATATCGATGAACTGCTCGCCATCGACATCCATACTCATGCGGAGGAACCCTGCTGCGGTCCGCGCGACGACGGCTACGACGAATTCCAGGCGGGCATGGCGAAATATTTCAAGAACCCGGCCGGCCACAAGGGCATGCTGCCGACGGTGAATGAAACCGCCGTCTATTATCGTGAGCGCAAGATCGGCTGTGTGATCTTCCCGGTCGACGCCGAACGGGAAACAGGCTTTCGTCGCTACAACAACGAAGAAGTGGCGATGATCGCGGCCGAAAACAGCGACATCATGATCCCATTCGCCTCGATCGATCCCGCGAAAGGCAAGGCCGGCGCACGGGAAGCCCGCCGCCTTGTGCGGGAGTTCGGCGTCAAGGGTTTCAAGTTTCACCCGACCATGCAGGGTTTTTACCCCAACGACCGGATGGCCTACCCTCTCTACGAGGCAATTGCCGAGGAAGGCGCGATTACGCTCTTCCACACCGGGCAGACGGGTGTCGGCGCCGGGATGCGGGGCGGCATGGGCATGCGGCTCAAGTTCTCGAACCCGATGCATCTCGATGACGTGGCGGTCGATTTCCCCGATATGCCGATCATCCTCGCGCACCCCTCCTTCCCTTGGCAGGAAGAGGCGCTGTCGGTCGCGACCCACAAACCGAATGTCTATATCGACATGTCTGGCTGGTCGCCCAAATATTTCCCGCCGATCCTGGTGCAGTACGCCAACTCCATCCTGAAGCACAAAATGCTGTTCGGCTCGGATTGGCCGGCAATCACGCCGGATCGCTGGATGGCCGATTTTGCCAATATTCCAATCAAGGATGAGGTGCGGCCTCTGATCCTCAAGGAGAATGCCCGCAAGCTTCTTAAGATCTAAAAAGTCGCGCAACAGCGCGACCCGGCTGCTCAGACTTCCGCGACAAGCGGCGTTGGATCAGAAAGAGCTGTCTGCATGAGATCAGTTAAAAGAGGCGTCAAAGCCGATTGACGCCGGCAGTACCGTCAGTGACGGCGAAGCGCTGGAAAACGGCAGCAGGTGAATTCCGCTGCTTGCGGTCGGCAATGCCGATGAAATCCACCTCCGCAGACCGCTCGCTGAGACGCATGATCGCATAACCATGTTTG
>NZ_PVBM01000017.1 GCF_002968575.1 Neorhizobium huautlense | reverse complement strand
ACGAAGGTTCAGGGCGGCCAAGCCCAACCGCTTTGCCCTCAGCCATTGCGGTGTTGCGATCACCCCAATGACAAACGAGGCCGGAGCATCATAACAGACGCTCCGGCCTCTCAATGTATAAGGGCGGTCCGCGGACCGCCCTTCCCGTTTCGACTTTTTTGTTTCAGGCAGCCAGCGAAGCGATGTCGATGACGAAGCGGTAACGGACGTCGCTCCTCAGGACGCGTTCATAGGCTTCGTTGACATCCTGGATGTTGATCTTTTCGATCTCCGACACGATGTTGTGCTTGCCGCAGAAGTCCAGCATTTCCTGGGTTTCCTTGATCGACCCGATCATAGAGCCAGCGAGGCTGCGCCGGCCGGGAATGAGCGAGAAGGCGTGGACCGGAATGGCATTTTCCGGAGCGCCGACGACGACCATGGTGCCATTGACCTTCAGCAGACCGAGATAGGCGTTCCAATCGATTTCAGCGGACACAGTGCAGATGATCAGGTCGAAGGTGCCTGCGAGCTTTTCGAAGGTCGATGCGTCGCTGGTGGCATAGTATTCTTTCGCGCCGAGCTTTAGGCCGTCTTCCTTCTTGGAGAGCGATTGGGAGAGCACGGTGATATCGGCACCCATAGCTGAGCCAATCTTGACGCCCATATGGCCAAGTCCGCCCATGCCGACGATCGCAACCTTCTTGCCGGGACCGGCACCCCAGTGCTTGAGCGGCGAATAAAGCGTGATGCCGGCGCAGAGCAGGGGCGCGGAAGCGTCGAGCGGCAGGTTGTCCGGGATAGAGAGGACGTAACCTTCCTTGACGACGATATGGTCGGAATAACCGCCTTGGGTCGCCGTCTTGCCGTCGGCCTCGACGCTGTTATAGGTCTGCACGAGGCCCGGCATGTATTGTTCATTGTCGAGGTCACGGGCAGCGCAGCCGACGCAAGAATCGACGAAGCAGCCTACGCCGACGTGGTCGCCGACCTTGAACTTGGTGACCTTCGAACCGACAGCAGTCACGATTCCGGCGATCTCGTGGCCCGGCACGATCGGATAGACGGCGTTCTTCCATTCATTGCGAACGGTGTGGATGTCCGAATGGCAGATGCCGGCGAACTTGATGTCGATGACGACGTCGTCGTCATTCGGTTCGCGGCGCTCGAAGGTGAAAGGTGTTAAGGGTTTCGACGCATCGGTCGCTGCATAGCCTCTAGCGATAGCCATGGAAAGCTCCATTCATCTGTTGGGTTTAGGGGGAATTGGACGGCCGGACTATGCCTCCGGGCTGTGCAACAGCGTTAGAGCGATCCTGCTAGCTTTTTGCACGATCCTGCAAAAGTGATGGCAAACCTGTTGGCTCGGAGGTCTAATTCAGCTTAGTGGAAGCACTCACTTGCTGATCGGAGGTCTCGATGACACTGCCCTTCAACCCCTACCACGAGGCGGCCTCAATTGCCGCACGGCACGTTCAGAAGGACGGGGAGGTGTGTACGGCCATCGAAAACCTCGTGCTCGGCCGGCGGTCGGTCCCGTCCGCGCCGCTCTATATGGATTACCGGCCCTGCATCTGCCTGGTGCTGCAAGGCACCAAGAGCGTGAAGCTCGGGGACGAGACAATCGCATACGGCGTCGGGGACTGTCTTCTCACCTCGATCGAATTGCCGGTGACATCGCGCGTCACGGTCGCAAGCCCGGAGGCGCCGCATTTATGTTTCGTCCTCGCAATCGATCCGGGCAGGCTTTCCGCGCTTCTGGAGCGGGTCGACGTTCCGCGACCGAGTTCCAGCACCGACGCTATGCGCGGCATCGTCGCCAATGTCGCAACGCCCGAACTGCTTGACGCAGCGACGCGGCTGCTTCGCCTGCTCGACCGGCCGGAGGATATCGCGGCCATGGCGCCGCTCATTGAGGAGGAAGTCATCTATCGGGTGCTCTCCGGGCCGGATGGGCCGCGGCTGCTGCATATCGCGACGTCGGAAAGCCGCAGCAACCGCATCGCCCGAGCGGTTGCCTGGCTGCGTGCCAATTTTCACAGGACGCTGCGGATCGAGGACCTTGCAGACCATGTCGGAATGAGCCCGTCTTCGCTCCACCACCATTTCAAATCGGTGACGGCGATGACGCCGGTGCAGTTCCAGAAGAAGCTGCGCCTGCACGAGGCTCGGCGGCTTATGCTTCTGGAAGGCCTCGATGTCGGCAGTGCCGGCCATCGGGTCGGTTACCAGAGCCCATCGCAGTTCAGCCGGGAATACAGCCGCCTTTACGGCGTGTCGCCACTGAGGGACGTAGATGCGATCCTCGCTGCTGCGGAATAAAGACCTGAGACCTGCAATCAACCGGGAATTCGAGCGCTTTGTCGCTGCGACACAGGGAACTGAACATCCAGCCCAGAATCCTTCATCCTCGATGATACTCGTCAAAGAACGGGCTTGACGATCGCGTCGGATACTTTATAGGCAGAACCGTACCGTACGGTACTGAAAGGAAAACCGCCGTGAGACCCGACGCTACGAATATGCCTGAGTTTACGCCGCGCCAGAACGCCGTTCTGGAACAGGCGCTTCGGCTGCTCGTGGAGGGTGGGGAGAAGGCGTTGACGACTTCGGGTCTGGCGCGTGCCGCCAATTGTTCGAAGGAAAGCCTCTACAAGTGGTTTGGCGACCGTGAAGGGCTGCTGGCGGCGATGATCGCTCACCAGGCGAGCAAGGTCCGCACCTACGAGCGTTCCGGCGAGCGCCTGACGGCGGACCTTTTGCGCGAGCATCTCGAACTCTTTGCGCGCGACCTTTTGGAAGTGCTGGCTGGCGACGTGTCGCTGGCGCTTAACCGGCTGGCGATCGGCCAGATCAACAAGGCGGAGGCGGTCCGCGAGGGCTCCAAGCTCGGCAAGCTCCTGATCGAACATGGCCGCCGCCAGATCGACCGTCGAGCGATTGCGCTTATCGAGCAGGGCAAGCGGGCAGGGCTCCTGCGTTTCGACAATGCGGATAGCGCATACCACACCCTTTACGGACTGATCGTGTCAGACCTGCATGTGCGCATGCTGCTCGGCGAGCCGGGCCTCAAGGACAATGCGCGCCAGGCGCAGAAGGCGGTGGAAGCCTTCCTGACGCTTCACGGCACGCAAAAACAATCGGCGGAAACGCTCGGCATTTCCGCGGGACGATAACCCCTTAACAAACCCACACGCATAGGGAAGGAACATACAATGCGCGTTTATTACGATCGTGATGCCGATCTCAATCTCATCAAGGCGAAGAATGTCGTCATCGTCGGCTACGGCTCCCAGGGTCGCGCCCATGCGCTGAACCTCAAGGATTCCGGTGCGAACAATGTCGCGATCGCTCTGAAGGCCGGTTCCGCCACGATCAAGAAGGCGGAAGCCGACGGCTTCAAGGTGATGACCGTTTCCGAAGCCGCCAAGTGGGGCGACCTGTTGATGATGGCGACGCCTGACGAATTGCAGGCCGACATCTACAAGTCGGAGATCGCTCCGAACATCCGCGATGGCGCTGCAATCGCATTTGCACACGGCCTCAACGTCCACTTCGGCCTGATCGAGCCGAAGGCCTCGGTCGACGTGGTCATGATCGCGCCGAAAGGCCCCGGCCACACGGTTCGCGGCGAATACCAGAAGGGCGGCGGTGTGCCGTGCCTGGTCGCCGTTCACCAGAACGCATCCGGCAATGCGCTTGAGCTGGCGCTTTCCTACGCCTGCGGCGTCGGCGGCGGCCGTTCGGGCATCATCGAAACCAATTTCAAGGAAGAGTGCGAAACCGACCTCTTCGGTGAACAGGTCGTTCTCTGCGGCGGTCTGGTTGAACTGATCCGCGCCGGCTTCGAGACGCTGGTGGAAGCCGGTTACGCGCCGGAAATGGCCTATTTCGAATGCCTGCACGAAGTGAAGCTGATCGTCGACCTGATCTATGAAGGCGGCATCGCCAACATGAACTACTCGATCTCCAATACGGCCGAGTGGGGCGAGTATGTCACCGGTCCGCGCATCATCACGGAAGAAACCAAGGCCGAAATGAAGCGCGTCCTGAAGGACATCCAGACCGGCAAGTTTACTTCCGAGTGGATGCAAGAATACCGTTCCGGCATGGCCCGCTTCAAGGGTATCCGCCGCATGAACGACAGCCACCAGATCGAGGAAGTCGGCGCCAAGCTGCGCGGCATGATGCCCTGGATCGGCAAGAACAAGCTGGTCGACAAGACCGTCAACTAAGCTTGCCAGCTTCCAGACTGCGCCACGCATCGGGATCGATGCGTGGCGTTTCCTTTTTCAGCCGGTAGGCGGTACCACGCCTTTCGTCAGCAGGAAGCAGCCGTAGAAGCGGGTTTCACCCGTGGCGATGACGCAATAGGCTTTCTTCGCCTCTTCGTAGAACGCAAAGCGCTCGATGCCGTACATGGGCGTTGACTGGCCTTCAACCGCGTCGATTTCGGCCTGTACTTCCTGCTGCGGTGCCGGGATCTCGTCAGGAGCCCCCATGACCTCCATTCGGCCGACTGACGGCTGGAGAGGCGTGTCGAGGGGCAGCACGGAGAGGATCGCCTGCATCGCTCGGGCAGCGGAAATGTTGTCCATCCTGAGCAGCCTGCCCAGTGTCGTCTGCCGGGCGATCGCGTCAGCGGGGAAATTCGTATCGACGACCGCCAAGGTGTCTGCGTGTCCCATCGAACGCAGGGCGTGAAGCACATCGGCGTTCAACGCGGGATCGATGTTCTTGAGCATGTTTTCCCTCCTCTAGAGCTGTCTGGATCCTTGTGAGTCAGACGGTCGGAACCCTCTCTTTTCTTGCCTCTTCTGGCAAGCGCGTTCGGGCAATGCTAAACAAAGAAAACCGGGAAAAACCCGATAGGTCAGTATTGCTGACCTATCGATCTTTGTGTAAAGATCGGACATATTAGGTTGAAATAAGAGGAAACATTCCGTGCTTGATTGGGAACATATCTTCGCGACGCGCTCCGGCCGCATGCGTGCTTCGGAAATCCGGGAATTGCTGAAGCTGCTCGACCAGCCCGACATCATCTCGTTCGCAGGCGGCATTCCAGATCCGGCGCTGTTTCCAGATGTAGCGTTCAAGGAAGCTTATGCGGATATTTTTTCGAGTGCCCAGGTCGGCTCGGCGCTGCAATATTCGGTCAGCGAAGGCTATAAGCCGCTGCGCGAATGGATCGCCCGCGACGTCGCCAAGATCGGCATTGATTGCACACCTGACAATGTCTTCATCACATCAGGTTCGCAGCAGGCGCTCGATTATCTCGGCAAGCTCTTCCTGTCGCCGAAGGATACGGCCCTCGTCACCTGGCCGACCTATCTTGGCGCGCTTTCGGCCTTCAACGCCTACGAGCCGAACTATGACCAGCTGTCGCTGAATGGCAATCGCACGCCGGAGGCCTATCGCGACACTGCGGCCAAGTTGGGCGGCGGCGTCAAGTTCGCTTATCTTTCGGCCGATTTTTCCAATCCGACCGGCGAGACGATCGACCTGGCCGGGCGCGAAAAGCTGCTTGCGCTTGCCGACGAGCTCGATATCGCAATCATTGAGGATGCCGCCTACCAGCATCTTCGTTATGACGGGCAGGCCATTCCGCCGATCATGGCGCTTGATATCGCGCGAAAGGGCGGCATCGAAAATACCCGGACGATCTATACCGGCAGCTTCTCCAAAACGCTGGCGCCGGGCCTGCGCGTCGGTTTCGTGGTTGCAGCGATGCCGGTCATCCGCAAGCTTGTGCTGATGAAGCAGGCGGCCGACCTGCATTCCTCGACGATCAACCAGATCGCCATTGAGCACGTTGCCTCGCGCGGTTTCGACGCCCAGGTCGCCAAGATCAAGGCCGTCTACAGCAAGCGCCGCGATGCGATGCTCGCGGCACTCGACAAGTATATGCCGAAGACCGCCACCTGGACGCGCCCGGAAGGCGGCATGTTCGTGTGGGTGACGTTGCCGGAAGGCATGGACGGCGCCGAACTCTTGGCGAAATCGATCGCCACGGAAAAGGTCGCCTTCGTTCCGGGCAAGGCATTCTATGCGGATGGCAGCAATGCCAATACGCTGCGCATGAGCTTCTCCTGCGCCGACGAGGCGATGATAGACGAAGGTATCAAGCGGCTCGGCCGCCTGATTTCCAATGCAATCCGGGCGGCGGCCTGACCGTCCAATCCTTGGCAAAAGCCTGCCGCAGAACGGCAGGCTTTTGCAGGCAGTTCGCTTGTTACTTCGGCTGTCCGATTAGTCGGCGGCCAGCACGATAAGCATGTCGCTGTCGGTGTAGGTGATTTTCTCCGACCTGTTCGGATTGACGACAACGCCACCGAGATTGCGGATATCCGGGTCATCCGCCCGCTGGCGGCGATAGCCAAGCGCGACTTCGCCGCGGCGCAGGGCGGCGAGACCCACGGTGAAGAAATTCAGGGGCTTTGAGATATCCACGTAGTCGCTCATAGGCCGCATGTAGATTTCCGATCCTGCCTCATCCAGCAACTCGTCGAAGATCGCGGCCATGGATTCGTTTTCCGAAGCCTGGGCGAGCATGAGGCTGACCAGCTTGTTGCTGACGACAAAATCTTCTGCGCGGGTGACTTCGGCAAGTTCGCGGTTGCGCACATCGATCATCTCACTGACCACGCTGATATGTTTGTCGGCTCTTTCGCCGATCTTGCGTAGCTGCAGGAGTGTGATGAGCGTACGCGTGTCGGCTGACTGCGCAGTCATGTCATCGCTGTAGCCGAGCACCAGGACATGGTCGAACGACGGGATATCGAGGTTGTCCAGTGCACGGCGACTGCTGGTATCGATCACCCGGGGTCGGACGCTCAGGAGGGCGGGGTCGAGCTTCAGGGCCGCGACCTCGCTTTCGAATTCCGCCGTATCAGCCGCGATCGTCAGCTGCGAGCCGGGCGCCACGTAACGGGCAAGCTCTGACGCAATGATCGGCCCGCGGCGGTTCCAGCCGAGGATGAGGGTGCGCTCCGCCGTCTTGCCACGCTTGATGATCGGGCGGATGGCATTCTTGTCGATGCCCATGTCCCCGGACCAGGTTCTGATCGAGGCGTCATCTTCCGAAATGATCACGGCACGCTCGCCGGGCGCGATTATCCGGTTGGGGTTAGGATTGAGATGGATTGCACCGTCCTTGTCGCAAAGGCCGATGAGGGTGCTGTTGTCGTAGGCAAGCACGGCATTGCCGAAGGATTTGCCGACAATATCCGGCTGGTCGAGCGTATAGATTTCGCAGCCATCAAAATCGAGAAGTTCCGAATAGACGGCACTCAAACCGGCCTGGCGACTGGTATGGACGACAATGCGGGCGATAAGATCGTCGGCAAGGACGAGCTGCATTTCCCCGCCGCCGACGATGCGCGCGACTTCCGCATTGTCGGCATCGCGGATTTCGGCGGCAATCATGTATTTTTCCGGTCGCCGGTTTGGATCATTTACCAATGCCAAAACGGTCTTGATCACCTGCGAGTCGGCATCGTCACCATCCGGCGACAGAACGATGATCGAACGGGATGTCTGCGGGTTCACGATGCCGAGATCATAGAGGTCGGTCGGATCGCCGCTGCGGCAGATGATCTTGGTGTTCTTGCGGTCGGCGATCTTGGCGGCGATCTCGTCCTCCATCTCCACCTTGTCCTTGTTCGCCATGATGACGATACGCGGATTGCGGCGGCTCTGGTTGGCGATGATCAGCTCGGAAATGACGTCGAAAATCGACGGCGACCAGTTGAGGATGATCGTATGTTCGGTTTCGAGTACGCGGGAGCGGCCCTTGCGCAACTCGCTCAGCTTTTCTTCGAGACCGGAACTGATGACACCGATAAGCGCGGAGAAGACGAAGATCCCCGCGAGCGTTACCAGCAGCATTATGAGGCGGAAGTTCCAGCCCTGGTCGGCGCCCATCGTGCCTGCGTCGAAGGTGCGCATCAGCGATTCCCACGCGCCCTCGATGAAACCCATCGGCTCTCCGCCTTCCGGTGCGATGCCCGTCAACGAGAGGAAAAGACCGGCCAGGATGATGACGATCAGCGAAATCAGTGCCAGCCAGCCGATCAGCGCGATCGCGCCTCCGGCCATGCTCTTGTCGAACTCATAGCGCAGCCGTGTGCCCCAGTGCTCGCGACTTTTCATCTTGTGCCCCCGCAATATTACCCCATGCAGGGCATGGCAGGATTTGTGAATGAATACAATTGCGAGTGACCTCGGTATGAAGCCTCGCCACAGGAAAAGTATTGATAAAGTAAATTTCCGCGGTTGCGGCGGAGTTGGAGGTTGGTGCGGTGAAAGCTTGAAGTTTCTCCAAAGCTGTCACATGGCTGTCAAGCAGGAATGCTTATCGTCCGCCGCTTATCTTCGAACAGGGACGCCCCGATGAAAAACCTTCTCTCCGCTTTCACGGCCCTAGTGGCTTTTGGCATGCTTACCGGTGCTGCCGAGGCCGCCGATCTCGTGGTTTATACAAGCCAACCGAACGAGGACGCCCAGGCGACCGTCGATGGTTTCAAGGCTGCCAATCCGGGGCTCGACGTGCAGTGGGTGCGCGACGGGACACCGCAGATAATGGCCAAGCTGAATGCTGAGATCCAGGCCGGCAACCCGGCCGCCGATGTTCTGCTGATCGCCGATACCGTTACTCTCGAGCGGATGAAGCAGGCTGGCCAGCTGTTGGCCTACAAGTCGCCGGAAGCCGCCAATTTTGATCCGAGCCTCTACGATGCCGATGGCTATTACCACTCCACCAAGCTGATCACCACCGGCATTATGTACAACACCCAGGCCTCGATGAAGCCGACGAGTTGGGCGGATCTCGCAAAGCCCGAAGCCAAGGGCCTGATCGCCATGCCAAGCCCGCTTGCATCCGGTGCCGCGTTGATTCACGCCCAGACGCTCGCAGGCGTTCAGGATCTTGGTTGGGATTATTACACGCAGCTCAAGACGAATGGCGCGATCGCTGCCGGCGGCAATGGTGCGGTCCTGAAGTCCGTCGCCTCCGGCGAGAAGGCCTACGGTGTGGTCGTGGATTATCTGCCGATCCGTGAAAAGGCCAAGGGCGCGCCGGTCGAGTTCGTCTTCCCCAAGGAAGGGGTCTCCGCCGTCACCGAACCGGCTGCAATCCTTGCTTCCACCAAACATGCGGACGCTGCCAAGAAATTCATCGACTATCTTCTGTCCGAAAACGGTCAAAAGGTTGCGGCAAAGCTCGGCTACATTCCGGCTCGCAAGGGTGTCGATCTGCCGGCCGGCTACCCGCCGCGCGACCAGATCAAGGTGCTGCCGATCAAGGCGTCGGAAGCTCTGAAAAACTCTGAGAAGGACGTCAAAACCTTCTCGGATATCTTTGGCATCAAAGGCTGATATAAGCGCCTTATGACGCGAGCCTCACATCGGGGAAACAGCCAGCCACGCTGGCTGTTTCCTTTTGTCATAACTGTGATCTTCTTTCTCAGCGTGCTGCCGCTCGGGCGGCTGGCCGTGACCGGCATCGCTTCCGCCATGCAGGGTGGCGCTCGTCAGATGCTCGGCGATCCGGGGGTCTGGCAGGCGGCCTATAATACGCTCTTCACCTCGTTCTTTGGCATGATCGCGGCCGTGCTTCTCGGTGGCGGCTTCGCGTTGTTGCTGACGCTGTTCGATATCCGCGGCAAGACCGCGCTAGGCTTCCTTTTCATGCTGCCGACGATGATCCCGCCGCAGGTGACGGCCCTCTCGTGGATCGGCATGACGGGTCCTTCCAGCACCCTCCTCAAGGCGATCGGTCTCGCTCCGCCGCTCGGCTCGCCGCAGCCGCTCTATTCGATCGGGGGGATCGCGCTTCTCTACGGTGTGCAGAACGCACCGCTTGTCTATCTCTCGCTCAGAGCAGGTTTGCTCGCCTTGCCGCGTGATGGGGTGGAGGCTGCAAGGCTTGCCGGAGCATCGTCCTGGCAGGTGCTGAGAGATGTCATCCTGCCGCTGTCGCTACCAGGCCTCGCGGCCGGCGCCGCGATCGCCTTCGTGTCCTGCGTCGGCAATTTCGGCATTCCGGCCATCCTAGGCATTCCGGCCTCGATCTATACGCTGCCGACACTCATCTACTCGAAATTCGCAAGCTTCGGTCCCGGCACGTTTGGTGATGTTTCCCTTCTATCCGCGCTCATCGCCATCCTGTCGATCGCTGGTCTTGCTGTTGAGGAAAGGGTGCTGCGTGGACGCGACTATCGCGTCATCGGCCTTTCGGGGCAGGTCGCGGTCTTCCGGTTGGGGAGTTGGCGCCGGATGGCGGAACTGGGACTCTGGCTGACGATCTTCGTGATCCTTTTCATGCCTTTGACGGCTCTCGTCGCCAGCTCCCTGGCGCCTGCCTATGGAGTGCCGTTGAGCACCTCGACCGCTACGCTTCACGCTTATCGGGAAATTCTCTTCCGGCAGGCGGTGACGCGCACCGCCTTCACCAATTCGATCGGTCTCTCGCTTGGCACGGCCTTCGGTCTCCTTGTGGTGACAGTGCTCACCGGCTATTTCCTCGTGCGAGGAAAAAGCCGCTTTACCCGTGTCATATCGGCACTGGCCGAAATTCCCTATGCACTGCCGGGCATCGTGCTAGCGGTTGCCTTCATCCTGCTCTTTGCCGCGCCTATCCCGATCATTGGCGTCTCCATTTACGGAACAATCTGGATCATCCTGATCGCCTATTTCTCAAGCTTCTTCGCTGTAAGCTTGAAACCGGTTGTCAGCGCATTCCGCCAGGTCGATCCGTCGCTCGAGGAGGCGGCAAGGCTTGCCGGCGCCGGCTTCGGCCGCCGGCTCAGAGACATCCTCGTGCCGCTCGTGGCTCCAGCAGCTGGTGCCTCGGTGATCCTCGTTTTTCTGATCGCCTGCAACGAGTTGACGATCTCTGCGCTTCTCTGGTCGGCGGGCACGCAGACGCTCGGCGTGGCGATCTACAATCTCGATGACAGTGGAAGTTTTAATCTCGCGTCGGCGCTTTCCGTGCTCGTGGTGGTCATGGTGGTGGCGATGATGATCGTGTTGGAACTGATGGCGAAACGATTGCCGAAAGGTGTGGTGCCGTGGCGAAGCTGATCCTGAACCGCCTCTCGAAGTCATTCGAAATGGGCGGCAGACCTGCGGTCAACGACGTGTCGCTGACCGTAAGGGAAGGCGGCTTCCTGGCGCTGCTCGGGCCATCCGGTTGCGGCAAGACGACGGTTCTGCGGATGATTGCGGGTTTCGAACAGCCGACTGACGGTTCGATCCTGCTTGGCGAGCGGGTGCTGGCGGACGCTGGCGAGATGGTGCCACCTGAGCACCGCAACATGGCGATGGTCTTCCAGTCCTACGCGCTCTGGCCGCATATGAGCGTCACCGAAAATGTTGGCTATCCGCTCAAGGTGCGCGGCGTCTCCAGGGAGAAGCGACAGCGCAAGGTCGCGGAGGCGCTTGCAGCCGTCCGGCTGGAAAGCTACGCCAATCGCCGCCCCGCCGATCTTTCCGGCGGACAGCGGCAGCGCGTCGCGCTGGCCCGTTGCCTGGTTACGGAACCTGACGTGGTTCTGCTCGATGAACCGCTCGCCAATCTCGACCGGCATCTGCGCCAGGAGATGGAGGAGACCTTTCGCGAGTTCCATGCCCGCTCGGGTGCAACGATGATCTATGTCACTCACGACCAGGCGGAAGCCATGGCGCTGGCCACGGATGTGGCTGTCATGTCGGAAGGACGGCTGCTGCAGGTGGCAACGCCGGAAGAGATCTATGCACGGCCGGAAGGCCGGCTCGTCGGTGGCTTGGTCGGACAAGGGGCGGTCCTGTCGCTTGCATCACCGCATGATGACAAGCGCCTTCTGGACTGGCCTGCGATGCAGGCGATGCTGGCGAAGTCCCGCAGCGGACCGGCCGCCGATGTGCTCGTGCGTCCGCAGGATGTCGAAGTCGTGCCGAACGGTATTCCGGCTACCGTGCTTTCCGTCTTGTTCGAGGGTGAACGGTACGCGTTGCGCCTTGCCCTGCCGGACGGCCAGACTTTGCGCGCCTTCAGCCGCCAGCCGGCGAAGGCGGGGGACGTGCTTGAGGTTGCGATCCATTCGGCCTGGCGGCTGTAGCCATTCGGCAAACGTCTCGTTATGGTGCTGACAGGAATGGGGAAACCTCCGGATGGCGCTGCGTCTCGGCACGTTCAACATCGAAAACCTGATGACCAGATTCGATTTCTCAGGTTGGCGCAATCAGCTTCGCCAGGATCGCGTGCTCAGGCTCTACGAGGTGCAGGACAAGGCGATTTATAATCAGCTCGAACAGGCCCGCCAGATCGCAGAGACGGATGACACGCGCCAGCTTTCGGCCCTTGCCATTGCGGAAGCCGATGCCGACATCCTCTGCTTGCAGGAGGTCGACAATATGCCGGCGCTGCAGGCATTCGAATACGGCTACCTCTACCGCATGGTCGGTAACGGCTACCGCCAGAAGTACCTTGTCGAGGGGAACGATTCCCGCGGAATCGATGTGGCGGTACTGATGCGCGAGGAGACGCGCGATGGAGAGAAGATCGAGGTTGTCGATGTGCGCAGCCACGCGATGTTGACTTATCAGGATCTCGACCTGTTCAATGGCGACCTGGCGCTGACCAACCAGCCGCACGACAAGATCTTCAAGCGGGATTGCCTGGAACTCGATCTGAAGATCGGCGGCAGGCCTTTTTCGCTTTACGTCGTCCACTTCAAATCCATGAGCAGCGCCCGCGACAACGGCGACGGACGTACCGGCACCATGGCAATCCGCGTCGCAGAGGCAAAAGCGGTTCGCCATATCGTTGAACGTCGCTTCGGCACGGGACGGACAGCGGACAAGAATTTCGCAATCTGCGGCGATATGAACGACTACCAGGAAAAAGTGCAGGTGATCGGCACCCGGCGCGAGGGTTACCGGTTCGAGCCGCGGCAGGAGGTGGTCAGCGCCCTCGACGTCTTCACCGACGACGGTTTTGCCATCAATCCCGTGCAGCGGCGGGATGTGATGGATCGCTGGACCCTCTATCATGCCCGTGGTCCGGAAGAGCAGCATCTTTGCCAGCTGGATTATATCTGGCTATCGCCGGCGCTTGCGGAGCGCAACCAGGACGTAATTCCGGAGATTGTCAGAGGTGGGCAACCCTATCGCACGGTTTTTCCTCCTGGCCAGGAGGTGCAGCGCTTCCCGCGGATCGGCTGGGATCGGCCGAAGGCTTCCGACCATTGTCCCCTCGTGATGACGCTGGAGATCGCATGACCGCCGGCCTTTCCGAAGATTTTTGCGGCTGGCCGCGGGAGAGGACCGTCTTTCACGTGAAAAGTGTCCAGATGCGCGTCCTCACAGGCGATCATCCTTTCCATATTGCCGAACGCGAGGCTGCTGCCGAAAACTGGGTGCGGGAGGTCGCGGCCAAACCGGCGCTCTTCGATGGCCGGATGATTCTGCAGCGGCGTATAGGTCTGGAGCGGGATGGTCTTTTCAGCGAAGGGCACATCGTTCCTTTCTCCACTTTCCTCTGGTGGCGAAAGCAGCCGGAACGGCACGGTGGCCTTCACATCTATGCCTATCCGGTTCTGGAATCGTCCGATGGTGCCTTGGTTGCCATTCGGATGGGTGAGCATACCGCCAATGCGGGCATGGTCTATTTTGCCTGCGGCTCCTTCGAACCGGAGGACGTCGTGGACGGTTTCTGCGATCCGGAGCGCAACATGCGGCGCGAAGTGCTGGAAGAGACGGGGATAGATCTGCAGGACGCAAAGGTAAGCCACGGATATTATGTGGCTCATTTTCACCGGGCGGTGACGTTGTTTCGCCTTTTCCATTTTGCACTGACGGCGGATGAGATGATCGCCCGGATCGAGCGGCATATGCAGGTTGCCGAGGACAAGGAAATTGCCGGACCAGTGGCGATCCGGTCGGGAGATCACGCCGCCCATCCCTACAACGTCGGCATGCTGCCGGTTCTCGACTGGTATTTCCGAGAGAGGCAAACGCTTGCCGAATAGGGTTGCGCGAGACCAACCGGTCGGGCAGTTTGACGCGATCGGAATCATGGAGGGAGTTTCCGTTGGCGCGTCGCTACAGCATCTATGACGTCTTTACCGATAAGAAGCTTTCCGGCAATCCGCTGGCAGTAATTTTCGACGCAGACGGTCTGGCAGATGAAACCATGCAGGCCATAGCCAAGGAAATGAATCTTTCCGAAACCGTTTTTGTGCAGCCTTCCGAAAATCCCGCCTACGCCGCCCGGCTACGTATCTTTACGCCGGGCAGAGAGCTGCCTTTCGCCGGGCATCCGACGGTCGGCACGGCGGTTGCGCTTGCCGAGCGCGACTACCGCGCAGGCGAGGTTGATTTGGATCTCGTCTGCGTGCTGGAGGAGAATGTCGGGCCGGTGCGTTGCGCGGTGCGTCTGCGCGCGGGCGAGGTTGGATTTGCAGAATTCGACCTGCCCAGGAAATCACAGCGGATCAATCTTCCGCTTGATCGGCAGGGTCTGGCTGATGCGCTGAGCGTCAAGCAGAGCGATATCGGTTTTGAGAACCACGTCGCCTCGATCTGGAGCGCGGGCGTTCCGTTCGTGATGATTCCACTGCACAATATCGGAGTCGTTCGCAACCTCGAGTTCGATCCGGCCCTTTGGGAGAAAGCTGCCCCGTTTGTCGAGGGCGGACTTGCTTCCGCCTATGTCTATTGCCGCGGCGGCGTAAACCACCAGGCGAAATTTCACGCGCGCATGTTTTCTCCGGATATGGGGATTTCGGAAGATCCGGCGACGGGCGCGGCGGTCGCGGCGCTGTCGGGTGCGATCCGCCACTTCGATTCCCTTCCCGACGGGCACCATCCGATCTTGGTGGAGCAGGGGATCGAGATGGGCAGGCCGTCCTACCTTCATCTGCATATCGATGTGAAAGACGGCGATATGGCAAGAGGCCGCATCGGCGGGCAGGCTGTAAGGATCGCGGAAGGTGATCTGGATATCTGATATGGTTGATCTATCGACGGTGACGCATCCGATACTAACCCGTTGAAAGGGTTTCCATTTGTCTGTCGAGAAGGAATTGGGCCTAACTCGGACGCCTGCAGGTTTCACCTGCAATGATTTTTTGGCTGCTCGGGCAAATAATTTTCGCAGGAGCGCTGGACAAGCCGGAAGTTCCCCTTTATACGCCCTCACACCGCTGGCGAGGACGCCTCGCAACAGTCGGTTCTTGGGTGATTAGCTCAGTTGGTAGAGCAGCTGACTCTTAATCAGCGGGTCGTAGGTTCGAGCCCTACATCACCCACCATTCTTCCTGACGACGGTTTGAAGGTAGAGCGCGATTTCGCGGTGTAATCATCCGTGAATCAGACCTTGGTCCATTTCGCTTTTTTAAGCGGAACCGAGAGGCCTGGGCCGGCATTTGGAGCGTAAACCTCTTATGGGAGCGCGGTCATGAAGCCCATCCTTCTCTTTTTGGCGAGCCTTGTGCTGCTCGTGCTGGTCTTCTTGAGTGGCGTGATCATTACCGCCAACGTAATCGCCGAGCCGGAGCCGCATAAATTCGCTCATATAAACACACCTGACCTCTGGACCACGAGGCCAAAGCCGGTGGACACGTCCGGGCAGAATTTAGAGCGATTGCCGCCGGTTGCCGCGGCGCCCACGCCTGTAACACCGACGGCTGCACCGGCTTCCGGAGTTGGCGGCGCAAGCAATGAGGTCGACAATACCGTCACTGCCTCGATCGGCCCAAAACCGTCTGATGAGATGAGCAAGACAATGCCCGCGGCCCGGGAGGTGGGGGGAGCCACCCCTTCGTCCCCATCGATCAACGCCGCTCACGCTCAGTGGTGTTATGCCCGCTATCGCTCTTACCGCGTCGAGGACAACAGTTATCAACCCTATGGGGGAAGTTCGCGACGCCAGTGCAAGGCGCCGGGCGCTACGATGACGCACGCTGCCGGGCCCATCGCGGAGGATGCCGCGGCCAGGCCCGCTAATCAGTCCGACGATGATGGGAAGCCTCCTCGGCCAGAGGAAATTCCCTATGATGATCAGCCGGCTTACGGCATGCGGGCCGATTATGCGGAGCCTGAGGCGGCAGATAATGCTACTCCGGTAGGGGTTCACGAGGAATGGTGCTTCGGCCGCTACCGCTCTTATCGCCCGGACGATAACAGTTACCAGCCATTCGACGGAGGTCCACGCCGCCCCTGTCAGTCGCCATACGGCTAAGCCGCCTGCGCAGCGATTCGTTGTTCCATCTGCCGGAGACAAAGGGCGAGGGCGAACCCCAGCAGCGTGGTGGCGAGGATATAGTAGGGCGCACCGGACCAGCCGGAGGCCGCGACGATCGATGCCAGCAGCATCGGACCGAAGCACTGGCCGATATTGGAGCCTTGCATCACGAAGCCGCTGAACGTCCCGACCAGATCCCGGCGAGGCGCATAGACAGGCAAGGAACCCATGATCGTTGCGGGCAAGAGGCCACCGGAGATGGCGTAGGCGACGGAGGCTCCATACCGAAGCCAGAGTGGAAAGCCGTAGCCGAAGACGACAAAGGCGGTGAGCGTCAGCATTATGCAGGGGCCGGCAATGAGCGTCCAGCGGGGTGCGCCCCAACGGGCAAGGAGGCCGCCCAATACATTTCCCACGGCATTTGCCAACACAGCAAGCGCGGTCATGATCGAGGCGGCGGTAAGGCTGATCCCCATTTCTTCGATGAGCAGTGTCGGCAGGAACCCGAAGACCGCCATAAAGCTGGAGCTGTAGGCAAGGAAGATTCCGGCAATGACCCATGACATCGGCTGTATGGCGGTCAGGCGCACCGCCGTCGCAAGCGATGTAAAGGATCGATCGGCATGAGCAGGCTTCGGGACTTTTATAAGCATCAGCGCGACCATCGGGATTAGGCTGACGGCGGCGGCAAAGATCCATGACCCACGCCAGCCGAAACCCGGCAGGAGGAACGGCGAGATCATCATCATTGCCGACACGCCTGCCGGAACCCAGATACCCCAAAGAGCAAAGGCAAGACCGGTATCGCGGGCATCGATGGAAGCAGCGATCAGGCCGGGTGCCGCGACCGAGGCCATAATCAGGCCCACACTCTCGATGGTACGGCTCGCAAGGAGCAGCATTTCGGAATTCGAGCCGGCTCCCATAAGACTTCCCGCAATGAGCAGGCCGAGGCCGAGGGCCATAGCCCGGCGGTGGGTGAGGTAGTCCGTAAAGCGGCCAATGAATATACCGCAAGCTGCCCCGAGCACGCTCACCAGGCCCATAAGCCAGCCTGCGGCGACGAGATCGATGCCGAGTTCTGCGCGGAGCATGGGAATCGCGGGCGGGACTTTGCCGACGTGAAGGGCGGCTGCGATGCCACCCATAACGGCGATTGCGACATGTCCCCAGCGTGTCATGCTCTGTGTGTTCCGATCGCCAACAAAGACCCTTCTGGCAGCGCTTTATCATCCTCAGATGAGTCGAAGCATCAAAAATCCCGAAGGTACGGCCTCATAGCCGTCACCGGAGATATCTCTAGCTGGCCTTGCGGATCTGCTCGCGGTTTTCCTCAACCTTCAGGTTTTGCACGAGCTTGGCGAGCCAGTCGACGACAACCCGCACCTTGTTGCTAAGGTGGCGCGTCTGCGGATAAACGATGTAGAGGGGCAGGGGTTCGCAATTCCAGTCCGGGAGCACCTGGACCAGATCACCTTTCTCCACGGCCTCACGGACCATGAAGCGCGGCGCCTGAACGATGCCCATGCCGGAGATCGCGGCGTTCACGTAGGAACGGGCGTCGTTGACGGACACAATGTAGTTGGGGGTGATTTCAGCGATCTCTTCGCCTCGCGTAAACTCCAGCGTCATCACGCGGCCCGCGTTGGCGTTCAGATAACCCACCGAAAAATGATCGGCTCCAAGATCCCTGGGATGTTGAGGCTCCCCTCTATTGCGGATGTAAAGAGGCGCTGCATAGGCCTGCATGCTGATCTCCCCGACTTTACGGGCGATCAACGACTGGTCGGTCGGCGTACCGGCACGCAGCGCGCAGTCGACGTTTTCTGCAATGTAGTCTACAAGCCGATCGCCCACGCCAATATCCAACTTGATCTGCGGATATCGCTGATAGAAGTCGCAGAGCGACGGGATAACGAGCAGGTCTGCAAAGGCGCCAGCCATTTCCACTCGCACTCGGCCAGAGGGCTGCGTCTGGGAATTGGACATGCTACCATCGAGTTCGTCCAGCTCGGACAGGATTTGCACTGCCCGCTCGTAATAGAGTGCGCCATCGGTGGTCACCATCACCCTGCGGGTCGTTCGGTTGAGTAGCATCGTGCGAAGATGCCCCTCAAGGCTCTGAACGAGATTGGTGACCGTGGTCTTGGGCATGTTGAGGGTCGCGGCAGCGCGCGTGAAGTTGCCCGTTTCCACCACGCGCACGAAGACGCGCATTGCTGAAAGCTGGTCCATGTGATCTGTCTCCGCTGCGTCGCAGCATTGTCCTGAAATTTGGAACAGTGTTGTCGAATGTCGTGATCTAGTATGATTTTGGTCGAATAATAATATCAGCTTTGAGATTGGCGACAAGCACCCCTGTCACTAAGGGTGCCGAGCGAGATTTTTCAATGACGGTGCAATGGGAAAACATAGCGTTCGACAGGTCGGCAAAGCCGCCTGTGCCCATGCGTCTGTATGAAGGCACGGCAAAGGGCAAGACGCCGCCGCTGGTGCTTTATCTTCGCGGAGGAGCCTTTCTGGATGAGAGGCGCGCCGAGCCTGAGCATCCGATCGGAAAGGCTCTGGCGGAAACAGGTGCGGTGGTGCTGGAGGCTGACTACAGCAGCGTCTCGCACAACGTTTTTCCTCAGGCGATGGAATATGCCTTCAGGGCGCTTGATTGCCTGAGCAGCCGCCGCAAGCAGTTCGGCGGCGCAAAATCGCTGCTGTTGGTTGCCGGTGATGAAGCGGGGGGCAATGTCGCCGCAGGTGTGGCTCTGAAGGCCCGCGACCAGATGCCGGGTCAGCTAAACGGTCAGGTTCTTCTTTCGCCGATGATCGATCCTATGATGGCGACGAAGTCCTTCCGCAAGGCGGATGAAATCGGCATGGGGGAGCGTTGGGCGGCCGGCTGGAGTCATTATCTCCGCTCGGCATGCGGGTTCCAGCACCCCTATGCGGTACCCTGCCTCTGTTCGCGCCTTTTGGATGTCGCTCCGGCTCTGATCGTGACATCGGATGATGATCCATTGCGGGATGAGGCAATCGGCTATGCCGATCGGCTTGCTGCTTCCGGAGTTCAGGTGCGACGCAAGATTTTCCCGGCCGGCTATGGCTGGACGGGCATTTACCGGGACGGCGACGGCAAATGGATGGAGCCCTTGTGCTCCGAGTTTGCGGAATTCGTCCGAGAATTAAGTGCGTAAGTTGTAATATTTGAAGGCAATGGCGGCCGTATTACTGGGCCGCAAGGAGAGTATAATGACATCGAAGATCAAGAACTGGGCCCTGTGGGGCACCGGACTGGGCACTGCCGCCTTGATCGCAGGAGCTTCGGTCTATCTCGACCTGCCGCAGGGTGCGAATGCAGCGCCTGCGTCGGCATCCGCGCAGGCGCCCGCCGTTCCGGTCACCGTCGCCACGGTCGAACCACGTAGTGTTACGACGTGGCAGGAATTTTCCGGCCGGCTGGAAGCTGTCGACCGGGTGCAGATCCGTCCGCGCGTCGGCGGCATTATCCAGTCGGTCCATTTCCGCGAAGGCGGACTTGTCAAGGCGGGAGACCTTCTGGTGACGATCGATCCGGAGCCCTACAGGGCAGCCGTCGCTCAAGCCGAAGGACAGGTTGCTTCAGCCGAAGCGAAGGTCCAGCTTGCCGCCACCGAACTGGAGCGCGGCAAAAACCTCGCGGCCAAGAACACCATCTCCCAGAGTGATCTTGCCCAGCGGCAGAGCGCACAGAGCGAGGCGTTGGCCAATCTGCAGTCCGCCAAGGCGGCTCTGAGGGTGGCGCAGCTCAATCTCGACTATACCGAGATCCGTGCGCCGATCGCTGGCCGGGTTGGCAAGCTGGAAATTACCATTGGAAATCTCGTGGCGGCAGGTTCTGAGGCTGCACCGCTGACGACCTTGGTGTCCAGCGACCCGATCTATGCGAGCTTCGACGCCAGCGAGGAACTGGTGGGGCGAATACTGTCGCAGCTCCCCTCAGCGAATGGCACTCCCGCTATCGAGCAGGTGCCGGTCGAAGTGAGCACGCTTGCAGACGATGACGTAACTATCCGCGGCAAGCTGCAGCTTATCGACAACGAGGTGAATGCTTCGAGCGGGACGATCGGCGTGCGCGCCGTCTTCGATAATCCGGGCGGTCGCCTGCTTCCCGGCCAGTTCGTGCGGGTTCGCATGGGGCAGCCGAAAGCGGAAGATCATCTCCTGGTCACCGAAAAGGCAGTCGGCACCGACCAGGACAAGAAGTTCGTCTTTGTGGTCGATGCAAACAATACCGTCGGATACCGGCAGGTGGAGCTGGGTTCAACGGTTGAAGGAATGCGGATCGTCGAAAAGGGCCTCAATCCCGGCGATCGGATCGTCGTCAACGGCCTTCAGCGGATCCGTCCGGGTGCCGTCGTAGAGCCGCAGGACGAGGCGAAGGTCGCCACGAAGTAATCTGCCGACCGGCAACGGCCGGTCGGCCTCAAAATATCACCGACGCCTTTGTCGCCTGCAGCCCTCCGGCTGCGGGACGGGCGCTTTCCGTTTCTTGTTCATCCCCGGAGAGAGGGCTTTGACATGAATATTTCCCGGTTTTTTATCGATAGACCGGTTTTCGCAGCCGTCCTGTCGATCCTTATCGTGGTCGCCGGCCTTATCGGCATGCGCGCTCTTCCGATTTCAGAATATCCCGAGGTGGTACCGCCGTCAGTGGTCGTGCGCGCCACCTATCCCGGCGCGAACCCGACGGTTATCGCCGAGACGGTTGCCACGCCTCTTGAAGAGTCGATCAACGGCGTCGAAGACATGCTCTACATGTCGAGCCAGGCGACCTCCGACGGCGTTCTCAATGTTACCGTCACCTTCAAGCTCGGCACGGACCCGGACAAGGCGCAGCAGCTCGTACAGAACCGGGTTTCGCAAGCCGAACCTCGCCTGCCTGCCGAAGTCCGCGCGCTCGGCATAACCACGGTAAAGAGCTCACCCGACTTCATCATGGTCGTAAACCTGGTCTCCACTGGAGGCAACTACGACATCACCTATCTCCGCAACTATGCGACGCTGAACATCAAGGACCGGCTCGCACGGATCGAGGGGGTCGGGCAGGTACAGGTCTTCGGGGCGGGCGACTATTCCATGCGCGTCTGGATCGATCCGCAGAAGGCGGCTGAACATTCGCTCGCCGCAAGCGACATCAGCAACGCGATCCGTTCGCAGAACGTCCAGGCCGCAGCAGGCATTATCGGTGCGTCACCGAGCCCGCAAGGCGTCAATTTGCAGCTCAACGTCAACGCCCAGGGCCGTCTCCAGACGCCGGAGGAATTCGGCAACATCATCGTCAAGAGCGGCGAGAGAGGCCAGATCACGCGGCTTCGCGACGTTGCGCGTATTGAGCTCGGGGCTGCTGACTACACATTGCGCTCTCTGCTTGATGGACAGCCCGCCGTAGCCGTTGCTGTCCTGCAGGCGCCCGGTTCGAACGCAATCCAGATCGCCGACAATGTGCGGGCGACGATGGACGAACTCCAGCTGGCTATGCCCTCCGGCGTCAAATACGAAATCGTCTATGACACGACCAAGTTCGTGCGTGCGTCGATCGAGAAGGTCATCGAGACGCTGCTCGAAGCAATCGCGCTTGTCGTTCTCGTGGTCATCCTCTTCCTTCAGACCTGGAGGGCGTCCATCATCCCATTGATTGCCGTTCCCGTCTCGATCATCGGCACGTTCGCGGTGATGTATGCCTTCGGCTTCTCGATCAACGCGCTGACGCTGTTCGGGCTGGTGCTCGCGATCGGCATCGTGGTCGACGATGCGATCGTCGTCGTGGAAAACGTCGAGCGCAATATCGAGAGTGGGCTCAGTCCGCGGGACGCGACTTATCGCGCCATGAAGGAAGTATCCGGCCCGATTATTGCGATCGCGCTGGTTCTGGTCGCCGTTTTCGTACCACTCGCCTTCATCTCGGGCCTGTCCGGCCAGTTCTACCGGCAGTTCGCGCTGACGATCGCAATCTCGACCGTCATCTCGGCGATCAACTCGCTCACTCTGTCGCCGGCGCTGGCAGCCCTACTGCTCAAGGACCACCACGCCAAGAAGGACTGGTTGACGCGGTTCATGGATGCCATCTTCGGCTGGTTCTTCCGTGGCTTCAACCGTGCCTTCGGAGCCGCCTCGAACGGCTACGGGCGCACTGTCGGCGGGCTGCTTTCGCGCAAGAGCCTCGTGATGGTCATCTATCTCGCTCTGGTCGCCCTGACTTACAGCATGTTCAATGCCGTCCCTGGCGGGTTCGTGCCGGCTCAGGACAAGCAATACCTGATCGGCTTTGCCCAGCTTCCGGACGGGGCGACGCTCGACCGTACGGAAGACGTCATCAAGCGAATGAGCGACATCGCCATGGAGCAGCCGGGCGTCGAACACGCTATCGCTTTCCCGGGGCTGTCGATCAACGGCTTCACGATCGGCTCAAATGCGGGCATCGTCTTTGCGATCCTCGACGACTTCGAAAAGCGCAAGTCGCCTGAGCTTTCGGGCGGCGCCATCGCCATGGCGTTGAACCAGAAATATGCCGGTATCCAGGATGCGTTCATCGCCATGTTCCCGCCGCCGCCGGTCAACGGTCTCGGCCAGACGGGTGGGTTCAAGCTGCAGATCGAGGATCGAGCCGGCCTCGGCAATCAGGCGCTCGACGAAGCGGCGAAGGCAGTGCTTGCAAAGGCCTACCAGACGCCGGAACTGGCCGGCATCTTCTCGAGCTTCCAGATCAACGTGCCGCAGCTCTACGCGGATCTGGACCGGGCCAAGGCCGAGCAGCTCGGCGTCTCGGTGACCGATGTCTTCGAAACGCTGCAGATCTATCTCGGTTCGCTCTATGTCAACGACTTCAACGCCTTTGGCCGTACCTACAGCGTCCGGGTTCAGGCGGATGCGCAATTCCGCGCCAAGCCTGAGGACATCGGCCAGTTGAAGGTCCGTTCGCAGTCGGGCCAGATGATCCCCCTCTCGGCGCTGCTGAAGGTGGATGCGCAGACGGGGCCGGAACGCGCCACGCGCTACAACGGCTTCCTTTCCGCCGACATCAACGGCGGTCCGGCACCGGGATTTTCCTCGGGGCAGGCGCAGGCGGCGATCGAAAAGATCCTCAACGAGACGCTGCCTTCGGGGATCGATTTCGAATGGACCGATCTCACCTATCAGCAGATCCTGGCAGGCAATTCGAGCGTCGTCGTTTTCCCGCTGGCACTGCTGCTCGTCTATCTCGTGCTCGCCGCGCAGTATGAGAGCCTGACCTTGCCGCTTGCGATCATCATGATCGTGCCCATGGGTGTGCTTGCCGCATTGACTGGCGTCTGGTTCACCGGTGGAGACAACAACATCTTCACCCAGATCGGGCTGGTGGTGCTGGTGGGGCTTTCGGCGAAGAATGCGATCCTGATCGTTGAATTCGCCCGGGAGTTGGAATTCCAGGGCCGCACGCCATTCCAGGCGGCGGTGGAGGCGAGCCGGCTGCGCCTGCGGCCGATCCTGATGACATCCATGGCGTTTATCATGGGCGTCGTGCCGCTGGTCGTCTCGACGGGGGCGGGTTCGGAAATGCGCGCCGCCATGGGTATCGCGGTCTTCTCCGGCATGATCGGCGTGACCTTCTTCGGCATCTTCATGACGCCGGTCTTCTACATACTGGCACGTTTGCTTACCGGCAGCCGTCCTCTGCGGCAGCACGGCACGGAGGCGGCGCCCGCTCTCTCTCCAGCGGAGTAAGCTGACCTCCAGGCCGCGCGGGCTCTTCCACCGGGAGCCCGCGCGGCAATTCATTGGATACTTCTGCTGGAATTGCTCTACAAAGCGCCGCCGTCGATGACGATCGTCTGAGCCGTCATGGCGGCGGAGGCGTTTGAAGCAAGAAACAGGCATGGCCCGACGAGGTCTTCGGCCACCAGCACCCGCTTCAGGCACTGGCGTTCGATCATCGCGCCGATGCCTTCCTCGGTCAGCCAAAGTTTTTTCTGCCGTTCGGTGACGATCATGCCCGGCAGAATGGCGTTCACGCGGATGTTCTCCGGTCCAAGTCTTCCGGCGAGGCTCTTCGTCAGCCCGATGATGCCGGCCTTGGCGGTCGTGTAGGCCGGCAGCTCTCCCATATTGAGCAGATAGGCAATCGAGGAGAAATTGACGATCGCGCCGCCGTCGGTCTTTCGCATATGGGGCACAGCCGCCTGCGAGACGAAGAACATCTGCTTCAGATTGATATCCTGGCTGTGGTCCCAGTATTCTTCCGTTACCGCATCGAAGTCATGCCGGTCGTCCCAACCGGCATTGTTGACGAGCACGGACAGCGAACCCAGCCTAGCGGCGGCTTCATCCACGGCGGCGCGAGTCTCGGCGACGTTACGCAGGTCGGCTTTCAGATAAATAACCGGGTGAGCGGACTTTTCCGACACGCGGTCGGCCAATCTTCGACTCTCTTGCTCGGCGATGTCGAGGAAAGCGACTTTGCTGCCCTGGGCCGCAAAACCCTCGACGAGAGCGGCCCCAATGCCTGATCCGCCGCCGGTAATCAGTACGCCGCGATCGGCGAGATCCGCATGCCGGATAGAAACTGCAGTCACGTGCTCCTCCGCTTCGCTTTTTCGCGAGCTTTATCGCAGATCGGCCGAAAGCGGCAAGACGGTCGCCAAAGCGTCGCCAACGGCTGGCGCGATTCCAGGCGGCATGAGTATCGCCATGGGAATAGCGCCGGGCGTCGCATGCAGCCAAGCGCGTCCCTATGCGTTTGTAATGACGGCCCTCCTGGAAGGCCGGAGAAAGGACCGTTATTCCGCAGCCTGACTTTGCGTCATGCCGTGGGCTGGCAGCTTACCTGTCAGCACTTCCTCCGCGGAAGCGCAGTGGTTCTTGACGGAACTGGTCCACTGGCCCCAGACTGCGGGATCGATCTTGTCGCCGTTGTTGCCGAGGTTCTGCAGGCGCTTGTTTTCGGCTTCGGTCAAAATCTGCTTTGGCAGCGGGCCGAGATGTTTGACATCATTGGCGGAGATGCCGAGCTTTTCGCCGACGCGCCTGCCATAATCGTCATGAACCATGAAGAAATGCCAGACCATCCGTTCCTGCACGTCGCGTTCGCACTGGCCGAGCAGGTCGCCCATGTTGAAGACGAGATCGTCGCGCTCCCAATCCATCATCGTGCAATAGCGGCCGCGGGCGTGGATATAGTCGTTGCGGCGTTCGATGACGCTGCGCGTCAGCCGGCCATGGATCTCCGGCGGATTGTTGGGCGCTTCCTGCGTAGCCTCGTGCAGCCCGTTATGGATCGACGGTTCGAAGTTGATATGCGGATTCTGTCCCGGGGCAAGGTCGCGACGATAGGACATTTGTCCGCCGTTGAGATTGGTGGAGACCTTTGAATTCTTCGGCTGATTGACTGGCAGTTGCAGATAGTTTGTACCGACGCGGTAGCGCTGCGTGTCGGAGTAGGAAAAAGTCCTGCCGACCAGCATCTTGTCGTCGGAGAAATCGAGGCCGTCGACCAGCACGCCTGTGCCCATGGCGATCTGTTCGTTTTCGTTGAAGTGGTCTTCGACGTTGCGATTCAGCGTCATGACACCGATGTGCCGAAGCGGGAAATCCTTCTCCGGCCAGATCTTGGTGTCGTCCAGCGGATCCCAGTCGAGTTCGGGATGATCGTGATCGTCCATGATCTGGACGTACATATCCCATTGCGGATAGTTGCCCCTCTCGATGGATTCATAGAGGTCCTTGGAGGCGGAACCGAGATCCTGTCCTTGTACCTTTGCCGCCTCGGCCGCCGTCAAGCTGGCGAGGCCGCAGCGTGGATGGAAGTGGTACTTCACCAGTACGGTATCGCCCTGTGTGTTGACCATCTTGTAGGTGTTGACCCCAAATCCTTCCATATGCCGATAGCTCGCCGGAATTCCGCGCGGGCTGAACAGATGCGTGAGCATGTGCATCGATTCCGGTGTCTGGCTCATGAAATCGAAGATGCGGTTCGGCTCCTGCCGGAAGGTGATGGGGTCGGGCTTCAGCGAATGGATCACATCCGGGAACTTGATCGCGTCGCGGATGAAGAAGACCGCAAGATTGTTGCCGACGAGATCCCAGTTCCCGTCCTCCGTGTAGAACTTCACGGCAAAGCCGCGGGGGTCACGGGCGGCTTCGGAAGAGTCGCGACCACCGATCACCGTGGAGAAACGGATTGCCAGCGGTGTCTTCTTGCCAGCAGTCTGGAATAGTTTTGCGCGGGTGTACTTTGAGGCCGGTTCATCACCGATCTTCCCGGATGCCTCGAATTCGCCATAACAGACGAAGCCGCGGGCATGCACCACGCGCTCGGGGATACGCTCCCGATCGAAATGCGTAATCTTTTCCAGGAACTGGTAGTTCTCGAGTGTTGCGGGGCCGCGGCTGCCGACGGTGCGCTGCGACTGGTTGTTCGTGATGGGGTGGCCCTGGCGGTTCGTCAAAGTGCGATCATCGGGGCCCGGGGGCATGCCGCCCGGAGCGCGCGGATTGGTCTTGTCGTCCATCTTCATCCCTCCTTGGAGAAAGGCGCGCCGCATCGCGTGCGGAAGCAAGAGGCGCGACCACGAAGCGGTAACTCCGGGGAATGGACGTTGTTCCTGGCGGCACGGAGAATTTACCGCGTTTGCACTGACTGTCTGCGCAAATCAGTCTATCCGTCGTTTGCCTCCCTCGCGAGCACAGGCTAGTCGAAAGGGGGAGACGACTGTCGCTCGATTCCTTATCCTGTCCGCGCAAAGGAAATTTCCTTGTCCTCCTTGCCTGAAGCAAAAATCATTCTCCCGGAAAAACGATATGCTGCTTTCCTGTTCGACATGGACGGCACGATCCTGAACTCGATTGCTGCTGCCGAACGCGTCTGGGGACGGTGGGCGGCTGCTATGGGACTGGATGTGGAAAAATTCCTGCCCACCATGCACGGCAAGCGCGGCATCGACACCATCACGGCACTTAATCTTCCCGGCGTCGATCCGAGGTACGAAGCGAATGTGATCCTTCAAGGGGAGATCGAGGATGTGGAGGGGGTCGTGCCGATCCCTGGTGCGGTCGAATTCCTATCCGCCATACCTCCGGAACGATGGGCAATCGTGACGTCTTCTCCGATCGAGCTTGCCAAGCGCAGGCTCGAAGCTGCCGGAATTGCCCAACCACGCTACATGGTGACCGCCGAAGACGTGACGGTCGGCAAACCGAACCCGCAGGGCTATATCCTCGGATCCGAACGGCTCGGCGTCAGACCCTCGGATGTTCTGGTATTCGAAGACGTGCTTGCGGGTGTCCAGGCGGGGGAGGCGGCCGGCGCCGATGTCCTGGTCATTACGGCCACCCATAACCACCCGATGGATACGAGCCACCCGCGGCTGCCCGGCTATCTGGATGTCACACCGCATGTCGGCGACCACGGGCGGCTTTCAATCGTGGCGAGACCGTAATCACGCCGGTTGCCGGCTGGTGCGCATGATCTGCACAGTAGCAAACCAGAGGATTATGCCGAGGCCCAACAGAAAGGCGGCAATCACATATTGGACCGGATCGCGGCCGGTCCAGGGGCCGGCAAGGAAGGTGCAGGAGATTGCCCCCAGCACCGGAAGAATGGCGGGCGTGCGGAAATGATTGTGCCCGACCTTGTCCTTACGCAGCACCAGCACGGACACATTGACCACCGCGAAGACGCAAAGCAACAGCAGGGCCGTCGTGCCTCCGAGAGCCGGAACACCTCCTGCAAACAGTATGAGAGCAATCGCCAGCAGCGAGGTAAAGAGGATCGCGGCGTGCGGGGTGCGACGAACTGTGTGTACCCTGCCCAGCGAGGCCGGCAACACGCCTTCGCGGCTCATGCCGTAAATCAACCGGCTCGCCATCATCATGTTGATCAGGGCGGAATTAGCGACCGCAAACATCGTGATGACGGCGAAAACGCTGATCGGAAAACCGGGAGCGCCGGCCTGAACCACCTTGAGGAGTGGGGTCTCTCCTTCGCCAAGCTCGGTGGCAGGCACCAGCGTGATCGCCGAGATCGCGACGAGAATGTAGATGAAACCGGTAATAGCGAGACCAGTCAGAAGAACCTTCGGAAACATACGGCTGGGTTCCTTGCACTCCTCCGCCATGTTGACGGAATCCTCGAAGCCCACCATGGCAAAGAAGGCGAGCGTGGTTGCCGCGATCACCGGCCAGAAGATGCCGCTGCCTTCGGGAGTCGCAAACGTCCAGGCGCGGGAGACATCGCCCTGACCGCCGGCAATCGCCCAGAAGCCGACGCCGATGATGATCAGAAGGCCGGTGAGTTCGACAACGGTCAGCAACACGTTCATCTTCAGGCTTTCGCCGACACCCCGGAAATTGATCAGACTGACCAGGACGATGAAGCCGACGGCAATCAGCGGAACGCCGACGGCTCCAAGATCCAGGCCAAGAGAGCTGGCAAAATTCGAGGCAAATGCGCGCGAGGCGGTCGCAGCCGATGTGATGCCAGAGGACATGACGGCGAAGGCGACCAGGAAGGTGACGAAATGAATACCAAAGGCCCTGTTGGCATAAAGCGCCGCGCCTGCGGCGCGAGGATATTTGGTGACCAGTTCCAGGTAACTGCAGGCCGTCAACAGCGCCACGACGAAAGCCACGAGGAAGGGCAGCCAGACGACGCCTCCCACCTTAGCCGCCACTTGCCCCGTAAGCGCATAAATTCCGGTCCCCAGGATGTCCCCGACGATGAACAACAGGAGAAGTCCAGGGCCGATGACACGTTTCAGTTCCGTGTCTTCCTCGTGCGGCTCGGTAACCGGCTGATCCATTTCGCCCTCCCTCAGCAACTATCGTCCGTCTCGCTTAATGCGGGTAAAGTCTCGTTGTTCCACCAATGCGATGTGGCGTCCGGGATTTCCTTGAAAATGCCACGTGCGGATCTGATATGTGCAGTCCACTGCGGATTGCGTCGCAACGGCATCAGGGTGATCAGGAGAGTTCCATGGTTTGGAATTGCAATGGCGACGGCAAGTGCCGGGCGAGGGGTGCGGGGCAGCTTTCCGCCGATGAAGCCTTACTGCCACCCCCGGATGCGGCCGTTTCGGACTTTCTCTATTTCCTACGCTCCTGGATCAGCAATCCGCTACGTGTGGCAGCGATTGCGCCATCGGGAGATTCTCTTGCCAAGCTGATGACGCAGGAAATCGCACCGATGGACGGCCCGATCATTGAACTGGGGCCAGGTACCGGTGTCTTCACTCGTGCCCTGCTGGCTCGAGGCGTGAGCGAATCCGATCTGACCTTGATCGAGTGTGGAACGGAATTTATTCCGGGATTGAAGCGCCGCTTTCCGAAGGCGCGCGTGCTTCAGATGGATGCGGGGAGGCTCCACCATGGGCATCTCTTCGAGGGCCAACCGGTCGGTGCAGTGGTAAGCGGCCTGCCGATCTTGTCCATGTCGCCTAGAAAGGTGACGGCTATTCTCTTGGGTGCTTTTACCTATCTCCGTCCCGGCGCGGCCTTCTATCAATTTACCTACGGCCCGCGGTGCCCGGTGCCCCGGCCGATCCTCGATCGCCTGGGCCTCAAGGCTGCCCATGTCGGCGGGACCATGCGCAATCTACCTCCGGCGGCCGTATATAAGATCTCTCGGCGGAGGCCGCTCGATAATGTCCGCAGCGTCCGAATCCCTGGGAATGAAGCATCGTTCGAAGCGCTGCCCGCCAGGTGGGACTCGGACGACTGACGCGGCCGGGTGGCTTAGATGACGCTCAGCGTCGCGCTTGCGAGCGCCAGGTAGCGGCTGGCCTTGCCGATAAAGACGAGGATCAGAAAGATCGGCAGCGGCTCCTTCATGACCCCGGCAGCAACAGTGACTGCGTCACCGCCAATCGGCAGCCAACTCAGCAGAAGCGACCATTTTCCGTATTTCTGGTACCAGATTTGCGCCCGCTCGAGTTTTTCGGGGGTGACAGGGAACCAGCGCCTGTCTCGAAACCGCTCGACCCCGCGGCCGATGAACCAGTTGACCGCGGCGCCCAGCGTATTGCCGATCGATGCTACGAGAAGCAGTCCCGCCAGCGAATACCGCTCACTCAGGATCAGGCCGACAAGGATCGCTTCCGACTGCATCGGAAAAATGGTGGCGGCGATGAAGGCTGCGGAGAAAAGGCCCGCATAGGCGGCAAAATCGAACATGACCGAGACTTCTAGAGGGAAAAACCAAAAGGGCGGATTCTCACCCGCCCTTCGGTATTGCTGAATGTGACGTTCAGGCCTGCTTTGCGCGATCGCCGTCCTCGATCGCCGTTTCGCCGGCGGCCTCGGTCTGGTTGGCCCTGCGCCGGGTGCGCCAGTCCCCGAGGAAGAGCAGGATCGGCGCGGCGATGAAGACCGACGAGGAAGCCGCGATCACGATACCGAACACCATCGGGATGGCAAAGCTTTCCACCGCGCTGCCACCCCAGATCGCCATCGGCAGCATCGCGAGGAAGGCCGTGACGGAGGTATAGAGGCTTCGTGCCAGCGTTTCGTTGATCGACAGGTCGATCAGTTCGCGCAGCGGCATCTTCTTATAAAGCCGCATGTTTTCGCGCATCCGGTCATAAACGACGACCTTGTCGTTCACCGAGTAGCCGACGAGTGTCAGCAGCGCCGCGATAGCCGTCAGGTTGAAGTCGAGACCGGTCAACGCAAAGAAGCCGATTGTTTTCGTGACGTCGAGCACAAGGGTTGCGATAGCGCCGACCGCGAAGGGCCATTCGAACCGCGCCCAGATATAAACGAGCATCGCAAGCGACGCGAGCACGACCGCCAGGATGCCTGCCGTCGCGAGTTCGCCGCTGACCTTCGGGCCGACGACTTCGGTACGCTCGACCTTTGAAGTCGGATCGATCTTGACCACTTCGGCCTTGAGCTTTTCGACCGCATCGGTTTGCGCCTGTTCGCCGCCCGGCTGGCGCTCGACGCGGACGAGAACGCGGTTCTTGGCGCCGAACTCCTGCAGGGCGACTTCGCCGAGGCCGAGTTCATCGAGGCCTGAGCGGAAGGCTGCCAGATCGGTCTCGTTCTGGGTGATCACTTCGAGCTGAATGCCGCCGCGGAAGTCGACGCCGTAGTTAAGGCCGGGTGTGACGAAAAGGACGATCGAGGCCACGGACAAGATCAGCGACACGCCGATACCGACGAAACGACCTTTCATGAAATTGATATGCGTTCCATCCGGGATCAGGTTGATCGGCAGGAGCGGCTTGATCTCGATCTTCTTGAGTTTCTGGCGGCTGGCAATGAAGACCATCACGACGCGGACGATGGAAACTGCCGTGAACATCGAGATTGCGATGCCGAGACCCATGGTGACGGCGAAGCCGCGGACGGGACCCGATCCGAACCAGAAGAGCAGGACTGTAGCGATAAGGGCCGTGACGTTACTGTCGACGATGGTCGAGTAGGCGCGCTTGAAACCTGCGTCGATCGCCCCAAAGGCACTGCGTCCCTTTCTTGTTTCTTCCTTGATGCGCTCGTTGATGAGAACGTTCGCATCGACCGCCAGGCCGATGCCAAGCACGATACCAGCGATACCGGGTAGGGTCAGGGTGGAGCCGATCAGCGTCAGACCGGCAAAGGTCAGGATGACGTTGATGAACAGCGCCACGTTGGCGAGAATGCCCCAGGCTCCATAGAGGAAGAACATGAAGCCGACGACGAGGCCGAAACCGATAATGCCGGTGAAGATGCCCATCTCGATGGCATCGGAGCCGAGGTCGGCACCCACGGTGCGCTCCTCGATGACTGTCAGCTTGGCGGGCAGGGCGCCGGCGCGCAGCAATGCCGAGAGCGTATTGGCTTCCTCGACCGAGAAGCCGCCCGAGATCTGGCCAGAGCCGCCGGTGATCGGCGTACGGATGACCGGTGCGCTCAGCACCTTGTTGTCGAGGACGATCGCGAAGGGACGGCCGACATTCTGTTGGGTGATTTGGGCGAAGCGGTTGGCGCCGGCCGAGTCGAACCGGAAATTGACGACCGGTTCGTTGGTCTGCTGGTCGAAGGCGGCGCGGGCGTCCGTCAGGCGGTCGCCGGAAAGCTCGACGCGATCGAGAACCGGATATTGGTTGCCGCCGTCGTCCGACAGCATCGTCACGCCTGGTTCTCCCTGCTGACCAAGCAGGTGGAAGCTCATCTTGGCGGTTGAACCGAGGAGCTGGCGCAGGCGCGACGGATCCTGTTCACCCGGAAGCTGGACGAGAACCCGGTCGGAGCCGACACGCTGGATGGTCGGTTCGGCAACACCCACCTGGTCCACACGCTGGCGGATGATTTCAAGGCTCTGATCGACCGCGGCGGTGATGTGTGAGTTGATGCCCGCTTCCGTCTGGGCGATCGAGATGGTGTTGTCGGACGGTGTTGTGATCGCAAGATCGCTGCCGCCGACCGCTGTTCCCAGGCCGACAGGGTTCGCGAGCGTCTGCAGTTCCGTGACGGCCGCGTCTCGCTGTGCCGGGTCACGAAGTGCGACTGTGATCGCTTCGCCCGAACGACGGATCGCCGAGGTGTTAATGTTCTTGTCGCGCAGAACGCGGCGGGCATCCTGGAGGAGGCTCTGGACCCGCTCGTTGATCAGATCCGCGCGGTCGACTTCCAGCACCAGATGCGAGCCGCCGCGCAGATCGAGGCCGAGCGAGACGCGGTTGTGCGGCAGCCATGACGGAAGACGGTCGAGGGTGGACTGCGGGATGACGTTCGGCAGCGCCACCAGAACGCCGATGATTATGATGAGAGCATAGCTCGCCACCAGCCACGGGGAATTTCTCATGTTTATAATCCTGCTAAGCCCGTCGCTTCCTGAGCGGAAGGGCAAGAATGCTCATATTGTCGAGACGCCGAAAGCGTCATTCTCAGACGGCGAATGGCGGCGCTCGCGGCAGCGATCCCGGCCAGAAGCGAAAGCTTCTGGTTGTTGCGGCGGCATTCGGCGTCTCGGCCGAGGAATAAAGTGGAAAGGCGATGTCTGTGGAACGGAGCGTGAGCGCGCTATCTGCATTGGCTGAATGAGAAGCAGTTCCATCCTTGCGATCTGTCGCGGCAAGCGCCCTTAACGGCTCTCGCTTGGAAAGATGCGGCGTGTCAGTGCTTTTGCCGGCAGACTGGATGCCACGCGCGATCTGCACGTCCTTGACGACACCCGAGAGCAGACCGATAAGCGCTGCAATCAGCAGCGCCACGGCAATCGCCGGCCAGCGCGACACCAGACCAAGCTCGTCGCGTTCGCCTCTGATCCGCCTGTGCTGCGGAAAAAGCGCCATCCGTCTCAGCTCCGGAGCGTTACAAAAATCCCGAAGTGCCTGCTTCGGAACGGAAAGCAGCCTTCTAAAGGAGAGCCTTCAGGTGGTCAATCTCACTGTCGGGAGCGTAGACGGAGATTGCGGCGTCATTACCGGCGCCAAAGCATTTTGCGCGTGGATGCGGAGCGCTGTCTGGGATCAGCGAGGGTTGCGATCATCAGTTCAGGGCCGCGGTCATGTGTTGCTCGTCGTTGCCACCATGGCTCAAAATCACTCTCTTGGAATGGAAGCGGGGCTCTCCAACTCTTGCGAGCCGGGGGTCCGCGAGCCCCTAACCGGCATCATGTCGGCTGAAAGCGCACCTACCTTTGCTTTCCGACCATGTGCAATGGGACCTGGGCGAAAAGTCTGAGGCGTAGTGACGAAACACTGACTTCCTGTCCGAAAACAGCACATCAGCGTGGTCGGCCTTGATCGGCGTTACGCGAAGTCACCCCGCTTGGGCGGTGTCGCGGGCTCGCGCAACCCAGGCGGCACCCTCGCGTGCATGATGAAAACCATTTGATAGCGGTGCGGCGGGATAGAGCATCCGGAGCTTGTCGACCGCCTCGTCTGCGCCGATCGCGCCGTCGAGCGCGGCGCTGTAGAGGGACGCGACAGCCACCATGTCGCAGTCTTGAGGTGAAATCCGGATTGCCGAAACGCCGCAGGCGGCAAGGTCGGGTAGTTCGCCGAGAAGTGCCTGGCAGGTATGGGAAATCGTCTGTACGCCGTTCAAGGCCAGGAAAGACTGGCGATCGAGCGTTTTCACCGGCAGGCCGTCCGGGTCATCGCTGCAAACGAACTGGCAACTGTCCTTGATTTTTCCCTTCGAGCGCGCGTGGGCGCAGCGTGCGGAGATCGCAAGCGGCATGCGCCCGAATGCAAAAACCTCGAAGTCAACTCCCGGAGTTTCAGCAATGACCCGCTTGACCGACGAAAAGGGGAGTTCCGGCGGTAGACAGATGCGGCATGCACCACGTCCGGCAAGCAGCCGGGCGGTCGCTGAATTGTAGACATTGATCAACGGCCCGACGCTATGGGCCTTGCCGTTCAAAAGACCGAGTGCCGAGAGGTCGTTCGCCTCGACCATGTACTCGCTGTCGCGTGCAAGCTCCCGGATCAGCCTGCTTTCCCGCTCCAGCGTCACGAGAGCCAGCGTCGAGAGGAGCACTGTCTTGCCGGCATTTTCCAGCCGTTCGATAACCTCGGCAATGTGAGGTTCGATAAAGTGCTGGCGTTTGGAACAGACCGTCTCTCCGATCACAACCCGCTCGAAAGGAGCCTCATCGGCGATGCGGAAGTGGAAATCGCGCCATTTGGCGCTGTCCCAAAGATAGTAGACGGGTCCCATGGTCAGCGAGGGGCGGGCGGTCTCCATCTTCATCTCCAACGCTTCTCGTAGGCACCCGACGTCGTCTTCTGTCCCTCGCTCAGCCCGCGAAGATGGGCAAGCAAGGCCGGACGATCGTCCGCCTTGGCTGACAACGCCTTTTTCAGCGTTGAAACGACCTCCGCCACATAGGCTTTGCCGCGCTGACGTCCTTCGATTTTCAGCGCGCTGACGCCAGCAGCGGTCAGCGCATCGATCTCGCCCATGACATCGAGCGATACCGGGTCCTCAAAGGCGTAGCCCCGTTCGTCTGCTATGTCGAAGCGGCCCTTGCAGAGCGTCGGATAGCCGGCAGCTTCTCCGGCGGCAAAGCGGTTTATAGTGTAGGCGCCAAGCTCGGAGACGAGTTCATCGGCTTCCTTGCGGTAGCGGACGTGGCTGGCGGGCGAGCAGACGCCATTCATGTTCGGCGACTTCCCGGTCGCATAGGAGGACAGCGAGCAGCGCCCTTCGGCCATGACGCAAAGGCCGCCGAAGACGAAGACCTCTATTTCGCAGCGGATCTTCGGCGCGATGCGAGCGATGTCGGCGATGGTGAGCGTGCGCGGAAGCACCACGCGCTTGGCGTTGAAGGCGTCGACCAGAAAGTTGATCGCGTCGACGTTGGAGGCGGACGCCTGCACGGAGACATGCAGCCGCTGGTCGGCATAGTGCTCAGCGACATGGGCCATCAGGCCGAAATCAGCAAGGATGAGCGCATCGGCGCCCAGCGCTACCGCGTCGGCGGCGGCTCGGTACCAGATCTCTTCATCGCCTGCGCGCATGAACGTGTTGAGGGCGACGAATGTCTGGGTACCTTTGCTACGGGCATAGGCGATCGCTTCGCGCAATTCGTCCCGGCTGAAATTGAGTCCCGGAAAGTTGCGCGCATTCGTCTCGTCGCGGAAGCCGCAGTAGACGGCATCCGCTCCCGCGTCGACTGCTTCGCGAAATGTTGCGGGTGTGCCGGCGGGGCAAATCAGTTCCATCGGGAAGCCTCCTCGGTTAGCGCGCGCCGTCGAATGCTTTCGGCAACACGCCCGACGATCGGCGCAAGCGGGCCGGCCAGCGCGGAGAGGTCACGCGGTAGATCGATATCGCAGTCGTCCAGGGCGTTGCGCATCGCCAGCATCGCCTCCATGTCTCCGTTGACGGTGAGATCGCGCGAGAAGAAAAGGGCGTCCGCGTCGCAACGGCCTTCGAGCAGCGCGAGCAGCATGAAGAGTGGGCCTTCGACGGAGGCATCCGCGGTTGGCGGCACCGGTAACCTTCGCGCCACGTGGATGGATGGCTGTGCCGGTGAGACAACGAAGACGAGCGGAATGTCGGTCGGCATGAAGGCGAAGCGCTTTTCGATATGCTCACCGAGGCGGGCAAACAGATGGGGATGTTGCGTCGTCACCCGCTGGAACAGCATGGATGTGGTTCGCTCGATCGCCGCCATTGGAATGACATTAAGGGGGGCGGCGAGTGTCGCGGGGAATCTCATCTTGGCGGGTCCTGCTGGAATCGGCCGGAGGCTAGCGGCAGCCTTCAGGGCGATGTTTGACCCAGCGCAAACAATAGCGGTTTTTCACGAGCAAATGGCGCTTCGATTGCAGGGAGAAATTCTGCAATGGCGTCAACTGTTTGCGGTTTAGCAAAGAAGCCGATGCGGACCGCTGATAACCGGTTGCGTCGCCGAGAATGAATAACGGCGTATCGGCATGATGCCGGGTCTTCGGAGCCACCGGTCATGCGTTTGTCAGACGTCGGAATTACCAAGAGAATATTGATTGCCGTTTGCCTTCCCGTTCTACTTGTCCTGGGCCTTTCCTACGAGAGGATCGGCAGGAGTGCAGAAGCGTATCGCGCTGCAGATCGACTTGTCGACGTGACCGACTACGTTTCGGCCCTCGGGGAAGCGGTGCACAAGCTGCAGGTCGAGCGCGGAGAGAGTGCTGCGTTGTTGGGCAGCAACGCGGCAGACAGCCGCGGGCATCTGAGCACGATCCGTCTGGAGTTCGACCAACTCGCTTCCGCCGTCGCCGCAAAGGGCGAAAAAGCATCGGTCGGCCGTGCTACAGATTTCGGTGAGAAGCTCTTGGCCCTGGCTCAGTTCCGACAGAGGATCGACCAATCCGCAGTCACGCCTGAAGAAAGTACCACTTTCTATTCCGGCCTCGTCGCACAACTTCTTCAGATCCCGCGTGATCTCGTGGCACAGGGGAAGAACAGCAGCCTGTCGGGTGAATTGGCAGCGTACAACCTGTTCTCGCAGGCAAAGGAACTTGCGGGTCAGGAACGGGCGATTGGCAACGCCGCAATTTCTTCGGGTAAAATCGATGCGGAAAAACTACTGAAGCTTTCGCGTCTCTACGGAGCCCAGGCGACCCTCCTTCAAGAATTCGAGGAAGCCCATCCGTCCCTGGGGCCGGATCTGAAGGCTGTAGGCCCGGATGCCCAACCGAGACTGGCTTCGATGCGAAGCGAGATATTCAGGGCAGGGGCAAATATCGACTTCACGGGCTGGAAGGTGTCCGACTGGTACGGTGCTGCAAGCGAACGGATCAACCTTCTTCGCGAGGTCGAGAAGAAGGTCTTGTCTTCTTTGCGCGACGATGCGGTCGCTCTTGCGGGGCAAGAGATGCGCGCGCTCGTCACGGTGGGAACGGTGCTGGCCGTTGCGCTGATCGCCGCCATCGCACTTTCGATTTCGATCGGTTTGGGCGTGGTTCGCCCGCTTCAGCAATTGACAAAGGTGGTCGAGAAATTGGCCCGGGGTGAAGCGGACGAAACCTCCGTCTCCGTGGACTCGAAGGACGAAGTCGGTGCGATGGCTCTCGCCGTGCGGCATGCCGTCGAAGCCGCCAAACAGCGTGCGGCGCAAGAACGTGAGGAAGACTTGCAGCGTGCGGCTCAAAGACAGGCGGAGGCGGACACTCTTGAACAAGAACGCGCCGCTCGCTCTCGATCCCTGGAAATGGCGCTCAGCGAACTTGACCAGGGCCTGCGGGAGCTTGCAGGCGGCAACCTTCGCCATCGCATCGTCAATGAACTGGCATCGGGCCTCGATCCGCTGCGGCTGAGCTACAATCTGTCGGTCGAGACACTCGAAAGCCTTGTCTCGTTGGCCGGGGCGAATGCCCATAGCATCAACGTGGCATGCGGAGAGTTGCGTGGCGCAGCCGACGATCTCTCAAGGCGTACCGCCGGCCAGGCGGCAGCGCTCGAAGAGGCTGCCGCTGCGCTGGAGGAGGTAGCAACCGCGGTGAAGATGTCTGCGAGCGGGGCCGACGAAGCCAAGAGATCGGTTGCAATCGCCAATGCCGACACATCGGAGGCAACTAAAATCGTCGCCGATACCGTGGCGGCCATGCAGGACATCGCAAGATCCTCGAACCAGATCGGACAGATCATCGGTGTGATCGACGACATAGCATTCCAGACCAATCTTTTGGCGCTCAATGCGGGAGTCGAGGCGGCGAGAGCCGGAGAGGCAGGCAAGGGATTTGCAGTCGTCGCGCAGGAGGTACGCGAACTGGCGCAGCGTTCCGCTGCTGCTGCCCGAGAGATCAAGGATCTCGTTGCGCTGGCGTCGAAGGACGTTTCCGGCGGCGTCGCTCTGGTCGGGCGGACCGGCGAGGCTCTCGTCGGCATCGAGCGGCATGTGCAGATCATCAATCAACAGGTTCTGGGGATCGTGCAATCTTCCATGGAACAATCGATCGCGCTGGCCGAAATCACTTCGACCGTCGGCCAGCTCGACCAGATCACCCAACAGAATGCCTCTATGGTGGAACAGACCAATGCGGCGACGCAGTCGCTGGCAGGGGAAACGGAAAAACTGCGCGAGCAGCTTGGGACATTTCAGACAGGGGATGCGCATCAGGAACCGTTCCGAGATTACTTGGCTGCCTGAACGTAGAAGCCGTTCCCGGGGCGTTGGCAGTCCGGCCTCTGGCCGGGCTGCGTTCCTGGAGTAAGTTTGGCTAACGCGAAGACGGTTGTAGTCCCGCTAGCACAAGACCTCCCGACCCTCAGCTTCGGCAACCAGCAGCGCCTCGATGATCAGCTTTTCCGAATGCACGTGCCGCCTGAGGGCTTCCAGAAAACCCAGGAGCAGATAGCGGGCGGAACTGGCAGACGCGCACTTGTTGTCGGCAAGCTCTTTCAGGGTAGTTTCTACTTCCTGACCGGCGAGCAGATCGCATCGATGCTCCGCCTTCAATTGTTCGATCATGTGCGGCGCAAAATAGGATCCTGCGTTGCTGCTGAAGTCGGGAAACAGCACCTCTTCCTCCAGAGCATGCGTCGCCTTTATCAGCTCCGCTATGTTCTTCGACGTATCGAGGCAGGTGGCGGTGTCGATTTCATCGGGCAAAGAGGCGGCAATCTCCTCAAGCGTCAGGCACAGTCGGAGAAGCGTTGTGTGATTTTGCTCCAACGCGGCAAGGTTCTGCGCGCTTAGCTTCGCCGTGATTGTCATAATCCTTCCCTTCAAAACTGCGGCAGGACGAGATTTCTCATTTTGCCCGAGGGCGTTCCGCAAGCAGGTGCAGGGAAGGAAAATGCCGAAACAGGGCCGGCCTATCTTTGCGCGCAAGCAAATAAGGCGGAAGCCGTTGGCGCAGCCGGAAGTTCTGGATCAGGAATGACGTGGTTTAGGTGAATTCCTGACGAACGTCATCTCTTCCTGCGCCACTTGGCCTTTAGCGCTCAGGATGGCTCGCCATCTGCGGTTTCCAAGCCGCACGCTGAGCCTATGGGTTCCCGCGTCCTCTCCTTCTCCCCGTTCGACGCTGCTCGTGATGTGTCCTTGCCTGAGGCTCTTTCGGAACTCCTCGCTCGACAGACCGAAGCGCTGGGCGAGCTCAGGCGTTTCAAGGACAAAGTCACCATTTTCGTCGCGTTCGATGTGCATGATGAGTCCTCCGCAAGGAGCTAAAGGAAAGGGGCCGGTTACTCTGCCGGCCACCGATCTATTGCCGCCGTTCCCGAACTGATACCTGCGCTGCTGCATTGATCGGCCGCAACTTGGCCTTCCCACATGCGAGCGATAGGCCCGATGGCCAGAGCCAGCAGATCGATCGCCCGGCAAGCCAGTTGATCGACCATATCATCGATTGTCTGCGGCTTGTGATAGAAGGCAGGCACCGGCGGCATGACGATCGCTCCCATTTCGGTGACGGTGCACATATTGCGCAAGTGGCCAAGATGCAACGGCGTTTCCCGGGCGAGCAGTACAAGCCGCCTCCTTTCCTTGAGCTGCACGTCGGCGGCCCTGATGATGAGGGTATCGGCATGCCCGGTCGCCACGGCCGAGAGGGTGCGCATGGAACAAGGGGCCACGATCATTCCCTGAACAGGGAAGGAGCCGCTTGCTATCGCAGCTCCGATGTCCCCGGCCGGATATATCCTGTGAGCAAGCGAACGGATATAGGCAAGCGCCTGCGTGCCGACCTCGTGCTGCAGCGTCCGTCTTCCGGCATCCGAAACCACGAGGTGGGTTTCGATTTCCGGCAGCTCAGCCAACCGTTCGACAATCCGAACAGCGATCGGGGCGCCCGAGGCACCGGAAATTCCGACGACCACTCGCTGAGGCTTCTTCTGCATTGCTCGGCTCCTGTCCCGGTCGATAGCCTTGGCTATGGCCGACGGACCATGCGGTGAATGAACATCTCTTTCGTTGATGCAACGCAATCACCTCGATAGCGGCAGCCGACGAGCGGTGCAGATTTCGACTGCGTTTCAGGGAAGGCGGAGCGCCTTAGGCCCGATGCCGAGGCCGATCTGAAGACTGTCGGCGATGCGGTGCGCGCGGTCGCGGAAAAAATCCATGGCTTCTCCGCGGCATGTCTGTTCCAGGGTTTCCTCGAAGAGGTGAAGCCAACGTTGGAAGTGCTCAGCAGTCAGGGCAAGTCCTTGATGAGCTCTATGGGGGCTACCGGAGTAAGCACCGTTTTTGAAAGCGAGGGCGGACCAGAACAATGTCAGACGTTGAAGGTGAGCGTCCCAGTCAGGCCCTATCCGACCTTCGAAGATCGGGCCAAGCAACGGATCGGCCCTGACCCTGCCGTAGAAGAGGTGGACGACGTTGCGAACCAGCTCCTCATCGATAGTATCCCGCCGGACATCATTCATCTGCAATTACCCACTCCAAAACATCAGACACCAGTCCTCCGCAAAAGTCCGGCTGTCGAGATGACGAATGCGCGCACCGGCTCTTAAGGATCAAAACCCGCGAACAGCGGCAGGCGCCGACAGGAATTTGGTGCCGAAAGGACCGATGCTTGCCGCTGACTCGCCCATCCCCTATATGGCGTCACGCAAATAGGCCCGGATTTCGCGACAATTGCAGAGCATATTGATCCCGCGGTCCTGATGGGGCGCAATTTAGGAGATTTTGATGGCGCAGAAAGCCGTTGTGCTGATCGTCGATGATGAGCCGCTGATCCGATTCACAACGCTCGATAGACTGGAAGAAGTCGGCCATGTGGTCCTTGAGGCCGGGAATGCCGATGAGGCAATGGTGCTTTTCCGCAACCGCTCCGATATCGATATCGTGTTCACCGACGTCAACATGGCCGGCTCGATGGATGGGTTGCAGCTTGCCCGGCGTATCCGCGCCGTTCGGCCCAATGTGGGCATCATCATCACCTCTGGCGTCGTCAATCTTGATCCAATGCTGTTGCCTGCCAACACGGTATTCCTGCCAAAGCCCTACCAGCACGACCGGCTGTTGTCTTCGATCCATGAACTGATGCGCTAAAGCCCAACAGGGCGCTTGGCGGAACCAAGAAGGTCCGCTTGCGGTTGTGTTGCTGGTCTATCCGAGGAGAGCTCGACATGCAGACGAGGCTGGCAACGTTAATAGCGTTAACCCTTGCATTCGCGGAACCTGTATTTGCGCAGGCGCCGGCGACCGACACCACCACGAAACCAGGCACGGCAGCGGCGCCGGCCGGCAAGATGGAAACCTTGGCTGTAACGCCCCCGCCGGGCGTCACCGATTCCATGACGACCAATAGCACGACTGGCACCGTCGATCATGAAGATCACTGCCAGCCACCGGGTACGCCAGACAATACCAATCCGAGTGCAGACACACTGGCCCTTCCGCGTCCCGAGCAGTCGTGCCGCTGACGGAAACGGGAAAACTCTTTACTCTTCGTCAATCTCTATTAAGTTGGTAGAGATTAAAGGTTTGCCGTAGCCTGGGTAACTGGGGGCGGCGGCTTTGCGACTGCCCTTTCGCCCAATTTGCAACGGACGAGGAGTGTGCCTGATGACCTATGATGTCGCCGTCGTCGGTTCCGGTTTCTCTGCAATCGCTCTCACCATCAATCTGCTGCGGGTTCTGCCGCCATCCGCCTCTATCGCCGTCGTAGGAGACGATCCGGGATTCGGACGCGGAACCGCCTATCGCACCGAGTTCTATCTGCATCGACTAAATGTGCCTGCAGCACGAATGAGCGTGTATCCGGACAAGCCGGACGATTTCGTCGAGTGGCTGCGGCGAAGGGGTAGGGCAGTTTTCGCTGAGGATTTCGCGACACGGGGCGACTACGGCCTCTATCTGCGGGATACGTTGGCGGCACTCTTGCGGCCACGGCACGGTCGGGCTCATGTGGACTTCGTCAAGGCCAAGGCAACTGCCTGCGTACGGTGCGAGAGCGACCATCTCGGCTTCTGCCTCGACAACGAGGGCGAATTGACGGCCCGAAACGTCGTCTTGGCCTTGGGTGTAGGCAATGCCGATCTGCCGGTGTCGAGAGATCGCATCGCAGAAAGCGTCCGGCCTCGCATCATCGAAAACCCGTGGCGGCTCAGCTGGCTTTCGCGTGTGGGAAAAGCGGACGAGATCTGTATTCTCGGGTCCGGGCTGACGATGATCGATCAGGTTCTGTCACTACGGGCCCACGGGCATCGCGGCAAGATTCATGTGCTGTCGCGCCGCGGGCTGGTGCCGCAGCCGCATCCCCTGCGGCGTGCCATGCCGGTCACTCCGGCGCTGCCGGACAGCCGCGAGATCAGCCAGCTGTTGCATGCCTTGCGTCGGCAGATAAAGAGCGGCGCCGATTGGCGCGGGGTTGTCGACGGGCTGAGGCCCCGGACCCAAGCGTTGTGGCAGTCTTTGAACCGGGAGCAGCGATCGCGTTTTCTCCGTCATGCGTTTACCTGGTGGAATATTCACCGTCACCGAATTGCTCCGGAAGTGTTCGCCCGCTTCGACGCGCTGATCAAGAACGAGACGGTCATCGTGCATGCCGGCTTCATTCGGTCTATCGAGGATGAAAGCGCCGGCGCGAGCATTGGTTACCGTCGGCGCGGCACCCAGCGGTTCGCCTCCATTCGCGCCGACTGGATCGTCAATTGCACGGGCATGGAACGGGCCGGCATCGGGCACTCGCCATTGCTGCGTGAAATGCGGGAAAGGGAAATTCTCGTCATGGACGACCTCGGCCTGGGTATTTCTGTCGATCCCCGCTCCAGGGTTCTGGACGCCGACGGCAAAGCCCAACCCGGTCTGTTTGCCGCCGGTGCGCTTACGGCTGGCCAATTCTGGGAGATAACGGCCGTACCGGATATTCGGGTTCAGGCAAGCCTGCTTGCCGAGGCGATCGCCGTCCAGATCGCACAAACCGCGCCGCCGTCGGCTCGCATCGCCTGATCCGGTTTTGATGGCATGAATTTCTTCTTACGGCCCGTCTGAGGCGTTTCCTTTCCTTCCACCTTCGAAAAATGGCGGTAGTCTGTAGCAAATCATTTTGAAGGGATTTTCCATGGCTCTGAAGGTTGTCGGTCTTGCCGGTAGCTATAACCGGCCCTCCAAGACTTTCGTGCTGGTCGAGCATATCGCCAGGATCGCCGCTCACCGATACGGCTTCCAGCCTTTAATTTATGATATGGCAGATGTCGGGCCGTCCCTTGGCCAAGCGCAACACCAACGCGACCTCGACGCGACCGCCGCCGCTGTCTTGGACGACGTGGTCGGAGCGGATCTACTGATCATAGGTTCGCCGACCTACAAAGGAAGTTATTCGGGTCTCTTCAAACACTTCATAGACCTGATCGATCCAGAGCAGCTTCGGGCCAAGCCCGTCCTGATTACCGCGACAGGCGGCGGTGACCGGCATGCGTTGATGGTCGAGCATCAGCTGCGGCCGCTCTTCGGTTTCTTCATGGCCCATACCTTGCCGACAGCCGTCTATGCTTCCGACAAGGATTTTTCCGACTATCGGATAGTCTCGGACCCGCTGCGCCAGAGAATTGGTTTCGCCGTCGACGAGCTCGCCGCTTTCTTGCCGGCTCAAGAGTTCGCTGCTACCGGCTGAACTTTACTTTCGTCCGCTTTGTCGTCATCTATGCCCGCGCCGTCCAAACGAGCATAGGGAGAACAGGCATGGCCATCGAGGAGGATATTGCCAGGATCACCGAGCAGGAGAGGTCCCTCGTCTTCGATCGGTTCGACCTCGGTACCGCGTGGGATCTGGGATCCTTGCTTCGTCATATGGCAACCGAAAGAGGTCTTGGCGTAGCGATCGACGTGCGGCTGCATTCCATGCCGGCCTTTTACGCGGCTCTTACCGGCTCGTCGCCAGACAACGAAAGCTGGGTGCGGCGCAAGCGCAACATTGTCCTGCGGTTTTTTCAGTCGAGCTACCTGATCGGTCGAAAACTCGCGCAGCAGGATGCGACGCTCGAATCCCGTTTCGGTCTGTCGTCCGCCGATTACGCGGCTCATGGGGGCAGCTTTCCGATTGAGGTCACCGGCGTCGGCTGTATCGGCGCCGTAACGGTGTCGGGTCTGCCGCAGCGGGAAGATCACAATCTGGTCGTGGAGGCCCTCTCGCGCCTGCTCGGCACAGATATCTCCACTTGCCGGCTCGATTGAGGAACGCCCATGGCCAAGACCGATATCAAGACCCCTGACGAGGTGTTTTCCTTTTGGTTCAAGGAGCTCAATCGCAAGGACTGGTTCGAGAAAAACGAGGCGTTGGACGAGGCGATGCGGAGGCATTTTGCGCCGACGCATCTGTCGCTTGCCCGCGGTGAGCTCGATGTGTGGCGTGGCTCTCCTCAAGATCGTCTGGCAGCCGTCATCGTGCTCGACCAGTTCCCACGCAATCTTTATCGTGGCACGCCGCTGGCATTCGCCACCGATTGGCTAGCGCTGAGGGAAGCGAAGCTTGCAATTGAAGCTGGCGCCGATCTCGCTGTACCGCCGGAGCAGCGCGGCTTTTTCTACCTGCCGTTCGAACATTCGGAAAATCTCGTCGAGCAGGATCGATCGGTGGAGCTTTTTGCGCTGCTGGGAGATGCCGAATATCTCGACTACGCGGAACGTCACCGGGCGGTGATCAGGCAATTCGGGCGTTTTCCGCACCGAAACGCGTTTTTGGGGCGGGAATCCACCGCCGCCGAGCTCGAATATCTGTCGAGACCCGGCGCCGGCTTCTGATATCAGGCGCTACCGGCGTATCATGCGACCGACAGCGATCAGGATGCAGGCCCCGATAAAGCCTGCGATGAGATAGCCGATCCAGCCGCCGAGCACGACGCCGAAGACGCTGAGAATGGCGTTGGCGATGATGGCGCCAACAATGCCGAGAAGAATGTTCATGAGGACGCCCATATTGCTCTTCATGAACTGCTCGGCGAGCCATCCGGCAATCCCGCCGATAATAATTGCCGCAATCCAGCCGATCCCTGCATCACCTTCCATAAGCCTACCCTCCTGTTGGTTGTGGCGGAAGGTAACGCGAAAAATGTTCCCGGGTTCCCTGCGTTTGTTCCAATTCTTGAGGGAGCCGCGCAAGCTTCCTTTTCTTCGCCTTGAAGTGCCTCTATTTTCGCCCGCGAATCCGATCGAGAGAGATAAAGAGCAGACCCTTGGCACGACCCTTCAAGACCGGCCGTTCAACTTCTTCGCGCGTGGCCCGCGTGTTTTTCGCAGCTTTTCTGATCGCAACGAGCGCCGCGCTTGTCGGTGTGCCGGCAAATGTGTTGGCGCAGGCGCAGCAGCAATCGCAGCCGCCAGCCAAAACCGACGTGACGGTCGATTCGATCAACGAAGACATGAAGAGCAAGCTGGACGCCATTCGTCAGCAGCTCAATGGTTTCCGCACACGGATTCAGGATGAATCCCATGACGATGCCCGTTTGGCGGAGCTCAGGCTTCAAGCCGAGGAGATCGTCAAGGAAATGCGCGCCGCCTCCGACGCGATGAAAACGCGCGTGGAACAGATCCAGGGGCGCCTTGCCAGCCTTGGGGAGCCGCCGGCCAGCGGGCAGCCGCCTGAGGTGCCTGCGGTCGCCGAAGAACGCAGTCGCCTTCTCAACGAACGTTCGCAGTTGAACATCATCGTTGACGATGCCGGCAACCTGTCGAACAGCGCTACTCAGCTTGCCAATACGATCACCAATCTTCGCCGCACGCTTTTCACTCAGACCCTGTTTCGCCATACGGAACTCTCCGCAGAGCTTTTCGCCGATGCCGGGAACGCCTTTGTGGCGGAGGTCCGCAACTTCGGCTCCACTTTCGGAAGCTGGATCGGTTTTATCTGGAAGTTCAAGAAGCTGCAGCTCCTCGGCGCAATGGCTTTGTCGCTTGCCGCGGGCCTTCTGTTTCTGCGCGGGGGCTACAGGCTTTTCGGCCGGTTCATCCGCCGAGAGAACCACGAGACGCCATCCTACATCCGTCGTCTTTCGGTTGCCTTCTGGTCGACAGTCATCCAGACGATGTCGCTTGCGGCCTTTCTCGCAGCTTCCTTTGTTTTCCTCGACGGGTTCAATGTTTTAAGGGCCGATATCTCGCCGATCGTCGCGACTTTCTTTGGCTTCGTGTGGTTTGTCTATTTCGTATGGAAGCTTACCTACGGCGTCATGGCTCCCGGTGAACCGGAATGGCGGCTGGTGCGCCTTACCAATCGGGGAGCGCGCCTTCTGACATGGGCGATCCTTGTAATGGCGGTCGTCAACGGACTGGATTATCTGCTCGGCGCGATCAGCGAGGCGTTGAGTTCGCCGCTTGTCCTGACAATCGTAAAAAGCCTGCTGGCTTCCCTCATCATCGGCCTCATTTTGATTGCCATCTCCTTCATCAAGCCACGGCTCGTCGAAGGCGAGGACCCAGACGGACATGGCCACGCATGGCCGCGCTTTTTCCCACTGCTGCTGAGAGTGATGGGTGGCCTGCTCATTCTCGCGGTATTGACGGGCTATGTGGGGCTTGCCCGCTTCGCTTCGACCCAGATCGTCCTCACCGGCGCGGTGATCGTGCTGATCTACGTCGGTCTGTTGTCGGGCAAGGCAATTTCCAAGCAGGGCGCGTTTACCGATACGGCCGCGGGCAGAAGGCTCGCGGATCGGTTCAATTTCAACGAGGTGGCGCTCGACCAGGCCGGGCTTGTGGCGGGTCTCGGCATTTACGCTTTCGCGCTGTTGTTCGGCATACCGCTGATCCTGCTCACCTGGGGTTTCCAGATCGCCGATATCGAAGCCTGGATCTACGGCTTCTTTACGGAGATCCGCATCGGCAATATTTCCATCTCGATCATCGGCATCCTGGGCGGCATCCTCCTCTTCGGCGTTGGATACGTTGTCACCCGCTGGGTGCAGAAGTGGATAGACGGGAATGTGTTGGCGCGAAGCCAAGTCGACCTCGGCGTGCGCAATTCGGTCAAGACCGGCATCGGTTATCTGGGCATCGGCCTTGCGGTCATCGTGGGCGTTTCGGCAGCGGGCATCAACCTGTCGAGCTTTGCGCTGGTCGCCTCCGCACTCTCGGTCGGTATCGGTTTCGGTTTGCAGAACATCGTGTCCAACTTTGTGTCCGGCCTGATCCTGCTGGTGGAACGCCCCTTCAAGGTTGGCGATCACGTGATAACGGGCGCCACGGAAGGGATCGTCAAGCGCATCTCGGTACGCGCGACCGAGATCGAGACCTTCCGCAAGCAGTCGATCATCGTGCCGAACTCCGATCTCATCAATTCGCCTGTGGGCAACTGGACCCACCGCAACAAGATCGGCCGCTCGGAAGTACCGGTCTCGGTAAGCTACGACACCGAACCGCAGAAGGTGATGGATATTCTGCTGGAGCTCGTCGATCAGATTCCCGAGGTTCTGCGCAATCCCGAACCGCATGTGGAATTCCTGAGCTTCGGCCCGTCGTCGCTGAACTTCGAGCTGCGCTTCCACCTCGCCGATATGGGCGAGGGACTTCGCATTCGGAACAATCTCAGGATCGCAATCCTGAAGCGGTTCCGGGACGAAGGGATCGCTATTCCATTCCCGCAGCAGGAGATCGTCTTTCATCGCGGCAAGCCCATCCTGCCGGACGAAGCCGATGGCCGGGGCGGCGCCTGACCGCCTTCCGTCTTCGGATGATGGAATGTCGTATCGGGTCGCGAGCTGGATGCAGGCATGTCGTAATCAGGCGTTTGGCCGACCGGCCGGAATTGCATAGTCCCAGCAGATTGACAGACGGTCACTCGAGGCCGAAGAGGGGTTCATTCCATGAAGACACATGCACGGGCGGTGGTGATCGGCGGCGGCGTGGTCGGCGTTTCAACGCTCTACCATCTGGCCAAAAAGGGCTGGAGCGATTCCGTCCTCATCGAGCGCAAGGAATTGACCTCCGGGTCGACATGGCATGCTGCCGGTCTTCTGCCGCTCTTCAACCTGTCCTATTCGGTTGGCCAGCTCCATAAATATTCGGTGCGCTTCTATCAGGAGCTTCAGAACGAAACCGGCATGAATGTCGGTTTTTCGAATGTCAGCAACATTCGCCTTGCCCGCACCAAGGACCGCTGGGAAGAGTATATGTATTATGCCGGCATCGCGGAAACCATCGGGGTCAAAGTGAATATCCTGACCCCGGAGCAGGTGAAGGAAATCTGGCCGCTTTGCGAAACCGACGGAATTCTCGGAGCCATCCAGCATCCAGACGACGGTTATATCCAGCCTGCCGATCTTACCCAGGCGCTCGCCAAAGGCGCGCGAGATCGGGGGGCTACCATCTACCGGAACACCACCGTCACTGCAATTTCGCAGCAACCCGACGGCTTGTGGAAGGTGACGACCGACAAGGGCGAGATCACCGCCGAGCATCTCATTTCATGCACCGGCAACTTTGCCCGCAAGACCGGGGAGATGGTCGGCATCAACATTCCGGTCATTCCGGTCGAGCACCAGTATATCGTCACCGAGCCGCATCCGGCAATTCAGGAACGCAAGGCGAAGGGCCTGCCTGAAATGGGGGTCCTGCGCGAATCAGACTCCTCCTGGTACATGCGGGAAGAGAATGGAGGCCTGCTGCTCGGCCCCTACGAAGTCGGCGCGCCCGTCTGTTACGTCGACGGCCCGTCGGACGAGAGCGAATACGAACTCTTCCAGGAGGATCTCGACCGGCTGATGCCCTATATCGAAACGGCGATCACGCGGGTGCCCGCCTTCGGAGACGTCGGTATCAAGAAAGTCTATAACGGCGCGATCGCCTACACGCCGGACGGCTCCCCGATCGTCGGACCGGCTCCCGGGCTGAAAAACTTCTGGCTCAATGAGGGGCACTCCTTCGGCATCACCGCGGCAGGCGGTGCCGGCTGGCAGCTGGCAGAGTGGATCGTCGACGGCGAACCGACCGTGGATATGATGGGCGTCGATCCTCGTCGCTTCGGACCTTACGCTACGGAAGGCTATCTTATCGAGAAGAACGAAGAGGCCTATGCCAATGTTTTCACGATGCATTATCCGGATGAGGAACGCTCAGCCGCCCGTCCTTTGAAGACGACGCCCGTTTATGACCGGCTGAAGAATCTCGGTGCGGTTTTCGGCTCCGTCTACGGCTGGGAACGCGCCAACTGGTTTGCGCCTGAGGGCTACGAAGTGCCGAAGGATGAGCTTGGCGTTGGTGCCGAGGTCATCACCGGCCACAACCATGCGCCCGCCCTGGAAGACGGCCGGATTGTTGAAAAATGGTCGTTCCGCCGTTCGAACTATTTCGAGCATGTCGGCAACGAGGTGAAGAACGTCCACGAGAATGTCGGCGTACTGGATATGTCGGCCTTTGCGAAGATGGAGGTTTCCGGCCCAGGTGCACGCGCATGGCTCGAATCGATTTTCGCCAACGCAATACCGAAGAAGCAGGGACGGATCGCCCTTTGCCATCTGTTGACAAAGGGTGGCGGGGTTCGTTCCGAGTTCACCGTCTACGAATGGGCGCCGGGCCGCTTCTATCTCGTTTCCGCCGGCGCTTATGAGGCTCATGACCACGACTACTTACGTAAGCTTGCGCCAACAGATGGTTCCGTCCGGCTGCAGCAGATTACCCAGAAGCTCGGCGTGCTGGTACTCGCCGGTCCGAAATCCCGCTCTGTCTTGAAGAAGCTCACCAGGACGAGCCTGGAGAACAAGGATTTTCCTTGGCTTTCCGGCAAGGAGATCGCCATCGGCATCGCCTCCGCCCACGCTCTGCGCGTCAACTTCGTCGGCGAACTCGGGTGGGAATTGCACCATCCTATCGAGATGCAGAACTATATTTTCGACAAGCTGATGGAGGCTGGCGCCGAGTTCGGAATCAAGCCGTTCGGCATTCGCGCCATGCTCGCCATGTCGGTCGAGAAGTCCTACCGGCTCATTCCGCGCGAAATGTCGATCGAATACAATGCCTACGAATCCGGCCTCGACCGCTTCATCAAGACCGACAAGGAGTTCCTCGGCAAGGAAGGGCTGCTCTCCTACAAGGAAAAGGGGCTCAAGTGGAATTTCTGCACCCTGGCAGTGGAGGGCGCCAACGATGTGGATGCGCGCGGTTCCGAGGCGATCTACAACGAGGCGGGCGAGCTGATCGGCCGTGCCACCAATGGTGCCTATGGCTGGCGAATCGGCAAGTCGCTGGCTCTTGCCATGGTAAAACCCGGTTATGCCGAGACCGGAACCAAGCTCAAGATCAAGATCTTGGGCACGTTGTATAACGCGAGCGTGGTGCCGGAAAGTCCGTTCGACGCGGACAATGCAGCGCTCCGCGCCTGAAACAACGGGCTGAAACAGCTTTCTTGACGTTGGCGGGCGGCTCTTAAGTCGCCCGTTCCATTTTGAAGCGGTCCTGGTTGCCGGGATTAACGGTTCTGCAAACCGTTGACAGTAAGAGTGTTCCAAGAGGGGACAGTACTTACTGATAAGGGGCTTTATGACATTCCTCGGCATTTCCGGGATGCAGTATTCCGGCCAGTCACTGGCAAATTCCCGCATCCTGGTTGCGGAGGATTCCAATGTCTTTACTTCGATGATCGGCACGCGGCTCAAGGAGCTGTTTGGCATTGAGGTCGAAATTTGCCGCAATTTCGAAGAATTGCAGCTTGCCTATGATCAATCCGGCGAGCCGGTCACGCTGGCGATCTCCAATATAAATCTGCCGGGTGCGGAGAACGGGGAGGCGCTGGAATATCTGATCGACCTCTCGATCCCGACGATCGTCTTCACCGGGACATTCCATGAAGACACGAGGGACAAGCTGCTGTCCAAGGACATCGTCGACTATATCCTCAAGGACAATGTCTTCGCCGTGGAAATGCTGGCTGAATCGGTCTGCCGCTTCCTCACCAATCACCGCCATCATGTGCTGATCGTCGATGACAGTCCCACAGCGCGAGCGTTGCTTTCCAGCCGCCTCAAGCGCTACAATTTTCGTGTCAGCCTCGCAGAAAACGGCGCCAAGGCACTGGAAATTCTCAAGAAGAACCCTGACATCGGTCTGTTGGTAACGGACTACAACATGCCTGATATCGACGGTTTCGAACTGACGCGTCGGATACGTTCGGTGCGCGGGTCACATGAGTTGCGAATCATCGGGGTCTCGTCCTCCTCGAACCGGCTGTTGTCCGCTCGCTTTTTGAAGGCAGGCGGCAATGATTTCATGCTGCGCCCCTTCATCGACGAGGAGTTCTACTGCCGCGTCAACCAGAACCTGGACACGCTGGTTCAGATACGTTCGATGCAGGCAAAGCTGAAGGAGACGGCGGCCGTCAAAAGCGTCGCCTGAAGCCCCAAGACGGCCAATGTGCCAGCTTCTGCGCCGGCGCCTCCCAAAAGGAGGCCCGGCGTAGTTATGAAAGGCAGCACCATTCGGGGCTGATCCGTTTTTCGGGTTCAGACCACGACGCCGGTGCGGGAAGTGTTCATGTTGAGCTTGCGCTCAGCCCGTTCCTGTTGCGGCGAGCGATTGTAGACCTCGCGGTAGCATTTGGAGAAATGCGACGCTGAAACGAAGCCGCAGGCGACGGCCACCTCAACGACCGGCATCGATGACTGAACGAGCAGATGCCGGGCCCGGTCGAGGCGGATTTCCAAATAGTAGCGTGCGGGAGAACGGCCCATTTCCTGGCGGAACAGCCGTTCGATCTGCCGTCGGGACAATCCGGCGTCCTCTGCGATTTCCACGAGCGACAGTGGTTCCGAGAGATTGTTTTCCATCAGTTCGATGATCGATAACACCTTGGCGTTCTGGACGCCCAGGCGAGCCCGCAATGGCAGGCGCTGACGGTCGTGCGGATTGCGCACCCGATCGGTCAATTGCTGCTCGCAGACCCGGTTGACGAGATTTTCGCCGAAATCCTGGCCGATCAGGTTCAGCATCATGTCCAGCGACGCCGTGCCGCCTGCGCAGGTATAGAGGTTGGAGTCGACTTCGTAGAGGTCGGCGTAAACCTCCGCCTGCGGAAAGGCTTCGGCAAAACCGGGCAGGTTTTCCCAGTGGATGGCGCAGCGCTTGCCGTTCAGCAGTCCGGCCTGAGCAAGAACATGGGCGCCGGTGCAAAGGCTGCCGACCGCAATGCCGCGATTGTAAGTCTCCCGCAGCCAGGCATTCACGGACTTGTTCTGGAATTCTTCGACATAGACGCCGGAGCAGACAATGACCATGTTCGGCCGGTTTTCACCGGAAAGGTAGCGCCGCTCATCGGCAAGCGATGAGTTGACCTCGAGTTCTATGCCGCTCGAGGACTGCACCTTTTCACCGTCGGCGGAACAGAGACGCCAGGTGTAGGCGGGATAACCCAGCATCCGGTTGGCGATTCTCAGGGTCTCGACTGCTGCCGCGAAAGGCAGCATGGTGAAGTTCGGCACCAGAAAGAAGACGAGGGAACGCTTCTTCGCCGGGTATTTGCTGGATATGTCCATGCGATCATTCCCCTTGCCGTGGCCGTACATCGCGGCCTGCCTCTAATTCAAAAGCGACATTGGCATGGAAAAATGGAGGGGAGAAGGGCTTTTGACGACGAGGGAATAAAATTTTTGCGACATTGGGGTGTCGCAGCTTTCAACATATCTAAAAAATCGCATCCACGGAACACACGATATCACATGGCCCGCATCCTTTTAACATGCAGGCCATGTGTTCGGTGAGTTATCTACGCGGTGCGGCATTGGTCGTCGGCCATCCGATGTCTTTGCGGATTTCTGCGGGAAGGCCTTCCAGCATCTTCTCCGTCTTGCGACGCTGCCACTCATCCCGAAGTCTTACAGTGAGACGTAGGGCAGGGCGGACGAACGAGACGAACGATGACGGCCGAAACCGGGAGCCGTCGCTCTCCTGATAGGTGATCATAGTCATAACAGTTCTCCTTGGGTCATTGCAGGCGGTGCTTGACTGGGAGAATGAGCGCCGCCGATCCATCAATCAATCGGATGCATGTGATGCGTCTCATGAAATTCTGTTGGGAATTGACGCTTGCTTCCGATGGTGTGGACTATGCGCCGGGTTTGACATTCAATCAAACGAAATGATATGGTGTTTAAGTTCAGATTTTTTGATGGAGCATCTCATGACCGTCCCGTTCCGTCCGCCGCTCCCGGTGCTCGACAATGATGTTTTGCGTACATTCGTCGCGATCGCGGAGACTGGCAATTTCTCGACCGCCGCGGATGCAGTGCTGCGAACGCCATCCGCCGTTTCCATGCAGATCAAGAAGCTGGAAGAGCAGTTGAAGACGACGCTCTTCCTGCGTGATGCGCGTTCAGTAACGCTGACCCAGCACGGCGAAATGCTGCTTTCCTATGCACGGCGCATGCTGGCGCTTTCCAATGAAGCGGTTTCTCGCTTCGTCATGCCCGAACTTTCAGGGGTTGTACGGCTCGGGGCTCCCGATGATGTCGGCGAGAGGCTCCTGCCGAAGGTGCTCAAGGATTTCGGCGAGAGCTTTCCGGGCATCATGGTCGACGTCACGGTGGATCAGAGTATTCTTCTGCGCAAACGCATGGACGAACAGCGGCTTGATCTCGCGCTCATCAATTGCGCGACACGGCCTTTTCCGACCGGCGGTGAGGTGCTCTATACTGAAAAGCTCGTCTGGGCGGGGGCAAAATGCGGTACGGCCTATCTGCGCGATCCGCTGCCCATCTCCGTGTGGGAGGACGGTTGCGTGTGGCGGCAGGATGCAATCACACAGCTTGAGAGACATAAGCGAAGCTACCGGATCGCCTATGCCAGCGCCCACACGATGGCGCAACGGGCAGCGGTGCTCTCCGACCTTGCCGTCGCACCTTTCCCGCGGTCCTACGTCACGGACGACATGCAGGTGCTCGGACCCAAGGAGGGGTTGCCGGAGCTGATCAGCTTCGACATACGGCTTCTTACCGCGCCGCAATTGTCGATCCCTGGCAAGGCCGTCGCGGAGAGCATCCGCGAGGCGTTTGGCGCGATGGTCGCCGCCGCGGCGTAGAAATTGCCCGTGGCGGGCGGCTCTCCATTGGACAGGCAACCGATCCTCGGATCGATTGCCTCACCGGTTGGTCTTTAATCCCGCCGCCGTCTGCGGCGGCCGCCGCCATCACCACCCGTGGCGGCTTCCGACATCCTCCGCTCCGGCAGGGTCACGACAGAGCTCAACTGAGGGAAGTCGTCCACTTTGTTCGGCAGCGCCATGGCGGCGACGAAGTGGTCCTGAAACTTTGTCTCCAGAGCCGTCTCGATCTTTTCGATCTTCCTGACGGTTTCCTCAATCTCACGTCGATAACTGCGGTTCAACAGGCACATGCGGGCACCTGTGCCTGCTGCGTTGCCGACCGCTTTTACCCTGGACAGATCGCAATCCGGAATAAGGCCCAGCACCATTGCATATTTGGGATCGATGAACGTGCCGAAGGCGCCTGCGAGGCCGATGCGGTCGACATGGGCAATGCCCTGCTTGTCCATCAATAGCTTCACGCCGGCATAAAGAGCCGCCTTGGCGAGCTGGATGGCGCGCACATCGTTCTGCGTGACGGTGATCCGAGGTTCCCCCTCGTGCAGCAGATAGGAGTAGGTGCGCTGGTTCTGTAGAATACGCGACGATCGCGAGCTCAATGACCCGTCCACGACGCCGTCCTCGGAGATTATGCCGGCGAGAAACATTTCCGCGACCACTTCAATAATGCCCGAACCGCAGATGCCGGTCACGCCGCTGGCTGCGACCGCTTCGGCGAAACCCGGCTCGTCGGACCATTGCTCGACGCCGATCACGCGGAAGCGCGGCTCCAGCGTTACGGGATCGATGCGGACGCGCTCGATCGCTCCGGGCGCGGCACGCTGGCCCGATGAAATCTCGGCGCCCTCGAAGGCGGGGCCGGTGGGAGAGGAGGCGGCGACAACGCGGGAAGAATTGCCGAGCACGATTTCGGCATTGGTGCCGATATCGACCATCAGCATCATTTCGTTTTGCCGGTGCGGACCTTCCGATAGTGTCGCGGCGGCGGCATCGGCACCCACATGGCCGGCGATGCAGGGCAGCAAGTAGGTCCGCGTACCCTTGTTCATCGGCAAGCCGATCTCGCTCGCCTTCACCTGAACTGCGCCAGAGACGGCAAGTGCAAAAGGCGCCCCCCCGAGCTCGGTGGGGTCGATACCGAGGAAAAGGTGGTGCATGATCGGGTTGCCGACGAAGACGCAATCGAGAATATCCTCGCGCGACACGCCACCATCTGCGCATACCTTGTCGATCAGCCCGTTCAGCGCTTCACGCACGGCAGCCGTCATTGCGTCCAGGCCGTCGGGGTTCATCATGATATAGGAGACGCGGCTCATCAAATCCTCACCGAAGCGGATCTGCGGATTGGACGTACCGGCGGAAGCGACCGTCCGTCCTGACAGCAGCGAGGAAAGATGCATGGCGATGGTCGTCGAGCCTATGTCGCAGGCGATGCCGTAGGCTTCGTTCTTCAGGCCGGGATAAAGGGCGATCAGGCGCGGACGGTCGTCGTCGCGGTCCTTGTGAATTGCGGCCGTCGCCTTCCACTCTCCCTTGCGCAGGATCGCTTGAACTTGGGGAATCAGGTGAAAATCGACATCGAGATCGTCGACATGCCATTCGGCGGAGAGTGCTGCCTTGAGCCGATCGAGATCGCCGAGCGGCTTTTCCATATCCGGCTCTTCGACTTCGACGTAACACATGCGAACTGCCGGATTGCGGTCGAACACACGCTCGTCGGCGGCCTTGCGGACCACCTGCGCGTTGATGACCGTATCCTGCGGCACGTCGATGACGAGATCGCCCAGAATCTGGGCGGAGCAGGAAAGCCGGCGTCCTTCCGGCAAGCTACGTACGCGGTCGTAGCGCTCTTCCTTAGGCCCGATCGGCGAGAGGTGGTCCTCGGAGGACCTGATGCCGTGTTTGGCGAAATGGCCTTCCTGCACCGATACCTGACAGCGGCCGCATGTCGCCCGCCCGCCGCAGACGCTCTCCACATAAACGCCGAGCTGGCGCGCAGCCTCGAGCACGGGCGTCCCCACCGGGAAACGGCCGCGTTTGCCGGACGGCATGAAAAGGACGAGGGGGTGGTTCGAGGTATCGTTCATTCTCTTAGGCTCGCGCGTTTGAAGGCGCGTTCTACTCCATTCTGGCGGCGGCGCCAGCCCGGGCGGCGCGACCGCCGCGACGCCCCCCAGCCGCCGATGCCGGGGCAGCGGTCGCGGCAGCTCCGGCCTCAGCTGGCTTGTAGTCTCGATAAGTCATGATCCAGTTGCCGCAGTTCTGATCGGTGCCGTTCAAAACGTTGGCGGCGCGGACGGCTTCCATTTCCTGCGGCCGGCAGGGGTTCATGATGGCGGAGGTCATGCCGGCGCCGATCACCATAGGGATGAAACCGGCATTGATGCCGTGGCGGTGCGGCAGTCCGAAGGAGATGTTGGAAAGCCCGCAGGTCGTATTGACCTTCAGCTCCTCACGCAGGCGTCTGAGGAGCGCGAAAACCTGCAATCCGGCCGAACCCAAAGCTCCGATCGGCATCACGAGCGGATCGACAACAATGTCATGCGCCTTGATGCCGTAGTCCGCCGCGCGTTCGACGATCTTCTTGGCCACGGCAAAGCGCACATCCGGATCCATGGAGATGCCGGTCTCGTCGTTCGAGATCGCCACCACCGGCACGTCGTATTTCTTGCAGAGCGGCAGGATGGCCTCCAGCTTCTCCTCCTCGCCCGTTACTGAATTGACGAGCGGACGGCCCTTTGCCACCTTCAGCGCCGCCTCGATCGCGGCGGTTACGGAACTGTCGATCGAAAGCGGGACATCCACCAGGCCCTGGACGATCTCCATCGTCCGGACGAGAAGCGGCGGCTCGGTCTCGTTCGGGTTGACCGCCGTCACGCCGGCGTTGACGTCGAGCATCGTGGCGCCGGCTGCGACTTGCTCCAATGCGTCCTTGATGACCGTGTCGAAGTTGCCTTCGATCATCTCGGCCGCCAGTTTCTTGCGTCCGGTCGGGTTGATGCGTTCGCCGATCACGCAGAAGGGCTGGTCGAAGCCGATCACGATTTCCCGGGTTGCGGACGCGACGATGGTACGTGTCATATGTTCCTCCAGGCGCATGGTCATAGGCGCCGATTGATGTCAGTGCTTGAGTGTCAGGCCGCTTCGCGACCGCCGGCCTTCACCAGGGCGACAAGCCTGTCCTTGTCGTAAGCGGCCTCCAGATCGGCGGCGGCCTTATCTGCTTCGGCTTCCAGATCGTCTGATACGGGAAAGGGCTTCGCCTTTCGCCACTCGGCAAGGTAATCGTCCGTCTCCGATGCGCCCGTCCGCATGGCGCACATGTCGATCGCCTCGGTAAAGCGCAGCGACAGCTCCCGCTTGGCGGTTTGCCTGCCCTTCTTGACGATCACCTGCGCCGGAATGTCCCGCCAGTAGACAACGATGCGGTCGGCCATGAATTCCTCCGTGTTGAGGGCAGCATGCACGGGTGCGCCGGCCAAGACTGCGCTTGCCACGACGTCGCACAGAGCAAAAAGCGACGCGGCTACCAGATGCGCTTCGTAAGGCCGTGATAGAGCCAGGTCCAGATCGGCGGAGGGAAACGCAAAAGGGAGGGGCCTTGAGGCTGACGAGGCTTCAACGTTCCCGTGATGGCGTCCTCCAGTGCTTGTACGCTGATGTCGACGCAGGCGGCCGTCATCAGCAGCGGATATGTCGCAAGGCTGTCGCGCGGCGACGGTTTGAGGCGCTTTTCATAAAGCGTGCCGCCGGTATCGATCCCGTTGTCGACGAGGTGCACCGTCGCACCAAAGTTCCCCTCGTCCCGCTCGACCAGGGACCAGTAACCGCCCATCTGGCCGCGATACATGGGGTTGATGCCGGCATGGAAGTTGATGACCGGGCAGGGGACGGCGGCGAGCGTCTCGGGCGACAGGATACGGCAGGAGATGGTGAAGACTGCCGCGGGTTCCAAGGCTGTCACCGTAGCGAGACATGCTGGATCGTTAAGCGACGGCACATGCGTGACCGGGATATTCGCGTTGGAAGCGGCAGAGAGGCCGTAGTCGCGAATGATCTCTTCGGAGCGTCGGGCGGCAAGGCTTTTCCCAAGCCGAGAAGCGATCATGGTCGCCAATTGTCCGAGAGCGGTGAGCCAGCCGAAACGCCTGGCACGGCGTCGGAGCAAGGTGCCTTTCGATTCGGGCTCTTCCTGAATGACATGCAGTTGCGGGAAATGCCGGGCAAGCGCGTTGATCATCACCTGCGGATTAGGTCCGCCTGCGGTCATCACGACGATTCGGGAAGAATTCTGGTCCTGCATATGCCACTCCGATAGATGCGGAGGGCAGTTTTCCCGACAAGCCGAAAGAAACGATTAAGCCAGGTGTAACGCTCGTGTGAGATCGCCATAACCGGTGTAACGGTATTCGTATTGGAGACCCAAGTAGTCGGCCGCCGCCCGTGCCTTTTGCTGCAGAGTTTCGTCCTCCTCCTGGGAGAGGTAGACGAGCTTGCGGTAGTTGCTGAAATACATTTCCTTCAGCTGCGGATGCCTATCGAGGCCGAGCGGCTCGATGACGAAAGCCTCGAATTGGCGCGCGAGAAAGTCTGTGAGGAAGAAGGAAAGCAGGTCGTCGTCCGCCCTGGCCGCAAACGCCTCGTTTCCGGCGAAAAACGAGTAACAGTGGGGGCCTTCGATGCGGGCAATGTCTTCGCGCTGGCAAAGCCTGTCGATATCGCCGCCCGTGCCGCAATCCGCATAGGCGAAAAAGATCTTCTCAAAACCTCTTGCGCGGGCCTCCGCGACGGCTTGTTCCAATCCGGGAACGATTTTCTGCGGATAGGCGTGCCAAATCGCGGGCAGGCAATGGAGGTCGATATGATGAAGGCCGGCCTGCCTGCAGACGGCGAGAATCTCCCGTGCGATGGCGCCGCAGGCGATCACGTGAACTTTTTCACAGTTTGCACGTTCCTTCGGCGGAAGTTCGCTTCCCGGAACAATTTGATCCATATCCATCGGAGTATTCTAACATGACGGCCAAGACAGTCACGGTGATCGCCGCACTTTTTGCGACAATGGTTTCGCTCTCCTCCTGTGGCAATACCATTCGCGGCATGGGTCAGGACACGGCGAATGCCGTCGACGCTACTCAGGATGCCGGCCGCAAGGTTGATCGCGCCGCCCGCTGATGTCTATTCCGGCAACCTCGCCGTGAGCGGCATCAGCTGCCGGCGGCGAGGCTGTTATGCTTGCGGCGGATGAAGTCCTTCGCGGTCTCGACGGCGACCGCCGCATCGCGGCAATAGGCGTCGGCGCCCACCGCCTTGCCGAATTCCTCGTTGAGAGGCGCGCCGCCCACCAGCACGACATAGTCGTCCCTGATGCCCTTTTCCTTCATGGTGTCGATGACGACTTTCATATAGGGCATGGTGGTGGTCAGCAGCGCGGACATCCCGAGAATGTCCGGCTTTTCCCGTTCGATTGCTTCCAGGTAGTTCTCAACCGGGTTGTTGATGCCGAGATCGACCACGTCAAAACCGGCGCCTTCCATCATCATCCCGACGAGGTTCTTGCCGATGTCGTGAATATCGCCCTTCACGGTACCGATGACCATCTTGCCGAGCTTCGGCGCGCCGGTTTCCACCAGCAGCGGACGCAGGATGGTCATCCCGGCCTTCATGGCATTGGCCGACAGCAGCACCTCGGGCACAAAGAGGATGCCGTCCCGGAAGTCGATGCCGACGATCCGCATGCCCTCGACAAGCGCCTGGGTCAGGACATCGTAGGGCGTCCAGCCGCGCTCCAGCAGGATGTTGGTGGCCTCTTCGATTTCTTCCTTGAGCCCGTCGTAGAGGTCGTCGTGCATCTGTTGCACGAGTTCTTCGTCGGAAAGTTCCGAAAGGATGATTTCATCGTCAGACATGGAATACTTCCCTAGGGTTCGAGGGGCCTGCAAATCAGACGCTCACGTCGTCGACTATCTGTACCTTCAAATTGTTTCGCAATTTCTTTCGTATGCGACAGCGGCGCGTCGGAAAAACGACGAAGCGGTCGTCGCAAATGTCTGTCCTGCACAAACCGGTGCCGCAGAAAGGCAGGGTTCGGCTTGCGCCGCAGCTTAGCATGGCGCATCAGAAGGACAGGCGCAAACGATGGCGCAAGGCGAGGAACATCATGGACGACTTGACCCAGCAGACGGAACCGGCAGGCGGCGCAGGACGACGCGGGCGTGGCGAACGGGGAGCGGCAGGGCGCCGTGCCGCGCGTACGGGCAGCGGTCCCGGTCCGTCGCTTCCTTACATCACCCGCAAGATCAACGTCTATGAGGTGCTGGACGAGGAGGGCCTGCAAATCATCGAGCGCAATGCCGATACTATCCTTGAAGAAATCGGCATTGAATTTCGCGACGATGACGAAGCTCTGGATCTTTGGAAAAAAGCCGGCGCCGACGTTCAGGGCCATCGGGTGCATTTCCCGAAAGGTCTATGCCGCGAACTTCTGAAGACTGCGCCTAGAGAGTTCACCTGGCACGCGCGCAACCCGGAGCACAACGTCCAGATCGGCGGCAACGCGACCGTTTTTGCGCCGGTCTACGGTCCTCCGTTCGTGCGTGACCTCGATGGCAAGCGCCGCTATGCGACGATCGAGGATTTCCGCAATTTCGTGAAGCTCGCCTATATGGCGCCGTCCATGCATTCTTCTGGAGGCACCGTCTGCGAACCAGTCGACGTGCCGGTCAACAAGCGCCATCTGGATATGGTCTACAGCCATATCAAGTACTCGGACAAGCCGTTCATGGGTTCTGTCACCGCGCCGGAGCGGGCCGAAGACACGATCGCCATGGCCAAGATCGTCTTCGGTGACGATTTCGTCGAGAACAATTGCGTCACGCTGAACCTGATCAACGCCAACTCGCCGATGGTCTTCGACGGCACCATGCTCGGTGCTCTCAAGGTCTATGCGCGTCACAACCAGGCGTCCGTCGTATCGCCCTTCATCCTGTCGGGCGCGATGAGCCCGGTGACCGTCGCCGGAACGCTGGCCCAGATCCTGGCGGAAGTGCTCGCGGGTGCGTCGATGACTCAGCTCATCCGCAAGGGTTCGCCGGTGCTGTTCGGCACTTTCGCAGCCTCCATCTCGATGCAGTCGGGCGCTCCGACCTTCGGGACGCCGGAGCCCTCGCTGGTATCCTACGGCGCGGCGCAGCTTGCCCGCCGTCTTGGTTTGCCGTTCCGCACCGGAGGGTCGCTTTGCGGCTCGAAGGTGCCCGATGCCCAAGCCGCACACGAATCGGCCAATACGCTGAACACCACGCTGCTCGCCGGCACGAATTTCGTTCTGCATGCCGCCGGCTGGCTGGAAGGTGGTCTGGTGTCGTCCTATGAAAAGTTCATGATCGACCAGGACCAGCTCGGCATGATGCAGAAAATGGCACAGGGCGTCGATCTGTCGGAGGAAGGGCAGGCGCTTTCCGCGATCCGGGAAGTCGGGCCCGGCAGCCACTATCTCGGCTGCGCCCACACCCAGGCGCATTTCCAGACGGCTTTCTACCGCTCGGCGCTGATGGACAACAACTCCTTCGAACAGTGGGAAATCGAAGGCGAGAAGCGCATCGAGCAGCGCGCCAATGCGCTCTGCCGTGCATGGCTCGACTCCTATGAGGCGCCGCCGCTCGATCCGGCAATCGACGAGGCGCTGCTCGCCTTCATCAAAGATCGCAAGGATTCGATGCCCGACGCATTCACCTGAAGAGAGCCCGAGGCCGCCAGGGAGCAAGGCGGCGCCAGGCTGGTCGCCGACTTCATCCAGGAAGGGGTCTGGCGCCCGCACTACAAATATCAGGGGCCGCGATGAGCGGCCCTTCGGCTCATCTGGAGCGGATTTCCGAGGCGCTCGGACCTTCGGGTATTCTGGTGCGGGGCGTCGTGAATTTCCGCCCGGGCGAAGGCCCAATGCTGGCAGATGGCTCCCGAGCCCTTTCGGTCGTCCTGCTCGGCAATGCCGGGAGTTCCATCTGGCCCGCCTTTTCCCGTTGGCGGGAGACATATCAAGGTGCCGATCCGCTCGATACGTGGTCGAAGCAGCTGATCCATCCCTTGGCAAACGACCTTGGAGCCGCCGCCTATTTTCCCTCCGATCCACCCTGGCAGCCCTTCCAGCAATGGGCGATGAAGGCGGAGGGGCTAAAGCCCTCGCCCCTCGCCATCCTTATCCATCCGAGATACGGGCTCTGGCACGGTTATCGCGGCGCGCTGGGTTTTTCGTTCGAGATCGAGGCCTCCGCGAAAGCCGCAGGCCATCCTTGTGATAGCTGCATCAAAAAACCTTGCCTCACGGCTTGTCCCGCTGGGGTGGTCAACCGGTCCGGATTCGATGTTGTGACCTGTCGTTCTTATCTCGGCAGCGAACCCGGTGAGAAGACCTGCGTCGTCTCAGGCTGTCTCGCCCGCAATGCCTGCCCGGTCGGCACAGAATTCCGCTATCTGCCGGAGCAGTTGAAGTTTCATATGCAGGCGCTGATGGGCTGAGCCGAACATTTTTTGCGAACCACCCCAAGGAATTTGAATCGGGAAACGTCTAAGCTGGAAACGACGGCAATCGGGCGGGAATCGTGAGCGGGGAAATCCTTCAAAGGGCGTGTGACGGCGACAGGGATGCCTTCGGCGTGCTTATCGAAACCCATTACGATTTCATCCATTCCGTCGCGTGGCGCTGGTGCGGGACGCAGGTTGATGCCGAGGACATTGCCCAGGAAGCCTGTATCCGGCTCGGCCGCTCCATCCGGTCCTTCAAGGGCCAGTCGGCCTTCCGCACCTGGCTCTATGCGCTGACACTGAACGTGGTGCGTGACCATCAACGGCAGTCGTTGCGCCGTAGGCGTGACGAGGGCCGGCTCGCAACTGACCCGATATTCTTCCAGCAGTTCGAGCCGGAGAACGACGGGCGGGGCGAGTGGCTGTGGGCAGCAGTTCGGCTTTTGCCCGAGAAACAAAGAGACGCCGTCCTGCTCGTCCATAGCGAAGGGCTCAGCCACGCCGCGGCGGCAGAGGTTCTGGACTGCAGCGAAAACACTGTTTCCTGGCACCTGCACGAGGCGCGAAAACGATTGAAGGACCTTCTGAAGAAGGAGGCGGTGTGACCATGACGGACGAATTCGAAAAGCTCGGTACTCTGCCCCCGGCTCCGACTGCATCATCCGAGAGACGCGCCCGTGCGCTCGCTGCCGCCATGCAGGCATTCGACGCCGAAGAAAAAAACGCAAACCGCGCCCAAGGAAAATCCTGGCGGCAGCGTCAAAGCTCCATCCTCAACCGGATCTGGAGCACCAACATGATCACTCAGCATCGTTATCTGGCAGGCTCGGCGCTTGCGACGCTGCTCATTATTCCCGCGGCTGCCTTTCTCACCTTCGAAATCACGCGCGGCAACCTGCCGACATCCGGGCAGGTGGCTCTGCCTGAGATGGCTGATGCGCCGAAAGCACCTGTGAAGCCCGTCGAGGCTAAGCGTCAACGGGAGGAGGACGCCGCAAGCCTGTTACCTGCGTCGAAACCGTTGGACTATGAGGCTGGCCCCTCCGGCGCAGCGGCAGAGCGCATGGCGGAGCCTCCCGCGGCCCTCTCGCCGCCCATGCCCGCCCCAGCCCAACCGATGATGGCCGAGGGTGCTGCGCCGCTCGCCGCCGCACCCCGGTTTGCGCCCGCAGAGCGAGAACTGCTGCCGCCGCTGGAGCAAGGGCGTGACCGTTTCGCCAATGCCGATCCCAATCCCGTAAAAAGCGTTGCGACCGATCCGGTCTCGACCTTTTCCGTCGATGTCGATACCGCCTCCTATGCTTTGGTCCGCCGTTCCTTGATGCAGGGAAATCTGCCCGAGCCGGACAGCGTGCGCGTCGAGGAGATGATCAACTATTTCCCCTATGACTGGCCGCGGCCGCAAACGGCGGGGGAAGCATTCCGGGCAACCGTGACCGTCACGCCTACGCCTTGGAATACCGGCACGCAGCTGATGCAGGTGGCGATCAAGGGTTATGAGAATGCTCCAGCTGCTGCGCCGCCCGCCAATCTCGTCTTCCTGATCGACGTTTCCGGCTCGATGAACGCGCCGGACAAGCTGCCGCTGCTCAAAAGTGCCTTCCGGCTGCTGGTGGGTAAGCTGAAGCCGGAAGACAAGGTGTCGATCGTCACCTATGCCGGCAATGCCGGAACCGTGCTGGAGCCGACTTCGGCCCGCGAGCGGGACAAGATCCTCGCCGCCATCGACAACCTCCAGCCGGGAGGTTCTACGGCCGGTGCGGAGGGCGTTGAATCCGCCTATCATCTGGCGCGCCAGAACTTTATCCAAGGGGGTGTCAACCGGGTGATGCTCGCGACGGACGGCGATTTCAATGTCGGTGTATCGAGCGATGAGGAGTTGAAGCAGCTGATCGAACGGCGCCGCAAGGATGGTATTTTCCTTTCCGTGTTGGGTTTCGGTCAGGGCAATCTCAACGACAGCCTGATGCAGGCGCTTGCCCAGAACGGCAACGGTACCGCAGCCTATATCGATACATTGGCGGAGGCGCAGAAAGCGCTAGTGGAGGAGGCCGGGGCGAGTCTTTTTCCGATCGCAAAGGACGTCAAGATCCAGGTCGAGTTCAATCCCGAAAGGATCGCGGAATATAGGCTGATCGGCTATGAAACCCGCGCGCTGAAGCGTGAGGACTTCAACAATGACCGGGTGGACGCGGGCGACATCGGTTCCGGACATTCCGTAACAGCCATCTACGAAGTTACCCCCAAAGGCAGTGCCTCGGCTCTCAACGATCCGTTGCGATATGGGGTGCCGGCGGCCGCTTCCACCCAGGCTCCGACATCGGATGAGCTTGCTTTCGTAAAGATCCGCTACAAGGAGCCGGAGGGCGACCTGAGCAAGCTCATCACCACACCGGTGACGGAGGTGAGCGCAATTCGCGACTTTGCGGCCGCGCCGCAGGACGTGCGGTTTGCTACCGCGGTAGCGGCTTTCGGCCAGAAGCTGCGCGGCACGGATACCCTGGAGGCTTACTCCTACGACGAAATCCTGAAGATGGCGCGCGACGCGCGTGGCGACGACCCGTTCGGATATCGCGGCGGTTTTCTTGATCTTGTGAGACTGGCCGAGACGCTCGACCGCCGTTAGGCGGACCAATCCGCTCAGATACTTGCCTTCGGATAAGCCCGCTCCAGCCCGCCGGAGCGGGTGAGCCCGTCCCGGAAGGCGGCATAGGCGGGATGCTGGCTGGATTTCGCCGCTTCCGCCAGCCTGATCTGCAGCCGTGCAGGGGCGGCATTGCCCACCCATTCCCCGCACTTCTGCAGCTTCAACGAGTTCAGGAATTTCGCCTCGGAAGCTTGGTCGAGATAAAGGTGAAGTCCGTCCAGCAGCAGATCATCCGAGGAGGGGTTCTGCATCAGGAGCGTCAGCCAGGACTGGTTTTCAGGCAGAAGTGCGGCAAGGCTTTCCGCCACCGTCTCCCGGCTGCCGATCGGAGATATGTTCGCCATCTTGATCCTCCTCGGCCCTGTTTTCCAAGCATCGGATTGACCGATCCGCGCCCGATTTGGAGGCCGATACCCTATCCGCGGCGGCGGCGTCTTTCACGGCCGGACTCGCCGCCCGATTCGCTCGCGGTCTTATTGCGCAGCGGGCCGATCTTGTCGACGATTTCCTCGATCGTCGGGCGGGGACGGGGCGTGTATTCGTCAAGCGCCTTGCGCATCGCAGCGAGATGTTCAGAAGACGTGCCGCAACAGCCGCCGATGATCCGCGCTCCGGCATCGCGGGCAAGCCGGGCATATTCGGCCATCAGCGGAGGGGTTCCGGAGTAATGGATTTCGGCGCCGCGATATTCCGGAATGCCGCAATTGCCCTTGACGATGGTGATCGCATCCGGCGCTGCCGCCGTCATGTCGAGAAGGCTCGACAGGATATCGGAAGCCCCGACTCCGCAATTAGCACCGACCGCAACCGGCTCGGCGCCGATGTCTTGGACGACGCCATGGATGTCTTTCGGGTCGAGGCCCATCATGGTCTTGCCCGCCGTGTCGAAAGAGCCGGTATAGGTGTAAGGCAGGCCGACCTTGACCGCGGCTTCAGCAGCAGCGCGGATTTCATCGGCAGAGGACATGGTCTCGATCCAGGCGACATCAGCGCCGCCGGCTTTCAAGCCTTCGATCTGCTCGGCGAAGGCGGCGACCGCATCTTCGTAGGAAAGGGCCCCGAGCGGAATCAAAAGCTCTCCGGTCGGGCCGACGGAGCCGGCGACGATGACTTTCCGCGGCGCCTTGTCGGCAACAGATCGGGCGATTTCCGCCGCGAGCTTGTTCAGTTCGTGAACCCGGCCCTCAGCCTTGTGCAGTTTCAGCCGGTGGCGTGTGCCCCCGAAGGAATTGGTGAGGATGATATCCGCGCCCGCATCGACAAAATCCTGATGCAGCTTTTCGATCTTTTCGGGTGCCGCTTCGTTCCAGAGCTCGGGCGCCTCGCCGGCTTCGAGACCCATCGCGAAAAGGTTGGTGCCTGTCGCGCCGTCGGCCAACAGCACGCCTTTCTCGGCAAGCAGTTCTGTCAGTACATTGGCAGCGGTCATGGCGGTTCTCCTGCGACGCAATCCGATCATATAAAGATTGCTTTATATGATGGCAAGTGGCAGCAGGCGCGTCCGTGGGCGACGCGGCCCCTTTTTATTCCGCCGCCATCTTCTCCGTCTCGTGGCTGGCGGGACTGACCATTGCCGTGATGATGGTCCGCAGGTCTAGCATGCCGCTCGGTGCACCATTCTCGTCCAAAACCAGCGCACGGCTGTGGCCGGCTTCCGTCATGAGCCTTGCGGCGGATTCGAGCGTTGAGCTGCCGGGAATGGGCATTCCGTCCGGCGCTCCGTCGATCGGCTGCATGACAGTGCTCGCCCGGATCACGCGGCCGCGATTGACCTCCTTGACGAAGGCAGTGATGTAATCGTCGGCCGGCGATAGCACGATTTCCTGACCCGTACCCTGCTGCACCACTTGGCCGTCGCGCAGGATCGCGATCTTGTCGCCCAGCCTCAGCGCCTCATCAAGATCATGGGTGATGAAGACGACCGTCTTCTTCAGTTCGGCCTGAAGCGTAAGGAGAACGGTCTGCATGTCGACGCGGATCAATGGATCGAGCGCCGAATAGGCTTCGTCCATCAACAGGATATCGGCATCGTTGGTCAAAGCTCTGGCAAGCCCGACACGCTGCTGCATGCCGCCCGACAGTTGATTGGGGTAATGCCGCTCGAAGCCTGCAAGCCCGACCCGTTCGATCCAATACTGGCCGCGCTTCATGCTTTCCTGACGCGGGATGCCCTGAATGTCGAGGCCGTAAACTGTATTTTCGATAACGGTGCGGTGCGGCAGCAGCGCGAATTTCTGGAAGACCATCGCCGTCTTGAGGCGGCGGAAATCCCGCAGGTCCTTTTCGTTCATCCGACAGATATCGTTGCCGTCGTAGATGACCTCGCCGTCTGTCGGCTCGATCAGGCGGTTGATGTGGCGGATCAGGGTCGATTTTCCCGAGCCTGAAAGCCCCATGACAACCGTGATGCCGCCGGCGGGCATGGAGATATTGATGTCCTTCAGGCCAAGGACGTGACCATGTTTCTCGTTGAGCTCGGCTTTCGTCATGCCGGCCTTCACGGCGCCCACATACTCCGCCCCCCGCGGTCCGAAGATTTTGTAGAGCCCTTTGATCTCTATTCCATGGCTAGCCACGAGCAGCCTCCAGACTCAACCGCGGCCGATTGCACGCCCGGTAGTTACAAAGGTGCAGCGCCTGAAGGCTATGCGCCATGAAATTCCCCTCTTGTTTATTGTTTTTGCGCTCCCTATCCGGAACGACGTTACCGGCAGAGGCATTTTAGTCAATTCTGCCCTCAAACCCTTCCGGCCATTTATCCGGAAACGGCCACGCATAGGTCTCAGAGCGACGCCTTGACCTTTTCCACGACCCCCGGCGGCACCCATTTGGTCCAGATGTCCGGCAGCGTTTCAAGAAAATGCTTGGCCGTGTCTTCGTTCGTTTGCCGATTCTCATACTGCCACGCCAGGACGCTATTCACCGTGGCATTGGTCCACTTCCGCTTCTTCATGTATTCCATTGCATCCGTAGCTCGGTCTGCCAGTCCCTTTGTGACTATGGTGTAGGCCTGCGACGTCGGATAGGAATTGACCGTGGGATTGGGACAATTGGCAACCGAAGTGCAGGCATTCCAGTCGTTGGGGTCGTGCGGCACGTCAAACGAGAGCTTCACCATCTCGTATGTGCCAAGGATGGCGGTTGGAGCCCAGTAATACCCCAGCCAGCCTGTCTTGTTCGCGAAAGCATTTGATATCGCGTCGTCGAGTTCCGCCGCGGAGCTGGTGTCGACCAATTCGAAATTCTTCTCGTTGGCGCCAAGCGCCCTATAGAGGTTGGCAGTGGAAACCTGACAGTTCCAGCCTCGGGGGCAGTTGAAGATTGCCCCCTTTGCAGGATTTCCAGGAGCCGGGAAAAGTTCAGGATGCGCCAGCGCCTGCTGGACGGTTTTGATGGACGGATGAGAGTCGGCAACAAATTTCGGAATCCACCAGCCTTCCACTGCGCCATCGGAGAGAATCTCCGCCGCAATGTCCAAACGGCCGTCCGCAGTCGCCTTGTTGAGCTGGATCCGCGCCGAGTTCACCCAGAACTCCGGCGCGATGTCGGGCTGTCCTTTTTCGTTCATGGAGGTGAAGGTTGTCATCGTGTCGCCTGGTACGAGCTTTACCTTGCAGCCGTAACCTGCTTCCAGGATGATCTTGTCGACATTGGCGGCGACACCTGCCGAAGCCCAGTTCATTTCCGCAATCGAGACGGATCCGCAATCGGCTTGTGCGGTCCCGGCCAGAACGAAAGTCCCGACAGCGAACCCTACGGAAGCGAACAGTTTCTTCATTTCAAACCTCCGTCTGGCGTCGCGATCTTCCAGTTTTTGCGCGTGGGCCGCAGGTGTTGATCGCGGCGTGAAGGAGTTCCAGCTTCGATCGAGAGTGTGATCGGAAGTGTTTCCCTTGTGCCGTCGCGGTAACGCCCGGTTCACATTTCCGCTTTCTAAAAATGAGGGTACGACTTCCCCGCAGGAAATCAACCTTCAAGAGGTCGGCCGGTTGCGATGGACCGCGCCCAACCTCTTGGAAGCACAGGATTTCCGGTTTCGTGCTGCTCTCAAAGGTCACTTTTAAATGATTGCCTCGAAAGGACACGGCTAGAGTGGTATGGGGCCACCGCAAGCAGTTCTGTGCGTCTGGGCGCTGGATATTTCTTGGGCTTGCAGCGAGAAATGTTCTCACAGAGCGATCTCACTAACCATCCGGTAAGAATGTCACGCTATTCGTTGTCATGCAGGCGGTCAGCTTGCCTTCGGCGCCGGATCAGGTAGTGCGTACCGGTCGCCCCGTTGTCGGAGCCATGAATTTCGGCTCGCGCTGTGTTGCCCTCGGGTCAATCCGCTTCTTTTATTCGATCTCGATGGCTCGATCCCGGAGAGATTGACACGTCGTTCACGACGCGGCACCATCTGATGGCAATTAAAATCCAGAGCCAACACCAACAGGGCCGGACGCCTCCTTTGTCTACGAATCGTCCGGTCCCCTCTGGAACAGGCCATATCCTGCCATGAAAACCTCCGGTCAGCTGACCCTCGTCCTTGGCGGCGCCCGCTCGGGCAAGTCGGCCTTTTCCGAAACGCTTGCTCGGGACACGGGTTTCGAGAGGCATTACATTGCCACGGGGCGTGCCTATGACGAAGAAATGCGCGAGCGTATCGCCCGCCATCGCGCAGATCGAGGTAAGCAATGGGTAACGCACGAGGTGCCCCTCGATCTCACGGTGCAAATCCAGAGCATCGATGGACCGGGCAGGGTGATTCTGGTTGACTGCCTGACGCTCTGGATCACCAACCTGATGATGGAGGAGCGGGATATCGACGCCGCCACGACCGACCTGACAGGCGTGCTGCGATTGCTTTCCGCTCCGATAATTCTGGTGTCCAACGAAGTCGGTCTCGGCATCGTTCCGGAAAACAAGATGGCGCGGGAGTTTCGCGACCATGCCGGCCGGTTGCATCAGAGAATTGCAGCCGTGGCCGATGACGTCTATTTCGTAGCGGCCGGCTTACCGCTCCGGATGAAGGGTTGAGATGACGCAGTATCGGATTTTCGGGCTCTCTTTTAAAAGCCAAACCAGATCCTGATGGGGTGGGCGGGATCGGCGATCAGCTTGATGGCAAGCGCCAGGCAAGAGAAGACCAGCAGCGGCTTGATCAGCTTCGCGCCATTTTTCATCGCGAGCCTTGAGCCGACCTGGGCGCCGAGGAATTGACCGACACCCATCAGCAGTCCGATCTTCCACAGCACCGAACCGGTGGCCGCAAAGACCAGGAACGAGCCGAAATTCGAGCCGAGATTGATGAGTTTGGTATGGGCGGTCGCCTTCAGCATGCCGAAGCCCGCGAGGAGCACGAATCCAAGCATGTAGAAGGAGCCGGCGCCTGGCCCGAATATCCCGTCGTAGAGACCGACGAGTGGAACCACGCTAAGGCCGAAAATGAACGGTGTCACCCGTTGGTGACGGTCGGCATCATTGAGGTTCGGCTTGACGGAGAAGAAGATGGCGATCGCAACGAGCAGGAGGGGAATGGCTGCCGCCAGCCATTCCGCAGGCACCAGCGAGGCCAGGCCGGCGCCCACGGCGCCGCCGATCATCGACATAATCGCCATCGGCATCTGGCTTTTCAGATTGACATGGCCGCGTCGTGCGTAGGCGATGGTTGCCGAGGCGGAGCCGAATTGCGATTGCAACTTGTTCGTGGCTAGGGATTCCAACGGCGGGATCCCTGCGATCAGCATCGTCGGGATGGTGATCAGCCCGCCGCCACCGGCGATGGAATCGACAAAACCGGCGAAGAAGGATGCGAGAAAGAGCAGAAGAACAAGATGCGTGGCGAGGTCGTTCAAGAGTGGACTCGATCGGCGGAGGGAGATGTGAATGACGAGGCGCTTATCGCCCCTGATGAGGATCGGTTCAAGGAGGGCTTCCGGAGAACAGCCATGCCCAAAGCGGGATTGCTCTTCGAGCGTTTGGCGCTATTGTGCGCGGCCTTGAAAGCTGCCGAAGATAGGGATGAAGCACATGCACAAGGTCATTTTCGACACGGATCCCGGCGTCGACGACGCGATGGCATTGCTCTTTCTGCATCGGCATCCGGAGATCGATCTTTTAGGCGTAACGACGGTCTTCGGCAACGTGCCGCTCGACCTCACTACCCGCAACGCGCAGTTTCTGCATCGGGAGTGGGGGATCTCCGCCCCTATTTCGAAAGGTGCCGACAAGACGATCGATCCGTCCCGTACCGACGATCGCGCAGCATCGATTGTCCATGGTGCCGATGGCCTCGGCAATATCGGCGTGCCGCAGGTGATCGACTGGCCGCTCGATTTGCGTCCGGCGCATCGGTTTATCATTGAGACGGTTCGTGCCAATCCGGGGGAAATCACGCTGATCGCGGTGGGACGCATGACCAACCTGGCATTGGCTCTGCGGGCGGATCCGGAGATCGCTCAGCTGGTCAAGGAAGTCGTCGTCATGGGCGGCGCCTTCGACGTCGGCGGCAATGTCACCCCGGCAGCGGAAGCGAATATCCACGGCGATCCGGAAGCGGCGGATATTCTCTTCACCGCGCCCTGGAAAGTCACCATCGTCGGGCTCGACGTGACCATGAAGACGATCATGTCGGCGGATTATCTCGCCCATATGGTGAAATCGGGGGAGAGATCGCTGCAGCTTCTCTCCGATCTTTCGCAATATTACATCGATTTTTATCGAAGCCGTGCCGGGGTCTCCGGGATGGCGGTTCATGACAGCACAGCCTGCGTTTATCTGGTCCGGCCGGACCTCTTCACCGTCCGCACCGGACCGGTCCGGGTGGTTTCGGGCGGCATTGCCGATGGCGCTACGATCCAGGCACCGGACAGCGGCCGCAGGTTCGTCGGAACGCCATGGGACGGGCATCCCAGTCAATCGGTCTGTACTTTCGTTCAGTCCGACGCGGTGCTCGAGGTCATCCGCACCGCACTGGTCGAGGGCCGCCCGGCAATTGCTGTTTAGGCAACAGTTCCCATGCAAATTCGTGCTTGAAAAACGAAGCCATTGGCATTTGGTATCGATTTCCCTATGTGGAACCTTGATTTTGATATTCTTCAGAGGACATGGGCGTGACTGCTACATTCGACAAAGTTGCCGACATCATCGCTGAAACCAGCGAAATCGATCGTGAAACGATCACGCCGGAAAGCCATACCATCGATGACCTCGGCATCGACAGCCTCGACTTTCTGGATATCGTCTTCGCGATTGACAAGGAATTCGGCATCAAGATTCCGCTGGAACAGTGGACCCAGGAAGTCAACGAGGGCAAGGTTTCGACGGAAGAATACTTCGTCCTCAAGAACCTCTGCGCAAAGATCGACGAGCTGAGGGCGGCAAAGGCCTGATAGGCCGCCGGCAATCTTATGTTGCTCGAATATTTCCAGATGATCGACCGCATCGAAGCGGTCGATCTCGGGACCAAGGTGTTGAAGGCGCAATCGGTCGTGCCGGCAAAGAGCCCCGTCTTCGAGGGCCATTTTCCCGGCATGCCGTTGGTGCCCGGCGTTCTGCTGATCGAAACCATGGCGCAGGCCTCCGGATTCCTCGTTCTTGCTGCCTCCGATTTTGCGGCGATGCCGTTCCTGATGTCGGTCGATGGCGCCAAGATGCGCACCTTTGTTGAGCCGGATGCGGTGCTCGACATCGAGGCGCTTCTGGAGCATGAGGGCTCCGGCTACGCCGTTACGAAAGCAAAGATTTCCAGCGGCGGAAAAAAGGTCTGTGACGCGCAGCTGAAACTGCGCACCATGCCCTTCAGCGAGATTCCGCTGGCGCCGATCATCCGCAAACGTGCGGAAGAAGTCGGCTTGATGGCTGCGATCGCCGCCAGCGCTTAAGGCCCGGCCGTCGAGACGGCGGGCAAAGAGGACATGATGAAGTCTGACAATGATGTCGTGATTACCGGGATCGGGATTGTCACCTGCCAGGGCGTCGGCAAGGAGCCGCATGTCGCCCTGCTTTCGGCGGCGGAAGCTGGAATCCCGAAAGTCGAGACCGAGCGGTTTTCTCCTTATCCGATCCATCCGATGCCCGAAATCGACTGGTCGACGCAGATCCCGAAGCGAGGTGATCAGCGGCAGATGGAGAACTGGCAGCGGCTCGGCGTATTTTCCGCGGGCCTCGCTCTCGACGATGCGGGCCTGAAGACGGATGCCGACGCCTGTGCCTCGATGGACATGATCGTCGCGGCGGGCGGCGGCGAGCGTGACATCAAGGTCGATTCGCTGATCGTCGACGAGGCGTTGAAGCGCAACGACCGAGAAATGCTTTTGAACGAGAAGCTTACCACGGAGCTGCGCCCGACGCTGTTTCTTGCCCAGCTTTCCAATCTGGTTGCCGGCAATATCTCGATTGTCCACAAGGTTACCGGTTCGTCGCGGACCTTCATGGGTGAAGAGTCGGCAGGTATTTCAGCCGTCGAGACGGCCTTTCACCGAATCAGATCCGGCCAGTCGAGCCACAGCCTCGTCGGTGGCGCCTTTGTTGCCGAGCGCGCTGACATCATCCTTCTCGTCGAGGGTATCCGGGCGCATGCGACAGGCGATTGGCATCCCATCTGGTCACGCTCGGCCGATAACGGCGGCGGCATGATCATGGGGTCAGTCGGCGCTTTCCTGGTGCTGGAATCGCGTGCGCATGCCAAGGCGCGGGGCGCCCATATCTATGCGGTGATCGACGCGATCGAGGGCGATCGCGGCCAGCGCGACGAGGGCAGGCTCGAAAAGCGTCTTGCCCGTCTGGCCGGCCACGCATCCGGTCTTTCCGCACAAGATACGGTCGTCTTCTCGGGCACGAGCGGTGTCGTTGATCTTGCGGCTCGCGAAAGAGCTGTGCTGGACAAGCAATTTCCGGGCGCTCCGGTTCGAGCGTTCGGCGGCGTCACCGGCCATGGGATGGAAGCGCAGTTCCCCCTTGGCCTGGCACTCGCCGCACTCAGCTTGGATGGCGCCGCGTGCGTTCCTACATTCGATGCGCAGAACGAAAAACCGATGACGGCGGCCGTTAAACATGCGGTGGTGACGACGGTCGGTTACACGCGCGGCGAGGGCCTGGCGGTCCTTTCTGCCGAAGGGTGAAGGAGAGCTTTATGAGCGACAATCGCTTCAAGGATCATCTCGGCCGCCCGATCGTCGCGGTCACCGGCATGGGCGTCATTACCTCGCTCGGCCACGGGCTGCAGGACAATTGGGCAGCGCTCACCTCGGGGACGTCCGGCATCCATAAGATCACCCGCTTCCCGACTGAGAAGCTCTCGACGAGGATCAGCGGCACGGTTGATTTCATCGCGGTGCCGGCTGAAAATTCCGTCGAGCGCTCTTTCGCCTTTGCCCGCGAAACCACCGCCGAAGCGCTCGCGCAGGCTGGGCTTTCGGGCGATTTCGAAGGCCCGCTTTTCCTGGCTGCGCCGCCGGTCGAACCCGAATGGAGCGACCGTTTCGCGCTTGCGGATCGCGCACCGCCATCAAAGGCGGAAGGCGATGCTTATGATCGCTTCCTGGCGGCGATGCGGGAGCGCCCCGATCCGGTCTTTCTCGAAGCGGTACAGTTCGGCTCCATCTCGGAACGCCTTGCCGACACATTCGGCACGCGCGGCCTGCCGGTGACGCTATCGACGGCCTGTGCGTCGGGAGCGACTGCGATCCAGCTCGGCGTCGAAGCAATCCGCCAGGGGCGCACAGATCGCGCACTCACTGTTGCTACAGACGGATCGGTCAGTGCCGAAGCGCTGATCCGGTTCTCGTTGCTGTCGGCGCTGTCGACGCAGAACGATCCGCCGGAGAAGGCATCGAAACCGTTCAGCAAGGACCGGGACGGCTTCGTCATCGCGGAAGGTGCCGCGACGCTGGTGCTGGAATCGCTCGAGTCGGCGGTTGCCCGCGGTGCAAAGGTGCTTGGCATCATGAAGGGCTGCGGCGAGAAGGCGGATCATTTTCATCGCACCCGATCCTCGCCGGACGGCGGCCCGGCGATCGCCACCATCCGCGCTGCGCTCGCCGACGCCGGCATGGACGAGGGCGGGATCGGCTATATCAATGCGCATGGCACGTCGACGCCGGAAAACGACAAGATGGAATATGGCGCCATGCTCGCCGTTTTCGGCGACAGGTTGAAGGACATCCCGGTTTCCTCGAACAAATCGATGATCGGCCATACCCTGACGGCTGCCGGCGCCGTCGAAGCCGTCTTTTCGTTCCAGACGATGCTGACCGGCACGCTGCCGCCCACCATCAACTACACCAATCCCGATCCGACGATCGTGCTCGATGTGGTGCCGAATACGAAGCGCAATGCTCGGCCGATGGCGGTTCTTTCCAATTCCTTCGGTTTCGGCGGCCAGAACGCCAGCCTTGTCATGGCGCTGGAACCGGCCTAGAGCGCCATGCGTCCCTCGGACGCGCAAAGGACCCTCTAAATTCTCGAATCTACGCATCGTGCCTTCCAAAAATCATTTCGATTTTGGGGCCGATGCTGTAGAGACCGTCGCCAACCACGTTTGACGAATTGAACGCCTCCGGGCGAAGGAAGACCTATTATGCGCGCTCTGCAACTGATCGATGACCGCAAGCTTGAAGCCGTCGATATTCCGGAGCCTGACGCGCCCGGCCCGGGCGAAGTGACGCTCCGCATAAAGGCGGTGGCGCTGAACCACATCGACGTCTGGGGCTGGCGCGGTATGGCATTTGCCAAACGCAAGATGCCGTTGACGATCGGCGCGGAAGCCTCCGGCGTCGTCGAGGCGATCGGTCCGGGGGTCTCAAGCGTCCTGCCGGGACAGCTTGTGTCGATCTACGGTGCTCGCACCTGCGGCCTCTGCAAGCCCTGCCGCGAAAAGCGTGACAATCTTTGCGAAAACGTATCCGGCGTGCACGGCTTCCATCTCGATGGCTTTGCGCAGGAGAAGACGAACCTACCGGCCCGGCTGCTGGTCCCGGCGCCTCCGGGTGTCGATGCGGTGGCTGCCGCACTCGCTCCCGTCACATTCGGCACCGTCGAGCACATGCTGTTCGACAATGCCAAACTGCAGCCGGGCGAGACGATCCTTATTCATGCCGGCGGCTCGGGCATCGGCACGGCAGCAATCCAGCTCGCCAAGAAGATGGGGTGCACCGTCATCACGACCGTCGGCTCGGACGACAAGATCGAGCGCGCCAAGGCGCTCGGCGCGGATCACGTCATCAACTACAGGACGGACCGCTTCGAAGGTGTGGTTCGCAAGCTCACCAAGAAGAAGGGCGTCGACGTCGTTTTCGAGCATGTCGGCAAGGATACCTGGGCCGGCTCGATGCTGTGCATGAAGCGGGGCGGCCGCCTCGTTACCTGCGGCTCGACGTCTGGTGTCTCGACTGAGATGAACCTGATGATGCTCTTCCAGCAGCAGCTGAAACTGCTTGGCTCCTTCGGCTGCCGGATGGAAAACATGGCCGACGCTATGCAGAAGATGGCGCAAGGCATTGTACATCCCGTCATCGATACGGAAGTCACTTTCGGTGACATCGACACGGCGCTGGCACGGATGGAAAGCCGGCAGATCTTCGGCAAGATCGTGCTGCGCATGGATTGAGGTTGCCGCCCCGTGAAGATGTTCCTCACCCGTATCGTGATCGCACTGAGAAACTTCCAGCAATGGCTGGTGGCGCAGATCGCCTTCGGGGCTCTCAATCTCCTCAAAGTTTTCCCTGCCGATCCCGCGATCCGCTTTGCCGACCGCATGGCGCGTCGCGTCGGTCCGAAGCTCAGCCGGCATAAGCTGATGCTGACCAATCTGCGCAATGCCTACCCCGAAAAGGCCGAGGAGGAGTTGCAGGAGATCGCGGTCGCCAGCTGGGGACATATGGGCCGCCTTGCGGCGGAATACGTATTCCTCGACCGGTTGTTCGATTTTGACCCGGAGCGGCCGAAGCCGGGCAGGGTGGAAGTGTCGGGCATTCCGATCTTCGTCGACCTGCGCGACAATCCGCGTCCCTTCATCGTCTTTACCGGGCACACCGGCAATTTCGAGTTGCTGCCGGTTGCGGGTAAGGCGTTCGGCCTGGAAGTCATGGTTCTCTTCCGTCCGCCGAACAACCCGTACATTGCAAAGAAAATCTTCGATTTTAGGGCAAGCCGTATGGGCCAACTCGTGCCCTCGCATGCGGGCTCATCTTTTGCGCTGGCGCGCAGGCTCGAACACGGCGGCGGCGTGGGGGTACTCGTTGATCAAAAGTTCCGCAAAGGGCTGAAAACGACCTTTTTCGGGAGACCTGTAAGGACCAACCCGCTGCTCGGCAAGCTCGTCCGGCAATTCAACGCCGAGGTTTATCCCGCCCGCTGCATCCGTCTGCCGGACAACCGCTACCGGCTCGAGATAGAGCCAAAGATCGAACTGCCGCGCGACGAAAAGGGCAATCTCGATGTTCAGGCCACCGCCCAGATTCTCAATGATAAGGTGGAAAGCTGGGTCCGGGAGTATCCCGAGCAATGGCTCTGGTACCACGACCGCTGGAAGATTAAGTGGTCCCTATGACCGCATTACTTTCCAGACCAATGTCCGTATCTGCGATTTTCCTGTATTAAGTCATCGGCCACAAATTGGGTCCGATTTTGAGAAAAGAATTAATGTGATTCGCTTTGAATGGCAGAGACGCCGAGCTTCGGGGGAAGGACCGGCATGTCTCCGAGACGGGAGAGGGTGCATTTTTGGAAGCTTTGATCGATCTTTTCTGGTCCAAGTATGCTGATCTGCGGCAGGCAATCGAACGGGACGATACGCACACCACTGCGGCTCTCGACCGGGAACTCGACCCACTTCTGCTCGCAATCTTCTCCAATCAGGAGAAAGAACCGGCCAATATCCAGGCCCAATTCCGGTTTGCAATCAACCTCCTGAACGAGGAGGCCGACGACAGGGGCTGCGTACGGCGCACCGGCCACCTGTTACAGATGCTGGTCGAGCGTTATTTGCTGACGGATCCTCCCGTGTCTGTGGATCCGCATACTGATCCGGAGGCAGACGGCGCCACGGTGTTGGCGGACGCCTTGGCTGACGGTTTTCTTAACGACGCGCTTTTAAACCGGATATCCGATCGTATAGTGGTAGTCGGCTCCGGCTACCGGATCCTTTATTCGAACGAGACCAATGCCCGTCGCCTGGATGTGCCGCGTGAAGAACTGATAGGGCGGCATTTTGCCGAGTTCGTCGGCGTTCATCATTTCCAGAAGGAATTCAGGGCGAGTATCGACCGGTGCTTTGCGGGCGAAAATCTCTCGCTGACCTATGCCGACCAGATCGACGGCCAAACGGTCGTCATTCGCTGCCGAATGTCGCCATGTCTTTCGGGCGCAGCGAAGCTCGGCGCGCTCGTGGTGATGCAGGAGACGGCTGATCGTCGCCGCCGCCCTGCCGCTTAACCTGGCTATTTGTCCGACCAGACGGCCAGTTCGTATCCTTCCGGATCGGCGAAGTGAAAGCGCCGTCCGCCGGGAAAAGAGAAGATCGGCTTGAGGATCACGCCGCCGGCTTTTTCGATCCGCGCCTGCGCGTCCTCTATGTCGTCGGCAAAGAGGATGACAAGCGGCCCGCCCTTGGCGCTCACGTCCGCAGAATTTGCAAAACCTCCCGTCAGCCGGCCGTCCTGAAACTCGCAATAATCCGGACCGTAGTCCGTGAAGGTCCAGCCGAATGCCGAGCCGTAAAATGCCTTTGCCCTTCCTATGTCGCGCACATTAAACTCGACATAGTCGATCTTCCGGTCTGCTCCCTTGCTACCCATGGCTACGCCCTTCCTATTGCTTATTTTCCAAAATGCTTTTCAGCGTCCCGAGGTCCTTCGAAACGGTTGCGGCGTCCGTCTCGAAAGCAGCGTCGTCAAGGTCGGGGCGCTTCAGGAGCGTGAACATGACCTCGGCGCCATCTCCGTTCGGCACGACACGCAAGGGGTTTTCCACCACGAGGCCGCTTTCCATCGTCACTTGATGATCGAGGATGCCGAACGGGTTGTCCGGCGTGAAGCGAACGCGCACATCTCCGATCGGACCACCGTCTCCCACCCATTCCTCACCCTCCCGGGTGAGACCGGATGCGAGGCCGGATGCCCAGAGCGGCATGTTTTCAGGCCTCTTGGCAAAGGCGTAGACCTCCTGCCAGGGCTTTGCGATGCTGATATGGATGATCCGTGCGGGCAATATCGACATGACTTTCTCCGTCTCTTGCCGTCGTCCCCCAGATTAACCCGGAAAGATGGAACAAAACAAGATCATTTCTCTCTATGATCGTTACGTTATGGACTGACGACGGGGTTGAGTGTCATGGAAATTTAATCGTTTAGCGTCGTGCCTGCCTTGCCGTTTGAAGGTTTGAATGCGACAACAGCCGCGAATCTTCAAATGGAGGCACATCCGTGGAACAGGCAGAAATCGGCCTTATCGGGCTCGGCGTCATGGGCTCTAACCTCTCTCTCAATATCGCCGAGAAGGGCAACAAGATCGCCGTCTTCAACCGCTCTCCAGAGGCCACACGCAAGTTTTACGCCGAGGCAGGTGGCCTGCAGGGGCAAATCGTCCCTTGCGAGACTTCGGAAGATTTCGTCGCCTCCATCCGCCCGCCGCGGCCGATCATCATCATGATCAAGGCCGGCGATCCGGTCGACCAGCAAATGGAGCTTCTGAAACCCTATCTGTCTTCAGGCGATATCATGATCGACGCGGGCAATGCCAATTTCCGCGACACGATGCGCCGCTTCGACAATCTGAAGGATAGCGGCCTGACCTTCATCGGCATGGGTGTTTCGGGTGGCGAAGAGGGTGCCCGGCACGGTCCGTCGATCATGGTCGGCGGCACCGAGGAAAGCTGGAAGCGTGTCGAAAAGGTCCTGACCTCGATCTCCGCCAAATTCAACGACGAACCCTGTGTTGCCTGGCTCGGGCAGAATGGCGCCGGCCATTTCGTCAAGACGATACACAACGGCATCGAATATGCCGACATGCAGATGATCGCCGAAATCTACGGCATCCTGCGCGACGGCCTCGGCATGAGCGCGACAGAGATCGGCGAAGTGTTCGGCAAATGGAATACCGGCCGCCTCAATTCCTATCTCATCGAAATCTCCGAGAAGGTTCTGAAGGCCGCGGACCCGATCTCCGGCAAGCCGATGGTCGATCTGATCGTTGATGCTGCCGGGCAGAAGGGCACCGGCAAGTGGTCCGTCATCGAAGCCCAGAACATGGGCGTCGCGGCGACCGCCATCGAAGCCGCCGTTGCCGGACGTATTCTGTCCTCGCAGAAGACGGAACGCGAGGCGGCGGAAAAGATTTTCGGCCTGCCGAAGATTTCAGACACGCCAAAGGACAAGGCAGCCTTTATCGCCGATCTTGAAAATGCGCTGCTCGCGGCCAAGATCGGCGCCTATGCTCAGGGCTTCGCGGTGATGGCCGCCGCTTCCGCCGAGTACGGCTGGAACCTGCCGATGCCGACGATCGCCAAGATATGGCGCGCCGGCTGCATCATCCGCTCGCAGTTCCTGGATGAAATCACCTCGGCCTTCACCAAGGATCCGCATGTGGCGAACCTCATCGTCACCCCGGCCTTCTCGCAGATGGTGAAGGATACCGATGGCGCTCTTCGCCGGGTCGTATCGTTTGCGACGCTTTCCGGCCTGCCGGCCCCGGCACTCGCTTCGGCGCTTTCCTATTTCGATGCCTATCGCCGCGGGCGCGGCACGGCCAATCTAATCCAGGCGCAGCGCGACTTCTTCGGCGCGCATGGATTCGACCGCGTCGATGGCGTCGACAAGCACCACGGCCCATGGGGTAGCGGCCTCGCTGAATTTGCCTGATCGGGAAAGCAATTCCTGCAGATCGAAGCCCGCCGGTAAGGCGGGCTTTTTGCATTCGCAATCGACGCATGGCGACGGTGACTCGAGAAGTCAGGCGTGCCGCCACACATTCACTGCGGAAATCAGCAGGATCAAGGCCAGCGCCGGAAGCAGAAGGGCGTCCGGCACGAGACCCAGAAGCATGCCTCCCAGAAATGTGCCGGCAATCGACCCGATCGCCATTATCACCAGGAACAGTCTGTTTCTGGTGATGGCGAAGAAGCTGTCGTCAAGGCTGTACCGGGTGAAGCCGACGAGCATGGTCGGAAGGCTCACCGCAAGGGACAGGCTGCCCGCCAGTTTGATGTCCACGCCGAAGAGTAGCACGAGCGTCGGGATCAGCAGTTCACCGCCTGCTACGCCGAGCAATGCAGCGACGATGCCGATGATGAAGCCCGCAATCACACCCGCGACGAGCGGAGCCGGCCCGGTGACCAGAGCCTGGCTGGATGTCAGCTGATGTCCCAGGACAAGGACCACCGCGATGGCGACCAGCATGGCGGCAATGACCTTGTGCAGCGTTTCCGACCGTAGGCGCGTCGTCCATCCCGCACCGAGCCAGGCGCCGAGCAGGCTTCCGGCAAGAAGGTTGAGAATGATCGGCCAGTGACCGGCGACCGCGCCGAAGGGAACGGTTCCGCTGCGGAACGGGATCGCGGTGACGACCACCACCAAGCTCATCGCCTTGTTGAGTATGACGGCTTCCAGTGCCGGAAACCTGAACAGGCCGATCAGAAGAGGCAGGCGAAATTCAGCGCCTCCAAGCCCTATCAAACCGCCGAGGCCCCCGATAAGTGTTCCGCCGCAGAAAGCGGCGGGCAGGCTGCGAGGAACGGGAGTGTCGGTAGCGGCGCTCATGCCGATATATATATATATATGCACAGATATTTCGTGCCGGATAGCCGACCGGGTCGATGGCACGAAACCGTGGTCCCCGCCGTCAAATGGGGTGATGGGGACGACCGCCGCTGCGGTGAAACCCTCAGTCCCTCGGCGCTCTTTTCGACCAGACCGGCTGCGCCACGCTCTGGAGGAGCTCCGGCGCCACACCGTCGATGCGTGCCATCAGTGCCTTGGCCAGTTCGCGCCCGGACTGCCGCACATCCTCGTTGACCGTGTAGATTTCCGGACGGATCCAGTTCAGGAACTCGGCGGACTGTTTCGACACCATATCGAGATCGACGCCAAGCTTCTTGCCTGCGGCTTCCAAACCGGCAACCAAAGCGATCGTCGAAGATCCGCTGATCGAGATAATGCCGTCCGGCGGCTCGGCAGAACGCATCAGCCTCTCGGCATGGGCGCGGATCTCGTCGAGCGGTGTCTCGGTCGTCACGCGTCCCATGGGAACTTCCGTTCCGCCGAAATCCGCCAGGCCACGTTCGAAACCGTTGCGGCTATGGTTGTAGAAGGAAAAGCGGCTCTGCGGCGCGAGAAGGGCAATGCGCCGGCGCCCCTTTTCGATGAGCTTCCGGACGGCCTGATAGACATAGGCCTCGTTATCATAGTCGTGATAGGGGTGGGCGATGCCCATATCGGTGCGGCCATGGGTGACGAAAGGAAGGTTCCGCTCCGTCATCAGCCGCACGCGTGCATCTTCGGGCTCTATGCGGGATATGATCACTCCGTCGGCGGAGCCGGTGTCGAGGATGTAGCGCACGGGCACCATCGGGTCCTTCTGGAAGGAATGCGGCGTCACCACCAGGTGATACTGGGTGCCGCCGAGCACCTCGGAAATCCCGTGCACGAGCTGGCTCGTAAAGCCCATCAATTCCTCGTCGATGCTCAGGACGAGGGCGATAACGTTTGTTTTACCTGTGCGCAGCCTCACGCCGGCGCGGTTCGGCTGGTAACCGAGCTGGTTGGCAACGAGACGAACGCGTTCCTTGGTCTCTGCACCGATGTCAGGCGCGTCCTTGAGCGCCCGCGACACGGTGGTGATCCCTAAACCTGTCATATAGGCGATTGTCTTCAAGGTGGGACGTTCACGGACCACCTGCGATCCGCCCGTCCTTGATCTTCCGCTATCGTCCATTATTTGCCGTCGCTGCCCGAGTCAGGTGGCCACTATAGTGGGCTCAAGCTTGCCTGAAAACGGCGGCGACCCTTTCCTGTCTCCTCATCAGAATTCAATAACTGAAACGATACAGGTAAAATGTCGAGAAAAATTTTGATGCCATTCCGTTTCCTGCTGCCACAGATTGCACAACGCAGGTGCGAAGTCATTTTTTGCAGACGCTAAGGGAAAAGCCGCAGACGCTTGGAGAAATTTCCGAGAATCTTCTATTCTTCGGGCATTTATACATTGCTCGCTTCACAGCTAGATGTCCGAATCTGCACGTTTAAGATGTATTATCCCGCGGCCGAAATTTTTTCCGGCAAAAGCGGTTGCGCGATCCCGGCGATTGTCCTAGGTTTTCACGGCAACGTTTCAGTGAGGGAGGACACTCATGAATATTCGTGCGATGGCGGCCGCTTTTGCCGCAACCGTAACGCTGCCGTTCAGCGCTGCTCATGCCACCGATCTGGAAGTCACCCATTGGTGGACTTCCGGTGGCGAAGCTGCCGCTGTTGGCGAACTCGCAAAAGCATTCAACGCAACAGGCAACAAGTGGGTGGATGGCGCCATCGCCGGTTCCGGCAGCACCGCGCGGCCGATCATGATCAGCCGCATCACCGGCGGCGATCCCATGGGCGCCACTCAGTTCAACCACGGCCGTCAGGCCGAGGAACTGGTCCAGGAAGGCCTGATGCGCGACCTCACGGCGGTTGCGGAGAAGGGCAAGTGGAAGGATGTCATCAAGCCGGCGAGCCTGCTTGATTCCTGCACCATCGACGGCAAGATCTATTGCGCGCCGATCAATATCCATTCGTGGCAGTGGCTGTGGCTTTCTAACGAAGCCTTCAAGAAGGCCGGCGTCGATGTTCCGAAGAACTGGAACGATCTGGTTGCGGCGGCGCCTGCTTTGAAGAAGGCCGGGATCCAGCCGCTGGCGCTGGGCGGTCAGGCCTGGCAGGCGAACGGCTTGTTCGACACCTTGACCATCTCGCTTGGCGGCAAGGAACTTTACGAGACGGTCTACGTCAAGAAGGACGCCGAGACAGCCGGTGGTCCGGAGATGGCAAAGATCTTCGCAGCTGCAGCCCAGGCCCGCGACATGGCGAAGGGCAGCAATGTCCAGGATTGGAACCAGGCAACCAACATGGTCCTGACCGGCAAGGCTGGTGGTCAGATCATGGGGGACTGGGCACAGGGCGAGTTCCAGATTGCCGGCAAGAAGGCCGGAACGGACTATACCTGCCTTCCGGGTCTCGGTCTCAACGAGTATCTGACGACCGGCGGCGATGCATTCTATTTCCCGCTGCTGAAGGATGAAGAGAAGTCCAAGGCTCAGGATATCCTCGCTGCGGCAATCGTGGATCCAAAAACGCAGGTCGCGTTCAACCTTAAAAAGGGCTCTCTTCCTATTCGCAGCGACGTCGATCTCGCCGCTGCCAATGACTGCATGAAAAAGGGTCTCGAGATCCTCGGCAAGGGCAATATCATCAAGAGCGTCGATCAGCTCGTTTCGGCCGATACGCAGAAGCAGAAGGAAGACCTGATGTCCGAATTCTTCGCCAATGCCTCGATCACTCCGGAAGCTGCGCAGAAGCGCTTCGCGGATATCATCGGCTCGGCGGATTGATTTCCTCCCGGATGCCCCGGAAACCGGCCCCGTAGCATACGGGGCCGGAACGAGGATTTGTTTTCAGGAAACGGTTCATTCCCTGGAGAGGAGAGACCATGGCGGCACATGCTCCGACCGGCCGACCCAACCAGCTCTTCCGCAACCTCAATGCGAAGATCGCTTCCATCCCGATGATGCTTGTCGCCCTGGTGATCTTCCTCGGCGGCACACTCTGGACGGTGTTTTATTCCTTTACGAATTCCAGGCTTCTGCCACGGCTCAACTTCGTGGGCCTCGATCAATACGAACGTCTTTGGGCATCGTCCCGCTGGATCATCTCAATCCAGAACCTTGCCATCTACGGCATCCTTTCGCTGATCTTCAGTCTGGTCATAGGCTTCATGCTGGCGGCGCTGATGGATCAGAAGATCCGGTTCGAGAACGCTTTCCGGACGATCTTTCTCTACCCCTTCGCTCTTTCCTTCATCGTTACAGGGCTGGTTTGGCAGTGGGTACTCAACCCTGAATTCGGTATTCAATCCGTCATCCGCTCGCTTGGCTGGACCTCGTTCGCCTTCGATCCGCTCTATGATCCCGACATCGTCATCTATGGCATCCTGATCGCCGCTCTCTGGCAGGGCACGGGGCTCGTCATGTGCCTGATGCTGGCCGGTCTGCGCGGCATCGACGAGGACATCTGGAAGGCGGCGCGCGTCGACGGCATTCCGATGTGGAAGACCTATCTTCTTATCATCATTCCTATGATGCGCCCGGTATTCATCACCACGCTCGTGATCATCGCGAGCGGCATCGTCAAGGTTTACGACCTCGTGGTGGCACAGACCAGCGGCGGTCCCGGCAACGCTTCCGAAGTCCCGGCAAAATACGTCTACGACTACATGTTCCAGGCCCAGAACCTCGGTCAGGGCTTTGCCGCCTCGACGATGATGCTGCTGACCGTCGCTATCATCGTGGTCCCGTGGGCCTATCTCGAGTTCGGAGGACGCAAGCGTGGCTAATATCAGCACCCTCAACACGACCGCCGCGGGTTTTGACGCGGTTTCTTCCCGCCTTGCCTCCGGCCCGAGCGGCCGCAAGCCGCGCCGCATGCTGTCGACCCGCAATATCGTGCTTTACGGGACCCTCACCGTCGCAGCGCTCTATTACCTGCTGCCGCTTTACGTGATGGTCGTCACCTCGCTCAAGGGCATGCCCGAGGTCCGTCTCGGCAACATCTTCTCGCCGCCGATGGAGATTACCTTCGAGCCTTGGGTGAAGGCCTGGGCGCAGGCCTGCACCGGGCTCAACTGCGACGGTCTGTCCCGAGGATTCTGGAATTCCGTACGCATCCTCGTGCCTTCCGTGGTCGTTTCGATCGCGGTTGCCTCGGTCAGCGGCTATGCGCTTGCCAACTGGCGGTTCAAGGGAGCGGAGCTGTTCTTCTCCATCCTCATCATCGGCGCCTTCATTCCCTATCAGGTGATGATCTATCCGATCGTCATCGTTCTCAGGGAGTTGGGGATCTACGGCACACTTACGGGGCTGGTCATCGTCCACACGATCTTCGGCATGCCGATCCTGACGCTGCTTTTCCGGAACTATTTCGCCTCGCTTCCGGTGGAATTGTTCAAGGCGGCGCGTATCGACGGGGCCGGGTTCTGGCAGATCTATTTCCGGATCATGCTCCCGATGTCGCTGCCGATCTTCGTGGTTGCGATGATCCTGCAGGTCACCGGCATCTGGAACGACTTCCTGTTCGGCGTCGTCTTCACCCGACCGGATACCTATCCGATGACCGTTCAGCTCAACAACATCGTCAATTCGGTTCAGGGCGTGAAGGAATACAACGTCAACATGGCGGCGACGCTTTTGACGGGCGCCGTTCCGCTCATCGTCTATTTCCTGTCCGGCCGGCTTTTCGTTCGCGGTATCGCCGCCGGCGCAGTCAAAGGGTAAGCCTGATGCACAATATGGTTTCCATCGGCAAGCAGAGCAGCGTCTCCATTCGCGATCTGTCGCTTTCTTTCGGCTCGGTGAAGGTTCTCGAGAACCTCAATCTCGACATCCGCGATGGCGAGTTCCTGGTGTTGCTCGGGTCTTCCGGCTGCGGCAAGTCAACGCTGCTCAACTGTATCGCGGGACTTCTCGAACCCACCGAGGGCCAGATCTTCATCAAGGACAGGAACGTCACCTGGGAGGAGCCCAAGGATCGAGGCATCGGCATGGTTTTCCAGTCCTATGCGCTCTATCCGCAGATGACGGTGGAAAAGAACCTTTCCTTCGGTCTTCAAGTGGCGAAGGTCCCCAAGGATGAGATCGATCGTCGCGTGGCGCGCGCCGCCGGCATCCTGCAGATCGAGCCGCTCCTGAAGCGCAAGCCGGCCGAGCTTTCCGGCGGACAGCGCCAGCGTGTGGCGATCGGGCGAGCGCTGGTGCGCGACGTCGACGTGTTCCTGTTCGATGAACCGCTGTCGAATCTGGACGCCAAGCTGCGCTCGGAACTGCGTGTCGAAATCAAGCGCCTGCACCAGTCGCTTAAGAACACGATGATCTATGTGACGCACGACCAGATCGAGGCGCTGACGCTCGCCGACCGGATTGCGATCATGAAGAGCGGCGTGATTCAACAGCTTGATGACCCGGTGATCATCTACAACCGGCCCAGAAACCGGTTCGTGGCCGGATTCATCGGCTCGCCGTCGATGAACTTCCTGACCGGAGAACTGGTGGGCGAGGGCGGCCGCATCGTTTTCAGAACGAACGACGTCAGCTTCTCGCTCGACGGTTACGATGCGTCGGAGCCGCTGAGGGCAGGGCGCAAGGTAATTCTGGGCGTCCGGCCCGAGCATATCAAGGTGGATGGCGACATTCAGGGCGGCGAGGTCCACGAGGCGGTAGTCGACATCGAGGAGCCGATGGGCGCCGACAACCTTCTCTGGCTCAAACATGCGGGCCATACCATGTCGGTGCGCATCGGCGGCGCTCGCCGTTATGCCGTCGGCACCAGGGTCCGGCTTGCTTTCGATATGACGATGGCCTCCCTTTTCGACGCCGAGACAGAAGACCGCATCTGAGCAGAGCCAATGGAATCTTCCCTAGACCTTTCCGGCTCCTGGCAGCTTGCGTCCGCCGACGGAACGCACCGCACCGAGATGCAGATCCCGGGCGACGTTCACAGCGGGCTGAAGGCGGCCGGCATCATTCCCGACCCCTATTTTGGCCGCAACGAGAACGACGTACAGTCGGTGGCGCATCAGGACTGGGTGATTGAGCGGCAGTTCATCGTCGATGATCCGGACGGCAACTGGTATCTCGACATCACCGATCTCGATACGGTCGCCATCGTCTTTGTAAACGATGTCCCGGTACTTTCGGCAGACAATTGCTTCCGGCGCTACCGGCCGGATGTTTCGTCGGCCCTTCAGCCCGGCGAAAATACGATCCGCATCCACTTCCATTCGAACATAAAAGCAGCGGCAGAGCGCCAGGCGCGCCAACCCTTCTATATTCCGTATTCCACGGGAAACTGCCCGATCCCGAACGGCAATATGCTGCGCAAGCCGCAATGCCATTTCGGCTGGGATTGGAATATCGCACTCGCGCCGCTCGGCCTCTATGGCGAAATCTCGCTGAACAAGCTCGATACGGCTCGCATCGAACATATCGTCACCAGGCAGAGACACGGTGAAGGCAAGGTCGAGCTTCACGTCGCTCTGACGCTTTACGCAAAAGATCCTGGCATCGTACCGGTGCATTTCGAGCTCGAGGGGGACCGGGTGCGGCTCGATTGCGGTATCGAGGCTGGCGAGACGATTGTCCACCATGTCTTCGAGATCGAAAGCCCGAAACTCTGGTGGCCGGCGGGCAGCGGCGATCAGCATCGTTACACGCTGACGGTGGATATTCCTGGCGAGGCTGTTACCCGCCAAATCGGCCTACGGACCGTCGAACTCCTCACCGATCCCGACGAGGCCGGCAGTCGCTTCGCCTTTCGCATCAACGGCCGCGAGATCTTCTGCCGCGGTGCGAACTGGATTCCGGCTGATGCGCTGTTTTCGTTGACCAGTCCCCAAAAGACCGAGGATCTGTTGCAATCGGCGGTCGACGCGAACATGAACATGCTTCGCGTCTGGGGCGGCGGGTTCTATGAAGCCGACTGGTTCTACGATCTCTGCGACCGGCTCGGCTTGATGGTCTGGCAGGACTTTCAGTTCGCCTGCAATCTTTATCCATCCACGCCCGATTTCCTCGAAAATGCCGAGGCGGAGGTGGATTACCAGGTGCGGCGCCTGATCTCGCATCCATCGATCGTCGTCTGGTGCGGCGATAACGAACTGGTCGGCGCGCTCAACTGGTTCAAGGAGTCTCTCGAAAACCGGGATCGTTATCTGGTTTCTTATGACCGTTTGAACCGGGTGATCGAGCAGGCACTGAAGAAGGCGGCTCCGGAAGCCATCTGGTGGCCCTCGAGCCCGGCCTCCGGCTACCTCGATTATGGCGATGCATGGCATGCGGACGGGTCGGGAGACATGCATTACTGGTCGGTCTGGCACGAGAACAAGCCGTTCGACAATTACCGTTCGGTCCGTCCCCGTTTCTGCTCCGAATTTGGTTTCCAGTCCTATACCTCGTTGCCAGTCATCGAGACCTATGCGGCGAGCAAGGACATGAACATCGCGTCGCCGGTGATGGAGCACCACCAGAAGAATGTCGGCGGCAACGAGCGCATCGCCGGCACGATGTTCCGCAATTTCCGCTTCCCGAAGGATTTTCCGAACTTCGTCTATCTGAGCCAGGTGCAACAGGGCGTGGCGATCAAGACGGCAGTCGATTACTGGCGGTCCTTGAAGCCCCATTGCATGGGCACGCTCTATTGGCAGCTCAATGACACCTGGCCGGTCGCCTCCTGGTCGAGCCTTGACTATGGCGGCAGCTGGAAAGTGCTGCACTACATGGCCCGGCGCTTCTTCCAGCCGGTTGCGGTGGCTGCAATTCCATCCCAAGATGGCAAGGATATCCAGATTTCGCTGGTCAACGACACGCCTGCCGATATCACGGTCACCATCAATCTTTCCCTGCTGACGCTTTCGGGCGAGCGCAAGCTGCTCAAGAGCATCGAAGCCGTCTGTACGCCGGACTCTGCGGTAACGGCTTTGAGGCTGCCGGTTTCAGATCTGCCGGAGAACTCAATCATGGCCTGGACCTTTACCGCATCCAACGGGATGGGCGGAGAGGGGCACTATGTCCACGGCACCTACAAAGCCCTCGACCTGGAGCCGGCGGGCCTTGAGTTCTCCATGTCTCCTGCCGGTGACGGCGCGATCGATCTTCTCGTACAGGCGAAGGGGCTTGCGCTTTTCGTATTGATCGAAAGCGATACGGCCGGCCGCTATTCCGACAATGCCTTCGACCTTGCTGCCGGCGAAAGCCGCCGGATCACCTTCACGCCCGCCGCACGGACGGACGCGATCCCGAATTTCCGTATCTACGATCTCCATTCCTGCCAGACGGCAGGCTGACGCTCTTCTCAAGGAGGATCACCATGACGAAACTTGGTTTCCAGCTTTATTGCGCCCGCAACTTTCCGCCACTGTCCGAGACTTTGAAAAAGGTCGCCGCAGCGGGGTATGCGGAAGTCGAGGGTTACGGCGGCATTTACGCCACCATGGACGAGCTGTCGCTCAAGGCCTTGCGGGCCGATCTCGATGCCAACGGGCTCACCATGCCCACCGGCCACTTCGGCCTCGATCTTCTCGAAAAGGAGCCGCAGCAAGCGCTGCTGATCGCCAAGACGCTTGGCATGGAAGCGATCTACTGCCCCTATCTTCTGCCCGATCAGCGGCCGGCGGACGCCGCGGGCTGGTTCGCCTTCGGCAAGCGTCTTCAGGAGGCCGGCAAGCGTTATCAGGATGCCGGCTACGTCTTCGGCTGGCATAACCACGACTTCGAATTCAAGGCGCTTCCCGATGGCTCGACGCCGCAGGAGGAAATCTTCGCCGGCGGTCCTGACCTCGCCTGGGAAGCTGATATCGCCTGGGTCATCCGCGGCGGCGCCGACCCCTTCGCCTGGATCGAGCGCCACGGCGAGCGCATTACCGCGGTGCATGTCAAGGATATCGCTCCGGCCGGCGAGAATACGGATGAGGACGGTTGGGCCGATGTCGGTCACGGCACCGTGCCGTGGAAGGATCTGGCGGCAGCGCTGAGGAAGACACCGGCCAAGCACTACGTCCTCGAACACGACAATCCGAAGGATATCGACCGGCTGCTGACGCGGTCCATCGCCTCCTTCAAGACCTATTGATCACTGAGATTTCGGAGTTTTTCATGCCCAAGGAACTTGGCGTCGGCATCATGGGATGCGGCAATATTTCCACGACCTATTTCAAGTTGGCGCCGCTTTTCAAAGGCCTGAAAGTGCTGGCCTGCGCTGATCTCAACGACGAGACGGCGGAGGCTCGAGCGGAAGAATACGGCGCCAAGGCGCAGTCGATCTCAGATCTGCTGGCCAATGACGAGTTGGACGTGATCGTCAACCTGACGATCCCGGCTGCGCATTTTTCCGTTTCCAAGGCGATCCTGGAAGCTGGCAAGCACGTCTATTCCGAAAAGCCGTTGACGGTGACGCTTGAGGAGGGCAAGGCTCTTCAGGCGCTTGCCAAGGAAAAGGGCCTTTCGGTCGGCTGCGCCCCGGACACATTCCTCGGCGGCTCGCATCAGCTTGCCCGTAAATATATTGACGAAGGCGGCATCGGCCGCATCACGTCCGGGACCTGCCATGTCATGAGCCCCGGCATGGAGATGTGGCATCCCAATCCGGGCTTCTTCTTTCTGGAAGGCGGCGGGCCGATCCTCGACCTCGGACCCTATTACATTGCCAACCTGATCAATCTGATTGGTCCGGTGAAGCGCGTCGGGGCGCTGACCTCCATGGCAAGCCCCACGCGGACGATCACCAGCGAGCCGCTGAAAGGCCAGGTGATCCCGGTCGAAACACCGACCACCATCCACGCACTCCTCGAATTTGTCAGCGGCGCTACGATCACGCTCTCGGCCAGCTGGGATGTCTGGTCGCATCGCCATGCGAATATGGAGCTCTACGGTACTGAAGGTTCGCTTTTCGTCCCCGATCCGAATTTCTTCGGCGGCGTGGTCGAGGCAAGCGGGCGCAACAAGGATATCCAGCCCCTGGAGGACTGGGACCATCCCTTCGGCGTCCTGAACCAGGAAAGCCCCCAGGGGCCGCGTGCCAATTACCGCACGGCAGGCCTTGCGGATATGGCGATCGCCATCATCGAGGGTCGCGATGCCCGTTGCTCGCTTGAGCGGACACTGCATGGCGTGGATGTGATGACCTCGATCCTCAAGTCGGGCGAGGAGGGCCGCTTCATCGAACTGTCCACCACCTGCACGCAGCCTGCGGCTCTCGGCATCAACGAGGCACTGGCGCTTCTGCGCTGATCCGCTATGTGTTTGACGCGGGCCGTTCGCGCCCGCGTCCAACCAAGACATGAGGAGGGCGTCATGGCCTGGCAACCGGCGGAAGACCGCTATTCCAAGATGAAATACAACCGCTGCGGCCGTTCCGGCCTGCAGTTACCGGCGATCTCGCTCGGCCTCTGGCACAATTTTGGCGACGATACCCCGCATGAGCGGAAGGTCGCGATCTGCCGAAGGGCCTTCGATCTCGGCATTACTCATTTCGATCTCGCCAACAACTACGGCCCGAAAGCGGGCAGTGCCGAGACAGCCTTCGGCCAGATCCTGCGGGAGGACTTCAGGGGCTATCGCGACGAGCTGATCATTTCGTCCAAAGCCGGCTACAACATGTGGCCCGGTCCCTATGGAGAATGGGGTAGCCGCAAATATCTGATCGCCTCCTGCGACCAGAGCCTGAAGCGGATGGGTCTCGATTATGTCGACATCTTCTATTCGCACCGCTTCGATCCCGATACGCCGCTCGAAGAAACCTGCGGCGCGCTGGACCATATCGTCCGGTCGGGCAGGGCGCTCTACGTCGGGATTTCCTCCTACAACTCCAGGCGCACCCGCGAGGCTGCGGCAATCCTCGAGCAGCTCGGCACGCCCATTCTCATCCATCAGCCCAGCTATTCCATGATCAACCGTTGGATCGAGGAAGACGGCCTTCTCGATGCGATCGAAGATCTCGGCATCGGCTCGATCGTCTTCTCGCCCCTGGCGCAGGGCATGTTGACGTCGAAATATCTCGGCGGCATTCCGGAGGGCAGCCGAGCGGCCCAGGGCAAATCGCTACGGTCGGAATTTCTGAACGAAAGAAATATCGGGAATCTTCGCGGCTTGAACGCCATCGCCGAAAAACGTGGCCAGACGCTTGCCCAGATGGCGCTTGCCTGGGTCCTGCGCGGCGGACGGGTTACCACCGCGCTGATCGGCGCCAGCCGTCCCGAGCAGGTCGAAGATTGCGTCAAGGCGCTGGAAAAGCCCGATTTCACGCCACAGGAGCTGGCCGAAATCGATACTTTTGCAAAGGACGCGGATATCAATCTCTGGGCGGCTTCGGCGGAGCGCCAGGGGCCATCCCGCAACAAGTGAATGAAACAGCGCCCGGCGGCCCGCCCGCCGGGCTTATCCCCCTGTGTCGTTGGAAAAAGACATGATCCGCAATCCGATCCTGCCGGGTTTTAATCCCGATCCGTCCATCTGCCGTGTCGGGGAGGATTATTACGTCGCAACCTCGACATTCGAGTGGTATCCGGGCGTGCAGATCCATCACTCGCGGGATCTGGCGAACTGGACGCTGGTACGCCGGCCGCTTGAGCGCGCGAGCCAGCTCGACATGCGCGGCAATCCGGACAGTTGCGGCATCTGGGCGCCATGTCTTTCCTATGCCGACGGTTTGTTCTGGCTGGTCTACACGGACGTCAAGCGGCTCGACGGCAACTTCAAGGATGCACACAATTACATCGTGAGCTCGCCGACCATCGAGGGTGAATGGTCCGATCCGGTCTATGTCAATTCGTCGGGTTTCGATCCGTCGCTCTTCCATGACGACGACGGGCGCAAGTGGTTCCTCAACATGCAGTGGAACCACCGCACCGAAAGCTATGGCGGCGCGCCGAAACATCCGGCCTTCGACGGCATCCTGCTGCAGGAATGGGATCCGGGGACGAAGGCGCTAAAGGGGCCGATCAGGAACATCTTCGCCGGCAGTCCGCTTGGCCTGGTCGAGGGGCCGCACCTGTTCAAGCGAAACGGCTGGTATTACCTGACGACCGCCGAGGGTGGCACGGGCTATAGCCACGCCGTAACCATGGCCCGCTCGCGCACGATCGACGGTCCCTATGAGATGCATCCGCAGATCCATCTGATCACGTCCAAGGATCATCCGAAAGCTGCTCTTCAGCGGGCAGGGCACGGGCAGTATGTGGAAACGCCGGATGGTGAGGCCTATCACACCCATCTCTGCGGCCGCCCGCTTCCGCCGCAGCGACGCTGCACCTTGGGGCGGGAAACTGCGCTGCAGAAGTGCATCTGGAAGGATGACTGGCTTTATCTGGCCCAAGGGGGCGTGGTCCCGGACGTCGAGGTGCCGGCTCCGGCAGAGGCCGTGACCGAGGAGAGGCCAGTCAGGATCAGACGGGACTTCGACGACCCCAAGCTGCCGCCCGAATTCCAGTGGCTGCGAACGCCTTACCCGGAACGGCTTTTCAGCCTGACCGAGCGGCCGGGCCATCTGCGGCTTTTCGGTCGCGAAAGCATCGGTTCCTGGTTCGAACAGTCGCTCGTCGCGCGCCGACAGGAGCATCATTCGTTCCGAGCGGAGACGGCGGTGGATTTCGCACCCGAGACCTATCAGCAGGTTGCGGGCCTGACCCATTATTACAATCGCCACAAGTTTCATGCGATCGTCGTGACGCTCCACGAGAAGCTTGGCCGTGTCGTAACGATCTTCTCCTGCCCCGGCGACTATCCGAACAGCCGGATGACCTTTCCGGTGGAAAGCGGTGTTTCCGTGCCAGAGGCCCCAATCCACCTCGCCATGGAAGTCCGCGACAACGACCTGCAGTTCTTCTGGCACAGCGCCGGCTCGGCAGAATGGCGGGCGCTCGGTCCCGTGCTGGATGCGGGGGTTATTTCGGACGAAGGCGGCCGGGGCGAACACGGCTCTTTTACCGGCGCATTCGCCGGCGTTTTCGCCTTCGACACGTCCGGGCGGGCAAAGAGTGCCGATTTCGATTATGTCGTCTACCAGGTGCTTTAGGATCGGTTCCTCCTAGCGGAAAACGAGATTTACGTTACGGCAGCCATGAAGTCACCGGTGCGGACACGAAGATAGGGATCGCCGAAGTTGTCCGGCGATCCTCGTGGTTACAGCCGTCACGTTCCCTGTGACAAGCAGTTCTTCATAGAACTCGCGAGCCCACGCATCAGCTCGAAATAGAGGTTCGGCCCTTCCTTCAGTGTCGCGGCTTCCGGATCCAGCGTGCCGGAGCGGGCAGGTGTTCCTTCCGTCACCACTGCCACGAGTTTCGGTTCAAACTGCGGTTCGGCGAAGACGCAGGTCGCGCCGAGTTCGGTGACCTTTTGGTGGATCTCCCCAATACGCTCCGCGCCCGGCACAGTTTCGGGGCTGACGGTGATCGAACCTGCGACGGTCACGCCGTAACGATGTTCGAAATACTGGTAGGCATCATGGAAGACGACAAATGGCTTGTCCTTGACGGGTGAGAGCGTCGTTTTCAGTTCCGCGTCCAGTGTATCAAGTTCCTTCATCAAGGCCGCGCCGTTTGCCTGATAGGTTGCGGCATTGGCCGGGTCGGCGGAAACCAGTGCCTTGGCGATCTCGGCTGCAATCGCCTTGGCGTTCATCGGATCGAGCCACAGGTGGGTGTCGAATCCTTCATGATCGTGATGCCCATGATCCGCCTCGTGGTCGTCATCGGCGTGATCGGCATGCTCTCCGGCCGCATGACCGTGGTCTTCGGCTTCGTCTCCGTCGTCATGGGGTTCGAAGGCGCCCCCTTCCCGAAATGGCAGCTTTTCAAGCCCCGGCGCATCTTCGAGGGTGACGACCTTGGCCTTCGAAGCGAGAGCCTCGAGGGGCTTTTCCATGAATGCCTCCATGCCGTGACCAACCCAGAACACCAGGTCGGCATTCTCCAGCGTCCGCGCATTGGACGGCTTCATGGTAAAGGTATGCGGGGAGGTCGCACCCTCCACGATGAGCTTCGGTTCGCCGACACCCTTCATGATGGACGCCACGAGAGAGTGGATCGGCTTGATGGAAACCACGACATCCGGCGCGGCGAAGGCGCTCGGTGCATTCACCAGGGCGGCGGAAGACAAAAGAAGGGCGGCGGCAAATTTCATGGCATGGCTTCCTTGTTTTGATATGTAATGTTATTACATCAATTGCGTTATGCTATAACGTGTGCCATGAGGGCTGACAACAGGATTTTTGGAAAAAACATGCTGATGACCGATCGGGCTCTGGGGGCCCAATCCGAGAACCGGCTCGTGTCGCTGGCCAATGCCGGGATTCGGCGCGACGGCCGCTGGCTTGTCCGCGGCGTCGATTTTTCGATCCGTCGCGGCGAGGTCGTGACGCTGATAGGGCCAAATGGCGCCGGAAAGTCGACGACGGCGAAGCTGGCGATCGGCGTGCTGAGGCCGGACGAAGGTGCCGTCGACCGGATGCAGGGCCTGCGGATCGGTTATGTGCCGCAGAAACTGGCGATCGACTGGACCATGCCGCTTTCGGTCCGCCGCCTGATGCGGCTGACCGGGCCGCTTCCCGATATCGAATTGGCTGCCGCGCTGAAGGCGACCGGCATTCCGCATCTGGTCGATGCCGAGGTCCGTCATCTCTCGGGAGGCGAATTCCAGCGGGCTTTGCTTGCCCGTGCGATCGCCCGGAAGCCGGATCTCATGGTATTGGACGAGCCTGTGCAGGGCGTCGATTTCGCGGGTGAGAGCGCCCTTTACGAACTGATCCGCGAGATCCGCAATTCGACCGGCTGCGGTATCCTGATGATCTCGCACGACCTGCACATGGTCATGGCCGGTACGGATACAGTGATCTGCCTGAACGGCCATGTCTGCTGCCGCGGGACGCCGGAGGTCGTCAGCCAGAGCGCCGACTATCTGAAGCTCTTCGGTGGTCACTCCCGCTCGCTGGCGGTCTACAGCCATCATCACGACCACACCCACCTGCCGGATGGTCGCGTCATGCACGGGGACGGCTCGATCACCGATCACTGCCATCCGGACGACGGACACCACCACGACGCTCACGACCACCATCACGATCATAGCCATGATCACCATCAACATGGCCATGTCGGACATGATCACGCCCACCATGCGCCCACCGCAGACGGGAGGAGCGATCGTGCTTGACGATTTCTTCACCCGCGCACTGCTGGCAGGCGTCGGTGTGGCATTGACCGCCGGACCGCTCGGCTGTTTCGTCGTCTGGCGGCGGATGGCCTATTTCGGCGACACCATGGCGCATTCGGCATTGCTGGGTGTCGCGCTGTCGCTTTTCTTCGGGATCAACCTGCTGGTCACGGTTTTCGGGGTTGCGGTCGCGGTTTCCCTGCTCCTTCTGATGCTGCAGCGGCGCCAATCGCTTTCGGCCGATGCGCTGCTCGGCATCCTTTCCCATTCCGCCCTCGCGATCGGTCTGGTGCTCGTCGCCTTCATGACCTGGGTGCGGATCGATCTCATCGCCTTCCTGTTCGGCGATATCCTGGCGGTCACACCAGGCGACATCGGGCTCATCTGGGGCGGCGGCGCGGTGGTGCTCACAGCGCTTGCCTTTCTATGGCGTCCGCTGATCGCGTCGACGGTCAGCGAGGACGTGGCGGAGGCCGAAGGCATGAAACCGGCGCGGGCGCGGCTTTTCTTCATGCTGCTGATGGCGCTGGTCATCGCGATCGCCATGAAGATCGTCGGCATCATGCTGATCACCTCGCTCCTGATCATTCCAGCGGCGACCGCACGACGGTTTTCGTCCAGTCCGGAGGTGATGGCGGTGCTGGCTTCGCTGATCGGCGCCTTCGCCGTGATCGGCGGATTGTTCGGCTCGCTGCACTACGACACGCCATCGGGGCCTTCAATCGTGGTCGCAGCGCTCCTACTTTTCGTTCTAAGCCTTTTCCCGGCCCTGGGGAAAAATACGGCCGAGAAGGCCGGCAACCAAGGAGTGCGATGATGAACGCACCAGTATCCGCCCCGGTATTGACCAAGAACCAGTCGCTCGTCTTCGACGTACTCAACCGCACCGACGCGCCGATGAGCGCCTACACGATCCTCGACAAGCTGCGTGACCACGGTTTTCGGGCGCCGCTGCAGGTCTATCGAGCGCTCGACAAGCTTCTGGAATTCGGCATGGTGCATCGGCTGGAAAGCCTCAATGCCTTCGTCGCCTGCGCCCATCCGGAAAGCGAATGCTGCGGGCATGGTCATGGCCACGGCTCGGTCGCCTTCGCGATCTGCGAAAGCTGCGGCCATGTCTCGGAGTTCCACGACCACGAGGTGGACCATCGCCTGAGCGATTGGGCGAAACGCAAGGGCTTTAAGCCTGCCAAGACGACGATCGAGATCCGCGGGCTGTGCAGCGCCTGCGCTGCCTAGAGCTGCCGCAGGTCGCGGGCGAAGCGCTTCCAGTTCTCGATATAGCGCAGGGCGGACTGCCTCAACTTCTCGACTGCCTCGTCGTCCAGGGTGCGGATGACTTTTGCCGGTGAGCCGACGATGAGGGAGTTGTCGGGAAATTCCTTGCCTTCGGTGATGAGGGCGTTGGCGCCGATCAGGCAGTTCCTGCCGATCTTCGCACCGTTCAGGATCGTCGCCCCCATGCCGACCAGCGAGTTGTCGCCGATGACACAGCCGTGGATGATGGCGTGGTGGCCGATGGTACAGCCTTCGTCGATCTTCACCGGATAACGCGGGTCGGTATGGATCATCACGCCTTCCTGGATGTTCGATCCTGCGCCGATGATGATCGGCTCGTTGTCGCCGCGCAGGACCGAGCCGAACCAGATGCCGACGTCCTCGCCAAGCTCCACCTTGCCGATCACGCTCGCATCCGGGGCGATCCAAAAGCGATCCGGGGCAGGGAGCTTCGGCTGAAATTCTCCAAGTGCGTAAAGCGGCATAGTTTTCCTCCCTTGCCGATCTCAGGCGACCGTCAACGACAGCTGACCGACGCCATCTATGCCGCAAGTTACCTGATCACCCTTGACCACCGCGCCAACCCCCGCCGGCGTTCCCGTCATGATCACGTCGCCGGGCGCCAAAGTGAAATAACTTGAGAGTTCGGCGATGATTTCCGCGGGCGACCAGATCATCTGGTTGAGGTCCCCCGATTGGCGGCGGGTGCCGTTGACGTCGAGCCATACGGCGCCTGTCTTGGGATGGCCGATACGGGCGGCCGGCACGATGGCGGATACGGGCCCAGACTTCTCGAAGGCCTTGGCGGCCTCCCAGGGGCGGCTCATCTTCTTTGCCTTGTCCTGCAGGTCGCGGCGGGTAAAATCCACGCCGACGGCGTAACCGTAGACCTTGGAGAGGGCATCCTCGACCGCTATCCCCGCGCCGCCTTCGGCGAGGGCCATCACCAGTTCGACCTCGTAATGGACATTGGACGACGCCGATGGATAGGGGAAGGTGTCACCGTTGTAGAGGTTGTCGGCGTTCTTCTGAAAGAAGAAGGGCGGCTCGCGGGACGGATCGTGACCCATTTCGATCGCATGGTCGGCATAGTTGCGGCCGACGCAATACACCCGGCGCACCGGAAACTGTTCCATCATCCCATCGACGTCGAGAAGCACGGGTTGGGGGGCGGGGATTACGGTAGCGCGCATGCGGACATCCTGAAGCAGTGGCATAAGACAAGGCCGTCTTTGTCTCTCGATTCACCAGACAATCCTAGCCCTTTTTGGAAGGGCAGCAAAAATTTGCAGCTGTTATGGAAGCCGCCGACGGAAGGATTGATCTCAGGAACGAAATGCTGCCGCAAGCCTCTTATGAACGAGCTGTCGCGTACTTATCCACTCGATGCGCATTCCTCTTGCCCAAAAATATGCAGAAACTTGCCCGTGCGTGGCACATCGCGGACTTCATGTCCTGCCGCAGCAAGCCGAGGGGAGTATAAATCCGTAGTTGATTTCGAGCATGTTTTTACGCATATTTTGATGATGGATAGTATATTTCAAATATTGAAGTATATTTTACGATAATTACTGCTGGGCAGCCGGATGCTGGTATTTTCAGATGAAAATTTAGAAGTGATACATCGTCCGGGATCATCTCCCTATCTTCTCGTCACCTTTAACGAGATGGAAATGAAGGCGAACGGCAGCCGCTTCTGGGGGCAGCGGTTCTGCGAGAAGGTTGATATCTCGGCCCTCGGCTTCATCAGTCGACGACCAAACTGGTTCCCGGCGGCGAGTGTCGTCAAGGCTGTCGAGGCGGTCGCGCCCATCCTTCGCGCCGCACCGGAGCGGATCCTCTACGGGCATTCCCAGGGCGGTTACGCGGCCTTGCGGTATAGGAGGCGCTTCAACGCCGACGTTGCGATCGCCTTCTGTCCCCAGATCTCGATCGACCCGAAAGCCGTGCCTTTCGACGGCAGGTTTGCGCGACATTTCTCACCCGAACTTCACGCCAACATGAGGATCGCGCCCGATCACGCGGCTGGCCGGGCCTATCTTTTCTTCGATCCGTTCCATGCGGTGGATCACCAGCATGCGGTCCGGATCAGCAGGGCGCAGGACGCCGTGCGTCTCGTGCCAGTGCATATGACCGGCCATGGAACAGTCCGGGCGTTCGCCGGAACGGCACGCGCCCTGGCACTGATCGAAGCCTGCAGGAAAGACGATGTTCAAAGTCTCCGCGCGCTCGCCCGTGCCGCCCGGGTTACGGCGCCGATGCGACCCTATCAGATCGCCGTGGCCGCGATCGCTCGGCATGGCGCCTGGGCCGACCGGTTTCATGAACATTTCGGCGCGGCCTTCTCTCCGGTCGAGCGAGCGAATTTCCTTTATCATCGGGCCAATCGCCACATTCGTGACGGGGAGCTCGCGACGGCGCGGACCATGCTTGTGGACGCGATGACATACCAGCCGGGAAATGCCGGCTTTGCCCGGCGGATCGAGGAGCTGGACGGCCGTATCGCACGCGGCCTCGGGTCGCGGAGCGCGGTACAGTCGTAAGATCAGCCAGGTCCGTTGGGCGCCTAGTCTGCCAGCTGACGCAACTTCCTACAAGGGGCCGGTCCGAGAAGGCGAGCGAAACGGAATAGCCGAGCGGGCCACGGGTTGAAACCCGCGGCCTCTCCGAATGCGTTTTTCAGGCGACAGCCCTGCGCGCCGAGGTCAGGGCCTCGATTTCCATACTGACATGATCGGCGAGATCAGCGCGGGCAATGGCCATATGCAGGTTGGCGCTGACGAAGCCGGCGGGCGAACCGCAATCGAAGGTGCGGCCGCAGAACTCGAACGGTCTGATCGTCTGTGTTCCCATCAGGGCGATCATGGCGTCGGTCAGCTGGATCTCGCCACCGGCGCCCGGCGTCTGGTTCTCCAGCAGATCGAAGATTTCCGGCTGCAGGATGTAACGTCCTGAGATGAAGAGGTTGCTCGGCGCCTTACCGGGCGCCGGCTTTTCCACGAGACCGGTCACAAGCGGGCCTTCAGCCGTGGACTTAAGTGACACGATCCCGAATTTGTGGGTCTCCTCGGGCGCGCATCTTTCCACGGCGACGATGTTGCCGCCGTGACGGTCATGGAGATGCATCATGGACTTGAGGCACGATTCGTCGTTGACCATCAGCATGTCGGGGAGCAGGACGGCAAAGGGTTCGTCGCCGACGATCTGGCGGGCCGTCCATACAGCGTGTCCCAGGCCGCGCGCCTGCTGCTGACGGACGAAGGAAATGCTCCCGGTGTCCGGCGTGCCCTGGGTCATCCGGTCGGCCAGACCGTGCTTGCCGGCGCTGCGCAGGCAGGCGTCGATTTCGAAGGCGTGGTCGAAATAGTCCTCGATCGCACCTTTCATGCGACCGGTGACGATGACGATATGCTCTATCCCCGACGCGAAGGCTTCCGCGACGATGTAATCGAGGATTGGCCGGTCGACGACGGGCAGCAGTTCCTTGGGAACGCTCTTGGTTGCAGGCAGCATCCTCGTTCCAAAACCGGCGGCGGGAATGATGGCCTTGCGGACTTTCATGTGCATGTAGGAAGCCTCCATTTCATATGAGCTTGCGAACGAATGCTTAAGGGTTCGGTCGATCGCTCTTCCGGCGACCAAAGCCTTTCCAACGGTCCCGAGACGAGAGCCGTCAAAGCGCGTGCGAGAGAAGCGCGGGGCTCTCGGTCATTGCAGCATCGAGCTTCCGCCGCAGCAGCGCGCGATAGAGCTTGACGTGGTCGCTCGCGCAGGCAAGGTGGTCGGAGGGCCGCCGCATAGAGCCTCGCAGCCGCTCCCAGGTCCGGTTGTCGCCCAGGACCTCGACGATACGGTCCGCAAGGTCCTGGCTGCTGCCGGCGCGGAAGTGGAGGCCATCCTTTCCGTCCCGCACCTTCTCGGCCATCCCGCCGATGTCGGAGCAGATCATCGGCCGACGATGAAGTAGGGCCTCCTGGATCACGACGGGCGAATTCTCCCACCAGATCGACGGCAGGACCACCCAGTCGACCGAACGCATGAGCCGCGGCACGTCCGCGTTCTGATAGGCGCCGTAGAAGCGGACGCGGTGACCGGCATCCGCGATCAGCTTTTTCATCCGCTCCTGGAATTCGATCGGCTGCCGTTCGAGATTGGCGCCGAAGATCATCAGGCAGGAATCCTCCCCCCATATTTCCTTGGGAATGCGGGTAACGGCATCGACCAGGACGTCGGCGCCCTTGAAGGGGGTCATCTGGCCGAAATAGGCGAAGCGGTTGCGGCGCGGGTTCGGACCCTGCATCTCCCGCGCGGGTGCGGATGTTTCCGCGGCGATGCCGTTTTCGATGACGGTGAACTTGTCCTTTTCGATGCCCCATGTGGCATAGCGCTCCACCAGGAACCGGCTGGGTGAGATGAAAGCGTCGGCAAGGCCGAGCATCCCGCGCGCAAACACTTCCCGTTTCAGGAAGCGAGAGACGGGAATGTCGGGAAAGCAACCGTGGCAGGCGACGGGGGACGCCGTTTCGCAGAGCTGGCCGGAGGGCCGTTTCACCATCTGTCCGTGATTGTGGCAGATGGACAGGTATTCGTGGAACGTCACCACGATGGCTGCGTGCGGAAACGCCTCTCTCAGGGCATAGAGGGCTTCGAGACCGATGCCCAGCACGTGATGAAAATGCACGACATGAGGCCTGAGATCGCGCGCGAAACGCAGGAGGTCGCGGGTGATCGACTGGGTATCGCCGTTGGACAGGAAGAAGTGGTCGTAGTCGTCCGCGTGGAACAGGAGCTCATCCTCGGCAAGGCGCAGGCTCATCAGCGCCGATGCCGCATGACGCGGCACCGGATGGCCAACGCGGGCGAGATAAACCGATTGCACGTTCGGTAATGCATTCAGGCCGCGATGCAGGTTATGGGAGGCGATTTCCGCCCCGCCGAGCGAGACAGTCGGGTGCCCATGCGAAACAACAAGGACGCGAAGCTGTTCGTTCATGCCGACCTCTTTTCGGCGGTGAGGATGGGCGACCACTGGCTCCTGAAGATCTTTCGATCGATCTCTTCCACACACGCCGACATAGTTGCGCTGATACCATGGCGCGCGTCGTCGCTGCCCCACATCTGCACAGATGGCAGCAGGTAGGCGTCAAACCCGGAGCGGCTGAGGCGGAGGCCGAGATCGAGTCCCTTTTCCTGCGCGCCCAGATAGCCGCCGGATAGGCCGCCCGCGTGCGACAGGGCTTCGCGCGGCATGGCGCAGCACTCGAGCGAAGCGGCCGCAATCCGGGTCGGCTTCATGTCGGTAACGGCCTTGAGCGGGTAGCCGGCATAGCGGCCCACGACCGGCTCATCGCTGTTGCCGTCATCGATCCAGTATCCCGCCCAGCGGATGGAATAATCCTCGTAGGCCAGGACGGGCGAGAGGATGCTTCCCCTGAGCGTCGCGGCGGTGGCCAGCAGCTTGCCATACCATCCCGCCTCGCGTGGGATCAGTGAGGCGGAAAGCGAGACGACGGTTTCACAGGAAAGGGCCTGCGTGCCGGCTTCCAGCATTTCGTAGACGTCGCCTGTTCCCTTTGCCGACACCAGCCTGGCCGAGAGACCATAGAAGCGCGCAAGTTCCCTGAGGCGGGCACTCTGCCTGCGAAAGCGCTCCGCCGGCATGGCGATGACGATCGGCGCACGCCGGGTTTCCGGATCGAGCGCGAGCAGGGCGAGCAGCGGGAAGATCTCCTCATCGCTTTCCCCGGCCCCGATGACGATCGGCGGGCTCGCCTCCTCGTCGAAGGAGCCGGCATCCAGGACCGTCTCGATGACCGGTGTCGATCCTCTGGATTGTCTGAGGAACGGGACGATCTGCGTATCGACGATCGCCGGCAGCGCGGGGGTTGCGGGGTCGATGGAGCCGATCTGGCGCAATGCCGCCTGGCGCGCCGAAGCTCGCGTGAGCTTCACCGGCAGAAACGCGGGGCGCGTATCGTGCAGCGTCAGTTCGAAATAGAGCGGCGCACCCGCATCTTCACTCGGCAGTTGCGCATGGGTTATGAATCCATGGGGGAGTTGTTCGCTCAGCAGGCCCGGCGCGAAGTCCTGCTGGTCCTTGAAGCTGTCGGTAACGTCGGGGCGGTCGAAACGCGTCCAGCGTTCGTCGAGGCGGACCGCGGCATTGTGGCGGCGCAGTCTGACCGTTGCGATATGACTGTCGGGGTCGTAAAGCCAGCCGGTGACGAGGAGATTTCCTCCATCGGCTTCGAATGCGCTGTCTATTCCCATTCGGACGGGATAGGGCAGGCCGGAAACGGTCTCCTTGCCCTCGAAGCTGTTGGCGGCTGCCCGCAGGGACAGGAGCAGGTCTGGCGCGCCGTGAGTCCGCAGCAGAATGGAGCGGATGTGTTCGGGTGTTTCCAGCGGTCCTGCAATGCGCTTGCGGGAATGGACGGCGGCATACCTCCAGCCGGCGCGTCCTCGAAAGACGAGGCCTTCGATCTCGGGTGAGGGGCCCGCCTGGTCGGCACGGACAAGGCAGACGAAGCCGGTCCCGCCATCGGGAGCGTCCGGGCGGGGAAAGGTGGCGATGCCGCATTCCGCGACCACCGGCGTGACGTTGCCGACCACGGACATCCGGCAATGTCCTGGAGCCATGCCGCGGCTCCAGCCCTGCAGGAACGTCGCACCATCATGGCTCTCGCCGATCAGCTCGATGAAACCGTCGCTGGCGTGGGCGGCTCGCAAAAGCGCCGTCACTGTTTGAAGTCTGCGGCGATCGACATCTCCAGCCATCAGCGCGTCCAGGAGCCGGTTGAGGACGGCGACGGACTGAGAGCCTGCGGACTCCACGACAAGCGCGGCCGCTTCCTCGGCAGGGGCGAGGCGCGGCGAGAAGATGTAGCGTGTCGCCGTCTCCTCTTCTCCGAACCGGATCGTGGTCATGGCCAAGTCCATGTCGCCAGCCGTCAGGAGCGCCGCAAACCCGTGCCTGACTCGCGGCGAGGACGCGGCCAGCCGCCATTCCGTGACGAAAGAGCTTCGCGTGACGGCCTGATCTTCACCGATACCCAGCACCACATCACGAGCCGTGACGTGGCCGAGGCCAATGATCAGCAAGGTCGTTTCGTCGACGCGGCAACCGATAACCCTTCCGGAGCGCATTGCCCTGCCGGCTCCATATCTGGCGGGCGTGGGATTGGGGGTTTGGGGATTGACGGTTGGGGGACTCGCGACCGGAGAGTTGGTGGTCGCCGCGGGCGATTGTTCCGTATCGAGCACGCCGTTATCCTCCCTCGGTCAGATTCTGGCGGCCAGCACAAGGCTGGCGCCAGCGGCAAATCCCACGAGAACGAACAGCAGCAGCAGCAGGGGCTTCAGTTCGCCATTGGCGCGCTTGCGCAATGCCGTCAGGTTCTTTTCCATCCCCGCGACGACCCCATCCAGCCGCATCAGGTGGACATCGAGATCGTTCAGTCTTTGGCCGATATCCACCTTGAGGCTTTCGATGGCGTTGTTGACATCGGTCAGGCCGGCGGTCTCGGTCTTCTCGGCATCGATTTCGGGTGCGCGCTGCAGTGAGCGCTGCGAGACCTGCAACTGCCGCTGTGCCGCCATCAGGAGATCGAGTTTGTCGAGCACTTTCGCCAGCGGTGCGGCTATCAGAGCCTCAGCCGCCTGCTCGTTTGGCTGGGGAACGCGCAGGGCCTGTTCGGAACCGCTTCCATTTCGCGCCACGACGACGATGTCGCTCGCCCGGGACTGAACGGGATCCGGCAGGGCGATTTCGAACGCGTGTTTGCCGTCGCCGATACCGTTGCGCCGCAAGTCGGGGCGATTGCGGTCAGCGATGGCCTCGGCAATCACCTTGCCGTCGAGGAGGACGCGAATGGTCAACCGTTGATCCGGCGCCATCGGGTCAAAGGCCCAGCCGAAGATCTTGCCCATGTCGACGGCATCCACCCTACCGTTCATCGGCTTGGCGTTGTCCTGCTCGGATGCGACATCCGGCCGTTCTGCGGGACTGGTCATACGCTCTCCCATGCCTGAACCTGTGCCGTCTCCATCCACTTGAGATAGCGGCGCGCGGTCGTGTCGATGTCGTCGGGCCTGCGCGCATTTTCGGAGAACCGGCGCAGCAGGTCCGGCTCTTCCACGATGCTCCGCATCGCCGCGGCGAGCGCCCGGGCATCGTTGGGCGGGACCGTCAGGCCATTGACGCCATGCTCGACCATCTCAGCCATTCCCCCGATGTTGCTGGCGATCACCGGCCGGCCCTGAGCCTGGGCTTCCTGAATGACGAGTGGCGCGTTCTCCCACCAGACGGAAGGAACGATAGTGCAGTCGACCGCGGCTACGAGATCACCGATATCCTCTCGTCGGTAGGGTCCTCGGGACTGCACGGAGTCTGACGTTTCGGCAAAGCGCCGGTTGATCTCATCGACGAAGGCTTCGCTCTGGAATGGCGCACCGCCATGGACGCGGAGTTCGAAATCCAGGCCGTCTGCCAGAAGCTGGCGCGCAGCGTCGAGCAAAACGGTGACCCCCTTCCAGGGATTGAGATTTCCGAAATATCCGAAGACCGGCTTTCCGCCCTGGAGCAGTTCTCTGTGCGCGCCGGCATTTCTACCGGGGATGCCGTTGGGAATGACGCTGATCCTGTCTTCCTCCAGTCCCCACCGCACGAAACGGTCCCTCAGGAAGGCGCTCGGCGAGACGAAGTGGTCAACGGTGCTCAAGAGGGCCTTCAGATGGCGCTCGCGCAACGCGAAGCGGTCGAGCGGGATGTCCTTGAAACAGGCGTGGCAGCGGTCGGGGCTGGCCTGGTAACAAAGCTCCTTACTGCCGGTGCGCACCATAAGGCCGTCATGGTGGCAGATCGGGTAGTAGTCATGCAGCGTCATGACGATCCGGCAGTCGGTCAGGGTGCGGCGGACGATATGAGGGAACTCAGCGCCGAGCAGCAGCAGGTGATGGAGGTGAACCACGTCCGGCTGGAAATCGCGCAGCAGTTCCGTCACGTCCGGTACGACACCGTAGAGATCAATCTGGCTCATGAAGAAGCGATCGAAGTGTCCCGACCACAGCAGGATCTCGTCTCCCGCCGAACCGATGCTCTGAAAGCTTGTGCCCGGTCTGGCCTCGCGATGGATCTGGTTCGTGGCGCCGAGAAATAGGGCTTCGTGCCCCTCGCGCTGGTAGGCCCGAAACAAGTCGTGAGCGAATATCTCCGTCCCGCCGGGATGAAGGGACGGATGGTTGTGGGCGGCCACCAGGATACGCTTGCTCATCGGCCATTTCCCCGGCGCTTTGCCACGATGAAGTCCTGATGGTGGCCCGCGGTGGTGCCACGCCAGTGGCCGAGCGATTTCAGAGCGACGGAGAACCCCGCCCGTTCGAGTGCCCTGTCCAGAAAGCCGTCTTCGAAGCCGACCGCGGCAAGCGGCGGCTGGTTGGGCACGAACCAGCATGGGCTTTCGCCGTAGCGGCGGAAAGCGAGGCGGGGATCGCGCCGCCCGTGTTCGTTTGCCGCCGCGATCCGGTCGACCACGAAGGCAGTCATGAACAGGCGGCCGCCGGGCGACAGGACCCTGCGGACTTCGGCGAGGTAGACAAGGATTTCCGCGGGCGGCAGATGAGTGACCACGGACGTCATGATGACGAAGTCGAAATGACGATCCGGAAACGGAAGCCTCAAGGCCTTCCCGCTGATCTTGCCGTTCGGATTGTAGAGTTCGTGCGCGATGTCCAGGCGCTGGAACGCGAAATTGGGGTAGGCGGGCGTGATCGTCCGCTGGCACCAGCCGATACCGCCTTCGACCGGGTCGATGCCATCGTAGCGGCTCGTCTGCGGATCGAGATATTGGGTGAGCGGCACGGCCATCCGGCCGATACCGCATCCGATGTCGAGCACGCGGCTGTCTTCGCGCAGGCCGCCGATGCGGATGAAGTAGCCGAGAAATTCTGCTCCTATCGCACGGAAATCTCCGTCCCCGACGAAGACGTTGGTGGATTCCGGTTGCGGCAGGAAACGATTTTCCCGAACTGATTCGATCAACCAGCGAACACGGTCTTCATCGATCAGCCGGGCCGGTTTCGTGGAACGCAGGAGTGCTGCCTGGGTCACGCTGCGTTCCTTTCCCGGATTCTTACACCTTTGGCGACGGGCCGGTCATTGTCCTTGCCGAATTGGCCAGCCATCAGCTCGGTGATGTCGTCTTCCCAGCGCTGCGTGTGCAGCCATGAATTGTACTGGCTTGCAACGCCACGCATGTAGTCCTGGCTGCGGCGGATCGAACGGCGCTCGAAATGATACAGGCAGGCCGCCGGCTCATAGGCTATCCGCAGCCCGAGGCGGCGGATCTTGAGGCACAGATCGCTGTCCTCGTAGTCGCCAATCACATAGTCCTCGGTGAAGCCGCCAACGCGTTCGTAGGTCTCCCTGCGGGCGACGAGGCAAGCCCCGGTGACGCCCGGAACCTCGCGGGCATGCTGCGCCGGCGCATAGTCGCCGGGCATGCCCTTGTGGAAATGGTGGTTCAGCCAGATCCCGCGCTGGTCCCGGCCGAAATACAGGCCGGCATGCTGCAGCGAGCCGTCTTCGAAGATCAGTTTCGGGCCGACGGCGCCCAGTTTGCACCTTTCCAGCAGCCCCCGCGACAACACCTGAAGCCAGCCGGGTGCGCTCGGAACGACATCCGAATTGAGCATGACCAGTATGTCGCCGCGTGCGAAACGTGCGCCCGCATTGCAGGCACGCGCATAACCGCCGTTGTGATTCATGGTCACCAGCTTCATCGGCAACCCGTGCAGAAGGTGCAGGCCGCCCAGCAGGTGCTCCGTCTCATCCTGGATCTCCGGCGAGTCGAGTACATAGATGACCTCCGCATTGGCCACGAGCCAAGGATCCGTGGCCATTCCCGACAGCTGGAAACGCAGGAAATCGAGAACCTTGTAGAGGGGCACGACGATGGAGACGAGGGGCGCGCTCCTGGGCAGACTGTAGTCCTTCGTGCAGGCGACCTCGATGGTCCTGCCCAGCCGCCGCTCTATGTCTTGCAGGGCAGGCGCGAGGATCGTGCGGAAGGCACCGTCGACCGCATGCTGTGGCGGCACGGCGCGCAGGAGATGGTTCCGTTGTGCCGGAGGCTCGAAAGGTTGCGGCGTGGGTATCAGCGGCCTGATTGCTCCCGAGGCAAGGCGCATCTGAAACCGCGGCTGCAGGAGAGGCCCCGGCGACTCCGACAGCGGGACCCAGGCAACAAAACCGGTCACATCGGTCTTGCTCTTCTCATCCTTGCCCTGAGCCCATGCCGGAAATTCATAGCTGTTGCCATCGAGCGGCACGACCGTGCCGTCCTCCCTGACGTAGTCTATACCGGCGAATGCCGATGACGGCGCATGGAACCAGCCGCCGGCCAGCAGACCGCCGTCGAGCGTCAGAGCTAGATCGACCTCGCCGGAGGGATGCATCGATGACTTGGCGATCCGGCTTGACGCCAGCGGCGAACGCACCTGAAGGTCGATCGCGGTGGCGGCACCACTTTCCGGCAACGCGGCGAGCTGACGGACGATCATTTCGCGCAGCTCTACCGCCTCAGGATTTTTGCCCCACCAACTCTGAAGACTAGGATAGCGCGGCTTGCCGTCCGCAAGCTGGCGGATGGCGGTGCCGTTCTTGCTCAGGAGCACGACCAGAAGCGGAGGGGAAGGAGAGGGCGCCTCCGCGATGAAATGGCATGGCTGCAGGCCGTTTTTCCCGTTCCGTCCGAGGACAAGCCTTACGGCGATGCGGGTGATCGAAGCTGCGCCGACCGCATAGATCGCCGTGATGTCGCCGAGATCCGGGTTGATGGCCGTCTCGATCAGATGGCGCCCCTGGGCAACCTGGCAGACGATGATGGCCGGCTGCGGTTCGGGCACGAGCGCATGAAGGGCGTCTTCGACCACCATGTGGAAAAGATGGTCGCCGGCGATGCGGAAGGCGCTTCGCCACACGGTCAGCAGGTTGTTGACAAACTTGATGCGGGCAGCCGGCGCGAGATCGTCGAACAGCGCCTCCACATCGAGGGGCGCGAGCATCCGCGCCGGCTGCATCACCAAGGTTTCGGCTGTGCTGCCGTGTTCCGTGCAAATGCCCACGCTCACCGGTTGCTTTTCCGGTCTCATCGCCCAGAACATGCGTTGCCTTCCGTCGCCGAGCGGCAGCATCATGCTGACGAGCGGTACCGGCGACGGCTCCATCGAGAGCAGGAATTTTGTGTTGGGAAGGGTTGGGGGAATATCCCAGATCAGGACGGCCAGGTCAGCGCCGAGCCGGAAAATCTTTGCGCTTTTGAAAACGTCAGTGGCGTCTATCGAGTCGTCGAACGTCACACGCTGCCCCTCTGGATCGGAGTTGCGCGCCCCGCGGGAGGAGGCAGGGCGCGCAGAAATCATATTCAGTGAACGGTGAAGTAGTTCTCAGGATTGGCATGGATGTCGTCGGCGTCGACATTGACCAATGTGAGTGTATCCCCATGGCCGAGGTCCACGACGACATTGCCGCCGACCTGCGTGACACGGGAGGCCAGGTCTTCGGGCGAAGATACGTCGAGGCCATTGATGCCCTTCGAGATCTGCAGCAGATCCTCGCCGGCGTTGAAGTCGAGGATGACGTCATTTCCGCCGCCGCCGTCGAAGACGAAGACGTCATGGCCGGCACCGCCCACCAGGAGGTCGTTGCCAGCGCCGCCATCGATGATGTCGGCACCATCGCCGCCATAAAGGATGTCGGCGCCCTTGCCGCCGGACAGGAGGTCGTTGCCATGTCCGCCAAGCAGGGTATCGCTGCCCTTGTCGCCGTACAGAAGGTCATCCCCCCAGCCGCCGACAAGGTTGTCGTTTCCATCTTCACCGTTCAGCAAGTCGCTGCCCTCGCCGCCGAACAGGGAATCATGTCCCTTTCCGCCGAACAGCAGGTCGTCACCTTCACCACCGAACACGATGTCGTGCCCGTTGCCGCCGCTCACGAAATCATCGCCCGCATGGGCGCGAATGAAATCGTTGAAGCGCGAGCCGAACAGGGCATCGTCGTATGCTCCGCCTTCCAATGTGGCCATCTGCCTCTCCTCTTCGGATTTGTGTTCTGCGTCCTCGGCGCGGGTGCGACGATTTCGCGCCTGAACACTGCACTGCAACAAAGAACGAGGCAAGCATTTCCTGGAACTAAAATGTCATATCTCGGGAAATAAATTTCCTAATATGAGTACTATTGGTACATTGTTTCGGTAGTATCGGTTATTACGAAGTATAATTTCGGTATTTTATTTCTTTATTACTTCAATTTTTGAATCATTTTGCGCTGCGGTTGTTTTGCTGCCACGGAAGGTCAGTCTTCCCTGAAGGCCCTGTTGAAGCTTTCGAGGACAGGAGAGGTGATGTAGTCGATCGCACGCCGCGACGCGTGGAGGATCAGCACCTCGGCGGGCATGCCCGGGTAAAGGCGGACATCGGGGTTCGCCTTAAGGGATGCCGGATCGAGTTTCGCGCGCGCAACGAAAAACGCGCTGTTAGACTTTTCATCTACAGACTGGTCGGCGGCGACATAGGTGATCGTGCCTTCCATCGGCAGGCGGGAGCGCTGATTGTAGGCCGTGAGCCGGACCTGGGTATGGGAGCCTACGCCAATGCTGTCGATGTCGCGGGGATTGACTCGCATCTCGACCAGCAGCGGCTCGTTTTCCGGAACGATCTCGAGCAACGGCTGGCCGGGCGTGACCGCGCTGCCGGGGGTGCGCAACAGGATATCGCTGATGATGCCATCCTGCGGAGAGCGGATCTCAAGGCGCCGCAGCACGTCCTTCGAAGCAGTGATCTGCTCCTCGACGTCGGCGAGATCGATGCGTGCCGTGGTGATTTCGCCAGCAATCGTCGACTGAAAGTCGCTTTCGATCCCGGTCAGTGCGAGCTGTGCGCCTGCTGCGGCTTTTTCGGCCTGTGCCCGGTTGCCGACGAGTTCCCCCCGTTCCCTCGCAAGCTCGCTTAGCTTGGAGTCGATCTCGATGAGTTGCGTGCGCGGTATCGCGCCTTTTTTCACCAACATTTCCGTCGCCGTCCGGTGTTCTTTGATGAAACCGATTTGCTGGTCGGCGGCCTGGATCTGGATATCCAGTGACGTTGCATGTTCGAGGTGCTCCTCGATGGTCTTTTGCTGGACCTCGACACGTCCGACTTTGGTGTCGCGCCGCTTTTCGAAAAATATCGTCTCCGCCCTGACGGCATCATCGATCGTAGCGTCCCGAGCGTCGCCGAACTCGCGCGGAAAGCTGATTTGAGGCGCGTCAGTCTGCTCGGCTTTCAATCGCGCCAGTTTCGCGATTAGGCCGATGCGTCGGATCTGGAGTGACTGCAGGCTGGAGCGGGCTCTCGTATCCTCCAATTCGATCAGAGGCTGGCCTGCGGAAACCTTATCGCCTTCCTGAACGAGCAGCCGGCTCATCACGCCGCCCTCGAAATGGCTGATGGTCTTCCGCTTCGAATCGACGATGACCGTGCCGTTGGCGACTGTGGCGCTGCTGAGCTCGACCGAAAAGGCCCAGGCAAAAAATCCGCCGAAGGACACGAGGACGGTGGCGAGCCCCGCGACGACGAGGCGGCGGAGCGGCGAGCGGTTGTCAAACGGATCGGCTTCCAGATCCGGCGAACCGGCATCCGGCGACATTGGCTGATACCGCTGGAGGCGGCGTTCGGAAAGATCGGGGCGGACCGCAACTGGGTTCTTTTCAATCATATCGCGGCTACCTCGCGGTGTATTTCGCCCGGAATCGTGGTGGTGACAACGGATGTGCGCGGTCCGAATTGGGTGATGCGGCCGTTCTCGAGCACGAGCAGCTTGTCGGCGACCTGCATGATGGCCGGCCTGTGGGCGATGATGATGACGATGGCGCCGCCTTCGCGGGCGCGCTCGATCGCGCGGATAAGGGCCCGCTCGCCGATCGCGTCGAGATTTGCGTTCGGCTCGTCGAGCACGATGAGGCGAGGCTGGTTGTAGAGGCAACGGGCCAAGGCGATACGCTGACGCTGTCCTCCAGACAAGGTAAGATGCCCGTCGCCGACGGGCGTGTCATAGCCGAGCGGCAGGCGCCCGATCATTTCGTGGATGTCGGCCAGTCGCGCCGCCTCCAGCACCTTGTAGGGATCACTGTCGGCCATCCGGCCGATGTTCTCCCGAATGGTGCCTTCCAGAAGCGAAACGGACTGCGGTAGATATCCCACTACCTCGCCGAACGAGCCACGCTCCCAAAGGTAGGTATTGTTGCCGTCGAGGAAGACGCCGCCGGATGTGGGGCGCAAGATACCGACCAGCAGGCGCGCCAGCGTCGATTTGCCGGCTGCCGAGGGACCGATCACGCCCAGAACTTCGCCCGGAGAGAGGGAGAAGGAAATGCCCTTGATGATCGGCACTTCCAGCCCGGGAGCCGCATAGAGGAGTTTATCGACCACGAGGTCGCCCGACGAGTGCGGGGTGGGCATCGACTGACGGACCGCGAGGTCCGCGCCCAGAAGGGCCTCGATGCGGCGCCAGCCGGCGATCGCCAACACCCATTGCCGCCAATTCTCGATGATCGAATCGAAGGGGATCAGGAGACGCCCGACGAGAATGCTCGACGCCATCATGGCGCCGGGCGTAATTTCCTGCTGAAGCACAAGATAGGCCCCGGCCGCGAGGGTGATGATCTGGATGCAATACCGCAGGCTGCGGGTGATGGACGACATCGCCTTGCTTCTGGTTCCGCTCGTTTCAAAGGCGTCGAGGGCCTGCAGCTGAAGGCCGCGCCAGCGATTCGCCAGGGCGGGCAGCATGCCCATCGCCTCGATGGCTTCGGCATGCCGCAGCGAAGCGCCGATTCGCGATACGGCCTCCACATTCGTTTGGTTCGCTTCCTTGGTGAGCTGGTGCGTCAACATGTAGGTGACCAGACCGCCGCACAGGAGCAATGCGGCCGCGACGGCTCCGATGAGGCCGAAAAGCGGATGCAGAATGAAAAGGGCGCCAAGGAAAATCGGGGACCACACGGCGTCCAGGGGAGCCGTGACCGCCGACGAGGTGAGGAAGCTTCTAAGCTCCGCGATGTCGCGAAGCGATTGGGTCGCGCGTGAGAGACCCTGGTCGACCGAGGCCTGAACGGCGGCGGCAAGCACGGGCATGTTCAGCCGGCGCACGAGCGCGCCTCCGATGGCCTGGAACGAGAGGGCTCGGATGAATTCCAGGACACCCAGCACGACAAGGGCGCCGATGGCTAGGATCAGCAGCATCGTGAGCGTGTCCATGCTCTGGCTGTTGAGCACCCTGTCATGAACCTGCAGCATGAACAGTGGCATCGTCAGTTGTAATAGGTTGAGGCACACGCTCAATGCCACTGCATAAAGCAACCCTGATAGGAATACACGCTTGGCTTGCGCGATCAGCAATCCAGGGCTGTCCTGCTTTGTTCCTCTCCGCATTTGCCCCTTGCTTCTTGTCTCATTTTGAACAGTATCGCGCATGGCAATTTGCCTCGAGTTAACGTTAGATCAATCAGTTGGAGGACGTATTCGTTATAGCCAAACCGAAGGATAGTATTGCTTCTGCCAATCTGGCACATAACGGGGGCGCCGCGCAAGCTAATGGCGATTGGGAGGGTTGGGGGTATTTGAATAATACTTCAATTTTTGAAGTATTTTCCTGAAACGGAGAGTGGGATGAAAGAAGAAGTTGTGCCTAAATTACCCGTAGAGCTGAATGGCGAACTAACGGTTCAGATGGGTCAGGTGGCACAGACAGACCCCAGGCATCCGCAGGATGCCGAATTCGGGGACCTCCAACAGGTTACGTATTTCGAGCTCGCTCGCCTCATGGAGCGGGCAAGCCGACGGTTCTCGGGCCTGATCCGGGCCGAGCTTACCAGGCTTCGGGTAGACGATATCGGGCCGGCACAGGCAATGATCCTGTTGGCAATCGGCGATTCGGAGCTGTCGGTCGCCGAACTTCTGGATCGTGGGCATTATGTCGGCTCCAACGTCTCCTATTATCTGAAGCAGCTAGGCGACGGTGACTACATTGATCGCGTTGCTTCCCAGCGCGACAAGCGGTCGGCACGCATCAAATTGACAGAGAAGGGGCGCCAGCTCAGGGCAAATCTCCGAGATGCGGCGATGACTTACGAGCGTGCGGTAAAGCGAGGCGATCAGGACCAACGGATGCTGGAGACTGTATTCCAGACATTGCACCAGCTCGAACTGGCCTGGGGCAGCGCTTCACGGTACGGCGTCTAAACGGTGAGTAATGCCGTGGGCCTGGCAATGGCAGAATAGACGCGATGCACGTGGCGTTTATTCATCGACGGGGTTTCGGTCAGTTCGCTGCGCTGGCCGCCCAACTCGCACAAGCGGGCAATGAGGTCAGCCTCATCACCGAGACCATAGATCAGAAGATCCCTTCCGTTCGCGTCGTTCGACATCGAACGGAATCGGGTCCCCGCGCCGATCCGCATATGGCCCGACACATGGGTGTTCCGGATCACCATGCGCGAATCGGCCATCGCGTCGCCGAAACGCTCGACGCCATGGTGCGGCAGGGGCTGGTGCCCGATATCGTCGTCGGTCATATCGGCTGGGGAAGCATGATGTTCCTGAAGGACGTGCTGCCACGGGTGCCCGCATTGGCGTATTGCGAGTTCTTTTACCGATCGGAAGGGGCGGACATCGGGTTCTCTCCCGGCGATCGGCCCGATCTGGAGACGCGCAAGAGACTGCGGCTGCGCAACGTCGCGCAGCTCTTGTCACTTGAGGCCGTCGAAGCCGGCATCAGCCCCACCCGCTGGCAGAGAAGTCTCTATCCTGCCGACGCCCGGGCGCGCATTTCGGTGTGTCATGAGGGGATCGATACGGTGCGGTTTCGACCCGACCCGACGGCTTCGGCCACGCTTCCGGACGGGCGCGTGCTGAGCGCCGGTGGTCCTCCCATTGTCACCTTTGTCGCACGGGACCTTGAGCCGTATCGCGGATTTCCACAGGTTTTGGAGGCTGCCGCCAAGGTTGTGCGCCAACGCCCCGATGCTCTGTTCGTTTTCGTCGGAGGAGATGGCGTCAGTTATGGTGTGCCGCCGCCAGGGGGCGGAGCATGGAAGGATCACCTTCTCAAATCGCTGGACATGCCACAGGAAAACATCCTCTTTCCCGGCGCCGTGCCGCATTCGGTTCTGCGACAGCTTTACCAGATTTCGGCCGCGCACCTCTATCTGACCTATCCATTCGTTTTGTCCTGGTCGGTGTTGGAGGCGATGGCGTGCGGCGCCCTTGTTATCGGATCGGATACGGCGCCCGTCCGGGAAGTCATACGCTCCGGCCGGAACGGCCTATTGGTGCCGTTCTTCGATACGGACGCGCTCGCCGAGGCCATTCTTGGCGCGCTGAAAAATCCAGAACAGCATTTCGAGATGCGTGCCGCCGCGCGCCGGACAGTCGAGGGGCGTTTTCGATTGGCGGATTGCCTTGGTCGTCAACAAGATCTTCTTGAGAAATTAACCGGGAAACCACTTCGCACCAGATCAACAACAACATCATAATAATTAATTAGATTTTTGAAGTATATATGAAGTTCATTTATTTGATTTCGTCTATTTTTATTATTGTGCACCGCAATGTTAGTTGTTAGGCTTTGGTTATATGGCGCCGACCGGTCGGAATAAACGTCGGATTATACGGCGCCTTTGGTTTCTGTTCCGAGATAATCCTTCAGAGGTCGCGCGTGCAAGAATTGACGTCTTCCGGCATTGGGAAACGATTGGCGACGAGAAAGCTGGTAGCGGCATCGGGCCGGGATCGGTCCTGCTTCGAAGGGAGCGACATTGAGCATCTGGTCGTCTACCTCGATGTTGATGGCCATCCTCCGGCGACGTTGCAGAACGCCTTTCCGCTGATCGCCATCGCCTTTTCCGAAGAGGGCGAGACGGATCTGCAGGAGCGTCTGGCGCTGCTTGAGCAGTTGGGGACCGTCCCCGCGTTACCCATACATAGGCTTGATCCCCTCAATACCTCGGACAGTTTCCCGCTTCTGAGAACTCTGAGCGAAGGCAGCGTCGGCCGGCTCGCCCGATACAGCGCCTCGATCACCTCGGAGCTCGCGATCCTGCGCCGGGAACGCGAAACGCTGCTGGAAAACTACCGGTCGCTCGAGGACGCCTTCCAGGCGAGAAACTGGGAGCCGGTTTCGGAAATCTTCTCCCACGATCCCTATGCCGATCCCAAGGACGAGGGGATCGAGCAGCTGCTCACGGCCGCCTTTGTCGAACAATTGCTGCCGGTATCCAGCCTTGGCGTGGCAGGGTTTGCCCTTCACCTGCATTCGGTGCCCCGGATCAGCGGCGAGCTTGTCGTCGCATTGAGCTATCTCGAAAGCGGCGAAGGGGTCGCGGAGTGGACAGTACCCTACGCGCAGCTCGTGCCGAATTGGAATTTCTTCTCGCTGCCCCGGGCCTGCGGAGGGGCTGCGCGCACGCTGCGGCTGCGGATCTCCGCGACTGGACCTGAGACCATCGGACTTTCGCTCGGCTATCCGATCGCCGGCGAGCGCTACTCGGCGCGATCCGAAATTCCGCATCCGGATCTTGACCTGCGTCCGCTGGCGTTCAAGGTGTTCTCGGGCTTGCCCGGGGTCAAGCCCGCCAGGACACCCAACATGATCGCGCCGAGCAACATGCTCGAAGGCCAGTACACGGTCGACTATCGCCTGGCGGTCGGTACGTTGGCCCAGATTGCAGACGTTTCGGTCACGCCCATCGTTCCGGATTTCCAGACAGTGCGCTTCCTCGAGCACGAGCATGCCGTTGTCTGCCATCCGTTGTCGAGCGGCATATCGGCCGGCGCTGTCAGTCGCGCCGTCGAGCCTGGAACGATATCCTTCTCGGCAAGCGCCTTCATCGATCATCCGGACGGAAAGCCCGCGGCGGTCAGCTTCCTGCTGGCGCCGGCAAATTCGAATGCGCGTTCCGAGGTGGCTGAAATTGCGCGAAAGGGCACGGCCAGACCGTCGGCATTCTTCAGCGGATGGCGCGAAGTCAGTTCCACTGAGGTTGTCAACATCAACATCCAACTGGACGAACCGGTACGTGCTCCGATGGACCTGATGATCCTCAGCCGCGCCGTCACCGATTCCGTCGATTTCTCCTGGCTCAAGGTGTCCGGCTTCAGGATGGTCAAGCAGTTTACGGAGGCTACCGATGTCCGGTAACAGGGAGCCGACGGACCTGATCGCCGTGGCCATGCCCCTCTACGGTCATGCGGCACTTGCCCTTGAAGCGATCGAATCTGTCCTTGCCTCGAATCTCAACGGCTGCCGGACTGTCATCGTCGTTTCGGTCGACGGTGATCCACGGCATGAGACGTTCGATCAACTGCTGCTCTATGCTGCGGCCCATCCGTCTGTCCATGTCATATTCGGCCGTAACGCCGGCCCTGGCGGAGCACGCAATCGCGCCATCGACTTCGTCCTTGACCACTTTCCCGAGGCGAAGGCCGTCTATTTCCTTGATGCCGACAACCGCGTGCTTCCCGGCACCATCGCAACGCTTTACCGGCAGCTCGTCTCCAGCGGCTGCGGATGGGTCTACACGAATATCGACACGTTTTCAGTGAGCTGGCGCGCCCATTACGGCAACCGCTACTCAAGGCTGGTCCACTGCATCACCGACAATATCTGCGATACGGGATCGATGATCTCGATTGAGGTTTTCCAGGACGGCGTCCGCTTCAACGACGACAGGCAGAACGGCTTCGAGGATTGGGAATTCTGGCTGTCCTGCATCGAACACGGTTTCGTCGGCACGCCCTGCCACGACACCGTCTTCGAATACAGGCTGAGGGCGGAGAGCCGCTTCAAGGAGGCCAACCGGGACCGCGCCACATCCGTAAGCTTCCTGCGCAAGCGCCACAGGCCGTTGTTCCAGCGCCCGATGCTGGTGGATTTCGAGCATGAGGAGTGCCCCCGCTATCTGTTTGCGCGAACGGAAGACACGGCAATCTCCTTCTTCACCGATCCAACCAAGCCGCCGACGATGCTTCGTCTCGACGACATCATCCCTGCTTTCTGGGGTAATATCGGCGAACCCGACAATGAACATTTCCCGCCCTTCATGGTCGCTGGAAGCGGGGCGGCGCTTGACGTTCTGCGGCGTTCGCGCATGCTGCCGAACGTGCTTGCCCATCTCGAACGGATGAGCGAGGTCAGCAACGTCGTTTTCGTACAACTCGCCAACGATGCCGCCCAGCGCAAGATCGAACCGGTCGTTCATGGGCCGGGCGCCCAAAAGATCGGTTCCGCCGATCTCGTTTTCATATCGACCCGTCTCGTACAGGAGGTGGTCCAGAACAATGCCGTGGACTGGTTCTCCTCGATCGCAAGCCAGCAGGTCTGGCCGACATCGGCCGTTCTGAAAGTACGCTTCCCATTCCCGAGAAGCCTGCCGCGCCGCTCTCTCATTACCCCGCAGCAGGTGATGATCAATTGCCTCAACGCAATTGCTTCGAGCACTCTGCGTGAGACGGCGGGCAGGCGGTGGACCTGGCGCCCCGCGCGGCTCGTGCCCTATACCGACCTCCACAAGGCGTTGCGCAAGGAGATCGGAGGATCGCCGGTCCTGCCGCTCGGGCATAATGACGGCAAGCGCACCGTGGCGCTGCTGGTTCCGAACGCCTCGTTCGGAGGGGCTGAAAAGGTCGTCTATGCGGCCGCTCGCGAGTTGAAGGCGGTGGGTTACGAAACCCATCTCTTCGTGCTCGGCACGTCCCGGATGGACGTAATTGACGAATTCGATTCCAGCTTCGACTACATCCACTTCTGGGATGCGGGAATTCCAGCCTGGGGAGGGTCCGGTTCCTTTTTGGGACAGGATTTCATCACTGAGGAGCATTCGGTCGATTGGGAAGCGCTCAAAGGACAGCTTTCCGGCTTCGACCTCGTCATCAACAACCACGTGATGGCCGTGCATCCCCTCATCGCGCGGTTGCGTGCCGAAGGTACCCGCACGGTCTGCTATCTGCACGTGGTGGACAACACGGCTTTCAAGCGGCCTGCCGGCCAGCCCTTTGCAGCGATCGCCCACGAGCATTGCTATGATGCTTTCTTGACTTGCTCCGAACAGCTCAAGATCTATCTGCACAGCTACGGCATCCCGCACGAGAAAATTTTCGCCGTTGCGAACGGAGCCAGTTTCTCGGTGCCGCCTAAGGCGTTGGCGGAAGTTCTGGCCGTCAGACGGATCGAGCGCAAGGATGACCGCCTGCGACTTCTCTATATGGGCCGGCTCGATCAGCAAAAGGGTATCGACCGGTTGGCGGCAGCGCTTTCGGAACTGCGGGCCTCGAACATCGCCTTCGACGCCCGGGCCATCGGGGGGGAAATCCTTGCCGATTCCAGGGCCTCCTGGAGTGAGAGGCTAAAGGACCTCGGCGTCGACGTGCGCCCGCCGGTCTTTGCGAGCAAGGACCTGATCAAGGCGCTGGGCTGGGCTGACGTCCTTCTAATGCCATCACGCTGGGAGGGCGCGCCGCTGATGATCACCGAGGCGCAACAGCTCGGCTGCGTGCCGATCGCGACCGCGGTCGGCGCGGTCGAGGAGCTCATTTCGGACGGTGAGGACGGTATCCTCATCAATGCGGCTTCCGATCCGCAGGTGGTGAGGGACCTGGCGCGGATCATCAAGGAGGTTGCAAGCAATCGCGAGAGGCTTGCGCCGCTCATGGAAGGCTGCATCAGGACCGCCGCGCATCGGTCGTGGACCACCTCCTTCTCGGATTTCATCTCCTGGAGCGACAGGTCCGTGAAAAATTCGTCACTGTCCCGCGCCGCGGTCTTTCGCGCGCAGGCGACGGCAAACCCCGTGGTTGCGGCAGCTGGCTGATGGCCGGGCCGCTCCTTTGAAATAGAAAGGTCTATTCGAATGCGTCCGCGAATTCTCGTGACGGGTATTCCTGGTCACTACACGCGTCTTGCCAATGGCGCCCACGGTCTGTCGGTCTCCTATGCGGAGCGGCAGAAGCAGCCGGAAACAAAAGAGGAGTTCCTGCAGGAGCTTCGCAATATCAGCAATACCGGCAACTACCTCATCGGCGAGGGCGCCCTGCGTGCGCTGGCGCCGCATGCCAAACAGATTCCCTTCTGGCATCTCTACAATCTGACCAAAAACGGTGGCGGCTTCGACGAATTCAACGCCAATTTCGACATCTGCGTCTTCACCTGCGCCAACCTGTTGCGCAAGGGGCTTTCCGCGGATGCCGAGGCGGATGTCCTGAGCCGGCTCAACATGCCGATTGTCATGCTCGGCATCGGTCTGCAAAACCGTAAAGATCTTGAGAACAATCTTCCGGAGGGAACGAAACGGCTTTTGGCCGTCCTGAAGGAGCGCGAGCACTATTTCCTGACACGCGGCTACGAGTCCGCCGGCTTCCTGAAGGACCAGGGTTTCTCCTTCGTGCGTCCGACAGGCTGCCCATCGGTCTACTTCATGCCAGACAACATGCGCCGATCGATGAAGAAATTGTCGAGCGTCCAAATCGGCAAGGCGAAGACGATCTTTTCTGGTTACCTCGGCGGCAACCAGGATGCAATTCTCGATGCGAATGCGCTTGCGCCTGAAGGCACCGTGCCGCCCTACGTGGTGCAGGATGAATTCCTCCATTTCGACATGAAGGTGGAGCCGAACGAAGAGGGCCGTGTCTACGATTCCGCATCGGGCCGGATGATCGGCGACCTCGCTTATCCGGGCACCGAGCGGGAGAAGCAACGGTTCGAAGTCCGTACCTTCTTCGACAACAACCAGTGGCGCGGCTGGGCCTCGTCCATGGACTTCAATTTCGGCCGTCGTTTCCACGGCTCGATCATCGCCATGCAGGCGGCCGTGCCGAGCCTTATGGTGGCGGTGGACGACCGTATGCGTGAAATGCTGGGCTTCACCGGTCTGCCGGCCGTCGATACCACCGATGTCGAAAAGGCGGAGAACCGAGCCGAGTTCGTGGCCGACCATCTGGCCAAGCTCAACACCACCGAACTCGTCGACCGGTATTCGGATCGCGAACGGGCCTTCCGTACCACGCTTCGCGAAATCGGCATCGGTCTCTAGCAACCCGCAACATCACACCTTCGGTTCAGAGGACCAGTCATGCGTATATTGCTCACGGGCATCCCCTCCTATCTGCAGCGGACGATTGCGGACGTCTCCGGCACGAGGGTCATCCATCGACCCTATTTCGACGAGACCAGGACCAGGAAGGACCTGATCTCGCAGGTCAGGAGGATCGCCAATACCGGCAACTACCTGATCGGCGAAGGCGCGGCCGAGAGCCTGCGTGGCCACGACGTCACCTATCTGCCGTTCTGGCATCTTGCCAACAACCGCGATTCGAACGAGGTCTACGAAGCGGTGAACCGCGAGTTCGATCTGTGCGTCTTCGCCTCTGCAAACCTTCTGCGCCCCGGTTATTCTGCCGATCTCGAAGCCGAAATTTTCGCGAAGCTGAACATGCCGGTCGTGGTGATGGGCATCGGCATCCAGCGCAAGGAAGGCCTCAAGGATCAGCTACCGGCCGGGACGCAGAAGTTCCTGGAGGTGTTGCGGAACAAGGAAAGTTTCTTCCTGACGCGCGGTTATTTCACTGCCGAATTCCTGCGGGAACAGGGGATGAAGTTCGTCAAGCCGACGGGTTGCCCGTCGCTCTACTTCTCGCCGAACGACATGAAGCGCTCGCTGACCGCACTCGCCAACCCGGCGCTGGCGGAAGCCCAGAAGATCGCCTTCGGTGGTTATCTCGGCAGCGTCGCCGATACGATCGTTGACGCCCATGCGCTGCTCAAGCCCGACAGCGTCGCAAGCTATGTGGTACAGGACGAACTGGTTGCCTACAATCTCGGCCTGACCGGCAGTGACAACGACATCGTCTATGATCGATCGAGTGCGCGCATCACCGGCGGCACGGAATACAAGCATTCGGAAAAATGGCAGCGGAAATACGAACTGTTGGTCTATTTCGATACGAACCAGTGGCGCGGGGCGATGTCGGCGCGCGACCTCTGCTTCGGTCGCCGCTTCCATGGCTGCATCATCGGCATGCAGGCCGGCACGCCCGCCCTGATGATCGCGGTTGACGATCGCATGCGGGAAATGCTGGAATTCATCGGCTTCCCCTATATCGAAGCGGCGACCTGGAACCGTGAGGCCGACAAGCGTGCCTATCTCGCCAATTTCCTCGGCAAGATCGACACGCAAGCGGTTATCGACCGCTATTCCGCCTGCGAGGCCAATTTCCGAAATGCCCTGGGGCAGATCGGACTTTGAGCGGATGAGGGAGAGGGCGCAGGTGCGTGCGTTTGTCCTTTGCCTGCTCACGCTGCTCTCGGCCTTTGGCCCGGTGCCGCCGGCGGCAGCGGACGATGCGCTGTCGGATCGCATCGGCATCAACCGGGTCAACCTTGCCTGGCTTTCCCGCGCCGATCAGGAGCGCGTCCTGAAGGACATCGCGGCAAGCGGCATCACCCATGTCCGGCTTTCGCTGTCGCGGCCGGTGGACAAGAGCATCGATGCGATCGAGATCGCCGAGCGGCTTGGGCTGAAAATCCTTTTGGAAATCCAGCTCGGCAACAAGGATTATTATCCTGCCGCGGCAGCTCCCCGAGCCGGGTTCGGGCGTATCTGGGATGTTCAGCGGCTTTCGGATCTCGATCTGGGTCTTTACCGGGCGCAACTGCGCTCGGCGCTTCGCCGGATTGACGACATGGGTATTCGCATCGATGCCGTCGAGCCCGGAAACGAGATCAACTACAGCGCCTACAATGGCGACCTCATCGTCTACGAAAAGCCGGGGCGACGGACACCGCGCAACGCATCGGAAGTCGCAGACCGTTCGGCCTTCGAGCGCGGGCTGGAGGCTTATGTCGCCGCTGTCCGCATCACGCGGGAGGAGTTGCAGGCGACGGCGCATAACCACGACGCACTGCTCATTTCAGCCGGTCTTTCCGATGTCGGCACCAGCGAGGCCGATCACCGCGGGATGGAGCGGCTCGACCCCAGCGAGTTCATTTCACTCCTGCAGAAACGCGGAATCGACAGGCTGGTCGACGCCTACGGGATTCATGTTTATCCGGGACGTAAGGATGACGCTGCGCTTGCACGTTACGTCACCACGCTGCTTGGCTTCTGCCGGCCCGAAGGGGAAGGCAAGCCATGCTGGGTGACCGAATGGGGCATTGCCAACACCGCATCTACCTGCCCGATCGACGATCGCGAGCGGGAAGCGGCGGTCCGTGCTGTGCGCCGCAGCTTCGCGGAGTTGATGGAGAAGGGAAGGCTGAAAGCGGCCTTCTATTACGACTGGGACACGCAACCGGTCTATAGCGTCTGGCGTTGCGGCACGTTGAGCCCCGCCGGCGTTACGGCCACCGCGGCGGACCGGAAAACCTCCCGTTCACGAGAACTGCTCCCGGAATAGGGGCGAGCCGGCTTCCTCCTCCGCGAGGGCGGCGCGGTTGGCAGCCTCGCGGAGCGCCTGAAAGTCTGCTTGATCTCCGACCCTGGTACCGCCAAGCCGCACCGTCACCGATATGTGGCGCTCTTGCCCGGCGGTGAACGTTGTCTCCTTCAGGTGCGCGCGGATGCGTTCGCAGATGTTGCGGGCATTTTCCGTTGTCGTGCCGGGCAGATAGATGCCGAGTTCGTCGGAGGCAAGGCGGGCGACGAGGTCCCCATAGCGCACGGAAGAATATACGATCCGAACAATAGATTGAAGCAACGTATCGGCCCATTGCGGACCATAGCGGCGGCCGATCTCATCGAAATTATCGACCCTGAGAACGAGCATGACGCCATCCGAGTTTTCCGCCGTGCTTACGCGCCTGCGGTCTATCGCATGCGCGACTGAATTCGCAAATTCGTCGGCGCGCGTTGTGCCCGTGACGGGATCATGGTGGAGCACGTGTTGAAGTTCTTTCTGGGTATCACGAAGCGCTTCGCTGCGAAGACAAAACGCCAACTGGAACGGAAATGTAACGGCCGCGGATATGAACGCCACGACCGTCAATTCCAGCCAAAATAGGCCTTCGGGAATAAGTACGCCCAATAGCCAAACGACCGCGGTCGCTCCAGTTGCGAAGACAAGGGCGCGGAGCGCTGCCATCCTGATATGCGGGACGATCGGGGCCAGGCCAAAACGAAATTGGAGAGTCATCGGATTAACGAGCTTTTGCAGTGGTCGCTATCTTGAAGGACCACGGGGAAATACCCGATGAACAAATCTGAAGGCATTTTAGCCATAAGCCGCGAAATTCTGGTGGTCACGTCCACCAGATCGCGGTTTGTGCCCAGGGCGATGCGCTCGTAAAAAAACACTCGCATCTTCGGCGCTAACACCGGGAGCATCTGCTTCAGTTGAACAGGCATTCCACAACAGTCACAAATCGGCTTCGGAAAACAGATTGACGACCCAGTCGATAAAGACCCGCACCCGTGGCGAAAGCTGGCGGTTCTGGGGGTAGAGCGCCGAAAGCGGTGTCGGCGGGGGAGGGAACTCGGCAAGCACCTCGACGAGAGTTCCTTCGTCCAGGTCCCGCTGCAGGCGGTAGCGCGGGGCCTGGATCAGGCCGAAACCGAGGCGGGCGAGATCGGTCATGGTGTCCGAGTTGTTGACGGTCAGCCGGCACGGCAGGGTCACGTGGCGAACATTGCTTCCCACCGTGAATTCGAGCGGCATGATCTGGCTCGTACGCGAAGAGATGAACCCGACGGCGCGATGCCCGTCCATGGCATCGGGCGATCGGGGAATTCCGTGCCTCTCCACATATCCCGGACTGGCGCAGGTGATTTCGGTGATCATCCCCAGCCGTCGCATGATCAGGCCGCTGTCGGCAATCTCTCCGGCGCGAATGACGCAATCGACACCCTCCCTGACAAGATCAACCAGGCGGTCGCCCTGACCGATCTGCAGGTCCAGCAGAGGGTAGCGATCAAGGAAGTCGTTGAGCTGCGGCAGCAGGAACGTGCGTGTCAGCAGGGGATGCGCGTCGACCCGGAGCAGACCTCGGGGCTGCATGTCGCGGAAGGCGCTTTCCGCCTCGTCCAGCTCCGCAAGGATCGCAACGCAGCGCCGGTAGAAGGCCGCGCCGTCCAGCGTCGGCGCGACATGCCGGGTCGTTCGCTCGAGAAGCCGAACGCCGAGGTCGTCTTCCAGCTGCTTGATTGCTTCTGTGGCGGTAGACCGGGCAAGGCCGAGGTCTGAGGCCGCAGCAGCGAAACTGCGCCGCTCGACAATCCGGATAAAGAGCTGCATGCGGTCAAGCCGGTCCATGGCTTTGTTCACCACAGCCGAATTCTCATGTCAATCTCCACCCGATTGTTCTTCTTTGGTGTCGGCAATATCTCCTGCTCGTCAACCAGGAGACTATGACATGACCATCAAAGGACAACGCGCCGCGATCGTCACCGGAGCATCCAAGGGAATCGGCCGGGCCATCGCGTTGCAACTTGCACAGGACGGCATCGCGGTCGTGGTGAATTATTCCAGCAGCCATGACGCTGCGGCCGCCGTGGTTGCGGAGATCGAGACGAGCGGCGGCAAGGCGGTCGCCGTGCAGGCCGATATGGCCGGCGGGCAGGCCGCGGCCAATCTGTTCGACGCCGCGGAAAGGGCTTTCGGCGGCGTCGACATCCTCGTCAACAACGCGGGCATCCTGAAGCTGGCGCCGCTTGCCGATACCGACGACGCGAGCTTCGAGCAACAGATTGCGATCAACCTGACCGGCGTGTTCCGTGCCATGCGCGAAGCGGCCGGCCGGCTCAGGGACGGCGGACGTATCATCAACTTCTCATCCAGCGTCGTCGGCGCGTACGGGCCCACCTACGGCGTCTATGCGGCCAGCAAGGCCGCCGTCGAGGCTATGACGCACGTTGCCTCGAAGGAACTCGGCCGCCGCGGCATCACAGTCAACGCGGTCGCGCCCGGCCCGGTGGAGACCGAATTGTTCATGACCGGCAAGTCCGATGAACTGGTCCAGAGGATCGTCGGGACGATACCGCTGGGGCGCCTGGGTCAGCCGGACGACATCGCTTCGGTCGTTTCGTTCCTCGCCAGCCCTCAAGGCGGTTGGGTGAACGGCCAGGTACTCCGTGCCAATGGCGGCATGATCTGAAGCAGACCCTGAGAAAGGAGGTGGCATGAAAGAGGCCACGTCCATGGAGAGAACGGATCTCTGAGATGCAGATGATCTTAGGACAGTCACGCTTTGCGCCGTTTGGCTTACCTTTCCTGGGTTTTCGCGAACTCAGTGAAGGAGAGCAAAGCGTGACTGCACCTTATGAT